>NZ_FNDK01000065.1 GCF_900099605.1 Alteribacillus persepolensis
GTTCTCCTCTCAAAATTGAATGAAAGTCACAGCGCCCGCTCTTCTCACCAACGGTGAAAAGAGCTCGACTCGGAAAAATATCTCCGTAGAAAGGAGGTGATCCATCCCCACCTTCCGGTAGGGATACCTTGTTACGACTTCACCCCAATCACCTGCCCCACCTTCGGCGGCTGGCTCCAAAAGGTTACCTCACCGACTTCGGGTGTTGCAAGCTCTCGTGGTGTGACGGGCGGTGTGTACAAGGCCCGGGAACGTATTCACCGCGGCATGCTGATCCGCGATTACTAGCGATTCCGGCTTCATGCAGGCGAGTTGCAGCCTGCAATCCGAACTGAGAATGGCTTTTTGGGATTCGCTTGACCTCACGGTTTTGCTTCCCTCTGTACCATCCATTGTAGCACGTGTGTAGCCCAGGTCATAAGGGGCATGATGATTTGACGTCATCCCCACCTTCCTCCGGTTTGTCACCGGCAGTCACCCTAGAGTGCCCAACTGAATGCTGGCAACTAAGGTCAAGGGTTGCGCTCGTTGCGGGACTTAACCCAACATCTCACGACACGAGCTGACGACAACCATGCACCACCTGTCATTCTGTCCCCCGAAGGGGAACCTTCCATCTCTGGAAGTAGCAGAAGATGTCAAGACCTGGTAAGGTTCTTCGCGTTGCGTCGAATTAAACCACATGCTCCACCGCTTGTGCGGGCCCCCGTCAATTCCTTTGAGTTTCAACCTTGCGGTCGTACTCCCCAGGCGGAGTGCTTAATGCCGTTTGCTGCGGCACTAAGGGCATCGAAACCCCTAACACCTAGCACTCAACGTTTACGGCGTGGACTACCAGGGTATCTAATCCTGTTCGCTCCCCACGCTTTCGCGCCTCAGCGTCAGTTGCAAGCCAGAGAGCCGCCTTCGCCACTGGTGTTCCTCCACATCTCTACGCATTTCACCGCTACACGTGGAATTCCGCTCTCCTCTCTTGCACTCAAGTTCCCCAGTTTCCAATGACCCTCCACGGTTGAGCCGTGGGCTTTCACATCAGACTTAGGAAACCGCCTGCGCGCCCTTTACGCCCAATAATTCCGGACAACGCTTGCCCCCTACGTATTACCGCGGCTGCTGGCACGTAGTTAGCCGGGGCTTTCTGATTAGGTACCGTCAAGGTACAGCCCTCTTCGAGCTGTACTTGTTCTTCCCTAATAACAGAGCTTTACGATCCGAAAACCTTCTTCACTCACGCGGCGTTGCACCGTCAGGCTTTCGCCCATTGCGGATGATTCCCTACTGCTGCCTCCCGTAGGAGTCTGGGCCGTGTCTCAGTCCCAGTGTGGCCGATCACCCTCTCAGGTCGGCTACGCATCGTCGCCTTGGTGAGCTCTTACC
>NZ_FNDK01000062.1 GCF_900099605.1 Alteribacillus persepolensis
TAGATTTTCCCTCCCTTAATTTCCCCTTCATTAATTGGAGTTGTAGCTTTCAGATCTCTGAGGAATAAGAAACTCAATATACTAACAATTCCTAAAAAAAGTGCGAGGCTTAAGAAGCCAAAAAGATAACTTCCAGTTATATCTTTGACATAGCCAAGTATAGTCGGGATAATAACAGTCCCTAAAAAAATTCCTGCTCCTGCAACTATTCCATTGGCTAAACCCGCTTTTTTATCTCCCACACTTTCAGCAGCTATTGTATAAGCAACAGATGCCCCTCCATATCCCAAAAGTCCAGATACTGGGAGTAACGCTGCTAACAAAATATAATTTTCTAAACTATAGACATAAGAAACTATAGCAAAAATTACAACTCCCGATAAATTACCGACTGTTATGAATATTTTCCGTCTTTTTAACTTGTCTGAATATATTCCGAATAAAAAAGCACCAAGAAATCCAGCTAAAGCAAATGTTGTACTGATGAACCCAGATAATTCAGCCGACCATCCACGTTCTTCAATTAGTATTGTAGGGATCCAATAAACAGCTAGACTGAATATACTAAACAAACCTATGAGATAAATAGTTGCACCAATTACGTTTCTATTAGTAAGTGTATTTATAAAATCCCTAATACTCAGGGAATTAGTATTGTCAGGATGTTCTCCCTTTTTTATAGGAGGATTTTTTAAACTTAAAGCTACAAATAAGCCTAGTACAATTAATACTATACTGGTCCAAAACATTCCCATTCTCCAACTAATTGCATTTAAAACAATTGCTAATAGATAGTTTGACATTAAAATACCAATACTATCTGTCCCCAACATAATGCCTAAACCTAAACCCGCAGAGTTGCTTTCTTTAAACCATAATAGGGCCATCGTATACGGAGCAATAATCATTAAGCCAATCCCTACTCCAAGTATGGCACGTGAAAATAAAAGTAAACCGAAACTTGGAGCAAAAGCAAAAACTAATTGCCCAATCGCTAGTATCCCAATTCCTACTAACATAATTTTTTTAGGTCCATATTTATCCACATAATGACCAGCAAAAGGTAGAGTGAGCCCGGCAGATATAGCTGCTATTGATGCAATTAAACTTATCTGAGTATAGTTAATTGAAAATTCTTCCATTAAATCAATTGTTATTATGGAATAGCCAACATAAGGTATAAACATAAATGACATAGCAAAAAAACTAATCCATAACGCTGTCCATCTCTTTTTATTATCCAAACTTTACGCCCCCCTATCATGTTTTCACACTAAAGCCTTTAAAATTCTACTTTGCTGTAAATCCACCATCTACAAATAGATTAGTTCCTGTAATATAGCTTGCATCTGGACTTACAAGGAAAACTACTGCTTTTGCCATTTCCACTGGTTTCGCCATTCGACCTATTGGATAATCTGCTAATACTGCTTCCAGTTCTTCCTTTGAGTACCAATCTATAAGTGGTGTTTCTGTTTCCCCAGGAGATATCGCATTAACCCTGATATTATGATTGGAATATTCTAAAGCTAACGTCTTTGTAAAGCCTGCAACAGCATGTTTAGAAGCAGTGTAAGCTGCTTGTTGAGCGTAACCAACGTCACTCACTGCAGATGCTGTATTCACGATAACGCCTTCTCCGTTCTTTAACATATATCTAAGTGCTTTTCGAGCCATGAGGAATACTGCATCCAAGTTCACGCTCATCAATTTCTTCCATTCTGTAAAACTAAGTTCATGTGTCAGTCGTCCCTCTAAAAATATACCAGCATTGTTAAATAGGATATCCACTTTTCCGTACGTCTCTTCCACCTTAGAATAAAGTTCATTTACAGCATATGGATTAGTTATATCTGCTCGTATGAACAATGCACTACCACGATCATCTTTGATCAGTTTTTCAATTTCTTTTCCTTTTTCTTCATTGATGTCAACGATAACCACCTTCGAACCTTCATTCGCAAATTGTAACGCAACTTCTCTACCAATTCCTGATGCCCCACCAGTTACAATCGCTACTTTTCCTGCTAATTGATTCATCGCTTATCCTCCTTTTTACTAGTTGCTAGATTGATAACTGATCCACTCTGTTTTCGTAAATTAATAGTTTATTGGTTTTTTTAGGCTTCTACGCACATTCCTCCATCAATGACGATACCCGAACCTGTCATATAGCTTGATTCATCACTGGCTAAAAAGAGAGCTAAATTGGCAATTTCTTCAGGTTTAGCAA
>NZ_FNDK01000061.1 GCF_900099605.1 Alteribacillus persepolensis
ATCCTTGGTTGTAAAGTTAGGATTGTCCGCTAAGTAATCCCCTGCATTTCACGCTCCATGCGCTTATAGCAGAACTTGTCGAGCGGCGCCCGTTTACAGAAGAGTGGATTTTTAATCTTTTACTTTAATATCCTTTGCTTCAGCTTGAGCAGGATAGGACTGGTCAATTCCATTATTTATTTGTGCCACTATTTCTTCCCCTATACTTAATTTATTAGGATTATCATAGCCTAAGTAAATAAGTGAAACTTGTTCTTTATCCAATTCTGGAATTGATTTATCTTTTATGTTTTCATATTTCTCCGGTGTAATATCTTCAGCTACCAATATTCGGTTCCCTTCTTTTTCAAGTATATAGCCTTCTACTCTTAAATCCCCGTCTGAGTGGTTCCCACCATTTTCTGAGCAGCCAATTACTAATACAATAACGCTAAAAAAAATTAGACCAAGAGTAAGGACCTTTTTTTGTTTCATTCAATCACCTCTATAAAATTAGACGTTAGAGGGTACAAAATGGTTTCCTTAACCTCAAGTAAACTGCCCTATTACTTAACAAACTTGCCAAATAATTTGTTACTTAGGAAGAGTCTACTCATCGGCCAATTCAGTTATTGATTTTTCTGACCAATGCACACCAATTACCATTACTCGTTCTTCATCATTTATTAATTCTTCTAAGTTACGTTCACTGTTGATATTATTAGTCGTTGAAGAACCAGAATGCTGGACAATTAGCCATGACGTTTCACCGAGTTCAACAGGTGCCGAGGGTTGAATGGATGTGACTACTGATTCTTCGTTTTGAAAAGGAATTTCTAGGATAGGTGTTGTAGAGACGGATGTGTCCACATAAGTGGACGAATCGCCATTTCCTTCTTTATTTCTGTCAAATACTTGTGCAAGGTCCAATCGATAAGTAGTGTCTTCCGTTTTAGATGGATTTTTGGTAAGAGTGATAGCCAGTTCATCCAACTCTTCTCTATGTTTCTCCCGTAACCCTATCCCTACAACTCCTCTCTCGTATTCATCGACACGCTTGCCATCTTCATAAGCGTTCACCATTAATTCAAGAGTGACAGCGTCTCGAGGGACCTTTTTCACATCATAGATAGCTACATTATCCACTCCTAAGTTGGCATAATGCTCTTCTATTTCCGATATATCTTTTAACGCTAACACCGATTCATTGCTGTTGTCTTTTTCAACACTGTCTCCCGAATCACTCTCAGACACTGGTTCCTCCTCGTTCATCTGAGTAGCATCATTACATGCCGTCAATAAAAGAGTTAAACATATCACTGCAAAAATAATACCTTGCTTCACTTTAAAACTCCTTCAGCTAATGGTCTGTTCATTCTAAATAACAGTTATTTCAAAACATAAACTTCAGAATAGGGCATTTTAGTAATGACCATTGGGTCATCTAAATTTGCATTTGGCAGTTGTTGCGGCTCACTTTTTCTAGGCATAGATTGAATATTTTCAGCCTCTGGTGGCAATGGGGCTTCAATAGAATCCATAATAACAACTTTCTGTTCAGAGTGTTCCTCTTTTTTAGATGAATGATTTCCAGATGTCTCGGTATCTTGTATCTCCTGAAAATTGTTACACCCGAATAAAGTGAAACTTAAGGCTAGTAACATGAAGACGAAAAGTAACTTACTCAATTTAACCCCCCCTCATTAACGCATTTTGCTAAATAGACGAAATGAACTCTTTTTTGTTTCAGAATACACGGAACAATCATATTCTCTTTCCCTAAATTATTTCAGAATCCTACCACTTACTCAATGTTTGTTCCATTAAATGGCCCTTTTCTGCAATGGGGTTTTGGATCTGTTTGTAAAAGTATACCTTTACGAACGGTTTATTTTTTCATCTAATAGATAGCTATAAACGTTCGTAAATAACAAGAAAATAATTATGAACGTCCATTTAATTTGACGTACATTTACGAACGGAAATGAGGTATAATGAAGAAGGTACACTGGATGTTTGTGGAAAGGAATGCTAGTAGTAAATGGAAAACAGACGAATGGGTTATATAAGAGTAAGCAGTAAAGATCAAAATGAAAAAAGACAAATTGCTGCTATGAAAGAACACGGGATTAATGAAAGAGATATTTTCATGGATAAAGTAAGTGGAAAAGATTTTCAACGAGAAAATTATCAATTACTCAAACGTATTCTTCGTAAAGGCGATGTTTTGTATATTCATTCTCTCGACCGTTTCGGAAGAAATAAAAACGAGATTGTCGAAGAATGGAACGATATTACCAAAAATATTCAAGCTGATATTGTTGTGTTAGACAT
>NZ_FNDK01000058.1 GCF_900099605.1 Alteribacillus persepolensis
ATTGTTTATGGCATTCTAAAAATGTAGGTTTTGGCACTTAATTTATGTAGGTCTATTAGACGCAAAAAAAGCCACTTGCCAACACCCCAAGATAACTTTAAACTCCTCGTTGGACCAACAACGTTCAGCAGGAGGTTATTAGGAGATGTTAGCAGTGGCACAGATTGATTATATCAGACATGAGGTAAACCAAAAAGGTGAAAGTTACGCCGATGTTTCTAGGAGAGTCGAGGTTGACCCTCGAACGGTTAAAAAATACGCAAATCAAGAAGAGTTTCGTGAAAGGAAACCTCAAAAGCGTTATTCACCAGTCATGGGTCCTGTAAAACCGATCATTGATAAATGGATCAAAGAAGATTTCAAAAAGAAAAAGAAAAACCATCGTACCGCAAAGCGTATGTACCAGCAGTTAAAGAAATTTCATAGTTTTAAAGGTTCTTATCGAACGGTCCGTGATTACGTATCAAAGCGAAAGAAAGCACTCAATGAATATGATCAAGAGGCGGCTCTCCCCCTTGAAGCAGTTCCAGGAACAGCACAAGTTGATTTCGGTACAGCACCTTTCCAGTATGGAGGTAACGTCATTGATTTGCCATTTTTGGTTCTGTCTTTTCCATACAGTAACACGTTTTACTTTCAAGTGTTCCCATCTGAAAATACGGAGTGTCTTCTTGAGGGGCTCTCACGTATGTTTCGTTATATGGGTGGTGTCCCTAAAACCATAAGGTTTGATAATTTATCACCTGCGGTGAAGAAGATCAAGTCAAAGGGAGAACGAGAATTAACGGACACATTTGAACGTTTTGTCCTCCACTATGGCTTTCATTATGAGTTCTGTAATCCTGGAAAGGGAAATGAAAAAGGGCATGTCGAGGCCATGGTCAAATATGTACGAAATAACTACCTACTCCCCGAGTGTGTAATTACTGACCTTGATCAATTTAATAAAACATTATGGGAACTCGCTGAGGAAGATCGTCAACGACCGCATTATCAAAAGAAAGTGCTTCAATCTGAATTATTTACGGAAGATAAGAACGAATGGCTTGTGTTACCAGAAAAAGACTTTGAATGTGTTCGATACCAAGATATCAAAGCTGATAAATACGGATTTATTGCGATTGATGCGAAACAGTATTCTACTTCGCCACGCTTTGCCAAACAGCGTGTAAAGGTATGTATCTCTTATAATATGATCACCATTCTAACTGAAGATCATGATGTGATCGTACGTCACCAGCGATTATATGGCATCAAAAGACAATCAATGGTATGGCAACCTTATCTTGATTTATTAGCCAAACGTCCAAAGGCAATCAAATACTCAAGTTTATACGATCAGTTTCCTGAAGAATGGTCTTCGTATCTGAAGAGCTGTACAGAAGAAGAACAAAAAGCAGCCTTACGGCTGATAGGAAAGCTGTTAAAAAATAATGATTTTACGTTATTAAATCAAGCTTTGGCATTGTCTTCAAAACACGGGCATCCTCATGTTGATCAAATTAAACATTGTTTTTATTCTTTATTAAATCAAAGTAACACACACATGAGTGTTCCTACAGGTAAGAACGTTCCAAAGATTCCTGATATGACACGTGGACTCTCTCATTACGATGCCTTCTTCCATGAAGGAGGTGCAGAAAAGTGAAAGAACAAATCGAAGCTTATGCCAAGCGTCTGAAATTAAGCTGGATCCGAGAAAACTTTGAAAGTGTGAAAGCAGAAAGTCATGAGGAATACCTTCTAAAGCTCTTTGAAAAGGAAGTAGAAAATCGAGAAGAGAGAAAGGTGAACCTATTACTCAAACAAGCTCAATTACCGAAGACTGGAGATCAACCTTTTCAGTGGGAGCATATTCAAATTCCACAAGGAATTGAAAGAATGAATATTTTGCATGGAGACTTCATTCACAATAAAGAAAACTTGATTTTGTATGGGGGTGTTGGAACAGGAAAAACATATTTGGCAACGTTACTGTCCCTAAATGCCATACATAGGTTTGGCAGTAAAGTGAAATTCCACACTGTGGCAGGCTTAGCAAACCAATTAATTGAAGCGAACCAAAATGAATCGCTGCCAAAGCTTATGAAACGACTAGAAAAGCTAGATTTACTGATTTTAGACGAACTCGGCTATATACCCTTGAATAAAGAAGGCGCAGAATTACTTTTTCAAGTTATATCGATGTGTTATGAAAGTAAGAGTCTCGTCATCACGACGAACCTTCAATTTGGGCAATGGAACCATGTCTTTGGTGACTCCATTTTAACAGAAGCCGTCATTGATCGTTTGATTCATCACTCACATTTATTAGTGTTTCAAGGAGATAGCTTTCGCTATAAAGAGGCTTTATTACATCAGTAAAACCGATTGGCAAGTGGCATGCATTTTTAAATGCCATTTCATACATTTTTTACTTGCCAAATACAA
>NZ_FNDK01000056.1 GCF_900099605.1 Alteribacillus persepolensis
CTGCCTTGCCAAGCAAGACCCTTTCCTGCCCTATTGCCTTTTATCTTGTCCACCGAGGCTCCATGTCAAGTCTCCACAATGTGGATTAATATACCGTTATTTGTATAATTAGGATTGCCATTACCTACAAAAAACGATTGCCAAATACACCAATAACCAGTAATGATGAGAAAATTTATAACGAAGTAAAGATTAGGCATATTTGCTTTGTCAGGATAGAGATGTTTGTTTCGCTTTTTCGTTATCCTTTTTATTTTCCTTCTATCTCGTGGTTCCACAAGCAACACCACCACATTCAATATAGAGCTTTTTTGTTCATACCTTTTAAAGACAAGAGGCTGTCTCAAAAAGCCGTCAATTATAACCTTTTGAGACAGTCCTTTCTCCGCTTCCTTCTCTTCCCACGCAACTTTTTTTAAAAATTGGGCATCCTGTAATTATTACTAACTGTTATACCGTATTCTCTTTTTCATTTTTCTCCATTTCTATTCTTTTATCGTGATATAAATGAAATAGTGAGAGGAGGACGTATCGTGATTATTATCGCGCTTATCCTGCTGGGGTTTGCAGCAAGTACGTATGGAACGATTATCGGAGCAGGCGGAGGTTTTTTGTTTGTCCCCGTACTGTTAATGTTTTATGATATAACGCCAGAAGCTGCAGCAGCAACCGGCCTTGCGATTGTCTTTTTAAATGCAGCTGCCGGATTGCCTGTGTTTATAAAGCAGCGCAGAGTATTATTGCGAACTGGCTTACTGCTTGCTGCCGGTGCATTTCCAGGTACAATTTTAGGAGAACGATTGGTTCAGTTCAGCCCGGAAGCTGTCTTTTACGCATTGTTTGCCTGCCTGTTAATTGGACTCGGTTTATTTTTAACAATAAAAAAACAGCCAAAAACAAAAAAAGAACCGGCGCCAGAAGTAGCTGCAACAGCAGAAAACAGTTATACTTTACATGGAAAAGATATCAGTGAAGATCACATGATTACATTCCCATTTCTGCTTGGCGTAGGCCTTTTGCTTGGCATTATCTCCTCTTTTTTTGGCATTGGAGGAGGCTGGCTGCTCGTGCCGATATTAGCGTACGGATTTGGCTTATCTTTAAAGGCAGCAACTGCTACGTCGATTTTCTCCCTTGCCATTTATTCTCTCAGCGGTTTGATTCCAAGTGTAATCAACAACAACGTGGAGTGGAACATCGTGCTGTGGAGCGGCATCGGTGTCCTTGCCGGCGCCCAGGTTGGTGCCGTGCTGTCCAAAAAGATGAAAGGGTCAACAATTACACGTTTACTAGCTGCTATCGTGGTTGTTATGGGAGTAAGCATGTTTTTTCAGATATAACAAGGAGTGTCATCCATGAATATCCAGACCTTTCAGCTTTTTTGCTATGTCAAAGAAGAAGGCAGCATTAGTGCTGCTGCGAAAAAAGCATACCTCTCCCAGCCAGCGGTTACCAAAAAGATTCGCCAGCTTGAAGAACATTATTCCACCCTTCTCTTTGATCGTGAACACAGCTCGATTGTGTTAACGCCTGCCGGGGAACGATTGTATTACCACGCTAAAAACATCGTCAAAGAATATGAACAATCCGTAGAAAATATCGAGGAGTTACGGGGCATTCACACACAAACGTTAAAAATCGGCTCTTCTTATACGCTCGGAGAGTACATTTTACCCGAAATCATCAGCGCTTTTCAGCAGGATTATCCTGCGCTGCAAATACAATTATCCATCAGTAATACACCTGCTGTCCTGGCCGACCTTGAAGAAGAAAACATTGACTTGGCTTTTGTCGAAGGCAATGTCCAAAATCCTCAGCTCAACAAAAAAGTGATTGCTAGTGACCACATTGTTTTAATTGTTTCACCGAAACACCCATGGGCAAAAAAGAAACATATCGTGCCTCGCGATCTTCTGTCAGAGCGCATGGTAAAGAGAGAACGCACATCAGCAAGCCGGCAAATCGTTGAAGACCATCTCTCCGAAAAGATAGACCTCTCCCAAATAGAAAGTACATTGGAACTGAGCACAACCCAAGCGATAAAAAGCGCTGTCCAATCAGGGCTTGGCTATGGATATGTCTCACGTTTGGCTGTCAGGCAGGAACTTCAAGCCGGGCTGCTTTGTGAAGTCGATGTGAGCGGCGTTCACATTCAACGGCCGCTGTGGGTGACTTCGCGTGTACAACGGTTTGCCAAAGAATCGATTGCGCAATTCAGCGATTACGTGCAGCATTACTTACAAGAGCATTCAATCATATACTCGTAAACCTGCCGCCATCCATTTCTCATTCCTTCACTTTTCTTGTATACTCGTAGTAAACAGTCAACAAGGAGGAAGACACATGGATGGTTTGGCTATTCTGGCATTTTTAGGAACGGCTGTTGTCCTGACCATTGCCCCAGGACCTGATATATTATTTGTTATCGCCCAAAGCATGACACAAAACAAAATGGCCGGTATTGCTACAGCACTGGGACTTTGCACTGGTTTACTCGTACATATCGCTTTTGCTGCTGCCGGTATTTCTGCTATTATCTATCAATCTTCTATTGCATTTTCTGTAGTCAAATATGCAGGGGCAGCGTACCTTTTGTATTTAGCTTGGCAGGCATTTCGAGATCAATCAAACGTCGCTCTTTCAAACGATGCCAGTCCGTTTACCTACCGGAAACTGTACAAAAAAGGAATTATTATGAATCTGTTAAACCCAAAAGTGTCCCTGTTCTTTTTAGCACTGCTTCCTCAATTTACTGATCCAACAGCAGGCTCTGTACCGCTGCAAATGGTGCTCTTCGGATGTATTTTTCTTATCCAGGCCTTGCTGATTTTTTCTGTTGTCAGCGTCGCCGCCCATAAAACAAGCACACTTGTCTTGCGGCACCCCCGCATCCAGCGTCGTCTCAATGTCATTCAAGGAACATTGTTTACAGTGATTGGACTGCAAATATTATTCAGCAGACAATAGGGGCTGTATCAAAAGCCCTTAACGAAAAATACCATGGACGCCATCCCTCCAGATGGTGACCATGGTATTTTTTTATAACCAGCTTATGCAGCT
>NZ_FNDK01000055.1 GCF_900099605.1 Alteribacillus persepolensis
GACTCAAAGGTCATGAAAACTCGTAGTGGACTTGGTACTTGTGGTGTATCATGCTTTATTTCTCCCATTGCATCTCATCTCCTTATTATCTCATTAATAATCCGCCATTTATGTCTAGAGTAGCTCCAGTAACATAACTTGCACTGTCAGAAGCTAAGTAAGACACCATATCTGCTACTTCCTCTGCTTTTCCAAACCGTTTGACCGGAATGCCTGTTTTCATATTCTCTAATTTGTCCGGATCCATCTTCTCCATTTCCGGTGTCTCGATTGCAGCTGGAGATACCGCGTTAACGGTTATACCATAGTCAGAAAGAGAACGCGCAAACACTTTCGTCAAAGCTAGTTGACCCGCTTTCGACGCACAGTAATGAGCGCCTGAAGTAAGCGGACCCGCCTGTCCTCCAAATGAAGACATATTAATAATACGGCCTTGTTTTTGCTTTTTCATGATTTCTAAGACGGCTTGAGAAAAGAAGAAAGTACCGCCAAGATTAATAGATAAAATTGCATTCCATTCATCCGCCGTTACATCCTCTAGAGCGGTTTCTTTACGGACTCCGGCATTATTGACTAGTACGTCTATTCTGCCCCAGGCACCCATCGTTTTCTCTACGCCTTGTTGAATCGCTTCGACATCAGAAACATCGATGTTAAGCAGCATAAAGCGATCTTCTGTAACATCTTTTAATATTTTCGATTTTCTCAATTCATTCAATTGAGCGTCATTGTTGTCAATAAAAACTACGTTCATATCATCAGTTAATAATTTGTCAGCAATGGCAAGTCCAAGTCCTTGGGCTGCCCCGGTAACAATTGCTACCTTCCTGCTCTTTGTATTCATACCGTCTCCCCCCTTACTGCTTAATTTTAGATACGCTGGTACCTGTTTAACTCATTAGAACTAGATACAGCTGTTTTAGCTGCCTCTCTCTTGAACAGCTTGTAAAAAAACGTTTACATTATTTCTGATAGCACTATCTGCTCCACTTTTTCCGAGAAATAGAAACGGCCCTATCTGTTTATCATAAAACATACCCTTTACTCGGCTAGTTACAATATAACGATCCCTCCTTTAATTACGAACTCAATAAAATAATAACTAATAGTTATATCAAATGACTTGATACGATAACCAGCAAGTTTAAATATTAAAAATATTCACATCTAAAGATTCATTACTGTTTGTTTCAACTGTGTTCAATCACCTAAATAATCATCTGCCATTAATACCAGCTTTTACACCACTAGATGAAAGCATAGGCATACTCACTCATGTACCAATAAATTATATTATATTTTAAAAAATCAAACAATAAAAAGTTTCTTAATGAGAAACAAGTATATATTTTGTAATAAAAACAAAATCTAATAACCAGTCTTTTTACAAAGGTTTTCTGTATTATCTTTAATATCCACTTCCTTTCATAAACTAAAAGAAACTATATAATTTCTTTATATGAAACATTACCGATATGTAATGAACTCCCTATATTAACTTCGTTATACATTCTTTCAGCTCATAAAAAGAAAGGATGAAACTGATATGCATGCTCATGCCTCTATCTACATCAGTTTTGGTCGTATTGAAAAACCTCCTGATAAAAGAGACACTAGGCGTCTTCTGCCTCCACAGCGTTTCCTTCTTCACAATGTAACCTGAGAGGTTGGAGGTTATGCGGACGGGAAAACACCTCCTAAAGGAACACCCCATCCACACACCCGGCGTATCACGACTAATTCCGACAGCCAGATCCTTAAGCCCAACACAACGAAGCACGAAAAAGCATTAGATGTACCCACGCATCGGAGGTACGCCCAGGAACACTGATCCAGCTCCGTCATACATGCTTTCATTAAGAAATGCGTGCTGAGTCACGACCATTGCATCGCGCAGATAGCGCTGCAGCGGATGCCCATCGTATATCGCCTTGGTGCCAGCAAGCAAGTAGGCCGACTGAACAACTTGCGCACCTTCACGAGCAGCTTGAGCAGCTGCTAGACGGAGGTTACTTGTTTGGTCAGCAGATACACCGTCACCTTTTAGAATGGACTCCCACGCAGATTCCGTTGTCTCATAAAAGAAAGCGCGTGCCGACCGTAGAGATGCTTCTGCTTTTGCTAGGGAAATTCTCAAATAAGCACGTTCTGCCATTTTCGGCGCCCCAGTAATAGAGCTGGCACCAGCCATCTTGGAAATTTCATCAAGAGCTGCACGGGCTATGCCAAGATTAACTACCGCTAGCACCTGTGCTGCATAAGCGATGGATGGATACTGATAGATAGGTTCTTCAACCGAAGGGACACCACCGCGTACAAAAGTCCATTCATCAGAGACGAAAGCATCTTTTACTTGCAGGTCATGACTGCCAGTTCCACGCATTCCGATTACTTCCCAATTCTCGACAATTTCCACGTCCTCAGGTTTAAGCACAGCCGTAAGTGGTTTACCGTCTTCTCCAGATCCAATGCCAACTCCGAGGATATCGGCACCCATGCAGCCACTCGCGAACTTCCAGAGACCGTTCACACGCCAGCCGCCCTCGACCTTCTCTGCGGGCTGAACTGGAAACAAACCTCCCGCAAAAGCTATATCCGGCCCGTTTTCATAAAGTTTTTTTAGGGTTTCTTTCGGCAAGGCCGCTAGATAGAGTGCCGCAGATCCAAAGCTTGCCACCCAACCAGTCGAACCGTCAGCCTCTGAGATGGACTCGATCAGCTTAAGAAATTCCGAAGGCGAAAGTGCATCTCCACCAAAGCATCGAGGCGCGTGAGCTCGATAGACGCCGATTTGTTTTAATTGGTCCACCATATCACGAGGTACGTGCCGTTTTGTTTCAAATTCATCCCGTCGGTTGCGAATGTCAGTCAATACATGATCCAGCAGACTCTGATTTTGCACCTTCACAGACATAATATTCTTTCCTCCCTATTTTTATATAATTTGATGTATTTAGCATTACGTAACCTTAACTATTGTGGTTACATGTTCTTCCATACAATACGGTTATTGTTTTTCTAATAAAAAGAACGGACGGCCGATTGATGCATCCAGACGAAAATAGCGGTCTAATCCTGCAGCACGGAAAGAGTGCAGCA
>NZ_FNDK01000053.1 GCF_900099605.1 Alteribacillus persepolensis
ACTAGAGGGATAAGTTATTCCAAACAACAAACCTTATAGAACCGAAAAAAGGGCTGTCAAAAGGTCATTTTTCATGACCTTTTGATACAGCCCCGTTGATTCCTGCTACAGGCGGACGCTTTCCGCTATAGTATGCATGGGTTCCAAACACTTTTGGAATGGATGGAACTCCATAGAAAAGAAAATTAAGAAGGATCATGTCATATTCGATGTTGAACCCACAGGTTATTTTTGGCTTGGTTTAGCCTGTTTTCTCAGAGCTAGAGATTTTGACTTTGTGTTAGTTAACCCGATGCATGTCAATAAAAAAAGTAAAGAGCTAGATGATAACTTACCTACAAAACTGATACAAAGGATGCTCTATCAATAACCAAATCACTCCCTGTTACAAAAGCAGATTCATTAGATGCCAAATATAAAGCTCCCAGAGCAATGTCCACAGGTGAACCTATTAGTTCTGGTTTTTTGATTAAATTTTCACGTCTGAAATATTTAACAAAACTATTGAGTTTTCATAGAACTTTTGACACTACCTAGGAATGATACGCTATCTATTGGCATAAGTGATTCTTCCGTCAGCGGGGGTTAGACACCCTAGCTTGAACCACTCGTTTGAGTGACTGAATTTGGCCTAAGTGCATCGCTTCATGGTCCGCGATCATGGCCGCAATTTCTCCAAAAGTCTCCAATTCCATAAGTGGTTTTGACAATTTTTCAGCAAAGGCTTCATCAGGAATATCATGAATGCGGACATGCTGCTCTTTTAATTCAGCAAGAAGGGTTTCTAATGATGGAACTCCTTCTTTCCATTCCCGCGGTTTTGATCCAGTGTCAAAAAAATTAGCATACTCCGCCGGTAGCGTTCCTTTTCCTGGAAATAAATATAGTTCTCCTGCATATAGGACATGTCCTACTTGCCAACGAATATGGTTATTGAAACCAACTGGAATCACGTCAGCCATTTCTGGTGAAACACCCTCTAACGCCTTCATGACTCCTTCTCTCGTTCTAGTAAACTGCTGTTTAATAAGATTGACCATTTCCATACCTCCTAATAAAATAACTAATGTAAATTATAGTCAGAATTATTGGTAAAGTCAAAAAATAATCTCGTAAGTAACCAACTTCATTACCGTAATCCACTAATAGGCGGAAACTCTGCTGATCTTGCCTTCCCAAATTAGCATCTTTCCACCTCCTTTTTTGCACTAAGACTTTCCATAAAAGTGTCCGCCAAGCCGTAATAGTCCCAATATCGTAGAGTTTGCACTGTGGCCCCCTCCTAATTGAAGCGATGTTCCCACGTTCCTACCCGATCGGCGCAATTCACATTTGGAAAATAATCATTTATTGTTTCATTTTGCTTTCTAATACTCGTAAAATTGAACAAGTACACTATTAAAATAACGATTATGAATGCCATAACCATTTACTTCACCCCAAATATTCAATTTATTAAATCAATTATGTTTGTTGAACAATTCTGCCTAGTTACTTTAAATACAAAATTTCATAATCGCTTTTAAAATTTAATCTGGAAATCCAACTTTCTTTATAGGCGTTGCTCCATAATCTGGCCCTTTTGTTGAAGAGAATCTGGTTTTTCAATAACTAACTATTACATCTATTACATTCACAATTAAAGAATGGGCCTTAATTGTATTTTTCTTTTTGCAATCATTGTAATTAGAAATGCCTTGTAACCATCATGTCTCTATCACAAAAAAACCGCGACCGGGGTGGACGCGGTTTTTTGAATGCTTAATTGCTGTTTGGCAGTGGAGCCTCTGGAGAAATAAGCTTCTGCTCCCGCATTTCCTGCCAGAACGCAGCTGGTATGTCTGCCTTCATGGCTTTCATATTCTCCTGAATCCGCTCCGGGCGGGTTGTTCCCGGTATAACGGCTGCGACAGCCGAATGGGCCGCGGAAAACTGCAGGGCTGCTGCGATAAGATCGACCCCATGCCGGTTGGCTATGTCACTCATACGGTTTACGCGGGAGGTGACCTCCGATGGAGCTTCTCCATATTCGTAATGTGAGCCGCCGGCGATAATGCCTGAGCCATATGGCGCACCGACAACAATGCTCATACCTTGTTCTTGGGCGCCAGGCAGCAGGCGCTGCAAGGCATGTTCGTGGTCAAGCAGAGTATAGCGGGTGGCCTGCAAGCTGATATCTGGATTGGCGTTTTCCAGGTCCAGTGCCAGTTCAATCGGCTCCGTCCGGTTCACACCAATTCCCCACGATTTGATAACCCCTTCGCTGCGGAGTTTTTCCAATTCACGGAAAGCCCCGTTCCTGGCTTCATCAAACCGGGAGATCCAATCATCACCGTGAAAGTCCGGGGAAATATCATGAACGTAGATGAAATCAAGCCGATCGGTCTTCAAGCGTTCTAAACTCTGCTCGATGGACTTGCGTGTGCCTTCCGCACTGTAGTCATCAATCACTTTATTTTTGCGTCCGTATTGAAACAACCCTTCTTTTTCTTCGGTTTCATCGGTTATGTAGCGTCCTACCTTAGAACTCAATACATAATCGTCCCGGTTATGCTTTGACAGCACTTCCCCAAGCCTTAGTTCCGCAAGTCCGGCCCCATAGAATGGTGCGGTGTCAAAGTAGCGGATACCGTTGTCCCAGGCCGCTTCAATGACGGCCTTTGCTTCGTCTTCAGGGATATCCCGATACATATTGCCTAAAGGGGCAGTGCCGAAACCTAATTTTCCATTTTGTTTTAAATCTATCATGTGTATACCTCCTTGATGATTAAAGACTTAACATAATGTAACGAAGAAATTATCCTGAATACAAATCATTTGCTTAAAAAAAGGAAACCACTTTGAATAGTAACCGTTATGACACTCTTGTAAACATGTGTGAGCACATACTTCAAAACTAAAAACAGAGATTTTTGTCTGATCTGGATTTCAAGCTGCTGTCAAATCGGTGTTATAACTGCTTTCTCAAGCTCTTGCATTCCATAGAAAAATTCATTTTTTGAGAATGAAAAATCGATTGAAGGCATAGGGGAAGAATAATTAATGGGGGTTAAAAGCTTTTTTATCACGATAAATCACCCTTATGAGTTGTTACTAACTCAAGGGTGATTTATTTTAAATGGGTATGTACCACACATGTAGATGATATTGCCTTAGCTGCTACCATGATTTTTACTTTATAAATTTGATTAGACAATCAAAACAAGAAATATAACACTTTTAGGATGTAGGGAAAATTATAAGACGTGTAAAGATAACATATTTAGGACATCACTCAAAGATTCCACAAGAAAGCTTCTGCTACATAGGTAATTAGTGTATATCAAAAGTGTTTATGGCAGACTAAAATTGTAACATTCGTAATCTAATTTCTGATATTCCACCAGACAAAAAAGAGCCACTTGCCAACCTCCAAAAATAACTTCACACTCCTCGTTGGACCAACAACGTTCAGCAGGAGGTTATTAGGAGATGTTAGCAATGGCTCAGATTGATTATAGCTGTCTTTTTCTACCGTCTTCTCCTCTCTCCATCACCGACGTGCCATTTACGCTTCCTTTGGTATGATAATCATTTCGACTCGGCGGTTTTTTGCGCGGTTTTCTTCGTTATCATTGGGAGCAGCCGGCTCTCTTTCCCCAAATCCTTTCGTTGAAAAGCTGAATTGATCCAGCCCCTGTTCTTCTAAAAGGTAAGTCTCCACAGCTTCTGCGCGTTTTTGCGATAACTGCTGATTGTACGCCGCATCTCCTTGGTTGTCGGTATGTCCATGAATG
>NZ_FNDK01000051.1 GCF_900099605.1 Alteribacillus persepolensis
AAAGAGGCACCTAAGAGTAATAGGAGAATCGCTTGGTCATTATACGGCTTCTCTGTAATAGCCTTAGTAATAGTAAATATCCTTTTTTCCTAATGGTCCTTATTAAATTAACGGGACGCTTTTCTGTAATAAGGAAGAGCGTCTTAAGCAACAGAGCAAGATAGCTTAGTGAATGGTTTCTTTCAAATGAAATCAACTCTTCCCAACCAAAGCGTTGAATATATGGATAATCGAATCAGCCGGTACAGCATGAAAATGGGAAAGTTTGAAATGACAGGCGTTGAATTGCCTGCCGCTGAAATCCATTGTCATCACTGTATCCTACTGACCCTTGGAGGAAGCGGTTAATTTTATAACCTTCGTATTCTGGGTTTTCTCTAATTATTTTCATAAGAAGCTTTTTTATGAAATGCTAGTAACAGGGTCATACCAAGGATACAAGCCATACCCAGCCATTGAAAAAGGTCAAAGGGTTCATTTAACCAAATGACCATGGTTAATACTGCTGCAAGGGGTTCTAAGTTACCAATTAAACTTGTCTTTTTAGGTGAAAGATATTGGAGACTTTCAATATAAAACCAAAACGCAAACATAGTGCCGCATATAATTACAAAAATGAGATACATATACATTTCAGCTGTAAAGTGTGAAAAGTCTGCTTGCCAGGGAGGATGGATAAAACCTAATGCAGCTCCCCCGGTGACCATGGCCCATCCAACAACAACAAGGGAATCAAATTCTTTAAGTAAAGGAATAGCATATAGAGTATAAAAAGCTAAAGCTGCCCCGGATAATATGCCCCAAAAAATAGAGATAAAAGGTACGGATAATTCGGAAATCGATCCGTTTGTAAGTAATAAAAAGGTGCCAAGCAGAGCAAGAGCAACAGTCGTTAGATCCTGTTTCGTGAAAATGGTCAGTTTACGTAAAAGTAAATAAACGATAATCATAACAGGAGCAAGATATTGTAAAAGAGTAGCAACAGCAGCATTCCCATGATGAATGGAAGCCATATAGGTATATTGAACCGCCAGCATGCCAAGTAATCCAAAAATGATCAACTGTACAGCAGTTTTTTTATTTTTCCAAACACTAGTGATGTGGAAGTAATCTTTCCTCATGCATTGAACAGCCAAAAGTAAAGTGCCAGCTAAGAGCAGCCGGACGGTTACCAGCCAATTTACATGGATAGAGTAATCTTGAAACAGCTTTTGTGAAACGGTTCCTCCTACTCCCCAAAAGACGGCTCCTATTATAACGAGAAGCAAGCCTTTATTTTTTGTATGTCCTTTTATCATTACTACCACCTCAATAATATAATGATAGTGTTATAGTAATTAAAAAATGACGAGATTAATATTTATATCGGATGAAAAAGTATAATTATTTTGAGGTGGTCATGTGCAGATAAAAGATTTTGAATTAGACGAAAAGTTAAAAGAACTGACCAAACACCGTACCATTGAGTTACCAATAGCTTGTTATGAAACGACCATTTCCAAAAATGTAAATGGCTATATACCACTTCATTGGCACGATGAAGTGCAATTTGTTTATGTTACGAAAGGAGAAGGAACTTTTCAAATAAATGAAGAAAAAAATGTCATTAGTGAGGGAGAGGGATTGTTTATAAATAGTGGCCGGCTGCACATGGCTGAGGAAAACCAACAATCAGGTTGTGTCTATATTTGTTTAAATGCTGCACCGCATTTTCTTCTGCCAAACGAACTATATATGACGTATGTATATCCTTATATCAAAGCGACGAACTTCCCTTATTTATTCATTGGAACACAGCATTCCTGGCAAAAGAATGTTTTGAATTCTATGCTTAACATTCAGCTTTTGATTCAAGAAGAACCGCCATACTTTGAATTTGATACGTTTATGTCAATTAATCAAATGTGGAAAGAACTTATTATGAATGGCCTGCCGTTAGAGTATGACGAAGGAGAAGCAGTAAAACAAAGTCGGATGAAGCAAATGTTAAACTATATACATCTGCACTATGGAGAAAAAATCATGTTAGACGATATTGCAAGAGCTGGTTGTAACCGTCAAGTGGTTTTGAACACTTTTCGCTCATTAAGTTTGAACAGTTTCTGATTGGAATACAGACTTTCGATTCTTCATTCGATAACTATCTCCATTCAAATGAACCACTTCCGAACGGTGGAGAAGGCGATCTAAGATCGCCGTAGCTATTCCTTGATCTCCCAGTAATTCTCCCCATTCTTCGGGCCCTTTGTTCGAGGTTAAAATAACCGAACTTCGTTCGTACAAGTGATTAATTAAATGAAAAAACAAGTTTCCTTCCTGTTGATCCATTGCCATATACATAATGTCATCTATGATTACTAAATCAGCTTGTCTTATTCGTTTCATTTGGAGCTGGGATTTTCGAATATACTCTTCTGTTTTCAATTGGGATATCAACTCTCCCATAGATATAAAAGAGACACGATACCCTCTATAAATAGTTTCTAGTCCTAGTCCAATGGCGAGATGGGTTTTTCCAACGCCTGGAGGTCCAAGAAGAATCAAATTGTATGACTGCTCCATCCAAGAGAGTTCTTTGAGCTGATTCATTTGTCTGCTGCTTAATGAAGGCTGACCATCCATTTCAAACATATCCAGGCTTTTTTGGTAAGGAAACTTTGCCCACTTTAAATGTTTTTCTATCATTTTTTCTTCCCGCCGTTTTTCCTCATAAGTAAGAATTTCATGCAAAAACTCCTGGTAAGTCCAAGAATGTTTTTCAGCTTTTCTTAAGAAATTGGGAAGGGCTTTTGAGGTTTCTGACATTCTAAATTGGTGAAATTGCTTCTGTAGACTTTCGATGGAATGCGTCATATTACTCCCCTTCCAAAATCTTTATATAGCCATCAAGCTCTCTCACTTCTGCTTTTTCTTCCCATTTATGAGAAGAGAAAGATGGTGGTTGGTCATGTGTTGTGGGGAGTGGTTTCTTGACGACTGTTTGGTTCTTAGCTATATACTTTGTTACGTCATAAAAGTCATTGGCACTCCGTAGGTTTTCTTTTATACATACGTCTAATGCCTGGTCTGCATATAACTCATACTCTGTAATGGCTCGCCTCATAATCTGTAATTGATCTCGAATATATCTTGGATAGCGTTCATGCAGCTGTTTTAAGAAACATTGAATCTTACCTTGATTATCAAACGATCCTTTCACTGCTTCCATGTATTCTTGGATTCCTCGACTTCTATCACGGGAGTGATTATTATTTTTTATCAACTGTCCTTTCCCTCGGGAGAGGGGGTGAATGGCTAGTGGCTTATCTCCCTGATGTTTCTCGATTATTACATGTTCATTTTCTATCCGCACATAAACCACGTTATCTTCTTGAGGTTGATAGGTTCCTAAAGGAACTGAATAACGATTGGAACGAAATTTGATAATGTTGTCCTTATGTACCACTCTTGTTATACTTGATACACGTTGACTCTCGAAAGAGAGTGGGAGAGAGACTTTTCGTAAGTGTGGCTTTTCCAGGGCGAACACTTCGACAGGTCTCTTTTTTATTGTGTTGTGCACCTGATAATTCCCTTTTCTCATTAGCCAAGCTATACACTGTTCGTTCCATGTATCAATGTGATGAAACACCCGATTCTTGGCAAAGTTCCCTTTAACGAATTTGACTACATTCTCAATCTTTCCTTTTGACTCAGGATCTGCCTTCCGGCATAAATAGACACGGAAACCTCGATTCTCTTTATATGATTGGAATTCCTCTGTATAAATGATATCTCCTCCGTTTTCGCTTACTGCCAATAACTTATCTTGGTCATAAACAATTTCTTCTGTAATCCCTCCATAATATTCAAATGCGTTCTCGTGACACCTTAATACATCTCGTGTTGTAAATGGCCTGTCTTGCCACTCTGCATATTTATAACGAGAGTGGGCCAGTACAAAAGCAATCACATACAGCTTAATGGAACTTCCTTTTAAGGTTTTTACTTTTATTTCTCCAAAATCTACTTGCATTTGTTTCCCTTTTGGAAGCTCTTTTAGGGCTTCATAGGCACGGAACTTTATCTCTTTCGGAATATAATATTTTTCTCTAAGCTCTTTTACATAAGTGCGAATAGTACTTTCTCCAACATCATGAAAGTGGCATCTCTCGTCCAGCCAATCTGCAATTTGTGATGCTGATAAGTCAGGGTGCTCTCTTAACCAACCTAGAATTTGATCCTGGAAAGGATCAAGGATTCGTTTTCTCGTCTGCAATTGATTCACCCAATCCATGGCTTCTTCAAAATCCTTTTCGAGATAAGAGTACACTGTGTTCCTTGATAGATTACATTTTCGGGCTATAGCCGAAACACTAAACCCTTCCTTTTTTAATTGATGAACATATACATGCTTTTCTAATTTTTTCACCCTCTTCGCCCCTCCGTCTCAGTTGTCACATACCTTTCAAGCTTAACTGATCAGGAGTGAATTTCCAGAAAAAAGTGTTCAATTCTATCAAGCGGAAACTGTTCAATTTAGTCTAGCAGTTACA
>NZ_FNDK01000049.1 GCF_900099605.1 Alteribacillus persepolensis
AAACGGGCGCCGCTCGACAAGTTCTGCTATAAGCGCATGGAGCGTGAAATGCAGGGGATTACTTAGCGGACAATCCTAACTTTACAACCAAGGATGGGAATGACGGAACCATGTTTCTTGAAACCATCCCGTCAATACTCCTGCATGCGTCGTGACTGACAGGTCACGGGGTTTGAAGTACAGGTAGATTCGGCAGAACGAAGGCTGGAGCCACTTTTGATAAGAAGGTATGCCAACGGATATGCCGCACGGCTGAAAAACTGGATATGGTGAGAATGGTTTCAGCGGAATGAAACTGACGAATAACCGAATATACAGGTCTAAAGTTTGAACATAAGGAAACTTATGTCCCACCTAACGATGGGGTGAGTGGTGTGCAGTAAAAATGCGCCCTATGAAACACGCTATACCGGACAAAGGCGGTATCCAGCTCACAGGCTTCCAGGGGAACACCTAAGTTCAGTATGGATAGCTAGGTTGTAAGGGACTTGGAAAACAAGGAACGTTGAAACAAGGACTGTCATCCGAAACGGTTGCTATAAGGCTTATGCTAAAAGGCATTTATCCTTGCGAGGGTAGGGGCATGACTGATGAATCTCTTGTAATGGGAGTGGAGGAACAGCCCCAAGTCTAGCGAAATGAAAGATTATTTTCCAAACGTGTATTGCACCGATCGGGTAAGAACGTGGGAACATCACTCCAAAAAGGAGAGATGCCACAGTGCAAGCTTTGCGATATTGGGATTACTATGAGATGACGGAGACGTTTACAGATTTATACGATAAAAGCTTGAAACAACAATCTTTTTCTCGTCTTTACGATGTAATCACATCCAGAGAAAATATTTTACTCGCTTATCGTACCATCAAATCAAATAAAGGTTCCAAAACACCCGGAACTGATGGAAATACCATCAACGACATGAAAAAGTGGTCCGAAGAAAAACTGGTGATGGAAATCCGGAGGCAACTAGAAAATTATCGTCCAAAGAAAGTCAGGCGAAAATGGATTGAGAAAAGCAATGGAAAGTGGAGACCTCTTGGCATTCCCTGTATTTTAGACCGCATTATCCAACAAAGCTTTAAACAGGTGCTTGAACCGATTGCGGAAGCTAGATTCTATAACCATAGTTACGGATTTAGACCACTCCGTTCGGCACATCATGCCATGGCAAGAATCCAACAGCTTATCAATCTATCACACTTTCATTTTGTGGTTGATGTTGATATCAAAGGTTTCTTTGACCATATTAACCATACGCTGCTTATAAAGCAACTATGGAACATGGGAATTCAAGACCGAAAAGTATTAGCCTGTATTGGTAGAATGCTGAAAGCTGAAATAGATGGAGAAGGCACACCTACAGAAGGCGTGCCGCAAGGCGGCATCTTATCGACGTTATTGGCAAACATCGTGCTTAACGACCTTGACCAATGGGTTGCCGGACAATGGGAGTTCTTTCCGTTGTCCAAACCATATCAATCCAAAGTCGGTGAAAGACAGGCCAAAAAACGTACTAACCTTAAAGAGGGTTATCTCGTTCGTTATGCGGATGATTTTAAAATCATCTGTAAGGATGGTAAAACGGCGCAGATATGGTATCACGCTACAAGACTTTACCTTAAAGACCGTTTAAAATTGGACATTTCGCCGGAAAAATCACAAATTGTGAACCTGCGAAAACGAGAATCCGAATTCTTAGGCTTCACTATCCGTGCCAATAAAAAGCATAATAAGAGAGTTGCGCGTACTGGTATTAAACCGGATAAAAAGCGCAAAATCAAAGAAGAGGCAAGGAAACTGATTCGAAGAATCAGGTCTTCGCCTTCGGCTCTGAATGCATTGCTTTTCAACAGTTTTGTGCTGGGAATTCATCATTATTTCAAAAGGGCTACTAAGGTCAATCTGGAGTTCTCACGTCTTGCCTATGATATAAGGGCGTTCATGTATAATCATCTTAGACCAGTAGGTAAATATGGTCATCCGGCTAATCCTCCGCCGACTTATAAAAAGATGTACCGTTGTAGTTTTAAGACGTTTCAAATTGCTGGTGTATATTTGTTTCCACTTGGCGATGTTAAAACGGTGAATACAATGGGATTCAGCCCAAGTATGACTCCTTTTACCAAAGAAGGCAGGGAAATGATGCACAAAAAGTTGCGTCCCGATATTCAACGACAAGTTAGTATACTAATGAAATCAACACTTCCAACCAGGAGTGTTGAATACATGGATAACCGAATCAGTCGGTACAGTATGAAAATGGGGAAATGTGAAATTACAGGCATGGAATTGTCGGCAACTAATGTCCATTGCCATCACTATGTACCGCTAATCCTTGGAGGAAGCGATCAATTTAATAATCTTCGCATTCTCCACGAAGATGTACACCGATTGATTCATTCAAAGGATAAAAAGATGATTAATGAACTTATAAGGAGATTTCAGCTTACTGGAGCAATGATTGAAAAAGTCAATCGTTTTAGAGAAAAATGTAAGCTTGAAGCTATCTAAAAATCTCAAACACGAAGTAACGAGGAACTTATAATCGAGTAAATTCCGTTAGATGGAACGCGGAGTGCGGGGAAACTTGCACGCTCCGTGTGGAGCAGGGGAAAAGCCGGAGATAACTTCAAACGCTTACCTATTGCTGACTATTACGGAGTAACTTATTGTACAGAAGGAAGAAATTTGAAACAATTGTAACGGAGTTAAAAAAATGAGACGAAAAGCAAATTTGTATATTCTAGGTAGTGTTACAGGGGTTGGGAGGAGGATAGATTTTGAAGAATTGGTGGTACAGTTTCTATTTTTTAATACTGGGAATCATCTCTTTTTTTACAGGAGAATTGATAACTTTCATCATGTTAGGCTTTATTTTGTTAAGCTTAAACAACATCAACGCCACACTAAAGAAAATACATAAGATTAGTAAAGACGACGACCTCAACAGCTAATTAAAATTGCTCTAATGTTAGGCAATCGGGCAGTATTCTGGAGTAAAGTATTATATAAATTTTGGAAATTTGAAACAATGGAGGGATAAGAAACATGAAAGCAAAAAATGAAATAATACCTGCTCATACTGAGCCTTTCCAAGCATCGAATAATTGGTTAACTGTTTTTCTAATGCGATGCTCTATAATAGGAATTCAACTGCTTTTTAATGTCAATATTTCTTTGGAATTAATCTGTGATCGAGCTAAAGAAACATAGTCATTTTGCACATTGACAGGGATAAAAACATAACACATCATGTCACCTTCTTTATTTACTTTTTGTTTAATCCCTTTTAAGGTCAGCCTTTTTGTTTATTCTTCGCTAATTTTTTACGATCTTTTATTCCAGGTGGTTGTTCTAACCATTCGTGTTTAATCATAATATCAGCTGCACTTTTGGCAAATCGGGAAATTTCTAACGACAACCGTTCATAATTAATCATTAAATCACTTCGTTGACTAGCAGCAGCAGCAGTAGCATAGTTTCCAATTCCTGATGCACTAATAAGCGATATATGATACATCAATAGTCTATCTGAAAAGGTTTGGGTTGTTGAATCACTTACAGCCACATCGGGGACTTGTGGCGTTTCAATATCATCTTTTAAAAGTGTGTCAGCAAAAATTTTAATGTGTTTTTGCGAGATATTTTTCCCACGGAGCATAAAATCTTGTACATCTTTGGATGGTGATGTTTGAGAAAATGCAATACATAATTTTGCGCCGATTGTGTTGGTTAGTACATTCATATATAAATGAGAAATTTCAATGGCGTTTAGCGGTCGGTTGTGATGAAATGGATTTAAACCACTTAAGTATTTTTTACTATTCACATAATCTGTTTCTTTTGGAACTTCAATATATGGATGCCTGGCATTTGTTCCTTTTGAGAGGGCAATTTCACCGGTTTGATTATAAAGCTCCGCTGTTTCATTTAAAGCTTGAGTAAAATAATTCCGTATATCTTCTCTGGCGCTCATCGAAAGAAATCCGCCGTACGCTATCATTCCGGCTTTTGCCATGTGATTAATATAATTTAAACAAAATGTGTCCGTAAATAGCCATGGAGCGTTTATGTTTACGTCTTGTTCGGTAAATCCGTTCGGAACGGCATAATTATCCTTTTCAAAAATATGGAGTAACTGTTCAAGATGATTGGACGCAATATCATAGGCATACTGAATAGCTGGTTTTATATCTTTGTCTTCAATATGTTTCAGCATAAAACTTAAGACGCATTTTGACATACTATCTTGCATATACCCAGTCCAAAGAGAACCAATTTCTGCTGATGTTAGGTGAATATTTCCTTCGCTCATCATGCAACCTCCTTAAAAGTATACTAAGGCAGGTTTATTATTTGCTTTAATGTGGATTTTATGAATGAAGCAATACGGTAATAAACAAATTAAAACAGAACAAATAAAAATTTCGGTTTTGGTTAACTGAGTCTTCTGCAAACGGGCAGCGGTTGTGGAATAATAAAAGACTAATTTCTTAGCATTTCAAGAGAGAAATAAGGCTAATTCTCGTTTGATGCAGAGAAAAGCTGAAATTGGAAATGAGAAAGGAACAGCACCTATTCCTTTCTCATTCCGCTGTACAACCTAAAGGTATCAGGAGAGGTTTTCGTCTGATTTTCTATATATTGCTTGATTTCTTGATAGGCCAGACGACTCCCCAGCAATACCAGGGAATGTTCACGATGGTCGGTTTCGGTGTATTTTATCTCTTGTATCCTTGTATCTAAGTATTGCAGAAAATCTTCCTGTTTCAATCGTTTGTCCTCCTTGTGTCTGTGATTTGGCCAAACCAAAGGTAATAAATGTCCTCTTCATTCTTCACGTGGCACTGTTTTTGGACATGATTAATATCATGACAGCATCCAGCGACTTCATAAAAATCATGGTCGGCCCAATAGATAAACGTCAGCTCTATATTTTCTCTCAAGGCTTCTCCGAGCAACCATTCCAACGCTTCCCATTGTTGTTGGTCTAACATCGCCTTCTTTTTTCTTTGGGCTTTTTCTTGATGTTTTAACCACGCTTCTCGATGTTCCGGCAAAATCATACGCATCGATTTCCACCTTAGGTTTGACCCTAGAATTAGTTTGCCATGATTATCCTCTTTTCAAACAGGAACATTCATTCTCGTTGTAACATATTTGATATTTGTTCGTTTTTAAAGGAGACATCCCCCTAATGTCACCGCTTTGAGGAAACAATAGGTGATGAAACGTTCATTTGTTCATACGAGCTATCTTTTTAAGGGTATTGGCATAACCAATTTTTCATTAGGGAATAGATTCTTCATCGTTTGCAGCCATATTGTATCTTGTATAAGTGAAGCTCCTATTAATTTAAAATTAAAATTTGATATCGTCCCTAAAACTAGAAAAGAGGGAGGACATCAAATATTAGGCAAGCTTAGTTATTGTAACAGCACTCGTTCAACGGGCGCGATTATGAAGTAAATAAAAGCCTGATTTCTCCTTTAAATGTTGAGAAATTAGGCTTTTATTTAATTCCTCTTTAAATTTCAAATTCACCTAATGCTACCACTTAGAATAAAAAATTTATGATGAAAAATGATCGCTTGTAATACAATCCATCATTTTCTCCTGGTGACAGCTGCTCTGGAACTATCCAGAGATTCACTCCTTACGACAAATAATC
>NZ_FNDK01000059.1 GCF_900099605.1 Alteribacillus persepolensis
ATGTCTAACACAACAATATCAGCTTGAATATTTTTGGTAATATCGTTCCATTCTTCGACAATCTCGTTTTTATTTCTTCCGAAACGGTCGAGAGAATGAATATACAAAACATCGCCTTTACGAAGAATACGTTTGAGTAATTGATAATTTTCTCGTTGAAAATCTTTTCCACTTACTTTATCCATGAAAATATCTCTTTCATTAATCCCGTGTTCTTTCATAGCAGCAATTTGTCTTTCTTCATTTTGATCTTTACTGCTTACTCTTATATAACCCATTCGTCTGTTTTCCATTTACTACTAGCATTCCTTTCCACAAACATCCAGTGTACCTTCTTCATTATACCTCATTTCCGTTCGTAAATGTACGTCAAATTAAATGGACGTTCATAATTATTTTCTTGTTATTTACGAACGTTTATAGCTATCTATTAGATGAAAAAATAAACCGTTCGTAAAGGTATACTTTTACAAACGAACCAAAAAAACCTATTGCAGAAAAGGGCCAGATTGTGGAGTAGCTATGTTAGAATTCAAGGAAGAATTGATTGAGAGTGGGGGATTTCAGTGGTATCAGGGGTGATTGAACAAATAAAATGAGAAAACAATTAATTTATACTTTATCGTCGCTGATATGTGCTCTGGGTGTATTTTATCTCAGCATTTTATTTCAGGATATGGCGTATTGGGGTAAGGGATTGACATGGTATTGGGTAGGAGTTGTTTTTGCTTATTTAATCGGATTATTAGGTGTCATATTCATCATCCTATCTTTGAAAAAAAGAAAAAGTTATAAGGAAACATTGTTCCCTGTTTTACTTAGAACACTCTCAGGTGGGACGCTTGTGATTGGTTTCCTTTGGACTACCTTTGTAATTATAGCTGGAATGTCAGGTATGTAATTTAATCAATCGGGTTCAAGAACAGAACAAGGAGTTGTCGTTGTGGCGGCAACTCCTATTGTGTTAAAGGTCAGTTAAAGCGAGGGAATTTAAAAATAATAGTCTAAATATTGAAACTGATAAGAGTAGTAATCGTCTAATAAAAAGAATGGAGCTAAAAGGTAAAGGGAACTATTTGTTATGTCGTAGGAGGCACTTTATGAGGAAGCTTTATAGATATCTTACTATATTATTTATATTTTTATTGGCAAGCTGTAATTTGGAAGACGTTAACAGTGATACATCAAAAGGTAAAAATAATAAAAGTTCAAAGCAAGTATCAGAGGTAACGGAAGACGATTTCATTTATCGATTAGTATCGGAGAAAGGACAATATGAAGCGAATGAACAAGTAGGAATATATGCAGAATTAGAGTATGTAGGGGATAAAGATGAGATTAAAATCTTTCATGCAGCCTCCCCATTTCATTTTCCCATGTATGAAAAAACAAGAGGTTATGAGATAGGATATATTATGGAGGAGCCCTTATTAACTACTACTATAACGAAGGGAGAACCACTACGTGAAGAGTACAAAGGTAGTGGTGTATATAGTGCTGAAGATAGCGAAGAATACGTGAATTTTATTGAAGCCATTAATGACAATCAATTTCTTGCTGGTCATTATGAAGTCAATGGTTTTGCTGACTTTTATGTGCAAACCAACGATTCCAAAAGAGAGTATAAAATAAAATCGCAAGTTGAATTCAAAGTCAAAGATAACAAGTAAAACGTTTTTTACACTGCAATTATCCATTGACTATCTCAACAAATGGGCAGTTAAATGGAAATGAAGAGTCCACGGCTACTTGTTGAGTATTTAATTATTTACATAGTGGCAAGGTTGTAAAGTTGGGGAGCTAGAGCAACGGAGGCAACGATTTAGTTATAGAAAAATGTATGATAAGATTTAAATTGATTATTAAAATAATTAAAAAGGATTGAAAAAATATGCGAATGAAAAGTCCTGTTTCTATTGGAATAATTAGTTTTGTGTTTGTTTTTTTGGGACTACTTTTACTTCCAGGACTTGGTGAAACGTTATCTCAGCGTTGGTTTTATCATCCAACATCAACCTGGTATGTACCTTTGTTGCTAATCCTATCTTTGCTTATTGCGTTTATGGCTGGAGCCATTCTTTTTGTTGCATCAAATTTTAATAAATTCGGTTCTTTAATGCCTTGGTTGCTTATATTCTGGCCTCCTGTATTTGTTGTTGTAATGGAAGGAATAAACTGGAACAATCAAATAGTCCATCTGATATATAGTCTCTTTGCAGGAGAACGAATTGGTTTAGAAAATGGATTGACACTCGGTTGTTTATGGCATTCTAGAAATGTAATGATCGGAACTTAATTTCTGATATTCCCTCAGACAAAAAAGAGCCACTTGCCAACCTCCAAAAATAACTTTACACTCCTCGTTGGACCAACAACGTTCAGCAGGAGGTTATTAGGAGATGTTAGCAATGGCTCAGATTGATTATA
>NZ_FNDK01000057.1 GCF_900099605.1 Alteribacillus persepolensis
TAACGTGCGGAGATTAATTTTATTAAAAATATGTATTAATAAAAACTGAGCATTATTTTCAAGGTTTTGAGTGACCTTGTATATAATGCTTTTTTCTTTTTATAGCAAACAGTAACTGCTGAGAACTAAATTGATTAAGGGTTGTTGAAACCATTTTGGCTCAGCTGCCGTCTAAAGGCCAAATAACTAAATCAAGCTGAAAAGAGGAGGAGTCATGGAAGAGGGGAAGAAAGAAGAGATGCTAGAGAGAATTATGATCGAATATGGGAGTGGTCTGGTTAGATTAGCGTTTAGCTATGTCAAAGACAAAGAAACTGCAAAAGATATGGTACAGAACACCTTTATCAAATGTTATGAGAACTTAGATAACTTTCGTTTTGAATCATCAATAAAAACCTGGCTATATAGAATTACAATCAATCAGTGTAAGGATTATTTAAGAAGTTGGCACTTTCGGAGAGTTCAAGCCAGAAGCTTTTTGGAAAGTGCGATTGGAACTTTTTTACCTTCAGCAGAAGATAATCTGATTAAAAATACCGAAGCTAAAGAGATGAAGCGTCTTATTTTTTCTTTATCCAAAAATCACCGGGAAGTTATCTTTTTGTATTACTATGAGTCTTTATCTATTAAAGAAATAGCCGAAGTAGCAGAATTAAATGTCAATACAGTTAAAACAAGACTAAGCAGAGCAAAACAAAGATTAAAAATTTTAATTGAGGAGGGAAATGCTTATGAATAAAAAATTTAAGAAGGAGGTTTTTTCTTATTTGGAAAAGAAAGATCTGAAATTCACGAAAGAAGATAGGATTGAAACTTTAAATAAAATTCAAGACAGGAACGATCAAAAACAAGGCAGCAATATAGCTTTGCTCAACATAGGCAAACGTTATGTTGTTCCTGTATTAGGTTCTATAATGGTATTAATCTTAGCAATTGTTATACTTCTTCCGGATCTAAACTTTGGTAACGAAATTGTTCAAGAAAACTCGGATAAACAACAAGCAGCTCAACATGAAGGCTCATCTTTTTCAGTTTTAATAATGGGAAAAGGTTCAGCTGGTGAATTTAATCGTAGAAGCAATATTAACCTTTTACTTACTTATAATAGTGATCCCAGCAGTATAAATATAGTAGCAATTCCTCGTGATACGTATGTAGAAATTTTTAACTCTGAAGGGGAAATGATTGGCCAAGATAAGGTGATGCATGCCTCTGCTTTAGACCCAGATTCTGAATCTGCTAAAATAACAGTGTCGAATCTTTTTGATATTTCCATCGATTACCACTCCGTTATTTCAGAAGAAAATATATATGGAAAGTTAGGCATTACTAAAGAGGATGCAAGGAAAAATAAAAAATTAATGAATGAAATGGACAATTTAATCAAAGAGCAATTGTCTGCATCAGAAATAAAAACACTCTTAGAAGAAAGTGAAACCAATATTCCAAGAGATTTATTAAATCAAATGGAGAATATTAATTCTAGTTCTATGCAGATGCTCGATGTGACAAAAGGGATGGAGGAAAAATTAATTGATGGTGTCTATTATGTAGAAATTAACCAAAAATTATTGGAAAAAACCTCTAATACTTTAAAGAAGCATTTGGGCGATAATTAACCTACTAGACATCAGCAATAATTTTTGCAACGGGGGAAGTAGATATGAAAAAAATGTTACTGCCAATAATGGTTTTGTTAATAACAACTTTACTGCTTATGGCTTGTGGTGATGAAAATAATCAAAGCGGAAGTAATGACAACACACCCGAAAGCCAAACGGAAAATGAAGATCAGCAGGTTAATGGGGAAGACAGCAGTCAAATAAATAAAAAAGAAGATAAATCCGAGACCAAAAAAGAATCGGGAGAATCCGCAACGAACGATTCTATAGAAACTTTTTCAGAAGAAACAAAAAATGAGGAGTCAAATAATACCTTAAAAAGCAAAGAGGATAATGCATTGTCTAAATATTCTTCTGACGAAATCGAATACGCTCGTGTTTGGTTGCAGCTTGGGCCGAATCAAGACATAGATGAGTTGAATGTTCGGCATATTCCAGCAGGCAAATCACTCAATCCTGACGACGAAACGAGTGCTAATTATCCAGAAGACGTTGTCCAGTTATCAGGTTCACGTTTGGTAGATGGATCAGTGACTTATAGTAGTAATGGGAATGGTACGATTAATGTATACAAAGTTCCTTTACGTTGGGATGGCAAGAATCCTGCTGGTGAAGACGTTTATAAAGATATTATTAAAAATACAAAGACAGAGACCATTGATCGAGGTGATGATCAAAAGATCATAAATTTAATCAAATTGCTTGGTAATTAAGCAATCGGTCAGGAGTGTTTAATAACAAGGCAAACAAATTGGAGGTGATAATAAAATGAGTGGATTGGTTTTGGTCTCAATTATAGCAATTATATTTTTAACATATAAACTTACTAGGGTCCTTAAAAATAAAGAGGCACCTAAGAGTAATAGGAGAATCGCTTGGTCATTATACGGCTTCTCTGTAATAGCCTTAGTAATAGTAAATATCCTTTTTTCCTAATGGT
>NZ_FNDK01000048.1 GCF_900099605.1 Alteribacillus persepolensis
ATTCCCGAAGATCACGTCGCCCGAATCGTGAGCGACATGATCGACGCCCTGGACGATCAGCTGTTTTTTGATGCTTATAAAGGGCGGGCGTCCTGCCTACCATCCGAAGATGATGGCGAAAATCGTCTTTTACGGATACACCCAGAGCCTATTTTCTGCGCGAGCCATCGAAGCTGCTGACACAACAGCAGAAAAACAGACGATCAAACTGCAAAGCGAGTTCGGACGAACACTCTACGCGCGCCGAAAAACGGACGTGGAGAGTGTATTTGGTCATGTCAAACAAAATCTAGGTTTTCAGCGATTCCACCTGCGCGGGCTGGAGAAAGTTCAGGTGGAATTCGGCTGGGTAGCCCTGGCCCACAATATACGGAAGGTGGCGGGGTGAAACGCCGCCAAAAGAAACGAGCAGCATAAGACATTATCAAAAAAGCCATGGTCACCATCTTCTTGGATGGCGTCCATGGCTTTTCCGTTCAGAGGCTTTTGATACAGCCCCATTTTACTTCCATAAATGTTATTGGTCGATATGCATGGTCGTCTCATTTAGAAACTGCTGTACCTCTTCGGGCGTTTTTCTCATTTTACTAACAAGACGGTGTACTTCTTTTCCATGATGAAAAGCAATAAAGCTTGGAATCCCAAATATATCATATTCCTGGCAAACATCTATAAATTCATCCCGATCGATGTGATAAAATGTAAAATCATTATTATTTTTTTCGATTTGTGGAAGTGCAGGTTCAATCACATGGCAGTCCGGGCACCAGTCGGCCGAAAACATGACCACTGTCTTGCTTTGTTGAATCGCGCTGTCAAATGCTTGTCTTGTTTCAATTGTTTGCATATACTTTCTCTCCTCAGCCTTGGTCTAACTTCATATCACCTAGTTTAATCCAATTTTGCTTTCGCATCCATTCAGAGAGAAACAGGCTGATCAGTGCAGGCCCAACAACGTGCAGAAGCAGGATACTCCACAGTACGTACGGCGTAAATCCCATGACAGAAAACGTCATTATTTGGCCAACAAAACCGCTGGTCCCCATTCCCGCGCCTGCTGCATTATTTTCCAATAAAAAGACCATCGTTGATAACGGTGCAAGCACCGCACCAGCCACAGTAGGCGGAATAAGAATCAACGGGTTCTTCACAATGTTTGGCACTTGCAGCATCGATGTACCAATACCAAGCGCAAATAAACCGGACACCCCATTTTCTCGGTAACTGCTTACAGCAAAACCTACCATTTGCGCAGCACAGCCGACTGCAGCCGCACCGGCTGCTATGCCTTCTAAATCAATCATTATCGCAATCGCCGCTGCAGAAATTGGAGCTGTTAACGCCAGTCCCATTAGCACCGCAACAAGAATTCCCATAATAAATGGCTGTTGATCCGTCGCCCACATAATGAGCTCTCCAAATCCTAATAAGCCTGTGTTAATAATAGGACCGAGAAAATAAGCAATTGTAAAACCAGTTCCAATCGTTACAAACGGTGTGACGATAATATCGAGCTTCGTTTCTTTAGAAACCAGTTTACCTAATTCTACCGATATCAAAACCGCTAGAAACGCGCCTGCCGGTCCGCCAAGTTCTGCACCAGCCTCACCACTAATCACTGCGGAAAACATAATAAGCGGAGGTGCATGCAGTCCGTAAGCAATCGCTGCTCCAATCGCCGGCCCCATTAAACCCATGGCGAGTGTCCCCATATCTACAAAATAAGACCAGCCCAGCTGTTCCCCAATAGTTTGAATAATAAGTCCAATAATGAGCGAAGAAAACAGTCCCAGCGCCATATAACTTAACGCTGTAACACTATATGTCTTTACAGATAACTTTACACCCTTTTCCAAAAAAAAGGACTTCATTGGCTCCTCCCCCTATTTTCTTATTGAAACATTTCCCTAGTTTCATAATAACTTGTTTGCAAATTCATAAGCAACAATATTATGATTTACATAATGGTTTATTATTTTCATAGAGGAGGAATCATGATGGAATTAAACGTATACTTAGCTGGACAAATTCATGATGACTGGCGGGCAGAAATCCGGCAGAAAGCAGAAGAAATGGAGCTCCCGCTTCATTTTACAGGCCCAATGGAAAATCATGACCGCTCCGATAACATTGGAGAAGAAATTCTCGGCAAACAGCCCAATTCCGTGTTAAAGGATGAAGCGGCTTCTAGTCTCAATAACTTGCGCACACAAATTCTTATGCAAAAAGCCGATGTGGTGATTGCTTTATTTGGGGAGCAGTATAAACAATGGAACACCGCAATGGATGCCAGCACAGCTGTCGCCTCAGGGAAACCGCTGATTTTAATCCGTCCCGAAAAACTGCATCACCCTGTAAAAGAAATCGCAAATAAAGCACAGGTTGTTGTTGAAACAAAAGAACAGGCCTTACAAGCGTTGTCTTATGTGTTTGAAACACAATAACAATGAATATCGATGGCAGCCGCTGCAGCACATGTATGACATGTTAATAAAGACAGCCTGGCTAGCGTCAAACTTTTAGATACAGACAACAGCCAAGCTGTACTCATACTGATTTCATCAAAATGTTAACAGCGTTAATCATCTCTTTTCCTACTAGTAAAACAAAGATAGATAAGCCGCTACATGCCAGCTTATCTATCTTTGTTTTGGTTCCTTATTCGTCTAGGCATGGACAGGCTGGGGATTCGCTCTTCGCCCGCACAAAAATTCCGCACTGGTCATGGACAAAAGATAACCGGGCAGCAGGACGAAATAAGCCGATACACGAGACATCTGAGTATAACAAATACCACCTTATTCGCTGCGATCCCGCTCATGACGTTATGCCTTTCTCTTTTTTATTCGGCCTATTCCAAGTTGCTTTGCTTCTTCACGCAAAGCTTTCAATAAACTGATGGCCATAAAAGCAATAATAATAGAAAATGGCAAAGCGGCTATAATCATCATGTTTTGCAATGCTTGAAGACCACCCGTATACAGCAGTGCCGCCGCTGTTGCAGAGAGCAAAACCCCCCATGTGAATTTCACTTTGTTACCAGGAGAGTGTGAGCCATTTGTTGTCATCATCCCCAATACATATGTGCCGGAATCAGCAGACGTAATGAAAAATGACCCAAGAAGCACCATTGCAGTAATGGATGTTACAAGAGACAAAGGGTAATGCGAAAAGACACCAAATAACGATTCTTCTGCAGATAAGCTTGATATTTCCGCAATACCATTATGTTCAAGTGCAATGGCTGAACCTCCGAAAGTTGAGAACCACAAAAAAACAACGATGGAAGGGATCAGCAGGACAAAAAACACAAATTCCCGAATACTTCTTCCTTTTGAAACCCGGGCAATAAAGATACCTACAAAGGGTGCCCATGCAATCCACCAAGCCCAATAAAAAATGGTCCATCCGTTAATCCATTCACGAATGTCTTCATTCAAAGGTGCAATTCTAAAACTCATCTGCGGCAGTGTTTGAATATAGGCCCCCACTGTATCAGTAAATAAATTGAGAATAAATAACATGGGGCCGAACAGGAACATCAGCAAAAATAAAGCGCCGGCTAAAATCATGTTAGCATTACTTAATATTTTTATTCCCTTCCCTAACCCAGACCAAGCCGATAGTAAAAATAAAACAGTAACAATGGCAATAATAGTAAATTGCGCCCAAATAGTTGCAGGCAGTTCAAACAGATATGCCAAACCGCCATTGATTTGAACTGCTCCAAATCCAAGCGATGTTGCAACACCAAGAACCGTTGCCAGTACAGAAAAGATATCAATCCCTTTTCCTGTCATCCCCTTCACTTTATCACCGAAAATAGGGTGTAGCGTTGCACTTATTAAATTCAATTTATCATGCCTGAAATGAAAATATGCAATGGCTAAAGCAACAATGGCATATATACTCCAAGCATGAATTCCCCAATGAAAAAAAGTGAATCTTAGTGCATCCTTTATCGCCTGATCGGTACCAACTTCACCAGTGGGAGAACTGATAGCATAATGGCTGATTGGTTCTGACGTTCCATAAAAAATAAGTCCTATCCCCATTCCAGCACTAAACAACATAGCAATCCAAGCAGGTCTGGAAAATTCCGGTTTTTCATCTTGATTTCCAAGCTTTATTCGGCCAATCGGTGAAAGAAGTAAATAGAGGCAGATAACCAGAACAATCGTAACTAAGATCAGATAATACCATCCAAATACATCAGAAAAGAAAGTTTGAATAGTGAAAGTGGCGTTTTCCAATATATCAGGAATAATAATGCCGGTAATAACGAGCAGAGAAAGGATAAAGATTGAAATGTAAAACACTACATAACGTTGGTCCATCACATTACCTCCCGCATGTGCTAACGTTTGATGTTAGTGTTTTCTTGTTGCCTTACTAAAATGTAAAAAGCAGCTAATCTTTCGTCTCTTTTTTTCTATAAGAAAAGTGATATTAGCTGTGACACATCTGCGTTTTCTTATTGCCAACAAAAAAATCACTTTGTCTTGTGTGAAGGCATTAGATTGGATGAGGAAAAGCTCAGCTGAAGATCCATCTGAGGAAGTGGTTTCCGATGAGCTTAACGCACTGCCCTCAGCAGGCCGAAAATGATAATTCTAACCAACATAAAAAGTACACCACCTTAACGTCAGTGGTGTACGAAATCAAATAAGATGTACCTCTGCTGTTATATAGATAACTGTTTCTCTTTATATGACAATTTCCGGCTGTTTCTGTCAGGAATGTTTTTGATAAAAAAGCCACTGTCCATAAAGCAGGCGCACAACGTGGGAAAACATTTGTTCACGAAGGATAAGACCATTAGAAAATATACCAACTGCTCCTTCATAATGACTCACTTCGTGCTTATTCGTATAAGCATCCATCACTGTTTTTAACTCGTAACCGTTGTAAAGACCGTCAGCTACCTCTTGCGGGAGACCTATTTTCGCCCCAGAAGCCGTTAATACGCGGCCTTTTTGATCGACAAGCGCTCCCCAGTTACAAAGGTATAAACCATCGTCCATCGGCTCGACGCCGCCTTCTAATCCAATGCCGATAAACGCATCCATCTGCACTGATTGTTTTGCCCGCCCGATGGCTCCAGCTTTCGTTTCAGCATCGGAAAAAGGCTGGTCACTCACTCCCGAACCGACGTCATATCCCACCACGTCATATTGCCCGCTCGTAAATACTTCCTGGACAGCTTTTATTTTTGTTTTATTCTTAGATCCAACGGCGATGATGTGTTTCATTGCTATTTATACACCTTTTCGAATTTCTTCCACTGCTTGCTTGTCGGTCGCTTGAACAAGCTTTACAATGAATTCTTTTGCAGCCGCGTAATCATCCACGTGCAAGATGGATGCAGAAGTATGAATATACCTGGAGCAGACACCAACCACCGCCGACGGTACCCCGTCATTTGCGATGTGAACACGCCCGGCATCGGTTCCTCCCTGTGATACAAAGAATTGATAAGGAATGTTATGTGTTTCTGCTGTGTCTAACAAAAATTCACGCATACCGCGGTGTGTAACCATCGTCCGGTCAAAAATTCTCAGCAGTGCTCCTTGCCCAAGTTGGCCGAACGCATTTTTACCACCTGTGGCGTCATTTGCCGGACTGGCGTCCAAAGCATAAAAAATATCGGGCTTAATCATATGAGAAGAAGTAGCGGCTCCGCGTAAACCAACTTCTTCTTGGACAGTAGCGCCAGAATATAATGTATTCGGAAGAGACGTTCCTTGCAATCCCTTTAACAGTTCAATGCTAAGTCCGACACCGTAGCGGTTATCCCACGCTTTTGCTAATATTTTTTTCTTATTGGCCATCGGAGTAAATGGACAAATCGGTACAATTTGCTGGCCGGGTTTTATCCCAATTTGTTCCGCATCTTCTTTATCATCAGCACCAATGTCTATGTACATTTTCTTTAAAGGCATTGGCTTGTTCCTCTGCGCTTCCTCTAACAAATGAGGAGGGGTGGAACCGATAACACCAATAACCGGGCCATTGTCTGTCATAATCTGCACCCGTTGTGCCAAGAGCACCTGGCTCCACCAGCCGCCTAACGTTTCAAAGCGGATTAATCCCTTTTTTGTAATAGACGTAACCATAAAGCCAACTTCATCCATGTGGCCGGCAACCATCACCTTTGGACCGTCGCTCGCTCCTTTTTTGACACCGAATACACTTCCTAGATTGTCCTGAACAATCTCATCACTGTATGTTTCTAATTCACTCTTTACAAACTTTCTCACTTCATGTTCAAAGCCGGGCGCCCCCGGTAATTCCGTTAATGTTTGAAATAATTGCTGGGTTTCTTGTTTCATAACAGTCCCCTTTCTCTTCCATTTGTTATTCATTTTACCGAATGCCTGTATTTTTTTCTAGCATGGGGCGATTAACGTTTGGAAATTGCTGTGATATAGTCTATACTTGAGAAAAAAGCAAAGAAAGGCAGGTATATGTATGAGAGTAAAAGATATCCTTGTCGGAGCAGGCATTGGCTTTCTAGCAGGTTATGCATTAAAAGAATACAGTAACAACGGCCAAATCTCCCCTGAAAAAGCACTGAAAACAGTGAAAGAGAACATTCAAGACCAGATCCCCGTTAACGGTTCCTGGATTCATATGACAGCTGAAAACTACCAAAAAGATGACCTTGAATACAAAGTGTACCGCGGCGGTATTTCCAGCACAAAAGAAGGAGAAACAAAACAAATGGACTTTATCGTCGATGCGAAAACCGGCACCATTCTTGAACTTTCTTCGTAAATCATACACATATAAGAAAAGCGCAAGCGCCCTGGAAGACAGAAAAAAACTGGGACAAAAGGATAAGAACGACAAAATAATCCGAACGATTGATTACAATCAGTCCGGATTATTTGTTTACTATCGCCGTTTCTATCATTGCTCCGTCAACATCCTTCGCGTTCTGCAGGCGCGGTTTCAACTTGGTAAAGAAAAGCCCGTTACCAAGTGAATCTTCGGCTCGTGCTTGGACGTACAGGACGTGCTAGTGCCGGTGTTGGCCGCACGATGCGGCTGGTCTTAGCCGACGTCCTGCAGCGAGTCTCCGTATGTTGACGATGCTTCGCCTGCACTTTCATAGCTTGTTTTCCGGTTTTTGGAGGCAGCCTGTTTTAAATGTAACCCAGCTCCACTTTATTTTACCGGTTTTTTATGATTCCTAAAATCAATGCCGTAACAACCATTCCGATTAACAGAGCCAGTACATAAAGCCATGGGCTTCCACCTTGGATGGCTGGGATAACAAATACTCCTCCGTGCGGAGCAGGCAAGCCGTTCCCAAACCACATGGCAAATGCACCGGCGGTTGCCGAACCGGCAATGGATGCAGGAATAACGCGCCCTGGATCAGCTGCTGCAAATGGAATCGCTCCTTCTGTGATGAAAAAGGCACCGAGAAAATAACTGGATACCCCCGTTTCCCGCTCCTCTTTCGTGAATTTCTTTTTAAACAATGTGGTGGCAAGCGCAATGCCTAACGGCGGCACCATCCCGCCTGCCATAATAGCAGCATGCGGAGCGAAGTTTCCTGCTTCAATCATTGCAATTCCAAACGTAAATGCTGCTTTATTGATAGGACCTGCTAATTACATGATACTACCCATCAAACGGTATCAATCGGCAAACATACGCGCCAATTCTCGTGGGTCGTCACCACTTCCGATAATCTTGTATCCGACTCTTATTAATCGTGTCGCCTGCTCAATTCCTTCACAGTACGTAATATGTCCACTCGGTGCGATTAAAGCAAAGAACATGCCTCACCTCCTTAGCTGCATTATAGCAATATTTATGATTTTAATAAAAAAGTGTATTGACATCGTAAATACAAATATATAAAATGAAGTTAACAAATATAGGCAAGGGGTGCTTTTTATGAAATTCAAATTAGACCAAACTGTCATTTTCGAAGG
>NZ_FNDK01000047.1 GCF_900099605.1 Alteribacillus persepolensis
GTCAGCAATAGGTAAGCGTTTGAAGTTATCTCCGGCTTTTCCCCTGCTCCACACGGAGCGTGCAAGTTTCCCCGCACTCCGCGTTCCATCTAACGGAATTTACTCGATTATAAGTTCCTCGTTACTTCGTGTTTGAGATTTTTAGATAGCTTCAAGCTTACATTTTTCTCTAAAACGATTGACTTTTTCAATCATTGCTCCAGTAAGCTGAAATCTCCTTATAAGTTCATTAATCATCTTTTTATCCTTTGAATGAATCAATCGGTGTACATCTTCGTGGAGAATGCGAAGATTATTAAATTGATCGCTTCCTCCAAGGATTAGCGGTACATAGTGATGGCAATGGACATTAGTTGCCGACAATTCCATGCCTGTAATTTCACATTTCCCCATTTTCATACTGTACCGACTGATTCGGTTATCCATGTATTCAACACTCCTGGTTGGAAGTGTTGATTTCATTAGTATACTAACTTGTCGTTGAATATCGGGACGCAACTTTTTGTGCATCATTTCCCTGCCTTCTTTGGTAAAAGGAGTCATACTTGGGCTGAATCCCATTGTATTCACCGTTTTAACATCGCCAAGTGGAAACAAATATACACCAGCAATTTGAAACGTCTTAAAACTACAACGGTACATCTTTTTATAAGTCGGCGGAGGATTAGCCGGATGACCATATTTACCTACTGGTCTAAGATGATTATACATGAACGCCCTTATATCATAGGCAAGACGTGAGAACTCCAGATTGACCTTAGTAGCCCTTTTGAAATAATGATGAATTCCCAGCACAAAACTGTTGAAAAGCAATGCATTCAGAGCCGAAGGCGAAGACCTGATTCTTCGAATCAGTTTCCTTGCCTCTTCTTTGATTTTGCGCTTTTTATCCGGTTTAATACCAGTACGCGCAACTCTCTTATTATGCTTTTTATTGGCACGGATAGTGAAGCCTAAGAATTCGGATTCTCGTTTTCGCAGGTTCACAATTTGTGATTTTTCCGGCGAAATGTCCAATTTTAAACGGTCTTTAAGGTAAAGTCTTGTAGCGTGATACCATATCTGCGCCGTTTTACCATCCTTACAGATGATTTTAAAATCATCCGCATAACGAACGAGATAACCCTCTTTAAGGTTAGTACGTTTTTTGGCCTGTCTTTCACCGACTTTGGATTGATATGGTTTGGACAACGGAAAGAACTCCCATTGTCCGGCAACCCATTGGTCAAGGTCGTTAAGCACGATGTTTGCCAATAACGTCGATAAGATGCCGCCTTGCGGCACGCCTTCTGTAGGTGTGCCTTCTCCATCTATTTCAGCTTTCAGCATTCTACCAATACAGGCTAATACTTTTCGGTCTTGAATTCCCATGTTCCATAGTTGCTTTATAAGCAGCGTATGGTTAATATGGTCAAAGAAACCTTTGATATCAACATCAACCACAAAATGAAAGTGTGATAGATTGATAAGCTGTTGGATTCTTGCCATGGCATGATGTGCCGAACGGAGTGGTCTAAATCCGTAACTATGGTTATAGAATCTAGCTTCCGCAATCGGTTCAAGCACCTGTTTAAAGCTTTGTTGGATAATGCGGTCTAAAATACAGGGAATGCCAAGAGGTCTCCACTTTCCATTGCTTTTCTCAATCCATTTTCGCCTGACTTTCTTTGGACGATAATTTTCTAGTTGCCTCCGGATTTCCATCACCAGTTTTTCTTCGGACCACTTTTTCATGTCGTTGATGGTATTTCCATCAGTTCCGGGTGTTTTGGAACCTTTATTTGATTTGATGGTACGATAAGCGAGTAAAATATTTTCTCTGGATGTGATTACATCGTAAAGACGAGAAAAAGATTGTTGTTTCAAGCTTTTATCGTATAAATCTGTAAACGTCTCCGTCATCTCATAGTAATCCCAATATCGCAAAGCTTGCACTGTGGCATCTCTCCTTTTTGGAGTGATGTTCCCACGTTCTTACCCGATCGGTGCAATACACGTTTGGAAAATAATCTTTCATTTCGCTAGACTTGGGGCTGTTCCTCCACTCCCATTACAAGAGATTCATCAGTCATGCCCCTACCCTCGCAAGGATAAATGCCTTTTAGCATAAGCCTTATAGCAACCGTTTCGGATGACAGTCCTTGTTTCAACGTTCCTTGTTTTCCAAGTCCCTTACAACCTAGCTATCCATACTGAACTTAGGTGTTCCCCTGGAAGCCTGTGAGCTGGATACCGCCTTTGTCCGGTATAGCGTGTTTCATAGGGCGCATTTTTACTGCACACCACTCACCCCATCGTTAGGTGGGACATAAGTTTCCTTATGTTCAAACTTTAGACCTGTATATTCGGTTATTCGTCAGTTTCATTCCGCTGAAACCATTCTCACCATATCCAGTTTTTCAGCCGTGCGGCATATCCGTTGGCATACCTTCTTATCAAAAGTGGCTCCAGCCTTCGTTCTGCCGAATCTACCTGTACTTCAAACCCCGTGACCTGTCAGTCACGACGCATGCAGGAGTATTGACGGGATGGTTTCAAGAAACATGGTTCCGTCATTCCCATCCTTGGTTGTAAAGTTAGGATTGTCCGCTAAGTAATCCCCTGCATTTCACGCTCCATGCGCTTATAGCAGAACTTGTCGAGCGGCGCCCGTTTGTTGAAGATTGAATTACCTTCTTGTGGTACGGTTCTCCGTAATGTTGTATCTAAGTGAGGTTTATTCCATTTTATTTTGCATACTTTCCATGTGTACCAAGAAAGAATTTCTTTCTTTAAAAAAGTAATCTTCTAATTCTACATTTTCTAGTATTTCCTCTCCTAAGTAATCATTGACTAAAGATATGTGCGCATTAATAATATCGAATATATGAGGTATTGCATCAATATACCTTGAAGAAGATGGGCTAACAGTAAAATGATTTAAATGCTCTGGATTTGCACACTCAACCATTAAACTAGACAATATAGCTGTCAAAGAAGCATGGATAAATTCGCTATTGTACTCATAGTATTTATCGTAGTCATCTTTCAAATTCAGTTGTATAGCATACTCTCTTGCGGATTTTTTAAAATAATCTCCATGTATAGGTATTGGGTCTAGCAAATCATTATTAGAAGCCAGCATCAAAATCCCAATATCCTCCACATCTTCTTTTCCTGTTCTTTTTAAAATATGAAGTCGCATTCTGTCTAGCGCAAATTCTTTATACTGTTGAATTTCATTGTTTTCAATCAAATATTTCGATTGCCAATAATTATCGAATAAAATCCTCGTTGAAGCGGCAGCCAGTACTCCATTAATAGCAAAGAGAGAATAAGTTAATTCTTTGATTATTCTAAAGCTATAAAGTAGTTTTGAAACTATGACTTTTTCATTATCAGTTAGCCAGTCCCAGTTCATCGAAAATAATTCTGGCAGCCTTTCAAAATAGTTATTCTCTAACCCTATTTTCGCATAATATTTCATTTCTTTTTTCTCAACCATGCATGGTGAAAACTCTTTTAAAATGTCTATAACTGATTGAGGAGGCATTATCTCTTCTTCATCTTCAACTACTCCTGCTGATTTTAATCCAAGGTAAATAGCATTAATAACAGAACTTTTTTCCTTAAGTTCATTTTCTAGGTTATTACTAAAACCTAAAATGTCTTCAGGCAATAGATTAGTTTTAACCATATGAAAAATTCTACTTAAAGTGTGATAAGGATGATTTTTTTCTTTTAATAACTCAAGCTCTTCTTTGTATTTCATGATATTAATTCCACTAACTATTTTACGTTCAAAAACCATGTTGTGCTTCGATAATAAATGATTAAGCCTGATTTCTTCTGATTGGCTTATATTCCATTCCAACAAATTAGAGTTGTTTTCTTTTGAGAATAGAATTAAATCTTTAATAAATTCTCCAAAACCCACCGATTTAACAATCTCAATTATCCAAAGGTGTCCAACAGTTAAACTATAAATATATAATTCACCATTAGACCTTTTAACCTCTGGAACAACAGGGTTTATAAACAATGACTTTTTTTTATCCATTTTAAAGTCTTTAATATTAGGGTTAATTCTTTTTCTCAACATTTCTGCAAATTCTAAATCTTTATCTGTCACTCATATCCCCCTAAACATACATCTTTTATTGTTTAAAAATAGCTATTGGTCTAATTATAACCGCTGGCTTTGTAGCTACTTCAAATAAATCACCTTTTTGTTTTCTTCTTTCCTCTCTATTCATTAACCTGTCAACACCTTTCAATGTTGAATCAAAGACAGTATATCTGTCACTAGCTCCCAAAACATGCTCTACTCTAGCTAAAGTGTATGCATTACCGAAAGTTAAGTCCTCCAGAGAGCAATCTACTAAGTTATCATGAATAACTTTTGCTACAAAATAATACTTCCTTTTATTTGGTGAGCCAATTGGAATTGAATAAACATTCGTGTATTTTTTTGAAGCAGCTTCCTCCCTGTAACCCCTACTTTCTTCTATGACCTTTTCAAAATCCTCATCTCTTTCAATCCATCCCTTTGCTAGTTCATAAAAATCTGCTCCTATATTCAACATCTGTGCATTTTCATATCCCTTTGGCAGAGAAATTTCAGAAGAGTAATAGACAAACTGCCCATTCTCTAGTTGAGACCAAATAACTGGGTCAAAACCTTCTAAATATTGAAGTGCAGGCTCAATATACCTGAATAATTTATCAAATTGTGAATCAATTGTAGGCTCCTTTGTAATTTGAACCGAAACTGTATCTGTTTTTCCCGTTCTTTTTACTCCCACGTTTGGAATCGGGATACCTGCTGCAACAAGTAATTTTTGAATTTCTCCTATTGAAACCTCGAAATCCCAGTTGGGCTTGGCTGCAATATCTGTTTCAAGCACTTCTTTAACTAAACCTTCTTCTATTGATGATAAATACCTTTTAACTGTTCGTTCATCTAAGTATATAAAATCTCTTAAATTAAACAAATAAACTCCCCCTACTTATGTTTAACTCATTTTACATATTATAACATTTAATTACGTTTAGGTGATATCTAGTATCATCTTCATTTACTTAATTAACCTTAATTAAAATAATGAAAAAGAGAAATATTCACTGTGATGATGAAATGAGTATTTCTATTTTTTATGAACTGTAATTGCATGGAGATATATTATGGGAAGGAAACTTGATTAATTTTCCAAAAATATTACAAATTAAAATAGATTAATATGCTAAAATTAGATAATAAAATATATAAGGAATTACAGAGGTGTTTATAACTTATGGAGATAGGAAATACCGAGGAACTTCCAATACAGAAATTTCACTTTTCAATGTCGCACCTTTTGCATATAGGCCATACACATGACAATTTACCGTCAGATTTGATAAGAGATTTATATAGTATTGTAGATAATTACTATTTAGAATCATTATCAATATTGAGGTCTTCAAAAAAAATTAGTAGTAGAATTACAATTGAAATTGACTCAAAATTAAAAGAATCTCGAGAAATGTTGGAAAATCATATAAGATTAAGAGAACAGACGCAAGACTCCGGTGAATTGGAATGGGCAGATGTTATTCAATCTCGTCACGTGTCCGAAAGGGAGTTCAAATTAAAACAAATAGAGTTAGAGGGTGAAATGAATTCTTTAGCATCTATTGTAATGTTTCTAAGTTTATTGGAATCGACTTTATTTAGTCTGACCATGAAACTTATTGAAACTAAACCTTCACTTCCTGAAATGCAAGATGTTATGAATAGAAGTGATAATGGCATAGTTAAATACCTTAAATATTTCGAAAGATACATTGAAAAGCAAGAAAAACACTTTATTGTTGGTACGAAAAAATATGAATTAATAAGGTTTTGGTTGAATGTCAGAAATAACATTGTACATAGTAATAATGTAGTAAAACAAGAGATATTAAGTGATGCAAATAGATTAAAAATAGACATATCTATTAATCGTTATTCAAATAAATTTCGCTTTAAAGATGTTGATGTAATGTCAATTGCAAATCTTTGTGGAGAAATATTGGATGATTGTATTGAAAAAGGCTTATATAAGTATTTTGGTATGGAGGAAGAGTAATAAAATTAGGTACTGACGAGATAGTGCTTAATAAATGATTATGGTACCTTTATCTAGTTTGATGGTAAGATATACAGGTTAATTAAAATATTATATAAATTAGAACCAATTCTATTTTTGTTTATTTTTCTTTTAGAAAGAGGCGTTCAATAATTGAGTGACTCTTTCTTATTTTGTCATTTCTCACTAGTTATGATTAATCAAAACCTCATTTACTTTTGATACGGTTCCCCACCCTTGATACTAAATTTGCTCCTCAACAATCTGGCCCTTTTGTTGAAGAGAATCCGTTTTTTCAATAACTAACCATTGTATCTATTACGTTCGTTTTTGAGACAGGTCACATGGTCATTTGAAACTCTTAAAAGTGTGAATTTTAGTAATAAATGGCGTATTATTTTTAGGATTATTTGTCGTAAGGAGTGAATCTCTGGATAGTTCCAGAGAAGCTGTCACCAGGAGAAAATGATGGATTGTATTACAAGCGATCATTTTCATCATAAATTTTTTATTCTAAGTGGTAGCATTAGGTGAATTTGAAATTTAAAGAGGAATTAAATAAAAAAGCCTAATTTCTCAACATTTAAAGGAGAAATCAGGCGTTTATTTACTTCATAATCGCGCCCGATTGCTTAAGACTGATTATTTCGAAGCAGCAGGATTAACTCAATATAGCTCTTTAAATAAACAAGGCGCTATCTTTTTTGTAGATAAGCGCCGGTTCTTATAAGGCTGTTAATTGTTTGTTGATGTTATAAAAAAATTCACCGTGAATTTAGTGACAAGCTTTAAAATAGTATAGGTAAATATATAAGAGAGCAGAAAACCGATACCGAGTTGTATTTGGCAACCGAAAATTGTAATAAACGGACTTTTAATTTGTAAGCCACTTGCCAACCGATTATTGATGTAATAAAGATTCCTTATATCGGAAGCTGTCCCCTTTAAACACTAATAAATGGGAGTGATGTATCAGCCGGTCAATGACAGCTTCTGTGATAATAGAATCGCCAAATACGTGGTTCCATTGACCGAATTGTAGATTGGTTGTGACGACGATGCTTCGGTTCTCATAACACATCGAAATCACTTGAAACAGAAGCTCAGCTCCTTCTTTATTTAATGGGATATATCCCAGTTCGTCTAGAATAAGTAAATCCAGCTTTTCTAACTTTTTCATAAACTTAGGAAGCGAGCCATTTTGATTAGCCTCTATAAGCTGGTTGGATAAGCTTGCCGTGGTAAAGAACTTCACTCGGCTGCCAAACCTATGTATGGCATTCAGGGAAAGCAGTGTTGCTAAATATGTTTTCCCTGTCCCTACGCCTCCATAGAGAATTAAATTCTCTTTAGGATCAATAAAATCACCCTGTAAGACGTTTTCTCGTGTGATCCCTTGTGGGATTTGAATGTGTTCCCATTGAAAAGGCTGGCTTCCCGTTTTGGGTAACTGTGCTTGCTTTAGTAGGTTATTTAGCTTTCGTTCTTCTCGGTTTTCCACTTCTTTTTCAAACAGCTTGAGAAGATATTTTTCATTGGTCTCCGCCTGCACTTCGTGGTAATGTTCTCGAACCCAGCTTAATTTTAATCGCTTCGCATACTCTTCAATGTGTTCTCTCATCTTTTTTCATCTCCTTCCCGGAAGAAGGCATCGTAGTGAGATAACCCACGAGTGATGTCAGGTACTTGTGGGATATTTCCCCCGGCAGGAACTTTTTCATACCGTTCGCCGTAATGAAACAGGGTATAAAAACAATGCTTGATTTGATCGACGTCTGGATGACCATGTTCAGAAGCTAACACTAGTGCTTGATTCAAGATGGAAAAGTCATCATTTTTCAATAGATTGGTTAACAGCCGCAAGGCTGCTTTTTGTTCTTCTTCCGTACAGTTTTGCAAATAGTCGCTCCATTCTTTCGGAAACTGGTTATACAAGCTGGAGTATTTGATAGCCCTGGGTCGTTTAGCCAGTAACTCAAGGTATGGCTGCCATACCATGGATTTTCGTTTAATACCATACAACCTAGAATGCCGCACAATAACCTCTTGTGCTTCATTGACAATCATGATGGCATCATAGGATATACAAACACGAACTCGCTGTTTGGCAAAACGAGGAGACGTAGAATACTGTTTACCGTCTACAGAGATAAACCCATATTTATCTGCTTTACAAGTTTCATAGCGAACACATTCAAACGGTTTTCCCGGTGGGAAAAGCCAATTTGTTTTCTCTTCCTCATACAAGTCGGTTAACATGATATCTCTTTTATAGTGGAGACGTTCACGATCGTCCTCCGCCATTGTCCATAGTGTCTTATTAAATAAATCTAAGTCGGTAATCGTGCATGCTGGCAGTAAGTAATTGTTGCGGATGTACTTCACCATGGATTCAACGTGTCCTTTTTCATTCCCCTTGCCAGGATTACAGAATTCATAGGCAAAACCATAATGCAGGACAAAGCGTTCAAATGTGTCTGTCAACTCTCTATTTCCTTTACTATAAATCTTTTTCACCGCAGGTGATAAGTTGTCAAACCGTATGATTTTTGGCACTCCGCCCATATAGTGAAACATTCGCTGTAGTCCTTCCAATAGGCACTCTGTATTTTCTGAAGGAAATACCTGAAAATAAAAAGTATTACTATAAGGAAATGACATGACAAGGAACGGCAGATCTATATCACGTCCCCCATAATCAAATGGAGCTGTGCCAAAGTCTACTTGTGCGGTTCCCGGTATGGACTCCAACGGAAGGGCAGCTTCTTGATCGTATTCTGTCAGTTCCTTCTTTCGCCGAGATACATACTTGCGTACCGATCGCTCGGAACCTTCAAAGCTATGAAATTTCTTTAGTTGCTGGTACATTCGTTTGGCTGTACGTTGATACTTCTTTTTTCCCTGCAAGTCCTCTTTGATCCATTTATCTAAGATGGGCTTTACTGGATCCATGACCGGGGATGGACGCTTTTGCGGTGGGCGGACAGGAAACTCATCCTGATCGGCGTATTTTTTCACTGTCCGTTGATCTACTTCCACTCTTCTCGCTACACTTGCATAGCTGTCGCCTTTTCGGTTCACTTCATGTCTGATATAATCAATCTGAGCCATTGCTAACATCTCCTAATAACCTCCTGCTGAACGTTGTTGGTCCAACGAGGAGTGTAAAGTTATTTTTGGAGGTTGGCAAGTGGCTCTTTTTTGTCTG
>NZ_FNDK01000020.1 GCF_900099605.1 Alteribacillus persepolensis
CAAGATGAGATTTCCCATAGCGCCAAGCTAGTAAGACCCCTTGCAGATGACAAGGTTGATAGGTCTGAGGTGGAAGCGTGGTGACACGTGGAGCTGACAGATACTAATCGGTCGAGGGCTTATCCAACACAAAGGAAAGCGCCTCGAAGAGGCTCTTCGCATTCGTTATGCAGTTTTGAGGGAGCAATTCCCTATGATACAAAGAACTTCTGCGGTAGGTGGAAGTCCATACATCCTGTGTATGTGAGCAAGGAAGTTCGATTACCATCCGTCACGTCCTGTGACGAACATCGAACGACTCACATCTTGTGAGTCTGGTGGCGATAGCAAAGAGGTTCCACCCGTTCCCATGCCGAACACGGAAGTTAAGCTCTTTTGCGCCGATGATAATGAGGGGGAAACCCTTTGTGAAAGTAGGACGCTGCCAGGCAACCGATAAGCTGTCAGAGAGTCATCTGGCAGCTTTTTTGTATATGAAAAAAAGAAATCGCTCGAGCTTTTCTCGTATATCGACTTTTATGCTGAAATGTTCTGTGTTTCCAATGTTTTTATTGGTGTTTTCATTCATTAAAAGGAGAACTTTTATTCGTCTCGAACGTTTTATTACATGTGCAAAGGTGTTCATTACACACTCTAATATATCTGCTTGGTTGTGACTTGGGCAGGGTATACCATTGAAAACATAACAATATATATTCAGTACTGATAAAGCATTGGAGGGACATTTATGGAAATGTGGTTGAATCATGAAGCTTATACCATTATTATTCGGATACTTGCTGCGGCATTTCTGGCAGGCTTGATTGGTATAGAGCGCGAATATAAAAGGCATCCAGCAGGATTTCGTACACACCTGTTAGTAGGGACTGGAGCTTGTCTTGTTATGGTAATGGCTTTGTTCGGTTTCCAAGAATACATGCATGCAAATGAAGAAATTGTTCGGTATGACCCATCCCGTTTAGCATCCTATGTTGTGAGCGGAGTCGGCTTTTTAGGTGCTGGTACTATTATTGTTCAAGGTGTCTCTATTAAAGGACTGACGACTGCAGCTTCCATATGGGTAGTAGCCGCAATTGGTTTAGCTGCTGGGGCAGGTATGTTTTTTGCTGCAGTATTTACGACAATTGTTGTATTGTTGAGTTTATTTTTCTTGAATAATGTTGATCGATTTTTTCGTTCTACCGCAAGGCCTGAAAAAATGGAAATTATTGTTGAGCAGGAAAAAGCAGTGTTGTCGAAAATTATTGAGGCGTTAGAGGATAATGATATATCGGTCAAAAAAGTGGTAGGAAGCCGGGATGAAGGAAAAGAAAATACGTTTGCGTACCATCTGCATGTTCAGTCTCCAAATGCTTTAAAGCGGGCGCAGCTCCATGAAAAAATACTATTAATGGATGGTGTGAAAGAAATAAAGATGCAAATGGAGGCTGAATGATTTTAATAAAAATGGCTATAATGATTAGTGCCGTCTGCTTGAAATTTGCAGGCGGTTGTATTATATTTATAGTCAAAGATAGTCAAGGTCAAATGGGTTGTAAACACAAAAGACAGCAGGAAGGAGGATGTTGTCTTGCGTAATATTTCAGATGTAATAGAAGAATACTTAAAAAATATTTTAACACAAAGTGAGAAAAATTTAGTGGAAATAAAACGCAGTGAGTTGGCTAAACAGTTTGAATGTGTTCCTTCCCAAATTAATTATGTAATTAGTACACGATTTACGACGGAAAAAGGGTATATGGTAGAAAGTAAAAGAGGAGGCGGAGGATATATCCGTATTTCCAGGGTGCAAATTGGCGATCACGCTGAATTAATTGATCAGTTAATGCCATTAATAAAAGAAGGAATTGATCAAGTTACAGCAGAAAGTATTATTATGCGTTTATTTGAAGAAAAAGTAATCTCTAAGAGAGAAGCTAATATTATGCTCGCATCCGTTAATCGTTCTGTTTTATCCTTGCCTCGCGCTTGGGATAGAGATATCATACGCGCTAACATACTAAAAGCAATGCTGCACAGCTTGCGCTATCAATGAGTATAGTAGCTGCGAAGGGAGGCAATTACAAATGCTGTGTGAAGAGTGCCAGCAGCGGCAAGCAGCGCTGCATTTCACCAAGATTATTAATGGTAAGAAAGAAGAGATGCACTTGTGTGAAGAATGTGCCCGTGATAAAGGAGAACATATACCTGGTTCAAACAGCTACTCCATTCACGATCTACTGTCTGGTTTGTTAAATTTTGAACAGCCTATGGGCAACAGTGATTCTTATCCTTCGAGAGCATCTGTCCCAAAACAGCTTGTCTGCGAGTCTTGTGGGTTATCTTATGAACGATTTGCAAAAACGGGACGCTTTGGGTGTTCTAATTGTTATAAAGCATTTGATCCTAAATTAGATCCTATTTTCAAGAGAGTACACAGTGGAAATGTGCGTCATGCTGGTAAGGTGCCTAAACGAGCAGGAGGACGCTTGCAAATAAAAAATCAAATTGAGAAATTACGAAAAGAGTTACAGCATCATATTGAAAAAGAAGAGTTTGAAGAGGCTGCGAAAGTGCGTGATAAAATTCGTGACTTAAACAAGGACATCCAAGACGGAAAGGGGGATGTTTAATGTCTCTACAAAGATTTATTTCAGAGGCAATCAGTCCATGGATGAAAAGTGGTCCGGGGCCAGAAGGAGATATTGTGTTAAGCACTAGAATCCGGCTGGCGCGGAATTTAGAACATTACCCTTTCCCTATTGTGGCATCGGATGAATCGGCTAATACGATGTTACATTACACATCAAAAGAATTGACGAAAGACAGCTATCCACAAATGGGATCGCTCGAGCTCTTAAAAATGAATGAGTTGTCTCCAAATCAAAAAAGAGTGTTAGTAGAAAAGCATTTAATCAGCCCTCACTTAGCGGAAAAATCTCTGCACGGTGCAGTGTTGTTGAGTGATGATGAATCTGTTAGCATCATGCTCAATGAAGAAGATCATATTCGCCTGCAATGTTTATTCCGGGGATTTCAATTAAACGAAAGTCTCGTGTTGTCAAATGGGTTAGATGATTGGATAGAAGAAAAAGTTACGTATGCTTTTGATGAAAAAAGAGGTTTTTTAACTAGCTGCCCTACGAATGTGGGAACGGGCATGCGAGCTTCCGTTATGATGCATTTGCCTGCACTTGTGATGACACAGCAGCTCAACCGTATTCTCCCAGCAATTAATCAATTAGGACTTGTTGTTAGAGGAATTTACGGGGAAGGCAGCGAAGCTTTAGGTAACCTTTTTCAAATATCTAACCAAATGACACTCGGCAAGTCTGAGGAAGATATTGTAGAGGACCTTCGCGGGGTAGTCATGCAGCTTATTCAGCAGGAACGTTACGCCAGAGATGAAATCATGCGCACATCAAAAATTCAGCTAGAAGACAAAGTATTTCGGTCGTTTGGACTTTTAACAAACAGCCGTATTATGGAATCAAAAGAAGCTGCAGAACGTTTATCCGATGTGCGCTTGGGGATTGATCTTGATTTAATACAAGGAATCTCGGGTAATATTCTTAATGAGTTAATGATTTTGACCCAACCAGGGTTTTTACAGCAATATGCTGGAAAAGGCCTTACGCCGGATGAGCGTGATGTAAGACGTGCTGCCTTAATTCGTGAGAGAATGAAGTTAGAGAGAGAAGGTTAAGTAAATACTTGGAGGTGCGGCTATATGATGTTTGGCAGATTTACAGAACGAGCGCAAAAGGTATTAGCTTTAGCTCAAGAAGAAGCAATTCGACTTGGGCATAATAATATAGGCACAGAACACATTTTGCTCGGTTTAATTCGAGAAGGTGAAGGTATTGCCGCGAAAGCTTTGCAAGCGCTCAATCTTGGTTCTGAACAAATTCAAAAAGAAGTAGAGTCATTAATTGGAACTGGTCAGGAAGGTTCTAAAACCATTCATTACACTCCACGGGCGAAAAAGGTTATTGAGCTCTCGATGGATGAAGCTAGAAAGCTTGGCCATTCTTATGTTGGTACAGAGCATATTTTGTTAGGGTTGATTCGAGAAGGTGAAGGTGTAGCGGCAAGAGTATTAAATAATCTTGGTGTTAGTCTTAATAAAGCAAGACAGCAGGTTTTGCAGCTGCTTGGCAGCAATGAAGCTTCCAACTCTAGTCATCAGCAGTCTTCTGGTGCTGGAGCAGCCAATGCTAATACTCCAACACTTGACAGCTTAGCAAGAGATTTAACAGCTGTTGCAAAAGAAGAAGCATTAGACCCAGTTATTGGGCGCAGCAAAGAAATTGAACGTGTCATTCAAGTGCTGAGCCGTCGTACAAAAAACAACCCTGTGCTCATTGGTGAACCAGGTGTAGGGAAGACAGCAGTTGCTGAAGGGTTGGCTCAGTCTATTATTTCTAATGAAGTGCCGGAAATACTTAGAAATAAACGCGTGATGACATTAGACATGGGGACAGTGGTTGCTGGTACGAAATACCGTGGTGAATTTGAAGATCGATTGAAGAAAGTAATGGAAGAAATTCGCCAAGCTGGAAATGTTATATTGTTTATTGATGAGCTGCATACGCTAATTGGTGCAGGCGGCGCGGAAGGTGCTATTGACGCGTCAAATATTTTAAAACCATCGCTTGCGCGTGGTGAATTACAATGTATTGGTGCGACAACATTGGATGAATACCGTAAATATATTGAAAAAGATGCAGCGTTAGAACGTCGTTTCCAGCCAATTCAAGTTGATGAACCAACGACAGAAGAATCTATTCAGATTCTTAGAGGGCTTCGCGACCGTTATGAAGCACATCATCGCGTAACAATTACTGATGAAGCAATTGCAGAAGCTGTAAAGTTATCCGATCGATATATTTCTGATCGTTTTCTTCCTGATAAAGCCATTGACTTAATTGACGAGGCTGGTTCGAAAGTTCGTTTGCGTTCTTACACCGCTCCACCTAATTTAAAAGAACTGGAACAAAAGTTAGAAGAGACGCGAAAAGAAAAGGATGCATCGGTGCAAAGCCAGGAATTTGAAAAAGCAGCATCCTTACGAGATAGTGAGCAGCGGCTTCGTGAAGAACTAGAAAAAATGAAAGATGAATGGAAAGAAAAGCAAGGGCAAGAAAATACAGAGGTTACTCCGGAAGATATCGCGCAAGTTGTTGCCAGCTGGACGGGAATCCCTGTTTCTAAATTGGCAGAAGAGGAAACCGATCGCCTGTTGAAAATGGAAGAGATTTTACACAACCGTGTCATTGGCCAAGAAGAAGCAGTTAATGCTATTTCAAAATCGATTCGACGCGCCCGGGCTGGATTGAAAGACCCGAAACGTCCAATTGGCTCTTTTATTTTCTTAGGCCCTACAGGTGTCGGGAAAACTGAATTGGCTCGAGCTGTAGCAGAAACATTGTTTGGAGATGAAGATTCGGTTATAAGAATTGACATGTCTGAATACATGGAAAAACATGCAACCAGCCGCCTTGTTGGTTCACCACCCGGATACGTCGGATTTGAAGATGGCGGTCAATTAACAGAAAAAGTGCGGCGTCATCCGTATTCTGTGATTTTGCTGGACGAAGTAGAAAAAGCCCATCCAGAAGTGTTTAATATCTTGTTACAAGTGCTTGAAGATGGCTTTTTGACAGATTCTAAAGGACGCCGCGTTGACTTTCGCAACACTGCCATTATTATGACTTCAAACGTAGGTGCAAGCCTCTTGCGCCGTAATAAAAACGTTGGGTTTACGACGCAGTCTGAAGGCGAGAAGTTCCAAGATATGCGTGACAAGGTGATGGGAGAGCTGAAAAACACATTCCGTCCTGAATTTTTAAACCGTTTGGATGAAATTATTGTCTTCCACAGCCTTGAAAAAGAGCACATTAAGAAAATCGTTGTGCTTATGGCCGAACAACTGCAAAAACGGTTGGAAGAACAAGAAGTTAATTTTGAATTAACTGGTCGAGCACAAGAAAAAATTGCAGATGAAGGATTTGATCCTGAATATGGAGCCCGGCCGCTGCGTCGTGCCCTGCAAAAACAAGTAGAAGACCGTTTGTCGGAAGAACTTCTGCGTGGCAACATCCAAAAAGGTGATACGGCTATTATTGACGTGAAAGACGGCGAATTTGTTGTAGAAACGAAAGCGGGAGCTGAAACAACGTAAAAAGATCAGGGACTGTCCAGACATATTTGGGCAGTCCTTTTTACGCAAATGAAGCTTTGCACGTAAGCAGATGGAGACCATCACTGCGTGCTGCTGTCAGCGATTTCTATAACATTTTCGTGGTAAAATACAAGGGTATATACATAAGGTAAAAGTGAGGGTATATAGATGGCAAAACAAAAATCAAAGTTTGTGTGTCAAGAGTGCGGATATGAATCACGAAAGTGGATGGGGCGTTGTCCGGGGTGTAACCAATGGAATACGATGGTGGAAGAATTAGAGGTTCCTGCGGGCAAGGGGAGTGGACAAAGATCGTTGAACACCCCGCCTGGAAAGAACCGTCAACGTCCACAGCCAATTACGAACGTAACAGGAGAAAAAGAGCCGAGAATTGACACGTCTATTAAAGAGTTGAATCGGGTATTAGGAGGAGGCATTGTTCCAGGATCTTTAGTGCTTGTTGGGGGTGACCCTGGTATTGGGAAATCAACACTGCTTTTGCAAATGACCGCAATACTTGCCAAGAATAATCATGAAGTGTTGTATATATCTGGAGAAGAGTCCATTAAACAGACGAAATTGCGTGCGGACCGATTAGGAGCAAATTCTGATCACTTGTATGTTTTTGCTGAAACAGATATGGCATTAATTGAAAATGCCATTGATACGATTCAGCCAACATTAGTCGTCATCGATTCTATTCAAACAGTTCATCATGCAGATGTAACGTCTGCTCCAGGAAGCGTCGCCCAAGTCCGGGAGTCAACGTCTATGTTTATGCAAATTGCCAAATCACGCGGTATTGCCGTGTTTATTGTCGGCCATGTAACCAAGCAAGGTTCTATTGCAGGCCCAAAAATGTTAGAGCATATGGTTGATTCGGTATTGTATTTTGAAGGAGAGAGGCATCACACATACCGCATGCTGCGAGCGGTCAAAAACCGCTTTGGGTCTACAAATGAGTTAGGTATTTTTGAAATGAAAGAGATGGGATTAAAAGAGGTAAAAAATCCTTCTGAGATTTTCTTAGAAGATAGAACAGAAGAAAGTTCGGGTTCGATTGTAGTTGCTTCTCTAGAGGGGACTCGTCCTGTATTGGTGGAACTGCAAGCATTAATCGCTCCATCCAGTTTTGCCAATCCAAAGCGAACGTCCACAGGGGTTGATCACAACAGAATTGCATTATTAATGGCAGTATTGGAAAAGCGGCTGGGATTACTGCTTCAGAATCAGGATGCATATATTAACGTTGCTGGTGGTGTAAAGCTCGATGAGCCTGCCATTGATTTAGGCATTGCTGTTTGTATTGCTTCTAGTTTTCGCAACCGCACGACAAACCCTCGAGATGTGGTCATTGGAGAAGTTGGGTTAACCGGGGAGATTAGACGGGTAGCTAGAATTGAAGACCGGGTACACGAAGCAGCAAAATTAGGATTTACGCGTGCTGTTGTTCCTGCTAAAAACATAGATGGCTGGACAGCACCTGAAACAATAGATGTCATTGGCGTGAACACGTTGGAGGAAGCACTTGATTATACGTTGGAGGGGAAAGACTTACCTCTGTAATCGGCGCATAGAGGAGGGACGCCATGTCAGAAAAGGAAAGGAACACACGGGACTCATTTATGCGGGAAGTCCTTCATTTTGTTGCTCCTGGTACAGCACTTAGAGAAGGGATTGATAATGTGCTGCGAGCGAATACCGGGGGGTTGATTGTCCTGGGCTATTCCGAAAGGATGAAAGATATTGTCGATGGTGGTTTTTTTATCAATTGCTCCTTCACTCCATCCAACCTTTATGAGCTTGCGAAAATGGATGGAGCGATTATATTAACTGAAGAAGGGGACCGTATTTTGTATGCAAATACACAATTGGTTCCTGATAACACCATTGTTTCCAGTGAAACAGGAATCAGGCATCGCACGGCTGAACGAGTTGCCAAACAAACTGGAAATTTAGTGATTTCGATTTCCCAGCGCCGGCGAATTATTACGTTATATCGAGGTTCTTATCGTTACTCATTAAAAGATATGGAGATGATTTTGACAAAAGCAAATCAAGCGGTGCAAACGTTAGAAAAGTATAAAGCTGTCCTCGATCAAAGCTTGACGAATATCGGTGCGCTGGAATTTGAAGAACTCGTCACCTTTCATGATGTCGCACAAGTAATACACCGTATTGAGCTGGTCAATCGTATTAGAGATGAAATTTTGAATTATGTCCTGGAATTAGGGAGCGAGGGCCGGCTTATCTCCATGCAGCTAAATGAGCTAGTCGGGCAGTTAGATAAAGAAACGCGTTATCTCATCAAGGATTATATAGCAGATGTGAGCACAAATCCTGCTATTATAATAAAAAAACTAAGTAACATGACTAATGAGGAATTAATGGATGATGCACACATTATGAAAGTGCTCGGTTATTCTGCGCGTACCAATAATAATGAACAGCCTGTCTCCCCTCGCGGCTATCGAATTCTTCACAAAATTCAGCGTCTGCCCGCTCTCATCATCGATAATCTCGTGCGCCACTATAAGAGCTTAGAAGGAATAATGAAAGCAACCATCGAAGATTTAGATGAGGTGCCAGGTGTAGGTCGAACGCGAGCAAAAAAAGTGAAGGAAGGACTTCATCGAATCCAGGAACAGTTATTTATTGATCGACATATATAAATGACAGCTGCACTCTTTTATCCTTCGTTGACGTTAAAATTATTTTACGATACAATGAAAAATTATCAAAAAATATGACACCGCTATGAAAGTTTGCTACATTGTTAATATCCCCAGTAATTTTTCACACTTTCAAGATTCATAGGTTTTAAAAAGAACGAAATGTCTATAATAGTGAAAGGAGGTGCATGTTAGGTGTTAAAAACGATTGTACAGTTATTTTTTATACTTGCCGGAGCAACACTTGGATTTGTCTTTATACCGGAATTTATATCATTGTTGGATTACAGCACGATACCTGATTGGCTCAGTAACCCATATATCGGAGGTCTCATCGGAGCTATTATCTTGTTTATTTCTACGTTTTGGCTGGCAGGTTATATTGTGAACGGTATGAAAATGTTAGAGGAAATGATTGTGAAAGCACCAGTGACAGACGTTCTTTTTGGTACACTTGGATTAGTATTTGGATTGATTGTAGCATTTCTTGTCGGCATCCCTTTAAATTCTATCTCTCTCCCTGTTATTAGTTCTGTTCTTCCGATTTTTATTACATTTTTCCTTGGCTACTTTGGTTTTCAGGTTGGATTCAAAAAAAGAGACGAACTAATGAACCTGTTTCCAGCAAGCCGCGCTGCTGTGAAGAAAAAAGAAGAGGTAATACCTTCGAAAAAACAGTCAAAAGTTAAAATACTTGATACCAGTGTTATTATAGACGGGCGTATTGCTGATGTCTGCCAGACAGGTTTCATTGAGGGAACGTTAGTAATTCCAGAATTTGTGTTAGAAGAGCTTCAGCACATTGCTGATTCTTCTGATGTGTTAAAACGCAATAGGGGCCGGCGAGGATTGGATATATTAAATCGAATTCAAAAGGAATTATCTATTGAAGTAGAAATTTACGATGGGGATTTTGAAGATATTCAAGAAGTGGATAGTAAGTTAGTCAAACTGGCGAAAGTCCGTCAAGGGATTGTCGTGACAAATGATTTCAACTTGAATAAAGTATGTGACTTGCAAGGGGTAGACGTGTTAAATATAAATGATTTAGCGAACGCAGTGAAGCCAGTTGTTCTGCCTGGAGAAGAGATGAACGTTCAAGTCATAAAAGATGGTAAGGAGCAAAATCAAGGCGTTGCCTATCTTGATGATGGAACAATGATTGTTGTAGAAGGCGGAAGAGATCATATAGGCGAGTCTATTGAAGTCATTGTAACCAGTGTGCTGCAAACCAGTGCAGGACGGATGATATTTGCCAAACCTAAGTTAATGGAAAAAGCGCTTTAATTATATATTTATACATGCAAAGCCTCTGTCCGGTATTATGCCAAGCGCAGAGGCGTTTCTTTTGCATCATATGGGCGAAAAAAGCTTTTGTTATCGTGTTGGTGGCTGACTGCTTCAAGCTCGTTGGCTGTGGGAGACGCTGACAGTTTATTGGTGCTTGTAGGATTTTTAGCCGTTTTTCCTGGAGGTGCCTCATCGAATTGCCATCAACGAAGAAGAAGACAGAAAAAGGCACATGAACAGCCCCGGCATTTGAGTTGAAACGAAAAAAAAGAAAGAATTGCTCAAGCAGTAAAACCGTTGTAAGATGAAAGGTGTTAAAAACGAGAAGAATGTGGGAGAGGTCGCATGAAATACGCTGTTGTAATCCCTGCAGCCGGACAAGGAAAGCGAATGCAGGCTGGGTTTAACAAACAATTTCTAATGCTGGAAAAAAAGCCTGTTATTATTCATACTGTTTCTGTTTTTGCTCATGACCCTTGGTGTGAACGAATTGTGGTTGTGGCTAATGAAAATGAAATAGAAGACATGAAGCAGTTAATACAGGATTGGAAGATACCAAACGATATTGACGTAGTACCGGGCGGAAGCGAAAGGCAAGACAGTGTCATGGAAGGGTTAAGGCATATAAGTGCAGCAGAGATTGTGCTTATTCACGATGGGGCTCGTCCTTTTATCCGTCCGCTTCATATTCATAAGTTAGTAGAAAAAGCACAGCATCAAGGTGCTGCCGTGCTTGGGGTGAAAATAAAAGATACAATGAAAAGAGTGAAAGATCACCTTGTACTTGAAACCATTGATCGTTCTTATGTGTGGTCTGTGCAGACACCACAAGCATTTCAGTTTCCAGTTATTTATGATGCTTATAAAAAAGCCCAGGAAGAAGGATTTAGAGGTACAGATGATACGAGTCTTGTGGAGCGTACAGGCTTTCCGGTACACATCATAGAAGGTGACTACAATAACATTAAACTAACCACACCAGAAGATATAACGATTGCTCAAGCTATTTTAAAAAAACAAACAGAGGAGGACTAAGATGAGGATAGGACACGGTTTTGACGTTCACCAATTGACAGTTGATCGTCCTCTTATTATTGGCGGTGTACATATTCCACATGAACAAGGACTAAAAGGGCACTCTGATGCTGATGTGCTGCTGCATGCTGTTTCCGATGCACTGCTTGGAGCTGTTGGAGAAGGAGATATTGGCAAGCATTTCCCAGATAATGATCCGGCTTTTAAAGATGCAGATTCTTCAAAGCTTCTAAAACATGTCTTTCAGATAGTAAAAGACAAAGGATACTGTCTCGGTAATGCGGATTGTACTATTTTAGCGGAAAAGCCGAAAATGGCCCCTTATATTGAAGATATGCGTGTTGTCATTGCTGATTTAGCCGAAGCTGACAAGGAACTGGTAAACGTGAAAGCCACCACCACAGAAAAGCTCGGTTTTACAGGAAGACAAGAAGGTATCGCAGCTCATGCGGTTGTGCTTTTGCAACCAAGGTCATAATTTTATTCTTTTGGAAATGGTGGTAAAATAGGACAGGTGTATGACGATGGATAAAACAGTTTGAACTGATTACTATACTATATTGAAATAGGAAGGTGTAGAAGATGACAAAGGAAGTACGAGTACGGTTTGCTCCTAGTCCAACTGGACATCTCCATATTGGAGGTGCCCGTTCGGCTTTGTTTAATTATTTATTTGCACGAAACCAAGGCGGCAAGTTTATTATTAGAATTGAAGACACCGACCAAGCACGTAATGTGGAAGATGCTACGGAAAAATTAATGGACAGCATGAAATGGCTTGGTATTGACTGGGATGAAAGTGTAGATATTGGCGGGCCCTATGCGCCGTATCGAAGCATGGAAAGGTTAGACATTTACCAAAAATACATCCAGCAATTGCTCGATGAGGGAAAAGCTTACTACGATTATATGACCGAGGAAGAGTTAGAAAAGGAACGTGAAGAACAGTTAGCCAGAGGAGAAGCTCCGAAATACAGCGGTCGCGATCGTGACTTAACAGAGGAAGAACGGAAAGCTTATGAAGCAAAAGGGATTAAACCATCGATTCGGTTCCGCGTGCCGGAAAATCAACAAGTGAAGATACAGGATGCCGTTCGTGGCGAGGTGACATTTGATACGAATGATATTGGGGACTTTGTTATCGCACGTAAAGACGGGATTCCTACGTACAACTTTGCGGTTGTCATCGATGACCATACCATGCAGATTTCTCATGTTATCCGGGGTGAAGAGCACTTATCGAATGCACCTCGTCAGGCGCTTGTATATGAAGCACTGGGATTTGAAAAACCAACGTTTGCCCATGCCTCATTAATTCTAAATCCTGACCGGCAGAAGATGAGCAAACGAGATGAATCAATCATTCAATTTGTTGAACAATATAAAGAACTTGGGTACTTACCGGAGGCTATTGTAAATTTCCTTGCGCTTCTTGGCTGGTCACCTGTTGGAGAAGAAGAAATCTTTCCGCTAGCAGAGTTGGAAAACCAGTTCAGCTTAGAACGCGTATCCAAAGCCCCTGCGGTATTTGATACAGATAAACTCGCTTGGATGAACAATCAATACGTAAAAGAAGCAGATGTAGATCGTTTAACGAAACTAGCGCTTCCGCATTTACAAAAACACGATAAGCTTCCGGTTGATATGTCTGATGAGCAATACGAGTGGGCCAAAAAACTTGTTGCGCTGTATCAAGAACAAATGCACTATGCAGCTGAAATCACTGACTTGACGGAGTTGTTCTTCAAAGAAGAAATATCGTATAATGAAGAAGCTAAGGAAGTACTGAGTGGAGAACAGGTTCCACAAGTATTAGAGCAGTTTTCTAAAGAGTTAAATGAATTAGAGGAGTTTACGCCGGAACAGGTGAAAGCAGCGACAAAAGCAACTCAAAAAGCAACTGGACAAAAAGGCAAGAAGTTATTCATGCCAATCCGCGTTGCTGTGACTGGCCAAACTCATGGCCCTGAGCTCCCTCATGCGATATCACTGCTGGGCAAAGATGTTGTTCAAACAAGACTGAATCAGGCAACTCAGCAGTAAGGTAACAGCAAAACATGATAATGGATATCACGATGATGGGAAAAAGTAAGAATGCTGATTCCTGCACAGAGAGAATCACGGCTGCTGAGAGTGATTTCTGGAATTCATTCTGAACATGCATCCCAGAGTCTTCTGTTGAATAAAGTAGGCAGAAGCGGTTTGCAGCCGTTACCTGTAGAAGAGAAAGGTAATTAACCTTTAAACAGAGTGGGACCGCGCGTCAAGCGTCTCTGTGCTAATAGAGCATAGAGGCGCTTTTTTATTTAGGAGCAAACACTTTTGGCATGTTTCATACGCTGTTTGACACAGGGGATAGGAAAGAGATGTTTTGCAGAAGTTGTCGGCTTTCTTTTGCAAATACTGTGTATGAGTACTGAGAACATTGCTCTGCAGTCACGGATGCTCCTTTTATATGAAATACAGAAACAGCGCGCCCGTTTTAGAGAGATTCTTTTAGCTTAGCCTGTTTTTCTTGTTTCATCATAACTGTACTTTGCTAATAAAACAGGAAAAGCGTTCTAAGAAATATTCGTATCGTATGGGTCAGACTGGCCCGGTCAAGTACTAACTGCAACAAACGTACTGGCGGTTTTGAGGGGAGGAGAGAAGCTGTATGTTCAAGACGTTTAAAAATGATATTGATGTTGTTTTTGACCAGGACCCGGCCGCTAGAAGCAGGCTGGAAGTGGTATTAACTTACTCGGGTGTTCACGCAATTTGGGCGCACCGTGTTGCACACTGGCTTTGGAAGAAAAAAATGTATTTTCTGGGAAGGCTTCTTTCGCAGGTTAGCCGTTTTTTTACTGGGATTGAAATTCATCCGGGAGCGGTTATTGGAGAACGTCTGTTTATTGACCATGGCATGGGTGTGGTTATTGGGGAAACATGTGAAATAGGAGACAATGTCACGATTTATCAAGGAGTAACATTAGGCGGTACAGGGAAAGAAAAAGGAAAGCGCCATCCTACCATTGAAGATAACGTACTAATAGCGACAGGAGCAAAAATCCTTGGTTCTATGACAATTGGAAAACATTCACGTATAGGGGCAGGATCAGTGGTGTTAAACGAAGTTCCGCCGAATTCAACTGTTGTTGGTATACCGGCAAAAGTGGTCGTTCAAGACGGGGTGAAAGTGAAAAAAGATGAACTGGCCCACCACATTCTCCCGGACCCAGTTGCTGATAAATTTAATGAATTAGAAACAGAAATAGCAGAGCTCAAAAAAGAACTAGAAGCATATAAAAATAACAAAACGAATGGAAGGACCGATGCATAATGGCCATACAGTTGTATAATACATTGGCTCGCAAAAAAGAAACGTTTGTGCCGTTAAAAGAGGGAAAAGTAAAAATGTATGTATGCGGCCCTACCGTGTATAACTATATACACATCGGTAACGCCCGTCCTGCTATTGTGTTTGATATGGTCAGGAAATACTTGGAATACAGAGGGTATGATGTGGAATTTGTATCCAACTTCACTGATGTGGATGATAAAATTATTAAAGCTGCACAGGAAATGCAAGAGGAAGTTCCTGTGTTAGCAGAGCGTTTCATTGAGGCGTATTTTGAAGACACTGGTGCATTGGGTGTGAAAAAAGCAGATTATCACCCAAGAGTGACAGAAACGATGCCAGAAATTATAGCCTTTATTGAGGCGTTAATTCGTAAAGGATATGCTTATGAAGCGGATGGAGACGTCTATTTTGAAACAAAAGCATTTAAAGAGTATGGAAAGCTGTCGTCTCAATCTGTTCATGATCTGCAATTAGGAGCTCGTATTGAGATTGGGGAAAAAAAGAATGATCCACTGGATTTTGTGTTATGGAAACAAGCAAAAGAAGGGGAAATTTCTTGGGATAGTCCGTGGGGGCAAGGTCGCCCTGGCTGGCACATTGAATGTTCTGCAATGGTGAAAAAGTACCTGGGAGATACTATTGATATCCATGCAGGCGGGCAAGATTTGGCATTTCCTCATCACGAAAATGAAATTGCTCAATCAGAAGCCTTAAACGAAGCTTCGATGGCAAAATATTGGCTTCACAACGGGTATATTCAAATCAATAATGAGAAAATGTCAAAATCACTCGGAAATTTTGTTTTGGTTCATGACATTATTCAACAACATCAGCCGGAAGTGGTACGCTTTTTCATGCTGCAATCTCATTATCGCAGTCCGCTTAATTTCAGTGAAGAGTTATTAGCAAGTGCCAAAAATAGTCTAGAGCGCATTCACACAACGACCAATAATTTGAAGCACCGTTTGCAGGAAAGTGCAGATTTTGGTGAGGTTAATGATTGGGTAGAAAAAATTCAGCAGTATAAAGAAGCGTTTATAGAAGAAATGGATGATGATTTTAACAGCGCCAATGGCATTAGTGTACTTTTTGATTTAGTCAAAAAAGCAAATCATTACTTAGAAGAAAAACATTCTTCCAAACAAGTGTTAGAGGCTTTTCTGGGTACGATACGTGAGATTGGTGATGTGCTTGATATTCCAGTGGAATCCGGAGAAGAAATATTAGATGAAGAAATCGAACGTTTGATTGAGGAAAGAAAACAAGCGAGAAAAGAAAGAAATTTTGCGAGAGCAGATGAGATACGGGATTCGTTAAAAGAACAGGGCATTATTTTAGAAGACACCCCGCAGGGAACAAGATGGAAGCGAGAGTAGAAAGATGCTAGGGAAATTTCAAGACAGTAAAGTAGATGCGAAACAATTAAATGCCCTGGCTTTAGCTTATATGGGAGATACGGTATATGACCTGTATATACGCCATTATTTAATTTCTTCGGGCCGTGTCAGGCCTCATCTTCTGCATCGTACGTCATCATCTTTTGTCTCTGCCGCAGCACAGGCTGCAGCGATGTTTGAGATGTTTGACCAAAGTGTATTATCGGCGGAAGAAGAAGCAGTAGCCAGAAGAGGACGGAATGCTAAATCGGGAACAATACCAAAAAATACGGACCAGCATACGTATCGCTATAGTACAGCGTTTGAAGCAGTACTGGGATATTTATACTTTTTAGGCCGGGAAGACAGAATAGAGCAATTAGTGGCCTTTGCAGTGGAAACCATTGAAAGGAGAGAAACAAAATGAAAGAGGAGTGGATTTCGGGGAAAAACCCGGTGTTAGAAGCCATACGCTCTAATCGGTCTATTCACAAAGTGTGGATAGCAGAAGGCGCCCTTAAAGGACAAACGCAGCAAATTTATCAGGCTGCCAAACAACACAATGTCATCGTACAAAAAGCTCCTCGAAAGAAGTTAGACGACCTTGCTGGTACGAATAATCATCAAGGAGTAGTAGCCTCGGTTGCAGCGTATCAATATGCTGAGCTTGATGATATTTTTGAGAGAGCACAAGCACGTAAAGAAGAACCTTTTATTCTTTTATTAGATGAAATTGCAGACCCGCATAACTTAGGGTCGATTTTACGTACAGCAGATGCAGTTGGTGCCCACGGTGCTGTTATCCCAAAAAGGAGGTCTGTTGGGTTAACACAAGCCGTTGCAAAGTCATCTACTGGTGCTATCGAGCACGTACCGGTTGCACGAGTCACAAATATGGCACGAACCATGGATGAATTAAAAAAACGCGGCGTTTGGCTTGCTGGAACAGATGCTTCTGGAAAAGAAGATTTTAGACAATGGGATGGCAGTATGCCGCTTGGCTTAGTGATAGGAAGCGAAGGTAAGGGAATGAGCCGCTTAGTAAAAGAAAAATGTGACTTTTTGTTACAGATACCAATGGTGGGGCATGTAACATCGTTAAATGCATCTGTTGCAGCCAGTCTCTTGATGTATGAAGTATACCGGAAACGTTATCCGTTGGGAAGCGAGTAATAATGAAAGATATATTGTTAGTAGATGGTTACAATATTATTGGAGACTGGCCGGAGTTGAAACCATTGCGTGAAAAGAACCTCGAAGAAGCGCGTGACCGGTTAATAGAGAAAATGGCAGAATATCAAGCATTCAAGGGCTGGGAAGTTAAAGTTATTTTTGATGCTCACATGGTGTCGGGTGTGGGACGAAAATACAACAACCATCTTGTTGATATTATATATACACGCGAAAACGAAACGGCAGATGAAAGAATAGAAAAGCTCGTTGGTGAGTTGAAAAATATTGAAACAAGGGTGCATGTTGCTACTTCTGATTACGCCGAACAATCACTGACATTTGGAAGTGGTGCGCTTAGAAAATCGGCACGCGAACTAAGAGTAGAAATGGAGGTAGTCGAAAAAAATATTTCAAAGGAAGTAAAAAAACGAACCAGTCATGAGCGCGTGTCAAATTTTCCACTTACAGAGGAAATTGCTGAAATTTTTGACAAATGGCGTCGAAGCGACCGTTGAGCTGTTGACGCTGGATTTAAAGGTGCTATATAATATGTCTATATTCATACAATCAGTCGAGGGGCGGAGGGATTGTATTGGGTTTAGACCTCAAAGAAACAGAACAACAGTACTTTGATAAAACAGACGATGAGTTATTAGTGGAAAAAGTTCGATTAGGGGACAGTGCTGCATTAGAGTTTCTTATTAATAAGTACAAGAACTTTGTCCGAGCAAAGGCCAGGTCTTATTTTCTTATTGGCGGAGACCATGAGGATATTGTACAAGAGGGCATGATTGGCCTGTACAAAGCAATTAGAGATTTCAACGGAGACAAGCTGTCGTCGTTTAGAGCTTTTGCCGAACTGTGTATTACAAGACAAATTATTACAGCCATAAAAACAGCAACCAGGCAGAAACATATGCCGTTAAATTCATATGTTTCCCTGGACAAACCTCTGTATGATGAAGAGTCTGAGAGAACGCTGTTGGATGTGCTGTGCGGATCAAAAGTAAGCAACCCAGAAGAACTTATTATTAATCAAGAAGAGTTTGATGATATAGAATTGAAAATTGGCGAAATACTCAGTGATCTTGAGCAAAAAGTATTAAGATTATACTTGGATGGAAGGTCTTATCAAGAGATATCCAAAGAACTGAACCGCCACGTAAAGTCCATTGATAATGCACTTCAGCGTGTAAAAAGAAAATTGGAAAAGTGTGTGGAAGTAAAGGGCGTCGGTTCGTAATAAAGAAGACCTTTTATTTTGCCACCTATAAGAAAGCGTTTTCAAGCATCCTGTTTTTGGGATGCTTTTCTGTTTGAAAACCCTGTGCCTTAAGGGGTAAATTGACACTAATGTACCAATGTGTTAAGGTGATTAAGCGTATGCAACAACAACCTGTCTTCCAGGAGGTGCTCAATGCGGAGTAAAGTAGCACTAGCTTGTACGGTTTGTTTAGCGAGAAATTATACGACAGAGAAGAATAAACAAAAGCAGACAGACCGCATTGAGGTAAAGAAGTTTTGTAAATACTGTAATGCACATACCCTTCATCGTGAAACAAAGTAAGGGGTTATTTTTTATGATTATAAATAGAAAGCAGTATGTATAGGGGAGAATCGTTTTTCTGCTGAGAGGTACATAATGCAGAAACGACGAACGGTTTGGAGGTGGCTGTATGGCTGACGGCGGTGCTAAAAATCCAGTGAAGTTTCTCCGCGACGTTGGAAGAGAAATGAAGCGTGTCACGTGGCCGAGTCGCAGGGAGTTAACAAAATACACCATTGTTGTTGTTTTAACAATCTTGTTCTTTGTTATATTCTTTGCTGTTGTAGATTTGGGCTTATCGGAATTGGTGCGCGTGCTGCTTGACTAAATGACAATGAAGAACCAAAAAGGAGGAGGGAAGGACGTAACCGTCCGGACAATAATGGAAAAGAACTGGTATGTTGTACACACATATTCCGGATATGAAAATAAGGTGAAAACCAATTTGGAAAAGCGTGTAGAATCAATGGAAATGACGGATAAAATTTTTCGCGTCCTAGTTCCGGTAGAAGAAGAGACTGAGGTAAAAAACGGGAAAAGTAAGGCAGTGACCCGTAAGGTTTTCCCAGGTTACGTCATTGTAGAGATGGTAATGACCGATGATTCCTGGTATGTGGTTCGTAACACCCCCGGAGTTACTGGTTTTGTTGGTTCCGCAGGTGCTGGTTCTAAACCCACTCCGCTTTTGCCTGATGAAGTAGATAACATTTTGCGCCAAATGGGTGAAACAGAACCGAAAGCTGATATAGATTTGGTGCTGAAAGAATCTGTTAAAGTAAAAGAAGGTCCTTTTGCTGACTTTACAGGCACAGTAGAAGACATAAATGCGGAAAAGCAGAAAGTGAAAGTCCATGTTAATATGTTTGGTCGTGAAACGCCTGTGGAGCTGGAATTTCATCAAGTAGAAAAGATATAAAATCTGCTCTTGCAGTTATGCTTCACAAGTGATAAGATTTTAATGTTTGATACTAATAAAATATTGAGGTTGTGACAAACCACATGACCTCGTTTTTGAGTGGGAGGACATATTGTCCGACAAACCACATCACGGACTAAGGAGGTGTGTCGCGTGGCTAAAAAAGTCGAGAAGGTAGTAAAGCTTCAAATCCCTGCCGGCAAAGCTAATCCGGCTCCGCCAGTAGGACCTGCATTGGGTCAAGCAGGCGTAAACATCATGGGATTTTGTAAAGAATTTAACGCTCGTACTTCAGATCAAGCAGGGATGATTATTCCTGTAGAGATTTCTGTATATGAAGACCGTTCGTTTACTTTTATTACGAAGACACCGCCAGCAGCTGTGCTTCTAAAGAAAGCAGCTGGTATCGATAGTGGTTCTGGTGAACCAAACCGTAATAAAGTAGCTACGGTGAAACGTGATCAAGTACGTGAGATTGCTGAAACAAAAATGCCAGACCTTAATGCGGCTGATGTTGATGCGGCAATGCGTATGGTTGAAGGTACAGCCCGCAGCATGGGAATTACTGTTGAAGACTAATGAACGCCTTGCCTAAGGTTGCGACTGCCGTCCCTTTTTGGACGGATATTGTGTTCGCAACCTTTAATAGTGGGAGGTTTAACCGCTAAAACCACAAACGAGGAGGAAATAAAATTGGCTAAAAGAGGTAAAAAATACGAAGACGCTGTCGCGTTAATTGACCGTGAACAGCAATATAATGCCGAAGAGGCCATTGAACTTGTGAAGAAAACTTCTATCGCAAAGTTTGATGAAACAGTAGAAGCAGCTGTGCGCCTTGGTGTAGACCCTCGTAAAAACGACCAGCAAATCCGCGGGGCTGTTGTGCTTCCGCACGGTACTGGTAAAACACAGCGTGTTCTTGTTTTTGCAAAAGGGGAAAAAGCACAAGAAGCAGAAGCTGCAGGAGCAGATTACGTTGGAGAAGAAGATCTTGTCAACAAAGTACAGCAGGGTTGGTTTGACTTTGACGTAGTTGTGGCCACGCCGGATATGATGGCTCAAGTAGGTAAGCTCGGTAAACTCCTAGGGCCAAAAGGCCTTATGCCAAACCCTAAAACAGGCACAGTTACAATGGATGTAACAAAAGCTGTTGAAGAGATTAAAGCGGGTAAAGTAGAGTACCGAGTGGATAAGTCAGGAAACATTCATGCGCCGATTGGTAAAGTTTCTTTTGATACAGACAAGCTGGTAGAAAACTTTAACACATTGATTGATACATTGGTTAAAGCAAAGCCGGCGGCTGCAAAAGGAACATATATGAAGAATGCTTCTGTTGCTTCTACAATGGGTCCAGGGGTGAAAGTTAGCACCTCAACGTTGAATTTGAAATAATGATTTGACGTGAGCTTTTAAAACCGTTATACTAAATGACGGTTCATAGCTTTTAAATAAATAAATGTTTACCGCAGACAGCAGGTGCGCTTGCCGCTTAATTTCCTGCCGAGGTAGTTTTCGCCGCACTTTCGAGATGGGATAAGTGTGGATATATAGAGAACAAAACCTTCATGTCTGTGGACATGAAGGTTTTTTGTGGTTTTTATGGGCGTCGATGATGTCAAAAGATCATAAAAACACCCCTCTGTTTGCGGAACGTCAATAAAGAGAGCAGGAGGTGTGACAGTTGAGCAAAGTTATCGAGCAGAAACAAAGCGTTGTGCAAGAAATTGCAGAAAAACTAGAAAACAGTGTGTCTACTGTTATCGTAGACTACCGTGGTCTAGATGTATCAGAAGCAACAGAATTGCGTAAGCAGCTTCGTGAAGCAGGTGTTGACTTTAAAGTTTACAAAAACACAATGGTTCGCCGTGCGACGGAAAAGACCAACTTGACAGAACTTGATGAGTTTCTTGTAGGGCCTACAGCCGTTGCGACAAGCACAGATGATGTTGTTACTCCAGCAAAAGTAATTAACGAGTTTGCGAAAGAGCACGAACAACTTGAGATTAAGACTGGTGTGATCGAAGGACGCGTTGCTTCTCTTGAAGAAATTAAGGAGCTTGCCAGCCTGCCTTCTCACGATGGCTTGGTTTCCATGCTTCTCAACGTTCTTCAAGCGCCTATCCGCAACTTTGCGTTGGCTTCTAAAGCAGTTGCTGACCAAAAAGAAGAAGAAGGCGCGTAAAGAATGGTGCGCGAATGTAAATGCGAGATTCTGTGATATATAATAAATATTTTTAAGGAGGATCAACAATGAGCAAAGAACAAATCATTGATGCGATCAAAGAAATGTCCGTTCTTGAATTGAACGATCTTGTAAAAGCTATTGAAGAAGAATTTGGTGTTACAGCAGCTGCACCTGTAGCTGTAGCTGGCGGCGGCGCTGCTGAAGCTGAAGAAGAACAAACAGAATTTGATGTTGTTCTTGAAGAAGCTGGCGGCTCTAAGATTAACGTTATCAAAGTTGTCCGTGAAATCACTGGACTCGGCTTGAAAGAAGCGAAAGCTCTTGTAGACGGAGCTCCTGAAACGCTTAAAGAAGGCGCTGAAAAAGAAGAAGCGGAAGAAATCAAGAGCAAGCTTGAAGAAGCTGGCGCTAAAATCGAACTTAAGTAAAGGTAGCATACAGAGCTTTCTCTACGATGTAGAGGAAGCTCTTTTTTACACATTTATATAGTGTGTAACGTGAGCATCAATGTACAAAGGAAGTGAATAGATGGGCAGTCATTACTTTGATCAATCGCCGCACAAGGCAAGTGAAGAAAAGACAATTGAAGCAGTACTTCGCGGAAATAAGTGGATGTTTACTAGTGATCACGCGGTCTTTTCAAAAAAAGAAATCGATTTTGGGAGCAAAACGTTAATAGAGGCTTTTCGTTGGCCGGAAGTCGATGGTGACGTATTAGACGTAGGCTGCGGCTATGGGCCAATTGGCATTACGCTGGCCTCAGAAACGAGTCGGAATGTGTGGTTAGTGGATGTTAACACGCGTGCCCTAGCGCTGGCTGAAAAAAATGTCTCCCGTTATCATTTGAATAATGTGCACGTTCAAGAAAGCGACTTGTTTGAACGTATACAACGAGACGATTTTGCAGCGATTGTAACAAACCCGCCAATTAGAGCTGGAAAAGACGTCGTCTTTGACTTATATGAGAAAGCTCACCAATATTTACGAAGCCGCGGGGAGTTGTGGGTGGTTATCCAAAAAAAGCAAGGAGCGCCCTCAACGAAAGAGAAGCTGCTGTCTCTTTTTAGCGATGTGGAAACAGTAAAGAAAAACAAAGGGTACCATGTTTTTTGCGCAAAAAAAAGTTGACCACATATATGTTTTGTGGTATTGTTATTTAATGCGTATAAGTATCCGATATGGTACAAATACATTCTTTCGTCCGCTCTATATTTTCCATTAAAAATGTATAAAAAGGCAGGAACAGGGAAAAATAGTATAATCAGCCTGACAGTTGGAAAATAGTGGTTCTTTTTTTGAAGAGACCATTTTTTTCTTTGTTCGAAAAAAGGTCAGGCACTAAAAATGGAGTAAACATACAGATATTGATCTCGTATGTTTCTATATTTTGGTAGCCGCCTTGGGTATACTGCCTGTCGAAAAGATAGGTGGACATTATGTGATATTTAAGGGGTGACTCAGTTGACAGGTCAACTTATTCAGTTTGGACGCCACCGCCACAGAAGAAGCTATGCAAGAATTAATGAAGTCTTGGATCTTCCAAACCTTATTGAAATTCAAACAGCTTCCTATCAATGGTTTCTTGATGAGGGTATTCGTGAAATGTTTCAGGATATCTCCCCCATTGAGGATTTCACGGGTAATTTGGTTTTAGAGTTTATCGATTACAGCCTTGGTGAACCCAAGTATTCGATTGACGAATCCAAGGAAAGAGATGTTACCTATTCTGCGCCATTACGTGTCAAAGTGCGTTTGATGAACAAAGAAACTGGTGAAGTGAAAGAGCAGGAGGTTTTCATGGGAGACTTTCCGCTCATGACTGACACTGGTACGTTTATTATTAACGGTGCAGAGCGTGTTATTGTATCTCAGCTTGTACGTTCACCGAGCGTTTATTTTAACGAAAAAACGGACAAGAACGGTAAGAGAGGGTACACTGCTACAGTGATACCAAACCGAGGTGCATGGCTAGAACTCGAAACCGATGCAAAAGATATTGTATATGTGCGTATTGACCGTACCAGAAAACTGCCTGTTACGGTGCTGTTGCGTGCACTTGGATTCGGGTCTGATCAAGAGATCATTGACTTGCTTGGTGAAGATGAGTATTTACGCAACACGTTGGAAAAAGACAACACCGATGGTACAGAAAAAGCGTTATTAGAAATATATGAGCGTCTCCGCCCAGGTGAACCTCCGACTGTAGAAAGTGCAAAAAGCTTGCTGGAAACAAGGTTTTTCGACCCGAAACGTTATGACCTTGCAAATGTTGGGCGCTACAAAGTGAACAAAAAGCTCCATATCAAAAACCGTTTGTTTAACCAACGCCTGGCTGAAACGCTTGCTGACCCAGAAACTGGTGAAGTTTTGGCGGAAGAAGGTGCGGTATTAGACCGCAGAACCCTTGATCGTCTGCTGCCTTATTTAGAAAATAACCTTGGATTTAAACGATACACTGTTTCTGGAGGCGTAGTAGATGATAAAGATCTTGACGTTCAATCCATTAAAATCTACCCGCCAAACGAGCAAGAAGAAGAGCAAGTCATCAACGTTATTAGCAATGGAAACATTGAGCGTAACGTGAAAAATATTACACCAGAAGATATTATTTCTTCTATCAACTACTTCTTTAATCTTTTACATGGAGTCGGGCTAACCGATGATATTGACCATTTAGGAAACCGCCGCTTACGTTCTGTTGGGGAGTTGCTGCAGAACCAATTTAGAATCGGTCTGTCTCGAATGGAGCGGGTGGTTCGTGAGCGTATGTCTATACAAGACCCAAGTGCGATTACACCGCAAGCCCTTATCAATATCCGTCCGGTTATCGCCTCCATTAAAGAGTTTTTTGGAAGCTCACAGCTTTCCCAGTTTATGGACCAAACAAACCCGCTTGCTGAGTTGACACATAAACGGCGTTTGTCTGCTTTAGGGCCCGGCGGCTTAACTAGAGAAAGAGCCGGCTTTGAAGTTCGTGACGTGCACTATTCCCACTATGGCAGAATGTGTCCAATTGAAACGCCGGAAGGACCTAACATTGGCTTGATTAACTCGTTATCTAGCTATGCAAAAGTAAATGAGTTTGGGTTTATTGAAACAGCTTACCGCCGAGTAGACCATGAAACGGGACAAGTCACCAAAGAATGTGACTACTTAACAGCAGATGAAGAAGACAACTATGTTGTAGCCCAAGCGAACGCAAAGCTCAATGAAGACGGTGCATTTGCTGATGACAATATTATTGCTCGTTTTCGAGGGGAAAACACGATTGTTCCAAAAGAGAAAATAGACTATATGGACGTTTCCCCAAAACAAGTTGTGTCTGCGGCAACGGCTTGTATTCCTTTCTTAGAAAATGATGACTCCAACCGCGCATTGATGGGTGCAAACATGCAGCGTCAAGCTGTGCCTTTGCTTGAACCAGAAGCGCCTTTGGTTGGTACAGGAATGGAATATGTATCTGCTAAAGACTCAGGGGCAGCGATTGTAGCAAAAACGAAGGGCATCGTGGAGCGTGTAACAGCTCGCGAAATTTGGCTTCGCCGTTTAGAAGACATTGACGGCAAAGAAGTAGAAACAGACATTGATAAATATAAAATGTCCAAATATATTCGCTCAAACCAAGGAACTAGTTACAACCAGCGCCCAATTGTAAGTGAAGGGGACCGCATAGAAAAAGGGGAAGTTCTTGGTGACGGCCCGTCCATGGATAAAGGTGAAATGGCGTTAGGAAGAAACGTTCTTGTTGGCTTTATGACATGGGATGGATACAACTATGAAGATGCTATTATCTTGAGTGAACGCCTTGTGAAAGATGACGTATATACTTCTGTTCATATTGAAGAATATGAATCGGAGGCTCGGGATACGAAATTAGGACCGGAAGAAATTACGCGCGATATACCAAATGTCAGTGAGGAAGCGCTCAAGAATTTAGATGACCGCGGTATTATTCGTGTCGGGGCCGAAGTAAAAGATGGCGATATTCTTGTTGGTAAAGTGACTCCGAAAGGGATGACAGAACTGACCGCTGAAGAACGTCTGCTCCATGCGATTTTTGGTGAGAAAGCGAGAGAAGTTCGTGATACATCTTTACGAGTTCCACACGGCGCGGACGGCATTGTGTTAGATGTGAAGATTTTCAACCGTGAAGACGGCGACGAACTGCCTCCTGGTGTAAATCAGCTTGTTCGTGTTTATCTCGTTCAAAAGCGAAAAATTCATGAAGGGGATAAAATGGCTGGCCGTCACGGGAATAAAGGTGTTATTTCAAGGATTTTACCAGAAGAAGATATGCCTTACCTTCCTGATGGAACGCCAATTGAAATTATGTTAAACCCACTTGGTGTGCCATCACGTATGAACATCGGTCAGGTATTAGAATTGCACTTAGGTATGGCTGCCCGTGAATTGAACCTTCATATGGCAACACCGGTATTTGACGGAGCCAGAGAAGAAGATGTATGGGAGACGTTAGAAGAGGCAGGAATCGCGCGTGACGGTAAGACCGTGCTGTATGACGGCAGAACCGGAGAACCATTTGACAGCCGTGTTTCTGTCGGAGTGATGTACATGATCAAACTTGCGCATATGGTTGACGATAAGCTGCACGCACGCTCTACAGGTCCATACTCATTGGTCACACAGCAGCCGCTTGGTGGTAAAGCACAGTTTGGTGGTCAGCGCTTTGGCGAGATGGAAGTATGGGCATTAGAAGCATATGGTGCGGCATATACCCTGCAAGAAATTTTGACTGTTAAGTCAGACGATGTAGTCGGCCGTGTGAAAACGTATGAATCAATTGTTAAAGGTGAAAACGTACCAGAACCAGGTGTGCCTGAATCCTTTAAAGTATTGATTAAAGAACTGCAGAGTCTTGGCATGGACGTCAAAATGCTCTCTAGCACAGAAGAAGAGATTGAAATGAAAGAACTAGATGATGAAGAAGATCAGTCTGGTGATAAATTGAACTTAAAAATGGAGTCTAGTGAAAACGCCTGATAAGCACAGCTGCTTTTCATTGAAAGATTGGAAGAGGCACTTTGTCTGAAAAAGCCTCTTCCTACAGCTGTTCTTTTTATGATTGTGTCGTGTTGTGCTTTTAGCTACCCAAAGTTCGAAAGGGAGGTTGACCCCTTGATTGACGTTAATAATTTTGAATACATGAAAATCGGTTTGGCATCGCCCGATAAAATTCGTTCATGGTCCCGCGGCGAAGTGAAAAAACCAGAGACGATTAACTATCGTACGTTAAAGCCAGAAAAAGACGGTCTGTTCTGCGAAAGAATATTTGGTCCGACGAAAGACTGGGAGTGTCATTGCGGGAAATATAAACGAGTTCGCTATAAAGGTGTCGTATGTGACCGGTGTGGAGTAGAAGTGACTCGTGCGAAAGTTCGTCGTGAACGTATGGGTCATATTGAGCTGGCTGCTCCGGTTTCGCATATTTGGTATTTTAAAGGAATTCCAAGTCGTATGGGTCTTGTGCTAGATATGTCCCCTCGCTCGCTAGAAGAAGTTATTTACTTTGCTTCTTATGTAGTAACAGACACAGGGGATACTCCACTAGAGTACAAACAGCTGCTTTCAGAGAAAGAATATCGTTCGTATTATGATAAATACGGGCGCGGGTTTGCAGCGCATATGGGTGCAGAAGCTATTCGCAAGCTTTTGGAAGACATTGACCTTGATAAAGAAGTGAAGCACTTAAAAGACGAGCTGGAAACGGCACAGGGCCAGAGAAGAACTCGTGCTATTAAGAGATTAGAGGTGCTTGAGTCTTTCCGTAATTCAGGGAACCACCCTTCATGGATGATCTTGGATGTTCTTCCGGTCATTCCACCTGAATTGCGCCCTATGGTTCAGCTTGATGGCGGACGTTTTGCAACTTCTGATTTAAATGACCTGTATCGCAGAGTTATTAACCGTAACAACCGTTTGAAGCGCCTGCTCGATCTCGGTGCTCCAAACATTATCGTGCAAAATGAAAAGCGTATGCTTCAAGAAGCTGTTGACGCTTTAATTGATAACGGCCGCCGCGGACGTCCGGTTACCGGACCAGGGAACCGCCCGCTTAAATCTCTTTCTCACATGTTGAAAGGAAAGCAGGGAAGATTCCGTCAGAATCTATTAGGTAAGCGTGTTGACTACTCTGGGCGTTCCGTTATCGTTGTCGGCCCAAGCCTAAAAATGTATCAATGCGGTTTGCCAAAAGAAATGGCACTAGAGCTGTTTAAACCTTTTGTAATGAAAGAGCTGGTAAGCAGAGGTCTTGCTCACAACATTAAAAGTGCCAAAAGAAAGGTAGAGCGCGTTCATCCAGAAGTTTGGGACGTACTAGAAGAAGTGATTAAAGAGCATCCTGTTCTGCTCAACCGCGCTCCAACATTACACCGCCTCGGTATTCAGGCGTTTGAGCCAACACTTGTAGAAGGGCGCGCAGTAAAACTGCACCCACTTGTGTGTACGGCATATAATGCAGACTTTGACGGGGACCAGATGGCTGTCCACGTTCCGTTATCTGCAGAAGCGCAAGCAGAAGCCCGTATTTTAATGCTTGCAGCACAGAACATTTTGAACCCGAAAGACGGCAAACCAGTTGTTACTCCGTCCCAAGATATGGTGTTGGGTAACTACTATTTAACACTTGAAAGAGCTGGTGCTGTTGGAGAAGGTTCTGTGTTTAAAGATCCAAATGAAGCATTGACTGCTTATCAGAATGGATATGTTCATTTACACAGCCGGGTAGCAATCCCAGTTGCTTCTCTAGATAAAACAAACTTTACAGAAGAGCAGAATGACAGATTGCTGCTTACCACTGTTGGAAAGATTATTTTCAACGAGATACTGCCAACATCTTTCCCATATGTAAACGAACCAACAGCCACCAACTTAGAAGAGCAGATTCCTGAGAAGTATATTGTCCCAATGAATGTGGACATCAAAAAAGAATTTGAAAATCGTGAAACGGTGCCACCATTTAAAAAAGGCTTCTTAGGCGACATCATTGCAGAAGTATTTAAGAACTTCCAAATTATCGAGACATCTAAGATGCTTGACCGCATGAAGGATTTAGGTTTTTATTATTCAACAAAAGCAGGGATTACTGTTGGTATCTCTGATATTGTTGTACTCGGTGATAAACAAGTAATTCTTGATGAAGCAGAGGAAAAAGTTGACCGGGTTATGAAACAGTTCCGCCGTGGTCTTATTACGGAGGAAGAGCGTTATGATAAAGTTATCTCCATATGGAGCGAGGCTAAAGATACCATCCAAGACAAATTGATGGGCACATTGGATAAAACAAACCCTATCTTTATGATGAGTGACTCTGGTGCTCGTGGTAATGCGTCGAACTTTACACAGTTGGCAGGTATGCGCGGTCTTATGGCCAACCCATCTGGACGAATTATTGAGTTGCCGATTAAGTCCAGCTTCCGGGAAGGCTTAACGGTACTGGAATACTTTATTTCTACGCACGGTGCCCGTAAAGGTCTTGCTGATACAGCATTGAAGACAGCTGACTCTGGTTATCTGACTAGACGTCTTGTAGATGTGGCCCAGGACGTTATTGTACGTGAGGATGACTGCGGCACAGATCGCGGACTCGATGTTCAAGCACTTCGTGAAGGAACGGAATTAATTGAAAGCTTGCAAGATCGTTTGGTAGGACGTGTGCTCTTTAAAACTGTCCGGCATCCGGAAACGAGTGAAGTGCTTGCGAAAAAAGGTGAATTGATTGACGAAGACAAAGCAAAGGTAATTGAAGAAGCCGGCGTAGAACAAGCTACTATTCGGTCTGTCTTCACATGTGACACCCGTCACGGTGTATGCAAGAAGTGTTATGGTAAAAACCTTGCCACAGGTTCTGACGTGGAAGTTGGAGAGGCTGTTGGAATTATTGCCGCTCAATCAATTGGTGAGCCAGGCACACAGCTTACGATGCGCACATTCCACACAGGCGGTGTTGCAGGAGACGATATTACACAAGGTCTTCCGAGAATCCAAGAGTTATTTGAAGCTCGTAATCCAAAAGGCCAAGCAGTTATATCTGAACTGTCAGGTGAAGTCGTTGACATTAAAGAACACAATGACAAAAAAGAAGTCACCGTACAAGGGGCATTGGAAACACGCAGTTATACGACACAATACGGTGCCCGGATGAAGGTGGAAGTTGGTGAACAGGTTGCAGCAGGACAGGCGTTGACAGAAGGCTCTGTTGATCCAAAAGAACTTCTGAAAGTTACCGGCCTGCAAGCTGTTCAAGAATACTTGCTAAAAGAAGTACAAAAAGTATATAGTATGCAAGGGGTTGAAATTGGCGATAAGCACGTAGAGGTTATGGTTCGCCAAATGCTTCGCAAAATACGTGTTGCAGATTCCGGTGATACAGAGGTGCTGCCGGGAAGCCTTGTAGAAATCCATCATTTCGACTCCGCAAATGAAAAAGTGTTAGAAAAAGGCGGACATCCTGCGGTTGGTCAGCCGGTTATTTTAGGTATTACAAAAGCATCTCTTGAGACGGATTCCTTCCTCTCAGCTGCTTCATTCCAAGAAACAACTAGAGTACTCACGGATGCAGCTATTAAAGGGAAACGTGATGAGCTGGTCGGCTTGAAAGAAAACGTAATTATCGGTAAGCTAGTACCAGCAGGAACCGGAATGCAGCGCTATCGTTCGCTGGAAGTAGACCTGCCTGATGAAGAAACATCTCAAGAAACAGCAGAGACGGGAGAAGCAGCTATTACACAAGAGTGAAATAGTGTTGACATCTCTAGGATACGGTGATATGCTATCAAGGTGTGCCTAACTCCCTGTGCTTTGGAGGATATAGAATGTCTTATGAAAAAGTATCACAGGCAGATGAGGTTTTAATAGGAACGAAGCAAACGTTGAAAGCTCTGGAGTCGAACTCCGTTCAAGAAGTTATTGTTGCTGATGATGCAGAGAACAGGGTGATACAAAGAGTCCTTCTCGCAGCGGAAGCAAAGGGAGTACCGATTCATAAAGTTGATTCCATGCGAAAGCTTGGAAAAGTATGTGGAATTGATGTTGGAGCAGCTGCGGTTGCGTTAAAAAAGCAATGATGTTTTTGCTGATAGGGTTTTTGGCCCTATTGGCAAAAACTTTACTTTTGCTTTGTAGTGAACCACCTGGAACGGTGGTCATAAAAAACAGCTTAAGAAAGGAGGAAAAACGATGCCAACTATTAACCAATTAGTTCGCAAAGGTCGTAAAGCGAAAGTGCAAGGTTCTGACTCTCCTGCTTTGAACAAAGGGTACAACAGTTACCGCAAAATCCCAACTGACCAAAATTCCCCGCAAAAGCGCGGAGTATGTACTCGTGTTGGAACCATGACGCCGAAAAAGCCAAACTCGGCATTGCGTAAATATGCACGTGTTCGTTTGACTAACCAGATTGAAGTTACTGCTTATATTCCTGGTATTGGTCACAACTTGCAGGAACACAGTGTGGTTCTTATTCGCGGCGGCCGTGTAAAGGACCTTCCGGGTGTACGTTACCATATTGTACGTGGGGCGCTTGACACTGCTGGTGTTCAAGACCGTAAACAAAGCCGTTCCAAATACGGTACGAAACGCGGCAAGAAATAATACAACACAGATTAAATCGAAAGGAGGGGTGACCCATGCCTCGTAAAGGACCAGTACCTCGCAGAGATGTATTGCCTGATCCGATTTACAATTCCAAGCTGGTTACACGCCTAATTAACCGCATCATGTTGGACGGTAAAAAAGGTAAAGCGCAGCACATCTTATACAACGCATTTGACATTGTACGGGAAAGATCCGGGCAAGAACCAATGGAAGTTTTTGATCAAGCGATGAAAAACGTTATGCCAGTACTTGAGGTTAAAGCTCGCCGTGTTGGTGGTGCAAACTATCAAGTACCAATCGAAGTAAAACCTGATCGTCGTACGACGCTTGGATTGCGCTGGGTAGTAAGTTATGCTCGCCTTCGCGGTGAGAAAACAATGGAGGAACGCCTGGCAAATGAAATCCTTGATGCTGCTAACAACACTGGATCAGCTGTGAAAAAGCGTGAGGATACGCATCGTATGGCAGAAGCCAACAAAGCATTTGCTCATTATCGCTGGTAAACCAATTTGTAAAACAATACAACTACTCTTAAAGATGGAAGAAGAAAGGAGAAAATGAAGTCCATGGCACGAGAATTCTCCTTAGAAAAGACTCGTAATATCGGTATCATGGCTCACATTGATGCTGGTAAAACAACTGCTACGGAGCGTATCCTATTTTATACAGGGCGTATCCATAAGATTGGTGAAACACACGAAGGTGCTTCCCAAATGGACTGGATGAGCCAAGAACAGGAACGCGGAATCACAATCACATCTGCTGCAACAACAGCACAATGGAAAAACCATCGTATCAATATTATTGACACCCCTGGGCACGTCGATTTTACCGTTGAGGTAGAACGTTCTTTGCGTGTATTAGATGGGGCAGTAGCAGTTCTTGATGCTCAATCAGGGGTTGAGCCGCAGACAGAAACAGTGTGGCGCCAAGCTACCACATATCACGTACCGCGTATTGTTTTTGTTAACAAAATGGACAAAGTAGGGGCAGATTTCATTTATTCCCTAGGTACTTTAAGTGAACGCTTGGGAGCAAACGCTCAAGCGGTACAACTTCCAATTGGTGCTGAAGATAACTTTGAAGGTATTATCGATTTGATCAATATGGAAGCATATTACTATGTAGATGATTTGGGTACTCGTACAGAAGCACGTGAAATTCCAGATGAGTACAAAGCTCAAGCTGATGAATATCGCGAAAAGCTTGTTGAAGCTGTTGCTGAGTTAGACGAAGACTTAATGATGAAGTACCTTGAGGGTGAAGAAATTACAACCGATGAATTAAAAGCAGCGATTCGTAAAGGTACGCTGAATGTTGAATTTTATCCAGTACTTTGCGGCTCTGCATTTAAGAACAAAGGTGTTCAATTAATGATTGACGCTGTTCTTGATTATCTTCCTTCTCCGCTGGATGTACCGCCAATTAAAGGTGTACTTCCAGAAAGTGAGGAAGAAGTAGAACGCAAAGCGGACGACAACGGTCCTTTCTCTGCACTTGCTTTTAAAGTTGCGACAGATCCATACGTAGGTAAGCTTACATTCTTCCGTGTGTATTCTGGTAAACTTGATTCTGGTTCTTATGTTCGCAACTCTACAAAAGAGAAGCGCGAACGTGTTGGCCGGATTTTGCAGATGCATGCGAACTCTCGTGAAGAGATTTCAACTGTATATTCTGGTGATATCGCAGCAGGTGTTGGTTTAAAAGACACCGCCACAGGCGATACTCTATGTGATGACAAAGCAAGAGTCATTCTTGAATCCATGGAATTCCCAGAACCAGTTATTTCTCTATCTGTTGAGCCAAAATCAAAAGCAGACCATGATAAAATGGGTATTGCTTTAGCGAAATTGGCAGAAGAAGACCCTACTTTCCAGACAGAAACAGATGAAGAAACTGGCCAAACCCTTATTAAGGGTATGGGTGAGCTTCACTTGGATATCATCGTTGACCGTCTGAAGCGTGAATTTAAAGTGGAAGCCCAAGTGGGTGCTCCGCAAGTTTCCTATCGTGAAACAATCCGCAAAGCTGGTAAGTGCGAAGGTAAGTTTGTGCGTCAGTCCGGCGGCCGCGGTCAGTATGGTCACGTGTGGGTTGAATTCGAGCCGAATGAAGAAGGTGCAGGCTTCGAATTTGAAAACAAAATTGTCGGCGGGGTTGTACCTCGTGAATACGTACCTTCTGTACAACAAGGTATCGAAGAAGCACTTCAGAACGGTTTGCTGGCAGGATATCCAATGATTGATGTAAAGGCTAGACTGTTCGATGGTTCTTATCACGATGTAGACTCTAACGAAATGGCGTTTAAAGTAGCAGCTTCTATGGCTTTGAAAAAAGCAAAAGACCTTTGTGAGCCTGTTCTTCTAGAGCCGCTCATGAAAGTAGAAGTTGTTGTGCCTGAGGAGTACATGGGTGATGTAATGGGTGACATTACTTCCCGCCGCGGACGCGTGGATGGAATGGAAGCTCGCGGGAATTCTCAAGCTATTAAGGCATATGTTCCGTTAGCTGAGATGTTTGGTTACGCGACAAACCTTCGTTCTAACACACAAGGACGCGGTAACTACACAATGTTCTTTGACCACTATGAAGAAGTGCCAAAGAGCGTATCTGAAGAAATTATTAAGAAAAACAGTGGAGAGTAATTTTCTTCTGTAAAATGATTGTTTGTAAAAATATTTTATTGTAAGCTAAGGAAGGTGAACCTGCTTCTTGGTACACCTTTCTGGCTTCTATATAATTTACCTGTATTAAGGGAGGAAATGAATAATGGCTAAAGAAAAGTTTGATCGTTCCAAAACGCATGCCAACATTGGTACTATCGGCCACGTTGACCATGGTAAAACTACATTGACTGCTGCTATCACCACAGTTCTTCATAAACAATCCGGTACAGGTGAAGCAATGGCATATGATTCCATTGACGGTGCACCGGAAGAGCGTGAACGTGGTATTACAATCTCTACTGCACACGTAGAGTATGAAACTGATACTCGTCACTATGCACACGTTGACTGCCCAGGACACGCTGACTATGTAAAGAACATGATCACTGGTGCAGCACAAATGGACGGAGCGATTCTTGTTGTATCCGCAGCTGACGGCCCAATGCCACAAACTCGTGAGCACATCTTGCTTTCCCGTCAAGTTGGTGTACCGTCCATCGTTGTATTCTTGAACAAAACTGATATGGTTGACGACGAAGAGCTTCTAGAGCTTGTAGAAATGGAAGTTCGCGACCTTCTTTCTGAATATGACTTCCCTGGTGACGAAGTACCTATCGTTAAAGGGTCTGCTTTGAAAGCAATCGAAGGAGACGAGGAGCATGAACAAGCAATTCTCGATCTCATGCAAGAAGTAGATAATTACATCCCAACACCAGACCGTGACAAAGACAAGCCATTCATGATGCCAGTTGAGGACGTGTTCTCCATCACTGGACGCGGTACAGTTGCAACTGGTCGTGTAGAACGCGGAATGCTCAACGTTGGTGATGAAGTAGAAATCATCGGTATCGATGAAGACGCTAAGAAAACAACTGTTACTGGTGTAGAAATGTTCCGTAAGCTTCTTGACTATGCAGAAGCAGGGGACAACATTGGTGCGCTTCTACGTGGTGTTGACCGCGAAGACATCAAGCGTGGCCAAGTTCTTGCTAAGCCAGGAAGCATTACTCCACATACAAAGTTTAAAGCGGAAGTATACGTTCTTTCTAAAGATGAAGGTGGACGTCACACTCCATTCTTCTCTAACTATCGTCCACAATTCTACTTCCGTACAACAGACGTTACTGGCGTAATTCAACTTCCAGACGGTGTAGAAATGGTTATGCCTGGAGACAACGTTGAAATGACAGTTGAATTGATTGCACCAATCGCTATCGAAGACGGTACGAAGTTTTCTATCCGTGAAGGCGGACGTACTGTTGGTGCTGGTGTTGTTTCTACAATCCAAGAATAATCGTATCTTTACAAAAGCATACCGATTATTTACAATGAAGTCCTGTCCAAGTGACAGGGCTTTTTCATTATATGAGGCTCTTGAATAAGAAATGTTTGGTAATCACCAGGAATTTTAAAAACTTCTTGCATTTGCAGGAGATAATCATTATAATAGATAAAGTGTGACCACGGATTGTGCTTTGTAGCAGGATATACGTGGCGACACAGGCGATGATGTGAAAGGTTGCCGATACACCAGGACCCTTTGCCATGGCATGGTGATCGGAAAATTTTCACGGAGTATGTCTGTAAAAATCGGGCGAAAAGGAGGGCTCATAATGGCAAAAGAAAAGATTCGCATTCGTTTAAAAGCTTATGACCACCGTGTACTTGATCAATCTGCAGAAAAGATTGTAGACACAGCAAAACGCTCTGGTGCGGGTGTGTCAGGACCCATTCCGCTTCCAACGGAAAAGTCTGTATACACAGTACTGCGTGCGACTCATAAGTACAAAGATGCTCGTGAGCAGTTCGAAATGCGCACACATAAACGTTTGATTGATATCGTTAGTCCAACCCCACAAACGGTTGATGCTCTTATGCGTTTAGATCTGCCATCTGGCGTTGACATTGAAATTAAACTATAAATGACTATAAAAATACACGTTAAATTATATTAGGAGGTGTGACTGATGACCAAAGGAATCTTGGGCAGAAAAATTGGCATGACCCAGTTGTTCAACGAAAACGGTGAACTTCTTCCGGTCACAGTCATTGAAGCCGAGCCAAATGTAGTGCTTCAAACAAAGACATCTGAATCAGATGGTTATGAAGCAATTCAACTTGGTTTCATTGACAAAAAAGAAAAAAGTGCTAACAAGCCTGAAAAAGGACATGCGGAAAAAGCAAATGCCGCTCCCAAGCGCTACGTCCGTGAAATCTGCGACATTGACAGCGGAGATTACGAAGTTGGTCAGGAAGTCAAAGTAGATACTTTTTCTGATGGAGATATCGTGGATGTCACAGGGACATCAAAGGGGAAAGGTTTCCAAGGTGCCATTAAGCGCCATAACCAAGCCCGCGGACCGATGACACACGGTTCTCGTTACCATCGTCGTCCTGGTACAATGGGACCGATTGACCCAAACCACGTTCTGAAAGGAAAGAAACTTCCAGGACGTATGGGCGGAAAAACGGTAACTGTTCAAAACCTTGAAATCGTAAAAGTGGATACTGAGCGTAATTTGTTGCTCGTTAAAGGTAATGTTCCCGGAGCAAAGAAAAGTTATGTAACGGTTAGATCAGCTGTGAAAGCAGCGCAATAATGATTGAAGAAAGGAGGCTCCATCATGCCTAAAGTAGCATTGTTAAACCAAACTGGTTCAAAGGTCGGCGACATTGAATTGGCCGATTCTGTGTTTGGTATTGAACCAAATGAAAATGTTCTTCATGATGCCGTGGTTATGCAGCAAGCATCAGTGCGTCAAGGCACACACAAAGTGAAGAACCGCTCTGAACGTAGAGGAGGCGGCCGCAAACCATGGCGCCAGAAAGGTACTGGACGTGCACGTCAAGGTTCTATTCGTTCTCCACAATGGGTAGGGGGAGGAATTGTATTCGGACCTACTCCTCGCCAATACAGCTATAAATTGCCAAAGAAAGTGCGTCGTTTGGCAGTGAAATCTGCATTTTCTACAAAGGTGAAAGAAGATGCGATTGTTGTTTTGGATAACCTTGAATTGGATGCACCGAAGACAAAAGAGATGGTAAGCATCTTGTCTAACCTGTCCGTAGATGAAAAAGCACTTGTCGTTACTGCTGATTACAACGAACAAGTAGCTCTTTCAGCACGTAATATTCCTGGAGTGACCTTCGCAACTGTTGATGGCGTGAATGTTTTAGAGCTGTTAAAACATGACAAGTTAGTGATCACGCAAGAGGCAGTGAAGAAGGTAGAGGAGGTGCTCGCATAATGGAAGCACGCGATGTAATTAAGCGCCCCGTCATCACTGAACGTTCTGCTGACTTGATGGAAGAGAAAAAATATACGTTTGAAGTGGACGTTAAAGCGAATAAAACACAAATTAAAAAGGCTGTGGAAGAAATTTTTGATGTGACAGTTGATAAAGTCAACACACTCAACCAAAAAGGTAAATTCCGCCGTTTTGGCCGTTACACTGGGTATAAGCCAAATCGTAAAAAAGCTGTTGTTACGTTAACAGAAGACAGTCAAGAAATTGAGTTTTTTGAAGGCGTGTAAACCAAACCAACGAGTGAAGGAGGGAAACGACTATGCCTATTAAAAAGTATAAAGCAACATCAAATGGGCGCCGTCACATGTCTGTGAACTTGCAAACAGAAGTGACGACTGACCAACCTGAGAAGACATTGCTTGAACCGCTTCATAAAAAAGCGGGTCGTAACAATCAAGGGCGTATCACCGTGCGTCACCAAGGCGGCGGACACAAACGTCACTACCGTGTTATTGACTTTAAACGTGATAAAGACGGTGTACCAGGTCGAGTAGCAACAATTGAATACGACCCAAACCGTTCTGCTAACATCGCACTTGTTCATTATAACGATGGTGAAAAACGTTACATTTTGGCGCCTAAAGGGCTGAAAGTCGGTCAAGAAATTGAATCAGGAGAAGGCGCTGATATTAAAACTGGTAATGCATTACCATTAGCCAACATTCCTGTAGGTACAGTTATTCATAATATTGAGCTTAAACCAGGACGCGGAGCTCAGTTAGTTCGTTCTGCTGGTGCAGAAGCACAAGTATTAGGGAAAGAAGGTAAATACGTACTTGTACGTTTGCGTTCCGGTGAAACACGTTTGATCCTTGCTACGTGCCGCGCTACAGTAGGTCAAGTAGGCAACATCGAACATGAACTAGTGAACGTTGGTAAAGCTGGTCGTTCACGCTGGCTTGGCAAGCGTCCAGTAGTACGTGGTTCTGCCATGAACCCAAGCGATCACCCGCATGGTGGTGGTGAAGGCCGTGCTCCAATTGGAAGAAAATCACCGGTATCACCTTGGGGTATGCCTACTGTTGGTTATAAAACTCGTAAGAAAAACAAAGACAGCGATAAGTATATCGTTCGCCGTCGTAAAAAATAACGGGATTGAACTGCGGTTCTTACGAATCGCAGAGCAATCGCGAAAGGAGGTTTCCTCATGGGTCGCAGCTTAAAAAAAGGACCTTTTGTCGATGACCACTTGATGAAAAAAGTGGAAAGCCTAAATGAAAAAAATGATAAACAAGTTATTAAAACATGGTCACGTCGTTCAACGATTTTCCCTCAATTTGTAGGGCATACAATTGCTGTATACGATGGACGCAAACATGTACCTGTATACGTTTCTGAAGACATGGTTGGCCACAAGCTTGGTGAATTTGCTCCAACAAGAACGTTTAAAGGCCATAAAAATGACGACAAGAAAACCAAACGGTAAACAGAGGGGAGGTTCTCTACATGCAAGCTAAAGCAGTTGCTAAACAAATCCGCATTGCCCCTCGTAAAGCACGGTTAGTCATTGATCTTATACGGGGCAAAGAAGTTGGCGAAGCAATTGGCATTTTGAAAAACACACAAAAAGCTGCTTCACCAATCATTGAAAAAGTAATCAATTCCGCTGTTGCAAATGCGGAGCACAATTATGAGATGGAGCCTGAGGATCTCTATATCAGCGAAGCTTATGTTGATGAAGGGATTACCTTGAAGCGTTTCCGTCCTCGTGCAATGGGTCGAGCAACACGTATTAACAAGCGCACAAGCCACATTACTGTCGTGGTAAAAGAAAAGAAGGAGGGATAATGCGTGGGTCAAAAAGTTAATCCAGTAGGACTTAGAATCGGTGTCATCCGTGATTGGGATTCTAAGTGGTATGCTGAAAAGAATTATGCAGATTTGCTACATGAAGATGTGAAAATCCGTGAATATCTTGAAAACCGACTGAAAGATGCTTCTGTGTCTACTGTAGAGATTGAACGTGCGGCTAAACGCGTAAATATCACTATTCACACAGCGAAACCTGGAATGGTTATCGGTAAAGGCGGTTCTGAAGTTGAAGCTTTACGCAAAGCCCTTAATGACCTAACAGGAAAAAGAGTTCACATCAACATTGCGGAAGTAAAGCAAGCAGATTTGGATGCAAGGTTGGTTGCTGAAAATATTGCTCGTCAACTTGAAAACCGCATTTCATTCCGTCGTGCTATGAAACAGTCTATTCAACGGACAATGAGAGCAGGAGCTCGTGGAATTAGAACGGAAGTATCTGGACGTTTGGGCGGAGCTGATATCGCTCGAAATGAAAGCTACAGCGAAGGAACTGTTCCACTCCACACTTTGCGTGCTGACATTGATTACGGCACTGCAGAAGCAGACACTACTTACGGTAAGCTTGGTGTGAAGATTTGGATTTATCGTGGAGAAGTCCTTCCGACGAAAGGTGCAAACAACGAGGAAGGAGGAAAATAATTATGTTAATGCCAAAACGCGTGAAATATCGTCGTGAACATCGTGGCAAAATGAAAGGCCGTGCAAAAGGCGGAACCAACGTATCTTTTGGTGAATACGGTCTGCAGGCATTGGAACCAACGTGGATTACCAATCGTCAAATTGAATCCGCACGTATTGCGATGACTCGTTATATGAAACGTGGCGGTAAAGTATGGATTAAAATCTTTCCTGATAAACCTTACACGGCAAAGCCACTTGAAGTTCGGATGGGTTCCGGTAAAGGTGCTCCTGAAGGCTGGGTAGCTGTTGTGAAGCCAGGGAAAATCATGTTTGAAGTTGCAGGTGTTTCTGAAGAAGTAGCTCGTGAAGCACTTAGACTTGCGTCGCACAAACTGCCTGTGAAAACGAAGTTTGTTAAACGCGAAGAAGTGGGTGGTGAGGCAAATGAAAGCTAAGGAATTAAGAGATCTAACAACGGCGGAAGTAGAAGAAAAAACAAAGTCTCTCAAAGAAGAGCTGTTTAATCTGCGCTTCCAGCTTGCAACCGGTCAATTAGACAACCCTGCCCGCATTCGTAACGTCCGCAAGGATATTGCTCGCGCGAAAACTGTTTTGCGTGAACGTGAACTAGGCATGAATAAAGGATAAACATGAGAGGAGGTTTGGCTGACAATGGCTGAACGCAACCAGCGTAAAGTTTACAACGGCCGTGTTGTTTCCGACAAAATGGATAAAACAATTTCGGTTCTTGTAGAAACGTATAAGATGGATTCCCTCTATGGAAAACGCGTTAAGTATTCGAAGAAGTTTAAAGCTCATGATGAAAACAATGAAGCGAAAAAAGGCGACATTGTAAAAATCATGGAAACTAAGCCGCTTTCTAAGGATAAGCGTTTCCGATTAGTAGAGATTGTAGAAGAAGCAGTAATTATTTAATTTAACGTGCTTTGATGAAGGGAGGTTCGAGAAACGATGATCCAACAAGAAAGTCGATTAAAAGTTGCCGACAACTCTGGTGCTCGTGAAGTACAATGTATTAAAGTTCTTGGTGGTTCCGGCCGCAAGTCTGCAAACATTGGCGATATGATTGTTTGCTCTGTAAAACAAGCAACACCAGGGGGCGTTGTTAAGAAAGGCGAGATTGTAAGAGCAGTAATTGTACGTTCTAAAAGTGGGGCGCGCCGTCCTGATGGCTCTTACATCCGTTTTGATGAAAACGCAGCTGTCGTTGTACGTGACGACAAAAGTCCGCGAGGTACTCGTATTTTTGGACCTGTTGCTAGAGAATTGCGCGAAGAGCAATATATGAAGATTGTTTCCCTAGCTCCAGAGGTTCTTTAATGGAATCGAATATAATACGGTCATGCCTGACTTAAGGAGGTGCGATTATGACTCAACCTAAACTCCACGTGAAAAAGGGCGATAAAGTAAAAGTGATTTCTGGAAAAGACAAAGGACAAGAAGGAGTAATTCTTCAAGCTTTTCCAAGTCAGCAGCGTGTTTTAGTAGAGGGCGTTAACATGGTGAAAAAACACGCGAAGCCGTCCCAAGAGAACCCACAAGGCGGCATTCTAAATCAAGAGGCTCCTGTTCACGTTTCAAATGTTATGCCTCTAGACCCTAAATCCGGTGAACCTACCCGAGTAGGTTTTAAAGTTGAAGACGGAAAGAAAGTGCGCATCGCTAAAAAATCTGGCGAGCCCCTTGATAAGTAAATCACTCAGTTGATGAAAGGAGGTCAACCTAATGAACGCTCTTAAAGAGAAATTTAAAAACGATATTGTGCCACATATGCATAATAAGTACGGTTACTCTTCGGTGATGGGAGTACCGAAAATCGAAAAAGTTGTTATTAACATGGGTGTGGGTGATGCCGTTCAAAACCCTAAAGCACTCGACAAAGCTGTTGAAGAGCTTACACAAATCAGTGGTCAAAAGCCACTAATTACAAAAGCAAAAAAATCAATTGCTGGTTTTAAATTGCGTGAAGGAATGCCAATCGGAGCGAAGGTAACTCTTCGTGGAGAGCGCATGTATGACTTTCTTGAGAAGTTGATTCATGTTTCCCTTCCGCGTGTTCGTGACTTCCGTGGCGTTTCTACTAAGGCATTTGACGGACGTGGAAACTACACTTTAGGTATAAAAGAGCAATTGATTTTCCCTGAAATTGAGTATGACAAGGTCGACAAAGTTCGTGGAATGGACATTGTCATTGTTACTACTGCAGAAACCGATGAAGAAGCCCGTGAGCTGCTCACTCAAATCGGTATGCCGTTTCAAAAATAATATAATTGAAGGAGGGAATACAGGCCTTGGCAAAAAAATCAATGATCGCCAAACAGCAGCGTCCACAAAAGTTCAAAGTACGTGAATACACTCGTTGCGAACGTTGCGGACGTCCTCATTCCGTCATTCGCAAATTTAAGTTGTGCAGAATTTGTTTCCGTGAACTTGCATATAAAGGTCAAATTCCAGGCGTGAAAAAAGCCAGCTGGTAAGCCCGACATAGGGAAGGAGGTAAAACGATATGGTCATGACAGATCCAATTGCAGATATGCTGACACGTATTCGCAATGCGAACACTGTACGTCACGAAAAATTGGAACTTCCAGCTTCTAACTTGAAAAGAGAAGTTGCTGAGATCCTAAAAAACGAAGGCTTTGTACGTGACGTAGAAAATATCGAAGACAATAAACAAGGTATCCTTCGTATCTTCTTGAAGTACGGAGCGAATAATGAGCGAGTAATTACTGGTTTGAAGCGAATCAGTAAGCCAGGTTTGCGTGTATACGCTAAAGCGGATGAACTACCTCGCGTACTTGGTGGACTCGGTATTGCAGTAATTTCTACATCAAAAGGTGTAATGACTGATAAAGAAGCACGTAAGCAGCAAGTTGGCGGCGAAGTGCTTGCATACGTTTGGTAATAAATTTCTTTGAGAACGGAGGTGTAAAGTTATGTCTCGTATTGGTGTAAAGCCTATTGAAATTCCTGAAGGAGTTACTGTAACAATGGACGGTAACACTGTTACAGTGAAAGGTCCAAAAGGGGAACTCACTAGAGAGCTTCATCCGGATATTAAAGTAAATATTGGTGAAAGTGAAATCACTTTTGAAAGACCTTCTAACCACAAAGAACACCGCTCCTTGCACGGCACTACCCGCAGCGTTGTGAACAATATGGTAGAAGGTGTAACAAAAGGGTATGAAAAAGGGCTTGAACTTGTTGGTGTCGGATACCGTGCATCCAAGTCCGGAAACAAACTTGTGCTCAACGTCGGCTATTCTCATCCTGTAGAGTACGAACCAGAGAACGGTGTAGAAATTGATGTTCCTTCCAACACAAAAGTTGTTGTAAAAGGCATTGATAAAGAGCTTGTTGGTGCAACAGCTTCCAATATTCGTGCTGTACGTACTCCTGAACCGTATAAAGGAAAAGGGATCCGTTACGAAAACGAATATGTACGCCGTAAGGAAGGTAAGACTGGGAAATAATAGCAGGTAACGGTTAAGGAAAGGAGGAACGATTCATGGCCGCTAATAATACGAAGTACGCAAAGCGTAAAAAACGTCATGCAAGTATTCGTCAGAAAGTGAAAGGAACTTCTGAACGCCCGCGTTTGAATGTGTTCCGCTCTTCAAAGCATATTTATGCGCAATTAATTGACGATACAAAAGGCGAGACAATTGTGTCTGCTTCAACTGTAGAAAAAGATGTGGACGTTTCACATGGTGGAAATCAGGAAGCAGCTACAAAAGTTGGCGAACTAGTTGCGAAACGAGCGTCTGAAAAAGGGTATGAGTCTGTTGTGTTTGATCGCGGAGGCTTTGTTTATCATGGCAGAGTGAAAGCACTCGCAGATGCAGCTCGTGAAAATGGATTAAAATTTTAAAGGTAGTAAGGAGGGAAAAGAATGCAACAAATCGATGCTAGCAAACTTGATGTAGAAGAAAGAGTTGTAGCCATTAACCGTGTGGCAAAAGTAGTAAAGGGTGGACGTCGCTTCCGCTTTGCAGCTCTTGTTGTTGTTGGTGATCGTAATGGTCACGTAGGTTTTGGCATGGGTAAAGCACTAGAGGTGCCAGAAGCTATTCGTAAAGCTGTTGAGAACGGTAAAAAGAACATGGTTGAAGTGCCGAGAGTAGGAACAACTATTCCTCATGAGATTGTAGGTCGCTATGGTGCAGGTAATGTGTTACTGAAACCTGCAGCAGAAGGTACCGGGGTTATTGCAGGTGGACCTGTACGTGCGGTACTTGAGCTGGCTGGTATCAGCGATATCCTCTCCAAGTCTCTTGGTTCCAACAACCCAATTAATATGGTTCGCGCTACCATTCAAGGTCTCACTGAGCTGAAAACAGCTGAAGAAGTTGCCAGACTACGTGGTAAAAGCGTTGAAGAATTGTTAGGATAAGGAGGGATACGATATGGCAAAAAAAGTTGAAATCACCCTCAGTCGCAGTCTCATTGGTCGTCCGAAAGATCAACGTGTAACTGTAAAGACACTTGGTCTAAACAAAGTTAATCACAGTGTAGTGAAAGAAGACAACCCCGCTGTTCGCGGAATGATTAATAAAGTGTCTCACCTGTTAACTGTAAAAGAAATTGATGCATAAGTAACGATTCCTACGATAAGGAGGTGTCAGCATGAAACTTCACGAGTTAAAACCTGCAGAAGGTTCCAAAAAAGAGCGCAATCGTGTAGGTCGTGGTGCTGCTACTGGTAATGGAAAAACAGCTGGACGTGGAACAAAAGGTCAAAAAGCTCGTTCCGGCGGTGGAGTACGTCCAGGTTTTGAAGGTGGCCAAAACCCTATCTACAAGCGTCTGCCTAAACGTGGTTTCACAAATCCAACCCGTAAAGAGTTTGCGATTGTTAATGTTGAAACGCTCAACCGTTTTGATGCAGGGACAGAAGTTACTCCAGAACTTCTATTGAAAGAAGGTGTCATCAGTAAATCAAAAGATGGCATAAAAGTTCTGGGTAATGGGAACTTGGAAAAAGAGCTTCACGTGAAAGCTGATAAGTTCTCTGCTTCTGCGGTAAAAGCGATTGAAGCGGCCGGCGGAAAAACCGAGGTGATCTAATGTTCCGCGCGATTTCAAATATCTTTCGCGTGAGTGATTTGAGAAGGAAGATTTTCTTCACTCTCGCTATGTTAGTTGTTTTTCGAATCGGCAGCTTCATTCCGGTTCCCGGATCGAACAATGACGTATTGAATTTCGCTGATCAAGCGAATGCTTTTGGCTTTTTAAACACGTTTGGCGGCGGCGCTCTCTCGCAATTTTCCATATTTGCTATGGGCGTCATGCCATACATTACTGCTTCCATTGTTGTACAGCTTTTAAGAATGGACGTTGTACCGAAATTCACAGAATGGGCTAAACAAGGGGAAGCAGGACGCCGGAAGCTAGCACAATTTACTCGGTATTTCACTGTAGTCCTTGCTTTTATTCAAGGCTTAGGGATGTCTATCGGATTTAACAACCTCTTTCCAGGTTTGATTCCTGATCCAAGCATCCCAAAATACATTTTTATTGCATTGGTAATGACCGCTGGTACTGCATTTTTAATGTGGCTTGGTGAACAAATTACTGCAAATGGAGTAGGTAACGGGATATCTATTCTTATCTTTGCAGGTATTGCAGCGGGCATACCGAACGGAATTAACCAGATTTATGCTACTCAGATACAAGATGCTGATCAATTGTTTATGGGCATTGTCACGGTATTAATATTGGCAATTGCCGTGTTAGCTATTATTGTCGGGGTCATCTATGTACAGCAAGCACTGAGAAAGGTTCCGATTCAATATGCAAAACGATTGGTTGGGCGCAGTCCAGCAGGTGGACAGTCCACGCATCTGCCATTAAAAGTAAACTCTGCTGGGGTAATTCCGGTCATTTTTGCGTTATCTCTGTTTATATTCCCTCCAACTATTGCAGGGTTTATAGGAGAAGATAATCCTGCAGCACGCTGGGTCATTCAAAACTTTGATTACACGCAGCCTGTTGGAATGATTATCTACGCAGGATTGATTATTGGGTTTACGTATTTTTACACATTTGTGCAAGTGAACCCGGAGCAAATGGCAGAAAATCTGAAAAAACAGGGCGGGTATATTCCCGGAATACGACCTGGTAAGACAACGGAAACTTATATTCGTAGAATTTTGTACCGCTTAACGTTTGTTGGTGCATTATTCCTTGCTGTTGTCTCAATCATCCCTGTTTTTTTCACAATACAAATGGGACTTCCTCAAACCATTCAGATTGGCGGTACTGGCTTACTGATTGTCGTCGGTGTTGCACTTGATACCATGAAGCAGATTGAAAGCCAGTTAATTCAACGTAGTTACAAAGGTTTCATCAAATAGATAGATTGAGGGGGAGGGGTGAGTACGTTCGCCTTGCCCCTGGCTGAAATCGGAGCGATGGAGGAGATATCATGAATTTGATATTAATGGGGCTTCCTGGTGCTGGTAAAGGCACACAAGCCGAAAGAATTGTAGAGAAGTATGAGATTCCGCATATTTCTACTGGTGACATGTTCCGCGCTGCCATCAAAGAAGAAACACCTCTAGGAAAAGAAGCAAAATCCTACATGGATGCTGGTGAACTGGTTCCAGATGAGGTCACAATAGGTATTGTCAAGGAAAGACTTGGCAAGGATGATTGTGAAAAAGGCTTTCTTTTAGATGGGTTTCCGCGTACGGTTGCACAGGCAGAAGCACTTGAAGACATTCTTTCTTCTTTTAATAAAAGTTTGGATTACGTTTTAAACATTGATGTTCCTAGAGAGGATCTTGAAGAACGGCTCACGGGCCGTCGTGTTTCTCCAACATCAGGTAGAACGTACCACGTGAAATACAATCCCCCAAAAGTTGAAGGAATCTGCGACGAAGATGGTAGTGAACTAGTACAACGTGACGATGACAAGCCTGAAACAGTAAGAAAACGATTAGATGTTAACATTGAGCAGCAGCAGCCTTTAATTGATTTCTATCAAGAAAAAGGTTACCTTCGGAACATTGACGGAGGACAAGATATTAACAAAGTTTTTCAAGACATTGATGAACTGCTGAAAGGACTTCATGCATGATTATTTGTAAAACGGACCGTGAACTCGATATAATGCGGGAAGCAGGTAAAATTGTTGCGCTAACGCATCAAGAACTGCAAAAGCACATCGAGCCAGGTATCAGTACGAAAGAGCTGGATACAATTGCGGATAACTTTATCCGTCAGCACGGGGCTATACCATCATTTAAAGGCTATGGTGGATTTACTGGCAGTGTTTGTGCTTCAGTGAATGAAGAGTTGGTACATGGCATTCCGGGCGACCGGGTTTTAAAAGAGGGCGACATTATATCACTTGATGTCGGGGCCAAGTACAATGGTTATCACGGTGATTCTGCCTGGACCTATCCTGTTGGAAATATTTCCGAAGAAGATGAGCGTTTGCTAGAGGTAACGGAACAATCCCTTTATGCTGGATTAAAGGAAGCTAAGCCGAAAGAACGTTTATCAAACATCTCGCATGCTATACAATCATATGTAGAACCAAAAGGGTTCTCGATTGTAAGAGAGTATGTGGGACACGGTGTAGGACAGGAGCTGCATGAGGATCCGCAAATTCCACATTTTGGCCCTCCAGGCAAGGGTCCGCGTTTAAAACCGGGTATGGTCTTAGCTGTTGAGCCAATGGTTAATGCTGGAGAGAGGTATGTGCATACACTCTCAGATAATTGGACAGTGGTCACAACGGATGGCAAAAACTGTGCTCACTTTGAGCATACGATTGCTATAACTAGTACGGGCTATGAGATTTTAACGAAAGCCTGAAGCATAAGGTGATGACTGGATGAAAGAGTCTGAATCGCAGCCTGAAGTCGGCCAGATTGTCTTAACGAAGAAAGGCAGAGACGCTGGCAGCTTTGCGGTTGTTATTGGCATAATCGATGAACGGTTTATATTAATTGCGGATGGGAACAAACGAAAGTTTGACCGAGCAAAGAAGAAAAATATAAACCATGTTATAATGTATCCGCATCTCTCCAAAGAGGTTAAGCGAAGCATGGAAGAAACCGGACGTGTTACCAATGCAAAATTACGGTATGCTCTGCAAGATTTTTATAGAGAGCAGCCGGAAATACTGAAGGAAGGAGAGTAAATTCATGGCCAAAGATGATGTTATCGAAATGGAAGGCACAGTTATTGAGCCGCTTCCAAACGCCATGTTTCGAGTGGAGCTTGAAAACGGGCATAAAATTCTGGCTCACGTATCAGGTAAGATTCGTATGCACTTCATTCGAATTCTTCCTGGAGACAAGGTAACTGTGGAAATTTCCCCATACGATTTGTCCCGCGGACGGATAACGTATCGCTATAAATAATGCTTTATTCGAAACATTAAAGTGAGTCCGAACTACGTTTACTCTCGCATGTACTCCGCGCAGTTAAGGAGGTAAATGGACATGAAGGTAAGACCATCTGTCAAACCTATCTGTGAAAAATGCAAAGTCATTCGCCGTAAAGGTACGGTAATGGTTATTTGTTCAAACCCAAAGCATAAGCAAAAACAAGGATAATAAAAAAGGAGGTGTCGCTCACATGGCACGTATTGCAGGTATTGATATTCCTCGTGATAAACGAATTTCTATTGCCCTTACGTATGTGTATGGTATCGGGAAATCCCTTGCTCTTGACATCGTAAAAGAAGCTGGGGTAAGCGAAGAAACTCGCGTTCGTGATTTAACGGAAGAAGAATTAGCACAAATTCGTACTGTGGTAGAGAATTACACGGTAGAAGGTGACCTTCGTCGTGAAAAATCTTTAAACATCAAACGTTTGATTGAAATTGGAAGCTACCGAGGTATTCGTCACCGTCGTGGACTGCCAGCACGAGGACAACACACGAAAAACAATTCTCGTACAAGAAAAGGACCTCGTCGTACAGTAGCAAACAAGAAAAAATAATTGAGCAAAGGAGGTAAGTTACCATGGCAAAAGCAAAGACAAACACACGCAAACGTCGTCAACGCAAGAATATAGAGTCTGGTATTGCGCATATCCGCTCTACATTTAACAACACAATCGTAACAATTACCGATACACAAGGAAATGCGCTTTCTTGGGCAAGTGCTGGTGCACTTGGTTTTAAAGGCTCTCGTAAGTCTACTCCATTTGCAGCACAAATGGCAGCTGAAACAGCAACAAAAGCAGCAATGGAACACGGCTTGAAAACAGTTGAAGTTGCTGTGAAAGGTCCAGGTGCAGGTCGTGAAGCAGCTATTCGTTCGTTACAAGCTACAGGGCTTGACGTTAGTGTTATCCGCGATGTAACTCCGGTACCTCACAATGGCTGCCGCCCGCCGAAACGTCGCAGAGTTTAACCCGCAGAAGTATAGTTTTTCCTGAAGTGTCAATAATGGGTAAGGCTAAGCATAGGACGGATCCCCTTACGCATTGTTGACGAGTAAGGCTGTTATCGTGATCGGGACTGCCTAATGCAAAATTCCGGATAGACGGGGAAAACCTTCTGCCGGAGTTTGGACGTTTTGAAGGAGGGTATTGTAAAGAATGATCGAAATCGAAAAGCCTAATATCGAAACGATTGAAGTAAGCGAGGATGCCAAGTATGGCAAATTTGTTGTAGAACCGCTAGAACGCGGCTACGGCACAACACTAGGAAATTCCTTGCGTCGTATCCTTTTATCCTCCCTTCCAGGAGCTGCTGTCACGACGGTTCAAATCGACGGAGTGCTTCATGAATTTTCAACCATTGAAGGGGTTGTCGAGGATGTCACTACGATCGTTTTGAATTTAAAAAAGCTTGCCCTGAAAATTTACTCCGATGAAGAAAAAGTGCTTGAAATTGATGCACAAGGCAAAGGCGTTGTTACGGCAAGAGACATCACGCACGATAGCGACGTGGAAATTCTTAATCCGGATTTACACATTGCCACGCTAACAGATGGTGCTAATTTTCATATGCGCTTGACAGCACAACGCGGCCGCGGTTATGTTCCTGCAGAGGGTAATAATAGTGAGGATCTCCCTATCGGTGTTCTTCCTATTGATTCAATTTATACCCCTGTTGCTCGTGTGAATTATCAAGTAGAAAATACTCGGGTTGGTCAAATTACGAACTACGATAAGTTAACACTTGATGTATGGACTGATGGCAGCATTCGTCCCGAAGAAGCCGTGTCGCTGGGTGCTAAAATTATGAACGAACACTTAAATATATTCATTGGTCTTACCGATCAAGCACAAAATGCTGAAATTATGGTCGAAAAAGAAGAAGACCAAAAAGAAAAAGTGCTTGAAATGACGATTGAAGAACTCGATTTATCTGTTCGGTCATATAACTGCTTGAAGCGTGCCGGCATTAATACAGTGCAGGAACTAACGCAAAAATCGGAAGAAGATATGATGAAAGTGCGAAACCTTGGACGCAAGTCTCTTGAAGAAGTTCAAGAGAAGCTGAGCGAACTAGGTCTTGGCTTGCGTAAGGAAGAGTAAGGCAACAAAGAAAGTAATAACGGTTTTGGTAAAAGGAGGGGAAACAGATATGTCTGCATATGCAAAGCTTGGACGTGATAGTTCTGCACGCAAAGCACTTTTTCGTGACCTTGCGACAGATCTCATTATCAATGAACGTATTGAAACTACGCATGCAAAAGCAAAAGAACTACGCCCAATCGTAGAGAAAATGGTGACACTTGGTAAGCGCGGCGATTTACATGCTCGTCGTCAAGCTGCTCAATTTGTGCGTAAAGAGATTGCTGATGAGGAAACAGGTAAAGATGCCGTTCAAAAACTATTTGACGACATCGCTCCTCGTTACGAAGAACGCCAAGGAGGTTACACTCGTGTGTTAAAAGTGGGACCTCGCCGCGGTGATTCTGCTGAATTGGCGATCATTGAGTTTGTTTAAGGCTTCCCTCTGCTTGATTAGATGTGTTTGATATCTAGTAATGGGGCCGTGATTTGACAACACGTGAAGTGTTTGTCTATACAAAACCACCTATACAAAATATCCGTAAGGGCAAGACTGGACCTATCTATATAGGTTACGACGTCTATGCCCTTTTTTTATACACGTTTGTTTTAGACTATAAGGAACATGTTTATTGTTATAACATCAAATAATGTCAAAAGAGGCAGGTAAATATATAACAGCACCGACACAAACCAGCATTTCTTTTTCAATTTGTTATAGTGGTTTGGTGCAAAAGGCAATTGAGGTATTTTCGTCAACCTATTATAATTGTGGTGTTAACATTTTATAAGGAAATGCAGGGAAGATAGAGGTGGCATACATGCTTGCGGCGCAGTTTAACGAGGTTTGGTTTCAATATGAGCCAAGTGGCCCTTGGATTTTAAAAAATATTCGCTCGTCTGTAGAAAAAGGAGAATGGATTACCATTCTAGGTCCAAATGGTTCTGGAAAATCGACGCTTTCTCGTTTGTGCAATGGATTATTTATCCCGACAAAAGGTGATGTGCTCATTGAAGAGTTATCGACAAAAGAGCAACAAAATATAGCAGAAGTTAGAAAGCGTGCAGGCATGGTTTTTCAAAACCCTGATCACCAATTTGTTGCTCCTACCGTTCGAGATGATATAGCGTTTGGGATGGAAAATATCGGCGTGCCTCGAGAAGAAATGGTGGCAAGAATTGAAGCAGTGGCAAGACAAGTTGGAATACAAACATTGCTTGATGTGGAGCCGCATCGTTTGTCAGGCGGCCAAAAACAGCGAGTAGCTATTGCTGGCATTCTTGCTCTTCAACCTAACATGATGATTCTCGATGAAGTGACATCCATGCTTGACCCGAAAGGAAAAAGGGAAGTCATGGCGACGATAGAGCAGCTTCACAGAAAGAATGGTGTAACAGTTATATCGGTGACACATCATTTACAAGAAGCATTGTTGTCTGATCGTATATGGTATATGGAGGCAGGAGAGATAGCCTTAGACATTCCGACATCAGAAATAATGAACTACGTGGACTGGTTCAGTGACAAAGGTATTCCACTTCCGTATGCAATATCTTTATGGCAAGAATTACGTGATAATGATGATGTAATACCTACTTTGAATTGTTTTATTAGGGAGAATATGACGTATGAAGATCACGTTTGATAACGTCCATCACATTTACATGGAGAAAACACCATTTGAAACAACGGCTTTAAAAGATATTACGGTAACGCTTCCCGAAGGAACGTGTTCAGCTGTAATAGGCAGAACCGGTTCTGGAAAGTCAACGCTCGTGCAGCATATCAATGGTCTGTTAAAACCGACAAGTGGAAAGGTAATGGTTGGAGATCAAATTATTCATGCCAAAACAAAGCGTAAACAGTTGAAGCTGCTGCGCAGACAGGTCGGTATGGTGTTTCAATATCCTGAACATCAATTGTTTGAGGACACCGTAGAAAAAGATTTATTATTCGGTCCTAAAAATATTGGTTTAAATACAACAAAAATAAAGAAAAAACTTCCTGAGCTTCTTGAGTTAGTTGGTTTAGAGCCGTCATTATTAGAGCGTTCGCCATTTGATCTGAGTGGAGGGCAAATGCGAAGAGTAGCTATTGCCAGTGTCTTGGCGATGGAGCCAAATGTTCTTATATTAGATGAACCAACAGCAGGCCTTGATCCGAAAGGCCAGGAAGATATTTTAACGCTGCTGAAGGATTGGCAAGAAAAATACCAGATAACCATGATAATTATTACACATCAAATGGAAGAAGCTTCACGGCTGGCTGAAAAGCTGATTGTCATGGATAACGGCCAGATAGCGATGGAGGGCCGGCCAGAGGATATTTATGCCCAAAATCAAATGCTGCAACAGTTAGATCTTGATGTTCCAGAAAGAGTGAAAGTATTAAAATATCTAGAAGAATCATTAGGCATTCGCTTTTCAAAATGGTCTCTTACACCTAAAGAAGCTGCGAGTGAATTGAACATGTGGATGAAAAAGGAGAAGAACCATGTTTGAGCATGTTGTTATTGGCCAGTATCTTCCTGGACGTTCATATTTACATAAAATGGATGCCCGCTCTAAACTAGCATCGGTTTTCTTGCTGATTATTATTGTTTTTATGACAAACACATGGGCTGGCTATGGGCTGCTGTGGGCAGGAGCAGTATTGGTTTATTTGTTGTCAGGAGTATCGTTTAGGTATATTCGAAAAGGCATGTTTCCCATTTTTCTTTTAATTATTTTTACGTTTATTCTTCATGCGCTTTTTACACAAGAAGGTGATGTGCTCGTCTCTGTTGGTGTGTTCACTCTTTATGAAGGTGGAGTTGAACAAGGCTTATTTATCGCGTTTCGTTTGTTACTGCTTGTCTTTTTTACGTCTTTATTAACCTTAACAACAAGCCCTATTGATTTAACAGACGCATTAGAGCAGATCTTTACGCCATTGAAACGCTTTGGTGTACCCGCACATGAAATTGCCTTAATGATGTCGATTGCCATTCGTTTTATTCCTACATTGCTGCAAGAGACAGAGAAAATTATTAAAGCGCAATCAGCAAGAGGAGCAGATTTTAGCAAAGGAACGTGGAAAGAACGTTCGCAAGCCTTTGTTGCATTGCTGGTGCCATTATTTGTCCGTGCGTTTAAACGGGCAGAAGATCTCGCATTTGCTATGGAAGCACGCGGCTATAATGGCGGCGAGGGTCGTACAAAGTTGAGGAAGTTGACTTGGACATTGCGGGATAGTGCAGCTTGTGCAGCCGTTGTAATATTTGGCATATGTCTGTTTTTCTTCAGGAGCTAAGAGGTGATATATCGTGCAGCGAGTAAAAGCAATTGTCAGTTATGACGGTACCTTGTTTTCAGGATGGCAAAAACAACCGAATAAACGAACGGTACAAACGGAGCTTGAGAAGGCTTTACGCTCCATTCATAAAGGAGAAGATGTCCGTGTGACAGCTTCCGGAAGAACAGACGCTTCTGTGCATGCAATTGCCCAAACCGTTCACTTTGACACACCACTTGCTATACCAGAAGACAAGTGGCCAAAGGCAATCAACAGCAAGCTTCCAGACGATGTTCAAGTGAAAAGGGCTGTATATGCACATGCTGACTTTCATGCTCGTTTTGATGCAGTTGAAAAGGAATACCACTACCGTGTGCTGACTAGCCGGACGAAAGATATTTTTCGCAGAAATTATGTGTTTTTTTATCCTTATCCAATTGATGTGAAAAAAATGAAGGAAGCAGCAGCATATTTAAAAGGCACGCATAATTTTTCTTCTTTCTGTGCATCAGGTACAGACGTTGTTGATATGGTGCGTACAATTTATAGAGCTGAAATCATGGAAAAAAACGATGAACTGCACTTTATTTTTCGTGGGAACGGCTTTTTATATAATATGGTTCGTATTATGGTCGGTACGTTGTTAGAAGTAGGGAAAGGCAGACGGGAAGCAGAGGACATGTCTGCTATTATTGCTGCCAAAAAGCGAAGTGCTGCTGGGAAAACTGCACCTGGGCACGGTTTGTATTTGTGGGAAGTATGTTATGAAGAGGACAAAAAACAACGACACCAGGTGTAGCAAGTCATTGACATTTACCTTGCAATGTTATATGATGTTATTTGGCATTTCACGTCCCACAGCCCCGGGAGCGGAAATGATGAACGTAATGACATGTGATATATAAATGAAACGAGGAAAGATTTAGGAGGGACAATGATGCGTACGACATACATGGCTAAGCCAAGCGAAATAGAACGTAAATGGTACGTTATTGACGCAGAAGGCCAAACACTGGGTCGTTTGTCCAGTGAAGTAGCAGCTATCCTTCGCGGCAAAAACAAGCCTCAATATACACCGCATATTGATACAGGAGATCACGTAATTATCGTTAATGCTGAAAAAGTTCAGCTGACAGGTAACAAATTGCGTGACAAAATGTATTACAGTCACAGCCAATATCCTGGCGGATTGAAAGAAACTCGCGCTTCTGAAATGCGCGCAAAGAAACCGGAAAGAATGCTTGAACTTTCAGTAAAAGGCATGCTTCCTAAAGGTCCTCTTGGACGTAAACAAGCGAAAAAGCTTCACGTATATGCTGGACCAGAGCACAATCATCAAGCACAACAGCCAGAGAAGTACGAGCTTCGCGGCTAATTTAAAAGGGAGGGTATTATTTTGGCACAAGTACAATACTACGGTACTGGACGTCGTAAGAACTCTGTTGCCCGTGTATATGTTGTCCCTGGCGACGGCAGTATCACGATCAACAACCGTGACATTGACGAATACTTTGATCTGGAAACGCTCAAACTCGTTGTAAAACAGCCACTTTCTGAAACTGGTACAGAAGGTCAATATGATCTGAAAATCAACGTAAACGGTGGCGGGTTCACAGGCCAAGCGGGTGCTATCCGTCATGGAGTAGCTCGTGCACTTCTTGAAGTGGATCCTGACTTCCGTAAATCACTAAAAGATGCTGGTTACCTAACTCGTGACGCTCGTATGAAAGAGCGTAAGAAGTATGGTCTCAAAGCAGCTCGTCGTGCACCGCAATTTTCAAAGCGTTAATATCGATGGGATATATACCCCTTTGTTTCTTTATCCAAAGAAGCAAAGGGGTTTTTTATTTCACTTTAGGATAAATCGTAATTTTATTATAGGATGAAAGCATAAGAAAAATCGCGGATTCCGCCATAAGGATTCGGCCGACAGCTGAATTTTTTTATGCATAAATAGGAAAGGAGCATGTATCAGCATAAGGAATCGCATATGGAAAGAATCCATATATGTGAAGCGGTGCTGCCAACTGCCCCTTAGCTGTTCAGGGCGCTTGCGCTTTTCTAATTATAATATGCAGATATGGGTTGTATCATGCTCTGCCTGTAATGGTAAACACCAACTCGTATGTCTGCACCCCTTGCGAGCATACTAACGCGTGAGGGGGGAAACTTGATGGGGATAGTCGTTTCACTAGAGCCGCATCGTGTGAAGAAGGAGTGGCAAGAAGAGAAAAAACTGCTCCAATATCTTCGGGTAGAGGAAATACAAGTGACAGCAGAAAAAATGTTTGTACCAGTATTCAGCCAGTTTCACTTTCCGTATTCTTTTCTAGAAGAGGCCTGTTTGGACATGGCGCTGGAAGCCTTTTTATCAGGCGGAAAATTTAGCAGGTATGTAGAAAACGGCGAGTTGGAATTTCGTTTTAAAATGCAAGCTGTGTTAGCTATTAATAAAATTACAACGGAACTGCATGATTTTATGAGCGGCTGGGTAGAAGAACCAGCAGCTAAACGTTCTGATTTAAAAGACATTGTTGAAGTTTTTATTACGTATTGGTGGAAAAGAGGTCTCCAAGCTGGTACGCAAAGAAGCTTGCTTCGTTTGTAACGAAGAATATTTCGCCCGCTCTTTCATATAAATGAAACAAGCTAACGAATGAAAAGGAGCGGGCGGGATGAAAAAATGGCTTGGTATTGCCATTCTATGCATAGTATTAGGAGTGACTCTTGTATTTATACAACAGCGCTTTACTGCCATGGATTCTATGACGAATTGGCATGTTCCGCTTTCTGGGAAAGTGATTATTTTAGATCCGGGCCACGGCGGTGTAGATGGCGGTTCATCCAGTAAGGATGGTGTATTAGAAAAAGAGGTGGCATTAGAGGTTGCGTTAATGCTTCGCGAATACTTACAAGAAGCAGGTGCACTTGTATTTATGACAAGAGAGGGCGATTATGATTTAGCACGAGAAGACCTAAAAGGATATAGCAATCGGAAACGGGAAGATTTAAATAAGCGAGCAGAAATCGTTAATGAAAGCGGCGGAGATATGTTTGTCAGCATTCATTTAAACGCGGTTCCTTCTTCGCGGTGGAACGGTGCCCAAACGTTTTATCATCCCAGGGTGCCTGACAACCACATGTTAGCGTATTTTATACAAGATGAGATGATGAATAATTTAGAAAACTCCAGCAGAACCATTAAATCGATTGAAGAGTTATTTATCTTAAGGCGGGCGCACATACCAGGTGTATTGGTCGAAGCAGGTTTTTTGTCCAATCCCAGTGATGCTTCCTATTTAAAAACAGAAGAGTATCAAAATAAAGTGGCTGTATCGATTTACAGAGGGATTTTGCGTTATTATTCTGGTGAAGAAATCGAGGAGTCCTGACAAATTATATTTGTAAACGTTTGAAACAGGGGGAGGGAAAAAGGTATGCTATACTTAGAAGTAAATTAACCTGAGCCAATGAAGGATGGTGTAAGTGTTGCTAACTGAAGAAAATATTGTCCAAGCATTACAAGATATACAAGATCCTGATCTCAACAAAAGCATCGTAGATACTGGCGGCGTTCGGGAAGTGAAAATAAAGGGTGATAACGTCAGCCTGAAGATTGCCTTGGCGAAGACAGGAACACCAGAGCAAATGCAATTGCAGCAGCAAATCGTACAAACTGTTAAGGAAACGGGAGCTGAATCAGTTGGATTACGGTTTGATACACTAAGCGAAGAAGAAGTGAAAAAGCACGGTGGTGCGGCAGCTGCCAAAGAGGAAAAGCCGTCGCTGCTGTCGGAAGATAATAAAACCGAGTTTATTGCGGTTACCAGTGGTAAAGGCGGTGTCGGCAAATCGACAGTCTCTGTTAATTTGGCTACAGCCATGGCACGAGCTGGAAAAAAAGTCGGTATTATAGATGCTGATATTTATGGGTTTAGTGTGCCTGATATGATGGGGATTGATCAGCGGCCTACGGTACAAGGAGAAACGATTTACCCAGTGGAACGTTTTGGCGTAAAAGTTATATCCATGGGATTTTTCGTTGAAGATAACGCTCCGGTCATTTGGAGAGGACCGATGCTTGGTAAAATGCTAAACAACTTTTTTAATGAAGTAGAATGGGGAGAGCTTGATTACTTAATTCTTGACTTGCCGCCTGGAACAGGGGATGTGGCGCTTGATATTCATACAATGCTCCCAGAATGTAAGGAGCTAATTGTAAGTACTCCTCATGCTACCGCTGCATTTGTAGCTGCCCGTGCTGGAGCAATGGCTATCAAAACGAACCATGAGATTTTAGGCGTTATTGAAAACATGGCGTACTTTGAAAGCAAAATCACTGGTGAAAAAGAATACGTGTTTGGTCAAGGCGGAGGAGAACGCCTGACAGAAGAATTAAAAACGGAACTTCTTGGCCAAATTCCGTTAGGACAACCTGATGTGGATGAAGAGGTTTTTGCACCGTCTGTATATGACAAGGAGCATCCGATCGGGGCTATTTATGCAGATATTGCAGAACGAGTTATTGACAAGATCGGTAAATAATACAAGAGGCTGGGACAAAACCCAGTAAATGAAGAACGCCCTCACTTATTGTGAGGGTTTTCTGCGTCAAAGGGTGGATGGCACAAAGATACATTCACTTGCCGCGGGCAAGGCTTCAGCTAACCGACGGAAGATTACCGTCGGTGGATCTTCAGAGCTCTGGCTTCGGCGCACAGGACGCCCCGCAGGCGTCTCATGATTTTTGACCATCCATGCATTCAACAATCGTGGTCTTGATTTTTCCACAAAAAAGGATACCTTCTGATTAAGTTAAAGCGGCCAAACCATAACAAAACCGGAGGTATCCTTATGTTTAAAGATTATAACAAGAATCAGGTTGTTTTGCTGTTGGATTTATCACATACCTTACAAGACAATGATATCGCTTTTTCGGTAAACGATCTATCATTTTTGATCATCGGAAGCGTTTTTTACTTTTCAGAGACCGTTATGTCCCAGCCTCTTTTATCAACTTCCGCCACCTTCACCGCTTCCGCCGGATTCACCACCGCCTCCATCTTGGCTTTGGCCGCCGCCTTGTTCTTTACCGCCGCTGTCTTCCTTGCTCATCTGTTTTTCGGCTACTTTTTCTAGAATTTCACTGACTTTTGCTTTAAAGTGCGGACTTTCAAAAGACTCCGTCATAATATTCATTACTTGCTGTCGGTATTCTTTCCCTTTTAACAACTCCAATGTTGTTTTTTCCATTTCAGGATCTTTCAAGACATCCATTAACATTGATTGATATTCTGGATCTTTCATAAGTCCTTTAATCAGCTTTTCATTTTCCTGTTGCATGCTGTCTGCGAGCGCTTTTGAAAACTCAGGGTCTTTCATCATCTCTTGCCAGAATTGTTTGCCTTTATCAGAAGTCATTGTCGATTCGATGGATTTTTTAACGGTTTCTTGATCCATCACAATGTTTTGTTTCATTTCTTCATCACTCAATATTTCACGAATGGCATTTTTTCCATCATCGGTTTTTAATAAATCAACAAGCATTTTTTTGGTTTCTTCGTAGTCAGAATCTCCTCCACCTTGCTGCTCTGCTTGCGCAGCACATCCAAGCATCAAGGAAAAGCAAAAACTTATAACGAATACCGTTTTTATATAACGCACCACGATGCGCTCCTTTCGTTTTAGCACTAGCGAAAAAACAATCGTAAAAATAACAGAGGCTCTGCTTATAATATGAGTGCTGTGTGAAAAAATTATGCACAACCTTGGCAGCGTGTAGCTTTTTTGTCATGACATTGGTAAAATCATAACGGTAGACAATATAGAAGATATCGAGGAGAGCGATTTTTTTGAATACCCGAAAGCTTGTATACTTATTTTTCTCTACGTTGCTGATCGGAGCATCAAGTGGAGTAATTGTAGGCGTTTTGTTAGATCTGGATACATACTTTGACGGCGGTTTTCTGAACTTCTTTTTTGGCGTGTTATGGATGTTTGGTATATCAGCAGCCATTAGTCTGGTTGCACAAATGGGCTATTTTGCTTATTTGACACTGCATCGGTTTGCACTTGGTGTGTTTAAATCCGTTAAGCTGTGGAATAGAATTCAAGTCGTTCTCATATTATTTGTTTTGTTTGATTTAATATATTTGCGTTACTATGCATTTGCCTCAGAAGAAGAAACACTGGCAGGGTATGCGATTATGCCGGTTTTACTATTCATGTACTGTATCCTGGTTGCTTATTGGAAAAGAAAGGAAACGAATAGAGGGGCATTTATTCCGGCCCTGTTTTTTATGTTTGTCGTAACTACCATTGAATGGGTGCCAGCTCTGACGGTTGATATTGTTAATGATACAAAGTGGCTATGGATTTATGTAACACCATTGCTGACAGCTAATACGTGGCAGTTATTAATTTTGCATCGGTTAACCGGCGTTCCAAATGAAAAACAAAGCAAATCCCACAGCAAATGATGCTGTGGGATTTAGTGTTCTAAATATAAAAGTTGGCGTTTTTTTATGTCCGGCCTCAAGCTCACAGTCGCTCAGGCACACACGACGTGGGTCGGTTCAGCGTTGCCGCAGGATGTGGTGACATCAACACAGAAGTACCTTACAGACATTCCTTCACCGCAGCCGAACCTCTTTTTTTAAGGCGCTTGCGCTTTTCTTTGTGTGCTATCGAACTTCTTCCATGTTTGTTTCTGCCTGCGAAATGAGCTCTTCGATATCAACAAAGGAATAATTAGCTCCACGGATGTTATCAATAATAATCGGCAATGCTTCGCTCGTTTGTTTAGCAGAATCGGATGCATGAAGTAAAATAACATCTCCTGGTTTCACTTCATCGGTAATGTTTTGGACAATCGTGTCCACTCCTGGGTTTTCCCAGTCGTTCCCGCCAACACTCCAATGAACAACCGAGTAGCCAAAGTTGTCAATGATTTTTAAAACATCCTCATTAATATCACCATGCGGCGGACGGAAATATTTGACGTCTTGTTCGGTAACATCTTTTATTTTTTTGTGGCTCAAGTTTAAGTCACTAATAACTTCTTTTTCTTCTAGACGGGGGTAGTGTTCATACCGGTAACCATGATTACCAAGCGTGTGCCCATCCTCGAGCATTCGTTCCACGATTTCTGGATGCCTCTCAGCCCATGCACCTGAAATAAAAAACGCAGCGGTCACGTCTTTTTCCTTTAATATATCTAAAATGGGCAGTGCTTTGTCTTCTCCCCAGCTGATGTTAAAAGTTAAAGCGACCTTTTTTTCATCGATATCCGCCCGGTAAAAAGCTGCAGGACCCTCGCTTGTAGAGAAAACCGGCAAAAAAGAACTATTCATCATGAGACCACTTATAACAATAAAAATCCCCAGCAATAAAACAAAAGAAAGTTTTAGTGTTTTGCTACGAATAATCCACACTTTTTTAGGCACCGTATTCGACTCCCTCCGAAGAATCATCCTTGGCATAAACCTATGCTAAAAAGGACAAGATATGAATATAACATTTATTGGAAGAAAGGGTGGTGCGTGTGGTTGGTGTATTAATGAATGAAAAAGAGGCACAGGAAATGGAATACTTGCTGAAAAAAGAATTAGAAGAACTGATATGTGATATGGATGATGATGAAGTCGATCCGTTTGTAAAAAAAGCATTGGAAGAAAAGTACCAAATTATTTTGAACTTATTAAAACGATTCGTATCACCAAAGGAGAGTTTATATTACGTGAATAACAGAAGGAAGAGATAAAAAAGAAATTCATGAAAAAGTTAATAAAATGTGTTGACGCTGCTATGTGTGCGTGGTAAATTATTAATTGTGCTTTTGAGACAGCAAAATAACAATAACAAAAGCAGATTACAAATAAATTGATTTCATTTTCTTCTTGACTTAGTTCGGAAGGGATGATATTATATAAAAGTCGCCAATTAAGGCGGGATGAAAGTTGTCCTTTGAAAATTGAATGAAAGTCAAGCGTCTGTTAATTTCTTTATACAAGAAGCAACAGCCTGTATTAAACACTTTATGATGTATTTTTCATGGAGAGTTTGATCCTGGCTCAGGACGAACGCTGGCGGCGTGCCTAATACATGCAAGTCGAGCGCGGGAAGCAGTCTGATCCCTTCGGGGTGACGATTGTGGAACGAGCGGCGGACGGGTGAGTAACACGTGGGCAACCTGCCTTGCAGACTGGGATAACCTCGGGAAACCGGGGCTAATACCGGATAACCAATCTCATCGCATGGAGAGATTGTAAAAGTAGGGATTATCCTTACACTGCAAGATG
>NZ_FNDK01000004.1 GCF_900099605.1 Alteribacillus persepolensis
GCTCGCGCAGAAAATAGGCTCTGGGTGTATCCGTAAAAGACGATTTTCGCCATCATCTTCGGATGGTAGGCAGGACGCCCGCCCTTTATAAGCATCAAAAAACAGCTGATCGTCCAGGGCGTCGATCATGTCGCTCACGATTCGGGCGACGTGATCTTTCGGGATTAAATCGGAAAAATCCATAGGAAGATACAGCTGATTCATGGTATACTCTTGGAAAGTGACCGTTAGGTTACTCATAAAAAATCGCCTTCTTTCGTTAATGGGTTGTGGTGACTTCATTATACCGAAAGAGGCGATTTTTTTGTGTGTTTAGCATAAAAAAAAGAATGTTGGAGTTTTTTCGTCCATTATTTTTGGTTGGCGACCAGGTGAGACGCCTGCGGGAAAAGCAAGAGCTGAAGATCCACCGACGGCGGTCTTCCATCGGTTAGCTGAAGCCTTGCCCGCGGCAAGTGAACCGGAAGAGCCATTCATACGATAGGGTATACGTTCATTCAAACCACAAACCTTATAGAATCGAAAAAAGGGCTGTCAAAAGGTCATTTTTCATGACCTTTTGATACAGCCTCGTTTGATTTCATGGATACATAAATTTATTAAGCAATTTGGGCGGAAGGGAGGGAAGTTCTTCTGTATTCAATGTTGATTTCCGTTTAGCAAAGTCATTGTTTCATTCTTGTAGTGACATATAAATGTTCTTTGCATTCACTAATTGTTTTTCGATGATATTTATGAAATTGTTTAACACAACACATGATACGCCGAGGTTAATGGGAGCTGAGTCAATAGCTTGCAAGACAAGAGTGGAAATCGTACTGTTTACTAGAAGCACAAGCACGATAGCTGCAAGAAAGCGAAACGTTCTTGATAGAATGAAATATGATTCTTTTCTTTTGTGAGTGAAAATATTTAGTTACAAAGTATGAGGCACCTCGGTGCAGACACAATGAAACGGCCAATTTCACGATTTTAAATGATCATACGGGTCAAAAGGTTTAGATGAAAAGAAGCGGACAGCACAACATTTTTTAAAACAAGAGAGCACATGTTAAACTAAGACAAGTTCGTCATTACGCCATTGATAATGACAAAGGAGGACGTTTTGTGGATATTATTGAGTTTAAAAATAGATTAGAAAAGCGACTCACTGGAAAAAACCGTTCTTTTTCGTTTGATAAAGAAAAAAGCATGATTCGTGTGGACCATACTGCATTAAAAAAAGGAGTAGAATTAGATGTTAACAAACTCCTGGCTAAGCACGAAAAGAATCATGAACAGGCATTAGAGGATGCTGTTCATTATATTAACAGTTCGTTTGAAGCGATGGAGCGGGAGGTTACATTAAAGGGGAAGGAAAAGTATATATACCCTGTTATCCGCTCGACATCGTTTCCTGAAGAAACCAAAGAGGGGAAAAAACTGTTATATACCGACCATACCGCGGAGACACGGATTTATTATGCGCTGGATATGGGAGAAGCTTACACGATGCTAGAAGAGGAAATTATTGTCCAAGAGGGATTTACACCAGAAGAAATAAAGGAAGCTGCCTTATTTAATATCCGTTCAGTATCTAATTCATATAAAAAAGATGAAGTGGCTGGAAATATCTTTTATTTTGTAAATACCAATGATGGATATGATGCCAGCCGCATCTTAAATGAAACATTTGTTGAAGAAATGGATAAACGAATGGAAGGGGATACTGCTATTGCGGTGCCTCATCAAGACGTTTTGATTTTTGCTGATATCCGTAATCAGCAAGGCTATGATATTTTAGGACAATTGTCGTTTCGGTTCTTCTCCAATGGACGCGTACCTATTACAGCGCTGCCATTTTTATATGAAAACGCAAAGCTAGAACCAATTTTTATTCTCGCGCGAAAAAAGCCGAGCAAATAAACAGAACGCGTCGCAGAGGGTGTTTGAATGTGATAAAATATGAAGCGGAAATGAAGAGATGAAGGAGTTGCGGTAATTATGAATGTATTTTACAACAAGCAAGGTATTGGGGATACGCTTCTCGTTTCGATGAAAGAGATTGATAAAACCAAACGGAGTGTGGAGAACGTTGGAGATGTCGCTAGGCTGTACCATAAAGATAGTGAAGAAACCGTTGGTTATCACATTTTTAACGCTTCGTCGTATGGCACGATTGACCGCACAGGGATGCTTGCTGTAACAGGAAGTCTTCTTGATACAGTGCAAACCGCTTTGAAAGCCAATGGTATAAAAGAACAACTTGAGCTGCCGGAGAAACCTTCTTTTGTTGTCGGGTATGTTAAGGATAAAAAGAAACATCCGGATGCTGACAAGTTGAGTGTCTGTCAAGTAGAGACCGGTGATGGTACGCATCAAATTGTCTGTGGTGCTCCCAACGTAGCGAAAGGGCAGAATGTCGTTGTTGCCCTTCCAGGTGCAACGATGCCAACTGGAATGAAAATTAAAAAGTCAAAATTGCGCGGAGTTGCTTCTCACGGCATGATTTGTTCGGCAAAAGAATTAGTACTGCCTGATGCATCAAAAGAAAAAGGTATTCTCGTTCTCGATGAAAGTTATGAGATAGGAAGCGATTTTTTAGCACAATATCACGGCTGATCATTGAGGCAAAGGTAGGATATTCCAAAAACCACTAGTTGAGGGCTAGTGGTTTTTTTTTGGCTGCTTTACAATATGGATAAAGGCTTTGTTAATATCGAAGAGAAAAACTTGGTTCTATCATATGTATTGGGGTGATCATCATCTCATCCTTTCTAGGCAGGTGGTGCTGTTTTTTTGGCAAGTGTCTTCTGTGACCGCCATCAACATACACCGTATGTGCACCCTAACATTTGTATGAGAACCAAAAAATTAGTTTGCCGTTACGTTTGAGTGGCAATAGATTATGAAAGCTGCATTTTTTAAAGTACAAGCAAAGGGGATGGTAACATGGCCGGTTCCTTTCAACGAATGATAAAGAAGTTACAAAACTTTGTATTTGGAGAGGAAACTGATATTTGGGAGGAGCAATCAGATACGTCTGCAAAGTCCTCCGCCGCGTCAAAAACAAAAAAACCTGAAACAGGACCGCGGATGTATGCCGAACACGAACCGTCAAAAGCAAGAATTGTTCATCATTATCCAAAACAAGGCGCTTTTCGGTTTCCAATGGATGTGGATAAAAAGCGAGAAGCACGCCCTAGTCAAAACAACGAAAAACCACGTCAAGAGGCAGAACAGCAATGGTCTTCCTGGGATGAAGTATCTGCTACCACTGCTAAAACACCTGTTCAGCCTGTCAACGAAAGAAAACGTGATACGAGTGTGCAGGAAACGAAACAGCAAGGAACAGACGACCAGCGGAGCAAAGAATCAGCTTCGTCACATGAAAAGGAGCTGTCGAAAAAAACGTATTTCCAAGGAAATGACTTCACTCCTGCAGATATACCTTCGCCAGTGTTTGGATTTGAAAAAGTGAAGCTGCATCCGGACAGTTTGCGGAAAAATAACGAAACAATTGAACCGGTTGAGGAACAAGAGCTTCCGAGAGAGAAGGTTGAACAGACAGATTCTGCCGAGGGAATGGTTGAGGCAGAAGAAGCAGAAAGTGGTTTGAATGCGAACGTGTGGGACACGGCATTTGCCAATCAAGAAGACCAAAAGGTAGTAGAGTTATACACTGCAGATAAAGAGGAAACATTCATAGATTCCTATGAGGAAGAGAACGAGGAAAACATAGATGAAGAAGAGGAATATAATGACTTTTACCTGGCTGATGAACAGATACAGGATGAGGAAAGTCAAACGAGCGAGGAAGTAAGTGAATCAACTGCCATTAAAGCATATTCTCCGGCAGAGGAGCTTGTTGCATATAACGGCAGCGATGCTGACGACTCTGCGTTTCATGCAGATGATGCTTCTTTAGAAGCAGAATTTGAAGATCAAACTACCGAGACCGTCCATCATGAGGTCGAAACGAAAGAAATAGAAACCTTTGCTGGGGAGAAACAGCCGGATAACAAGCATGAAAAAACAAGCCAAAAACATTCCAATGCACAAAACGAAACGAAACGTACAGGAAGTCCTTCGACGATACCGTATAACGTTTTAATGTATTCAAGTGACAAGAAAAAAGAGAAGAAGCAGACAGAAAAGCGTGCAGCGTATCAATTTCCGGGCCTTCAATTGCTGGATGTTCCACCGCGCCAGCAAGACGACAGTGAAGAAACATTACAAGCGCAAAAAGAACAATTAGAATCGACACTCGAAAACTTTAACGTGAATGCAAAGGTTGTTGATGTCAGTAAAGGACCATCGGTGACACGGTTTGAAGTGCAGCCGGCGCCAGGGGTGAAAGTAAACAAAATCACGAACCTGACTGATGATATTAAGCTTGCTTTAGCGGCAAAAGATTTAAGAATGGAAGCCCCTATTCCAGGTAAAAATGCAATTGGAATTGAAGTGCCCAATGTAAAAAGCACTCCGGTTATGCTGCGGGAAGTATTAAGAAGAGACGTTTTTTTGCGCAGTGAATCACCGTTAACCGTCGCAATGGGGCTTGATATATCTGGAAATCCAATTGTATCTGACTTGCAAAAGATGCCGCATGGACTCATTGCCGGAGCTACTGGTTCAGGGAAAAGTGTATGCATCAACTCTATTCTGCTTAGTTTGCTGTATAAAGCATCTCCAGAAGAGGTAAAATTGTTGTTAATTGATCCAAAGATGGTCGAGCTAGCCTCATATAAAGGTGTACCACATTTAGCTGCACCGGTTATTAATGATGCCAAAGAAGCAACCGCAGGCCTGAAGTGGGCTGTGTCTGAGATGGAAAGCCGCTATGAAAAGCTTGCACATGAAGGTGTGCGTGATATTAAAAAATACAATGAAAAGATGATAAAAGGCGGCCGTACTGAGTTGAAAATGCCGTATATTGTCATTGTGATTGATGAATTAGCAGACTTGATGATGGTTGCTCCCCAAGACGTAGAAGATGCTGTCTGCCGTATTGCACAAAAGGCAAGAGCTTGCGGTATTCATTTACTGTTAGCAACACAGCGCCCTTCAGTCGATGTTATTACTGGGCTTATTAAAGCAAATATTCCAAGTCGAACAGCGTTTGCTGTATCGTCACAAGCCGATTCTCGCACGATTTTGGATATGGGTGGAGCAGAGCGGCTGATTGGTAAAGGGGATATGCTGTTCCATGAAAATGGGAAGCCCAAACCAGTTCGTGTACAAGGAACATTTGTGACAGATGAAGAAATTGACAAAGTGACGGATTTTGTTAAGGAACAAAAGCACCCGGATTACTTATTTAAAAGAGACGAGTTAAAAAAACAGGTTGATATGAATGAAACGGGGGATGAACTGTTTCCGGAAGCCTGTAAATTTATCGCAGAACAAGGAAGTGCTTCATCATCTTCACTGCAGCGCCGCTTTTCGATAGGATATAATCGAGCAGCAAAATTGATTGATATGATGGAGGAAAGAGGCATTATTTCTGAGTCAATGGGCAGTAAACCCCGCCGCGTTCTTATGACATATCATGAGATTCAAGATAATATACTAGCAGAGTGACAAAAGTTTTATGCTTTTTTTCTTGTCATTAGAGAAAAGGTTCTTTATGATAGGTAGTGATACAGTTCTATTGCATCAAACCAGCCTTTTAACAATCTAGTTATGACACATTCCATTGCAGCAGACATCGCAGCAAAGGGCTGAATTTTTACGTAAGTCGACTTCTTATGAAAAAGGAGGAGCTCTTATGGAACAGATTCAGCTGGAAATATTATTGGAATTTATGTATCCGCAAGCATTAGCGTTGTTGAAAGAAGAAGAACGGCATGTACCAATTGTTCTTCAAGATGGTTTACGAGACGTTACGGAAACGGACGTGCAAGAAATTGTAGAGGCTGTAATTATGGAACGCGGGAAAAGTTCTGTGCCCCATTAAAAAAGAGGAACATGGAATTTATGAAACAGAAACAGCAGCAATCTGGGGCTGTCTCAAAAGTGGAGAGTACGCAGGAGAGGAAGTGTTTGCCCGGCAGGGATGGCTATTCCTTTGAACGTACTTTCTTTTGAGGCAGCTTTTTCTGCAATAATACATTGAAAAACGGAAAACAAGGAGTAGGGACATGAAAGAAATTGAGTTGAAAATGCAAGGGAAAATCAAGCGTTTGACAAATAAAACGTTCAAGTTTGATGAACGCGTCGGGGATGGCTGGTTTTCGGCTGTTTATTTTTTAAAAACGAGAGAAATTGCTGAAAAATATAAGTCAGATGATACTGTAACGATGCAGTTTTTTCAAAAGTCGCATGCTGTACTTTGTGGTACGGATGAAGTTATTGCATTGATTAAGACATTTTCGAAAAATCCTGACGAGTTAGAGATTTATTCGCTTGAAGATGGAGATAAAGTAAAGCCTTATGAGACAGTACTGACGATTACCGGGCCATACCAGCACTTCGGTTTTTTAGAAGGAGTGATTGATGGAATTTTTGCGCGGCGCACATCCGTAGCCACGAATGTATATAATGTGGTGAAAGCGGCACGAAAGTCCGGGAAGCAAAAGCCTGTTATTTTTATGGGAGACCGTGATGATCATTTCACTCAACAAGCTGGAGACGGATATGCAGCATACATCGGCGGATCAAAAGCGCAAGCAACGCATGCTATGAGTGAATGGTGGGGAAAACGTGGAATGGGAACGATGCCCCATGCGCTCATTCAATTATTTGAAGGCGATATCGTAGCTGCTTCTAGAGCCTATACAGAGACGTATCCGGAAGACGATTTGGTCGCACTAGTTGACTATAACAATGACGTAATTATTGATTCATTGAAAGTAGCCCGTGAGTTTGGCGATGATTTAAAAGGTGTGCGGCTGGATACATCTAATAATATGGTTGACCGGTATTTTTGCAGGCATCCGGAAGTGATGGGAGCATTTGACCCGCGCGGGGTGAACCCGGAGTTAATTTTTGCACTAAGACGTGCATTGGATGAGGAAGGATTTACCCACGTTAATATTATGGCAAGCGGCGGTTTTAATGATGAAAAAATCACTGCTTATGAAGAGCAGGGTGTTCCTGTAGATATGTATGGTGTCGGGCGAAGCTTGCTGCAGATTAACATTGGGTTTACAGGGGATAATGTAAAATTGAATGGAAAGCACCAAGCAAAAGCAGGCAGAAAATTTAAACCTAACCCTCGATTAGAGCGAGTATAATAGAAAAAATGTAAAAGTGGAAAGGGTCTTTTCATATGGCTTGTGAGGTACCGGATTTTAACGAGTACCGCAAACGGAAGCAACAACAAATGGATCGTGAACTAGATACGCTGCTTCGTACCTTTCAACAGTGGCTTGTCTACCACACAAATTTGCGAGAAAAAGTAAGAGCAAAGCATCTGTTTTCTGAAAAAACAGGATGTTCTTTGGAGAGAATAGAACAACAGCCTTGGCATCACTATTTTACGGACTGGTTTATGTTTGACTATATTACCATCATTGGGACGCGGCTTTTTGATATGTTTATTAAAGAGCAAATGAAAGACTTGACACGTGCTCAAGTGCAATTAAGCGGCGTGATATTAACAGCAGCATTGGAGCCGTATACATTCGTGCAAACAGGTGAAAATGGAGTAAAAGCGGTGTCTTGGGCAAACAATGAAACCGTGTATTTAACGACCTTGCCATCGTCATCCATATCACTGGAGAGAATGTATCCCTATTTCCTGACGCGTTCGGTCTGGTGTGGTTTTGAAAATCGGCTAATCAGCCCTGCAGTTCCTTTGATGATGTCAAATGAGGCGAAGGAGTGGAGCCAGGCAATCAAAGAAAAAGAAGAAAAGCATCAGCGTCTTCGGTTTATGAAAGAGCATGGAGTGATGCTGCTGTCTTATGCAGAGGACGTTAGCCGGAGAGACTGATTACGGATTGGAGCGGCTGCTGGTTTCTGATATAATGGGAAAAGTGCAAAATAAAAGTACATAACAAACCAACGAAGGTGAGCTTCATTGTGTTTGTGAGCCTGTCAACAAACGGGCAGCAGGATAAGATGGAGGGCCGTAATTATGACTACCTATCATTTTATAGGCATAAAAGGATCAGGAATGAGTGCACTTGCTCAAATCCTTCATGATATGAATTTTACTGTACAGGGGTCTGATGTAGAAAAGCGTTTTTTTACACAGCTGCCTCTAGAAAATAAAGGCATACCTATTCTCCCTTTTCAAAAAGAAAACATTAAAGATAACCAGACGTTGATAGCTTCTGCTGCTTACGGTGAAGAAAATGATGAAGTGAAAGAAGCAATGCGGCGCGGTATTCCCGTACAAAAATATCCTGTCTTTTTAGGGGATTTTTTGGAACAATTCACATCGGTTGCAGTAGCCGGCTCACACGGGAAAACGTCCACGACTGGGCTTTTAGCACACGTGCTGGGGGCGTATAAACCTACGTCTTATTTAATTGGTGATGGAACAGGAAAAGGTGAAGAAAACAGCAGTTTTTTTGTATTTGAAGCGTGTGAGTACAGACGCCACTTCTTGCAGTATGAACCTGATTACGCGATTATGACAAACATCGATTTTGATCATCCGGATTATTTTACGGATATGGAAGATGTCGTGTCTGCCTTTGAGGAAATGGCAGCAAAAGTGAAAAAAGGGATTGTTGCATGCGGTGATGATGAATACTTGCAAACGCTGAATGCTCCTGTTCCCATTATGTATTATGGCATTGATGGAAAGTATGATTTTAATGCTGATAATATTCACTATGATGAAAACGGCACAACGTTTGATTTGCATATACGCGGAGATCGTATTGGGACATTCACCATTCCAGGATTTGGAAGACATAATGTGTTGAACGCTTTAGGGGTGATTGCTCTGTGTCACTATGAGGAAGTGCCGGCTTCTGTGATTAAAGAACAGCTTGCGTCATTTCCGGGAGTAAAGCGGCGTTTTACGGAAAAAACATTTGGAACACAAATACTGGTTGATGATTACGCCCATCATCCGACAGAGATTAAAGCAACACTGGAATCTGCTCAGCAAAAATATCCAGGACGTGAAATTGTTGCAGTGTTTCAACCGCATACGTTCACACGAACGCAAACATTTTTAGAAGAATTTGCTGAAAGCTTGCAAGCTGCTGACTCCGTGTATTTATGTGATATATTTGGTTCTGCTCGCGAAGACAAAGGCACGCTTACGATTGAAGATTTACAAGAAAAAGTGCCAGGGTCACATATTATAACGGAAAACGATGTAAACCAATTAGCGGCACATAAAGATGGTGTCTTGTTGTTTATGGGAGCAGGGGATATTCAAAAATTTCAGCAGGCATATGAAGAATATGCTTCTTCATAAAGAGATCATCCGTTTTCTGCCTAAAACAGACAGGAAACGGGTTTTTATTTGATTGGAGCGGCAAGCCGAGTTTTTCTAATATTTAAGAAGGATTTCATCGTTTTTTAGCGAAATTGATATATTAACTAGCGAATGTGACATGGCTGGGTAAAATGAAATGTTTCAGAACCAAGGAAAAGTGGTAAACTCAGAGAAGGAGGTGGCATCGTTCAATGGAACTACTCTACATAAGTGCATTGATTGTAGCACTTTCAATTGCAGCACTTGCCATTTTTGTTATAAAAACATTAAAAGCAGCAACCGGCACCATGGAAAAGGTTTCTATTACGCTGGAACGCTTTGAAAATCAAATGCAGGGTATTACGAAAGAGTCTGAACAGCTGGTTCAAAAAACAAATCAAATTGCAGAGGACGTACAGCACAAAACCGAATCATTGAACGGTTTGTTTGCATCTCTTCAAAACGTCGGAGATTCCCTTGATACGGTTAACCACTCTTTTCGTGGACTGTCTGAAACAGTTGCCCGCCAATCAAAGCAACAATCCGAACAAGTGGCTCAAGCTGTTCAGTGGGGAAATGCAGCAATCGATTTGTACGCCAAGTGGCAAGCAAAGAAACAGGAAAAAGAGCAGCACAATGAAAATTCTAATTCTGCAGGAGGGTGATAGGGTATGTCAGATATGAATACGAAAGATTTTGTGATTGGTACGTTAATAGGGGGAATTATCGGTGCATGTTCTGCATTGATGCTCGCTCCAAAATCCGGGAAGGAGCTGCGCGGCGATATATCAGAAAGTGCGCAGTCAGCTCGTGAAAAGACGAGTACACTTACAACAAATGCTTATGAAAAAGGAACAGAATGGGCATCCCTTGCAAAAGAGAAATCTTCTGGTATTGCTAAAAATGTCTCCGAGCAGTCCAGCCAGCTCTATGATCGTGTGAAAGAGGCAACATCAAAGTCAGCAGCTGATCAAGAGGAAAAAACAGCAGATGAGCTGGCAGATGAGCTGTCTGACGATTTAGATGACGAGATGAGTGAAAAATTAGAACAAGAAGTCAAAAATGATATCGAAGAGCTCCATACGTCCGTAGAACAGCAAGCAAACCGATAAATGAATATACACTCATTCCGCGGCAAAAGCCGCGGAGTTTTTGTTTATGTTTGATGTCTAGGTCAAGTGTTTGCAATGGTTTTTATTTGTCGCAACATAAGAGAGACGATGGAGCGCATACTGATATCAAGTGCAAATCACTTGTTATTTAATGAACGTTATGTTCGTCTGTAAAAAAATTTAATAGACAGTATTAAGGAATCCACTTTTATATAAGTATTTTTTACTTTAGTGCTTAAAAGCGTTTAATTAATAAAGAAAAAAGGCTGACATTTACAGACAAATCGTTTATAATAGTCATTAATTACTAAGAAATGTAACACCGAATGACGAAAAAAGGAAAAATAAATCAAATCATAGGGAGTGGAGAAAGTGAGCAATGAACAGTTAGAAAACCTAAGAGGTCAGCTTGATGACGTAAATATGAAACTATTGGACACGATAAATGAGCGGGCACGCATTGTACAAGAAATTGGCCAAGTGAAAAGTGTGAGCGGCCAAAAGCGCTTTGACCCAGTAAGAGAAAGAAAAATGCTTGATATGATTGCAGAAAATAACGAAGGACCATTTGAAACAAGCACTCTTCAGCATTTATTTAAGCAAATCTTTCAAGCTAGTTTGGAATTGCAGGAAGATGATAATCGAAAAGCATTGCTCGTGTCACGCAAGAAAAAAGCAGAAGACACCATTGTCGATTTAAAAGGAGAAGAAATTGGCAATGGGTCACAAAAAATCATTGCCGGACCATGTTCTGTTGAAAGTTACGAACAAGTATATGAAGTAGCTTCAGCAATGAAAGAACAAGGGATTCGACTGCTTCGCGGTGGTGCTTTTAAACCTCGTACGTCTCCTTATGATTTCCAAGGACTCGGGCTAGAAGGGCTGGAAATTTTAAGACGCGTTGCGGATGAGCTTGATATGGTTGTTATTAGTGAAGTAATGACACCAGGAGAAATCGCAGAAGCATCAGAATATGTCGATGTTATCCAAATCGGTGCCCGGAACATGCAAAACTTCGACTTGTTAAAAGAAGTAGGTGCTGTTGATAAACCAGTATTATTAAAACGTGGTTTGTCTGCAACCATTGATGAATTCATCAAAGCGGCAGAATATATTCTTGCTAAAGGAAATGAAAATGTAATGCTCTGTGAACGAGGCATCCGCACATTTGAAAAAGCGACAAGAAACACATTAGATATATCAGCCATTCCTGTGTTAAAACAAGAGACACACCTTCCGGTTCTAGCGGATGTAACACACTCTACTGGCAGACGCGATTTGCTTCTTCCGGCAGCCAAAGCGGCTTTAGCTATTGGAGCCGATGCGGTGATGGCGGAAGTGCATCCCGATCCAGCAGTTGCATTGTCTGATTCTGCCCAGCAGATGGATATTCCACAATTCCATGATTTTCTCCAGTCTTTGCGTGACTCTGGGTTGTATAAATTATAAAGACCTGAACGTCTTCTCCAAGCTTTGGGGGAGACGTTTTTAATAGCTTATGTGGCTATTGTTACGTAAATTTCATGAAAAAAGTATAAAACTGTGTAAAATTTGGTGAACATACCGATATAACTAGGGAAAGGAATTGCGGAACCTCCTCTAGTTATAATATGATAACACTACATTATGAAAATGAATGAAAGGAAATAGACGAGGAGGCTTTCGGAGTGAACACAACCATTTACGATGTAGCACGAGAAGCAGGTGTATCCATGGCTACTGTTTCAAGAGTAGTGAATGGAAACCCAAATGTAAAACCAGCAACGAGGAAAAAAGTATTAGATGCCATTGAACGGCTCGGATACCGTCCTAATGCCGTAGCACGAGGACTTGCCAGTAAAAAAACCACGACAGTAGGAGTTATCATCCCAGACATTTCGAGTATCTTTTTTGCTGAGTTAGCGCGCGGAATTGAAGATATCGCAACAATGTACAAATACAATATTATTTTAAGTAACTCAGACCAAAACAAAGACAAAGAAATCCATTTAATTAACACACTCCTAGAAAAGCAGGTAGACGGCATTTTATTTATGGGCGGCGAGATTACAGAAGAACACGTAGAGGAGTTTAAACGCTCCCCTGTTCCTGTCGTATTAGCAGCAACGCTTGATGAAAACAAACAGATTCCATCTGTCAACATTGATTACCGTCAAGCTGCATTTGACGCGGTGACAGAGCTGATAGAGGCTGGCCATCAAAGAGTTGGAATGGTATCTGGTTCGTTAGAAGATCCAATGAATGGCTATCAGAAGTTTCAAGGATATAAAGAAGCATGTGAACAAAACGGACCAGGCTTTGATGAAAGCTTAGTGACTGTCGGAGATTACACGTACGATTCAGGAATAGAAGCTGTACAAGAGTTAAGAAAAAGAGATAACCCGCCTACAGCTATTTTTGCGGCGACAGATGAAATGGCACTAGGAGTTATCCACGGATTGCAAGACAGCGGCGTGAGTGTTCCCGATGAAGTAGAAGTCATCGGTTTTGATAATACACGTTTAGCTACGATGGTCCGCCCGACTCTTACAACGGTTGTACAGCCGATGTATGATATTGGAGCTGTTTCAATGCGTCTGTTGACAAAGTATATGAATAAAGAAGAAGTGCAGGATGAAGTAGTACAGTTACCACATCGTTTAGAATATAGAGACTCTACTTCATTCTAAGCTGCCAAGCTGGTTAAAGAAGCTGAACTTTTGTTTGGCAATTTGCTTGTTCGTGCCTGCATGTTCGGTATGGAAAAATTACACACAGGGAGTCAGGATCGATATATGAAAAAGCTTGATATATTGACACCCATCGGTATCCTTTTAGGCATCTCTACATTGCTGTTTGCCATATTTACCAACGCGGGCATGGAATCGGTTGTCTTTTTCATTCAGTTAACTGCTTTTCTAATTGTTTTTGGTGGAATTGCAGCAGCGTTGTTGATTAGCTTTTCGTTTAAAGAAATCAAGAAGATGCCAAAAGTAGCACAGCAGGCTTTTCGTCATGATGATAATGACTTGCCGCAGCTCATCGACACCTTTTCCCATCTGTCTACAAAAGCAAGACGTGAAGGGCTGCTGGCACTTGAGGCGGAGTTAGATGAAGTTGAAGACCCATACATTCGAAAAGGCGTTCTCCTTGCTGTAGACGGAATGGAACCAGACGTGATTAAAGATATTATGATGGCAGAGGTTGTTGCACTAGAAGAGCGGCATCGCAAGGGGCGCCTCTTTTTTGAAAAGGCTGGTGAATATGCACCAGCTTGGGGAATGGTCGGGACGTTGATTGGGCTTGTGCTCATGCTGCAAGAATTGGAAGACCCTGCAACACTCGGACCAAATATGGCAGTAGCTTTAATGACGACGTTATATGGGACAGTCTTAGCAAATTTAGTCTTTTTGCCAATGTCTAATAAGTTAGAGCAAAAAACAGAAGATGAGGTTTTTGTAAAACAAATCGTCATTGAAGGTGTTATCGGTGTGCAGTCCGGCCAAAATCCAAAGATTTTGGAAGAAAAATTAACAGCGTTTGTGCGTAAAAACAATAAACAGGAACAATTGGAAGAAACGGAGGAACTCGCTAATGAGGCGTAGAGAAAAAAAGCCTCAGAAGGGGTCGCCGAAATGGATGGTAACCTTCTCCGATATCGTGCTGCTCGTTCTAGTGTTTTTTGTTATGTTGTTCTCCATGTCTGTTATTGATGCAAAGAAATTTCAAGCTATTGCGGATTCGTTTCAGGATCAAGCCATGTTTGAATCGTTTTCTTCGATAGCAGAATTGGAAAATCAAAATATGGACACTGATTCGTCTGCTGGCAATGCAAATACGGCACAAGAAGAGGAAGAAATTAATCTTGATGAACTGCTGCAAGAAGTGCAGGCATATTTAGAAGAAAATGACTTGAATGAATACATTTCAGCGACACGGGATGACCGTGGGGTTGTCCTCGTTTTACAGGAGCAGCTGTTATTTCATACGGGGGAAGCAGACATATTAAGTGAGGGTGAACCTTTTTTAAACAAGGTAGGTACATTGTTGGAATTGCTTCCTAACCTGGTGAAAGTAGAGGGACACACCGATAACCGCCCAATTTCTACATATCGGTACCCTTCTAATTGGGAACTATCAGGTGCTCGAGCCAGCAGCGTTATCCGTTACTTAATCAGCCGCCATGATCTCGAACAGAACCGTTTTGCGGCAACGGGATATGGTGCGACGCAGCCAATTGCTCCGAATAATTCAGAAGAGAATATGCAAAAAAACCGCCGAGTCGTTATCGTTATTTCTGATCCGGCGTTTGAAGAAGAAACGAGAGAATCTGCTCGCTGAGAGAAAAGCAGGGGTTAAGTGTAAAACTGGTCACTCAAAAGCCGAACAATAAAATATGAAAGTGTCTGCTAAGGTATTGTTAACATACGAAGATTTCTGCAGGACGTCGGCTAAGACCAGCCACATCGTGTGGCCAACGCCGACACCAACACGTCCTGTGCGTCGAAACACGAGCCGAAGTCCATTTGGTAAAGGGCTGTTCTTTACCAAGTTAGCTGAGGCCCCGTGCCTGCGGAACACGATGTATGTTGACGGAGCAACGATAGAAATTCCTGTAATAAACAAAAATCCGAACGGTTTATTAATAAACCGTTCGGATTTTTATATGGTTTCTATACTTTTGTCCCAGCTTCCACGTTTGGTACCATTTACATTTTAGAATGTTATTGTTGTTCGTTAATAATATGAAATAATGCCTTGTCAACGGTTTTGCTGTTCTTTGCAGTAATCTCGCTTCGTCTTGGAATAGCAGGATATAAATCACCCGGATCACTCCAGGAGTTTGGCAGCGAAACAGGTGCTTTCGGCTGCCATTTTTTCTGCCAATCCTGAGAGATAGGGTGATTTAATACATCTGTTTGGTTGGTCATTTCCAGCCAAATCATCGCCCAGGCTCTAGGAACAACTCTCCATATATCATAGCCGCCCCCGCCTACTGCAATCCACTTCCCGTGACAGTATTCATGGGCAAGCTCATGAGCAAGTTTTGGAACACAGCGATATGTCTTCATCGTAGAGGACAAGTGCGTTAATGGATCATAATAATGGGCATCGGCTCCATTTTGTGTCAAAATAACGTCTGGTTTGAAAAATTCGATAACTTTTCGAAAAGTTCGCTCGTAACAATCAAGAAACGATTCGTCCTCGGTAAATGCATCGATAGGCACATTAATGGAAAAGCCATACCCTTGTCCAGCGCCTTTTTCATGTACCTCTCCTGTTCCAGGAAACAAATAGCGTCCAGTTTCATGAATGGATAGAGTACAAACATCCGGATCATCATAAAAGGCCCACTGCACCCCGTCTCCATGATGGGCATCTGTATCAATATACAGCACACGGGCATCATGTTTCTGCCTCAAATATTCGATAGCAATGGCACTGTCATTATAAATGCAAAATCCCGAAGCTTTTCCTCTAAAGCCGTGATGGAGCCCGCCGCCTAAGTGAAGAGCATGCTGTGTGCGCCCTTGCATGACGGCATCAACAGCGGTTAAGGTTCCCCCAACGAGCAGGGCAGATGCTTCATGCATGTGTGGAAAAACAGGAGTGTCCTCTGTACCAATACCGTAATTGTTAGCAATGCCGCGGCTTAATGTTCCATTCCCCGCCGATTTAATAGCGTCTATATAAGGCTTGTCATGAATCAAGGCAATTTCCTCATCGGTTGCCGTTCTTGGCGCAATGACATCATCTGCAAAAAGAGCACCTGATGACGTTAATAAATCATGGGTTAGCTGCAGCCGCAGATGATTAAATGGGTGATGATCACTGAATTTATAAGAAAGTTGTCCTTCCGAGTATACAAAAATGGATTCTTGGCTCATAGGTTAATCCCCGGAATACGAGGCCATGTGATGTCATAACCTTTTGTTTGAAGCTGCTCAATTATACGGCGCGGGTCCATCGTTTGTACTCGGAAGGCTAACACTTTCGTATCAGGAATTGGGTTTGGGTAGACAAGGACGCTGGTAACGTTGACTTTATTGTCCTTAAAAACTTGAGAAACTTCGGCTAACTGACCAGTAACATTTGGCACCTGGACTTCGATGCGTGATGACGGATGATGTGCCCCTGTTAACTTTACAAGGGTGTGCAGTACATCAGATTCTTTTAAAATGCCAACAAGTTTGTCTTCATCTGTTACGACAGGAAGAGCGCTGATATCATTTTCATATAATGTAACGGCAGCCTCTTCTACAAAATCAAGCGGCTGCACGGTAATGACAGGAAACTTCATAATTTTAGAAGCCGGGTAGTGCAGCTCATCAGGTTCATTCAAATGAAACACAGAAGGGCTGGCATCTCTAATATCTCTATCAGATACAATCCCTGCGACTTTGTTTTGTTGGTCAATGACGGGAATGTGTCTAATTTTATGCTTATGAAGCAGCTCCATAGCGGTTTTTATTGAAGTATTTGGTTCGATAGTGGACACATTTGTTTTCATAATTTCTTCTACAAGCATGGTATCTACTGTCACCTCTTTTAAGCGGTTTCACTACTGGGTAAATAAAACAAAGGGATAGGCAGAGCAGACTTTTAAAACATAAAACGCTGTGAAAAGCGCACGCTGTCGAAACGTTGAATATCTTCGTGATTAACATTTTTGCCAATCCTCACCATCAAACAATTAGCAGGATGAGAACAAATCTCTGGATCATCCGTAGCCATCCATTCTAACCCACCAGCGTTCATCATTTTTTCCATCACTTTGCGATATTCCCAGATAGATAACCCACTGCCTTTTAAATCCCAATGCCAATAATATTCTGTTGTAATGATAATATAATTTTCCATAAAGTCATCTAACATAGAGAACTGAAGCAAATTCGTCCCTAATTTGGCTCCGCGGTATTCCGCAGCAATTTCAATCGCACCGAGTTCTAACAAGTTTTCCATCTCAGCTTCAGACCAGCGTTCTAATGGATCAGGGTGCAAAAACGTTACATAGCCGACAATAGTGTGTTCATCGATGACTGCGTGGATGCGTCCTTCTGGAAGATCCGCAATCCCGATTAGAGCTTTCTTTTGTTCTTCCGGCGGCCGAAAGGCGGTAAGCCCCTCATGAAAATCATAATCATAAATTTTCCTTCCTGAGATAGGGCCTTCTATAAGCAGTGTTCTCCCATCGAAGTGTAATTCCCGAGAATAGTATGTTTTTCTATGGATCATCCATGTACCACCTTTAAAAGTTTAATTACCTATCTTGTTTAATTCCATTATACATGATTGGAAACTCTCAGTGGAATCATCTGTAAAATTAAAAAAGCAGTTTAATGATAACAGAGAAAAGGTATATAATAACAGAAGCAGTTTTTTAACATTTTAACTGGTTTCATAATTAAAAATTGAAGAAAAATTCAATATATATTATAATGTGTATCAGAACACATCCAAAGGTGTGTATTAGTACACAAATTACATACTATTAGAGAGGAAGATGGTATATGAAAGTGCAAACGCTTCCACCAAAAAATGGAGATTACAACTTGAAAAACTACGAAGAAGCAGCTAAAAATTTTAACTGGTCTGAAATCGAAAAAGAATTCAGCTGGTCTGAAACTGGAAAAGTAAATATGGCCCACGAAGCAATTGACCGCCATGCCGACTCTCCTAATAAAAAAGATCAAGTTGCATTGTATTACAGTGATGCCAATAGAAACGAAAAATACACATTCCTTGAGATGAAACAGAAAACCAATCAAGCAGCAAATATTTTAAAAGACGCAGGTATTAAAAAGGGAGACCGAGTATTTATTTTCATGCCTCGCTCTCCAGAATTGTATTTTGCCGTGCTTGGTGCTATTAAAGTTGGGGCTATCGTCGGTCCATTATTTGAAGCTTTTATGGAAGGGGCGGTTCGCGACCGTCTTGAAGACAGCGAGGCGAAAGCACTGGTAACAACTCCTGACTTGTTGGAACGTGTACCTGTCGATGATCTTCCTAATCTTGATACGGTGTTTGTTCGAGGAGAAAATGTAAAAGAAGAAGGTCCTTACCTTGATTTTGATTCACGTTTGCAAGAAGCATCCGAGGATTTTGAAACGGAATGGGTGGATCGTGAAGACGGCCTTATTTTACACTACACATCCGGATCTACTGGAAAGCCGAAAGGAGTTTTGCATGTTCATAATGCCATGGTTCAGCATTATGCAACAGCAAAATGGGTATTGGACTTAAAAGATGGTGACGTGTACTGGTGCACCGCAGACCCAGGCTGGGTGACTGGAACGTCCTACGGTATATTTGGACCATGGCTTGCAGGTGTTACGAATGTGGTTCGCGGCGGCCGTTTCAGCCCGCAAGATTGGTATGAAACATTACAGAATTACAAAGTTTCTGTTTGGTACAGTGCGCCGACAGCTTTCCGTATGCTGATGAGTGCAGGAGATGAGGTTGTAAAAAATTATGACTTATCCAGCCTTCGCCATATTTTAAGTGTTGGGGAACCACTCAATCCTGAAGTTGTCCGTTGGGGTGAAAAGGTCTTTGACTTGCGTATTCATGACACATGGTGGATGACAGAAACGGGTGCGATGATGATTTGTAACTATCCTGCAATGACCGTCAAAGCAGGTTCCATGGGTAAACCCATACCAGGAGTGAAAGCAGCGATTGTTGATGATCAAGGCAATGAGCTGCCGCCAAACCGCATGGGCAACCTTGCTATTGAAAAAGGCTGGCCATCGATGATGAGAACGATTTGGAACAATGAAGAAAAATATAACAGCTACTTTGAATTAGACGGCTGGTATGTATCTGGTGATTCTGCTTACATGGATGAAGATGGGTACTTCTGGTTCCAAGGCCGTATTGATGATGTTATTATGACTTCTGGTGAGCGCGTAGGGCCATTTGAAGTGGAAAGTAAAATTATTGAACATCCAGCTGTAGCTGAAGCGGGTGTTATTGGAAAACCAGATCCTGTTCGTGGTGAGATTATTAAAGCGTTTATTGCTATACGTGACGGATATGACGTGACGGAAGATTTGAAAGAAGATATTCGTAATTTCGTGAAAAAAGGATTGGCTGCTCATGCAGCACCGCGTGAAATTGAATTCCGTGATAAATTGCCGAAAACGCGCAGTGGTAAAATTATGCGCCGCGTCCTGAAAGCGTGGGAGCTTGACTTGCCAACTGGTGATTTATCTACGATGGAAGATTAAAAGAGTATAAAAATTCCCTGCCGGTATACCGGCAGGGAATTTTTTGTTCTATATGAGGTTTTCATCTGTTTTAATGTGCAAGAAAAGGGTGCTTGCCAAAAAGCCTGTTGTTCGTTCAATGTTTGAAGACTCTTGGTACTTTTGTTTTCTAATGGCGTTAATCATCTGTTTGGTCGTTGTTTTCTTGTGATTCGCCTGGATTTTCATTTTCGGCGTGATTGTTATCAGAATCATTATTGGTATTGGAATCATCATCTGTTTCATTACGATCGTTGTCTGGTTCATCACTGTTGTTATTTTCTGGTTCTTCCTGATTTTCGGTTTGATTGTTGTCGCCGTTAGCTGGTTCTTCCTCGGTATTATCGCTTGTTGAATCATTCGTGTCGGACTCTTCCTCACTTGATTCAGGCGGTGAAGACGGTGCAGCTTGCCGCTCAGCAGTTACGGAAGCGGTGGACTCTCTGCCCATCGAATCGACAGCTGTGACAAAGAACGAACCGCTGCTGCTGACACTAGTAGAAGTGGAGGTGTTTCCTCGAATAGACTGTACTCGTGAACCGTCTCCTCTATAAATACGATAGCCAACGATGTCATTATCCGTATGCTGGTTCCAGCTTAAGGAGTTACCGCTCATTGAAACCCCTGTAACAGGAGCTGGGGTTCTTCCATTGCTAGGAGCAGCTTTGTCTGCCACGATATTGTTCCAGCTGTCCGGCAAGTATTCATTTAGAGCTTCATCGGCTAAGAAGTCTTCTTCCACTACAACCCCGGATTGTGTGAACTCAGATGGGGTGGCGTCATAGGCTTTATACATAACACCGTTAATCTCAACAGATGTTGTTTGGTTTAAGTTGCTGTCATGTTCTGTTGGCACATAGGCTGCATTAAAATAATCAGTTGTCGTAAGCCCAGCTTCCAAACAAAGAGAATCAGGCAGTTTCCCGGAGATACCGCAGATGGTTTGACGGACAATACCATCGGGCTGTTCAAATTGATCATTAATACGAAATACATCTGCATTTGCCTCATACGCAGCATTCATCATATCAGCCCATATTTGTTGTGTTCTTGCTCCATAGCTTAACCCCTTATAGGGTGATGTAATCGTGCGCGGTGTGTCATAGCCAATCCAGATTCCAAATGTCACATTAGGGTTGTAACCAACAAACCATGAGTCCTTTGTTTCATTAGAGGTACCTGTTTTTCCTGCCCAGTCTCCGCCAAACCGCATTCTGCCTGGCAGCGAACCGGCTGTTCCGCCAGGTTCTAACACATCTCGTAAAACATCTGTCATTAAGAAGGCCGTTTGTGGGGAAAACACTTGATTGGTTTCCACTTCATGCTGATAAACGGTTTCACCGTCTTTTGTTTCAATTTTTTCAATGAAATAAGAATCTTTATATTGCCCGTGATCACCAAATATAGTGAAAGCATTTGTGTTTGTTTCTACAGTGGTTCCATAAGTGAGACCGCCAATGGGAGCAGAGTTATATGGTTCCCCAGGATCCAGCCGGTTAAATCCCATGTCTAGTAAAGCTTGTCTTGACACGTCATGGTTCAGCCGTTCAAACGTTTTAACAGCAGGTACGTTTTTGGATCGTTTTAGCGCTTCTCTTACTGTAATTAAGCCAGAGTAGCTGTCACCGGCATTTCGGAACGATCCCCCCGTTGATTGATACGTGCTTGGTACATCAGGCAGAATGGTGCCAGGTTGTACAATGCCTTGCTCCATAGCAGGTCCATAGGCGAGCAAAGGCTTCATGGTAGAACCGTTTTGTCGATACGCCTGTGTAGCGTGGTTTAAATTTTCCCGCTCGAAATCACGACCGCCGACAAAACTGAGAATGGCCCCTGTATCATTATCAATAAGAATGGCACCAACTTCTTCTGTTTCTGCTTCGCCATTGATTTGTCGTGTAGGCCCAAACCATTGTGACTGTGCTGTTGCGCGCTGCATAGCGTCATAAATGTCTTTTTTGATGGTTATATGCACATTATATCCACCGTGCGCCAGCTCATGTTTTGCCTGTTGATAGTAGTGAGAAAGGGTTTCTTGCCTTTCATCGTCTTCCATGTCTTCTACATTAACGTTATCTTCTTCCAGAAGTTTTTCCCGGATAATACGGGCAGCACGGTCTTGTGTTTCGTAGGTAAGGTACGGATATTCTTCAATGAGACTTCCGGAAGGTTCGGCTAAATGAGCACGAATATCATATTCTTTAGCTTTTTCGTATTCTTCTTCTGTGATAAAATTATTTTCCAGCATGTTGCGAAGTACCAGCTGCATTCTGTTCAAGCCGGCTTCAAAGTTTTCTTTTACATTTCCGTTATTTTCAAAAGGCGTATATGTAAAAGGGTTTTGCGGCAATCCTGCAATAAAGGCGGCCTGTGCGATATTAAGCTCTGATACGTCCACACCAAATATGCCTTCTGCAGCCGACTGTGCACCAGCAATATTTCTCCCATCGGCATTACGTCCGAATGGAACAATATTCAAGTACGCTTCTAAAATTTCTTCTTTATCCAAGAATTGTTCCATTCGAAGCGCTAACGCAATTTCTTTAGCCTTTCGTTCAAATGATACTTCGTTTGTCAGCAGCTGATTTTTTATGACTTGCTGGCTTAAGGTGCTCCCGCCTGTTTGATTACTGGCACCAGTTACTTCCTGATAGGTAGCACGTAAGAGCGCCTTTGGAACAATCCCTTGATGTTCAAAGAAGTATTCATCTTCGGTTGAAATAACGGCATGAATGAGATGCTCTGACATGTCCTCGAGCGGTCGTTCTTTTCGTTCTAAGTCAGCTGGAAATTCCCCCAAATAGGTGTCATCGTCAAAGTAAATATCACTGACTTCTTCGTAATTATAAATTTCATGCTGAAACTCTGATTTGCTGTAGGCTTGCTGGTCTTCAACGAGTGAGATGAAATAACCAGCACCCGCACTTCCGGCAAACAATACAAGCATCACCATGAGCACCGCACCGATCAAAAGAAGATTCCAAAAAATATGAGATGTAATATTAAGACCTTTGACAAAGGGATGATTCTTGATTTGATCGAGCCCGCGGTTGAGTTTTTCAAAAAATTGATGCATGTTATAATTCCCCCCAAAACTTCAACGATATTATAGCATACGCGTGTAAAGCTTCCTATCCGTTTTCGGTATTTTTTAGTCAAGTTGACAGGGGCAGAGTGAATATGATAAAAGATATATAGTTAGAATGGTTCTATCATTCTCATCATCATACATAACAAGCGTTGAAGGATTGAAGTAGCACATTCCTCCCTGTCTTCAGAGAGCCGGCGGCTGCTGGGAGCCGGTACAAAGGAATGATGTTGAATTACGTTCTGGAGCTGCTTTCCTATAATGGTTTTTCTCTAAGGTAGGAAAGACGGGAGGTACCGTTATCACCAATGAAGTGGAAAGCTGTCTAGCTTTCAATAAGGGTGGTACCGCGAGACGAATCGTCCCTTCTTTATATAAAGAAGGGGCGTTTTTTTATACTTTCAGAGCGCTTCTGTCTGCTAGACAATCTTTGCTATTTGAACTGGATAACAGGTCAACTTTTTTCTAATTATGTCAAAAAGGAGAGAAACAGCATGGATGTTTTACAAGATTTGGAATGGAGAGGACTTATCAATCAAGTCACGGATAGAGAAGGCTTGCATGAGTTGTTGAATAATAAGCAGGTAACAATGTACTGCGGTTTCGATCCGACGGGTGACAGCCTTCACATTGGCCATTTACTGACTATTATTACGCTGCGCCGTTTTCAATTAGCCGGACATAAGCCGCTTGCTCTTGTAGGCGGGGCTACCGGATTGATTGGCGATCCAAGCGGTAAAAAGGCAGAACGGACATTAAACGAGGAAGATGTTGTTCGTATGTACACTGGCCGTATTAAAAATCAGCTTCAAAAATACCTTGACTTTGACGGCAGTAAAAAGGCAGAAGTGTTAAATAACTATGACTGGATCGGTAGTATGGATATTATTACGTTTTTACGTGATGTAGGGAAACATTTTGGATTAAACTACATGCTTAGTAAAGAGTCGGTAGAGTCCCGTATTCAGTCTGGTATCTCATTTACGGAGTTTAGTTATCAAATTTTGCAGTCTTTTGATTTCTACCATTTGAATAAAGAGCAAGGCTGCCAGCTTCAGATAGGCGGAAGCGACCAATGGGGAAATATTACAGCTGGTCTCGAACTAATTCGCCGAATGAAAGGCGGAGAAGAAGGAGACGAGCCGGATGCATATGGGTTTACGATTCCGCTTGTAACAAAAGCGGATGGAACGAAATTTGGTAAGACAGAAGGAAAAGCGATTTGGCTGGATCCAGAAAAAACTTCTCCGTACGAGTTTTATCAGTTCCTCATCAATACCGATGATCGTGATGTCGTGAAATTTCTCAAATACTTTACGTTCTTAAGTGAAGAAGAAATCCAAGCGTTAGAAGAAGAGCTAAAGACGCAGCCAGAAGAGCGTAAAGCGCATCGCAGGCTGGCAGAAGAAGTGACGCGGTTTGTACATGGAGAAGAAGCGCTCAAGCAAGCCCAGCATATATCAGAAGCTTTATTTGGCGGCGGGGATTTCAAACAGTTAACAGCGGATGAGGTAAAGCAAGGATTTAAAGATGTACCGACTCATGTTGTCGAAGAAGAGGAGAAAGGTTTAATTGATTTGCTTGTAGAAGCTGGTATTTCTTCGTCCAAACGCCAAGCACGTGAAGATATGAAGAACGGTGCGGTGTACATTAACGGCGAGCGTTGTCAGCAAATGGATAAAGTGATCGAGGAAGAAGATAAAATCGATCAAGCATTTACGATTATCCGCCGCGGGAAAAAGAAATATTTCTTAATTCAATATGCATAATCACAGTAAGAGAAGAGTCTGCCCTTTTCTTAAGGGGGAGTCACTCCGACACAATGTATAGAACCTTTTTCTAAAATCCCAATAACGGCTGTAGAACCAAAGAAAAAGCAGGTTCCCCAAGCGGGAACCTGCTTTTTTGCCAGCTTAACGAGAGTAGTACTCAACGATAAGAGCTTCTGTAATTTCGGAAGGAAGTTCAGAACGCTCTGGAAGGCGAGTGTACGTTCCTTCTAGTTTTTCTTCGTCGAATGTTAGATATTCAGGAACGAAGTTATTTACTTCTACCGCTTCTTTCACAGCAGAAAGATTGCGGGATTTTTCGCGAAGACCAATTGTTTGGTTTGGTTTTACGCGGTAAGAAGGAATGTCTACGCGTCCGCCGTCTACTGTTACGTGACCATGTGTCACAAGTTGACGTGCAGCACGGCGAGTACGAGCGAGACCGAGACGATAAACAAGATTATCGAGACGGGATTCAAGTAGAATCATGAAGTTTTCACCGTGTACCCCGGACATTTTACCAGCTTGTTCGAAAAGCTTGCGGAATTGACGCTCATTCAATCCGTACATGTAACGAAGCTTTTGCTTTTCTTGAAGCTGCAAACCATATTCGGAAAGCTTTTTCCGTTGAGTTGGGCCATGCTCACCAGGAGCATATGGGCGCTTTTCTAGTTCTTTACCTGTGCCGCTGAGAGAAATGCCAAAACGGCGGGATTTTTTCCAAGTTGGTCCTGTATAACGAGCCATACAAGAAACCTCCTCTATTTATAATAGTATTGGAAAAAGAACAACGTTGACAATCTCTTGACATGCTCATTTTGTTCTTATGCATCTTCGCCTCGACAGCTAGAGGTTACGCAATGCCCCTTAAACCAAAATAGTCAGCCGCAGGTTTAAGGAACAAAATGAAAGGGTGCACACATCAAGTTTGCCCTGGCTGTCTCTTTTACACAAAGGCCATTATATAATGATAGCCATGTAAAGTCAATATAAGACGCGGCTTCTGTTAGTATTTCGCTTATAGATATTTAATTAATAAGTCAGCAAATTCTTCTAAATATGTTTGGTCTTCTTCAGAAAAACGGTTGTGTACAGGGCTGTCAATATCTAAGACGCCAACAAGCTTTCCTTCTTTCATAAGCGGAATAACAATTTCTGATTGCGTTGCACCATCACAAGCAATATGTCCCGGGAATTGTGTAACATCTGGTACACGTTCGGTCAAACGATGATACGCAGCAGTACCGCACACTCCTTTATTCATAGGTATGCGGATGCACGCAGGCAGTCCTTGGAAGGGGCCGAGGATGAGTTCATTATCAGCAGGGTGGTATAGATAGAACCCAAGCCAGTTCACATCCGGCAGAAATTGGTACAACAGTGCAGCCGCATTTGACAAGTTGGCTGTTTGATTCGGTTCTCCTTCGAGCAAGGCCTCTAATTGTTTAAATAGAAGCTGGTATTGTTCTTGCGTACTTCCTTTATATTCAACTTGTTGAAACAACGTATACTCTCCTTTTCTACTATTATTCACATCTAGTTTATCACACCGTTGAAAAACGACAAGAATGAGAGTGTTTGCCGAACTAGAAGAGAAAGTGTCGAGTTTTTTTAAAAGGAGATTCCACGAAAAAGCGGGAAGTTATGTATAACGAATATGTTCATGATGCATGGTTTCTACATTATGCATGGTTTCTACATGATGCATGGTTTCTACATTATGCATGGTTTCTACATTAGTTATAAAGGAGGCGATGGCATGTCCGCCACCGAAACCACCAAGGAAAAAATGCTAGAAGCTGCAACGGTTTTGTTTACGAGTAAAGGTTACCACGGGACGTCGATTCGAGAAATTGCATCCAAAACAGGAGTGAATATTTCGCTCATTTCGTATTATTTTGGCGGAAAACAAGGGTTGCTTGAAGCGCTGATGACGGACTTTTTAGAAGGATACATGGAAGAATTGGAGCTGGCTGTGAAAACGCCCCATCATGATTCGTATGAAAAAATGCTGTATATGGCTGAGAGGGTTTTAACATTTATGAAAGAACGGCATTTACGGGCCCGCTTTGTACTTCGGGAAATGACGCTTGATTCGACCTTGATTCGTGAAATAACGAGTACTTATCTCATGAAAGAAAAGCACCTTTATTCGATTGTATTGAAAAAAGGCATACAGGAAGGAACTTTTGCTCCGGTTTCTGTGCAGTGGACGATCATGCAGTTTCGCGGCATGGTTATTATGCCTTATCTCCATCATCAATATGTGCGGGAAGTGTTTCATCTGCATCCGCAGCAGCCGCATTTTATTAAAATGTACCGCAAAGAATTAAGGGAGTGGGCATCGAAAGTACTTCTTAGCGATTCGAAAAAAGAAGAGCACAAAGCGATACCCTTTCACCACACACAGCATCAAGCCGACTTTGTCCAGCCATAATGATCTAATGGGCTAAGGGATATAACGCTGTCAGCCCTTGCGTTAACTCCTTTTCTTGGTGTGCATCCGATCCATATACTAACGGGATGCCCCTTTTTTTTGCTTCTAAAGCAATATCATGTGGAGGATATGGTTCTTGGCACAGCGGTTTAGCAGTACCAGCACCGTTATAATCAAGCTCCATTCCCGCATGCTTTACGTGTTCAAGGATGTGGCGGGCGTGCTCGGTAATATCCATCTGTCCGTAACGGCGCTGAAATTTTTTGATGAGCGTCATATGACCGAGACGTTTTGGTTTGTATGGACCAAGCTCACTCTCTATGGAAGATTTGAGGGTATTAAAATACAAATCTATGGTGTTTTGTAAAGAGCCGGTAGATGTAACAAGTGCCGCAAAACTATCTGGGCTGAAGTCAAGGCAGAAATAGCTGCCTTTGGATTGTAAAAAATGAACGGATAAAATGCTGTCATCAAGCTGCGGGCCTATCTCATCAAGAAAAGCTTTCGTTTCCTGTTCAAAGCCCTCAATATAGTCAATTTCAAGGCCGGTTAAAATGGTGATGTCACGGCGGTATTCCGCCTTTAACGTCTCAATTGCAGTAATATAAGAAGACAGACTGCTTAAAGGCATCGCACTGTCTTGGGCAGGAACCGGGTCGTTAAAACCGGGGGGCAGAGGTGCATGCTCTGCAAACGTGATAGTGTCAAACCCCTCGTCAATACAGCGCTCAATATATTGCTTAAATGAATCTTTAGAGCCATGAGGACAGTAAGGGGTGTGAATATGTCCATCTCTTTTTATTCTCACAGTATCATCCCTTTTTGAAATTCGTTTACTTATCTGTCACATGCAGTTCTTTTCCATGTTATCATAGAATTGTATTTCTTTTACTTTCAACCAAAAGATGTAATATATAGAAGGATTTTACCTGAATTTGACGAAAAAATTCAATGCTGAATAAATTTTATGACATAAGTGGCAGTCAAACTGGAGTGAAGACTCATGATGATATACGTAATTACAATAGCAGTTGTTATTATTGCAGGAATTATTGCTTTTGGTGCTGTTTCAAGAAAAAAGATATATAAAGAAGTAGATAAGCTAGAACAATGGAAAACGAAAATAGCCAATCAGCCAGTGGCAGATGAAATAGCCAGAGTGAAAGGTCTCACGATGTCAGGAGAGACGGAGGCAAAGTTTGAAGAATGGCGCCAGGAATGGGAAGAAATTGTAGGGGTGAGACTTCCTGATATCGAAGAATGGTTTTTTGATATCGAAGAGCTGGCTAATAAGTACAAATTCAAAGCTGCCAGGTCTCTATTAAAAGAGGCTAGACAGCAGCTGACAGACATTGACCACCACATTACTGCGATATTCAATGAAGTAGAGGAACTAGTAAGCAGTGAGCAAGAAAATCGAGTGGGCATTGATGACATCAAAGAACGGCTAGAAAAGCTCGGACAGTATGTTGCTGAGAATCGATTGGCGTTAGATGAATCGGTACGTTTGTTTGAAAAACGCCTGCAAGAATATAAAGAAAATGTTCGCTTGTTTGAAAAAGAAACAGAGGCAGGCAACCATTTAAAGGCCAGTCAGTTATTAACTGAGTGGAGTAATGATCTGTCACAAACCGAAAGTCAAGTAAAACAGGTTCCCGCAATGCTTGTTGATGTGGAAGCCAATTTACGCGAAGAATGCAAAGAAGTTATTATGGGAATAGAGGAAATGGAAAAAGCAGGATATACACTTGAACATTTACCATTTCGTTCTTATTTAGAAGATGTGATGGATGAGCTGCCTTCCATAAAAAAAGCAGTGATTAGTTTAGAGCTTGAAAAGGCGGAAAAACGTCTAGAAGAGATTCACGATTACATCGAATACATCTATCAGACACTTGAAAATGAAGTAGAAGCACGACAATATGTGGAAGCAGAAACAGCGAATGTCCGCCAAGATGTAAAACGTGTGGAAACACTCTTAGACGAATTAGAAGACGAGCGTGAAAAGGTACAGCAAAGTTATCGTATCCCCGATGAGGATGAAACGCGCTATTATAATACTGAAAGCAGGATAGAAGAGGCGTTGAAAACGTGGCGTGTTTTTCAAGATATGTATCATCAGCGCAAACAGTCATTTACAGCATTAAAAGAAAGCCTTGATGCGATAAAAAAAGATATACATACATTGGAAAATCAAGTGCGCACGTTGAAAGAAAAGCTGTTCTCTCTAAGAAAAGATGAAGTGTCTGCTCTAGAAACATTAAAGACATTGCGCCGTCAAATGCTGCAAGACCGAATGAGGTTAGAGCGTTCGCTTCTTCCAAAGGTTCCATCCGCTCTTTTAAACGAAGTAGATGCAGCAGAAAATAAACTTGTGTCGGCAGCAGAAGCATTAGGAGAAATCCCTGTTGAAATGGGGAAGGTGAATACAGCCATTGATGATGCAAAACATAGTGTGCAAAAAGTTCATCAGCAATTAATGACAACGTTAGAGCAGGCAAATCTTGCCGAACAAGCTATTCAGCATGGCAACAAGTATCGAAGCGAGTCGGAAGCTATTGATGAGCAGCTGCTGAAGGCGGAAGAGCATTTCCGGAAAGGTTATTATGACGAGGCAGTTTACACAGCGGTCGGGGCGGTCAAACGAAAAGAGCCGCATCTGCTGGAACAATTACAAAATGGAGATAAGGTTAACTAGTTCTTTTTTGCTTTTTTGCTTGTTTTGAGAGGGGTTTTAGAACAAAAGTTGTATCACTTTCTTCGTTCTCCCGGTTTTAAATGGTACAATAGTCTCGGGAGAGGAGGAAGGAAACCATGAAGATGGTGTACATTGTCGCTGTTACAACACTGTTCTTTTTTGGCATACTAGCAGCAACCGCGGTTTTCTATGCGGGGAAAAGCCCTGAAACAGCAGCAGATAAAAGCACCGAAGAGTTAGCAGCGGAGCTCGACCGAGAGCTTGGAGCTGCCCCTTACGTTGATGATGCAGACAGAACGACCGGAAAGGAAGAAAAAGAACAAGTGAAAGAAAGAGAGGAACAAACACCTGCTAGAGACCATCAGCATGAAGTATCTCAAGACGTGATACAAGAAACGCCTTCCTCTGACGTTATATTGAGAGGACCAGAGGAAGGAACTGTTTCCATTGACGAGCTGCTCCAGTTAGTGGATGAATAATCTTCGCATAAAAGCTGACCCTGTTAACAGGTCAGCTTGTTTTGTGCAGAGGAACCTTCCCTTAGTCGAACATTCCTTTTTCAAGGCGTTTGCGCTTTTCTAATAGCTGCTTGTATGGTAAGATATAGTGTCGCAGTATAACGAAGAAGAATGGAGTAAGAAAGAACCTTTGATGAAAAGGGGAAAATATATGGTTTATTTGGACAACAGTGCAACGACTCTGCCGTGGCAGGAAGTGTTAGATACCTACCAGCAGGCGGCTTCTGCTTATTTTGGCAATCCATCTTCTCTGCACCGGCCTGGTGTTGAAGCGGAAACATTATTAGGGAAGGCAAGGGAAGCAGCTGCCTCTATTTTAAAAGTCAAATCAAGTGAAGTTATTTTTACATCTGGCGGTACTGAAGGGAATAATTTAGCGATAAAGGGGACGGCTGTAGAGCATCAAAACCGCGGGAAACATTTGATTACATCTGCGGTGGAACATCCTTCCGCATTGGAAGCATTTGCACAGCTGGAAGCGTTTGGTTATGAAGTGACGTATCTTCCGGTGAATAAAGAAGGAAGAATTCGTCCAGAAGATGTGGAAAACGCTGTGCGGGAAGATACAACACTGGTATCAATTATTCACGTTAATAATGAAACAGGCACTATTCAGCCCATAGAGGAAATTGGCAAACGTTTAGCAGCGTATCCAAAACTTTATTTCCATACAGATCATGTTCAAGGGGCGGCGCATGTGCCGCTTGACCTGGGGAAAGCAAACGTCGATTTGTGCACGATTTCTGCTCATAAGTTTCACGGTTTAAAGGGTACGGGTATGCTTTATATAAAGGATGGTACTGTTTTGTCCCCGTTATTTCATGGTGGAGGCCAAGAGCAGAAAATACGCGCCGGTACAGAGAACGTTCCTGGTATCGCTGCTATGGCTAAGGCACTTCGCTTAGCAAGAGAACAACATACGAAAGAAGCAAAACGGATGTATGAACTGCAAAAGTATCTTTTGCAAGAGTTGGAAAAGATAGATGGGGCACAGGTGAATACACCTCAGACAGGAGCTGCCCCTCATATTGTCAATGTATCGTTTCCTGGTTTGAAGCCGGAAGTCATTATCCAAGCGTTGACGAAGCGGGATATTCATGTGTCAACGAAGTCAGCCTGCTCTTCGAAGTTAAATGAGCCAAGCCACGTTATTGAAGCGGCCGGGTTAGGCCAGGAACGGGCGGATAGTGCTATACGTATCAGCTTTTCATTTGAGACGATAAAAGAAGAGATAGAAAAGCTGATTGATGTGTTTCATGAGATTATTCCAGAAATGAAAAAGGTAATGGGAGCGTAGCGTGCATGAAATATGATCATATTTTAATTCGATATGGAGAGTTAGCGTTAAAAGGCAAAAATCGGAAAGACTTTGAAAACAAGTTAAAAGAAAACATTCAGTTTGCGATACGAGAGCATCGTACATGTAAAGTAAAGCGAACGTACGGACGGATGTTTATTGAGCTGCATGATGAAAACCCAAATGACGTGTTGGAAAAGCTGAAACATATTTTTGGTATTTCTTCGTTTAGTCTAGCAATGAAAACGGAAAATGACGTAGAAGCTATTAAAGAAGGGGCACTCCAAGCTTTTTTACAGCGTGAAGGAAACAACCGCACATTTAAGGTGAGTGCCCGGCGCTCTTATAAACCATTTCCTATCCGTTCCCAAGATTTAAATCAACACGTTGGTGCGCATATTTTAAGAAACACCGAAAACGTTACCGTTGATGTACACAATCCGGATGTAGAAGTGGTTGTTGAGGTAAGAGAACAAGGCACCTACATTACGTGTGGAAGAATAGATGGAGCGGGCGGACTGCCTGTTGGAACAGCTGGAAAAGTTGCACTGATGCTCTCAGGCGGTATTGACAGTCCCGTAGCTGGTTATTTGGCAATGAAACGTGGAGCTGAAATAGAGGCTGTTCACTTTCACAGCCCTCCTTATACAAACGAAAGAGCGCGCAAGAAAGTAGAGGACTTAACCAATATATTAACGAAATTCGGTGGCAGTATTCGATTACACATTGTTCCGTTTACTGAACTGCAAAAAGCTATCCACGCCCATATTCCATCAAGTTATTCGATGACAATTATGCGGCGGATGATGCTTCGTATCACAGAAAGAATTGCTCAAAAGCAAGATGCCAAAGCAGTTGTTAATGGAGAAAGCCTTGGCCAGGTGGCTTCGCAAACATTGGAGAGTATGCATACAATCAACGAAGTAACAAATATACCGATTTTACGGCCGCTTGTGACGATGGATAAACAAGAAGTAGTGGAAGTTTCCGAACAGATTGGCACGTATGATATTTCTGTTCTGCCGTATGAGGATTGCTGCACAATCTTTTTACCGAGCGATTCTGTAACAAAACCCCGTCGCGATAAAGCGGTACGCTTTGAAGAGGCGTTTGATTTTGAACCCTATATAAATGAGGCTGTTCAATACGTGGAAACATTAACAATTGGAAATGAACAGGAAAATAAAACGGAACAAAAAATGAACGATTTGTTGTAACGATTCCTCCCGGCCATCGTCATGGCGGGAGGCTTTTGTTTCTGCTATGCTATTTCATGGCAGGATTATTTTTTGTAAAAATGAAACATTGTTTATATATATCACGTAATACAATAAATGGGAAGCAGGTGTTACAGCGTGGGGATGTTATGGTTTAATGGAACCATTTACACGATGCAAGGAGAAAATGATACAGTAGAAGCGGTGTATACAAATAATGGAAAAATTATTGCTGCTGGCAAAGAAGAAGACGTAAAAGCAAGATGTTCAGCGGCCGACCAGCGTGTTGATTTACAAGGAGCAGTGGTGTTTCCGGGGTTTACAGACAGTCACTTGCATATGATGGGACTTGGAGAGGCCATGCTGCAGCTTGACTTGTCTAGTTGTAAAAGTGCTGAGGAGTTAAAAGAAGCGCTGAAAGAAAAAGCATGTCACATAAAAGACGGCCAGTGGTTAATTGGAGAAGGATGGAATGAAAATAACTTTCCAGACCAGCGGATTATTCATAAAGAGGAATTAGATGAAATAGCTCCATATAATCCTGTTCTGTTGACAAGGGTATGCCGCCATGCAGCACTTGCTAATTCCGTGGCTTTAGAAAGAGCTGGCATTACAGAACATACACCAGATCCTTCAGGAGGAATTATCGTAAAAGACGAACACGGCATGCCAACTGGATACTTGCTCGATCAAGCAGCAGACCTAGTGAAAGCCGTGCAGCCGCCTGTCAGCGATGAAGAATTAAAGACGGCATTACATACAGCTGTCGGTCATATGGTTAAACAGGGATTAACAGGAGGACATACAGAGGATTTAAATTATTATGGCGGCTTTAAGCGGACATTTCAAGCCTTTCAGGAAGTAATCAATGAAACGAATTGGCGGTTTCGAGCCAATTTGCTTGTTCATCATGAAGTAGTAGACGATGTATTCGAAGAAGGTTATGAATACGGGGCTGTCAGTGATTATCTATCATTTGGTGCGATGAAAATTTTTGCTGATGGGGCGCTTGGCGGCCGGACTGCTTTCCTGCGTGAGTCGTATCAGGATGATCCTGCTTCATCAGGAGTTCGTATACACACGCCGCAGCAATTAAGCAAACTCGTACAAAAGGCTCGAAAGAAAAACATGCCAGTGGCTATCCATACTATTGGGGATAAAGCGTTAGAATATGCAGTGAAAGCACTGGAGGAATATCCTGTTCCAGCTGGAAAAAGAGATCGTATCATACATGCTCAAATAACGCCCCCCGATTTAATCGAGCGGTTAAAACGGTTGAATGTTGTGCTTGATTTGCAGCCAGGCTTTGTTTTATCTGATTTTCCTTGGGTAGAGGAACGGCTTGGGGCAAGGCGTCTATCCTATTCATTTGCATGGAAAACATTATTGAGCCAAGGAGTGATGTGTGCAGGAAGCTCTGATGCGCCGATTGAACCAGTGGATCCCCTTATTGGCATTCAAGCAGCTGTCATACGCAAACCCCCGCATGAAACACATAACGGTTATCTTCCTGAACAAAAACTTACACCGTTCGAAGCTGTTTCTCTTTATACAACGGGAAGTGCCAAAGCTGTTGGAAAAGAAACAGAACTTGGAAAAGTCGCACCTGGTTATGCAGCCGATTTTACTATTTTAGATCAAGATATTTTAACGATGCCAGCTGAGCAAATCCATCAGACAAAAGTGCTGGCGACAGTAGTCGGCGAGTGTTTTCAGTATAACCGCTTAACAAGCGGAGATTATTAAAGAGGAGGTTTTACAATGAGTGGAAAACGTTGGATTGCCCTTGGGATAGCGGCTCTTTTGCTAATTGTTTCTGCAGGGTTTCAATTCGTTTCGACAATTGCATCGGCGAATATTGAAAATATGTTTGGCGGTGTGAATAACAATGGTGTAGAAGAAGAGTTAATAGACGAAGGGCAGCCGCAAGAAAAAATAGCAGTGATTGATATTGAAGGAGTCATTCAAGACACTGGCGATACGCCGTCTTTTATGAACCAAGGGATGTATAATCACCGCCAGTTCTTAAAGATGCTGGAGAGTGCTGGTGAAAACCGGGCTGTAAAAGGAATTATCTTACGAGTGAACACACCCGGCGGCGGTGTAGTTGAAAGTGCAGAAATACATGATAAAGTACAAGAAATACAAGAAGAACATAATAAGCCGGTATATGTGTCGATGGGAAATACGGCAGCGTCTGGCGGTTATTATGTCGCAGCCCCTGCTGACAAGATTGTCGCACACCCAGCGACCGTTACCGGTTCGATTGGTGTTATTATGCAGAGCATCAATTACTCTGATCTGGCAGAACAAATTGGAGTAGAATTCAATACGATTAAAAGCGGTCCGTTCAAAGATATTTTGTCTGGAAATCGTGATATGACAGAAGAAGAAGAAGAGATTTTGCAGGGAATGGTAGATGACTTCTATGCAGATTTTGTTCAAGTCATTGCCGATGGCCGTGACATGCCAGAAGATAGAGTGCGCGAAATTGGCGATGGCCGTGTTTATTCAGGAAAGCAAGCACAAGACATAGACTTAGTCGATGAACTAGGGTCTCTTGAAGACACCATTACAATGATGACCGAGGAACAAGATTTATCTAATCCGCAAGTGGTGCGTTATCATGGGGTGTTTTCGTTTAATCAATTTTTAGGGACATCGGCTCGCAGTTTGTTTGTTCAAGATGCAGAGTTACTTGGTTTAAAAGATTTATTAATGGAATCACAAGCGCCGCGTGCGATGTATTTATACACAGAGTAAGGAGGTGAGCGGTTATGGATAAGGATCATTATAGGGAAGATAGCCAAGAATGGAAGGAACAGTATCATTCTGGACACGTTGATAAGACAGACAGTGCTCGTGCAGAACTGCTTGAGACAGAAGAAGAACAGCAGGAAGAAACGGTGAAAAGCCGGCGGTATGCAGGTTTTTGGATGAGGTTTTGGGCTTATATCATCGACTTGCTGATTGTATTCAGTTTAAATGGATTGTTATTAAGCCCGCTCATGTTCATGGACCAGCCGGTAACGATGCTCGGTTTCTTTACGTTACAAGGACTGTTAAGCACGGTTACTGCATATTTGTACTTCTTGTTCATGACAAAGTGGCTTAACCAGACGCTCGGTAAAATGATTTTCGGTTTAAAAGTGGTGCACAGATACGGTCATACGTTATCATGGTCGGATTTATTGTTTCGGGAAGTGGTCGGGCGCTTTATCCATCGCAGCCTCGTGTTTACCAACATTATCTACATTGTTGTTGGATTTACGAACGAAAAACAAGGGATTCATGACATGTTTGCAGACACAAGAGTAGTGCATGTCGATTAATCAACGTGTGGCGCTGCCTGAAAAAGGCGGTGTCACACGTTTTTGTTTATGTTGCAAGCTTTCTTCGTTAATGTTTTACTTTTGAAGACACTTGCTGTCATTGCACTTTTTCTGTCTTATACGTTTCTTCAGGTTTGATGTCACAAAAAATGGTTAAAATGGTAATAATTTATAAAGGCGGATGGATGATGTATGATATTGCTTTTACTCTTAGCAGTTTTCTTCCTATTAACTCTTTTCATAGCGGCAACACCGGTGGAAACATATATTGAATTTGTACGAAAAGACAAAAAGCAAGATATTCGAGTGAAAATTACTGTGTGGTATTTTTTTTATAAAACTTTTGAAATCCCTGTCATGTCCTTTGACGAAGAATCTGCTTCTATTGTATTTAAAGAAAAGTCAAAAGCATCTGTTGGAGATGCAAAAGAAAAAGATGTAAAAGAAACTCCGCAAGAAATGAAAAGTCAATTGGAAATGTTGCGGTTATGGCTCAATCATATCCAAGGGCTGCGTCCTATTGCAGCTTCATTTCTAAAAAAAATAAAAATGTATGAGTTTACGTGGAAAAGTGAAATAGGGACAGGAGACGCTGCTTGGACTGGTTTTCTAAGCGGGATGCTGTGGTCGGTGAAAGGCGGAGCACAAGCGCTGGCATTTTCGGTTTTTACAAGAAAATGCACACCAGAAATGAGTATTCATGCAAATTTTCAACAGAAAAAATTAAACACCACCTTTTCATGTATGTTCTTTATGCGACTCGGGCATGCTATCATTGCCGGAATTCGTGTGATAAAGCATATGAATGGTAATGTATTTAAATTATGGCAGCAAACAAAAGCAGAAATTAACAGCAAGGAGGCGTCTTAATGAGCGACCATCCTATTGAAGGGTTAATGCGTACAGCAATGGAAAATTTAAAAGAAATGGTGGATGTCAACACCATTATTGGCGACCCAGTGGAGACCCCAGATGGAACAGTGATTATGCCTGTTACCAAAGTGGGATTTGGATTTGCCGCTGGTGGGAGTGAATTTACGAAAAATGGAAACAATGATGCAGCTATGGATCATCCGTTTGGGGGCGGAAGCGGGGGCGGTGTGTCCATTACCCCAATTGCGTTTCTTATCGTTAATTCCCAAGGAGTAAAAATGGTACACATGGATGAGAATACACACCTTTATGAAAAGCTGCTTGAGTTTACTCCGCAAGTAGTAGAGAAAATTCAAGACATGCTAAAGGGTGGTAACAACCAAAATCAACAAGCACAAAACAATAATCAAAATCCGCCAAACCAACAACCGCCGAACCAAACACCACCGATTTAAGTGCACCACGTGAAAGCCCGAGCAGAAAAAATGTTCTGCCGGGTTTTATTGTGGGAAAAAACGGGTACGATTCTTTTAGGGTTATTATTTGTAAAAGTAAGAAGAAACGTTTACGATGGAGAGGAATACATATTTTTTCCATTTGAAGGAGGAAAGAATGATGGCAAAAATTACGTTTAAAGAAAATCCCGTCACACTTTTAGGACAAGAGGTAAAACCAGGTGATAAAGCACCTGACTTTACGGTGCTGGCAAATGATTTGTCTGAAGTATCATTATCGGATACAAGCGGAAAAGTTCGTTTAATTAGTGTTGTGCCATCTATTGACACAGGCGTTTGTGATCAGCAAACACGCCGTTTTAACGAAGAAGCAGCAAGTCTGGATGGTGTGGAAGTATTAACAATTAGTGTAGACCTTCCATTTGCTCAAAAGAGATGGTGCGCGGCAGCAGGCATTGAGAACCTCCAAGTTCTCTCCGACCACCGTGACCTTTCTTTTGGTAAAAACTATGGTGTGGCGATTGAAGAACTTCGCTTGCTGGCACGTTCAATTTTTGTTATTAACAGTGAAGGTGAAGTGACGTATACAGAGTACGTATCAGAGGCTACTAATCATCCTGATTATGAAGCAGCGATTAACGCAGCCAAAGAAGCCAAATAAAACGGTATAACAAAAAAGCGAATGTGCACCCTGTTCCTTTTTAGGAATGGGGTTTTTATTGTCGTTAGATTAGTGGTTTGCTATACTTTCGAAGGGAAACCCTAGGACTGCAAGAAAGAATCAATATGATATAGATGTATCATTGCATAGAAAGGACGATATGGATGGAACCGGTAACGGAAGTGGAAAAGCTGTATGAGTTAATTGATGACATGGCTGTTACGATTCAAACGCATACAGACAAAACATATTTAGATGCTTTAGCGGAAGCTGGCGAGAATATCTTTCAGTATTCCATTATTCAAACACTGCCTGAAAAGGAAAAAGAGCGGCTTCAGTCTAAGCTGGAAAATGAACTTCCAGGTGAGATGAAAAAAGAAGGAATTCGTAAAGCCTTCCAGCTTGCTGTTATCAAAGGCATGAAAGAAGCAGTTCAGCCCCATCACGCGATGACGCCTGATGCGGTAGCTATGTTTATGGGATATCTCGTCAACAAACTGACCGCAAGCCGTGAATCGTTAGCGCTGCTAGATCCAGCGGCGGGAACAGCCAATTTATTAAGTGCTGTATTGAACCAGTCATCCCAAGAGGCAGTGGCGTATGGAGCAGAAGTAGATGAAACATTGTTGAATATTGCATACGTACTTTCTAATTTGCAAGAGCATGATGTAGAATTGTTTCATCAAGACAGCATTGAGCAGCTTGCTTCACCGCCAGTTGATGCGGTGGTCTCTGACCTCCCTGTCGGTTACTATCCAAAAGACGATGTAGCACAGTCTTTTGAGCTTCAAGCCAAGTCAGGACACTCTTATGTTCATCATTTATTAATCGAAAAAAGTATGAATCATTTAAAAGAAGGTGGATTTCTTGTACTGCTGATTCCAAACTTCATGTTTGAAAGTGAAGAAGCCCCTCGCCTGCATGAATATATCAAAGAAGAAGCTGTTATTCTCGGTCTCTTACAACTTCCTTCAACGATGTTCACATCAGAGCAATTTGGAAAAAGTATTTGGCTTCTCCAAAAGAAAGGGCCGGGGGTTGTACAGCCTGGTCAAGCTCTGCTGGCAGAGCTGCCGTCGTTTTCAAAGCAAGACGCATTGCTTGATATGATGAAACAAATGGATAAATGGTTTCAGGAACAAGGATTTGATTCTTCCCTTTAATGCGCTCCGCACTTTGGGAAAGATGAGACTGCCCGTTTCACACCGGCTGTGTGAAACGGGGTTTTTTGTACTGGCAGGAAAGAATAACATTTTAGAAGAATCTTTGAGACCAGTCATGTTTTCTTGACACACATTTTTCAAACTCGCAAACGCCTACATATCAGAATTTAATGAATGTAAAGAATTCCCCTCTATATCAAGGGTTTGCTTGCATTTTGAAAGGAAGCAGTGTTTAAATAGAAAGGTGATTGGAATGATAATAAACATCGTTAATATATAGAAAAGGGGCATACATTCATGGCGAAAATTATGGCAATTAATGCAGGCAGCTCTTCATTAAAGTTTCAATTACTGCAAATGCCAGAAGAAATAGTTATAACGAAAGGTGTCGTAGAAAGAATCGGTCTGGACGACCCGAAAATTACGATAGAAACAGATGGGGAAGAAATAACGGATACCCCATCGATACCTGACCATTCACAAGCGGTAAAAATGCTGCTTGATGCATTAACAACATATCGTATTATTGAATCGTTAAATGAGATTAAAGGCATTGGACACCGCGTTGTTCATGGCGGGGAAAAATTTTCGGATTCGGTGTTGATTGATGATGATGTGCTAGAAGGGATTGAAGCAGTCAGTGAATTAGCACCACTTCATAACCCAGCAAATATTGTCGGTATTAAAGCGTTTAAAGAAATTTTGCCAAATGTTCCAGCGGTGGCTGTGTTTGATACAGCATTTCATCAATCAATGCCAAAAGAGAAATATTTATACAGTATCCCATATGAGTATTATAAGGAGTACGGCGTGCGTAAGTATGGTTTTCATGGCACATCTCATAAGTATGTCAGCCAGCGTGCAGCAGAGCTGATGGGCGAGGAGCCGGAAAACGTAAAAATTGTCTCTTGCCATATCGGAAATGGGGTGAGCATTACGGCAGTTGATGGCGGACGCTCGGTGGATACATCGATGGGCTTTACACCTCTTGCAGGTGTGGCGATGGGAACACGATCTGGAAATATTGACCCTGCCTTGATTCCATTTTTGATGGAAAAAACAGGGAAAACAGCAGAAGAAGTGATTTCTGTCCTTAACAAACAAAGTGGTATTCTCGGATTAAGTAATTTCTCAAGCGATTTGCGCGATATTGAAGAACAAGCCGAACAAGGCAATGAAAACGCACAAACCGCATTGGATGTTTACACAGGCAGGATTCATAAATATATTGGCACGTATGCAGCGAGCATGAATGGTTTGGATGCTGTTGTATTTACAGCGGGTGTTGGCGAGAATAGTAAAGAAATCAGGGAAAAAATTTGTCGCGGCCTGGAGTTCTTTGGGATTGAAGTAGATGTAGATAAAAATGATATTCGCGGCAAAGAAGCATTCATTAATAAGGACGGTGCACGGGTGAAAGTGCTCGTTATTCCGACTAACGAAGAAGTGATGATTGCTCGCGATACAATGAGATTAGGTTTGTAAAGGTATAAAAGAGGCTCTTTGCTTTTATCGTGATGGTAAGAAAGCAAAGAGCTTTTTTGGTTCTGCGGACAGGAAATGAACAACTCTTCACGAATACATAGTAACAACAAAATTATAAAGACAAATGGAGGAGTGAAATGCGTAAGGATTTAATGGTATCAGCTGATAACCTTGCAGAACGATGTGACCCGAATTTATTTGGTTTTGAAACGACAGATGAAGTGAAGCACGATAACCGTGGTATTATCGGACAGCATCGTGCGGTAAAAGCAATGGATTTTGGATTAAATGTTCAAAACGACAGGCATCATTTGTTTTTAACCGGACCAAGCGGCACCGGGAAAACGACATATGCTAAGCGCAAAACAAAGGAAATAGCAAAAAAACAAAGCACACCGCAAGATTGGGTGTATACATATAATTTTCAACAGCCCGATCGTCCAAAGGCAATGCCTTTACCGCCAGGATTAGGTGTTCAGTTTGCGCAAGACATGGAAGAGTTGATGCAAGACATAGAGGATGAAATTGAAAGAGTACTTAATGGGAAGCCTTTTGAACGGCGCAAAATGGAAATGGCACAACAGCATGAAGACGAAATGAAAGCAAAATGGGAAGCTTTAGAACAAAAAGCGAAAGAACAGGAGTTTACTATTGAACGTACCCAGCAAGGCGTAGTGGCTATTCCGCTTAATGAAGATGGAGAAGCCCATAGTGATGAGTCTTTTGATCAGCTTCCTGAAGACAGGCGCGAAGAAGTTATGAAAAAGAGCAAAGAATTAACACAAAATGTTAATGAAGTGCTGCGTTTGCAACAAACAGCAAAAAGAAAGCTGCGCAAAAGGTTAAGAAAAGCAGAAGAACAACTGGTGCATCAATCCATACACGGTTTTATTTCAGGGATGAAAGACGACTATCAAGAATTTTCTTGTATACAGGAATTTTTAAATGAGTTAGAGCACGATGTGATTAAACATTGGAAGCAGCTGCTTCCGAAAAAAGAAAGCGACGAAGATCAGTCGAAAACATTTGCTGGCACGATAGATATGAAGCAGCGCTATAAAGTGAATGCTTTTGTTGACCACAGCAGTACAAAGGGAGCCCCCGTTATCTATGAGATACATCCATCGTATGCAAATTTATTTGGCAAAGTTGACTATAAAAGCACGTTTGGATCATTTGTGACAGATAATTACATGATGACAGCAGGAAGTTTGCATACAACAAACGGCGGCTACTTAATTTTGAATGCAGCAGATGTCCTGGCCCATCCCTATTCTTGGAAAGCACTGAAACAAGTGTTGAAGACAGGCGAACTGCGCATGGAGAACTCGTATGAGGATAACGAAGTTTTTACGAAAAGCGTGGTCAAACCAGAAGCTATTCCGCTTCGTTTAAAAGTGATTATGATTGGTACGCCATCTCTATATCAGCTCTTATATCGAACAGATGAAGATTTTCGGAAGCTGTTTAAAGTAAAAGTTGATTTTGACACAGACATGGAGCGGAATAAAGAGCACAAGCTTGATTATGCAGCATTTGTCGCCTCCTTTTGCAACAAAGAATGTTTGCGCCATTTAACAAAAGAAGCCTTAGCTAAAGTGATTGATTACAGTACGAGGCTGGCAAATAACCGGAAGAAGTTGTCTACCCGCTTCGATGAAATAACAGAGATTTTAATAGAAGCTAATTATTGGGCAGAAAAAGAAGAAGAAGCGTATATTCATGATCATCACGTAAGTGAAGCGTTAAGAGAGCGGTTTTTTCGTTCAAATCGCAGTGAACAGCGTCTGTATGAAGCTATTGATGATGGAACTATTATGATTTCTACGAGCGGACAAGCGGTTGGACAGTTAAATGCACTGGTCGTTTCCCGAACAGGTGAATATGCGTTTGGCCATCCAACCCGAGTGACTGCACGAACGTATGTAGGACGGAAAGGCATTGTCAATATTGACCGTGAATCGTTGTTAACAGGTTCGATACATACGAAAGGGCTTCACATTTTATCTGGATATTTACAAGCAGAATTTGCTCAAAATTACCCGCTTCCGCTGGCTGCCAGTATTACATTTGAACAATCGTACAATATGGTAGATGGCGACAGTGCATCGAGCACAGAACTTTATGCGTTATTGTCTTCGCTGGGAAAAATACCGCTGCGCCAGGATATAGCGGTAACTGGTTCTGTTAATCAGTTTGGTGAAATACAATCTATTGGCGGAGTAAATGAAAAAATTGAAGGGTTTTTTTATGTTTGCCGGAAAAAAGGATTAACCGGCACACAAGGTGTGATTATCCCAAAACAAAATGTCAAGCATTTGATGCTTAGAAATGAAGTGATTGAAGCAGTAGAGGCTGGTCTTTTCCACATTTGGGCCGTTTCAACGATTAAAGATGGGATAGAAATTTTAACCGGTCTTCCGGCAGGAACAAAAGATGAGCAAGGAAATTACTCGAAGGAAAGCGTATATGCAATCGTACAGGCGAGGATTTTAAATATGCTGTACACACTCTCTCAACAGAAAGGCTTTGACTATCAGGCAGTTGAAGAAGAGAAGGGAGTAATGCAAACAGATGGTGACTTTGCCCCGTGGTTCCATGGCAGAACGGAGGTATAACGAAATTAACGCGTGGGAAAAGGAACATTTTCATGAAAGGAACACGTATCAGCGGTTTGTGGATGACCAAATAGAAAAAGGTTTGGCACGCTTGCCCAAAAAACAGGCTGCATATATGCTGAGCATGACCGACCGGTTGTTTTTTTATACACAGTCATTCATTTTGCATTCCCAGTTCCATGAAGAAGCCAAAGAGAGATTAATCAAAGAAGCTCGGCTGTTTAATGAGAACATAAACGATATAAAAGAATTGAAAATGTTGTCATTTGACCAGCTTCATTTTATTCATCATCAGTTCATGGCAAGACAGCGCTTGCTGGCATTAGGACAGGGAGGATTGGCAGGAGCAGGCAGCTGGCTCTTCGCATTAAGCGACGTGCTCGCTCTGTTTCTGTTAAACCTTCGCACTGTCCAGCTCAGTGCACTTTGTTATGGTTATGATGTTCTGCATCCGGCGGAAATGATGCTTGCGCTGCGAGTATTTCACGGGGCATCCTTGCCAAAACATATGCAAAAGCAGGCATGGAACAATGCAGAAAAAGAAATAGGTGCTCTTTCCAATGAATACCCTTGGTTTTATGAAGGAGAAGAAAGAATTACGGATATTCATTGGTTCCATGAGCCAATTCGTCAGGCCGGGAAGTTGTTTCTCTTGAGGGTGCTGCGTAAAAAAATGCTGCAAGGTGTGCCGGTGTTGAGTATGGCCGCAGGCGCAGCTTGCAACTATTCAACGACGAAACAAACAGCCGCGTGGGCAGGTGCTTTCTACGAAAAACGTTTTTTACAGCAGTATTGACTATGTTTTTGATACATCGGGATGTGTTCGGTACCATATCCACAAATCATTAATGATGGAGGCCCGCTCAGCAATCTCTTCATTAAGACGGCAGCAGATGTCGAAGTTTTCCTCTGTATCGAGCTGAGCTTGTTTGTGTTCAATATTTCTTTCAATCGCGGCAATTCGTTCTGGGATCTGCCCGCGTATTGCTTCCCATTGTGCTAAAATGCGGGACTGTGTGCTTGTTTCGAGAAGTTCCCAGTCTCGTTTCAGCACAGGAAGCTTGATTCCAAGCCTTGGGTCATGCATAAATAGGCAGCACATAGTTGCACCTCCTTTTTAGGACATATCATCAAAGCAATCGACAGGTTTGTGTATAAACGCTGTATGCATATCTAAATTGTATCATAGGAGACAGAGCAATTCAGTATTTTCATGCTTTATGGATGCAAAAAGGGTTTTTGGTTGAATCATCGGAAAATACCGGTGTGAAAGGAATGAGTTCGTCACGTATCCATAAGGGTTAATAAATTTTTATGCTTTTTTATGAATAAGTATTGCAAAAAAGAAGCAGCGCTGTTACAGTTATTAATAACAAAGCACACATGGTTTCATAGAATAGAACGAGGCAAACGCCTCTCATATTTTTGCACGTAAATGTATAAAAATAATAACTTCAGTATGAATATTCAATGCATGAAGGTGGAGGGAAAGTATAAATGGCAAATAAAAAAGTAGTTTTAGCATACTCTGGCGGCCTTGATACATCGGTAGCGATTCAATGGTTAAGCGATAATGGTTATGACGTTGTAGCGGTAGGTCTTGATGTTGGAGAAGGAAAAGACCTTGAGTTTGTAAAAGAAAAAGCACTGCAAGTGGGTGCAATTCAATCTTATACTGTTGATGCCAAAAAAGAATTTGCAGAAGAGTTTGTTTTACCGGCTATGCAAGCACATACGCTATATGAACAAAAATATCCGCTCGTATCTGCTTTATCCAGACCACTTATTTCAAAGAAATTGGTTGAAATTGCAGAGCAAACAAACGCAGATGCGGTAGCGCACGGCTGTACAGGGAAAGGGAACGACCAAGTTCGTTTTGAAGTGTCTATTCAAGCACTAAACCCTAACCTTGAAGTGCTGGCTCCAGTAAGAGAGTGGGGCTGGTCAAGAGATGAAGAAATTGAATATGCAAGAAAACATGAAATTCCAATCCCAATTGATCTTGATAACCCGTATTCTGTTGACCAAAATCTATGGGGAAGAAGTAACGAATGCGGTATTCTTGAAGATCCTTGGGCAACACCTCCTGAAGGCGCGTATGAATTGACAAATCCAATTGAAAAAACACCGGATGAGCCAGATACAATTGAAATTGAATTCCAGAAAGGAAAGCCAGTTGCGCTAGATGGCAAAGCATATGAGCTTGATGATCTCATTCTTGAGTTAAACGCGCTTGCTGGAAAACACGGCATCGGAAGAATTGATCATGTTGAAAACAGAATGGTAGGCATTAAGTCAAGAGAAGTATATGAATGCCCAGGTGCCATGACGCTTATTAAAGCCCATAAAGAGTTAGAAGATCTTACGCTGCCAAAAGAGGTAGCACACTTTAAACCAGTTGTGGAAAAAAAGCTCTCTGAAGTGATTTACGAAGGTCTGTGGTTCTCCCAAATTAGAAACGCACTTGAAGCATTCCTTCAAGAAACGCAGGAAAATGTTACTGGTCTTGTGAGAGTGAAGCTGTTCAAAGGCAATGCCATTGTAGAAGGAAGAAAATCGGAGCTTTCCCTTTACAATGAAAAGCTTGCTACTTATACACCAGAAGATGAATTTAATCAAAATGCAGCGGTTGGCTTTATTGAGCTTTGGGGACTGCCAACAAAAGTGCACAGCATGGTGAAAAAGAAAGGTGTAAACGTATGACAAAGTTATGGGGCGGAAGGTTTACAAAAAGTGCGGAAGAGTGGGTGGATGCCTTTGGGGCATCCATCCCTTTTGATAAAGAGCTCGTAGAAGAAGACATCACGGGAAGTTTAGCGCACGTGAAAATGCTCGCTGCCTGCGACATTATTACAGATGAAGAAGCAGCTGCTATTACAGAAGGGCTGCAGAAACTATTAAACAAAGCAGAGAAGGACGAGCTTTCGTATTCTATTCAAAATGAAGATATTCACCTTAATATCGAAAAGTTTTTGACGGATGAAGTCGGTCCAGTTGGTGGAAAGCTTCATACAGGACGAAGCCGTAACGACCAGGTAGCTACTGATATGCATCTGTATTTGCGTAAACACACCAAGGACGTGATGGCCTTGGTTAAACAAATGCAAGAAGCGCTTGTTGAACAAGCAGACAAGCACGTCGAGACAATTATTCCGGGGTACACTCACTTGCAGCGGGCGCAGCCGGTGTCATTAGCCCATCATTTTATGGCTTATTTCTGGATGTTAGAGCGTGATTACACGAGACTAGAAGACAGTTTGAAGCGGCTGAACATATCCCCGCTTGGTGCAGGGGCACTTGCTGGTACCACGTTTCCAATTGACCGTCACTATACAGCAGAGTTGTTAGAATTTGATGGTATTTATGAGAACAGCCTTGACGCTGTTAGTGATCGTGATTTTATTGTTGAATTTATGAGCGCATCAGCGATGATTATGATGCATTTGTCCCGTCTGGCGGAAGAATTTATTTTATGGTCGAGCCAAGAGTTCGGGTTTATTGAGCTGGATGATACATTTGCCACAGGCAGCAGTATTATGCCGCAAAAGAAAAATCCGGATATGGCAGAATTGATTCGCGGCAAAACAGGGCGTGTGTATGGAAGCTTATTTTCCCTGTTAACTTTGTTAAAAGGCCTTCCGTTAGCCTATAACAAAGACATGCAAGAAGATAAAGAAGGAATGTTTGATACGGTGACGACGGTGAAGGGATCGGTAAAAATCTTTACAGGCATGATTGAGACGATGACAGTCAACACCGATGTAATGGAAAAAGAAACGCATTCTGACTTCTCGAATGCTACCGAGCTGGCCGATTATTTAGCTTCAAAAGGGATGCCGTTTCGACAGGCACACGAAGTAGTAGGCAAACTAGTGTTATTATGTATTCAAAAAGGCATATACCTGCTTGATCTGCCGATGGATGAATACAAACAGGCTAGTGAATTGTTTGAAGAAGACATCTATGATGTGCTGAAGCCGTCTACTGTTGTGAAAAGGCGTAACAGTGCAGGCGGGACTGGTTTTGAACAGGTGAAAAAAGCTATTGAGACAGGACGAGAAAAGCTCAAACAAAAATAACGAGGCTGGGATACAAGTATAAGAACCATATAATAATCCGAACGATTTATTAAAAATCAGTTCGGATTATTTGTGTATCACAGGAATGTCTATCGCTGCTCCGTCAACATACGTCGTCGCGGCAGGCGAACCTGAAGAGCCATCCAGAATGAGAGAATATGATGGAAGGCTTATAGGCCAAGAGGGGGCTGTCAAAGAGGCATTTTTATGATCTTTTAATACATCCCCGTGTGCCGGCTCCTCCAGGACTTGTCGCTCGTGAGCAAGACGCTTGTGTTTTTATTTATGAACGGACAATCATGACGTCACAGCGTGCTTGCCTGGCAACTGCTTCTGATACACTGCCGATAAGCATACGTTCTACAGCGTTTAATCCAGTCGCCCCTGTTATAATCAAATCAATGTTATATTGTTTTGCTATGTCTTTTGGAATTTTGACGCGTGGAGAGCCAAATTCAATGATGGTGGTGACATCTTCGACTCCTTTGTTATGCGCCTCCTGCTTATAGCGGTCTAACAATTCTTGTCCAGATGTTTCAGCGCGGGAGACAATGGTCCGGTCATATTGTTCAATCGTCGCAAACGTGCGCGTGTCAATGACATGGGCAATGACAAGAGCTGCATTGTTTTCCGCTGCAATCTCTGCCGATTTTTTGAAAGCGCGTTTTGCTTCTTCCGAGCCGTCTACCGCTACAAGAATGTTATTGTATCTTGCCATGAAAGAACCCCCTTTGTCTTTCATTTTGTTCTATAAAATCTAATATGCGCCTTATTGCTATCTTGTCTGTATTCGTATACTTCCCTGATTTTCTAAACAACAAACATTGAATTTTTTTACGCGGCTGCTGTTTCGTAGTAAGATAAAAGAAGAGTATCATCGCAGATATTTGGCACATTCGATGTCTAGCTTCAGCGTTCAGCCGCCTGGTATTTTTTTGCTTTTGGCAAGGCGGCATGGTGTTATATGAACGTTCAGAACTTGTATGGCTGAGACGAAGGTGCCTGTGCTTTTCTTATTTTGAAAGGAGGGGTTAGATGCGCCATGCTTTGGTAACCGCTGGAACAAAAGGGATTGGCAAGTCCGTAGCAGAACGTTTTTTACATAAGGGTTATTCTGTCACTGTCAGCTACCGCCGTGATGAAGAGGCAATGAAACAAATGAAAGCAGATTGGAAACACGCAGGAGACCGCCTTCAATTCGTTCAAGCCGATGTGACGAAAGCGGATGACTTAAAACAGCTAGTCGCAGCAGCATATCAAACATTTGGCCGCCTGGATGTTTTAGTCAACAATGCAGGACCTTACATTTTTGAAAGAAAAAAGCTGATGGATTATACAGAGAATGAATGGCACGAAATGGTACACGGCAACTTGTCTTCTATGTTCTATCTTTTTCAAGCGGCTGTTCCTATTATGAGAAAACAACAATACGGCCGAATCGTTACTTATGGATTTCAAGGGGCTCAAGAAGCACCTGCTTGGATTTATCGTTCCGCTTACGCTGCTGCGAAAACAGGTCTCGTTTCTTTAACGAAAACAGTATCCATTGAGGAAGCGGAAAACGGAATCACGGTGAACATGGTATGCCCGGGAGTCATTACCGATGAGTACAAGGAAGCAGCGATTGCTGATGCAAAGCAAGTTACAGATGTGAATACACCGGTAGGACGCCCTGCTGCTGGTGAAGATATTGCACGAACCATTGATTTTCTATGTGAAGATCATGCTGATATGATTACCGGCTCAGTAGTGGAAGTAACCGGCGGTGTGGATGTTCTTCATAAACGCAGATAGAATATGTATAAAGTCTGCTAATAATTGGCACCTTATGGATGAGGTGATAACGGTGAAATTAGCAGCGGCTTTATGTATGACAGCTATTCTCAGCTTATCCTGCCACAGCACCTTTGCGGCAGCACAAGGGTTAAGCGAAATTTTTCTATTTAAAGCGACCGCTGAAACAAAAGATGGTGCGGTATATCATTGGGAATATAACAGTCCAAATGATTTTGAATATCACGAGAAAGGAAAAGCATATCACGGTGACGAAGCAAAAGATAAAGTAGAATCCATTTATCATCACGCTCAAGTGACTAAACAAACAACGGATGAAGAACTGGCTGAAGTATTTAAGAACAACGGCTTTTCTGAGCTGCAACGTTTGGATGTGAGATGGCAGGATGAAAACGGTGATTTGTATACATGGTTATGGCAAGAAGCACAAACAAGTTAAACAGACATAAGCCGAGGAGTAACTTCCTGGGCTTTTTATACTTTAAGAAGGGGAGATGTTTAGCGCTTTTCATTCTTTGCTTTTCACACATGAAATGGTGCGGAAACGGGTATAAAAGCAGAAGAGGCAAGATGGAAGGAGTGCTGTCCTGATGAAAATTGGTGTGCCAAAAGAAGTGAAAAATAATGAAAACCGTGTAGCGCTCACACCAGGGGGCGTCGTTCAATTTGTACAACAGCAGCATAAAGTGTTCGTGGAGAAAGGAGCAGGATTAGGTTCAGGTTTTTCCGATCAAGAATATGAAAAAGCAGGTGCAGCTCTGGTGGATGGTCCTGAGGATGCATGGGAGCAAGAGATGGTGTTAAAAGTGAAAGAGCCCGTACCGGAAGAATACGGTTACTTTCGGGAAGGGCTGTTGTTGTTTACGTATTTGCACCTTGCACCGCTGCCGGAGCTGACACAAGAGCTGATGAATAAAAAAGTAACCGCGGTGGCATATGAAACGGTACAGCTAGACAATGGCTCCCTGCCTCTTTTAACACCGATGAGCGAAGTGGCTGGAAGAATGGCAACGCAAATGGGTGCTGCGTTTCTTGAAAAGACAAAAGGAGGAAAAGGCATTCTTTTAGCAGGCGTCCCCGGTGTCAGCCGCGGAAAAGTAACTATTATCGGAGGCGGGACAGCTGGAACGAACGCGGCTAAAATTGCTGTAGGATTAGGAGCAGATGTTACGATATTAGATGTTAATCCGATGCGCCTTCGTGAACTGGATGATATTTTTGGGACAGCTATTCAAACGAAAGTTTCTAACTCTGTCACGATCGGCGAAGCGGTACAAGAATCCGATGTAGTGGTTGGTGCTGTACTTATCCCTGGAGCGAAAGCGCCGAAATTAGTGACAGAAGATATGGTAAAGAGTATGGGAGCAGGGTCGGTTCTAGTGGATATTGCCATTGACCAAGGCGGAATATTTGAGACAACCGATAAAATAACGACCCATGATCATCCTGTTTATACCAAACATGACGTTACTCACTACGCAGTGGCGAATATGCCGGGAGCTGTTCCGCGCACGTCGACGCTCGCCCTGACCAACGTTACGGTACCGTACGCCCTGGCTTTAGCAAACAAAGGTGTTCAACAAGCTTGCCGTGATGATGCAGCTTTATTAAAGGGGATAAATACGCATGTTGGACATCTTGTTTATGAGGCAGTAGCAGATGCACAAAACCTGCCTTTTACGAACGTGAACGAAATATTAGCATAAACCAGCGCAGAAATAGAAAAATTCGACGTTTATTTTGTTGTACAGACAGGAAAAACAACACTAGAATAGAAATTGATACAGTGGTTTCGTCTAGACATTACCGTAGAAGATAAAGAGGAGGAAATAGCATGAAAGTAAGTTATCATGGACATTCTGTTGTACACATTGAAGCAAATGGGAAAAACATATTAATTGATCCATTTATTACGGGAAATGGTATGTGTGACCTAGAAGCTGATAAAGTAAAGGCAGATGTAATTTTGTTAACGCATGGCCACAATGACCACGTTGGCGATACGGTTGATATTGCCAAACGAAATAATGCGCTTGTTGTTGCCCCATTTGAGCTGGCGACATATTTAGGATGGCAAGGGCTTGAAACACACCCAATGCATATTGGGGGAGCATATACGTTTGACTTTGGCCGTGTGAAGCTGACCCAGGCTTTTCATGGATCTTCTTATACAGAAGAAGAAAACCAAAAAATTGTTTACACCGGCATGCCTGCAGGGATTATTTTTGAGGCAGAAGGAAAGACCATCTATCACATGGGAGATACAGGATTGTTTTCTGACATTCAATTGATTGGAGAGCGTCATGACATTGATTTATTGTTTGTCCCAATTGGTGATAACTTTACAATGGGGCCAGAAGACGCAAAACAAGCGGTCGAGTGGCTGAAACCAGGCTTTACCGTGCCAATCCACTACAATACGATGCCGCCTATTCAACAAGATGCTGGAGCTTTTGTAGAGTCGATTTCTCCACATAAAGGAAAAGCCTTGGAGGCAGGCGAATCTGTCGATTTATCCTAAACGTACAATAGTACAAGCATATGAACGAAAGGCTTGCACCTGTCACAAGGGTGTTATTTCTTTCCTGCATTAAAGCTGTTTCACTGTTGTTGTATAAAACGTGAAACAGCTTTTTTATGTGTTATATATAAACACAACGGGGGTGCCATTTTATTGGCAACGCTTACAATGTTGTATTGAAAGGAGTTTTGTCTAAATAGTCAGACATTTGTCCTTGCTATTATTTTAACAGATACGTATAATGGGAAATAATACAGAGTGAAAGTTGCAGTGATACAGTTATAAAAGAAACGGGGTGATACGATGGCAACCAAACATGAGCAAATTCTGCAATATATTACAGATCTCGGTGTCGGAGAAAAGATTTCTGTCAGGCGTATTGCAAAAGATTTGCAGGTTAGTGAAGGAACTGCTTATCGTGCCATTAAAGAAGCGGAAAACCAAGGATTGGTCAGCACCATCGAACGTGTAGGGACGATACGTATCGAGAAAAAGAAAAAAGATAACATTGAAAAACTTACGTATGCAGAAGTCGTTAATATTGTGGATGGACAAGTTCTTGGCGGAAGAGATGGTCTGCATAAAACACTGAATCGATTTGTGATTGGTGCAATGAAGCTAGAAGCGATGATGCGCTATGTAGAGCCAGGAAACTTGTTGATTGTCGGTAACCGTTACCAAGTCCATAAATTAGCGCTGGAATCGGGAGCAGCTGTGTTAATTACCGGGGGATTTGATACAAATGAAGATGTTATCGCATTAGCAGACGAGCTGGATTTGCCTGTCATTAGTACAAGTTATGATACGTTTACTGTGGCAACGATGATTAACCGAGCCATTTATGACCAGTTAATAAAAAAAGAAATTGTGCTCGTCAATGATATTTTAATTCCGCTGCAGGACACGTATTTCATGACGACAGAAAATACGGTCGAAAAATGGCACGAGATGAATCAGCGTACAGGCCACAGCCGCTACCCTGTCATTGATAGTGACATGAAAGTGCAAGGAATGGTGGCAGCAAAAGACGTATTGGGAGCTAATATGCAAACATCGATTGAAAAAGTGATGACAAAAAGTCCTATTACTGTGAGTGAGCGTACATCTGTAGCATCAGTTGCGCACGTAATGGTGTGGGAAGGAATTGAATTGCTTCCAGTGATTGATGACCAGCGCCATCTTTTAGGTGTCATCAGTCGACAAGATGTGTTGAAAGCATTACAAATGACACAGCGTCAGCCGCACGTGGGAGAAACGCTCGATGATTTAGTTACCGGCCGTTTTTCTGATGCCGGGCCGGGTTCTGAGTATCATTATCAGTGTGAAGTAACACCGCAAATGACTAATCACCTTGGCATGATTTCTTATGGGGTGCTGACCACACTGGTTACAGAAACGGGAAGCAGGCTGTTAAAGCAGTATAAAAAAGGAGATTTAGTCGTTGAAAATATTACGCTGTATTTTATTAAGCCTGTTCAAATTGAAAGCACAATTGACATGAAAGGAAAACTGCTTGAAGTAGGCCGTAAGCATGGGAAAGTTGATGTGGAACTGTATCATGAAGGTGAAATTGTTGGTAAGGCACTCTTAATGGCCCAGTTATTAGACCGGTAATACAAAAAAGACGACCTCATAAAAGGAGGTCGCTGCAACATTATGTGTTCAGGTGCTGTTCTTCTGCTTCTTCTGCCGCATACGGCAAATACAGTTTGTATGCACGATAACCTAAGAAAATATTAGCAAATCCTACTATTAAGAAAACAATACCGACGATGTTGTCTACAGTTCCACGGCTGGTATAAAGGAGATTGGCGCCAAAAGCTGCCAAAAACGCTCCGAGGCTCATATTTGCTTTTGTTTGAATCCATTTTTTTTCAATGGGAGCTTTTGTGCGAACGGATTTTATTTTATAAAACACATACAGTGCTAGTCCGATTACAAGGATAATAATAAATATTGGCATTGCGTATCCTCCTGAAAAATATGATGCTGTCCTTTCATTATTGTACGGGGAAATGCGTATAGAAGCAAATAAAATATAAGGCTGCTGCAAGCAGAAAGGAAGAGATGATGAAACAGCAAATTATCAAAGCAATCGAAGCGTACCAGGTCATCTATATATATCGTCATGAAAGGCCTGATCCGGATGCGATTGGTTCGCAAGCCGGACTTGCCGCATTAATTAAAGCAAATTATCCGGAAAAACAAGTTGTTTTGATGGGAGAAGATGATGAGTCCATGCATTTTCTTGCTCGAATGAACAAAGACACCGATGAAAAGCCGTCCGGTGATGCACTCGTTATTGTTTGCGATACTGCCAACACCGAACGCATTGATGGAGAGGGCTCAGAAGATGGCGGGAAACGCATAAAGATTGACCACCATCCAGAAGTCGAATCATACGGAGATATTTCCTGGGTACAAACTGAATCCAGTTCGACATGTGAAATGCTTGTTGGATTAGCCTTGGAGGGCGAAAGTGTTTTCAAGTGGCAGATTCCAGCGGACGCCGCCAGGCTGCTGTATGCAGGGATTGTAGGAGACACGGGGCGCTTTCAGTTTTCTAACACAACACCAGAAACACTTCGGTGCGCAGCGGAAATGCTTGAATACGATTTTGATGCTGCTGAATTAATTACGAGGTTTTATAAAAGCGAAGAAAAACTGGTTCGCTTTCGAGGAGAAGTATTAACAAACTTCACCTTAACCGGAAACGGCCTCGGATATATGTATATCACCAATGATATGCTTGAGCGTTACCGGTTGACTGTCAATGAATCTTCTGCAGTCATTAATTCATTTTCAGATACAGAAGGACTGAAAGCATGGGTGTTTTTTGTTGAGGATACAGAAAATCAGAACTACCGAGTCAGGCTGCGCTCCAAAGGACCTGTCATTAACGAAGTAGCCCAAAATCATAATGGAGGCGGCCATCCCATGGCTTCCGGGGCAAAAGCCAAAGATAAAAAAGAAACGGAAGATATATTAGAAGAGCTGGATATGCTGTGCAAAAGTTACAAAGAAACTCCGGACAAATAATATCGTCCGGAGTTGTAATACTGAGCGTATGCATGCTAGTCTCTTTTATTTGCTGGAATAAACCATGAGCCTAGATCGGTTTTATCTTCATAAACTGCAATTTGCTGCTTTTCGAGCTCTTTTCGAATCATGGCAGAAACTTCTTGTGACTCTGCAAAGGCAGAGTATCCCGCTTTAATCTTTTCCACTTTCTGAAGCGCCATTTCTTTCCGGTTCATTACCATTTCTTTGCCTGTTAAATCCATCACGAACACCTCCTCGAAGTAAATGGCAGTAGAAGAAGGGGGATTTGAGTACAAAAGGATACTTTTTATTATACAGAAATTTTCCTCATTTGTATTGTGTGGTTATGAAAAAATTCTAAAAATGGTCGTCCCTTATTCATGTACACGGATTCTCAGATATATTTCCAGGGTAGTGTAAATGTACATTTCTTGCATATGAAGTTTATATTCATTGTCGCCGACTTGGTACGTTTTATTTTCAATCGCGTTTTTTATTAGTTCCTTTCCTTCTACTGCACTTTCGATATTTTTATTTTGGAGGAATTTTACTTCATCTTCGACTTGTTGTTTCAACTCATACAGAGCAAGCTCGTTTAAGCGTAGTTTGTTTTCATTGGTAAAATGAACAGCTGTCTCTTGAATCGTTAATTTTTTTTCATTTTCTTCATTTAATTTCTTTTCCTCGCTGCGCAGGATTTCAATCTGTTCTTGTTGATCTTCGATTTGAATGCGCTGCTTGTTGATTTCAATCACCAATTCTTCATGAAGAGCCCCGAACTGAAATAGAAAAAATGCCCAGCCGCCAAGTGATCCAATGGCAACGCCTGCAAAAAAACGCTGCCATCCCGGGCGCCGGTAATACGGGGGGATTCTCATGGAGTGATCTGCTCCTGAGTAATCCATTGAATCAGTAATGTGCCTAGGTTTGCCCCGCCAAGAGCGGCACAGATCATAGCTAGTGTTTTGAAAATGTCAGCATGTGTCCCAGCCAGCAGGCCGCGTTCTAGGGATGTAATCGCATCAAATGTTCCTCCTATCGCAGCAACCAATGCCCATATTTTCAAACTGGCAGCTAAATCGTGAATAGTAGAAAGCGGGGGTTTACCAATTAACAATGCTCCCATTCCGCCAATGATAGACCCACCGATGATGACACCGAATGCAACAAAAAAATCCATAATTAAGGTTCCGGCAAATTCACGGCTTATCACAAAAATTCCCCCTTCCTGGGTTTGAGAAACCTTCTTATATCAAATATAAGACAAGGGTGAAAGTGATATGCTTGTTTTCAGCGGAAAAGCCCTTCATACTTATTAGTAAGGCGGCTAAGCGAAACAGATCGGAAGAGATAAAAAGGAGAAGCTGTGATGGAATTCATTCATTTGCACACGCATACCGAATATAGTCTGCTTGAAAGTACGGCGAGAATTCGTGATCTTGTCAATAAAGCGGCTGCATGCAACATGCCGGCTCTTGCAATTACCGATAAAAACAACATGCACGGTGTGATTCCTTTTTATAAACAGTGCAAACAAAAGAGCATAAAGCCTATTATTGGATTAGAGCTATGGTTAAGAGGAATTGTATTGCCAGGAGAATTTCCGATTGTGCTGCTGGCTGAAAATGATAAAGGATATAAGCATTTACTGGCATTAGCGACAATGAAACAAACAAACCAGTCGATGGAATTTCAGGACTGTCTGCCTTTTTTAAGTAATTGTTTTGTTATTGTGCCTTTTTCTGATAGTGAGGTAACAGAAGCCTTGCGCGCAAATGATAATTCAAGTGCTGAAAGTGTGCTGTCGCACTATGCAGATTATGTTGACAGCAGACGTTTATATATAGAAAAACAGCCTGTATATAAAGAGCGGTCGCTTTTGCAGCAAGTAGAAGCGTTAGGAGAGCGCCATCACGTGCCATTTGTTGCCGGAAATAATATACACATGACCGAGGCAAGCGAAAAAAATGGCGTTTTTGCATTACAAGCCATTGCAGAGGGAAAAGCGTTAAAGGACATAAAAAGTGATAAAAAAGAAAGAGGATGGGGGCACTTTCTATCCCCAGAAGAAATAGACCAGGCATTTGCTAATGATACGACGGCTGTTTACCATACTGCTGAAATAGCCGGCCAGTGTCATATCACCATTGATTTTGAAAAAAGGCTGCTTCCTAAGTATCCCCTCCCTCACAGCCAAAGCGCTGCTGAAACATTAGAAGTGTATTGCCAACAAGGTGCACAACAGAGATATGACGTGATGACAGACGACATACAAGCTCGTTTGAATGAAGAGCTCGCAGTGATTCATCGTATGGGATTTGATGATTATTTTTTAATTGTCGCTGATTTTGTGTCGTATGCAAAGGGAAATGGTATGTTAGTAGGACCGGGCCGGGGGTCGGCTGCAGGATCTTTGGTCGCTTATACTTTAGGAATTACCGATGTTGACCCGTTAAAGCACGGTCTTTTGTTTGAACGTTTTTTAAATCCAGAACGCGTGACGATGCCTGATATCGATATTGATTTTCCTGATTACAGACGGGATGAAGTCATTCGTTATGTTGCAGACAAATACGGAAGAGACCGGGTGGCACAAATAGTCACGTTTGGAACGTTCGGTGCGCGTGCAGCGATAAGAGACGCTGGACGTATTATGGAAGTTCCGCAAGCGTTAATTGATAAGCTGGCTCAACTTGTGCCGCAGGCCCCGCAAATGACACTAGCCAGAGCGTATCAAGAAGAGGAAGCGTTTCGCGTTTTTGTGGAGCGGGAATCAACAGCACAAGCTGTATTGAAAACGGCACAGCACATAGAAGGACTGCCTCGTCATACATCTGTTCATGCTGCGGGGGTTGTTATAAGCGAAAACGTTCTTACCGAACATGTGCCGCTGATGGGACAAGACAATGATGATTTATTTTTAACCCAATATCCAATGGAAGACTTAGAAGGTATTGGATTACTGAAAATGGATTTTCTTGGTTTGAAAAATTTAAGTTTGCTTGAACGTATTACGAAAACGATTCGCTATCAAGAGCGTGTACAGATTGACTTGCGTGAGCTCCCGATGGATGATGAGAAAACTTATGCAATGCTTGCTAGAGGAGATACAAGCGGTGTGTTTCAGCTGGAGTCTGATGGCATGCGTAATGCGCTTCGGACGATTCAGCCGGAGACACTTGAAGATATTGCGGCTGTAAATGCTTTATACCGGCCGGGACCTATGGAAAACATTTCTGTTTATGCTGAAAGAAAAAACGGCAGTGCGCATCCGACGTATCCGCATGAAAGTTTACAGCCTATTTTGTCTTCAACATACGGAGTCATTATCTATCAAGAACAAATTATGCAAATAGCATCTGTGATGGCTGGTTATTCATTTGGAGAAGCGGATTTGCTAAGAAGAGCAGTAAGCAAGAAGAAGCGTGAAGTGCTCGAAGAAGAACGGCAGCGTTTTGTAAAAGGTGCTTTGCAAAACGGTTTTTCCAAACAAGATGCCGCCCGAGTATATGACGTCATTGTCCGTTTTGCCGATTATGGATTTAACCGGTCCCATGCTGTTGCTTACAGCTTTATCGCCTATCAGCTCGCTTACTTAAAAGCCCATTACTCTTCGTACTTTTACGCCTCCTTGTTGTCTATAAACATGACACAGCAAACGAAACTGTCTATGTATATAAGGGAAGCAAAACAGCAGGGACTTACAATTGAACGACCTTCGATTCATAAAAGTGAAGCGGGATTTTATGCGGATCATCACTGCATTTACTTTGGTCTGCTCGCGGTGAAACAAGTAAACAGCCGCTTGGTGCGTGCCATCGCAGAAGAAAGAAAAAATGGACGCTTTACAGACATGGTGGATTTTCTCATGCGGATAGATCGAAGCGTTGTAAATCGAGGAGCACTAGAATCGTTAATTAAAGCAGGGGCTTTTGACGATTTTCGAGAACACCGTGCAATGATGCTTGCCTCTATCGACCGCGCGTTAGAATTTACAGAGTTTCAAAAAGATCTTGGTGAGCTTATTACAGACGGAGATTATGATTTTCGTTACGTGCAAACGGAGCCGTTTACGGAAATAGAAGCACTTGAAGCAGAAAAAGACGCGACTGGATTTTATTTAAGCGGTCATCCATTAAACCGGTATAAAAGAGTGCTCGCTCCGTTTCAAGTTGTTCCTTTATATGAACGCTTTCTGCCGGCAGGTTTTTTCTGGATTGCCGGGGTAGTGGAAGAATATAAGCAAGTACGAACAAAAACCGGACAATCAATGGCGTTTCTCACAGTGACAGATGGAACGGGGGATGTGGACATTGTTGTGTTTCCAAGTGTGTATCGAACATTAAAAGGGAAGCTGGATGAGTCCACATCCATTTTAGTGTATGGGAGACAAGATCGCCACAGCCGCTATAATAAGATGATTGCTAACGAGTTTGTCAGCTTAGAAGAGCTGCAAAAGCAGGAAAACCTCGTGTTATTCTTGAAAATAACAGAAGATAAAGATGCAAGAAGTACTGCCGGGGCAGTAAAAAGTATATTAAAGAGGCATCCTGGCGGAGTACAGGTATATCTCGTTTATGAAACAAATCAGAAAGTCATTAAATTGAATGACTCGTTTCGCACGAATGGAGGAGAAGGCTGTTTACGAGAGTTAGAAAGTGTATTAGGCGCAGAATTTGTCGTTTTAAAGGAAAGCAAAGGGTGAACATGTCTATTTCATCTGTTATAATAAGATAAGTTTTGCATTAGTTCTGATAATATGTTTATTTTATAGTAACGAAGAATTTGTACGGATGAAGAAATAAGGAGAGTGGAGATTTTGCCAACGACTAGAGAAGAAGCCTTACATGTCCATAAGGAGAACCAAGGAAAACTTGAATCAAAGTCAAAAGTCCCGGTTAGAAATGCAAAAGATTTAAGTTTAGCATATTCTCCTGGGGTCGCTGAACCTTGTAAAGCTATTTTTGATGACAAACAAAAAGTATTTGACTATACAATGAAAGGCAATATGGTTGCTGTTGTTTCAGATGGTACTGCTGTGCTTGGGCTTGGAAACATTGGGCCGGAAGCGGCTCTGCCTGTTATGGAAGGGAAAGCAGTGCTGTTCAAATCATTTGCAGGTGTAGATGCATTCCCTGTTTGCCTGGATACAACAGAGGTTGACCGCATTGTAGAAACAGTGAAGTTGATGGAGCCTACGTTTGGCGGGGTGAATTTGGAGGATATTGCAGCGCCGAACTGCTTTATTATTGAAGAAAGACTAAAGAAAGAAACGAACATTCCTGTTTTTCATGATGACCAGCATGGTACAGCAATTGTAACCGCGGCAGGACTTATTAATGCTTTAAAAGTAAATGGCAAGTCGCTCTCGGAAATGAAAATAGTTGTCAATGGAGCAGGTTCAGCTGGCATTGCGATTATTAAGCTGCTGGATCGTATGGGTGTGCGTGACATCATTCTATGTGATTCTAAAGGCGCTATTTATGAAGGCAGAACGTATGGCATGAATGACGTAAAAGATGAAGTGGCGAAGTTTACAAACAAAGATAAAGCAGAAGGAAACTTGGAAGATGTTATTCAAAACACAGATGTCTTTATCGGTGTGTCCGTTGCCGGCGCCCTAACGAAAGAAATGGTGCAGTCGATGAATGATGATCCAATTATTTTTGCAATGGCAAATCCAGATCCGGAAATTATGCCAGATGATGCCAAAGAAGCGGGAGCAAAAGTGATTGGCACTGGCCGTTCGGACTTTCCTAACCAAGTAAACAACGTGCTTGCCTTCCCTGGAATCTTCCGTGGAGCGTTGGATGTAAATGCTACTATTATTAATGAAGAGATGAAAGAAGCGGCTGTGTATGCTATCGCGGATTTGATTGACGAAGACGGCCTTTCTGCTGATTACGTCATTCCAGCACCATTTGATGCCCGTGTTGCACCTGCGGTGGCAGCTTCTGTAGCCAAAGCGGCAATGGAAACAGGAGTAGCCCGCAAAAATGTCAATCCGGACGAAGTGGCAGAGAAAACAGCGCGCTTGTCCATTATTGATAAGGAGTAAAGCGGACAGAGCAATAAAAAGAAACAGTTGATAAACGTTTATCCGGAAGTGAGCGATCGTCGTTAAGTCGGTCGCTTCTCTGTTCCGTATAAGCATACAATGTTCCTCTAGAGAATAAGGAAAGCGGCAAGTTTTTGTTTGTATACATGTTTGTCAAGAGGCAATAATGCATATAGAATAACAGCAACGCCTTTTCATTCTCCTGAGGCAGAGATGTTTATGATAAAATTGGTACAAGCGTTTCAGCTAAACAGGCAACACAACATCGATAACAGTTGAAATACAATAATAGTACAGTTAGCAAAGAAGGTGTCCTCGTGTTAAAAGATTTCTTCAATAAAAAAAGAAAATACGCGAAGGTTCCATCCGAACGCCAGCAGCCGCCTGCAATGAGTCAAGGTGTAATGACCAAGTGCCCGCAGTGTAAGACAATTGTCTATACAAAAGAGTTAAAAAAACACCAAATGATTTGTGTTAACTGCGGACATCACTTGCCTATGACTGCATATGAACGAATTCATTCCTTAATAGAAGAAGGAACATTTGTAGAATACGATGCAGACATAACGTCTCAAGACCCTTTATCTTTTCCAGAGTACGAACAAAAGCTGGAAAAAGACCGCCAGAAAACACAATTAAATGAGGCTGTCGTAACAGGTGAAGGGGAAATGGACGGATCATTGGTAGTGATTGGCGTGATGGACCAACGTTTTCGAATGGGCAGTATGGGATCGGCTGTAGGAGAAAAAATCACACGAGCTATTGAACGAGCGCTAGAAAAAGAACGGCCATTCATTTTATTTACTGCTTCGGGCGGTGCACGTATGCAAGAGGGTGTATTAAGCCTTATGCAAATGGCAAAAACAAGTGCTGCACTGAAAAAGCTGGAGGAAGCAGGACTATTGTTTATATCGGTAATGACGCATCCGACCACTGGCGGTGTATCGGCTAGTTTTGCTTCATTAGGTGATTATAATTTTGCCGAACCGAAAGCGTTGATAGGTTTCGCGGGCCGAAGAATTATTGAGCAAACGATTCGCCAGGAATTACCAGAAGACTTCCAAACAGCTGAGTTTTTATTAAAGCACGGTCAGCTTGACCGGGTAGTACCTCGAGATGAAATGAAGCAGACATTATCCACTGTTTTAGATTTGCATGGATACAAGTCACAGTAGCAAAGGTGGTGAAAAAGGATGCACAGTTACTTGCCATTTGAAAAACCAGTCGTGGAGCTTCGCGATAAAATAGATGAATTGAAGTCGTTTACAGACGAAAAAGGCATTGATTTAAGCGGTGAAATAACAAAGCTGGAAGACCGGCTGAAACAGCTGGAGGATGACATCTATGGAAACTTAACACCATGGCAGCGCGTTCAGATTGCAAGACATACCGAGCGCCCAACCACGTATGATTATATCGGTCATTTGTTTACTGATTTTATCGAGCTTCATGGCGACAGGCTGTATGGGGATGATGAGGCTATTGTAGGAGGCATTGCCAAATATAAAGGCGAACCAATTACCATTATCGGGCATCAACGCGGGAAGGATACGAAAGAAAACATCCGCCGTAACTTTGGAATGCCGCATCCGGAAGGGTATCGTAAAGCATTACGTTTAATGAAACAAGCAGAAAAGTTCTTGCGTCCTGTTATTTGTTTCATCGATACAAAAGGTGCCTATCCTGGAAAAGCAGCAGAAGAAAGAGGACAGAGTGAAGCGATTGCACGCAATTTGTTAGAAATGGCTGGGTTGCGTGTTCCTGTTGTGTGCGTTGTCATTGGAGAAGGCGGAAGCGGCGGAGCACTTGCACTTGGCGTTGGAAATCATATCCATATGCTTGAGAACTCCACGTATTCTGTCATCTCTCCCGAAGGTGCAGCTGCCTTATTATGGAAAGACGCTAATTATGCCAAGCATGCTGCACAAACGATGCGTATTACAGCCCCAGATTTAAAAGAATTAGGTGTCATTGATGAAATGATCACAGAGGTAAGAGGCGGAGCTCATAAAAACATTGAAGAGCAGGCTCGCTATATTGATGATGTGTTAGAGCAGTCTTTACATAGTTTAAGACAGCAGTCGGACGAAGAATTAGTCGAGCAGCGCTATGAAAAGTATAAAAAGATTGGTGAAGTAACCGGTGAAAGCGTTGTCTCCGGTGAACAAGATTAGTGCTTTCTGATTATTTTCAGAGAGCACTTTTCTTTGTGTTTTAAATAGATAGAGGTCGTCAGCTTCCGCCATAAGGATTTGCTGACAAGCTGATGTTTTCGTTCTATAAAGTTAGTTAGGCGTTGCCGGCATCTTCCTCTTTCTGGCTGGATGGCTCTTCAGATTTGCTTGGCGGCGGGCAATGCTTCCATTTTTCCGGCAGCTTACCGCTGCCTGCGGGGTTTTCAGCTGCTGCTTTTTCCGCTGGTGTCTTCCCGCTGATTGCTGTCAATCAAAGGGGGAGACAATAAAGCGTGCAAGATATTTACGTCAACATTTGTATTAGAACTGATTTTTTAAAGCCGCGGCAGGAAAGGATAAAATACTGGCACAGGTGAGTGATGGATGTTATGAACGTGTGGAAGAAAGCTGTATATGTGCTGTGAAACAGCGTCTGCATGTAAAAAGATTAGCGCTGGCTGAGTGTTCTTTATCAAAAAATGTGAACACGCTGCTCCATGTTTTTTATTTTGAAAACAGAGAAGGAACATGATTTAATGTAATGAGTGAAAAATGAAACGGTCATAATGATGTATTGAAGGAGTGAAAACCATGAAAAAAATTGGAGTATTAACAAGCGGCGGAGATTCTCCAGGAATGAATGCTGCTATTCGAGCGGTGGTGCGTAAAGCGATATACCACGGTGTAGAAGTATACGGCATAAATTATGGGTACGCTGGCTTAATAAATAACGATATTCACAAGTTGGAAATTGGGGATGTTGGTGACATTATTCACAGAGGAGGCACGATGCTCTATACGGCTCGCTGTGAAGAATTTAAAACACCGGAAGGCAGACAAACAGCCATTGATCATTTAAATGCAATTGGTATTCAAGGGCTTGTTGTTATTGGAGGCGATGGCTCTTTTCGCGGGGCAGAAAAGCTAACAGAGCTGGGATTTCCAACAATAGGTATTCCCGGTACAATCGATAACGACATTCCAGGTACCGATTTTACTATTGGATTTGATACAGCCTTGAATACAGTCATTGACGCGATTGATAAAATCCGTGACACAGCTACTTCTCACGAACGCACCTATGTGATTGAAGTGATGGGAAGGGATGCTGGAGATTTAGCACTTTGGTCCGGCCTTGCAGATGGAGCAGAAACCATCATCATTCCTGAAGAATCTTATTCGATGACAGACATTGTCAAGAAGCTTAGGCGTGGACATGAGCGTGGAAAGAAACACAGCATCATTGTCGTTGCAGAAGGAGTAGGAAGCGGTCCAGAATTCGGCCAGAAAATCCAAGAAGAAACTAACTTAGAAACGCGAGTCACTGTGTTAGGGCATATCCAGCGTGGAGGATCCCCTACTGCTTACGACCGTGTGTTAGCAAGCCGGCTCGGGGCACATGCTGTCGAACTTCTTCTTGATGGAAAACAGGGCTGTGCGGTTGGTATTAGAAACAATAAGCTGGTGCATAAGGACATTACACAAGTGTTGTCAGAAACACACGAAATCGATCAAGAAATGTATCGTCTCTCACAAGAATTATCTATTTAATGCTAGGCATGATACAAGCTGTGCTACAATGAGAGAACGATGTGAAAAGAAGAGGAGGACCATGATGAGAAAAACGAAAATTGTTTGTACAATAGGACCCGCCAGTGAGTCTTCGCAAACGTTAAAGCAGTTAATTGAAGCGGGGATGAATGTCGCACGCCTTAATTTTTCACATGGCGATTATGATGAACATAAAGCTCGCATTGAAAGAATTAGAGAAGCTGCAAAAGATACAGGAAAGCATGTAGCTATTCTTTTAGATACAAAAGGACCAGAAATCCGAACACATACAATGAAAGGTGGTTCTATTACACTAGAAAAAGGGCAAGAACTCGTCGTTTCATCTGAGGAAGTCGAAGGAACACCACAAAAAATTTCGGTTACTTACAGCAGGTTAGCAGATGATGTAGAGCCTGGGAAAAAGATTTTGTTAGATGACGGTTTGATTGAGCTTGAAGTAATAGAAACAAAAGAAAAAGAAGTGCTGACGAAAGTGTTGAACAGCGGCGAGCTGAAAAACAAAAAAGGAGTCAACCTTCCAAACGTAAAGGTCAGCCTGCCTGGTATTACAGAAAAAGATGCAGATGATATTAAATTTGGCATCGAGAACGATGTAGATTTTGTTGCTGCTTCGTTTGTCAGACGAACATCAGATGTGTTAGAAATCAGGGAAATACTGGAAAATCACCAAGCCGAAGACATTCAAATTATCCCGAAAATCGAAAATCAAGAAGGTATTGAGAACATCGAGGAAATTCTTGAGGTGTCGGACGGGCTTATGGTCGCACGCGGTGATCTTGGGGTAGAAATACCGCCAGAAGAGGTGCCGCTCGCACAAAAAACGTTAATCAAAAAGTGTAATGCATTAGCAAAGCCTGTTATCACAGCAACACAGATGCTGGATTCCATGCAGCGCAATCCACGCCCGACTAGAGCAGAAGCAAGTGACGTTGCCAATGCCATTTTTGATGGAACGGATGCGATTATGCTTTCTGGTGAAACAGCAGCGGGAGACTACCCGGTAGAAGCCGTCCAAACAATGAGCAATATTGCGTACAAAGCAGAGTCAGCATTAACATATAAAAATATATTAAATGAGCGCACAAAAGAAAGTAACCGCTCCATTACAAATTCAATCAGCCAGTCCGTCTCTCATACCGCTTATAATTTGGATGCGGCAGCAATATTGACGGCAACAGAAAGCGGCTATACAGCAAAGATTGTGTCAAAATACAGGCCTGAATCACCGATTATTGCGGTTACTAGTAATGAAAAAGTAGTACGCAGACTTTCGCTTGTGTGGGGTGTATCTCCGCTATTGGGACAAAGAGCAGAGACAACCGATGAAATGCTGGACAGCACGGTGCGTGAATCATTAAAAACCGGCTTTATTGGCCATGGTGATTTAGTTGTTATCACTGCTGGTGTTCCGGTAGGAGAGACTGGAACAACAAATATTATGAAAGTTCATGTCATCGGGGAAGTAGTTGGCAAAGGACAAGGCATCGGCAGAACAACGACAACAGGAAGAGTTGTTGTAGCTCGTTCAGCTGAAGAAGCCATTGAAAAAGTAGAAGAGGGAAACATTCTTATTACGTACAGCACGGATAAAGACATGGTGCCAGCATTTGAAAAAGCGGCAGCAGTTGTAACAGAAGAAGGTGGATTAACTTCTCATGCAGCGGTAGTAGGATTAAATTTAGGTACTCCGGTGGTAGTGGGAGTAAAAGAAGCTGTAGACTTGTTTGAAGATGGAGAGGAAATTACGGTGGACAGCTCTCGCGGCGACCTTTACCGCGGCCACGCCAGTGTCTTGTAATACCAGAGAAGCTGTTCCGATGATTGTCGGAGCAGCTTTTGTTTCCATGTTATGCAAAGGAGGAAGACGCTATGGGGAGATGGTTACTATTACTGATCATCGTCGTGCCGGCTCTTGAAATCGGAGTGCTCATATTATCGGGTAATACATTGGGAATATGGCCAACCATATTTCTTATTATTTTAACCGGCATAATAGGAGCGTGGCTGGCCAAGCGAGAAGGGCTGCAGACAGTTCGCGCAGCACAGCTTCAGCTGCAAAACGGGCAAGTGCCGGGAGGACTTGTTTTAGATGGAATATGCATATTAGTTGGAGGCGCGGTGCTGCTGACTCCAGGATTTATTACAGATGCAGCTGGATTTTTCCTGTTGTTTCCTTATACGAGAAATATCGTAAAGGCATTATTAGAAAAAATCTTTGCATCTTTGCTTAAGAGTGGAAAGATTATCTATTTTCGACGCTGGTAATAGAAGCTGCTTCTGTCTCACATGACAGACACTGCACATGTATGGTAGGATAGATGAGAAGACTATGTGGAAGGATGAACAACAGTTGATATCGCAGGCATCTATATTCATGCTTATTTTGCTTGCGATTGGAGTATTAGGTAAAAACCAATCCTTAATCATTGCTGTGTTGTTTTTACTGCTTGTTCGGTGGGCAGGACTCGGCGGAAAAGTATTTCCGTTCCTCCAGGCAAAAGGGATACCTATTGCAGTTACCATTCTTACGATTGCGGTTCTTGTACCCATCGTAACGGGTGAAATTGGTTTTAAACAACTTGGGGAAGCAGTGAAATCTTATTATGCATGGATTGCACTTGCTTCAGGAATATTTGTAGCTCTAATCGCAAAAGGTGGAGTCATACTGCTTCAAAATGACCCGCATATTACTGCTGCACTTGTTATTGGTACGATTTTAGCTGTTGCGCTGTTTAATGGTGTAGCGGTCGGTCCTTTAATAGGCGCAGGGATTGCATATACAGCAATGAGGCTTGTCGAAATGTTTTCTTCCGCCGGCGGTTGAGAATGAATGGCTGATTCTCTTCAGCCTGATGAAATTTGTCTGAATAATAGAATTAATGATTTTTTTAGGTGAAAAAGTATTATTTAATTATTTTGCGTTCACAAAGCTGTAAAAAATGTTTATAATGAAAAGGGCTTCAATATTCCTTCTACATAGCTGACGAAACAAATCGCGTGTTTAACGAGCTGTTTTTAAGGATGAAAGAAAACATATAATTTCTTTATGCTTAAAACAGACTAAGCATTCTACCTTGCGCGCAGGGTGCTGATATAACGCGAAAAATGTAAGCACTTGCGGTTTTCGGATAATTTTAACAAACATATTTTGTGTAAAAGGAGAGGTTGGTATGAGCACAACTCGTGGTCTTGAAGGTGTAGTGGCAACATCCTCTAGTGTTAGTTCTATTATTGACGATGTATTAACGTACCAAGGCTATAACATTGATGATTTGGCTGAAAATGCATCTTTTGAAGAAGTTATCTTTTTGCTTTGGAACGGCCGTCTGCCAAAAAGAAGTGAACTGGATGAGTTGACAAAACAATTAGCGGAAAACATGGAAGTGCCAAAAGAAGTTTTTGATTATATGAAGGCATATCCAGTGGACAAGGTTCATCCAATGGCTGCGTTAAGAACTGCCATATCACAGCTGGGGTTATATGACGAAGCTGCTGATGAGATGACAGAAGAAGCCAACAAGCAAAAAGCAATTCGTCTGCAAGCTAAAATCCCTGCGGTCGTGACTGGCTTTAGCCGTATTCGTGAAGGGAAGGAACCAATCGCACCGAAAAAAGAATTGAGCTTTGCTGCAAACTTTTTGTACATGCTAAAAGGGGAAGAACCGGATGAAACGTCGGAAACGGCTTTTAATAAAGCTCTTGTACTGCACGCAGACCATGAGCTGAATGCCTCTACTTTTACAGCACGTGTATGTGTGGCTACATTGTCTGATATTTATTCCGGTGTTACAGCGGCAATTGGTGCGTTGAAAGGTCCGTTGCATGGCGGTGCGAATGAACGTGTCATGGCTATGCTGATGGAAATTGGTAATACTGACAATGTTGAGCCTTATATCCGCAAAGCAATTGATAACAAAGAAAAAATTATGGGATTTGGGCACCGCGTATACAAGCAGGGTGATCCGCGTGCGAAACATCTTCGCGAAATGTCGAAAAAACTAACAGGCATTACTGGTGAATCAAAATGGTATGACATGTCGATTAAGATTGAAGAAATGGTCACTAGTGAAAAAGGACTTCCGCCAAACGTAGACTTTTATTCAGCGTCTGTTTACCATAGTCTTGGTATTGACCATGACTTGTTCACACCAATCTTTGCTACCAGCCGTGTGTCTGGATGGATTGCACATATTCTTGAACAATACAGCAACAACCGCTTAATTCGTCCAAGAGCAGAATATGTTGGACCAGAAAAACAAACCTATGTACCAGTAGACGAAAGATAAAATAATATAACTGGGCCATATAAATATCATGACGAAAAGGTTGTCTAGCTGAAGCGTCCAGTCTACAATGAAAGAGGGCGCTTGCGCTTTTTATCCAAATATTACTCAGCAGGAGGTTTTATCATGGCTAATGGAGAAAAAATTACTACACAAAATGGAAAGTTGAACGTACCTGATCAACCAGTAATCCCATACATAGAAGGAGACGGCATTGGTCCTGACATCTGGGCCGCAGCAAGCCGAGTACTCGACGCAGCTGTTGAAAAAGCATACGACGGCAAGAAGAAAATTCATTGGAAAGAAATTTTAGTCGGGGAAAAAGCGTATAACAATACAGGTGAGTGGCTTCCAGAGGAATCACTAGACACCATTCGTGAATATTTAATTGCGATTAAAGGTCCATTGACTACACCTATCGGAGGCGGTATTCGTTCATTGAACGTTGCGCTTCGCCAAAAGCTCGACCTATTTACCTGCCTTCGTCCTGTTCGCCACTTCACTGGTGTTCCTTCCCCAGTTAAGCGCCCTGAAGATGTAAACATGGCTATCTTCCGTGAGAACACAGAAGATATTTATGCTGGTATCGAATTCAAAGAAGGAACGGATGAAGCGAAAAAAGTTGTTGATTTCCTTCAAAATGAAATGGGAGCAACAAACATCCGTTTCCCTGAAACTTCTGGAATTGGTGTGAAGCCGGTTTCTAAAGAAGGGACAGAACGTCTCGTGCGTGCGGCTATTGATTACGCTATTCAAGAAGGCCGTAAAAGTGTTACCCTTGTACACAAAGGGAACATTATGAAGTTTACAGAAGGTGCTTTTAAAGCCTGGGGTTATGAACTGGCAGAGCGCGAATACGGTGATAAAGTATTCACTTGGGACCAGTACGATGAAATCGTAGAAAAAGAAGGAAAAGAAGCAGCAAACGCTGCACAGCAAAAAGCAGAAGAAGATGGCAAAATCATTATTAAAGATGCGATTGCTGACATCTTCTTGCAGCAAATTCTTACACGTCCAAAAGAATTTGATGTTGTTGCAACAATGAACTTAAACGGAGACTATGTTTCTGATGCGCTGGCAGCACAAGTGGGCGGTATCGGTATTGCACCGGGTGCAAATATCAACTATGAATCTGGACATGCTATTTTTGAAGCAACTCATGGTACAGCGCCGAAATATGCAGGAATGGACAAAGTAAATCCATCTTCTGTTATTTTATCTGGTGAGCTGATGCTTCGTCACTTAGGCTGGAATGAAGCGGCTGATCTTGTTCTTCAATCGATGGATCAGACTATCGGAAGCAAAGTAGTAACGTATGATTTTGCTCGCTTGATGGACGGCGCAACAGAAGTGAAGTGCTCTGAATTCGGTGATGAGCTTATCAAAAACATGTAACCTACCCTAGGAGGGACCATGATGGCAATTAAACGTAGGAAGATTTCTGTAATTGGTGCAGGGTTTACCGGTGCGACAACGGCTCTAATGACAGCACAAAAAGAGCTCGGGGATGTTGTGCTTGTTGATATTCCAGACATGGAAGATCCGACAAAAGGAAAGACACTAGACATGCTTGAGGCAACACCAGTAGAAGGAGCAGATGTGAACATTACGGGAACATCTGATTATGCCGATACAGCTGGTTCTGACGTTGTTGTCATTACAGCAGGGATTGCAAGAAAACCAGGTATGAGTCGTGATGACTTAGTAAATACAAATGCAAACATTATGAAGTCTGTTACAAAAGAAGTGGTAAAACATTCTCCAGATTGCTATATTATTGTTTTAACCAATCCGGCAGACGCCATGACGTATGCAGTGTATAAAGAGTCTGGATTCCCGAAAAATCGTGTTATTGGTCAATCCGGGGTGCTTGATACTGCACGTTTCCGTACGTTTGTTGCCCAGGAACTTGGTTTATCTGTAGAAGATATTCAAGGTTTTGTGCTTGGCGGGCACGGAGATGACATGGTGCCGCTCATCCGTTATTCCAACGCTGGCGGTGTTCCGCTAACAGCATTGATGTCTCAAGATCGTATTGATGCGATTGTAGAACGAACAAGAAAAGGCGGCGGTGAAATTGTAGGACTGCTGGGGAACGGCAGTGCATATTACGCGCCAGCGGCTTCTTTGACACAAATGATAGAAACGATTTTGAAAGATAAGAAACGTGTCCTGCCAACGATTGCTTATCTTGAAGGCGAATATGGCTATAAAGACTTATATGTTGGTGTACCTACCGTACTTGGCGGTGACGGTATTGAAAAAGTCATTGAGCTTGATTTAACAGAGGAAGAAAAGGCAGACTTCGCAAAGTCTGTTGAGTCGGTACGTAACGTGATGGAAGCTCTTCCAAAGGAATAAGCTGATCAAAAGGCTGTCAAATGGGTTTTTCACTCGTTTGACAGCTTTTTTGTATGTCAGGGACGTTTTATTCTAGTAAGTGGTTTGTCTCGGTGCGGTGAAGGTCCGGCTAGAAATAGGCAATTGTAGGAGCCTGTCATGTTATAGTATGATAAAAAGAGAGCACAAAGGGGATGGAAGTGAAACCGGAATAATATCTCTGCCGGTAATAAGGGGAAACCGGCGTGAAAAGGTGGAAAAAATTTATGCCGCAAAAATTGCTTGTTGTTGACGATGAAGAATCAATCATTACTCTTCTTTCTTACAATTTGGAGCAAGCGGGGTTTCAGGTAGATACGGCAATGGATGGGAAAGAAGCAATGGAAAAAGTGAGAAATGCTTCTTATGAACTAGTGGTACTTGATTTAATGCTTCCGGAGATGGACGGATTAGAAGTATGCAGGCAAATGCGCCAAGATAAGGTGAGCATTCCTATCCTTATGCTTACTGCAAAGGACGATGAGTTTGATAAAGTATTAGGTTTGGAACTTGGTGCCGATGATTACATGACAAAACCGTTCAGTCCACGAGAGCTTGTCGCTCGCGTCAAAGCTATCTTAAGAAGAGTGGATCAAGCTCCTGTACAAAAAGAAGAAAATATGACAACCGATAAAAAACTGCTTATTGGTCATTTAACCATTTATCCGGAAAATTATGAGGTGTATGTAAATGATGAACAACTGGAATTAACACCAAAGGAATTTGAGCTGCTTTTATACTTATCACATAATAAAGGTCGGGTAATGACGAGAGACCAGCTTTTAAACGCTGTATGGAATTACGAGTTTGTCGGTGACACGAGAATTGTTGATGTACATATTAGTCATTTACGAGAAAAAATAGAGCCGAACACGAAAAAACCAGTATATATAAAAACCGTTCGGGGACTCGGTTATAAGTTTGAGGAGCCGCCAGTTACATGATGAAGTTCCGAACCAGGCTCGTCTTTGGTTTAATGATTGCCATATTGTTTGTATTAGCTGCGCTTGGTATTCTGCTCGGTCAAATTTTAAAGGGCATATACATGGATCAATTGGAAGAAAGGCTTGGCAAGGAAGCTTCTCTTGCCGCTTTGGCCTTTCAAGATAAAGATGAAAACGAATGGCAAACGTTTGCAGAAGAGTTGGGAGATGCCCTTGATGTTCGTGTCACAGTTATTAAAGAAAACGGTGAGATAGCTGGAGAAACATTAGCTGATGCCGAAGCTGCAGAAAATTATTTACAACATCCTGAAATCGAACAAGCTGATGAAAATGGCGGAACAACGATCCGGTACAGTGAAGCGAGAGGAGAAGATTTATTTTATTATGCTTATCCTTTTTCTTATGGTGAAAATGAAAATGCTTATGTTCGCCTAGCGCTGCCGGTTGATCATTTAGGGGAAGTGAACCAGCAAATATGGATGTTTTTAGGTGTGAGTTTTTCGCTGGCATTTATTATCATTGTTTCATTAAGTTATCGTATTGCTAACCAATTAACACGACCAATTGGACAAGTGACGGAAGTAGCCAAGGAGCTTGCCAAAGGCAATTTCAAAGCAAGAACATATGAAGGAACAAAAGATGAAGTTGGCCAGTTGACAAGGTCTATTAATATTCTTGCTTACAATCTTGATCAAATAACAAGGCAGTACAAAATTCAGCAGGAAAGATTAGAAGCATTAATTGATCACATGGGCAGCGGCTTAATTTTTATTAACGATCGAGGCGATATTTCACTTGTTAATAGGTACTGTAAAGATATTTTCAACGAAAACACAGATGAATGGCTGCAGAAGCTGTATTACCAAGTGATTGAAGATAAACATTTAATTCAGCTTATCCAGCAGATTTTTCTGACTGAAGAAAAAGTGAAAGATCAAGTACAGCTGACAACGCGTCTTCAAGTGCAGCATTACGACGTGTATGGTGCACCAATCGTTGGAGACAGAGACAAGCTGCGCGGCATTGTGCTTGTATTGCACGATATCACCGAGCTGAAAAAGTTAGAACAAGTGCGCAAGGATTTTGTAGCCAATGTGTCTCATGAACTAAAGACACCCGTTACTTCTTTAAAAGGCTTCACCGAAACATTATTGGATGGCGCAATGGAAGATAAAAATGCAAGGAAGCAGTTTTTAGATATTATTTGGAAAGAAAGCGACCGCTTACAAGACTTAATTAGTGATTTACTAGAGCTGTCCAAAATAGAACAAGAATACTTCGAATTAAACTGGCAGCAAGTCCATGTAAATCAGTCAATCAAAGACGTGGTGGACTTATTGCAGCCAAAAGCGGAGGAAAAAAACATCACTTTGACATTTACCGCCCCTGAAACAATTCATATGGATGGCGATGCCGCCAGGTTTAAACAAATAGTGATAAACCTCATTTCTAATGCAATTGTGTATACACCAGAAGAGGGGGTAATTGATGTTAGTGTGAAAGCAGAACCCGATACCGTTATTGTGAAAGTGCAAGATACGGGGATTGGCATGAATGAACAAGAACTGCCGAGAATTTTTGAGCGCTTTTATCGTGTCAATAAAGATAGAAGCAGACATTCGGGAGGAACGGGATTAGGACTGGCCATTGTCAAGCACTTGGCTGAGGCACACCATGCAGAAATCGAGGTGGACAGTACGAAGCATAAAGGAACAACGTTTACCATTCGCTTTCCCAAGCACCATAATGAAGAAGAATAGTGTAAAATTTACAAAAAATTAACAACCATTAAATGACTCCTTTACGTTATCACTTTATCATTTAAGGTGAACGGTTTCATTTAGCTGTTATGCTGCTTTTTATCATCCCTTCAAGCAGCAGACAGGTTGAAACATCCCCTTTGAGAGACGAAAGCCTCCCCTTGGCTTTCGTCTTTTTGTGCTAGAAGGGTGTGAAGCGAGCGGAAGTAAATGTATGATGCGTTTAAATTTTTTTACTTTATTACTGGAATATGACAGTATTTGTAATATAATGAAAACCATGCCGCATGTGTGATGCATATACGTCTTACGATATCCTTTCAGTTTTTCTGAAACCGGATAGCTGTGTCTGTCGTATACGCACATAGAGAGAAAAAGGGGGATGAGCATGTGCTGACATTAAAGCAAATTATATTGGGGTTCTTTTCTTTTTTAGGCATTGTCATTTTAGCATTATTTTTATTTACAGGCTGGTATACAGTTGATGAATCGGAACAGGCGGCACTGATTACATTTGGCCGCGTAGATGAGACAGTCACAGAGCCTGGTTTGAAATTTAAATTACCTTGGCCGATTCAGCGGGCAGAGATTTTGTCCGTATCGACTAATTCTTTGCGGGTCGGTTATGAATCATCAGATGACGGAGAAGTCACGGATTATAACGATGAAGCGAAAATGATTACAGGTGACGAGAACATATTATTTGTTGACCTGGTGGTGCAGTGGCGGATAACGAATCCAGAAGAATACTTATTTAACGCCAGTGACCCGGAAAACATCTTATATCAGGCATCGTCTGCGTCGCTTCGCGGCGTGATTGGTAGTTCAGAAGTAGATGATGTATTAACGGACCAGCGTGCTGAAATTGAAGCGACCGTATTGGATTCATTAACAGAACTAGTCGATAAATATCAAATTGGCATTACGGTCATGGATGTGAAATTGCAAGATGTGGAGCTTCCGACAGAAGAAGTCCGCCAGGCGTTTACTGCGGTAACAGATGCAAGAGAAGAGCGGCTGACGAAGATTAATGAAGCCAATAAATATCGCAATCAAGAAATGAATGAAGCAGAAGGGGAAGCAGATGCAGTTATATCAAGAGCAGAAGGCCAGCGAGCACAGAGAGCAGAACAGGCTCGCGGGGAAACAGCAAGGTTTAATGCTCTGTATGATGAGTATATCAATGACCCAGAAGTAACAAGACAGCGTCTCGTTCTAGAAACATTGCAAGATGTGCTGCCATCCACCGAGCTTTATATTATCGACAGCCAGCAGGATACAGTGAATTATTTGCCAATACGGCCTTTAGATGAAAATCGATCCAGCAGTCGTGCTGCAGCAGATAATGCTCAAGAGGACGCAAACAACGGCGAGGGAGGCGATTCGGATGGCAGATGATAACAATGTCTTTGATATGCAAGAGCACCAGACAAGCTGGACGAAATGGATTAAAACAGCTGTCATTATTGTTGTTTTATTAGCGGTTCTCGTTATTGGATTGATGAATGTGTTTATTGTACAACAAGGCGAGTATAAAGTTGTTACCCAATTTGGAGAAGTTGTCCGCATTGAAAACGAACCTGGATTAAGCATTAAAGTTCCATTTATCCAACAAGTTCAGTCACTGCCGAAGTATCAAATGAACTACGATATTACATCAGCTGAAATTAATACACTTGATAAAAAAAGAGTACTGGTTGACAACTATGCTGTCTGGCGCGTGGAAAGTCCGCAAGCGATGATAGCCAATGCGAGAACAATTGAAAACGCAGAATCCATTATGGCTAATTTCATTAATTCGGTTATGCGTTCAGAACTGGGGCAGTTGGAATTTGATCAAATTATTAATGAAGAAGATTCCGCCCGAGGCGACGTCAATGAGATGGTAAGCAGCCGTGTTAATGAGCTGCTTGCAGACGGAAATTACGGAATTGTTGTAACAGATGTCCGCATGAAGCGAACGGACCTTCCAGAAGATAACGAAAAAGCTGTGTATCGACGGATGATCTCAGAGAGGGAATCGACAGCCCAGGAATACTTGTCGGAAGGGGATGCTGAAGCAAACCGCATTCGTGCTAATACTGATAAAGAAGTAACAGAAATGCTTTCTGAAGCAGAAGCGGATGCGGAAGAGATTATCGGGGAAGGGGAAGCGCAGGCTGCAGAAATATATAATAGTGCATTCAGCCGTGACCCGGAATTCTATGAGCTCTACAAGACACTGGAGACATATGAAACGACGATTGATGATGAAACGGTTATTGTTCTCCCGTCCGACTCTCCTTATGCTCGTATTTTAATGGGGTATGTGGATTAAAGAGTACAAGCAGTCCTAAAAAGGGGCTGCTTTCTTCATTTTTCAGGACACTTGCGCTTTTCTTTGTTAAGTAGAACTGCAAAATGCGAGTGTGATAAAATGTAGAAGGATAGAATACGTTTTATGATTTATTTTAAATAGAGAGGAGCTTTCTCATTGAGCAAGCTTGTATTGATTGACGGAAACAGCATTGCCTATCGTGCGTTTTTTGCACTGCCTTTATTAAACAACCAAAAAGGGGTCTACACAAATGCTGTTTATGGTTTTACAACGATGTTATTAAAAGTGTTAGAAGAAGAAGACCCTTCTCATATACTCGTTGCTTTTGACGCCGGCAAAACAACGTTTCGGCATGAGACGTTTGATGAATATAAGTCGGGACGCCAAAAAACACCCTCAGAGCTTTCTGAACAACTTCCTCTAATTCGTGAAACATTAGATGCATTTCAAATTTCTCATACGGAGTTAGCCAATTATGAAGCTGATGACATTATCGGCACATTGTCTAAGCAGGCGGAAGCAGAGGGCTGGGATGTGCGGGTTTACACTGGAGATAAAGACTTGCTGCAGCTCGTATCCGATAAAACGACAGTGGCGCTTACAAAAAAAGGTGTAACAAACATTGAGTCTTATGATGTCGCAGCCATTGACGAAAAGTATGGAATTAAACCTGCACAAATTGTTGATATGAAAGGACTGATGGGGGATAGTTCTGATAATATTCCAGGTGTGCCGGGTATTGGAGAGAAGACGGCGCTGAAGTTATTGAAAGAGTATGATTCGGTAGAAAATGTTTTAGATTCCATCGAACATATTTCCGGCAAGAAAATGAAGGAGCGTCTGACAGAACATAAAAAGCAAGCACTGATGAGCAAGGAGCTGGCGGTAATTTATCGAGATGTGCCGCTTCAAGTTGCCATAGAAGAAATAAAACGCCGTTCATATGATACGAAACAGCTGTCAGAGCTGTTTAAAGAATTGGAGTTTCAATCATTATTAGGTTCCATCGATGGAGCAGAAAACGAAAAAGAATCGCTGGAAGATATCTCCTTTGAAGCAGTAGATACGCTGAGCGAAGACATGTTGAAAAGTCCATCTGCGTTGATGGTTGAAGTTCCGCATGAAAATTATCACCATGCTGATATTTGGGGGATTTCTGTTGTCCATGAGGATGGCCGTTACTATTTTCCTTTAGAAGCAGCAGTGAAGTCTGACGCCTTTCGAAAATGGGCACAAGATGCATCGAAAGAGAAATATACATTTGACACCAAACGTGCCATGGTTGCTTTAGGGTGGCACGGCATTACGTTAAAAGGGGTAACCCATGATGCACTGATTGCCTCTTACTTGATTGATCCTTCTGTTTCTTCACACAGTGTCACAGACATTGCAAGCCGCCAGCAGAAAAACATTGTGCACAGCGATGAAGCAGTATACGGAAAAGGTGCTAAACAGAAAAAACCAGAAGATCCGGATTTGGCGGAGCATTTGGTGCGAAAAGGCGAAGCAGTATTTACGTTAAAACCACGGCTTGAAGAAGAGTTGAAAAACAATGAACAGTTTCAACTGTTTACGGAGTTAGAGATGCCTCTAACTCTCATTCTCGGGGAAATGGAAACGACGGGCGTCAAGGTGGATAAACAGCAGCTGGAGAAAATCGGGACAGAGCTCGATGAAAAACTGGACCAATTACAATCAGACATTTATGAATTAGCAGGCACCGAGTTTAATATTAATTCTCCAAAACAGCTTGGGCCGATTCTGTTCGAAAAACTCGATCTGCCTGTTATTAAAAAAACAAAAACGGGATACTCTACGTCGGCAGATGTATTAGAAAAGCTAGAAGACAAGCATGACATTATTCCAAAGCTGCTGTTGTACAGACAAGTGTCAAAGTTGAAATCCACTTATATTGAAGGGTTATTAAAGGTGATTCATCCAGATACGAATAAAATTCATACGATGTTTAACCAAGCGATTACGCAAACAGGACGTTTAAGTTCAACCGAACCTAATTTGCAAAATATCCCGATTCGTTTAGAAGAAGGACGCCGGATCAGAAAAGCATTTATTTCTGCAGAGCCGGGCTGGTCTATTCTTGCAGCTGACTATTCTCAAATTGAGCTGCGTGTCCTTGCTCATATCGCCAAAGATGAAGGTTTGATGGAAGCTTTCCAAAAAAACATGGACGTTCATACGAAAACGGCGATGGATGTGTTTCATGTGGACGAAGATGATGTGACATCAAACATGAGAAGGACGGCTAAAGCAGTGAATTTTGGTATCGTTTATGGCATTTCTGATTACGGATTGTCACAAAGCCTCGGCATTACAAGAAAAGAGGCTCAAGAGTTTATTGATCGCTATTTAGCGAGTTATCCCAACGTAAAAGAATACATGGATGACATCAAAGAAGAAGCGAGAGAGAAAGGATATGTGACGACGCTGTTAAACCGGAGGCGCTATCTTCCGGAAATAACGAGCAAAAATTTTAACCGCCGCTCGTTTGCAGAGCGTACGGCGATGAATACACCAATTCAAGGAACCGCAGCAGATATTATTAAGCAAGCCATGGTTGATGTGAACGAAGCGTTGAACAATCAAAATTTACACAGTCGTTTACTGCTGCAAGTGCATGACGAATTAATTTTTGAAGTGCCTGAAGAAGAGATAGATACAATGAAAGAGCTCGTATCTTCTGTGATGGAAAAAACAATGCAGCTTGATGTGCCGTTAGAGGTTGAAGTTTCTTATGGACCAACTTGGTATGATGCAAAGTAAGGGAGAGAAAGAATATGCCGGAACTTCCAGAGGTGGAGACGGTTCGTCGAACGCTTCATGAATTAGTAAAAGGAAAACAGATTAAACACGTAGAAGTGTATTGGCCCAGGATCATTAAAAGACCTGATGATAAAGATGCTTTTGCGACGCTTTTACAAGGGCAGACCATTCAGCAGATTGGGCGCCGCGGAAAATTCTTAACTTTTTATTTGGATGACTATGCTCTTGTTTCTCACCTGCGAATGGAAGGGAAATATGAGATGGCAGACGGAAAAGAGCCGGACAAGCACACACATGTACGCTTTTTCTTCTTTGATAACACAGAGCTCTACTATAAAGACGTTCGCAAGTTCGGAACGATGCATTTGTTTCCAAAAGGCAGCGAACAAGACCAAATGCCGCTTGTTCAGCTTGGACCAGAGCCATACGAAGATCCAAGCTTTACGAAACAGTATCTAGAAGAAGTATTTTATAAGACAACAAGAGATATAAAAACCGTTCTGCTTGACCAGCGGGCAGTTGCTGGTTTAGGTAATATTTATGTGGATGAGGCGTTATTTAAAGCGGGAATACGTCCGAATACGAAAGCGCAAGATTTACCGCAGCAAGCCATTGAGCTTTTACATGAAAAGATTATGGAGACGATACAAACCGCAGTTGAAAAAGGTGGAAGTTCTGTTCGTTCCTACGTAAATGGCCACGGGGACATGGGGTTGTTTCAATTGGAGCTGCATGTTTACAACAGGCAGGGCGAAGCTTGCACGGTATGCGGCAATGAAATTGAGAAGACCGTTGTTGCTGGAAGAGGAACGCATTATTGCAATAATTGTCAGCCCATCCTTACGAAAGTGAAAGGGTAGTAACAACGTATAGGCTCCTTCCATATACTGTCGTAGACGCAGACAGGGAGGAGCCAATCTCCTATGACAGAATTAGTTTCTTTATGTTTGTTGGCATTTGCAGTAAGTGTAGACAGTTTCGGGGCAGGGCTTGCTTATGGATTGCGCGGTTTAGAACTGCCATTTAAATCGCTTATGCTAATCGGCTTTTGTTCAGGTATTTCTGTGCTGATTGGGGGCGGCACAGCGTCAGTGCTGGCGGCATACGTGCCCTCCTTTGTCACAGAAGCCATTGGAGGCGGTATATTAATACTCATCGGTGTATGGGCGCTTTTGCAGGTGTTAAAAGATGGTCGTCATCCTGCATCGCAAAAAGAACAGAAGGCATCTGCCAATGAAAATCGGAAAGGGTTCGTAGTACAGCTGGTTCATATCATAAGAAAGCCTGATGAAGCGGACTTAGACCGGTCTGGCAGCATTAATCCAAAAGAAGCTGTATTTCTTGGTGCCGCATTATCTTTAGATGCTTTTGGAGCTGGTATGGGAGCTTCACTTATCGGCTTATCCCCTTTTTGGTTAGCTTGTGCTGTGACTATTATGTGCTCCTTGTTTTTAGCAGTTGGTATGAAGGGCGGGAAAAAATTAGCAGCATTTGATGTTGTTCAAAAACTGTCTTTTGTACCAGGAGTGCTTCTTATTTGTCTTGGATTGTGGAACCTGTATTAAAATACCATCGCAGTTTTTAAGATGTACTGTTCACTGAGAGAGGAGAGAAAGGTATGATCATAGGGTTAACAGGAGGTATTGCAAGCGGAAAAAGCTTGATTGCAAATGAAATAAAAGCATACAATATCCCTGTTATTGATGCTGATTACATTGCAAAAGAAGTGGTCGAACCAGGAGAAGCAGCGTATGAAAAAGTCGTTGAAGAATTCGGTGTTGGTATTTTAGAAAAAGATGGAACTATCGCACGCAAGGAATTGGGACGGCTTGTGTTTGGAGATGAAAAGAAGCGGCAGATATTGAATCAAATTATGCACCCGGCCATTAGACAGCGCATGATAGAAAAGAAAAAGCACTATCAAACACAAGGATATGAGCATGTGGTGTTAGATATCCCGCTGCTTATTGAGAGCCAGCTGCAGCATATGGTAGACAAAGTGCTGCTCATTTATGTAGACGCAGCGACGCAGAAAGACCGCTTAATAAAAAGAGACCAAGCAGGAGAAGAAGATGCCGATAACCGTATTGCTTCGCAAATGCCGTTAAAAGATAAAAAAGTACATGCAGATGCTGTTATTGATAATAATGGTACACGTGAATCGTCTCAAAAACAGCTCGTTGATATATTCAAACAATGGAATATCTTATAAAAGAAAGCTCTAGCAGACAGCTGCTGGAGCTTTTTGCATTATGGAAAGGCTTATTGCACAAGTGAAACGCAGCTTTGGCTGCAAGCGCTTGATGACAATCTGGGATTTTTGGTCATGCTGGAAAAAGTGACCACAGGGGGAGTAAAAGTATGTCACATTTTGGAGGGAAGGATGCATGATGAGATGATATGAATGCGTTATATCGAATAATGGGGGCATTTTTTCCGTGTACCGTTTCGGTTGGACATAATTTGCTTTAGAGGAGCTTTATTTTTCATATAAAAAGTTGTTTGAACAGCGAATGTGTGTACGTTTATTTTTAAACATCAGGACATTCGTGGTTTTCTAAAAAAATTTCAAAAAAAATAGTACCAAAACCGATTAATGTGATATACTATTTTTAGAAAAAGAGATTAATTAGTATATCATAAATTTTCGGGGAGGCTTTTCTGTATGAAAGCAAAAGTAGCAGTAAATGGATTTGGACGGATTGGCCGGATGGTTTTCCGTAAGGCAATGATGGACGATTCTTTGGATGTTGTTGCGGTAAATGCAAGCTATCCTGCCGAAACGTTAGCTCACTTAATTAAATATGATTCCATTCACGGTCTATATGACAAAGAAGTAGAGGGCAAGGATGATGCCTTGTATGTGGATGGCAAAAAAGTTCAACTGCTTAGCGACCGTGATCCAAAAAACCTTCCCTGGGAAAAGCTGGGCGTTGATATCGTTATAGAAGCAACAGGCAAATTTAAAACAAAAGAAAGTGCATCTTTACACATAGAAGCAGGAGCAAAAAAGGTCGTTATTACAGCTCCCGGAAAAAACGAAGACGCGACCATTGTGATGGGAGTAAACGAAGAAGATTACGATGCAGATGAACATCATATTATTTCCAATGCATCTTGTACGACAAATTGTCTGGCTCCTGTTGTGAAAGTTCTCGATCGTTCGTTTGGAATTGAAAGCGGTTTGATGACGACAGTGCACTCGTACACTAATGACCAAAAGAATATCGATAATCCGCATAAAGATTTGCGCCGGGCACGAGCATGCGGACAATCGATTATTCCAACATCTACAGGGGCGGCAAAAGCTATATCAAAAGTGCTTCCGAACCTGGATGGAAAAATGAATGGCATGGCACTGAGAGTGCCAACTCCAAATGTGTCGCTTGTTGATTTAGTAGTTGATACGAAAAAATCCGTTACGGTAGAAAGTATTAATGAAGCATTGCAAGAAGCTTCTAAGACGGATTTGCAAGGCATTTTAGCATATACAAATGATCCGCTCGTTTCTATCGACTTTAATGGAAATGAAAATTCTTCTATTATTGATGGGTTGTCGACAATGGTGATGAACAAAAAACAGGCAAAGGTTTTAGCTTGGTACGACAATGAGTGGGGTTATTCCTGCCGTGTGGTTGATTTAGTCCGCTATGTAGGAAAACGCCTTGAAAAAAAGTCAGTCGTTAATGCGTAATGCCAAAATATAATACGGGATGAGAGGCTGTCTCAAAGGGGGGATTCTCCTTTAAGGCAGCCTTTTCTATGGCGGATAGGAAAGTATAAAGGTTGGCCGTTTACTCATAGAAAAAATGGAACATGAGTGGGTTTTGTTAAAAGAGACAGAAAAGAGAAAGGCTTGACTTATGAAACCTCTTGTTTATGTTTTAGGAAAGCTTTATTGTCCATTGTCTAAGCTTTTCTTGGAAAGATCTTATATTGGAGCGGGGAAGCATCTTTCCAATCGGTGTTAGGAAGTGGTATGATAAGTACATATGAAAAATGAATGCAACAGCCATAGCGGCTTTTGATGGAGATGATACAATGCTTTGTCCGGCATGCCACTCTCAAACGACAAGAGTTTTGGATTCAAGGCCGAGCAACGAAGGGCGGTCGATTCGGCGGCGGCGGGAATGTGATGCTTGCCAGCACCGCTTCACAACATTTGAAACGGTGGAAGAAATCCCCCTTATTGTTGTCAAAAAAGAAGGAACAAGAGAAGAGTTCAGCAAAGAAAAGATATTGCGTGGACTTATTCGAGCTTGTGAAAAACGCCCGGTTGCGTTAGAAACACTGGAAGAAATCGTTGATGATGTTGAACAGCAATTACGCGGCGATGGAAAGTCTGAAATTAAAAGCGAAGATATTGGTGAAATGGTGATGGAGCGCCTTCATTCCGTCGATGATGTGGCTTATGTTCGCTTTGCTTCGGTGTACCGGCAATTTAAAGATATTAATGTATTTATTAGTGAATTAAAAGAATTAATTAATAAAGAAAATGAAAATGAAAAGTAACGAGAGCTTAAGGAGACTAACCTGAGCTCTTTTTTTCCTTATACTTTCGGCAAAGAAGGGAGGCTGCCATGAAACTGCACTGGACAGAATTGCTGCCGATTGACCGATTTTGTGTGCGGACCAAAGACCAGCTTGGCGATCGTGATTATAAGGTGTTGCAGCTATTGTATCAGCCGCTGACTGGTGTACAAGCGATTTCTTTATATAACTATTTATGGAGCAAATTGGAAAAAGACAGTTATTGGAGCAGGGAAGCAACACACCATGAAATGATGGCTATGCTTCATCTTCCTTTGGATGATATTTTTCAGGCGCGCCGTGTACTAGAAGGAATTGGTTTACTGCGGACATTTCGTCGAAAAGAAGAAACCTCTACTTTTTTTGTGTACGAATTGCAGCCGCCGATGACCCCGTCCCAGTTTTTTCAAAATGATGTGTTAAGTGTTTTTTTGTATAATAAATTAGGGAAAGAACGCTATATTGAACTTCGCAATCGTTTTGTTATTGAAACGGTTGATACAAGTGCTTATTCTGAAGTAACGGCTGCGTTCGACGATGTATTCGCTTCTTTGCAGTATTCAGAGATTCATCCCCAAAACGGATTTGTTCCGCAAGACACGGACCAAGACATGGCAGGTGTGGATAAACAAGAGAATCTTTCTTTTAACGAAGAAGCATTTGATTTTGATTTGTTAAAGGCAGATCTCCCTGTCTTTATCGATGCGGATAAAATATTACATGATGAGATAAAAACAGTGATTCGGCGCTTGGCGTTTGTCTATCAACTGGATCCTTTAGAAATGAGCCGTGTCGTGCAGCAATCGTTGTCAAACGATGACACACTCAACCAACAAGAATTACGCAAAAAAGTCCAAGAGTGGTATCGGTTTGAACACGGCAATGAACCACCAGCGCTGGGACTGCGCACACAGCCGCAGCAATATCGAACGATGACAAACAAAGAACCGGTCACCGAAACAGAAAAAATGGCATTCTTTTATGAGCAGACATCGCCCATCCGTTTTTTAGAAATGATTTCCGATGGAGCAAAAGTACCGATGGCTGATGTCAAGCTGGTTGAAACGCTCATCTTTGATTACCAGCTTCAGCCCGGTGTAGTCAATGTCTTAATTGATTATGTCTTAAAAACCAACAATATGAAGCTGCATCAAAATCTTGTTCAAAAAATAGCCGGCCATTGGTCAAGAAAACAAATCCAAACTGTCAAAGAAGCGATGGAGCTGGCGAAAAAAGAATATCGAGCGGCAAAAAAGACACAGCAGCATAACAGTAAAAGCAATAACCAAAAAGGACAAGGTTATTATTCCCGGCCATATGTACGAAAAGATAAGCTGCCAAAGTGGCTGGAAAAGGATAATCAACAGCAAGAAAGCAAAACCCAGCGTGCGGCAGTGGATGCATCATCTGTTGATGATAACCTGCTTGAACAAAAGCAGCAATTTGAAGAAATGCTAAGGCGCCGTAAGAGCATACGGCAAAAATGAGGTGACCTATTATGGACTCTATCCGGTCGTCTTTAGAACATTTTATGGATAACAGTGCTTGGAAACAGCGGTACGCTAAATTAAAACAAGAGGTATTAGCTTACCCGCGTGTTCAAGAGTTTTTACAAGAATATCCGGAATGGACAAATGAAGATACAAAGACGCACATGATGAAGCTGTTTGAATTCAAACGAGAAAGAGAAAACTGTGATGCTTGTCCAGGATTGGCTGATTGTCCGAATATGATGCAAGGCTATCAGCCGCAACTTAAAATGGAAAAAGGCCAGCCGCTGGTGACATATCATCCGTGTCGATTAAAACAGCAGGCCGATGAACGGAAAAAGCAGCAGTCGTTAATTAAGAGTTTATATATTCCAAAAGAAATTTTAGAAGCCACTTTTGACGATATTGAACAAGATCATGCCAGCCGTTTGTCAGCAAGTAATCAATGTTTACAGTTTGCCTTGCAGGCCGCACCTGGTGAAGATGCAAAGGGGTTATACCTTCACGGTAAATTTGGAGTAGGCAAGACATATATGATGGGAGCGGTGGCAAATGAATTAGCAGAACGCAGCATTTCATCGATGATGGTATATGTTCCGGACTTTTTCCGTGAAATGAAACAAGCTTTATCGGATGGCTCCGTACAAGAAAAGATTGACAAGGTTAAAGCGGTAGATGTATTAATTTTAGATGACATTGGTGCAGAAACGACGTCTGCTTGGGTGAGAGACGATGTACTTGGGGTGATTTTACAGTATCGATTAATGGAAAAACTGCCCACCCTGTACACATCCAATTACGACTATGAAGAATTAGAAACACATTTAGCTTATTCCCAAAAAGGCGGCATTGAACAAATGAAAGCAAAACGCATAATGGAGCGGATTAAACATTTAACAACACCCATTTTTATTGATGGGAAAAACCGCCGGGAAATGTAAATTTCAGGCTTATCACTAGGAAAGCTTTTATTCTGTATGATAGGATAAGTATAGTCTTGCATACATTAATTATGATTAATGATTTGTAACGGAATAATTGTTCCCACTTTTTGTATATGGGGGTTTTAAAATATGAGCATAGATCCTATTCTAAACAAAGCGTTAAACGGCGAGCGTCTCACGATGGAAGATGCGGTGCGTCTGTATGAAAGTGATGAAATTGAGAAAATGGGTGCAGCTGCAAACGAAGTGATGAAAAAGTGGCATCCTGAGCCTGTCACGACGTTTGTGATTGGACGAAACGTTAACTACACGAATTTCTGTGATACATACTGCCGTTTTTGCGCATTTTATCGCAGACCGGGGTCGGATGAAGGGTATGTTTTATCCAATGAAGAGATCTTTAAAAAAATACAAGAAACGGCGGACGTGAACGGAACGGAAATTTTGATGCAGGGAGGAACGAATCCGGATTTGCCATTTAGTTATTACACGGATTTGCTGCGTGAAATTAAACAGCGCTTCCCCGGCATTACCATGCATTCGTTCTCACCAGCAGAGATTTATAAAATGGTGGAGGTCTCCGGTCTTTCCTTAGAAGAAGTACTGCGGCAGCTTCACGAAGCAGGCCTTGATTCACTGCCGGGCGGCGGAGCAGAAATTCTTACCGAGGAAACACGTAAAAAAGTCAGCCGCTTAAAGTGCACAGGCGAGCAGTGGATTGACTGCATGAAAACAGCGAAAAAAGTTGGCATGCACGGGACAGCAACGATGGTCATTGGTTTAACCGAATCAAACGAGGAGCGTGCGTTGCACTTACAAAAAATTCGAGATGCCCAAGATGAAAGCAACTGTTTCTTAGCGTTTATTTCTTGGACGTTCCAGCCGGATAATACTAATATGAAAGGGGAAATTATTTCTCCAGAAGGGTATTTACGCAACGTTGCAATCTCAAGACTATTTTTGGATAACATTCCAAACTTCCAGTCTTCCTGGGTAACGATGGGACCGGAAACGGGTAAACGCTCCTTAGAGTTTGGATGTAATGATTTTGGAAGCACCATGATGGAAGAAAATGTTGTATCTGCAGCTGGTACAACATATAAGGTGAACACAAACCAGATTTTAGAGCTGATTCGCGAAGCGGGTAAAATACCGGCACAGCGCGATACAAAATACAATATTTTGCGTCGTTTTGATGGCAATACAACGGCTGAAAAAGATTTTGTCATGCAGAACTAAGATAACGAAACGAAAACGTTTATCGGCGGTGTGTCCGCTGATAAGCGTTTTTTTTACGGGGGATTGAGCATGTAAGCTGCTATGTAAGCTGCTCAAGCTGTGTGCAGGGCGTCTGTGATTTGTACGTGTAATGACATGCTGATTTATATCAAATCAATAAATGGGCACTATAAAAGCGGAGGTGTTACAACAATGGCTCATGCTTATCTTTGCCCAAACTGCAAAACAAACCGCTCGCGTTTTAATATTATTGAACAAAGTGTCACACCGGTAAAGCTGGACCCGCGATCGGGAGAAGTGGTACAGGAATATACAGATGATGCTCTTGAGGTATACCATGTCACATACCAAGGACCAGCTTACCGGATTCAATGCGGAGCCTGTGGACTGATTGAAGATGAGAACACGTTTATACAACATGCCAGACACATGCCCGGAAATAACCGCTAAAAGCCTTCTAGAAATCTCTAGAAGGTTTTTTTGTGTGAATGTAGGCATGTTTTTCTGCGCTGTTCCATAGGTATAAAAATAGAGCGGGTACAAGCACTCTTCCAACGATGAACCAATGAGACGAACAATGTCTGCATGGACAGTAATCACAGACAAGTTTCACAAATACAGGCTACAATAGATGTCTTTTTGTGCAGGGGGGAATGAAAGGTTGTTCTCAATCGATTTTACTTGTGAAACAGAAAGTGATATCGTATATCATTTGTTAGAAAGGGACAAGCAAAAATGGGAGAAGAACGGCATTTTTACTGGCAATCTATATAAAAAACAGGAAACCATCGTGTGGGAGTTTGAAGGGAAAAACGATCAATTGCAGGAAAGTATCGTTCCCTACTTAGCTGCTTCGTTATGTGATTATCTGATAAAAGAAAAAGAGCTTTACTGGGTAAAGGAGCATATTGAACACACGTTTTTTTACCGGGAGGAAGCGGCAGCGATTACCGATATCGCGCATTCGCTTTTAGAGGGAGAGCGGCAGGAAGTGCCCGAAACCAACCTGTTACAAAAGCGTAAACACTTTGTGTATCATGAACTGGCAGAAGAAATCAAAAATAATGATTACATTCAATGGGAACCTGTGCTGACATTTCGACTTCACAATTACCGGCAGCTTTTAATGAAAGCGGCTTCTGCTGCGATTGATGAATACAAATGGGAGCAAGAGTATCAAACGATGATTGAAGCATGCCGCCATTATTTAAAGCATTCTGCTTCGCTGTGTACGGTTCTCCACATTTTATTAAAAGAAAAGCCTGTTTTTTTAGATGAACATTTACGCCCGGTCGACCAATGGACGAGGCTTCATCACCTAGAACCTGCTTTGGTTTTTGAAAAAAGTCTGCCGTTTGAATATATGGCTGTCAGTCCAGCTGTGAGCCTTGCTCCGAATGAACTGCACGTGTATGCAGATGAAGAAAACGGCACGATCCAAACGTTTGAAATGATTTTTCAAGAGAAGTTAGTAAGGAAAAGCACAACACAATGGCCGCTTGGTCCGCAAGCAAAAAGTTCCTCTTAAGGAGCTTTTTGTTTGTTAATAGAAAGCATCATATATGCGACGAATGTTTTCTTTCAGCTCGTTTGCACGGACAAACCGGGCTTCTCGAAACAATTCTTTGCCATCTGCGTACATAGATAAGAATGGAAAAGTGAATACTGACAAATGGCCGGCTGTTTCAGGCACTTTCTGCATATTAATAGAGGCTGTGTGAATAAAAGGGAATTCAGAAAGAACTTCCTCCACCTGAGGAAGTAAATCGTGACATACGCTTCACTGCGGGTGGTATACATACAAAAAAGCAAGCCCGGACTGATGGATGAATGTTTCTAATTGTTCCATAGAGTGCAGTGGTTTCATTGGTTTCACTTCCTTGTCTGTTTACCGTATGATAATCGTTTGGAAAACTGTCATCAAGTGATGCACATATGAGTGCCTGTGGCAAACGGACTTGCATTCTCACTTAATGTAGCCCCGTTTAGATGCTTGCCGGCTAAACCTTCCTTTTTCTTTTCGTACTCTTCTTTTATCCCGCCTTTTTTCAACGCTTTGATACAAATATCATGAGGAACGTAACATGCATATGTCACACAAGTAATCATTGTGTAATAGAATCAACAAGTCGACGAGATATGTTTGTAATATTACTATGTTATATTTACCAATACAGGAAATATAAGGGAGTGTATTTTTTTATGAAGAAATGGATAAGTGCTTTAACGATTGCTATGGCTTTTCTAGTTGGTACAGCCGTGCAAAGTGCAGAAGCTTCGAATACATACACAGTAAAAAGCGGAGACACATTATATCGAATTTCTTTAAACCACGGGGTTTCCGTTGCTGACCTAAAGGAATGGAATGATCTTTCGTCCAATGTGATTTATCCGAATCAGACACTTGATGTAAAAGAAAACAAAAATGTAGCGTCACAATCGACAAGCAGGCAAGAAACAGAAAAACAAGCAGTTCGTGAAATGACTGTCTCGTCAACGGCTTATACAGCTAATTGCAGCGGCTGTTCTGGTGTGACAGCTACCGGAATTAATTTAAAGGCAAATCCAGACCAAAAAGTGATTTCGGTGGACCCAAACGTGATTCCGCTCGGAACAGAAGTACATGTTGAAGGATATGGAACGGCGGTTGCTGGAGACACAGGCGGCGCAATCAAAGGAAATAAAATTGATGTCTTTTTCCCTAGCCGCAGCGAAGCGCTACAGTGGGGACGAAAAGATGTAAATATAAAAATTTTGGAATAGAGAAGAAGCTGTTTCGAGCCTGTGATACATCGGGTTTGAAACAGCTTCTTTGATGGAAACAGGTTGATTTTCCGTTTGAGTGTCTCTATAATAACAACAGGAAGAATTAAACGCAGATAATGCAGCGATAAGGACACGAGAAGCAATGATTTCCTTTATGACAGAGAAGAAGGCCGCGGCTGAAAGCTTTCTATAAAGGCTTTGTTTCTTACCACCTTGGAGCAGCAGGGCAGAACAGCGAGTACATGCCTCGTTTATTAAGCACTGACGGGACCAGCCGTTAACCTGGCAATGAGAACGGAAAAATCAGCTTTTTTCCGTAAATAAGGGTGGAACCGCGGTCTATTCGCCCCTTCGTGAAGAAGGGGTGTTTTTTTATGCTGTAAACTTCCCCGAAGTCAGGCTGCAGTACTTCCGGTACGCTGTAAGAGCAGGCACGACGACAGGTAATTTTTCCAAACGATAAGACAGGAGGTATTAGGATGGCAGACAATGTACAGATAACATTTCCAGATGGTAACGTTAAGTCGTTTGAGGAGGGTGTCACAACTGAGGAAATCGCGGCATCCATTAGTCCAGGGTTGAAAAAGCAGGCATTAGCTGGAAAGTTAGATGGAAAAGAAATTGATTTGCGCACGCCGATTTATACAGATGGGAAGATTGAAATTGTTACTTCAAAAAATGATGAGGGCTTGGAAATACTTCGCCACAGTACAGCCCATCTCATGGCACAAGCTGTTAAACGGCTGTACGATGACGTCAAGTTAGGTGTCGGCCCTGTTATTGAACATGGGTTTTATTATGATATTGATATGCCGCATCAATTAACGCCGGAAGATTTACCAAAAATCGAAAAAGAAATGAAAAAAATTATCGATGAAAACCATGAAATAGTGCGGAAAGAAGTAAGCCGTGAAGAAGCGAAAGAAATATACCGGGAAATCGGTGATGATTTGAAGCTGGAGTTAATTGATGATATTCCAAGTGGAGAGACGGTTTCCATTTACGAACAGGGCGAGTTTTTTGACCTTTGCCGCGGTGTGCATGTGCCGAGCACATCGAAGCTGAAAAAATTCAAATTAATGAGTATTTCTGGTGCATACTGGCGCGGTGACAGTGACAATAAAATGTTACAGCGCATTTATGGAACCGCCTTTTTTAAACAGTCCGAGTTAGATGAACATTTGAAGATGTTAGAAGAGGCAAAAGAACGCGACCACCGCAAGTTGGGGAAAGAGCTGGGTATTTTTTCAGTGAATCAAAAAGTAGGACAAGGTCTTCCGCTTTGGCTTCCAAAAGGCGCAACCATCCGCCGTACGATTGAGCGCTATATTGTCGATATGGAAGAGCGTCTTGGGTATGAGCACGTGTATACTCCTGTGTTAGGAAGTTCCGAGCTATACAAGACATCCGGGCATTGGGACCATTATCAAGATGATATGTTCCCGCCAATGGAAATGGATAATGAAACGCTTGTCATTCGCCCGATGAACTGTCCGCATCACATGATGGTATATAAAAACGAGCTGCACAGCTATCGTGACCTGCCGGTTCGAATTGCTGAACTTGGCATGATGCACCGCTATGAGAAATCAGGGGCGCTTGCTGGTTTGCAACGTGTGCGGGCGATGACGTTAAATGATGCCCACATTTTTGCGCGTCCTGATCAATTGAAAGAGGAATTTGTTCGTGTTGTGGAACTTATTCAACACGTGTATCAGGACTTTGGCCTAAACGATTACTATTTCCGTTTATCGTACCGCGACCCAGAAGACAAAGAAAAATATGTAGACAACGATGCAATGTGGGATAAAGCACAAGCGATGTTAAAAGAAGCGATGGATGATATGGGGGTTGAGTACGTCGAAGCCGAAGGAGAAGCAGCATTTTATGGACCAAAACTCGACGTGCAAGTGAAAACGGCGCTTGGAAAAGATGAAACATTATCAACGGTTCAGCTGGATTTCCATTTGCCGGAGCGTTTCGATTTAACATACATCGGAAAAGACGGACAAGAACATCGCCCGGTAGTCATTCACCGTGGTATCGTTTCAACCATGGAACGTTTTATCGCATTTTTGCTTGAAGAATACAAAGGAGCATTTCCAACGTGGCTGGCTCCAGTGCAAGCTGAAATTATTCCAGTATCCCAAGAAGTACACTTGGAATATGCCCGAAAGGTAGAAGATGAGCTGCGCAAGGCAGGTGTGCGGGCAGAAGTAGATACACGTGATGAGAAAATCGGCTATAAAATCCGCGAAGCACAAATGCAAAAAATTCCATACATGATTGTGCTGGGGGATAAAGAAAAAGATGCAGAAGCTGTCAATATCCGCCGGTATGGGCAAGATGATTCTCATTCTTATGGATTAACTGATTTTGTTAAAGAGATAAAAGAACAAATTGATACGCGCAGCCTTGATTAAAAGAGAACAGCCTGCTTGCTGCATAGATGCTGCCAGCAAGCAGGCACTTTATCATATGATAGAAAATATGTGAAGAAAGGTTGCATGTTTTTTGTATTTTCGTTAGGATAAATAAGTGGTGCTAAGAAGGTTTGACATCATCACAGGCATATGGTAACGTTAATGAGTAATTGAAAAATGACAAACCAAAACAAGCAGAAGCGCCCGCTTCTCACCTGATTGACGCTGCAAGCTGTTGACAGGTTATGGTGATTTCCTGAATAGTGAGAAACGATCATCGTGTGGGCGCAGTATGTGTGCCTGCTTTTTTTATACTTTAAAAGGAAAAACTTTTCTTTAAAGTATAAAGTATAAGAAAAAGCGGAGGCTTCTATTACGGTAAGCTGCGTTTTTTCGAATGCGCTGTGACTGCTTTACTTGGTAAAATTTCTGGAGGTGGCTCATTATTCGTAATGATATGAAGGTTAATGATGGAATCCGTGCGCGTGAGGTACGTTTGATTGATGCGAATGGCGATCAGCTGGGTGTCAAATCAAAAAATGAAGCGCTGGATTTGGCTGATAAAGCTAACCTTGATTTAGTACTTGTAGCTCCAAATGCAAAGCCTCCCGTATGCCGAATTATGGACTACGGTAAATACCGCTTTGAACAGCAAAAGAAAGAGAAAGAGGCTCGCAAAAAGCAAAAAGTCATTAACGTGAAAGAGGTGCGCTTAAGCCCGAATATTGAAGAACACGATTTCAATACGAAGCTGCGCAACGCTCGCAAGTTTTTGCAAAAAGGCGATAAAGTAAAAGCGGCTATTCGTTTCCGCGGACGCATGATTACACACTCTGACATCGGTAAAAACGTATTAGAGCGCATGGCCGAAGAGTGTAAAGATATAGCTTCTGTAGAAACAAAGCCGAAGATGGAAGGACGCAGCATGTTCCTTATGCTCGCTCCAAAATCAGAAAAAGACAATAAATAGGTTTTAAAACGACAAGGAGGAAAACATTATGCCGAAAATGAAGACGCACAGTGGTGCAGCAAAACGTTTTAGAAAAACAGGTAGCGGCAAGCTGAAGCGCAGCCATGCATATACAAGCCACTTGTTCCGCAACAAAACAAATAAACAGAAGCGTCGTCTCAGCAAACAAGGTATTGTAGACAAATCTGACCAACAGCGTATCGCAAACTTACTGCCATACGACAAATAAAACGAAAACATTCATGATTGAAGGAGGGATTGACGATGCCAAGAGTTAAAGGTGGATATACCACGCGTCGTCGTCGTAATAAAGTACTAAAACTAGCAAAAGGGTATCGAGGATCCAAGCACAGCTTGTTTAAAACAGCTCGCCAGCAAGTAATGAAATCCTTGCAGTATGCATACCGCGACCGTCGTCAGCGTAAGCGCGATTTCCGTCGTCTCTGGATTACGCGTATCAATGCAGCAGCACGCATAAACGGACTTTCTTACAGCCGTCTTATGTATGGATTGAAGCAAGCAGACATTCAAGTAAATCGTAAGATGCTTGCAGACCTTGCTGTTAATGATGAAAAAGGTTTTGCTGAACTTGCTGAAAAAGCAAAGGCTAACTTGAAATAATGTATCATAGGTCTGGGAATCGCAGGATATCCCGGGCCTTTTTTCGTGCACAGCAAAGAAAAAGCACAGATGATGTACTAGAATGCGATAAAAAGGATTCTATAAAGTGTTTTGGGGTTATCACCATCTTCCCCCTTTTCTGGCTGGGCGGTTCTTCGGGCTCGCCTGCCGCGGGCAGAGCTTTACATTTATCAAGGAATATTATCCCGATGGACCTTCTGCTTTTGCTTTTCCGCAGGCATTTCTCCTGATTGCCGCTAACCAGGTAATAGACAATAAAGCACGCAATAAATTCACTCCAAATTTGTATGAGAACTTAAAAAATAGGAGAGAACGTTTGTGGATACGGTATTGTTGTTATATCTTACGGTTGTTAATATATTGTCGTTTGTCTTAATGTGTGTGGATAAACGAAGAGCCCGCCGCCGAAAATATCGGATCAGCGAGCGCCGGTTGTTATCCATTGCTGCTATTGGCGGGAGTGCCGGGGCATGGACAGCGATGTATACGTGCCGGCACAAAACGCAGCATGCCGCGTTCTTTATTGGCATCCCGCTGCTGTTATGTGTCCATGTCATCTTGTTCATATGGTTAGGTATACTTGGATGAACTGCTCACCGCTTATTGCTCTTGCGAACTGATTGAAGCGGCAGCCTCCCGGTTAAACCTGCTCATTTTCCGCTTGCCGAATAAACTCTTTAATCGGGCTTTTCCAGTCAATGTCTGCATGTGGATATTGTTGCTTGATTTCGTTTTCTAAAAAAGTGAAGTCTTGGTGCTGCAGTCCTTGTAATTTGTCTTTATTTTTCACCCAGACAGAGACCGAAACAATTTCAAATGCTTGTTCTGTAGTACCTAAATACTTTTCTCCTTCAAACATGACGCCTTTGTACGTAATTAAAAAGTTTTTGCGTACATTCTTTTTTTCATCGAGAAAATAGAAGTTCCGCTTGTCATGGGCTATTTCCAGCTTGCGTTTTGGATTTAAAATATATTTAATGACCGCATAAATAAGAATCACAAGCGCGATCACAATAAGAGCACGTATAAGAAGAGCCACTTTGTCTCCCTCCTAGCAGGTGTGATGTCATCTGAGTTCGTATCATACATGTACGAACAGATACGTGTATACGTTTCATTTTAATAGAAATTTATACAGAAGGGAAAGATAGCATGAAACAATTATTTTCTATCCAGCGTCGTTTGGACGAGCGCATCTTACAAGAACATCAGCTGGAGAGAGAAATGATTTTTTCCGACAAGCTGCTTGCCTTGCAGGTAGAAGTAGGGGAGCTGGCCAATGAAACGCGTTGTTTTAAATATTGGAGTAAAAAGCCAAGTGCAGAGAGAAGCATCATTTTAGAAGAATATGTTGACGGCCTTCATTTTATTCTGTCACTAGGTATTGATAAAGGATGGGAAGAAGTACCAGAGGAAATAGAAGATGCTGATTCATCGTTGACAGCTCAGTTTCAAACTGTTTATCAATATGCAGCTGATTTAGCGAAGTGTTCGGAGAAGCAAACATATATCCGTTTATTTCGAGCATATTTAGAGCTAGGGGGGCTGCTTGGCTTTTCGAGACAAGAAATTGAAGAAGCGTATCTTTTGAAAAACAAAACGAATCACAAGCGCCAAACAGAAGGATACTAACACCGAAAAACGAAGTATTTGTGTATAATAACAGATACTTATATACTAAAAGAAGGAAAAACATGAAGGTATTACATATGAAGGAGGAATATAGGTGGCAGAAATGGATCAAACTGTAAAAATGTTAAAAGAGTTAACGGATGCAAATGGTATTCCGGGAAACGAAAGAGAACCCCGCCAAGTGATGGAAAAGCATATTTCAGACTATGCTGATGACATCAGCTATGATCACCTTGGCAGTTTAATTGCGAAAAAGACAGGCAAAGCCGGCGGACCGAAGATTATGATTGCAGGCCATTTGGATGAAATTGGGTTTATGGTCACACAAATTGATGACAATGGCTTTTTGAAGTTTGAAACGGTTGGCGGCTGGTGGAGCCAGGTGATGCTGGCACAGCGCGTAAATGTCATGACAAAACAAGGAAATATTGTCGGTGTGATTGGTTCAAAGCCTCCGCATATTCTTCCAGCTGACCAGCGTAAAAAAGCAGTGGAGATTAAAGACATGTTTATCGATATCGGTGCGTCCAGCAAAGAAGAAGCAGAAAACTTTGGTGTAAAGCCAGGGGATTCGGTCGTACCTATTTGCGATTTTACCGTGATGAACAATGAAAAAATTATGATGGCCAAGGCATGGGATAACCGAATCGGCTGCGCAATTGCGATTGAGGCTCTTAAACGCCTGCAAGGAGAAGAACATCCGAACGAAGTGTACGGCGTTGGGGCGGTGCAAGAAGAAGTAGGCTTGCGCGGAGCAAAGACAGCAGCTCACAAAATTGCGCCGGATATTGGGTTTGCAGTCGATGTAGGTATTGCAGGTGACACGCCGGGCGTATCAGATAACGATGCAAGGGCCAAAATTGGAAAAGGCCCGCAAGTGTTAGTATTTGACCGGTCCATGGTTTCTCACAAAGGCTTGCGTGATTTCGTCACAGGCATCGCGCATGAACATAATATTCCTTTCCAATATGAAGCGATGAGCGGCGGCGGAACAGATGCTGGTTCCATTCACTTGTCAGGAGATGGTGTGCCGTCTTTAGCGGTTACGGTTCCAACCCGCTACATTCATACACACGCAGCTATTTTACACCGTGATGACTTTGAAAATGCGGTCAAGTTAATAGTTGAAGTAACAAAACGGCTCGATGCTGATACAGTGAAAAAAATTATTTTTGACTAAAAAATGAGGCTGTCTCAAAAGGGAGCTACCCTTTAGACAGCCTTTTCTGTACGTTGTCTTGTGTCTCATACGAAGAAGGGATATGGAACGGATTGTGTGAAAGCGGATAAGGAGAAGACAGTTTTCTTTATTATTTCAGCCCTTCAGCAATTTGGGAGATGACTTGCTCTTTTTCTTGTTCATCTGCGTGATTCCAGAATACTTCAAACAATACACCCAAACCTGGAAGCATTTTTTCTTCCCCGCTTTGTACGGCATCTTGAATGGTAGCTTCTACCTGTTCTTCGTTATGGCCAGACACATTTTCGAGTATCGCTGCACGTAAATTAAATGACATCTCAAGTACCCTCCTGTTTGTGTTAAAATGGTGATATCAACATATGTCGATATATGTAGTATGAGAAGTTGAAGAATTTATATACTGTTGGGATGACAGGAGAAAACAAACGATGTGGACGGTATGTATAAGGGAAGGGAAAGTTCGTGAACAAAATCGAGTCTGTGAAAAATCCATTCATAAAACAAATCAAAAGATTGCAAAAACGAAAACAACGGGAAAAAGAAGGATTGTTTGTTATTGAAGGCTATCATTTGGTTGAGGAAGCTCTGCACCATGCGGTGGAAGTGCAGGATATCTTAGTGACAGATGGCAAGTCCATTCCAACAGGGGTATCTAAAGTAAATGTGACGCTCATCACAAGCCAAGTAGCAAAGGAAATCAGCACAACAGCAACGTCACAAGGTATATTTGCATTATGCCACCTCCCTCAAGATGAACGCTTCGTGATAACGAAGAAAGGCAGTTATTTACTGATTGACGGTGTACAAGACCCGGGTAATCTTGGGACGATGATTCGAACAGCGGATGCGGCCGGCGTAACAGCTGTCATCTTAGGAGAAGGAACCGTAGACGTGTATAACGATAAAGTAATTCGGGCGACTCAAGGTTCTTTGTTTCATCTTCCGGTAATAAAAGGAGATCTCGAAGAATGGATTCAAGCGTGTAAAGATAATCGTATCCCCGTATTTGGCACATCGCTGCAGCAAGGAACTACCTATACAGCGATTGAAGCGCAAGATGGGTTTGCGTTAATTGTCGGAAACGAAGGAGCGGGAGTCGATGAAAAATGGCTTGAACAAACGGATCAAAACGTATACGTTCCCATTTACGGAAATGCGGAATCATTGAATGTATCCGTTGCCAGCGGAATTTTGCTGTATCATTTGAAGTTAGCTCATTAAAGGCCTGGCAAAGAAAAAAGAGATGGGAAAAGCAGACAGCATGTTTTCACTTTTCCTGCAAGCGGAGGAGATTTCTCAAAAATGGGAAGTGGATATCTCAGTGAGATGAGGACAGGTAAATGTCGGTTAGGCATGGGCTTGCATTTTGTGTTAAACTATTTGTGAGCAAATGCTAGTATGATTGCCTGCTGCGTAAATAGCAGCTTGTTTTTGGCTGTCGTCTGCCGCAAGCGAAGAAATCATGAACCGAAGACATAAACATCCATTGTCTAACCGAAGACAAGATAAACTGGCTACACGATGATGAAGAACGTTCATATGTTTTTAAAAACTTTCCGCTTCAAATAAACCGTTAAAAGGGTTAAGAGGTGAATGCTTCAAACTTGAAGCAGGTGAACCATAAAAATAAAGCAAAAGGCTGTGAAGGAGAGTAGTACACTAGATACCACCATACAGGGAGGGAGTGCCGCCGACTGAAAGCATTCTTATGGCAGGACTGGTCGAATTCACTCCGGAGCCGGCACCGGAAAACAGTCACGGATGATTGTTAAGGTGTTTCCGGATTTGTCCGTTATCCGAAATGAAGTGAACGCCGGCATTTTGCGGCGTTAACAAGGGTGGTACCGCGAACCTTCGTCCCTTTTTGGACGGAGGTTTTTTATGTTGTCACATATAAAACAAGGTGTTTGATACTTCGTATGATACACGGTACAAGGGCAGCCGTTCACACTTGGCAGCTAACATGAAAAAATAAGGAGGATTTCGCATGATTGATCGGCTTCAGGAGTTAGGAAAAGAAGCACTCGAAGAAATAAAACAAGCAGACACCGTAAAAGCGTTAGATGCTGTTCGTGTCAAATATCTTGGGAAGAAAGGCCCGATTACAGAAGTGCTGCGCGGCATGGGGAAATTGTCCGCCGAAGAGCGCCCGAAAGTAGGACAGAAGGCAAATGAAGTACGAGAAGAAATTCAACAGCAATTAGAGCAGAAAACAGAAGAGTTGGAAAAAATTGCTTTAGAAGAAAAGCTGCAGGAAGAAAGCATCGATGTCACGCTGCCTGGAAAAGAAGTGAAACGTGGCGCTCGTCATCCGCTGACTGCAGTGGTCGAAGAAATGGAAGACATTTTTATTGGACTTGGTTTTTCTGTTACGGAAGGACCTGAGGTGGAAACAGATTATTATAACTTTGAAGCGTTAAACTTACCGCCTGATCACCCGGCAAGAGACATGCAGGATTCGTTTTATGTTACTCCAGATATGTTGCTTCGCACGCAAACATCGCCGGTTCAAGCGAGAACAATGGAAAAGTTTAAAGGCAAAGGACCTGTAAAAATCGTATGTCCAGGGAAAGTGTACCGCCGTGATGACGACGATGCAACACATTCCCATCAGTTTATGCAAATGGAAGGTTTGTATGTAGATGAAAACGTGCGAATGAGCGATCTGAAAGGAACGCTAGAAGCTTTTGTAAAAGAATACTTTGGTCCGGATCGCACCATCCGTCTTCGTCCAAGCTTTTTCCCATTCACAGAGCCGTCAGTGGAAGTAGATGTGTCTTGCGGTATTTGCGGAGGAGATGGCTGCAGAATTTGTAAACATTCCGGATGGATTGAAGTGTTAGGAGCTGGCATGGTGCACCCGAATGTTTTAACATATAACGGTTTTGATCCGGAAAAATACAGCGGCTTTGCATTTGGCATGGGTGTTGAACGATTTGCGATGCTGAAATATGGCATTGATGATATTCGTCACTTTTATACAAATGACATCCGCTTTTTAGAACAATTCAAACGGGTTTAAGGAGGCTTGAAGAATGCTTGTTTCATATCAATGGTTAAAAGAATACGTAGATATTAGTGATTTAACAGCGGAAGAAACGGCAGAAAAATTAACGCGCGGCGGTGTAGAAGTAGACTTGCTACATCCGAGAAGTGAAGGACTCGATCACATTGTTGTCGGTTTTGTTGAAGAGTGTGAACAACATCCAAATGCTGATAAATTGAGAATTTGTCAGGTGAACACTGGGAGTGAGACAGCACAGATTATTTGTGGAGCTCCCAACGTGGCAGCTGGCCAAAAAGTGGCTGTGGCCAAGCCGGGAGCAGTTCTTCCGGGCGGGATGAAAATCAAGAAAGCAAAACTTCGCGGTGAAGCATCTGAAGGGATGATTTGTTCGCTGCAAGAGCTTGGCATTGAACAAAAGCTGGTTGCCAAAGAATTTATGGACGGTATTTATGTTTTTCCAGAAGATGCTGAAGTAGGAGCGGACGCAGTGAATGAGCTTGGTCTTCGCGACACGGTTTTAGAGTTGGACCTGACGCCGAACCGCTCCGACTGCTTGAGTATGATTGGCATTGCTTATGAAATGGCTGCTCTGTTGGACCGAGGTGTACAGCTGCCAGATGCATCCTTTACAGCAGCGAGTGAATCAGCAGCAAATAAAGTGTCTGTACGTGTGGACGTGCCAGAGGATAATCCGTATTACAGTGCAAAGGTTATTAAAGAAGTAACAATTGGACCATCACCGTTATGGATGCAGAATCGCTTAACAGCAGCTGGTATTCGTCCAATTAACAACGTGGTAGATATCACCAACTATGTCCTTATCGAGTATGGGCAGCCGCTTCATGCATTTGATTTGGACCGGTTTGGTTCTGAGAGCATTGTTGTAAGGCGTGCTCAAGAAGAAGAGACGATAACGACTTTAGATGAGGAAGTACGCACTCTTTCTAGTGAACATATGGTTATTACAAATGGAGAAGAGCCAACGGCACTCGCAGGTGTGATGGGCGGTGCTTTCTCAGAAGTGCAAGAAGATACGACAGCGATTCTCTTAGAAGCGGCTTATTTCACCCCGGCACGTGTCCGAAAAACATCCAAGGATACGGGGCTGCGCAGTGAATCCAGTATCCGCTTTGAAAAAGGAATCGACCAAAATCGAGTCGAAGAAGCTTCCGCGCGTGCGGCTTATTTGCTGGAGCGTTATGCAGGCGGCAAAGTGCTTGACGGAACAGTGGAAGAAGATCACAGAGTCCAGGAAAAACACGTGATGACAACAGACACAAACCGTGTGAACCAATTGCTTGGTATGGACATCACGCAGGATGATATCGTGTCCATTTTCCGCCGTCTTCGTTTGCACACCGAAGTGGACGGAGAGAACATAGCAGTAGAAGCATCCACACGAAGGCCGGATCTTCGTATTGAAGAAGATTTAATAGAAGAAGTGGCCAGGTTGTACGGGTATGATTATATTCCGACGACACTTCCGCATGGAACGACAACACCGGGCGGTTTGAGCACAGAACAAAAAGACCGCCGTACGATTCGACGCTTTTTAGAAACAAGCGGGCTTCACGAAGCTATTACCTACTCCTTAACGAGTCCTGATAGAGTAAAACGGTTCTTGTTGTCTGATGTGCCGGGAACGGTTGATGTTTCATTGCCGATGAGTGAAGAACGCAGCACGATGCGCACAAGTTTAATCCCTCACCTTTTAGATACTGTGCAATATAATCGCAATCGCCAAATAAACGATACAGCACTGTTTGAGCTTGGTTCTGTATTTATCGGGGAGGAATCTAGTTTAAGCAGGCAGCCTGAGGAGAAAAAGGTGCTTGCAGGTGCTGTGACAGGACTTTGGGATGTTCATTTATGGCAAGGAGAAAAGAAGAAGACAGATTTCTTTGTTGTCAAAGGCATTCTTGAAGGGCTGTTTAAGGAAGTCGGCATTGGTGATCAAGCATTGTTCGCCCCGTCGCGGCATAATGACTTGCACCCGGGAAGAAGTGCTGATGTATCCATTAATGGAAGAACGTTTGGGTTTATCGGACAAGTTCACCCGAACGTGGAAAAAGAATGGGGCATAAAAGAAACGTATGTTTTTCAATTAGACTTGGACATTTTACTATCTGCAGACAAAGAACCAACCTCTTATGCAACGCTGCCAAGGTATCCTTCTATTTCGAGAGATATTGCATTGGTCGTTGGGGAAGATGTGGCAGCAGGTGAGGTAAAACAAGTTATTGAAGAAGCTGGTGGAGAATTGTTAAAACAAGTAACATTGTTTGATGTGTATGAAGGGGAAAACCTCGAAGTAGGTAAAAAATCATTAGCGTTCTCCCTTGTGTATCTGGATCCGGAACGTACGCTTACCGATGAAGAAGTAACGAAAACCCACGAGCATGTTCTTGCGGAGTTGACTGATAAAGTTCAGGCGGTTCTTCGTCAATAATAGATGAAAGAGGCTGTCCAAAAGGTCGTGAATGTTGATCTTTCGGGCGGCCTTTTTTATAAGGTAAGAACGTATAAAAGTTTGGCACTTTCATGGTTCAGTGCAACCGCCTAGCTGCTCGAGGTTCCTTCGGTCTGTTCATGGAAAGCAAAGGGCAGCTTTCCATAGACGAGCCCCTAGATACCCGGAGCGGCTTGGCTGGCTTTTATGTTTTTTGCACAATAAGGCATGGCTGTTACCTTTTTGGCAAATAGTATAAGAAAGTAGTGATATTGCTGCTTAGGTGGAGAAGCAGGATGAGCGTTTCAAGTACGCAGAGTATGCAGAGCAATACGTGGGCGGTTACGCTTTTATTAAAATGATTTCCAATCTGATGTGATTTTGTTATGATAATGGGTAGGTATTTGGAGATGAAAGGGGCTTGTCTGGTGGATGCGGAAAACGATAAAAAACGAACAACCGTTACAATATATGGCCAGCAATACACCATAAAAGGAGATGAACCTCCAGAACACGTGCTAGGTGTGGCCGAGTACCTTGATCAAAAAATGAAAGAGTTCAAAGAGCATAATCCATACTTAGATACAACAAGATTGGCTGTGTTAACCGCTTTAAATGTTGTGGACGAATATATTAAATTACAGGAAAAATTAGACCGTTATGAAAACGAAGGACGAACGGATGTAGATGGGGAACGAGGATAAATGCTTAGTCTATTGATTATTGTGATATTGTTGGGGAGTTTTTTCATCGGCTTGCGCCGGGGATTTATTTTACAACTTATTCATCTTGTCAGTTTTTTTGCCGCGCTGTTTGTTGCTTTTTTCTTTTATCGGGAGGCGGCGGAATATTTGCGATTGTGGCTCCCTCATCCGAAAGTAGAATCGGATGGAGACGGGGTCATTTCTATGATGGTAGAGTCTTTTAACAATGAAGCCGTTTATTACGCAGGGATTTCTTTTTTCTTGCTGTTTATTATGACAAAAATCTTGCTGCAAATGATTGGATCAATGCTGGATTTTGTTTCGCGCATTCCTGTGCTGCAAATGGTGAATAGATGGCTTGGCGGATTGTTAGGGTTTGTGGAGACATACGTTGTGCTGGTTGTCTTTTTGATAACGGCTGCTTTAATTCCGATTGAGAATCTTCAGCAGATGCTTGAAGGTTCTTGGGTTGCGAACTTGATGATCTATCATACTCCATTTTTGTCTGAGTGGCTGCATTCCTTATGGACAGAAGGGGTATAAGGAAAACTTCTCATCATCGAGAAGTTTTTTCGTCGGCAGGCAAGAAAAAATATACATATGGATGGCACGATGGTCTATATCGAGCCCGGCAGCTTAGACATTTGCAGGCAAGATGAGATTCAGCTGGGCAGGCAGCTCTGCTTTTGCAGCACAAGCATCTTGTTGGAAGGGGTAACCTGTATGAATAAGAAAGAGCTTATTAAACATTTAGAAACGATTGCGGTGTATCTCGAGTTAAAAGGAGAAAATGCGTTTAAAATTTCTGCATACCGTAAAGCCGCACAAGCATTAGAGCAAGATGAGCGGTCCTTACGAGAAATTGATGATCCGGCGGCATTGAATGGCATTGGAAAAGGAACGGCTGCGATTATAAAGGAATTGCGTGAGACAGGTCAATCCGAACTGTTGGAAACATTAAAACAAGAAATTCCGTCAGGACTCATTCCTTTATTAAAGCTGCCTGGTTTAGGCGGAAAGAAACTAGCCAAACTATATCAGGAGTTAGATGTTGTAGACGCTGCTTCTTTAAAAGAGGCTTGTGAGCAAGAGCAAGTACAGCAGCTGCCTGGTTTTGGAGCAAAAACGGAACAAAAGATACTGGCAGCTGTACAAGAACAAGGAACACGCCCCGAGAGGCTGCCAATCAGTTATATGCTTGATGCGGCTCAAAAAGTGGAAACGGAATTAAATCAATTCGAAGATGTGAAACGCTATGCGAGAGCAGGCAGCTTACGACGGATGGAAGAGACGGTAAAAGATCTTGATTATATTATATCAACCGAAAAAGGAGATGCTGTACGCGCCCAATTACGAAAGCTGCCATTCATATCGGATATTGTTGCAGATGGAGAAACAAAAGTCTCTGTGGAACTTGATTTTGAATACAGTATTCAGGTAGATTTTCGCTTAGTGGAAGAAGCTGCATTTGCTACAACGCTCCATCATTTTACGGGTTCGAAAGAACATAATGTTATGATGCGCCAACTTGCGAAGGCACAAGGTGAAAAAGTAAGTGAGTACGGGGTGGAAAAGCAAGACACGGGTGATGTGATTACATTTGAAAGCGAAGAAGGTTTTTATAACCATTTCGGCTTGCACTACATTCCGCCCGAAGCGAGAATTGGCAGAGATGAGATCAATGTGTATAAAGAGCCGTTTGAAACCGTTCAAAAAACGGATATACGCGGAGACTTGCATATGCACACGACATGGAGCGATGGGGCTGTGTCGATTCGGGAAATGGCCGAAGAGGGGAGAAAACGCGGCTATGAGTGGATGGCTGTTACGGATCATTCCAAGTTTTTGCAAGTAGCTCACGGCCTTGATGAAGAAAGAGTGCTTCGTCAAATAGAAGAAATACGCCGCGTTAATGAATCTCTCGATGACATGGAACTGCTGGCGGGAATCGAGATGGATATCCGCCCGGATGCGGTACTTGATTTAGAAGAAAGCGTATTAAAAGAGCTTGATGTCGTGATTGCTTCTATTCATTCTTCATTTTCACAGACCGAAGAGGAAATCATGCAGCGTCTCGAGGCGGCACTGAACAGCCCTTATGTCCATATCATCGCCCATCCTACAGGAAGGCTGATTGGAAGGCGGGAAGGTTATAAAGTGAACGTAGACTGGCTGTTAAAACGGGCAGGTGAAACACAAACAGCCGTTGAATTAAACGCGAATCCGAACCGGCTTGATCTGAATGCCGGTTGGCTGCGAAAAGCACAAGAGTACGAGACGTTTGTGACAATTAACACGGATGCCCATCACCCCGGAATGCTGGATGACATGGAGGTTGGGACGGGTATTGCTAGAAAAGCCCTCTTGAAAAAAGAACAAATCATCAATACGAAACGGTATGAAGATCTGGCTGCTTTTCTGCATACGAAACGAGCACACTTGAAAGCGTAACGGTCTGCCGGCGGGTGGAGAGTGTGATACAAGCTAGATCGGCATTGGCAGAAAAAGGAACATGATGACAGACAGGAAAGATATAGAAAGACGAAGCTTTTGTCACGAGATGCTGGCAGAAGCCAAGTTTTTTTAAAAAGGGTGAAATGGATGAATGCACGAGTCAGACGTGTTTTAGAATATGACAAAATGAAAGAACAGCTAAAAGCTCATGCAGCGTCTTCGTTAGGCCGGCAAAAAATTGATGCATTGACACCATATACTGATTTAGCCGCTGCGAAAAAAGAACAAGAGCGCACATATGAAGGCACAAAAGTGCTCCGCCTAAAAGGTCAGGCGCCTTTAGGGGGGATACGGAGCATTTATGCCCACGTCAAGCGCGCCCAAATCGGCGGCATGTTACATCCTGATGAATTAATGGAGGTAGCAGATACCATTTATGCAAGCCGCCGATTGAAGTCTTTTATTGAAACAATGGTCGAAGAAGAGGTGGAGCTGCCACTTTTGCTGGAACTAGTCAGAGAGATCGTGCCGCTGACAGATCTCGAGCGGGCCATCAAGCAATGCATTGACGATCATGGTGAGGTGATGGATGGAGCCAGTCCTGCTCTTCGAAGTGTTCGGCAGCAAATTCGAACCAGTGAAGCTGAGGTACGCTCTAAGTTAGAACAGCTGATTCGCTCGTCTGGACAGCAAAAGAAGTTATCGGATGCCATCGTGACGATTCGAAATGACCGCTATGTGATTCCGGTAAAACAAGAATATCGAACTTCCTTTGGCGGTATTGTCCATGATCAGTCTTCTTCTGGAGCAACGCTGTTCATTGAGCCGCAATCGGTTGTACAAATGAACAATAAATTAAGAGAAGCACGAGTGAAAGAACGCCAAGAAGTCGAAAGAATATTACAAGAGCTGTCAGCTCATGTACAAGAACATACCGACGAACTAGTCCAAAACAGCGACTATTTGGCCGAGCTGGACTTTCTCTTTTGCAAAGCATACTACGCAAAAGCAATCGATGCCGTGCAGCCTCGTTTAAACGACGAAGGCCGGTTTCGGTTTAAACAAGCCAGACACCCTCTTATTTCACAAGAAGAAGTCGTTCCGATTGATGTGGAACTGGGAGACGATTTTTCTTCCTTAGTGATTACGGGGCCAAATACCGGCGGGAAGACGGTCACGCTAAAAACGGCGGGGCTGTTGACAATGATGGCACAGTCAGGCCTGTTCCTGCCAGTGGACGAGGATTCAGAGGCAGCGGTATTTACCGATGTGTTTGCAGATATCGGAGATGAACAGTCGATTGAACAAAATCTTAGTACATTTTCTTCCCATATGACAAACATTGTTGATATTTTGCAGCACATTAATCATACAAGTCTTGTTTTGTTTGATGAAATTGGAGCAGGAACAGACCCGACAGAAGGAGCGGCGCTTGCTGTTTCGATTCTTGACTACGTGTACCAAACCGGTGCGAAACTGATTGCTACTACTCACTACAGTGAACTAAAAGGGTATGCTTATAATCGCGAAGGTGTAATGAATGCAAGTGTGGAATTTGATGTCGATACACTCAGTCCAACATACCGTCTGTTAATTGGTGTGCCAGGGCGCAGTAATGCGTTTGCGATTTCACGCCGTCTCGGCTTGGATGAAAACATTATCCAAAATGCCGAAAAAGAGATTGACGCAGAAAACCGACAAGTGGAAAAAATGATTACATCGTTAGATGAAAAACGCCGGGACGCTGAACAAGAAATGACGGAAGCAGCACAAATAAGAGAGCAGGCCGAAGAGCTTCATAAAGAACTGGAGCAGAGAATACAAGCGTGGAATAACCAAAAAGAAAAGTTAATGAAAGAAGCGGAAGAAAAAGCAGAAGCGGAAGTGAAAAAAGCGCAGCAGAAAGCAGAAGACATTATCCGGGATTTGCGAGATCTGCAAAAAGAAGGATACCACGTCAAAGAACACCAGTTCATTGATGCGAAAAAAGGACTAGATGAAGCGGCTCCTAAACTCACCAAACGCCAAAAACAAATTAAAAAACAAGCGCAAAAAGCTCAGTCCTTCAGCCCTGGTGATGAAGTGCGTGTACTTAGTTTTGGCCAAAAAGGACAAGTGTTGGAAAAGGTTAACAACAAAGAATATCAGGTGCAGCTTGGTATTATGAAAGTCAATGTAAAAGCAGAGGATATGGAAAAGGTGAAGGCAGAGCCAGTGAAACAACCTTCCCGGCCGGTAACAACAGTTTCTAGAAATACTCATGTGAAGCCAGAGCTTGATTTGCGCGGCATGCGTTATGAAGAAGCGATGCATAAAGTAGAAAAGTATCTCGATGACGCAGTATTAGCAGGGTATCCGCAAGTTCATATTATTCACGGAAAAGGCACCGGAGCACTGAGAAAAGGTGTTAAAGAGCTGTTAAAAAAACATCCTAGTGTCAATCAAACGCGCGATGGCGGGATGAATGAAGGCGGCATGGGGAATACCGTGGTGCAATTAAAGTAAAAGCTGCGTGAATGAGGGTCATGGAAGGGGAAATAGGAAAATATGGAAGTGATTATGCAAAACACTTTCGCTGAGACGGCAGCGAACTTTAGTGTAGCCGTCTTGTCTTTGATTGTTTTTTTAGCAATCTTTGAAACGATTACTCCTTATAAAAATTGGGAAGAAATTAAGAATGGAAACATCGCTGTTGCCCTTGCTACAGGCGGTAAGTTATTAGGTGTAAGCAACATTCTTCGATTTTCGATTGAACATAACGATGCCATCTTAACGGTGATTTTATGGGGAGCATATGGTTTTTTTCTATTAGTGTTAAGTTATGTGATGTTTGAATTTCTAACACCGATGTTTAAAGTGGATGAAGAGCTGGCGGCGGATAATCGAGCAGTTGGTTTTATTTCGTTTATTATTTCCATAGGTTTATCATATGTTATTGGAGCTGGAATATTGGCGTAAGGAGCGAAAAGGGTGGAGAGGTTAGCTAAAATTTTAATTGCATGCTGTATCTTATTTGTTATAGCTGGAGCAGTGTATTTATTGTTTTTTGTGTAAGGCAGCTTTTCAAAGCAGCAGTGCATATATCACACAGATAGAAACAGGCGGCAGGTTTTGCTGTCTGTTTTTTTGTTTTTTCTATAACGTTTATTAGAGTCATCATCTCCTCCCAGCCGACTCTTATCAGGTTGCTTGCGTTTTTGTGATTCTTTCATGCTCGTGCTATCTATTCACCTTGACATTCGTAGGAGAAGCCATGTTTCGTACCCATATATATTTTTGTAAACGTTGGTGGAATTCGCTATGTTTTTTCTTTTACTTAGTCTGGCAGTTGGGGTGGAACCTCAAATATTTGAATGCGGCTGTAAAAAAAGAAGGAAAGGAAAAGAATAACACAGAAGGGATGATATGGAAACAAAAGCATAAAATAGGGTAGGCGCATAAGATGGTGAATTGTTTTTCTAAAGGAGGAAAAACCATGAAACAAGAGAAAGTCTGGCTGCAGCACTATCCAAAAGGCATTCCGAAGTCCCTTCATTATGAAGAGAAATCACTGCATTCGTATTTAGAGGAAGCAGCCGCTAAACATCCTTTCAAAACAGCACTTCACTTTATGGGGAAAAACATGACCTATCAGACCGTTTACGAAAAAGCAAGAAGACTTGCGTACCGGCTGCAGCAGCTAGGTGTAAAAAAAGGAGACCGCGTCGCCGTCATGCTTGCTAATACTCCGCAGTCTGTTATTTGTTACTACGGCGTATTAATGGCAGGAGCAGTGGTAGTACAGACTAATCCACTATATGTAGAAAAAGAAATTCAACATCAGTTAAAAGACTCGCAAGCAAAAGTAATGATCTGCCTCGATCTGTTATTTCCTCGTGTAGAAAAAGTACGGGCACAAACGGATGTAGAACATGTCATTGTTACAAGTATCAAAGATTATCTCCCCTTTCCAAAAAATTTCATCTATCCTCTTACACAAAAGCGAAAAAACAACTTACGCGTTCATATTGTCTATAATGAAATCACACATCCTCTGAAAGAGATATTGTCCACAAAGGCCGGGAAACTTAAAGACTATCACATACGTCCAAAAGAAGATTTAGCTCTGCTGCAGTATACAGGCGGAACAACAGGCAGAGCGAAAGGAGTTATGCTGACACACTATAATTTAGTAGCTAACACAAAGCAGTGCTTGACGTGGATGGAAAAAACGAAAAAAGGAAAAGAAGTACTGCTTGCTGCGCTTCCATTTTTTCATGTCTACGGTATGACAACTGTAATGAATGTATCTGTTATGCATGACGCAAAGATGATTATCCTGCCAAAATTTGATCCCCTGCAAGTGCTAAAAGCGATTCAAAAGCATCGTGTCACGCTGTTTCCCGGAGCACCGACCATGTATGTTGGATTGGCTCACCAACCAAAATTGAAAAAATATGACTTATCATCAATCAAAGCATGTTTAAGCGGCTCAGCTCCGCTGCCATTAGAAGTACAAGAGCAATTTGAACAATTAACAAAAGGAAAGATTGTCGAAGGATATGGGCTGACAGAAGCCTCACCAGTTGTCATATGTTCTCCAATCTGGGGAAAGCGTAAGCCAAAAAGCATCGGCTTGCCTTGGCCTGATACAGATGCTGCCATCCTTTCCCAAGAAACCGGCAACATCGCAGAAGCAGGTGAAATTGGCGAGATTATCGTAAAGGGGCCGCAAGTGATGAAAGGGTATTGGAGCAGAGAACAGGATACAAAAGCTGCTTTTAAAGACGGATGGTTGTTAACCGGAGACATGGGGTATATGGATGAAGACGGCTATTTTTACATTGTCGATCGTAAAAAAGATATGATTATCGCAGGAGGTTTCAATATATATCCTAGGGAAGTAGAAGAAGTGTTGTATGAACATCCGGCTGTTCAAGAAACAGCGGTCATTGGAGTAGCTGATCCGTACCGTGGAGAAACCGTAAAAGCATTTATTGTGTTGAAAGAACATCAACACGTAACGAAAGAGGAGTTAGAAGAGCATTGCCGGAAGTATTTAGCTGCCTATAAAGTGCCGCACCAGTTTGAATATCGAAAAGAACTGCCAAAAACAATAATAGGCAAAGTATTAAAAAGAACACTAAGCGAGGAAGAGAATGCAGCAGAAGAAAAAACAAACAAAACAATGTAATGGAGCATAAACACATGTAATTCGTCTTTTTCCAAGCAGCACAATGACGTGCTGTTTTTTTACATTGATCGAAAATATATGATTTACAAGTGCTGCCAAATGCCGCGTTTGCAAAGACCCTGCTTCAGCACCGTCACCAGCACAATAACAGGATCAGTATATTAATATGGGATAGTAATGATACAGCATTTCAAAGGTTTCAGTCCATAAATGATATGAAAACAGAAGGGAAGACAAAAATCAGCGCATGCTGCTTTTTTATAAGGTGAGAAAGTATAAAAGCGTGGCGTTTTCATTGTCCAGCGCAAGCACCTGCTCGCTCGAGGTTCCTTCGGTCCGTCCATGGAAAGCAAAGATCAGCTTTCCATGTGCCGGCTTTCACGATGCTTGCGCTTTTCTTTGTGTACTGTTTTGTTATCTTTTTTCCACATTCATATTGACAGGTATGATTGTTTCGAATACACTGAATGTATAATATGAATGAATGGTCATTCATTTATGGTTCATTGCTCAAGGAAGGAAGGGAACAATGGGAAAAAAGAAAGGCGCAAAATATGAACAAGTCATCGAAGCAGCAATTAAAGTGATTTCCCAACACGGTTACCATAATGCAAAAGTCTCACAAATAGCCAAAGAGGCTGGTGTAGCAGATGGGACCATCTATCTTTATTTTAAAAATAAAGATGATATTCTCATTTCTTTATTTAAAGAAAAAATGAGTGTCTTCGTTGAGATTATTCGGAACGCACTAGAAAAACAGGAGACAATGGAAGAAAAGCTAAAAACATTGGTGACGCTTCATTTCAAGCAGCTGGCGAACAATCCTGAATACGCCGTGGTTACTCAGCTTGAACTAAGACAGTCGAGCAATGAACTTCGTTATCATATCAATGAATCATTGGTGCAGTATTTGCGTTTGATTGAAGGCATTATTAAAGAAGGCGTGGACATCGGCGCTTTTGATTCGAATTTGCATTTGAAGATTGCCCGCCAAATGATTTTTGGTGCATTGGATGAAGTGATAACAAATTGGGTGATGAACGACTGCAAGCATGATTTAGTTGCTTGTGCAGAACCAGTTTATCACATGTTGTTGTTAGGCATTAAAACAAGGGAGAATAACTAAAATCGTATATGTTCATACCGCCCGTTTTTCATTTTCTTATCATCCTGCCGGGCGGCAAAAAACAATTGTTAATTTTCAGAATAACTGAAACCTTCAAAACTTGGTATGTACTACATTTTTAATTTTTAGATACAAGGGATTGTTCTTTGGAACAATAGCTGAAAACAAGGATACTCTAGGAGGTTATAAAACAATGAACATTTATGTCATTATGAAAAGAACATTTGACACAGAAGAAAAGATTGTTATTAATGATGGAGTTATTGATGAGGATGGAGCAGAATTCATTATTAATCCGTACGATGAATATGCAATTGAAGAAGCTATTGTACTTCGTGATGAACACGGAGGGGAAGTTACGGTTGTTACCGTAGGAGATGAAGATGCTGAAAAAGAATTAAGAACAGCTCTAGCGATGGGGGCTGACAAAGCAGTACTGATTGATGTAGAAGATGTTGATGAAGAACTGGATCATTTCTCTATCAGCAAAGCATTGACAGCATATTTCAGCAAGAAAGAATATGACATTATTCTTGGGGGCAATGTTGCTGTTGATGATGGTGCCGGCCAAGTAGCTTCACGTGTTGCTGAAGGGCTTGGTATCAATCAAGTAACGACGATTACCAGCTTAGAAATAGATGGAACAGCTGTCAACATCGAAAGAGATGTGGAAGGAGATGTCGAGAAAATTGAAACCTCTCTTCCGCTGCTTGTTACTTGCCAGCAAGGATTAAATGAACCGCGTTATCCATCGCTTCCAGGTATTATGAAGGCGAAGAAAAAACCTCTTGATACCATTGACCTGGATGATTTGGATTTAGAAGAAGAGGATGTGGAAGCAAAAACGAAGACAATAGACCGCTTCCTTCCACCTGAAAAGCAGGCAGGAAAGATATTAGAAGGCGAAGTAGATGAACAAGTAGATGAATTGGTCCAGCTATTGAGAAATGAAGCAAAAGTCATATAATGGAGGGATTTTGGCATGGCAATGAAAATGTTAGTATTAGGTGAAGTGAAAGATAACGAATTGCGTAATGTGACGTTTGAGGCAATAGCTGCTGCTAAAACAGTCGCTGATGGCGGCGAAGTAGTAGGAGTATTGTTTGGTGAAAACCTGCAGCAGCATGCTGAGAAAATGGTGCACTACGGAGCAGATCGCGTGATAACTGCAGAAAAGGAAGAACTTAGCCAATATACCACTGATGCTTATCAGCAGGCGCTTTTACAAGTTTGTGATGTGGAAAATCCGGAGGGCATCATAATGGGTCACACATCCAGCGGAAAAGACCTAGCGCCGCGCATTGCAGCGAAATTAGACTGCGGACTGGTCACAGATGCCGTAACGGTAGAAATAGAAGACGGACAGTCTGTGTTCACGCGCCCGATTTATTCCGGGAAAGCATTTGAAAAGAAAGTGATGGAAAACGGCAGAATTTTTGCAACCGTACGACCGAACAACATCGCCCCATTAGAAGAAGATACGTCTAAAACAGGAGATATCTCTTCTATGAATGTCGATATCAAAGACCTTCGCAGTATTGTAAAGGATGTTGTGAAAAAATCAAGCGGCGGTGTTGACTTATCCGAAGCGAAAATTATTGTTGCTGGCGGCCGCGGCGTAAAAAGCGCAGAAGGGTTTCAGCCATTAGAAGAATTAGCAGAAGTGCTTGGTGCAGCAGTTGGTGCTTCTCGAGGTGCTTGTGATGCAGAGTATTGTGACTACGCCCTGCAAATTGGGCAGACAGGGAAAGTTGTCACACCTGATTTGTATATAGCAGCAGGTATTTCCGGGGCAATACAACACTTAGCCGGCATGTCTAATTCAAAGGTTATTGTCGCCATTAATAAGGACCCTGAAGCACCAATTTTTGAAGTTGCGGACTACGGCATTGTTGGAGATTTGTTTGACGTCATTCCAAAACTGACAGAAGAATTTAAGAAAGTAACATCTTAATACTGGAATATGAGAATGCTCTAAAAGACTATTCCGCTTTTGGAGCATTCTTTTTTTTGGCTCTACAATATTTGTTGGGATTATCATTATACCTATTCTTTTGGGCTGGATATACCTTAAAGAGAATGTGCTGCGGCCAGCGCTTTCAGTTTACCGGGGAAGGTCAGCCCGATGAGCTTTTTTTCAAAGAAGTAGACAAACTGCCGTTTCTACTACCTTTTCTTTCTCATAGAGTATGACATATCTAGTAGAGAAAGGAAGAGTAGAATGTTTCATCAAACGATGACAAAAATGGTGCAATCATACCGTTCATATATTGACAAACCATTAAAGGATGAAATATTACAGCTGAATAAATCATTTTCACGAATACCTTGTTTTCTTCATAAAGCAATGGAACATCGTATGATGCGTTCAAAGCAATTGTCTGTCGTTATTGAATTCGAACCGAATCATTATAAAGATGGATACAGGCAAGTATGCCAAGTGATAAATGGCAAAAGAAAATGTGGTGTGCGTAAACAATTTTCACTTATTTCCTGCTGCAGTGCTGATGTTACACCGGATGCCTTAAATCAAGTATTTCGTTCATGTAATCATATTAAAAAAGTTTATTTAAATCGTACGGTTCATGCCTTGTTAGATAAAGCCGTACCTTCTGTTAATGCAGATAATCTTCAAAGAAACAATAATCATTTAACGGGAAAAGGAGTGACAATTGCTGTAGTCGATACAGGTATTCATCCGCATGAAGATTTGCAAGGACGTATTGCAGGATTTGTCGATTTTATTGAGAATAAAACGGCCCCATACGATGATAATGGCCACGGCACGCATTGTGCTGGCTGTGCGGTAGGGAGCGGGGCGGCTTCCGTTGGGCAATATCAAGGTCCGGCAGCAAAAGCAAATATCGTCGGAGTAAAAGTATTGGATAGAAACGGTGCAGGAACGCTAGAAACGATGATGCAAGGGTTACAGTGGTGTATGGAATACAATAATAACCATGAAAATAAAATAGACATTATTAATCTATCACTAGGTTATCCAGCACAGCGATATGATGAAGCAACGGATGACCCGATGGTCAAAATGGTGGAAAAGGCCTGGGAAAACGGAATTGTCGTCGTCGCAGCTGCTGGAAATGAAGGGCCGGAGCCTCAAACAATTGCCAGCCCAGGTATTAGCGAAAAGATTATAACGGTAGGAGCTCTTGATGATCAAGACACGGCCGTGAAAGAAGACGACGAGGCTGCTGATTTTTCAAGCAGAGGTCCGACTGTTTACGGAGAAACAAAGCCAGATGTTATTGCCCCAGGTGTGAACATTATTTCTTTGCGTTCTCCGCGTTCCACGCTGGATAAATTACAGAAAACAAATAGAGTAGGTAAGAATTACTTTTCGATGTCGGGAACCTCGATGGCATGTCCTCTTGTTGCAGGAGTTTGTGCCTTGCTGTTAGAAGCTGACCCAAGCATCTCTCCAGACCGCGTAAAGAAATTGTTAATGGAAGGAGCAGATACGTGGTCAGATGAAAATCCCAACATTTATGGAGCAGGTTATGTAAATGCAGAAAATTCCCTGAATTTGCTAAAATAAATAAGTATTCGCTTTTGCTCCTTTTCATGCTTCAAATAAGAATAGAAGCAATATGTTCGCAACAAGATACACGTAATGCTATAATGACAATGAATCATTGAATGCATGATTAAAGGAGGAACTTTCTTAATGGCAATTGTAAATGTATCCGATCAAAATTTTGCTGATGAAACATCCCAAGGTGTCGTACTTGCCGACTTTTGGGCACCATGGTGCGGACCTTGTAAAATGATTGCTCCTGTTTTAGAAGAAATTGATTCTGAAATGGGCGAAAACATTAAAATTGCAAAATTGGATGTGGATGAAAACCAAGAAACTGCCGGAAAATATGGAGTAATGAGCATCCCGACTCTGCTTGTATTTAAAGACGGCGAAGTGGTTGAGCAAGTAGTCGGTTTCCAGCCGAAGGAGCAATTAGTAGAGCTATTAAATAAACATCTCTAAAACGAGTATATATAAAAAACTGCTGATTCAATGATCAGCAGTTTTTTATATAGTTCTGTGCATGATGTTGTTGCAAAGAAGGTGTCTATGAGCGTCTGCCGAAACGGTTTGCTTTTTGGCACCTGGCAGCTGTCTTGTTTTGCTGACGCGGGACTGATATTTTTTTCAGGTGTTGTGTCTAACTAGCTTGTTTACACGAACAATGACTATTGGTAACAGAGTCGTTTATATCAAAATGAAGGGGGAGAAATCGTGAGTGTACAAATAAAGCGTATCTATGAAGAAACAAAGGAGAGCGACGGTGAACGTGTACTCGTCGACAGAGTATGGCCTCGTGGTGTATCAAAAGAAAAAGCAGCACTTGATGATTGGGATAAAGACGTTGCTCCGAGCAGTGAGTTGAGAAAATGGTTTCAACACGACCCAGAAAAGTTTCAACGGTTTGCACAAGCATACAAACAAGAATTACAATCAAATCAAAACAGCAGCGAAGCGTTTGAAGCACTTGTAGAGAAAGCTGCATCACATACCGTTACGCTTTTGTATGCAGCCAAAGACGAAACATACAATCACGCGGTATTGCTGAAAGACTGGATTGAGCAGCGTTTGCACGAGAAGTGAAAGAAAGGGGGCTGGCATGTGCCGCAGTTGAAAGAAAAACTGGCAGTGCTGCCAGAGCAGCCTGGCTGTTATTTGATGAAAGATAAGCATGGGACAGTTATTTATGTCGGGAAAGCAAAAATATTAAAAAACCGAGTGCGTTCGTACTTCACGGGGTCTCATGATGGAAAAACACAACAGCTTGTCAGTCAAATACATGATTTTGAATACATTATAACGTCTTCGAACATGGAAGCGCTTATTCTGGAAATGAACTTGATCAAAAAACATGAACCAAAATATAACGTTATTTTAAAAGACGATAAATCATATCCATATCTAAAAATTACGAACGAGACACACCCGCGCCTGATTACGACGAGGAAAATAAAAAAAGACGGAGGAAAATACTTTGGCCCTTATCCAAATGCTGGAGCGGCCAATGAAACAAAGAAACTGCTCGATCGGCTGTATCCACTAAGGAAATGCCGCACGCTTCCAGATCGTGTCTGTCTGTATTACCACATCGGCCAATGTTTGGCTCCGTGTGAATTTGAGGTGGGCCAAGCAACGAATCAGCAGATGGTTTCTGATATCGTTCGATTTTTAAACAACGGCCACCAGGACGTGAAAAAGGAACTGCAAGAAAAAATGGAAAAGGCAGCGGAAGAGTTGAATTTTGAACGAGCAAAGGAAATGCGGGATCAAATGCAGCACATCGACCAAGTGATGGAAAAACAAAAAATGACGATTAATGATCACAAAGACCGTGATGTGTTTGCCTATTTTTACGATAAAGGCTGGATGTGTGTACAAGTGTTTTTTGTGCGGCAAGGAAAGCTGATTGAAAGAGATGTATCTATCTTTCCATTTTATCAGGCACCAGAAGAAGACTTTTTAACGTTTTTAGGACAATTCTATTTAAAAGAGGATCACTTAAAACCAAAAGAAGTACTTGTACCTGAAAACATTGATAAAGAACTAGCGGAGAGACTGGTTGATACGAAAGTTATCCAGCCCAAACGAGGGCAGAAGCGGGAATTGCTGCAGCTTGCTGAGAAAAATGCAGAGCAGGCTTTGCGTGAAAGGTTTGCATTAATCCAACGGGATGAAGAGCGGACAATTAAAGCTGTAGAAGAGTTAGGAGAAATGTTAGCAATTGATGTTCCGCATCGTATTGAAGCATTTGATAATTCCAATATTCAAGGTACAGACCCAGTCTCTGCCATGGTTAGTTTTGTTGATGGAAAGCCGTTCAAAAAGGATTACCGCAAATACAAAGTAAAAAGTGTAGATGGGCCAGACGACTATGCTTCCATGAAAGAGGTCGTCCGCAGACGCTATCTCCGGCTGTTGAAAGAAAAGGCAGCTCTTCCAGACTTGATATTAGTCGATGGTGGAAAAGGGCAGTTAAGTGCAGCAAAGTCCGTATTAGAAGATGAGCTGGGGTTAAGCGTTCCAGTCGCGGGAATGGCTAAAGACGAAAAGCATAAAACATCAGAGCTGATTATAGGTGAACCTGCTCATGTTGTGCCGCTTCCTCGAAACAGTCATGCGTTTTATTTGCTGCAGCGTATTCAAGATGAAGTGCACCGTTTTGCGGTAACATTTCATCGGCAGACACGAAAGAAAAATATGTTCACGTCTATTCTTGATGATGTACCCGGTATTGGTGAAAAGCGGAAAAAGCTGCTGCTGAAGCATTTTGGATCAATGAAAAAAATGAAAGAAGCATCATTGGACGATTTACAGCGGCTATCACTGCCGGAAAATGTAGCAAAAGAACTCGTAAAACGTCTGCAAGACAACTAAGGAGCATCCGCTTTTTTTAGGCAAGCGGATGCTTTTGATTCACTTAGCAGAATTTCCCTTCATTGAGGGCGCTGGCACTTTTCTTTCACATTTAGCGGTCCCAATGCACTTCAAAAGTGATAGATTCACGTTTTTCTAATATGTATGTTTCGGCAGCTTTCCCTTTTATATGCTCGATTTGTTCTGCAAGAAATCCTGCCTCGAGATGCCGGTTGATGGAAAGGTGATCATCAGCAGGAGAGATGGTCAATTCAAAGTGCACCTCTCTGCGTTTTTCTTTTGCTGTTTTCAGCTCTCCCCACCCAGCATGCCGAAAAAAGGAATGAATATCTTCAAGACTGTCTGCTGGATATTTTCGAGCAACGCGTTTGCCGCTCCAATATAATATGTCGGACTCTTCCTGCCCTAATAATTCCGGGATGATGTCATTTCTTAATAACGTATAACTGAACGCGGGATATATGTTTTCTTTTTCTTCCATTTCAACCGTCCTTTCCCGTCTATATTATACCTTCTAAAAAGATAAAACTCTATATGGATTAACATATGCCAAGCATGATATACTAAAGCCCGAATTCTGATGGAGGTTATCATATGAAAAAGGGCTTAGAGCAATTTATGACGCCGTTTCGCATGATTATTGTGTCGTACATACTGTCGATGTTTTTGTTTAGCTTTTTGCTGTGGCTGCCAGTTTCACAGCAGGACGGTGTGAATTTAACCTACATGGAATCATTATTTACATCTGTATCTGCAGTTAGTGTAACGGGGCTTACAGTAGTTAACGTATCAGAGACTTTGAGCTACACCGGTATTTTCTTTTTGGCTTTAGCTATGCAGCTTGGCGGTATTGGAATTATGTCGATTGGGACATTTGTATGGATGTTATTTGGCCGAAAAATTAATTTATCCCAACGCTTACTTATTATGGTCGACCAAAATCAATATCAGTTTTCGGGTATGGTTAAGCTGATGCGCGGAATTATTTTGCTTGCATTAGCAATCGAAACGGTGGGTGCCCTTATTTTGGGAACATATTACCTCCAGCATTTTGACACCCCGCTAGAAGCATACTATCAAGGGGGATTTGCAGCTCTCAGTGCCTTTACGAATTCAGGCTTTGATGTGACAGGGCAGTCACTCATTCCATTTGCTAATGACTATTACGTGCAGTTTGTCGTTATATTGTTAGTTTTCGCAGGAGCAATCGGCTTTCCTGTATTGCTTGAGGTAAAAGAATATTTCCGAACAAGAGGAAGCCATTTTAAATTCAGCTTATTTACAAAAATAACAGTTACGACCTACTTTCTTGTATTTATTTTCGGTGTCATTGGTATTTGGTTATTGGAAAAAAACATGTTTTATGCTGATATGACTTGGCATCAACAATTTTTCTTTTCCGTTTTCAATTCAGCAACAGCAAGAAGTGCCGGTTTATCTACCATGGATATCGGTGAGTATACACTGCCGACTTTGCTGTTTATTTCATCCCTTATGATTATCGGTGCGAGTCCATCCAGTGTGGGGGGAGGGATCCGCACGACGACGATTGCGGTCATGTTTTTAACGATACGAAGCTTTGCGCTTGGAAAAAGTGATGTGAAAGTATTTGGCCGTGAAATTCATCCAGAAGACAAACAAAAAGCTTTTATCGTCTTATCGTTTTTCTTGTTTGGTTTGTTTGCTGCCGTTATGATGATTAGTGCACTTGAGCAGGGAAACAGCAAAGTGGAATTAATTGACATTATTTTTGAGACGAGTTCAGCATTTGGAACGTGTGGGTTGTCCACTGGAATTACGCCTTATCTGTCACAGCCAAGCCAAATACTATTAATGTTTTTGATGTTTGTCGGTCGTGTTGGTATTTTAGTATTTTTATTTTCTGTGAAGAAAAAAGAGACAAAATCTCATTATAAATATCCAACAGAGCGTATGATTATCGGTTAATAGAACGTTATAGCGGAATAAAAAAGAGTAATAGCAGAAAGAAAAAAGCTGTATCCGTTTTCTTGACTAGCTATGAAACTGAGAGTACAATAAATTTGTCGGATTTATGAAAAGAAAGGAGAAGTGTGCTGATTCGTCAGACTAATCAGTCTCGTTCTCTTTTCTTTTATTCATATTTTTGTCCTCTAAGGACAAGCACTAGAAATGAACTCCAAAGGTGACGGGCGTCTTCGATACATAATTAGGTCGTTGAAAGAAAAACAGTCTGTTGCTGCCTACAGGGAACAGCTGTTTTTCTTTTGGTGGATTTTTACCGGAAGCCTTTATAAAGGACCTTTGGAAAAAACGGGAGGTTGTTTCATCGAAAAATGAACAAAGGGCAGTAGATTGCTGGAAATTAGGAAAAAAAGATTAGGAGGAACATTAGCATGGCTGAAAACCGTGAATTTATGAATCGCAGGCTTCATTCCCTTTTGGGAGTCATTCCTATTGGAATCTTTCTCATTCAGCATTTAACGGTCAATTACTTTGCAACACGCGGAGCAGAGTCTTTTAATGCTGCTGCTCATTTTATGGAAAGTTTGCCATATCGAATTTTCCTGGAAGTTTTTGTTATTTATCTTCCTATTTTGTTTCACGCTATTTATGGGTTGTACATTGTGTTTCAAGGAAAAAGCAACACAAAACGGTTTGGACATTTTCGTAACCGGATGTTTTTGTTACAAAGAATAACAGGGGTATTTTTAATTATTTTTATTGCGTGGCATGTTTGGGAAACACGTGTGCAAGCTGCTATGGGTGCCGAAGTAAATTATGATATGATGGCAGATATACTAAGCAGTAACTTTATGCTTGTTTTCTACATTGTTGGTGTGTTGTCAGCGACATTCCACTTTTCAAATGGACTTTGGTCTTTCCTTGTGTCCTGGGGCATTACGGTCACCCCGCGTTCACAGCAAATTGCCACATATGCAACGGTTGTTCTTTTTATAGCACTTTCTATCGTAGGCATGGGAGCATTGCTAGCTTTCATTAATCCTGATTTAGCTAATATTTAAGGAGTGGGTCGAACATGAGCAATGGTAAAATTGTCGTAGTCGGTGGAGGTCTTGCCGGACTAATGGCGACGATAAAAGCAGCAGAAGCAGGCACGCAAGTAGACCTTTTCTCTGTTGTGCCGGTGAAACGGTCTCACTCTGTTTGTGCCCAAGGCGGTATAAATGGAGCGGTTAACACGAAAGGGGAAGGTGACTCCCCGTGGGAACACTTTGATGATACGGTATATGGCGGTGACTTTCTTGCCAACCAGCCCCCTGTTAAAGCAATGACAGAGGCAGCACCAGGTATTATCCACTTGATGGACCGTATGGGTGTTATGTTCAACCGTACACCTGAGGGACTGTTGGATTTCCGTCGTTTCGGCGGGACACAGCACCACCGCACAGCATTTGCAGGTGCTACTACTGGCCAGCAGCTGCTTTATGCATTGGATGAGCAAGTACGTCGTTACGAAGTGGCTGGACTTGTTAATAAGTATGAAGGCTGGGAGTTCACTTCCGCTATTTTAGATGAGGAAGGACGCTGCCGCGGTATTACTGCTCAGAACCTCCGTTCGATGGAAGTGGAAAGCTTTCGTGCAGATGCAGTAATCGCGGCTACAGGCGGACCAGGAATTATCTTTGGTAAATCAACAAACTCCGTTATCAACACTGGTTTTGCAGCATCAAAGCTTTATGAGCAAGGTGTATATTATGCAAATGGTGAGTTTATTCAAATCCATCCGACTGCAATCCCTGGTGATGACAAGCTGCGTCTTATGAGTGAATCTGCACGTGGTGAAGGCGGACGTGTTTGGACGTACAAGGACGGCAAGCCGTGGTATTTCCTTGAAGAAAAATATCCAGCTTATGGAAACCTTGTACCTCGTGACATTGCAACACGTGAAATCTTTGATGTGTGCGTGGAGCAGAAACTTGGTATCAATGGCGAAAACATGGTGTATTTGGACTTGTCTCATAAAGATCCTAAGGAATTGGATGTTAAACTTGGCGGCATTATGGAAATCTATGAGAAGTTTATGGGGGATGACCCTCGTAAAGTACCGATGAAGATTTTCCCGGCTGTTCACTACTCCATGGGCGGTATGTGGATTGATTATGATCAAATGACTAACATCCCTGGCTTGTTTGCAGCCGGTGAATGTGACTATTCACAGCATGGTGCAAACAGATTAGGTGCAAATTCCTTGTTGTCTGCTATTTATGGCGGCATGGTTGCAGGTCCAAATGCAGTTGAATATATTAACGGTTTAGATAAATCGTCTGAAGACCTTTCTTCTTCCTTGTTTGAAAATGAAAAGAAAAAAGAAGAAGAGAACTTTGACAAAATCATGAAAATGGACGGCCAAGAAAATGCTTACGTTCTTCACAAAGAGCTTGGTGAGTGGATGACAGACAATGTAACAGTTGTACGTGAAAACGATAAGCTGCTGCAAACAGACGAAAAAATTCAAGAGCTGCTGGAGCGCTGGGAAAACATTAATATGACTGACACTGCCAGATGGAGTAACCAGGCTGCTTCTTTCACACGTCAATTAAAAGGAATGCTCAACCTGGCGCGTGTTGTTACACTAGGGGCTTATAACCGTAATGAAAGCCGCGGTGCCCACTATAAGCCAGAATTTCCTGAACGTAATGACGAAGAGTTCTTGAAGACAACCAAAGCGAAGTATAACCCTGCAAAACAAGGCCCTGACTTTGAATACGAAGACGTGGACGTATCATTGATTAAACCGCGTAAACGTGACTACTCCCAGAGCAAACAAGGGTCCAAGCAAGGAGCTGGTAACCAATGAGTGAACAAAAAAAAGTCCGTTTAATTATTACACGCCAAGAAGGTCCAGAGAACAATTCGTATGTCGAAGAGTTTGAACTTGAGCATCGGCCAAACATGAATATTATCTCTGCACTTATGGAGATTCGCCGTAACCCTGTAAATGCGGAAGGAAAAGAGACAACACCGGTTATTTGGGATATGAACTGTTTGGAAGAAGTGTGCGGTGCTTGTTCGATGGTAATCAACGGTAAGCCGCGTCAATCATGTACAGCGCTGGTTGACCAATTAGAACAGCCAATCCGTCTTGAGCCGATGAAAACATTCCCTGTTGTTCGTGATTTAATGGTAGACCGCAGCAGAATGTTTGATTCATTGAAGCGCGTAAAAGCGTGGATTCCGATTGATGGAACGTATGATCTCGGTCCAGGGCCGCGCATGGCTGAAAATAAGAGACAGTGGGCATATGAATTGTCCAAGTGTATGACGTGCGGTGTTTGTTTAGAAGCATGTCCAAACGTCAATGATAATTCAGATTTTATTGGTCCGGCCCCATTGTCTCAAGTACGTCTGTTTAATTCTCATCCAACCGGTGAGATGAATAAAGCAGAACGTTTAGAGACTATTATGGGAGATGGAGGCCTTGCCAATTGTGGTAACTCCCAAAACTGTGTGCAGTCCTGTCCAAAAGGGATTCCACTTACAACTTCCATTGCAGCACTTAACCGTGACACGGCGTTGCAATCATTTAAAAACTTCTTTGGAAGCGACAAAATGTAATGTGTTTTCGAACCTGCCCTGCTTAAGCGGGGCAGGTTTTTGTGCGTTAGGAAATATTTTGGAGGCGGCGGTTAAAGAAGAGTGCAGATCGATGTGCATCTTGGCGGCATGTAAGAGCAGCCTGGCATATAATGAAAACCTAAAATGCAGATAATGGCTTATGTTTCGGAAAGATTTTGCTGTTTTGAAAGGGTTCACAATCAACAGCGTAAGTACCTCGAAAACAGCAGCTGCTCGCTCGATGAGACCCAAAAAAGCCGTCTGTTGTACGTTTACGGTTTATTAGAACAATGACGCCTTACACTGTACAAACTTGTCCACACGCGAAGTTTTCTTAAAAAATCCCTTATATGGCAACAGATGCCCGTAACAGACTGTCTTATATCCGCATAAAATATGCTGACTATATTCTTTCCATACTCCGACCCTTTCGCCGAAAGGTAAAGGACGGGGAACAGCCTTGTCAAGAAAGGGTGAAGCCATTGAGGGAGATGGACAGAGGCCGCCGTACTCTTTTAACAAAAAGAGAACGGGAAGTCTTTGAATTGTTAGTGCAAGATAAAACAACAAAAGAAATAGCTGCCCAGTTATTTATTAGCGAAAAAACAGTTCGCAACCATATTTCAAACACGATGCAAAAACTGGGAGTAAAGGGGCGTTCTCAAGCTGTCATTGAGCTGATCAGAATGGGAGAACTAAAGATTTAGTAACGTACCGGCTTTCCTTTCTCGAAGGCCGGCTTTTTCTGTAAAAGCGTTTCAAAAAGAACAAGCAAAAACTCTTGTATGAAAAACACGTTGGTGTTAAAATACAAACGTCATTACATACGCCGCATGTTTTACCTGTAAAGAAAATAATAGGAACATTTACGTGTTACTGACACGATCAGGCATGAGTAGATGCAGAAAGAAACAGCCTTTCCATGGGATGGGTGTATTTTCTTCACATTTACTCATGCTTTTTTTGTGCACGGCGCAAGGACCTGTGAATGAAAAAAATTGTCCTTATAAATGGCCTTTTAAGGTTAAAACAAAGGGGAAAGTGGTAACGTAAGACTAACCAGCTTATCTTGGCGTATGCACTATAACCAGTTTTTAAAATAATAAATAAAAAAAGAAAAGGGGTAAGATTCATGCAAGAGAAGACATTTACCATCACAAACGATACAGGCATTCACGCACGTCCGGCGACACAATTGGTTAATAAAGCAGGCCAATTTTCTTCTGATATTACATTAGAACATAACGGAAAATCGGTTAACCTTAAATCCATTATGGGTGTTATGTCACTTGGTGTTGGTAAAGGTGCAGAAGTAACGATTAAAGCAGAAGGTCCCGACGAAGAAGAAGCAATGAAAGCGGTGGATGAAGTAGTAAAAGAAGGGCTTGGAGAGTAATGACACATACATTACAAGGAATTGCTGCTTCGAAGGGGATAGCGATTGCAAAAGCATTTGTCTTGGAACAGCCGGACTTGACGGTGGAAAAGAAATCAGTGAAAGCAGCAGATGAGGAAACACAACGATTTCAAGAAGCCGTTGGGACAGCAAAAGCAGAACTTGAGCAAATTAAAGAAAAAACGCTGAAAGAAATGGGAGAAGACAAAGCAGAGATTTTTGCCGCCCATTTACTTGTGCTAGAAGACCCTGAAATTATCAATGGTGTCACCACAAAAATCAAAGATGAACATGTAAACGCTGAATTTGCCTTAAAAGAGCTTGCTGATATGTATGTTTCAATGTTTGAAGGCATGGATAATGAGTACATGAAAGAACGTGCGGCAGATATACGAGATGTTTCCGAGCGTGTTCTTTCCCATCTGTTAGGTGTGACAAACACTTCTTTAGCGGAAATTCAGGAAGAGACTGTTGTGATTGCGGAGGATTTAACACCTTCGGATACAGCACAATTAAATTTGGACTATGTACTTGGTTTTGCCACAGATATTGGCGGACGTACTTCCCACTCCGCTATTATGGCGCGGTCAATGGAAATTCCAGCCGTTGTCGGAACAAAATCAGCTACATCTTCTGTTTCGACAGGAGATATGGTGGTTGTGGATGGAATGGATGGGAAAGTATTAATTAATCCAGAAGAAGGCGAACTCGAAACATATAGAGAAAAATTAGATGCATACCTTCGCCAAAAAGAAGAGTGGGCCAAGCTTGTTAATGAGCCATCAGTAACAATGGACAGTCATCAAGTAGAGCTCGCAGCTAATATCGGTACCCCGGATGATATGGAAGGTGTGCTTGCAAATGGTGCAGAAGGGATCGGCCTTTATCGCACGGAGTTTCTATATATGGGAAGAAGCGAACTTCCATCTGAAGAAGAACAGTTTAAAGCTTATAAAAGTGTGTTAGAGCAAATGGATGGAAAACCAGTTGTCATACGCACGTTAGATATTGGCGGTGACAAGGACCTGCCGTACTTGGATTTGCCAAAAGAAATGAATCCGTTTCTCGGCTTCCGTGCGCTCCGTCTTTGTCTTGAAGAAACGGACATGTTCCGGACCCAGCTTCGCGCTCTATTACGCGCCAGTGCATTCGGTACGTTGAAGATTATGTTCCCAATGGTTGCCACGGTTGAAGAAGTAAGAGAAGCGAAAGCCATTTTACAGAATGTCAAAGAAGAGCTTGTCAAAGAAGGCAAAGACGTTTCTGACAACGTTGAGGTTGGTATTATGGTCGAAATACCTGCTACAGCTGTGGCTGCAGATATTTTTGCCAAAGAAGTAGATTTCTTTAGTATCGGCACCAATGACTTAATTCAATATACACTTGCAGCTGACCGTATGAGCGAGAAAGTGGCTCATCTTTATCAACCGTATCACCCAGCCATTCTTCGGTTAGTGAAAAATGTTATTGATGCAGCTCATAAAGAAGGAAAATGGGCTGGCATGTGTGGAGAAATGGCTGGTGAGCAGACGGCGGTGCCGCTTTTGACTGGTCTTGGATTAGATGAATTCAGCATGAGTGCCACATCTGTATTACCAGCGCGAAGCCAGCTTCGACAGCTTTCCAAACAAGAAACGGAGCAGCTTGCAAAAGAAGCTGTTCAACTGTCTACAGCAGATGAAGTAGCTCAGTTAGTAAAAGATAAAGGCTTTATTGTATCTTAAAAAGCACAGCCTCTGTCCGTGACGTAAACCTTAGCGGACAGAGGTTTTTCTTGCACGGATAGGAAAATATAGACTTGGCTCGATAAAGTTCATTGTGGTTATCCTCTCTCTTTCTGGTTGGACAGCTCTTTAGGATTGCTTGCCGCAGGCGTTTTATCTGTAGGCTGCAGATGAGAAAAGCACGGCTTGTCCCTCAGCCTCTTAGATGGGAGTTCTTGCAGAACTGCTGTTACCTTCATTCAACCGCTTCGACCGTCAAGTGTGTTTGCTTTTTGACATAGGTATTCATAAGAAAAACTGCCTAAATCATGGTAGGTGGTAGCGGAAAAGAAAGTGCTGTCATACACTGCTAATAGTACTTTTTGCCGCTCTGTGCACAGGAGTCTTGCATTGCGGCAGAAAAAAGGAGAAAATACATGATATATATCCAGCGCCTGCTTGAACATGAAGCAGGAACAGCATGGGGTGATGGATATTTTATTCAAATAAAAACATAGGTTACAAAAGAAACATCAAGAAATTTAAAGGAAATTGAGGGACACTCTGTGAATCAACCAATTGGCATTATTGACTCGGGAGTTGGAGGTTTAACCGTAGCAAGAGAAATCGCTCGTCAGCTCCCAAAAGAAGAAATGATTTATATCGGAGATACTGCGCGCTGTCCGTATGGGCCGCGGCCGGTTGAAGAAGTGAAAAGTTTCACGTGGGAAATGATCCATCATTTACTAGAAGAAAATATAAAAATGCTGGTTATTGCCTGTAATACAGCAACAGCGGTTGTACTGGAGGAAGTGCAGCAAGAATTGTCTATTCCGGTAGTCGGCGTTGTTCAACCTGGTGCGATTACAGCATTAAAAGTGACCACCAACAATCATATAGCGGTCATAGGTACAGAAGGAACGATTGCAAGTGGTGCCTATGTTAAAGCACTGCATACGATTAATGAAAACGTAACGGTGGATAGTTTAGCTTGCCCGCCGTTCGTTCCTTTAGTAGAACAAGGCATTTGTGAAGGGGAAGAAGCTTTGGCGATCGTTCAACAGACGCTGCGGCCGCTTTGGTCGAAGCCGTTTGATACACTTATTTTGGGCTGCACACATTATCCGCTGCTTTATGATGTTATTCAAACAGCGGTCGGAGACGATATTGCACTTATATCCTCCGGCGATGAAACTGCTCGTGAGGTAAGTACGATTCTTCATTATAAGGGAATGCTTACGACTAATCATCACAAGCCGCACCACACCTTTTGCACGACAGGCTCTGCTGAGAGGTTCCAGCGAATTGCCAACCGCTGGCTCGACACACGGACAAACAACGTACAGTCTATCCATTTAGCGGCTGTTCAGTGAATACAAGATGTTTTTCATATAATCGCTGGTCTATTTCCTGCCCAGGCTCGTATAAATAATAGTACAAACTGCTCTGGGAGGGAATCAAGATGAAAGGTAAATGGTTGATGGCTGCAGCGGCATTTCTGATCGTACCCTTCGTACTGCAAGGTTGCGGTTTTGGCAATAATGAGGTGTCCACTGACATGGATGAACCACCAGAAGAACTATCGGAGGACGTGCAGTGGGAAGAGTTTGGAGATATGGCTGAAGAGCAAGACGAATCAGCTGAAGAACCAGCTGAGAGTGAGAAGGAGCAAGCGGAGAATACAGAAGATGGTTCACAAACAGTGGCAGAGCGCGAATTGTATTTAATTAGTGAAGACGGAATGGTTGTGCCGCACACGTTTGAACTTCCAGCTGAAGAGGGTGCGCTGCGGCAGTCACTTGAATACCTCGTGCAAGACGGCCCGATTTCTACAATGATTCCAAATGGATTTCAAGCGGTGCTGCCGCCAGGAACTGAAGTGGACGTACATTTAACAGAAGATGGAACAGCAGTTGCTGATTTTTCACCTGAATTCAGAGATTATGACCCGAACAATGAACAAGCTGTTTTACAAGCAGTGACATGGACACTTACCCAATTTGATAATGTAGACCAAGTAAAGTTTCAAATTAACGGGTATGACCAAGATACCATGCCTGTCGAAAATACCCCAATCGGAGAAGCTTTCAGCAGAGAAAATGGAATTAATTTAGATAATGGGGACGTAGCGGATATGACAAACAGCGGCAGTGTGACCGTCTATTTTCTCTCTCAAACGGGAGACAGTACGTATTATGTTCCTGTTACCCGCCGAGTAGAAAACTTTGATAAGTCAGAAGAGCTGCAAGTGGTGATGGAAGAGTTAATGAAAGGTCCGTCTTCGAGTTACTCATCCTTACATGGAGTGATACGGGACGGAGCAGAGCTTCAAGAAGAAACAGCCTTAGGCGGGGAAACAGCCTCTGTGTTTTTTAATGAAGCTATTCTAACGGAACAAGAGGGAACAGCGATTTCCGAAGAAGCACTGCATGCGATTACGTTGTCAGCAACAGAAATAGAAGGTGTGGAAACAGTTGAGTTGAACGTAGAAGGAGTGGACGAGGTTATTCAAGTATCTGGTGAGCCAGTAAATGAACCACTCAGCAGGCCGGCTTCTATTAATGCTGTGGAGTCGTAAAAGGAAGTTCATTGTCTAAAGGCGTGCAGCGGTTGTGAGTACTATAAATAACGATGCGTGTCGAGTTGACAGCGGAGATGCATATAGACATTTCATTTATAGATTCGGCAAGCTGGAACACAGATGAAAGACAGTAAAAAACGCAGCAGTCATTAGGCCAGGAAAGTATGTATTTCCACGACTCGTTCTTTGCGGGGAGTCATGGTGTAAAGTCTTGGTAGTTACTGTTTTCAAATACAGTAAATATAATTTTCATTAAGGCGGCGCTGCTGCCTTCTTTTTACTGTCAAAAAAGAATTGAAGCGCTCAGGTATGGAAGAGAGGAAAAAAGATGTGCGGCAGGTTTTAGCAATGAACGTTACCTTGTGCTACACTCGTTTCAGTGGCAAATATCGAAAGGGAGGCAACAATTGTGACACGAGCAGATGGTAGAGCGTCAAATGAATTACGACCAATAACAATTGATACAGAGTTTTTAAAACATCCGGAAGGATCGGTGTTAATCACAGTAGGAGAAACGAAAGTCATTTGTACCGCTTCAATTGAAGATAGAGTTCCGCCCTTTATGCGCGGCAGCAAAAAGGGCTGGATTGCAGCAGAGTATTCCATGCTGCCAAGAGCGACAGAGCAACGCAACATTCGAGAAGCAGCAAAAGGGAAGCTCAGCGGACGAACAATGGAAATACAACGCCTCATCGGCCGGTCATTGCGTTCTGTTGTTGACTTAACCCAAATCGGTGAACGAACAATTTGGATTGACTGTGATGTCATTCAAGCAGACGGGGGGACGAGAACAGCGTCTATTACCGGTGCATTTGTTGCTATGACGATGGCACTGGCGCAGTACAAAAAACAAGAAAAAATCAAGTCGCTTCCAATTAAGGATTACCTGGCTGCCGTTTCTGTCGGCATTGACCACAAGCAGCAGGAGTTGCTAGACTTGTGCTATACAGAAGATGCCGCTGCAGATGTCGATATGAACATTGTGATGACAGGAAACGGACAATTTGTTGAGTTGCAAGGCACTGGCGAAGAAGCTTCTTATTCAAGAGAACAATTGCAGCGTTTATTGGATCTTGGTGAAAAAGGGTTGCAGGAATTGTTCGCTGTGCAAAAAGCAGTGCTAGGTGAAGCAGCAGAACAAATTGGCAAAAAAACAGAGGAAAAGGAATCATAACTATGCAGACAATAACGGTTGCGTCTAAAAATCCAGGAAAAATCAAAGAGTTTCGTGATATGTTAGAGCCAGGTATACACGTTCAGTCTCTTTTAGATATTTCTTTTAATGATATTGCGGAGACAGGTCAAACGTTTGAAGAAAATGCTTCGCTAAAAGCAGAAGCTGTCTTGAAAGAACTTGGGACACCAGCGATTGCGGATGATTCTGGTTTGGAGATAGACGCTTTAGACGGAAGGCCCGGCATTTATTCAGCGCGGTATGCAGGCCTGGACAAAGATGACGACAAAAACATAGCAAAAGTGTTAGATGAATTAAAAGGTGTTCCAGCTGGGAAGCGGACAGCACGGTTTGTATGTGTGATTGCCGTTGCTGCACCAGAAAAGACATACACATTTCGCGGAACGTGCGAAGGAAGAATTGCCTTCGAAAAAGCAGGCGGTAGCGGGTTTGGATACGATCCGATTTTTTATCTGCCAGAAAGAGATGCAACAATGGCAGAGATTCCTCCAGAAGAAAAAAATCGAATCAGCCATCGTTTTCAGGCGCTTAAACAATTACAGAAGCAGTGGAATGCAATCTTTTAAAGAGGGAGAAAGGTAACATGCAATGCTTAATTATGAGTGACAGTCATGGTGCCGAAAAAGAAGTAGCGGAAGTGATTGAGAGACACGTACATGAGGTAGATGCAATGATTCATTGTGGTGATTCGGAACTTCCGGCGACATCACCGGTGTTAAAAGATGTGTACGTGGTGGAAGGCAATTGTGATAGGCCAGGGGCATTTGCAGAGGATCGCGCCGAAGATATAAACGGTATCCGTGTGTATGTAACACATGGTCATTTGTATAACGTAAAAATGACCCGTGTTCCGCTTTCTTATCGTGCAGAAGAAAAAGCGGCGAGGCTTGCCTGCTTTGGACACAGCCACATTGCCGAAGCTTTCACGGAAAATGGCGTCGTCTATGTAAACCCTGGCAGCTTGCTTTTGCCAAGAAATAGGCCGGAACAAACATATGCTATCGCACAGTTTGATAAAGGTGGACAAGCGACAGTCAGGTTTTTTGAACGAGAGAGCGGACAGCGCATTCATGAACTAGAGCAAACATTTTCCCTGTCATAACGAACCATGCCGGCCTGGTGAACAAAGGGGCCGGCTAAGTTTAAAAAAAGAAATTTTAAAAACGGTTGACGACAAAGGAATAATGTATTATTATAAACAATGTCGCTGAAACGACAAAAATATTTGTCCCAGTAGCTCAGTAGGATAGAGCAACGGCCTTCAACAATAGGAGCCTCTATAGGGAAAGGTGAACCTATAGAGTGAACGACACTGTATCGGTGAAACCTTAACAGATGATGCTGATGGCAACACCGAGGAAACTTACGATCTCTGCTAAGGAGATTGAGGGGTTTTGAAAGGTCAAGGACACTTTTCCTTGAAGGTAGAAATCCTAAAGTATAATTGATGCAACGATTATCGTGAGGTTCCGTAGAGACTATACGTGTCGCACCTGAAATGGTGAAGATATAGTCCAGACCACAAACAACTGCAGTTGGTGGCGAAAGCCAAAGTGGTAAGCTAAGCCGTTGGTCGGGAGTTCGAATCTCTCCTGGGACGCCATATCTTACATAACCAAAGGATGTTCCGCAGCTGAATGCTGTCGGGGTGTCCTTTTTTCGTTGGTTGAATAATAGTTGTCAGGATTATCAACTTCACTCTCCATGTCTCCTGCAATCCAGCAAACGAAAGATCCTCCCGCCGTTTGCTTGAATGCGATAAGATTGTTTTTTATATTGCTGGTTTCTTCCATTCATAAAACCATCGGCAGGTATGATGCCGCAGCGTTTTTTTAAAGGTGTATGTAATACTTTTCTGCCCATTTAATGTGTTAATGTGTGCATTTATTATTTTAGGGCCGGTATTCTTATCTTTTGTTCATAAGGAAGTAAGCCCCGTTTTAAGAAGGCCAAAGCGACGTTTAAAACTGTCGTTGATAATCGCTGGTACTTGTTGGGGGAGGGGCAATATGAAACCGAGAAGGTAACGTTGATATGGTGTTGTGCTGAACCTGAAGTTGGTTAATAATGTTCGTTAAATAAAAAGGTCCGCTAACGCACATATTAACTTTTCTTTCTCTTTTTGCACGTTTTTGGCGTAAACGTGTAAATTCCGCCATGTTACATAGTATTTTCCTGTACAGGGAAGGATATTTTAAAACATCCATAAAAATATTTAAATTAAACAATACCCTTTCTGACAGAGTTGTAAACGCATTCAATAGAAATCAGTTAATTTGAATCGTCTAATTATTTTTGAAAAGTGGTTGACCAGAAAGAACAAACGGCGTATTATAATCGTCAAATACATTTTTTCGTTAAATTATCTTCATAATATATTAGTAAAACTTGCCGGTTTTCGTGCAGGACTTATGCTTAGCGATGAAGGTTATGCAGCTGAATATTCAGCAGACAGCTTTTTCATTCTTCGCCGTGATGTGTATACGGCTGACGAAATATGTTTGACTGGCAGGCGGCAGAAAACCAGGTGTGAGGACGCCGCATATATTGGGAGCTTTTTGTCAAAAAGCAGCAGCCGCTGGGGGAACATTTGCAAAGAATGAGAACTTCGGTGAATTCTCAAAAAAACATGAAAAATAAATAATTATTTGTTATGATAGAATTACGATGAAGAGGACAAGTAATTTCTGGCGCTCAGGTATCGACAGAGAGCCGCGTGAGCTGAGATGCGGTGGTGCCACCAGGGATGAACTCACCTCCGAGTGCTTTTGTGAACGGACGCTCTACTAGCAAAAGCCGGGTGCAATCAATATCCTTTACACCCGTTATCAAAATAGACAGAGCTTTATTCTGTCGCTGAGGCGGCTAGTGCAGCCGTGAAGAAGGGTGGTACCGTGGAAAGCAAATCTTTTCACCCCTTCGGTCAGGTCACTTCCTGATCGAAATGGGTGAAAAGATTTTTTTTTGAATCCAATCATACACATTACTGAAAACGTAAGTATTAGTCATTGTCACACGCATTTTTGCGAAAAATGAAACACAAAAGCCGTAACCGGTTATAAGGAGGAAGTGAAAGATGAGTCCAAAGGTAACAGAAGTAGACGGACGCGAATTAAAGGTAGAAAATCAGGAAATGACAGGTTCAAGCATGCTCATACAAGCATTGGCAAGGGAAAATGTGGATGTCATCTTTGGTTACCCAGGAGGAGCCATTCTTCCTACCTATGATGAGATTTACCGAACCGGCATTCGCCATATCTTAGCCCGTCATGAACAAGGCGCTGTCCATGCTGCTGAAGGGTATGCGAGAGTATCAGGAAAAGCAGGTGTCTGTGTCGTAACGTCTGGTCCGGGAGCGACCAACGTAGTGACGGGGCTGGCTGATGCGATGATTGATTCCTTGCCAATGGTTGTTATTACAGGGCAGGTTGCTACATCTGTTATCGGTACGGATGCCTTCCAGGAAGCCGATGTAGTCGGGGTGACGATGCCTGTCACAAAGCATAATTTTCAAGTGCGTGAAGTAGAAGAGCTTCCGCGGGTTATTAAAGAAGCTTTTCACATTGCGACGACTGGACGTCCAGGTCCAGTGCTCATTGATTTACCCAAAGACGTGTCGGTTGCAAGCGGCTTTTTCAACTACGACCAAGACGTCGATTTACCTGGTTATCAGCCAACTGTTGTACCAAACAAACTGCAAATTAAAAAGCTGGCAGAAGCGGTAACAAAAGCTAAAAAACCTGTACTGTTAGTCGGAGCTGGTGTTCTTCATTCCAAAGCTTCTAAAGAACTGCTGGATTACGTAGAACAGCAGCAGATTCCTGTAACATCCACACTGCTCGGTCTCGGAGCATTTCCCGGCAGTCACAAGCTGCATTTGGGAATGGCCGGAATGCATGGTACGTACACCGCAAACATGGCGCTGCACGAAGCAGACCTGCTTATTAATGTGGGGGCACGATTTGATGACCGCTTAACTGGAAACTTGAAGCATTTTGCGCCGGAAGCTGTTGTAGCACACATTGACATTGACCCTGCTGAAATTGGGAAAAATGTTGAGACAGCAATCCCAGTTGTCGGAGATGCAAAAGAAGCACTTCGTATGCTTGTTGAAGTAGATGGACGCCCATCAGCATGTGATGAATGGAAAGAACAAGTACAGCAGTGGGCTGCAGAATATCCGCTCTGGTACAACGAGGATGATACTACGCTGAAGCCGCAGCGCCTCGTTGAAATGATCTATGAGGAAACCGGCGGTGAAGCGGTTGTTACCACAGATGTAGGACAGCACCAAATGTGGGCAGCACAATTCTATAAGTTTGATAAGCCAAATCGGTGGGTAACATCCGGCGGACTAGGCACAATGGGCTTTGGTTTTCCATCAGCTATCGGCGCTCAATTTGCAGAGCCGGATAAGCAAGTAGTAGCTGTTCTAGGTGATGCAGGTTTTCAAATGACAGCTCAGGAAATGTCGATATTGCAAGAGTTAAACCTGCCTGTGAAGATTATTTTGGTAAACAATGCATCACTTGGGATGGTTCGCCAATGGCAGCAATTATTTTACGAAGAGCGTTATTCCAATTCCCTCTTTCCAATCCAGCCGGATTTTGTAAAAATGGCTGAAGCCTATAACATTAAAGGCTGGAAAGTGGAAAATCCAAATGACATGCAGCAAACGCTAAAAGAAGCATTGGATTATAACGGTCCTGTATTAGTGGATTGCCGCGTAGCCAAAGAAGAAAATGTTTATCCGATGATTGCCCCTGGCAGTGGTCATCATGAAATGGAGGGAATTAAACCGTGAAGCGTACAATCATTGCAACTGTAAACAATACTTCTGGTGTGATGAACAGAATCACTGGTTTGTTTGCGCGCAGACACTTTAATATAGAAAGCATTACTGTTGGGATGACAGAAAACCCATCTGTATCGCGTATGACATTTGTTGTGAATGTGGATAATCAAAGAGGGCTCGACCAAGTGATCAAACAGCTCAACAAGCAAGTGGATGTATTGAAGGTCCGCGATATTACCGATGATGCGATTGTTGCAAGAGAGCTTGCTTTAATTAAAGTGGTGGCTGCTCCGCAGCATCGCGGAGAAATATCGTCGCTTGCTGAGCCTTTCCGTGCGTCCATTGTTGATGTTGGAAGAGAAAGCGTGACATTGCAGATAACCGGAGATCAGCAAAAAGTCGAAGCATTTATTGATTTATTAAAACCATATGGCATCAAAGAATTAGCCCGTACAGGTATTACTGCCTTTAAGCGGGGGACGAACAAAAGTGTTTTTGAAAGTCCCAAATATTCCATTATTAACTAAAAAATAACAAGATATTAAAGGAGAGAGGAATCATGGCAAAAGTATTTTATAACGGAGATGTAAACGAAGGAATTTTACAAGGGAAAACAGTAGCAGTCGTAGGTTATGGATCCCAAGGGCACGCACATGCACAGAATTTAAGAGAAAGCGGCGTAGAAGTTGTTATTGGTCTTCGCAAAGGGAAGTCTTGGGAGAAAGCGGAAGAAGACGGTTTTGAAGTACTTACTGTAGGCGAAGCAGCTGATAAAGCAGATGTTATCATGATCTTGCTTCCAGATGAACTGCAGCCAACTGTTTATGAAAATGAAATTAAGCCAGTGTTAGAAGCAGGAAAATCATTAGTATTTGCTCACGGCTTCAACATTCACTTTAATCAAATCGTACCACCATCTGATGTAGATGTATTTATGGTAGCACCAAAAGGCCCGGGGCATATCGTGCGCCGTACATTTGAAGAAGGTGCCGGTGTTCCAGCGCTCATCGCCGTTTATCAAGACGCAAGCGGTCAAGCAAAAGATACTGCGCTTGCTTACGCAAAACAAATTGGTGCAGGCCGTGCAGGTATTATGGAAACAACATTCCAAGAAGAAACAGAAACAGACTTGTTTGGTGAGCAAGCTGTACTCTGCGGTGGTACATCTGCGTTAGTAAAAGCTGGCTTTGAAACTCTTGTAGAAGCTGGTTATCAACCAGAAGTTGCTTATTTCGAGTGTCTGCACGAATTAAAGCTTATTGTTGACTTGATGTATGAAGGCGGACTCGAAGGTATGCGCTATTCCATCTCCGACACAGCACAATGGGGAGACTTCCAAGCTGGACCTCGTGTAATTAATGAAGGAACAAAAGACGCTATGCGCGATATCTTGAAAGACATTCAAACTGGTAAATTTGCAAAAGGATGGATTCTTGAAAACCAAGCAAATCGTCCGGAGTTCAATGCTACAAATGCCCGTGAAAATAACCATCTTATTGAAGAAGTTGGCCGCGAGTTGCGTGAAATGATGCCGTTTGTTAAAGGCAAATCAAAAGGAGTGGTGGGTAGTGCGAAAAATTAACGTTTTTGACACGACGCTTCGTGACGGGGAACAAACCCCTGGCGTGAATTTGAATTTTGAAGAAAAAATTCAAATTGCGACACAGCTGGAACGCCTCGGTGTTGATATCATCGAGGCCGGCTTTCCGGCAGCTTCTGAAGGAGATTTCCAATCGGTGAAAAATATCGCTGATACAGTAAAGGGAAGTTCTGTTACCGGACTTTCTCGTTCCGTACAAAAAGAAATCGATGCGGCGTGGGAAGCGTTAAAAGGCGGGGAGGAGCCAAGACTTCACGTATTTATTGCTACCTCTCCTATCCATATGAACCATAAACTTCGCATGACACCAGACCAAGTCATTGAAAATGCAGTTGAATCGGTAAAGTATGCTAAAAAGCGGTTTCCGCATGTGCAGTGGTCAGCAGAAGATGCATGCCGCTCCGATATTGATTTTTTAACAAAAATTATCGAGAAAGTAATTGATGCAGGAGCTGACGTAATCAACCTTCCTGATACAGTTGGCTACATTACACAAGAGGAAATACGTCACGTGTTCAGCCACGTTCGGGAAACGGTTCCAAATATTGATAAAGCAGTGTTGTCCACGCATTGCCACGATGATTTGGGCATGGCAGTTTCTAACTCCCTGGCAGCCGTTGAAGCAGGTGCCGGACAAGTGGAGTGTACGATTAATGGGATTGGTGAGCGTGCCGGTAATGCATCCCTAGAAGAAATTGCGGTCGCCCTAAAAATCCGAAATGATTTTTATCAAGCCGAAACCGGCTTAACTTTAAACGAAATTAAGCGCACTAGCAGCCTCGTCAGCAAATTAACAGGAATGGCAGTGCCAAATAACAAAGCGGTTGTTGGTGATAACGCATTTGCCCATGAATCGGGTATTCACCAAGACGGAGTACTGAAAGAAACATCTACGTACGAAATTATCACTCCGGAATTGGTCGGTGTCCATGCAAACCGTATGGTGCTTGGTAAACTTTCTGGCCGCCACGCGTTTAAAGAGAAAGTCGAAGCGCTTGGATACAATGCAACAGAAGAAGAAATTAATAAAGTATTTAAAGCATTCAAAGATTTGGCTGATAAGAAAAAGGAAATTACAGACGAAGATATCTTTGCGTTAATGACAGATGAAAAAGCTGGCGAAGCGGTTAAGTTCTATGAAATAGAAACGCTGCAAGTTAATTATGGAACGAATAATGTTCCTACCGCAACCGTTTCGATGCAAAACCCGGATGGAGACATCGTGCAAGAAGCAGCAACTGGCTCTGGAAGTGTGGAAGCTGTGTATAACACGATTGAACGCATCCTGGGCAAAGAAGTAACGTTGAATGATTATCGTATTCAGTCTATTACTGGCGGCAGAGATGCACTAGCCGAGGTATATGTACACATCGGTTATGATGGGGAAGAAGCATCTGGCCGTGGAACGGCAAACGATGTGCTAGAAGCTTCTGCAAAAGCGTATATTAATTCGGTGAACCGCATTCTTAACCTTAAAAGGTGGCCGCGTCCTAAAACAGAGAAAGTACACGTATAATTATTACGCTGCAGTTGTAAAGGGAGAGGAAGAAGATGGAGAAAACAATCACAGTTTTGCCTGGTGACGGCATTGGCTTAGAAGTAGTAAAGGCTACTACAGCTGTACTGGATAAAACAGCTGAACTGTACGGCCATTCATTTAAATATCAATACGCAGATATTGGGGGGGCTTCTATCGATAAACATGATAATCCGCTCCCTCAAGAAACAATTGACACATGCTTAAATAGTGACGGAGTGCTTTTGGGAGCGGTTGGCGGTCCTAAATGGGACAATCTGCCGGGGGATAAGCGTCCAGAAAAAGGACTGCTCGGTATTCGCAAAGCGCTCAACTTATTTGCAAATCTTCGTCCAGTGACTGGGCATGAGAGTTTAACAGATTCTTCTACTCTTCGAAAAGAAGTAGTAGATAATGTAGATTTAATGATTGTTCGTGAATTAACCGGAGGTCTCTACTTTGGCGAGCCGCAAGAGCGCCGGGAAGTAGATGGAGAAGAGGCAGCAGTAGATACACTGCAATACAAAAAATCCGAAATCGAGCGGATTGTCCGCCAAGCGTTCGAACTGGCCCAAGTTCGCAGCAAAAAGTTGACTTCTGTGGATAAAGCAAACGTATTAGAGTCGAGCCGCTTATGGAGAGAGGTAGCCGAGGAAGTGAGCAAAGACTATCCGGATGTCGAACTTGACCATATGCTCGTTGATAATGCAGCGATGCAGTTAATTCGTGATCCGAAACAGTTTGATGTTGTCGTAACAGAAAATATGTTCGGTGATATTCTAAGCGATGAAGCTTCCATGCTCACCGGATCATTGGGAATGCTTCCATCCGCTAGTATCGGAAGCGAAACACCAGGATTGTACGAGCCTGTACACGGTTCCGCTCCAGATATTGCCGGGCAGGGCAAAGCTAATCCATTGGCAGCGATTTCTTCGGCAGCGATGATGTTGAAATATTCATTTGGGCTGCATGAAGAAGCGGCAGCTATTGACCGTGCTGTTTCCACTGTTTTAACAGATGGCCACCGCACAGGAGATATCGCAAAAGAAGGCGAAGACGTTCTTTCTACTGATGACATGCTAGAGAAAGTTTTACAAGCGTTGAAATAAAACAGCTTACAAGCAAAGTGAGGGAAGTTTGATGACACAACCAAAAACAATCATTGAAAAAATTTGGGAAAATCATATGGTGCATTCCGAACCTGGGAAGCCGGATTTGCTCTACATCGATTTGCAAATGGTGCACGAAGTAACATCTCCGCAGGCGTTTGAAGGACTTCGTTTGAGCGGAAGAAAAGTTCGCCGCCCTGATTTAACGTTTGCAACGATGGACCATAACGTTCCAACAGAAAACCGTGAATCTATCACCGATGCTGTTGCTAAAAAGCAAATGGAAACACTTTCTAACAACTGTAAGGAATTCGGTATTGAAGTGGCAGACTTAGACAGCCCAAACAACGGTATCGTGCACATTATCGGCCCAGAGCTTGGCTTAACACAGCCGGGGAAAACCATTGTTTGCGGGGACAGCCACACCTCTACACACGGTGCGTTTGGTGCGTTAGCGTTTGGAATTGGAACGAGTGAAGTGGAACACACACTAGCAACACAGACGCTTTGGCAGTCCAAGCCAAAAACAATGGAAGTTCGCGTCAATGGCCGTTTGTCCAAAGGCGTCACAGCAAAAGATATTATTCTAGCAATTATCGCTAAATACGGTGTTGACTTTGGTACAGGACATGTATTGGAATACACTGGTGAAGCGATTAGCGGACTTACGATGGAAGAAAGAATGACTATCTGTAACATGTCGATTGAAGCTGGTGCACGTGCTGGCTTAATCAGCCCGGACCAAGTAACATTTGATTACCTTGAAGGACGCGAAAAAGTACCTTCTGGTGAAGCATTTGAGCGCAAAGTAGAAGAGTGGAAAGCGCTAGCGACGGATGAAGGTGCTCAGTACGATGCAGTCGTAGAAATTGACAGCAGTGAGATTGAACCAATGGTTACATGGGGAACGAATCCATCACAAGGTGTCGGTGTTGGCGGAAGCGTACCGTCCCCGGAAGAAGCAGATTCGAGTGCCGGACGTAAAGCCATTGAACAATCACTAGAGTACATGGATTTAAAACCAGGAACAAAAATGACGGATGTTTCCATTCAGCATGTATTTATTGGTTCCTGTACGAATGCTCGTATCAGTGACTTGCGCGAAGCTGCCAAAGTAGCAGAAGGGCGTAAAGTGGCAGATGGTGTAAGAGCGATGGTTGTTCCAGGGTCTCAAAAAGTCAAGCTGCAAGCAGAAAAAGAAGGGCTTGATAAAATCTTTATGGAAGCCGGCTTTGATTGGAGGCAGTCCGGCTGCAGCATGTGTTTGAGTATGAATCCAGACTTCGTGCCGGAAGGAGAGCGTTGTGCCTCTACGTCGAACCGTAACTTTGAAGGCCGTCAAGGAAAAGGGGCAAGAACACACTTAGTCAGCCCGGCAATGGCAGCGGCTGCTGCAGTGAACGGTAAATTTGTCGACATCCGTGAGATGGAAGAAGCTACGGTTTAAGAGATACGCGTACGTGCTTCGAACAAAACAAAGAAGGTGATGAATATGGAACCTATTACTAAACATAAAGGGAACACTGGGATACTGCCACGTGTTAACGTAGATACAGACCAAATCATTCCAAAGCAGTTTTTAAAGCGTGTAGAGCGCACTGGTTTTGGACAATTTCTCTTTTTTGACTGGCGTTTTCTTGCTAATGGAAAAGACAACCCAGATTTTGAATTAAATCAACCGCAGGCAAAAGACGCAACAATCTTAATAGCTGACCATAACTTTGGCTGCGGCTCTTCTAGAGAGCACGCGCCTTGGGCATTGCAAGATTATGGTTTTCGCGTTATTATTGCCCCAAGCTTTGCTGACATATTCTATAATAATTGTTTTAAAAATGGTATCCTTCCTATTAGATTAGATGAAGAAAATGTTTATAAATTAATGGAAAATGGGAAAGATGATATATACGAAGTAACCGTTGACCTTGAAAGCCAGACGATTACAGACGGTAATGAATTCAAAGCAAGTTTTGATATCGATCCATACTGGAAGGAAATGCTGTTAAAAGGCTGGGATGAAATCAGCCTTACACTCCAGTATGAAGATAAGATTTCCCAGTACGAAGAGAAGATGAATGCATAAAGCAGGAAAGACGGCCTGTCATAAGGCCGTCTTCTTGTACATACAGCAGTTTGTCGTACTGGAATAAGGAGGACATGGGATGAAGAGGGAAGACACAGCTAAAAAGATCGTCCCTTTCCCTGGATCAGCAGACAAACTGGTAAATGACGGTTTGAAACTTTTAAAAAAAGGTGATAAGCACGACTCTCTTCGTCAGTTTCTTGAAGCGCTGCAGCACGAGCCTGGTCATGAAGAAGCTTCTTATGGACTTTTGCTGGCGTATGCCGATACAGGAAAGTTTCAAGAGGGAAAACAACTGGCGGAAAAAATGATGCAGGAAGCTATTGGCGATTATTTTGAAGTGCTGCAAGTATATGTTTCTATTCTCGCTCAATTAGGAGAATATGAACATATTGTCACCATGCTCGAAGCAGTACTGGCAGAGCAGCCTTTTCCAGCGCGGATGGCTGAACAGTTTTATGAACTGCTAGAGCTGTCCCGCCATATGAGTGAAACAAAAGCGGAGCCAATGCCAACAGAAGAGTTGGAACCTGTTTTAGAAGAACAGCTTGCCAGCTGGGAAAATACTTTTTGGCACGGTGGTTCCGAACAAAAATTAAAGACGATACATGATATGCGGACACGTCAGCCGCAGGAAGTCCTGCCGCTTTTAAAAAAACTTCTGGGCAACGAGCAAGCATCGCCGCTTCTGCAAAGTTTTATGTTGTTTTTGTTAAAAGATTGGAAAGTGGAAGACAGTGTATGGGTAGAAAAGTTAGGCCGCAAAGGGGAATTTTCTCCTGCTACCCTTCGACCAGTAAAAGACAGCACTTCTTACATAAAGTCATCACAGTGGCTTGAGAAAGCCCTTGGTCACGATAACCCAGTATTAATGCACCATGCACTGGAATTGTTAAAAGAAATTTTATTGTTTTATTATCCCTTTCCACCTTCTATGCAAATTGAACCGTTAACAGCGGTTCTGCATTATGAGGCTGCCAGACAGAGCGGAATACATACGGATGTGTCACACATCACACAGCAATATGACGTATCAGACGACCAGTTTTGCCAGGTGCTGCAAGATTATGAAAAAATAAAACCGACATTATCAGACATTTGATATAAGCAATGGAAAAATGAGCCAACCGTATTTCAATCAATGTTATCCATTGAAATGAATAGGCGATATGTTATAATGTAATGGTTGTAAATACGGATAACTACCTATGAAACTTGGAGGGAAAAGATAAATGAGCGCCAATTGGGAAAAGCAAGAAGGCAACCAGGGCGTATTAACTGTCGATGTAGAATCTGAGAAATTCGACAATGCTCTGGATCAAGCATTTCAAAAAGTAAGAAAACAGGTGAATGTACCTGGTTTCCGAAAAGGAAAAGTACCACGCAAAATTTTTGAACAGCGCTTTGGTGTTGAAGCACTCTACCAAGATGCTGTGGATATCATTCTTCCAGAAGCATATTCCCAGGCAGTGGAAGAAACTGGAATTGAACCGGTAGACCGTCCTGAAATTGATGTGGAACAGGTAGAAAAAGGTCAAAACCTCATCTTTAAAGCGACAGTTACCGTTAAGCCAGAAGTTGAGCTTGGCGAATATAAAGGGCTTGAAGTAGAAGAGTATGACACGACTGTTACTGAAGAAGAAGTGGAAGAAGCATTGAAACAACTGCAAGAAAACCAAGCGGAACTTGTTGTTGTAGAAGAAGGAACTATTGAAAACGGAGATACCGTTGTGATGGACTTCGAAGGCTTTGTAGACGGTGAAGCATTTGAAGGCGGACAAGCAGAAAACTACTCTCTTGAAATCGGTTCTGGCTCTTTCATTCCTGGATTTGAAGAGCAGCTGGTAGGATTGAATCCTGGGGATGAAACAGAAGTCAATGTAACATTCCCTGAAGAGTATCATTCGGAAGAACTAGCTGGAAAAGAAGCGGCATTCAAAGTGAAAGTACATGATGTAAAACGCAAAGAGCTTCCAGAACTGGATGATGAATTTGCAAAAGATGCAGACGAAGAAGTGGAAACGCTAGAGGAATTGAAGAAGAAGCAAGAAGAAAAACTAAAGCATGATAAAGAGCATGCCAAAGAGCATCATGAGCGCGACACCGTTGTAGAAAAAGCTGCGGAAAATGCGAGTGTTGATATACCAGAAGCAATGATTTCTACAGAAATGGACCGTATGATGCAAGAGTTTGATCAACGCTTGCAAGCACAAGGAATATCTCTAGACATGTATTACCAAATTGCTGGCACAGATGAAGAAGGCATGAAGGAACAATTCAAGCCAGAAGCAGAAAAGCGTGTTAGCATGAATTTAACACTAGAAGCAATCGCTGAAGCAGAAAATGTTGAAGCAACAGATGAAGATGCAGAAAAAGAATTAGACAAAATGGCTGAAATGTACCAGCGCGATAAAGAAGAAATCCGCAATCTGCTTGCTATGCAAGGAGGAACGGATGCCTTGAAAGGTGATCTTCGCATTCAAAAGGCCATTGACTTCCTCGTAGAAGAAAGCAAAACTGTTCCAAAGAAAGAAGACAGTGACGAAGAGGGTAGTGACAGCGAAGAATAATAAAAAAAACAAGCCCTGAAAGCCAAACTTGACTTTTAGGGCTTGTTTTCCTTTACACATAACAGATATAGCTCTGACTTTTATCTCTCGGTAAAAACATGTATAGTAGGAACAAAGCAGCTATTTAAAAAGGGTGTTTACATAACAAGAATTTATTGATGAAACTGGATGTTTTTTAACAGGAAGGGAAGAATAGACACAGCATTCTGCTGATAGTTATGTTTTGAGGCAGGATATTTCAGGTGGTTTATCGTATTATTTCATGTCGGGTATGTTTGTGTGATACAATGCAAACCATAACCTATTCAAAGAAGTGGAATTTGGGTGCACGGCGTTTTAGAAAAATGCAGGAAAAGCCTTTTTAGTGTACTGAAAATAAATCGTTCGTGTACAATATATAAGTAAGGGGTGAAGACCATGTTAAAATTTAACGATGAAAAAGGGCAGTTGAAATGTTCCTTTTGCGGAAAAACACAGGATCAAGTGCGCAAGCTTGTAGCTGGTCCAGGTGTTTATATATGTGATGAATGTATTGAACTTTGCACGGAAATTGTGGAAGAAGAACTTGGTACGGAAGAAGAAGTAGAATTTGAAGAAATTCCGAAACCTTATGAAATTAATGAAATTCTTGATGACTACGTTATTGGTCAGGAGCGAGCGAAAAAATCACTGTCTGTTGCAGTGTATAACCACTATAAACGTGTTAATTCTTCTACAAAAACGGAAGATGTTGAGTTGTCAAAGAGTAATATTTGTTTAATTGGTCCGACAGGAAGCGGGAAAACATTGCTTGCGCAAACATTAGCGCGTATTTTAAACGTTCCGTTTGCGATTGCGGATGCAACGTCTCTAACAGAAGCTGGTTATGTTGGTGAAGACGTGGAGAATATTCTCTTGAAGCTCATTCAAGCAGCAGATTATGATGTTGAAAAAGCTGAAAAAGGCATTATATACATCGATGAAATTGATAAGGTAGCTAGAAAATCAGAGAATCCTTCGATTACGCGTGATGTATCTGGCGAGGGTGTACAACAAGCCTTGTTAAAGATTTTAGAAGGAACGACAGCAAGTGTACCGCCGCAGGGTGGACGTAAACATCCTCACCAAGAATTTATTCAAATTGATACGTCAAACGTCTTGTTTATTTGCGGCGGTGCTTTTGATGGCATTGATCAAGTTGTAAAACAACGTCTCGGTAAAAAAGTTATTGGATTTGGGTCAGAAACGGAAAAGTCTGATCTGGATAAGGATGAGTATATGAGCAGGATTTTACCGGAAGACTTGCTGCGCTATGGTTTAATCCCTGAATTTATCGGGCGCCTGCCTATTATTTCAAGTCTTTCCCAGCTTGACGAGGAAGCGCTGGTAGAAATTTTAACCCAGCCGAAAAATGCACTCGTGAAGCAATATCAAAAGCTGCTCGAGATTGATGATGTGGAATTAGAATTTACAGATGATGCACTGAAAGAAATCTCGCAAAAAGCCATTGAAAGAAAAACAGGGGCACGCGGTCTTCGCTCTATTATCGAAGGAATCATGCTTGATGTAATGTATGATCTTCCATCAAAAGAAAACATTGCAACTTGTGTGATTACAGCAGAGAGCGTAACAGATGGAGCATCACCAGTGCTTAAGACAAAAGATGGAAAAGAAATTTCATTAGAGCAGGCAGAGACGAAAAAAAGTGAAAGTGCCTAACGGAAATAGTGAAAGTCGTCCCGGTTTTTAGCCGGGACGTTTTTTTTGCTCGACAATATTTGTTGGGGTTTTAGAAAAAGATTCTGCATCCAATGCTGGGTGGGAACGGCGTAATAAGCGGAGTAACCAAAAACATTCGTTTCCAGAAAATATGCTCTCGACGGAATTTCCTTATGAAAAGTGTTATATATCAAACAAGTGGAGGAAGGAAAAGCATCGTTAGTACAATCGGTCATCAGCAAGAGGATTTGTGTCATTAGGTCTCGTATGATTTTTCAAACGATCAACCATACTAAAGACCACACAGACGGATGAAATAGGGGGAAATCCATATGAATTTCACAACGATTGCACTTCTGATACAGCTTGTCTTCGGTGTTATTATCGGGATGTATTTTTGGAACTTGCTAAAAAACCAACGCTCTCAAAAAGTTACTGTTGACCGTGAGTCAAAAAAAGAAATGGAGCAGCTGCGACGTCTGCGTGCACTGTCTCTTTCAGAACCTTTATCAGAAAAAGTCCGCCCGTCTCAACTGCATGAAGTCATTGGACAAAAAGAAGGAGTCAAAGCATTGAAAGCGGCACTGTGCGGGGAAAACCCTCAGCATGTATTGATTTATGGACCACCCGGTGTAGGGAAAACTGCGGCTGCACGATTAGTGCTGGAGGCAGCTAAAAAAAATTCATTATCTCCGTTTAAACAAGATGCGGCGTTTGTAGAAATGGACGGTGCTACCTCGCGCTTTGATGATAGAGGGATAGCAGATCCATTAATAGGATCGGTGCATGATCCGATTTATCAAGGTGCCGGTGCAATGGGACAGGCAGGGATTCCGCAACCGAAACAAGGGGCTGTCACGAAAGCACACGGGGGAATGCTTTTTATAGATGAAATCGGGGAGCTTCACAGTATACAATTAAATAAATTATTAAAAGTACTGGAAGATAGAAAAGTCTATTTGGATAGTGCCTACTACAGTGAAGAAAACCGTCAGATTCCAGTCCACATTCACGATATTTTTCAAAACGGCCTTCCAGCTGATTTCCGGCTTGTCGGTGCAACAACACGGAAGCCAGAAGAGCTGCCAGCAGCTTTACGGTCGCGCTGCATGGAAATATATTTTCGTGGATTGGATGCGGATGAAATTAAAACAATTGCTAAAGATGCTGCTAAAAAGAGCCGGATTGTGCTAAGCGAAGAAGCGGCTGACTTAGTTGCTAAATATGCACACAACGGAAGAGAAGCTGTGAACACCGTGCAAATAGCAGCTGGGGTTGCCGCGGAAGAGAACAAAAAAGAAATTACAAAAGACGTCATTGAGTGGGTTGTTACACAAAGCAGACTTAGTCCTCGTTTAGAAAAGCAAGTGAGAGAGAAGCCGCAAGTAGGTGTGGTGAATGGTTTAGCTGTTACTGGAGCTGGCAATGGCATGCTCATTGAAATTGAAGCAACAGCCAAAAAAGTCAAAAGTCAAGGAGAGGTAACGGTAACTGGTATTGTTGAAGAAGAAAACCATGGCAGTGCAACGTATTCCATGAAACGAAAAAGTCTAGCCAAAAGCTCTGTTGAAAATGTTGTCACCGTTTTGCAGTCGTTTCACTTGCCAGTGAAAGAGTACGACATTCATGTGAACTTCCCAGGAGGAATACCAATTGATGGACCATCTGCAGGTGCAGCGATGGCGTTGGCTATTTATTCAAGTATTAAGCGTTTTAAAGTAAGTGAAAAAGTTGCTGTAACAGGAGAATTAGGTATTCACGGAGATATTAAGCCTGTTGGAGGTGTTGCTGCAAAAGTAGACGCAGCGGTGAAAGCAGGAGCTACGCACGTTTTCGTACCAATCGACAATGACCAGCAATCATTTCACATGTATGAAGGCGTCACGGTGCAGCCGTTAAAGCGGATGGAAGAACTGCTAAAAGAAGCACTCCTGGTAGACGAAAAGGAAGAATGGAAAGAGCCTGTGCTTCCCCTGCATGAAGCGCCAGTTTCTCCGGCAAGTCTGTCATAAAAGAATATCCAGCTGGGCAAAACAGCGATAGTTCCGTTATTAGACAAACACTCTATAAATAGGATAGAATTGATACAGTGTCTTTCGGGTGTTGAAAATAAAAAAGCTTAAGCCCGCTTCATGAAATCCACAAAAAGCGGGCTTTTTTATCACAACATTGAATACATATGTAAGACGTTTATGTATGACAATCCTGCCTTGTCAGGTATACTAAGATAAGATTATTGGGGGTGCTGTCTGGTGAGCGATCAAAAGACGAGAACGATACCATTACTACCGCTTAGAGGCTTGCTTGTTTTTCCAACGATGGTGCTTCATCTTGATGTGGGACGGGAAAAATCGGTACAGGCTTTAGAACAAGCAATGGTAGACGATAGCGAGATTTTTCTAACGAGCCAGATTGATTTGTCTGTAGATGAGCCCGAAGAAGATGATATGTATCATAACGGAACATTAGCTAAAGTAAAGCAAATGCTAAAGCTCCCGAATGGCACGATACGTGTCCTTGTTGAAGGGTTGAAGCGGGCCAAAATCAACCATTTCATGGACAGAGAAGACTATTTTGAAATCGAAATGGCCGTTTTAGAAGAAGAAGACAGTGGAAAAGATTCCGAAGAACAAGCGCTGATGCGTAACGTTATTGAGCAGTTTGAGCAGTACGTTAATATTTCGAAGAAAGTATCAAATGAAACGCTGCAATCTGTGCAAGATATATCGGAACCGGGGAGACTAGCCGATATTGTGTCATCACATCTTCCTTTGAAGGTAGCAGAAAAACAAGAACTGCTAGAAACCATCAATGTGCGTGATAGACTGATGCGCATTTTAGAAATTTTAAATAACGAAAAAGAAGTGCTGGGTTTAGAACAGAAAATTGGCCAGCGTGTAAAAAAATCCATGGAAAAAACGCAAAAAGAATATTATTTGCGTGAACAGATGAAAGCCATTCAAAAAGAACTCGGTGAAAAAGAAGGTAAATTGGGAGAAGTAGAGGAACTGCGCGGAAAAATAGAAGAAGCAGACATGCCTGAAAATGTAGAAGAAAAGGCTTACAAAGAGCTGGACCGCTACGAGAAAATGCCGTCTACATCTGCAGAAAGTTCCGTCATTCGAAACTATATTGAGTGGCTTACTCAAATTCCGTGGAAGGAAGAAACGACCGACCGGCTTGACATTAACCACGCACAAGATATTTTAGATGAAGACCATTATGGATTAGATAAAGTGAAAGAGCGTGTTCTCGAATATCTTGCGGTACAAGAACTGACGCAATCTCTGAAAGGTCCGATTTTATGTTTAGCCGGCCCTCCAGGTGTCGGAAAAACTTCCCTTGCTCGTTCAATTGCCCGTGCGTTAGAGCGGAACTTTGTCCGTATTTCATTAGGCGGTGTAAGGGATGAAGCAGAAATCCGCGGACATAGACGGACGTACGTTGGAGCTATGCCGGGACGAATTATTCAAGGCATGAAAAAAGCCGGCTCGATTAATCCTGTGTTTTTGCTTGATGAAATTGACAAAATGGCCAGCGATTTTCGCGGTGATCCTTCTTCTGCGATGCTTGAAGTGCTGGACCCAGAACAAAACAACGCGTTTGGTGACCATTATATTGAAGAAACATATGATTTATCCAAGGTCATGTTTGTTACAACAGCAAATAATGTTTCGGCGATTCCAGAGCCGCTCTTAGACCGAATGGAAATTATCTCGATTGCTGGGTATACAGAAATTGAAAAGCAAGGTATCGCGAAAGGGCATTTGCTGCCAAAGCAAGTTGAAGAGCATGGCCTGACGAAAGGGAAAATTCAAGTTAAAAATGATGCTTTATTAAAGCTGATTCGCTACTATACGAGAGAAGCGGGCGTACGGAGCTTAGAACGTGAAATCGCGACGGTATGCCGAAAAGCAGCTAAAAAAATTGTGTCAGGAGAGCGTAAACGCGTTGTTGTTACGCCAAACACAGTCGAGGAAATGCTTGGCAAACCAAAGTTTCGGTACGGGCAAGCGGAAGCAGAAGACCAGGTTGGTGCTGCTACTGGTCTGGCTTATACGACTGGGGGCGGCAATACGTTGTCGATTGAAGTATCGCTTGCCAAAGGAAAAGGCGAGCTGACATTAACCGGTAAGCTTGGAGACGTCATGAAAGAGTCTGCTCAGGCAGCATTTAGCTATATCCGCTCGCGCTCGGACGACCTGGAAATTGACCCGGATTTTCACGAAAAATATGATATTCATATCCATGTGCCAGAAGGAGCTACACCAAAAGACGGACCATCTGCAGGTATTACTATGGCGACAGCACTGATTTCTGCACTCACTGGCAGAAAAGTGAAGAAAGAAGTAGGGATGACAGGGGAGATTACCCTGCGCGGCAGAGTCCTTCCGATTGGCGGCTTGAAAGAGAAGAGCATGAGTGCTCATAGAGCTGGCTTGGAAAAAGTTATTATTCCAAAAGAAAATGAAAAAGATTTAGAAGACATCCCGGAAAGCGTCAGAGAAGACTTAACCTATGTGACTGTTACACATTTAGACGAAGTATTAGAGCATGCATTGGGGGAGAAACATGAAAGTAAATAAAGCGGAGCTGATTATTAGCGCCGTGCAAACCGAACAGTATCCAAAGAACCGTCTGCCGGAAATCGCTCTGGCAGGACGGTCCAATGTTGGAAAGTCAACGTTTATTAATACACTGCTGACAAGAAAAAACTTGGCTCACACCTCTTCCAAGCCCGGAAAAACCCGGACACTGAACTTTTATAACATCAATGATGAGCTTACTTTTGTTGACGTCCCAGGGTATGGATATGCAAAAGTATCCAAAGCAGAAAGGGCTTCTTGGGGAGAAATGATTGAAACATATCTAACAGAGCGTAAGGAGCTGCGCGGTGTGGTCCAAATTGTCGACGTCCGGCACAAACCGAGCGCTGAAGACTTGCAGATGTATGAGTACTTAAAATATTTTCAGCTCCCGGTCATTGTTATTGCAACAAAAGCAGATAAAGTATCAAAAAATAAACGCCCAAAACATGTAAAACAAGTAAAAGAAGCAATGCAGCTTGAAAAAGAGGATAAGATTATTTTGTTCTCTGCTGAGACGGGACAAGGAAAAGAAGAAGCGTGGAAAGAAATCAGGCATTTAATGAGTACGTAAAGCGTGCATATAAAGGAGTTGAGTGCCTGTTTTAATGAATGTCAAGGAGTGTTCAAATTAAATTTTTTGCGGCACTTGCCATGCGTGTTATAATAATAATTGTTATAAATAGAGCATAATAAAAACAAGGAATAGACGAACAGCAACTTAATGCAAAGGGGCATGTATTTTCGCCTGTTTAAGCTGTTGAAATGATTTTATGTTTGATGTGGAAAGGAATGTGGGGGGAACAACCATGCATATATTAGCAGCTGGACTAGATTATAAAACAACCCCTGTGGAAATAAGAGAAAGATTGGCTTTTCAAGATGATGCGCTTCCGGAAGCCCTTCAGCAGCTTCGCGGCATGAAAAGCGTGTTAGAGTGCACCATTGTTTCAACTTGTAACCGGACGGAAGTGTATGCTGTATGCGACCAGCTGCATACCGGCCGCCATTTTATTAAAAAGTTTCTATCACAATGGTTTAATGTGCCTGTTGAAGAGTTCAACTCTTATTTAAATATTCGTGAAAACGATGCTGCTGTGCAGCATTTGCTGCGGGTTGTTACTGGCCTGGACTCTATGGTACTAGGAGAAACGCAAATTTTAGGTCAGGTAAAAGACAGCTTTTTATTAGCTCAAGAACAAGGTGCAACAGGTACCGTCTTTAATGAGTTATTGAAACAAGCTGTGACATTTGCAAAAAAAGTTCACCATGAAACAGAAATCAATGATAATGCTGTATCGGTCAGCTATGCTGCAGTCGAGCTTGGCAGAAAAATCTTAGGCGATTTTAGGGACAAGCACGTCATGATTCTTGGTGCCGGCAAAATGAGTGAATTAACAGCAAAGCATCTGCATGCCAATGGTGCCAAAGACGTCACGGTATTAAACCGTACGTATGCAAAAGCTGCGGAGCTGGCGGAGAAGTTTTTAGGCAAAGCAGAAAGCATGACAGAGCTTCAAGCAAGCATCCAAAAAGCGGATGTTGTGATTTCTTCAACTGGGGCAAACGAGTACGTCATCAAAAAAGACATGATGGAACATGTATTGAAAAAGCGTAAAGGCCGCCCGCTTTTTATGGTGGATATTGCGGTTCCAAGAGATTTAGACCCAGGGATGGACAGCTTGGACAATGTCTTTTTGTATGATATTGATGATTTACAAGGAATCGTTGCAGCTAACTTAGAAGAGCGCAAGCAAGAAGCGGCCAAAATTGAAGAAATGATTCAAGATGAACTCAAACGCTTTAAAGAATGGGTTCACACACTTGGTGTGGTGCCGGTTATATCTGCTTTAAGAACCAAAGCGTTAAACATCCAAGCTGAAACAATGGACAGCATTGAACGAAAGCTGCCTGACTTAAGTGAACGAGAAAAGAAGGTCCTGCGCAAACACACAAAAAGTATTATTAACCAAATGCTTCGTGACCCAATTACAAGAGCAAAAGAACTTGCTGCAGAACCGGATGCCGATGAAACTCTAGCATTGTTTACAGAGATATTTGCGTTAGAAGAAGAGGTCGAATTGGCCAAGGAAGCGGAAGAACAGCAGGCAAAAGTAGAGGAAGCAGAGTCACAATGGAATAAACGCAAAAAACACTCTCTTCTTCCTTACGCCTATGGAAAAGATGTCAAAGTCCGCTCCTGAGAGAGGAGTTTTAACATATGGTTGCTGCAGGTGTCATTTATGTTGTAACCATTGTGTTATACAGCTTGAGTGTACTTGGATATTTCATTGATTTTATGCAGAACAACCGGAAGGTGAACCGTATCGCCTTCTGGTTGCTTTCTATTGTTTGGGTGCTGCAAACCGTCTTTTTCTTTATTCGGGCGCTGGAATATGACCGCCCTCCCATTATTACACCTTTTGAAGGTTTATTTTTTTATGCTTGGCTCCTGGTCACAGTTTCTCTCGTTATCAACCGCTTTGCTCGAATAGACTTTCTCGTCTTCTTTATGAACATTGTTGGTTTTGCAATGATGGCGTTTAGTTTGTTTCGTCCAAGTGGAGATGTGCCAGCAGGGCTGCATGATTTATTAATATCGGAACTGCTCGTTGTACATATTACGCTCGTTTTGCTGGCTTATGCAGCGTTTACTGTAGCGCTTGCATTTGCATTGATGTACATTTTGCAACATCAGTTATTAAAACGGAAGCAATGGGGAAAAAAGTTATTAAGGATGGAAAATTTACCAAAAATGGAAAAGTGGTCTTTTCGAATGACTTTAATTGGCGTCCCTTGTATGCTTCTTGGATTGATTTTAGGGTTTGTATGGGCTTCGATTCAGCTTCAGGAAATGCCTTGGCTGGACGCAAAAGTAATCGGTTCGTTAGCGGTACTAGTCGTTTACAGCCTGTATATGTACTTATGGGCAGTAAGGCAGCGCCGAGGGTACAACATGGTGGTGTTAAATATAGCTGGCTTTTTAGTGGTGCTAATTAATTATTTTTTATCCGGAGAGTTAACTGACTTTCATCTTTGGTATTTTTAGCTTGATGACAAACATTTGGAGGTAAACCATGCGCACGATTGTTTTAGGAACAAGAAAAAGCAACTTAGCAATGAAGCAGACAGAGTGGGTAATTGCGCAGCTAGAAAAATTTGATCTGCCATATCGTTATGACATAAAAAAGATTGTCACAAAAGGTGATAAAATTTTGGACGTTACGCTTTCAAAAGTAGGGGGCAAGGGTCTGTTTGTCAAAGAAATTGAGCAGGCGATGAGTGATAAGGAAATTGACATCGCTGTACACAGCATGAAAGACATGCCAAGTGAATTGCAGGATGGATTTACGATTGGTGCAATCACAAATCGTGTTGACCCGCGTGATGCCTACATTGCGAATAATCATGTCCGCTTAGAAGATTTGCCTGCAGGGGCTGTTGTTGGTACGAGCAGCCTGCGCCGGTCGGCTCAAATCCTTGCTTACCGTCCTGATTTAGAAGTGAAGTGGATTCGCGGCAATATTGAAACGAGATTACGTAAGCTTCGTGAAGAAAATTTTGATGCGATTATTTTAGCGTCTGCTGGCTTAGAGAGAATGGGGTGGAGCGAGGAACTTGTCACTCAATACTTAGATCCAGACGTGTCTCTCCCGGCAGTCGGCCAGGGAGCACTCGGTCTTGAATGCCGGGAAGATGACAAGGAAGTGCTGGAGATTCTCTCTCATCTAAATGACGAAGCAGTACGCAAAAGAGTAACAGCAGAACGGGCATTTTTGCAGGCGGTAGAAGGCGGCTGCCAAGTGCCAGTTGGGGGATACGCAACATTAGAAGCCGATGGAGAGATAAAACTGACAGCTCTTGTTGGTTCCCCTGATGGGAAAACAATTTTAAAAGAAATGCGGAGCGGATATGATCCTGTGCAAGTTGGACAAGATGCCGCCCACCTTTTGCTTGAACAAGGAGCAAAAGAGATTTTGGATAAAGTGAAAGCAGAGCTTGATGGCCAATGAGTTTGCCGTTAACCGGGTATTCGGTTCTTGTCACCCGGCCGCTTCGGCAGGCATCTTATTTTGCCAAACGTATTGAAGAAAAGGGGGGGACAGCCAGCGTTCTTCCCTTAATTCATACAGTCCGCCTGCAAACAGCGTGGGAGCAATATCACAATGTGTTACAATCAGCATTATTTGACTGGATTGTGTTTACAAGCGCAAATGCCGTACGCTATTTTCAAACATGGCTCCGTGAATGCAAACACGATATTACGGGTCAGGCACGTATTGCAGCTGTTGGCAAAAAAACAGCTAATGTGCTGCGTCGTGAAGGATATTCGATTGAAGTTGTACCAGACAAGTTTGATGCTGAATCACTCGCAAGGGTATTAGTGAATCATGTGAAGCCGGGAGAGCGTGTTCTGTTCCCAAAAAGCGCTCGAGCAAGAAATGTCATCCCGCCCGTTCTAAGGCAGCAAGGTGCAGAGGTAACAGACATGCCCCTTTATACGAGTGAACCTTTTTATGAAAATAAACCATTATTAATGCAAAAGATTCAGGAAAAGCAGCTCCACGTCCTGACTTTTACGAGCCCGTCTACTGTAGAGGCATTTTGTGAGTTTGTACAAGATATAGACCGCTCGCTTTGGGAAAGTATTCCTGTTATTTGTATCGGTCCAGTGACAGAAAAAGAAGCCATGAAACAAGGTTTCACTCAGGTTGACGTTGCAAAGTCATACACAGTAGAAGGGATGCTGCAGGCGTTACTAGATCGGAAATAGGTAAGGAAAAAGAAGCAACGGAGGAGGAAAGCGCAATGGGAGAATTAAACTTTCATCGTCATCGCCGTCTGCGCCGCTCAGCCGGCATGCGTGCGATGGTAAGAGAAACAATTCTTCAAAAAGAAGATCTCATTTATCCAATCTTTGTCGTTGAAGGAGAAAATGTCAAAAATGAAGTTCCATCGATGCCAGGGGTCTACCAAGTATCACTTGATAACTTAACCGAAGAAATGAATCAATTAGAAGAGCACGGTGTACTTTCTGTTATCGTCTTTGGCGTCCCAAATCATAAAGATGACTGCGGCAGTGAAGCTTATGCGGAAAATGGAATCGTTCAGCGTGCGATTCGACAAATAAAAAGAGATCATGCCAGTCTGACGGTAATTGCCGATACATGCTTGTGCCAATACACCGACCACGGCCATTGTGGTGTCATTGAAGATGGTGTGATTCTAAACGATCCATCGCTTGAATTATTGACAAAAACAGCTGTATCACAGGCAGAAGCAGGGGCGGATGTTATTGCTCCGTCAAACATGATGGATGGATTCACTGCTGCGATTCGACAAGGATTAGATGAAGCTGGATTCACCGATATTCCAATCATGTCCTATGCCGTGAAATTTGCATCTGCATTCTATGGTCCGTTTCGCGATGCGGCCCACAGTTCTCCATCATTTGGCGACCGCAAAACGTACCAAATGGACCCTCCCAACCGCCTGGAAGCCCTCCGCGAAGCACAGTCCGACTTAAGCGAAGGAGCTGATTTTTTAATTGTCAAACCAGCGCTTTCTTATTTGGACATCGTTCGGGATGTAAAGGATAAAACGGGCGTGCCAGTTGTTGCGTATAACGTCTCCGGCGAATATGCGATGATTAAAGCTGCTGCAGAAAAAGGCTGGATTGATGAGAAAGAAGTTATCATGGAAAAATTAACGAGCATGAAACGAGCTGGCGCTGATTTAATTGTAACGTATTTCGCCCTGGATGCAGCACGCTGGATCGACGAAGAAAAATAACCGATTCTATTTGCAGACGTATGAGATAATGTTGCTTGAAAAAAGGAGTGCTTGACATGAGAACATTTGAAAAATCACAGGCAGCGTATAACAAAGCGGAACCTTTAATGCCTGGAGGAGTAAACAGTCCAGTAAGAACCTATAATTCTGTCGATCACGCACCGGTCTATATGACGGAAGGGAAAGGCAGCAAAATCAAAGACTTGGACGGCAACGAATATATTGACTATGTCCTGTCATGGGGACCTCTCATTCGGGGCCACGCAGATGATCATGTTGTAGAGCAGCTGAAAAAAACAGCAGAAAAAGGAACAAGCTTTGGAACGAGCCATGAAATGGAAACCAAACTAGCAGAACTCGTTATAGACCGAGTACCATCGGTAGAAGTGGTACGTATGGTGAATTCAGGCACGGAAGCAACGATGAGCGCTCTTCGCCTGGCCCGTGGATACACAGGGCGCGACAAAATTGTCAAAATGGAAGGCTGCTACCATGGCCACGGTGATTCATTGTTAATAAAGGCGGGGTCTGGTGTAGCAACGCTGGGACTCCCAGACAGCCCCGGGGTGCCAGGATCGATTGCGGAAAACACCTTAACCGTTCCTTATAATGATATTGAAAGTTTACAGTTAGCGTTTGAAAAATACGGAGAAGATATTGCAGCAGTCATTATGGAGCCTGTGGCTGGAAACATGGGAGTTGTGCCTCCGGAAGAAGGTTTCTTGCAGCAAGTTCGCAATATCACAGAAAAAAGCGGCAGCCTTTTGATTTTTGATGAAGTGATGACAGGTTTTCGTACAGGCTATAACTGCGCACAAGGTGCATTTGGTGTGACACCGGACTTAACATGTTTAGGAAAAGTGATCGGCGGCGGACTTCCGGTAGGTGCTTATGGTGGTAAGCGAGAAATTATGGAACAAATAGCTCCAACAGGACCTATTTATCAAGCTGGTACATTGTCAGGGAATCCTCTTGCTATGACTGCGGGGTATGAAACGCTGCAGCAGTTGACTCCAGAGGATTATGACCGGTTTGAAAAGCTGGGAAAACAATTGGCTGATGGACTGGAGGAAGCGGCTGCAAAACATAGTATCCCGCATCATATTAATCGAGCAGGTTCAATGATTGGTCTTTTCTTTACGGATGAAAAAGTGATTAATTTTGAAACGGCTAAAACATCTGATCTTGACTTGTTTGGCAGGTACTTTAGAGAAATGATGCAGCAAGGTATTTCTTTAGCGCCTTCTCAGTTTGAAGGCTTGTTCCTGTCGACGGCTCATACGGAAGAAGATATTGAACAAACCGTCGAAGCAGCGGAAAAAACGTTTGCGAAAGTTAAATAAAAAAAGAGAACAGTATTCCTATGAAGGGGCTCAACTTTCATAGGATTTTTTTTGGAACCGAACTGAGCTGCTGGCGTATAATGGGTATAAACCTAATGTCGTTTCAAAAAAATTCCTGTCGAAAAAGGGTTGCATTATAGAAGATATATATTTAGAATGAGAAACACAGATTGCACAAGAGCGATTATTCGTCTCTGAAAAAATCTTTTTAAAAAAACTATTGCGTTTCATTATCTCAGATGCTATATTATTAGTTGTCGCTGAAAAGACAGCGCAGAAACGACAAAAAACATCAAAAAAGTTGTTGACATTAATTGCACAACTTGGTATGATATTAATTGTCGCTTTGAAAGGCGGCGAGCAGTTGTCCTTTGAAAATTGAATGAAAGTCAAGCGTCTGTTAATTTCTTTATACAAGAAGCAACAGCCTGTATTAAACACTTTATGATGTATTTTTCATGGAGAGTTTGATCCTGGCTCAGGACGAACGCTGGCGGCGTGCCTAATACATGCAAGTCGAGCGCGGGAAGCAGTCTGATCCCTTCGGGGTGACGATTGTGGAACGAGCGGCGGACGGGTGAGTAACACGTGGGCAACCTGC
>NZ_FNDK01000063.1 GCF_900099605.1 Alteribacillus persepolensis
TTCGCTTCTTTCAAAAACTCTTTCATGTGCTTAATAAACAGGTTAAAGACTTCTTCGACACGCTCATTCTTTTTGACAGCCGTTTTTTCAGACATAATGTGTATTCCCCCTTGTAAAAATGAATGTAAAAGATTTGTACGCAATGCGTAAATTTGTACGTAATGTGATTTTATTGTAAGATGATTTTGCAGATTTGTCAATTTATTTTGGCAATTTCAACACCCAGTTGTCTGAAAAAAGAAAGTGCAGGCGATTGGTTTTATGGAGACGGAAATATGATAAAATCGACAATTGTATGTATTTGTCAAAAAGGGAAGTGAAAACGTGATGACAATTAATCACCAACCTTCAGAATCCAGGGATTTTATTAAATCACTTGAAAAAGGCATAAATGTGTTGAAGGCATTTTCTGCAGATAATCCTATTATGACGGTTTCAGAAGCCGCAGAAGTGACTGGTTACAGCCGTCCAACGGTACGCCGCATTTTTATTACGTTACAAACACTAGGTTACATGGAAGAAAAAAGTGGAAGATATATGTTAACACCAAGAGTACTATCGCTTGGTTACTCTTACCTTTCTTCGCAGAATATATGGAATATCGCAACTCCTTATTTGGAAAAACTCGTAAAGCGCACCCGGGAATCTTCTTCTATTTCTGTGCTGGACCGGGACGAGGTTGTCTATGTGGCACGAGTGCCTACGGAAAGAATTATGACGATCTCTTTAAATGTAGGATCAAGGCTGCCGGCTTATGCGACGTCTATGGGAAAATTGCTGCTAGCTTATTTACCAGAGAACGAAAGAGAAAGATATATTCAGCAATTGAAAGCGAAACAGCTGACGGATAATACGAAAGCTGATTCGGAAGCATTACGAGAAGAATTACGAACGATTAAACGGCAAGGCTGGTCTTTTGCAAATGAAGAATTAGAAGAAGGGGTTCGCTCGATTGCTGTTCCGATTTATAATCGACAACATGAGGTGTATGCTGCAGTGAATTGTTCTGCCAATGCCAGCAGAGTCAGTGCCGCGTATATGAAAAACGAATATCTTGCGTTGCTGCAAGAAGCAGCAAAAGAAATTAGTGAAGACTTAGCAGCTTATCAAAGTTCGTTTAATTTGTAATTGGTGAACCGTAGGAAAAAGAAAGGGGAATCGTCCACACGTTTTGCAACGAATCCCCTTATCAGCCAATGCTTACAGCGGACGCATAACGAAGTTGAGAGAAGCTTCTTTATGATCCCCTTTGTCTTCTAGTTTGGTGAGCAGTTCGTCACGAACACCTTCTGCGACATCGCTTTCAAGCCATTCATCTCCTTCAAAGAAGACTTGGGTGAT
>NZ_FNDK01000018.1 GCF_900099605.1 Alteribacillus persepolensis
TACTAAGAACGCACACGTCCTGTGTGCAACGTAGAAGTCACCACTTCCTGTGGAAGCACGTCCTGTGGCGGGCGTTGAAGTCACCACTTCCTGTGCATCTGAGCGAGCAGGCGCTTTTTCTGGACCATGAAAACGCCGAACTTTTATCCTTTCTTTCCTTATAAACATAGAAAAGGCTGTCTAAAGGGCAACCCCTTTTTAAGACAGCCTTTTCACTTTTACTTTTCACGTTTAAGTGAACGTTTCAAGTTTTGTACTGTTTCTTTGCGGTGTTCATTCTTTTTTTCAATTTGCTGCATTTCGTCTTCACTCAGCGCAGCTCCATGTTCTTTCGCAAATTCCGTCGTGCGGTTTACATTTTCTTCGGTATCAGAAATGATGTTTTGAATTTCTTCTTTTCGGTTATGACGCGGACGGTTATTTTTATGGGTCATGGTTGATACCTCCTTTAAGGTTCATCGTTAGTTTGTGACGATTTCCGGCCTGTATGAGATGAAAAAAATGCCGGCTTATAAGAAAAGCCTAAGCGCCTGGCAAGAGGTATGTTCGGCTACGGGGAAGGGACTTCGGTTGTGCATGTTTTTAAAGTATTAGAAAAGACGGTTTCATAATCCTAACGCTTCTTCTAATGCTTGTCGGTTCATTGGGCCGTAAAAGGTTTCGCGCAAGACCCCATTTTCATCAATGGCGTATGACACTGGTACTCCTTGCACTCGAAATGCTTCGATGCCATCTCCGCTCTCATCCAGCAGTACCGGCATTTTCAGCTGTGCCTGTTTGACAAATTGTTCTACATCTTCTTTTTTATACTCTTGTGTTGTTGCATTCACCGCAATAATGTTTATATCGTTTTTATTTTCTTCATAGTATCTTGATAATTTCGGCAATTCTTCCTGGCAAATGCCGCACCAGCTCGCAAAAAATACAAATAAAGACGGCTTGTTAAAAAAAGCATCTGTTTTATACACGTGTCCGTCTAGCCCGCCAAGTTCTATCGATGGAGCCTGCTGGCCCGTTTGTGCTACTTGGCTGCCTGCGGCTACTTGTACCGCTTCTTTTGCTGGATTGTTTGAGGCTTGATAAAATAATCCGGTAAGCAAAATCACACCGCATAAAGACAGAAACATGAGCCGTTTTCGTACGTAGTGCATAAAGAAACACTCCTTTCAGCAAAATGTGAGGTGAGAACATGCTGGTAATATTACGCACACTTGTTTATATGTTCACGGGACTGGTTTGTATTGCCATTCTTTTTTCTGCACAGTTCCCTGTTCTTTCAGAATGGCCGCTCGCTCTCCTGCTTGTGGTAACCGTTGTGCTGCTGGCGGTATACATGGGGTTGAAACATCGTTTGTAGCGCATCGTTTTTTGCAATCGAGAGAATCACTTCTGCACTGTTTTCCTCTCTAATTCGACGCAGCCGGCGTTTCATCTGTTCTTGTTTCAATGGATGAAGCAGTAACTCTTCGGTTGTTTTTTTTAATTCAGAAGGTGATTTCACCCATACTGCCGCCTGATGTTTTGTTAAACAATGGGCATTGTGCTCTTCGTGTCCAGGAAGCGGTGCATAAATCAGGATCGGCACTTCACTATGAACAGCTTCAGCCATCGTCATGCCGCCTGCTTTGCTAATAAGAAGATCCGCTGCCCGCAGCATTTCTTTAAAATCGCGCGTAAACGGAATAATATGAATGTCGTGATTGTCCGATGCAGTGTCATACACCCAATTGCCTCTCCCGCTTATCATCACAATCGTTGCTGGAACACAAAGCGATTTTAAAATATCTCCTGCCTCTTGATAAGGAAAAATACCGTCACCGCCGCCGCTAATAAGGATAAGCGGTTTATTTGGACTCCATCCGTATTTTAGACAGCATTCTTTTTTTGACAGGCGATAGTCACTCATATGAATCGGAATGCCAGCCGGATATACCATTTGATCGACTTTTTTCCAGCTTGTCTCTTCTGCTTCCGAGACGAACAAACCATTCACGGCAGAATGATGAGAAAGCGGCGGTGTCCAATAATCGGTGGAGACACTATAGAGAGGGATGTCCCATTTTTTGCGCTGCTTCACTTCACCAGCCATGGCAGTTAAGAGCGGATGAACCGACAAGACGATGTCTGCTTGCAGCGCTTGTTCGATTTGCTTTTGGTATAAGAATGATAAACATGTCACTATGGTGGATAATAAAGCAGAATGCGATGACTGCATCCATTTCCTCCATATTTGTGGACAAGTCAGCAGCATGCGTTCATATACTTTTTTACTCATCTCATAGAGAGAAGGTATTTTTGTTTCGAGCGGTTTCACAATCGCAGCTGTATCATTGTGCGCGGTAATGGTTTTTTTTAACTGCATTGCTGCTTGGTTATGACCGCTGCCATAAGAAGCAGTTAAAATATGAATATGCATGCGTTCGTCTCCTTCATCGGTTTGCCATAGTATATGCGGACAATTTTTGAGACATGCATAGCGCGCAAAACCGGTTTACTCATGCCGGGAGTTTCGATATGATAGAAAAGAGATGATACAAGGAAACGCCGTTTACATAGAAAGGAATGGAGAAAAATGACACGAGTTTTTTCAGGAATTCAGCCGAGCGGAACGTTAACGCTCGGAAACTACTTAGGGGCATTACAGCATTTTGTCGGGCTTCAAGATGAGCATGAATGCTTTTTTTGTATCGTGGATCAGCACGCAATTACTGTGCCGCAAGATAAAGTAAAACTGCGCCAAAACATTCGCAAGCTGGCAGCTCTTTATTTAGCGACAGGTATCGACCCAAAAAAATCGACGCTGTTTATCCAATCAGAAGTTCCGGCCCATGCGCAAATGGCTTGGATTATGCAATGTGTGTCCTATATCGGTGAGCTGGAGCGAATGACACAGTTTAAAGACAAGTCTGCCGGCAAAGAAGCCGTCTCTTCCGCTCTGTTAACATATCCTCCACTAATGGCTGCGGACATTTTATTATATAACGCCGATATCGTTCCCGTTGGAGAAGACCAAAAGCAGCACATGGAGCTGACACGCAATTTAGCGGAGCGTTTTAACCGCAAATATAACGATATTTTTACCGTGCCGGAAGCACAAATTCCACAAGTTGGAGCGCGGATTATGTCCCTGCAGGAACCAACGAAAAAAATGAGCAAATCAGATGAAAACCAAAAAGCATTTATTTCGATGCTTGATGACGAAAAAACGGTTATCAAAAAAATCAAAAGTGCTGTCACAGACTCAGAAAATGAGATTCGCTTTGACCGTGAAAACAAACCAGGCGTATCCAACCTCATGTCTATTTATTCTTTGTCGACTGGAAAGAGCTTGGAAGAGATTGAACAGGACTTTAGCGGCAAAGGTTATGGGGATTTCAAACAAGCAGTGGCAGAAGCAGCAGCCGGCTTGCTTCGGCCAATCAGAGAACGCTATGAGGAACTGATTCACTCCGACGAACTCGATGATATTTTAGATGAAGGAGCAGAACGTGCTCAACGTGCGGCCTTTAAAACCTTGAAAAAAGCTGAACGAGCAATGGGGCTTGGCCGCAAACGCAGATAACACATACGATAACAACGTTCTATAGACGTTATTGGGGGATTCCCTTATTCTCTTCTGCTGACAGAGTATTCGCCTGCTGTCTGCGGGGCGGCGGCGAAATGCCGCAAAAAGAAACCAGCTGCATAAGCTGGTTATAAAAAAATACCATGGTTACCATCTGGAGGGATGGCGTCCATGGTATTTTACGTTAAGGGCTTTTGATACAGCCCCTTTATTATGCTATGTTCTCTGTTCCTGCTGTGCGTTACGTGATGTATTTTCGTTCCAATTAATACCCTTTTTGTTTTCTCCAAATCTTACCTATTATAACACTGAAAACAATCGTACCGACCGCATACAAAACAGTCAAAATCTGCATTGATAGATAAGCTAGTCCGTCCACTACTACCCCTCCTGTCTTACCTTCTATTCCTCTTTATTATATGGAATGACAGGCATTCTGTAAAGACGGCCAGCCGAAAGGGAAATATGAGGCAATGGCTCACATTTCTTTCGGTTTTTCTACTTCACTTCTTCTTCGTGATGCAGATTCCAGATCTTTTCAAAAAACGGCTGGCCTTTGATCATTTTTTTGCATAATTCATAATGAGCGTCGGACCAATCATGCTTCACTTCTTGATACAGCCTTTGCCAAGCCGACTCTTTGTCAATATGCTGCATTTCTTCGTATCCGGCTGGATTCCACTCCGTATACCAATAGCGGACTTCTGCTGTTTCCCCAGACGTATACAATTGATCAAGTGCCATGAACAACAATTGCTTTAATTGGCGTTCTTTTCTCGTTAATCCCGCCATATATTGTGGATGCGGAGATAAAATGTGGTATTCTTTTGGCGGCACCTGCTCTTCTACATCAAAACATTTTTCTTCTTTTGTTTCATCCATGATTTCGTTGACAAGGCGCTCATGCTTTGGAGTAAGACGGCTTTTTCTAATTGGTGTCTTATAGCCCAGAGTGTCAATGGCCATAGCACGTTCACCATCAAACATAATGAAACAGTAATCCAATGTTACTCTTGTCATGTTTTTACGCAGTGTACTTTTTTGAAACACTTCACTCAGCAGTTCTTCTGGAACATCTTCCATTCGATTTTCAATGTAGTCAAATAACTTTTCTGTGACCTTCACAATTTCCGCTTGATCCAGCACTTCAATTTGATCTTCAGAGTGCCATTCATGGAAAGGACATACATTGTACCCGTTTTCTTCGCCTTCAAACCAATTAATCCAGACATCACGGATCCGGGCCATGGTTAAACCCTCCTTGCTATCCATTAGTATCCACAGTATAGTCAGAGAGAAAATGTTTTATTCTTCCTGCCCTTTCTTTCTTTTACTTTTTTTCCGGCCAATAAATACTCCCAACGATAAGAAGAAGTCCCGCTGCAAAAACCATCGCTTCCGTGCTTTTTACGATAAACTGCAAATATTCGACCATTGTCAGTCCAGCAGGAATATAGTTCATGTAAGCAATTAAACTAATTCCACCGGCCGCTGCCAGCCCAAAGCCTACCATCATCATGAATATTCTAGCGAACATCTCTTTTCGCTCCCTTGTCTTTCAAGTCAAAGACAATTTCTTTGTCATGTTCTATCATTAAAAACGAGGAAGCGCCATGAGTGACAGCTTTTTTTCTAATACTTGTCGTGCAAATGGTCTTGTAAATAGAGAGACTTTCTTGATGTGCAAAGGAAAATCCTCTATTCGCCTAACATTTTCCTAGTAATAATTGTTCGACATGGGCTTTATTTTATAAAATATGACTATATGCCAATCATCAGGAACAACGATAATCCATAAGGCGCTTACGTTTTATTCTAATGTATGCAGGAGGGATGCTTATGTCCACTCATCGGGAATATCTTCAACAAAAATTTTATAAAAAAATGGAAAACTATGATGAGCTCGTTCGTGATATTAATGAGCGTGCCCGCCATTTAGGCAACGAAACCTATTTAACCCACCTTCGGCTTTATAAAGAGCAAAAAGATCAAATGGAAGATATTATGCGTTATTTTGACCAAGCAGGGGTTGAGCCTTCCAAAAACACAACAGAAGCTATTTTAACGCTGGCTTTACAGGAATTTCACCAATACTTAATGGGAATAAAAAACGGAGAAAAATAACAAACATGGAGGACATATATGCGTGTGATTACAACACATAAAATGATGGATTTTGATGGACTGGCTTCTTTAATTTGTGCCGCCAAGCTTTATCCAGACGCGGTAATGGCTCTGCCTGCGGAGCAGACAGCACCCGTGCGTGACTATCTAGCACTCTACAAAGACACATTTCCATTTGTTTCAGCCAAAGATGTAACCTGGGAAGAGGTGAATCATCTTGTCATTGTTGATACGAACAATGTTCACAGAACGGATGCACCAACCGGACTTATCAAAGCAGACGATGTATGTATAACAGTGTATGACCATCATGCGCTTTTAGAAGAAGAAAAGTCGGACGTTATCCAGTATTATGTCGAACGGACTGGCGCCGCGGTAACAATACTACTAGAAGAATTAATCAAACAGCAGATTCCTCTTTCTTCCTATGAAGTAACGTTGTTTGCACTCGGCTTGTATACAGATACCGGTTCCTTCATGTATCCGTCGACGACGGTTCGTGATCTGCAGGCAGCGGTTTACTTAAAAGAAAATGGCATGGACTTAGATGTTGTGCAGCAATTTGCAGAACGTTCGCTGTCCGAACCGCAGCAAAACGCTTTCCAATCGCTGTTACAGTCTGCAGAACACGTACCGCTCGAGGGGCTTGATATCGTTATTGTTTCGATGGAAACAGACAACTATATAGCGGGGTTAAATGACATCACATCCAAAGTGTTAGAGATGACAGGCGCCCATGCTGTTTTTAATGTCACACAGCTGAAAAATAAAGTGGTCGTCATTGCCCGGGCAGCCTCCGACAGAATAAATGTCCTCCCTCTTATTAAGACGTTAAGCGGCGGAGGACATGAAAAAGCCGCTGCTGCCACAATAAAAAATGCGGCGCTAGATGAGACACTGCCAACAGTGAAAGAACAGCTGCCTTCCATTATCACACGAGCGCTAAACGCAGAAACGCTCATGTCCTCCCCTGTCAAAACGCTGGAGGAAGAAACGACGATAGATGAAGCAAAACAGCAAATGCTTCACTTTGGCCATAATGGATTTCCAATTATCAATCATGACGGAAACCTCGCAGGTGTCATTTCAAGGCGTGATGTTGATAAAGCACACGCTCACGGCCTTGGACATGCTCCTGTCAAAGGATTTATGACTAAAAATCCTGTCACTATTACAAAAAGAACCTCATTCGAAGAAATGCAGCAACAGATGATCAGTCATAATATCGGACGTCTTCCTGTTCTGGAAAAAAAACGTGTTGTTGGTATTGTGACACGTTCGGATGTGGTAGAACATATGCATCAGCATGCAGACAATCATCTGCCCATGGACTTAACTGCCCGCATGCGGGAATATATTCCATCTGATTATTATCAATTGATCCAAACGGCAGGCCGCCTTGCAGCCGGCATGAAGATGGAAGCGTATTTGATTGGCGGCATCGTTCGGGATATTTTATTAAAAAAACCAAATGAAGATGTCGATATTGTTATTGAAGGAGACGGCACAGCATTTGCTGATGCTTTTGCCAAAGAAACCGGCGGCAGCGTCACATTGCATGATACGTTTCAAACAGCAACCATTTCCACAAACACGGGAAGAAAGATTGATGTATCAACATCACGAGCTGAATATTATGAAGAACCGGCTGCTCTGCCTGTTGTTGTCCGCTCGCGGCTAAAAGAAGACTTGAGCCGGCGTGACTTTACGTTAAATGCCATGGCCATATCTCTTTCACCAGAATCATTTGGCACGTTAATCGATTATTACAATGGCCATAACGATATGCAGCAAAAACGTTTACGCGTCTTGCATAACCTGAGCTTCGTTGAAGATCCGACACGTATTTTGCGTGGTATCCGTTTTGAACAACGCTTTTCCTTTCATATGGATCCACAAACCAAGAGCTTTCTCCGCTACGCAACACGCTCGATTGCTTTACTCAGCCATACACGCATTGTCGCCGATATGAAGCGCCTGTTCGACGAAACAGACCCAGTAAAAAGCATAGCACGCCTGCATGAACTAGGCGTACTAGAACACTTTTTACCTGGAGCTGTGTGGAATGAAAAAGCATCTGCGTCGCTGCAAGCACTGCTTGGTTTCTTACAAACGTATCCCCGCTTTATAGAAGCGGAGGACAAATGGTTCTTTGTGACAGCTTGTCTGTATACAGACAGTGAACGCTCAGCAGATACATTGGAGAATATAGCCGTGACAAAGCCGCAGAAAAAAACAGCACACCATTTTATCACGTGGCTGCAACACGACAGCGAAGAGATATACACTTCTTTTGGAACATTTCATCATGCTGCCCGCTCCCTTGAAGACGGTGCGCTGCTTTTAGCTGCTGCCAGTGCGGCTGGCAGCCAGCAAGAAAACAAAGCCTCCTTTATTTTGTCCTATATAAAAAAACGGCAGCACATGCCTGCCTGGATTTCCGGGGATGATATCAAAGCACGGGGGGCAGCACCCGGTCCTGCTTTTGCCGATTATTTACTTGCCGTAGAGAAAGCTACATTAGACGATGACGTAAAAAATCGCCAAGAGGCACTAGCATATTTAGACGATGAAATGCGAAAAAAGGAAAAATAAACCGATAACACTCAAATTTTCACATGATCTTGTCATTTAATATTCAAACAGATGTAACATATCTGTTATAATCAAGGTTGAGTGTTTGAGGGGGTTAATTTCGGTGAGTAGAAAAAAGAGAAGAACATCATCGATGAAGAAAAAATTATACGTGCTCATGGCGTTGATTATTTTATTGTTTGCTGGCATCAGCATGTTTACAGTCTCTAAAAGCGCACAACCTTTTGCAGATGAACATAACGACCAGCAATCCAGTGAAGATTTGTCACATTCCAATGCTACCAGCCTGGCAAAAGAAAATCATGACCCAAACGGTCAGCCTGCAAAAGAAACACAGCAAAATACAAAGGAAGACCTTACTTTTTTGCTGGTAGGAGTGGATGATGAAGAATCAGGTGCCGCCCGCACCGATACGATTATGGTCGCAAACGTGCAGCCTAAACATGGAGAGGTAAAGCTTGCTTCCATCATGAGAGATTCTTATGTAGAAATACCAGGATATCAAAACAATAAAATTAATGCTTCCTTTGCTTATGGGGGCGTCGAATTATTGAAAGAAACGGTTGAACAAAACTTTGGCATCGACATTGACTATCACGCGACCGTCAACTTTGACGGTTTTGTAGATGTTGTTGATACACTCGCTCCTGATGGACTAGAGGTAAACATTGAGGAACGTATGTATTATCAAGATCATTCCGGGGAAGTGAGTATTGATTTTCATCCCGGCACCCACCATTTAAATGGCGAAGAAACACTGGATTACGTCCGCTTTCGAAGCAACGACAAAAACGATTTTGGACGAGTGGCACGTCAACAAGAAGTACTTGCTTTATTAAAGGATGAATTGTTTTCTGTTGCAAGTATCACGAAAACACCACAGCTAATCGGAGCCATTCATCCAAATTTTGAAACCGACGTATCCACGAGCAAAATGCTGTCGCTCGGAAAAGACATCTTATTAAATCCAGTAGAAAATATTAACACACTTCGCATTCCGGTAGAAGATTCATTTGTAGACGAACGGTACAGTCATGCTGGAGCTGTGCTGGAGTTAGATATGAAAGAAAACAGCCAGCAGCTGCAAAATTTTCTTGATGGGAACCTCGAGGAAAACAGACAAACGGCCTCTCGCAGCGACAGCACAAAGACAGAATAAAAACGACTGCCAGCTCGTCCTCTGCCGAGCAGCAGTCGTTTTTTCATTACGCTTCAAATTTTTTGAACACTAACGTTGCGTTATGGCCGCCAAAGCCTAAGGAGTTGCTTAATGCTGCTTGAATATCCACTTCACGTTTTTCATTGGGCACATAATCAAGGTCACAGTCAGGATCTGGTTCCATATAATTAATGGTTGGCGGAGCAATGCTGTCGTTCATAGCTTTTATCGTAAATATCGCTTCTATAGCACCTGCTGCTCCTAACAGATGACCTGTCATCGACTTGGTGGAGCTGATCATCATATTCTCGGCATGATCACCAAATACATTCCGCACCGCCAATGTTTCAAACTTATCGTTATACGGCGTACTTGTTCCATGGGCATTCACGTATTGCACTTCTTCAGGCTGTAAGCCGGCGTCGTTCATTGCCTGGCTCATTGACCTCGCAGCCCCTTCGCCTTCTGGAGCCGGTGCTGTCACATGGTAAGCATCTCCTGTTGCGCCGTAGCCTACAATTTCTGCGTAAATATCCGCTCCACGCTTTTTGGCTGATTCCAATGACTCGAGCAGCAAAATACCTGCTCCTTCTCCCATCACAAATCCACTGCGATTTTTATCAAATGGACAAGACGCCGTTTTTGGGTCATCTGATGTGGTCACTGCTTTTGCAGTGCTGAACCCTGCAACAGCCATACTTGTGATTGGCGCTTCAGCACCGCCTGTAATCATCGCATCCGCCTCGCCGCGCTGGATGACTTTGAACGCATCACCAATGGAGTTGGTTCCAGATGCACATGCTGTAACCGTACAAGAGTTAATCCCTTTTGCACCAGTAATAATCGATACTTGACCGGAAGCCATATCTGGAATCATCATCGGCACAAAAAATGGACTCACCCGCTTATAGCCTTTTTCTTTAAATTTATTAAATTGCTGCTCATACGTTTCCATGCCGCCGATGCCAGATCCAATCCACACTCCTACGCGTTCCGCATTTTCTTCGGTAATTTGATAATCGGCATCTTCTAGTGCCATCAGCGCCGAAGCGACTGCAAACTGCGTAAACCGGTCCATTTTTCTTGCCTCTTTTTTATCAATAAATGATGTCGCATCAAATTCATCTACTTCAGCAGCCACATTCATTGGAAAATCGTCTTTATTTACCCGCGTCAATTCTCCGATGCCTGAGACACCATCTTGAATATTCTTCCAAGAGGATTGAACATCCAATCCCACTGGATTGACAGTTCCCAACCCAGTAATTACCACACGGTTCTTTTTGTCCATTTGTTTTCTCTCCTTTGCCTAAATTTCCGGTTCAAGCAGGGAAGATTAACGTCCCCAGCGAATTGCTGCTCCTCCCCATACAAGACCTGAGCCAAAACCGACCATGACGACGAGATCTCCGTCTTTTATTTTACCATTTTTTATTTCTTCTACGACAGCTATCGGGATAGATGCTGACGAGGTATTACCGTATTTATGAACAGTTGCTGCCATTTTTTCTTTAGGAAGTTCGAGTCGCTGGCGCGCTGCTTCCATGATCCGGATATTGGCCTGGTGCGGCACGAGAAAATCAACATCATCTTTTGTCAGCCCTGCTTTTTCAACGACTTCTAGAGAGGTTTCTCCCATTTGGCGCACAGCAAATTTAAATACTTCACGCCCGTTCATAATGACTTTCGGATCTTGGCGAATATGCATCGCACCACTGCCATCTGCACCCAAATCCCAAGCAAGTATTCCTTTTCCTTCCGATACGGGTCCGAGCACCGCTGCTCCTGCTGCATCTCCAAATAAAACAGCCGTGTTTCTATCTTCCATGTCCATCACTTTCGATAACTTCTCGGCTCCAATAACAAGGACATGATTGTACGTGCCATTTTTAATAAACTGTTCGGCGGTAGACATCCCATAAATAAACCCTGCACAAGCAGCACTAATATCCATCGCTGCTGCGTTTACAGCTCCGAGTCTGTCTTGTAACAGTGCGGAGACAGATGGAAACGGATAGTCCGGTGTAACCGTTGCTACTAAAATCAAATCCAGCTCTTCTGCATGTAAGCCGGCGTCTTCTAGTGCATCCACAGCTGCATAATATGACATATCTGATGTGTTCACATCATCATGGGCAAATACTCTTCGCTCAATACCTGTTCTTGTTCGAATCCATTCATCACTGGTATCGAGTGTTTTTTCAAATTCCTTATTTGTAATTTCTCTTCCTTCATTATAACTTCCTATACCCCAAATACCCACATTTCTCATAAATGATGCTCCTCCTCTAATTGACCAAAAATATATGCGCAAACCTGCTCTGTGGTATTATTTATGATTTTAACACTTCCTCTTATGACCTGGTTTTAAGTTTAAACCAAATCGTATTCATTGTCTAGCTGCGTCCTTATTCTGCAGGCAGCTTTCCCGGCACAATATTCAGCTTTCCGTATATTTCAATATTTTTGCTGGATTTCCTCCCACCACAGCTCTACTCGGGACATTTTTTGTGACAACAGCACCAGAAGCTATGACTGCATCATTTCCAATGGACACGCCTGGATTAATGACTGCTCTTCCGCCAATCCATACATTGTTACCAACCTTCACTGGTTTCCCGCACTCTTTTCCTGACAGTCTTTCTTTCGGGTTAAGCGGATGGTGTGGGGTATAGATATGTACACCCGGACCAATCAGGCAGTTATCCCCGATGTTGATTTCTCCAACATCTAAAAAGACACAATCCATATTCATGAAAACATTGCTGCCAACGTGTATATTATAGCCGTAATCACAACGAAACGGCGTTTCCATATTGATATTTTCTCCGAAGCTGCCAAACAGCTGCTCGATAATGCGTTGGCGTTCTTCATCCTCTATTTCTGTCGTTTTATTCAGCAATCGTGTGAATTTTCTCGCCTGCTGCCTTTCTTCGATGAGTTCAGGATCCTCAGGCCAGTACATTTCTCCGGCCAGCATCTTTTCTTTTTCTGTTTTCATTCATACACCCTCTTTTATTACTTTTCGTTACTTTTTCCTATATTGTTGAACTGCTGCAAAAAATATAAAGAAACTCCACTTATCGGCGCCGAGCTCTTGTGTCAAAAGCCGCCGCTCTGCTTACCCTTTCATCTTTTCACAAAGATGAACGTTTCTAATGCGCAAAAAGAAGACCAGAATTCACGGAGAATTCTGGTCTTCTATCCTACTACACATGAACAGTTACGTCTGCATCTTCACGAAGCTGTTCAATCAATGTTTGAGCTGCTTCATTTTCTTTTTGCATTTTCACTTGCTCAGTGAGATCTGCTTTCATTTCTTCAAAAGACGGTATGTCTTCTACGCCCATTTGTTCTTGCTGAGCAGTCGTTTGATCATAAGCTTCTTGCAGTTCTTCTTCTGTTGGCTCTACATCACCAGCTTCTTCTGCAATCAACTGATCAATTTTTACTTGTGTTTCAATTTGTGACATAATTTCATCTTCACTCATGCCTTGTTCTTCAAAAGCTGCGAAGAGATCGTCTTGTGATTCCATGCCATTTTGTTCGACCAATTCATCCACTAATTGATTGACGTCTTCCTCAGAAGCTTCAAAACCACGGTCGCCCGCTTCCTGAATAAGCAGTTCTGTGCCAACCATACCTTCCGCTACTTGCTGCTTTAATTGATCTTGATCTACTTCTTGCCCTGTCATTTGTGACTGCATAGCAGCTCGTTGAAATTGGCTTTCATATGTTGTCGTAAATTCTTCTTTTGTAATGGATTCCCCATTCACTTCCGCTACAACATCAGGAACGCTGTCTATATCTGGCTCAGGCATTTCTGCTTGTTCTTGGCCTTGCCCTTCACCTTGTCCTTCACCTTGTTCAGTTTCTTCTTGGGCATTTTCTTCGCCGCCATTTCCTTCTTCTCCTTCATCTCCGCCGCAAGCGGCCAGCATGGAGATGGATATGGCAAATGCTGCACTTAATAACCACTTTTTACTCACACTCATTCTCCTTTTTCTGTGTCATTAATATTGTGCGGTTATTTTAACATACTTTATGCAACTTGAAACAACCTTTCCTCTTTGATTCACATAATCTTTCATTTTATAGCGTCAAATATCCAACTATATGGGTCCATCTAGAACCTTCGTTCCATACATTTTACAACTATCAGCGTTACATAGAAAAACATCTGCTATTCCCATTTCTTCGGAAACAACAGATGTTTTCCCCCCTTCTGTTCTCTCAACAAGAGAACCTGTTCCTATTTATATCCCGGCTTTTCCATTACTGGAGACCGGCATGTTATGCTGCTCTATTACTGGAATTATGATCTGATGAAAACACAACGTGATCTAATGACAAAGCGTTGCTGTTAGTAAGTGCAATGTAAACCGACATCGCTAGTAAAGCAAGATCAAATTCATAGCCATCTATAAAACCTGCGGAAAATTTCACACTAAACATCGCTCCGGCCATAATAATTGCAAATAAGATGGCTGCAAGCTTCGTACCAATTCCTAAGATCATCGCAATGCCGCCTATAAGCTCAATGACTGCGACAATATAAGCCATGAATCCAGGAACACCAATGCTGTCAAAAAAACCTGCCGTGTTTCCAATACCTCCCTGAAACTTATCCCATCCATGTACCAAAAATATAAGTCCTAAAACTACTCGAAGGAGGACAGTACCAATCTCTTGTTTGTTCATCTTTCACCACTCCTTTTAATTAATTACTTTTCGTAAGTAAGTATATTTTAATAATTATCTTTTGTCAATTAAATATAAGAAAATAAGTAATTTAATTACTGTTTGTTTTCACAAAAGACTTTTATGATAAAATATATGGAAAAAGGGGTGATTGATAATGACCAACCAATCTCAACTCTGCCCGAAATTTGAAAAAGCTATGAGTATTTTGAGTAAACGCTGGACAGGCTTAGTCGTTTATCAGCTTCTGAGAGGCTCCCAGCGATTTTGTGAAATAGAAGCTTCTATCGGCATCAGCGGACGGCTTCTGTCTGATCGTTTGAAGCATTTAGAGAACGAAGGAATGGTGAAACGAGATGTTTATCCAGAAACACCGATTCGGATTGAATACTCATTAACCGAAAAAGGAAGAGCGTTAGAACCTCTTATGAACGAATTAGAACAGTGGTCTAAGACGTGGATTGATGAAAAAGAAGCAGTACAACGATAAAAAAGCGTGTTTTTGCACAAATACTGCAAAAAAACACGCTCATCTATAGTGGGTAATAAACAGCCTTAATAGCGTCTGTCCTAACGGGGCAAGTGCATTATTCATTCTTTCTCCATAGACATTCTTCTCTTATGCCCCCTGCCACTTGTTATATACTTTTTTCCTTTCCCCTGTATTCATACATGCGTGTTCTACACGGCTCACCTGTGCACACATTTAGTTGGTACTATCTAATTACGAATCCAACTTCCACTTACTCGCTGGTGCTCCTTGAAGCGGGGGTCTTCCCGCCTGATCAAGAGAGCGCTCCCGGCTTATGGGCTTTCTTATTACATGCTCGTTCGTACCGTGCAGCAACTAGAAAGTGATACGTTACTCACTTCCTGTTTGATACATCCTGACCTGGCGCTTCTCCTCTTCTCTATCGAGCTTAACCGATTCAGACAAAGACCGGCCGATCATCAGTATATAAATAAACGCTGTGGATACTTTCCACACTGTCCCCCCTACTTGTTGACCAGACAGTGTATAATTGCTGTACAAAGGCTCTGAAAAAATAATATAAATACCAATCGGTGTAAAAAGCAGGGCTATCACAAAGATATAGGGGATACGAATCATCGGTGTTAATGCTTTGTCATTCCCTGTAGATGCAGCCATCGGCCACCACATCAAAAAAGCAGGCGCAAGCAAAATAAGCATAGCCGCTAATTGCAATAAAGGTTGAGACATGACTGTATCAAACACAACCGGCAAATAATAAAGGGAAAATAGAATGGGAAACAATGCACCGGCAATCATTGGTTTGGTGAACATTTCAAACCATCTTGTATCCAAATAACGATGCAGTGATGCTGCCATTTCCTCTGTCAACCCTTGAATGACAAGAATCGGAACAATAAAATACGTAATTGTCTGCTGAATCATATGTACAAAAAACGAATAGCTGCCCGCTTGCAGTGCTACTACGGACTGTGCCGCGAAAAAAAGGCAAAGGCCCAGTACAAAAGAAATTTTCTTCCCGCGGCTGGTTTCACTTTTTCCTTTGGCTGCTTGAACATAGCGTTTCCCAATAAAAATTAAACATAGCAGAAGAATCATACTCCACACGTAGTACATGTTCTTGTTGGCTCCTTTTCATCATTGTTATACACAGAAAGTCATCTCATCTATGAGATACATCGTTTCTATCTTTTCATCTATCATTTCTTTTTCTTCTTCTTTTCTATCATCTTGGTTTTTGTTTATCTGCCATTGTAAGGCACTCCATGTAAGGAAGCCGAAACATTCTCCCCTGTTATGATAACATAGATGCGTCCTCTAAAGGTGTATACAATCCATGTCACTATGATGGCTTGTGCAGCATCTTCGGAGCGAGGTAAACAATGCCGGCTTTCAAGGCGCTTGCGTTTTTCTTCACCTTTCATCCTTGAACAAAGGGAAACGTTCCTAATGCGCAAAAAGGATAACCTGGATCTGTGGAAAATCCGGCTATCCTTTTCATACGCAAGGTCTGTCTTCTGAGTCGGGCTGGCTTTATTTTAATGAACATCAGCTAATGCTTCACCCGCGGGAAGCGAAGTGTCTATCAGCTGTAAAAAATCTTTTAGGACAACTCCTCCTCGTTTTTATACTACTGTATTAGACATTAACGTAAAGCCATCATAACCTTGTTCTGCAACTTCCGCACATTTCTCATGGTACGGACCGTATCCGCCGACATAGATTGGAAATCCTCGCACTTTATCCTCAATATTAGCGCCTGTGTACCAAGAATCGGTCTTCGTATACAGCGTTGTGTCCGCAAGCTCACGACAATGCTTGCTCCATGCTTGTTCGGCATCCTCTTTTGCTTCAATTGTTTCAATATCATGCTTGCGCAAATAATCGATACAATCAGAGATCCATTCCACATGCTGCTCAATCGTAATTGGCATGTTCCCAAGCACAGAAGGACTTTCTGGACCAGTAATCATGAACATATTTGGAAAACCTGTTGTTGACATGCCAAGGTATGTCCTGATTGCCGCTCCATTTTCCCACTTATCTTTTAGACAGACACCTTCTTTGCCGACAATATCCATTTTAAACAGTGATCCTGTCATTCCATCATAACCAGTAGCAAATACAATAACATCAAGTTCGTATTCTCCATCGGCCGTACGAATGCCTTTTGGCGTAATTTCTTCAATTGGCGCTTTTTTTACGTCAACAAGACTGACATTAGAGCGATTATACGTTTCAAAATAATCGGTATCAATAATCGGCCGCTTGGTGCCGTAGTAGTAATCTGGTGTCAATTGTTCCGCTGTTTTTGAATCTTCTACCGTTTCTTTGATCTTCGAGCGAATAAACGCAGAGACGATTTCGTTCGCTCTTTCGTCGGTAATAACATCTTTATATGCAAATAATAGAGTCGTACCGCCAATTTCCCAAGCTTTTTCTAATGTTTTTTGACGTTCTTCAGGGGAATCGTCAAGTACCGACTTTTCTCCATACGACACCGGCAGTCCTGCCAGTGAATCACGCACGGTCTTCCGCATTTCTTGGAAGCTTGCTTTTGCCTGTACCACTTCTTCCTCAGAGTATGGATAATTTCGTGCAGGAACACTGTATTGCGGCGTCCTCTGGAAAACTGTCAGATGATCTGCTTCTTTTGCAATCACGGGAATGGCTTGGACGCCGCTTGATCCTGTTCCGATAATGCCCACTCGCTTCCCAGTAAAGTCCACTTTTTCATGCGGCCAGTGCCCCGTGTGGTACCAATCACCTTCAAAGCTCTCTAACCCTTTAAATTTCGGAATGTTGGCCGTTGAAATACAGCCAATGCCGGTAATAAAATACTTCGCTGAAATCTTTTCTCCATTCTTGGTTTCGAGCTGCCAGCGGTTCGTTCTTTCGTTGTATTCCGCTTTTTCAATACGCGTATGAAATTGAATATCCGGGCGTAATTCGAACTTATCAGCGACGAAGTTAAGATAGCGAAGAATTTCCGGTTGTTCAGGGTACTTTGAAGTCCATGTCCACTCTTTATAAAGTTCTTCAGAAAAGGTATAGTTATAATAGATACTTTCTGAGTCACAGCGAGCACCTGGGTAACGATTCCAATACCACACACCGCCGACACCGCCCGCTGCTTCGTACACACGCGTTTTCAGCCCAGCTTCACGCAAACGGTAAAGCATATACAATCCCGAAAAACCTGCACCAATGACAACAGCATCCAACGTCGTTACTTGCTCTTTTACAGACGCCATGATTATTCCCCCTTTAAAATGAATCGCCCTTAAGCACTACAGTGAAATGCTCTTTTTTGTTTCAGCCAAAAATTGATCCATTTTCTCAATGGTTCCTTTTATCTGTTCAGGGAAGACAGCCATATTCGTAAAGAATCCATGAATTAAACCAGGTTCTGTATAAGCTTCTACGTGAATGCCGGCTTCTTGTAAGCGTTTTGCATACGCCATGCCTTCATCACGGAGAACGTCACATTCTGCTGTTGCGACAAAAGCAGGGGGAAGACCGCTTACATCTTGAGCTAACAGAGGCGCAGCATAAATGTTTTTTGCATCTATCTCATGATTGATGTAGTAGTCTCCAAACCAAATCATCAAATCTCTGTCCAGTCCAAACCCTTCACCAAATTCTTGATAAGAACCTGTGTTATAACTTAAGTCCGTGACAGGATAAATTAACACCTGTGCGGCAATAGGCGGCCCTTGTCTGTCACGAGACATCATCGAAACCGCCGTTGCCAAGTTCCCTCCGGCACTATCACCGGCTACAACTATATTGGAAGCGCTTCCATTTATAGACGCAGCATGTTCACTCACCCATTCTAAGGCAGCGTAAGAGTCTTCTAGAGGAATTGGAAACTTGTATTCTGGTGCAAGCCGGTAGTCAACCGATACGACCACACGCTCTGTTTTATTGGCAATCATCCGGCACGTAGCGTCCGCTGTTTCTAAATCACCAATAACCCAGCCGCCGCCATGATAATAGACAAATAGCGGAAAAGGTCCTTCTCCTTCAGGAGTATAGATTCTTATCCCGATGTTAGCATCATCACTAACAGGAATTTGCTTGTCTTCCATTTTGGCGAGAGGGGCTAACTCTACATCTGCAGCAGGCATTTGTGCAAACATATCTCTTACTTCTTCGGGTTTCAATGTTTGGAGGAGAGGCATCTCATAAAATTGTTCGAGGTACGCTTTAGCTTGGGGAATTAAATTAGCCAATACACATCTTCCTTTCTTGCATTTTTTAAGATGCTTTAGAAAATAGTTTCCTAAAACCTCTACCCATATTGTACATTTTCACTTATAATATGAATATTCCCAATTTTGTGTATACTATTCCCTCAAAAGGAGATGGTCGTATGTATACCATTTATTCGTTGCAAGACCATATGCGTTCATTAAATTCTCTATCAAGCCAGAAAGAACAGCTTCTCCACATGCTCCATATCTATTTGGATGTGTTTCCAGCTAAAGATGCATATTTGTTTCGATACTCTCCTTTAGGATATCTTGGGGAAGGTGTCATTGGGCTGACTGATGCAGGTTTTGTTAGTATTGGCGACATTCGGGATGACCTGCGCACCCTTTCTATTATTTACAATGCTGTCTGTGAACGAAAAACACAATTTAGTTCAGGAGAAGAATATTTTTTAAAATACGCCAACAGCAAATATGCCTCCCGCTTTTCGATGGATTGTCTTGTCGTTACGCCTATCCCTTTCGAACGGACGGTCATTGGATATATTTGTACAACAAATATTGCGGAAGGGGTCGTTATGGATGAGGACCTGTTATCGTCACTCACTATGTTTGGACAGCTGGCCGGCTCCGCGTTAAATGAAACACTTACGATAAACAATGATTCCTCTCTTTTAAGCAATCGGGAACTAGAAGTAATGAGGCGGATTGCCAAAGGGGAAAGCACCAAAGATATGGCTGACTATATGGACATTAGTGAATTTACCGTTAAACAGTACGTAAAATCTGCGATTAAAAAGCTTGGTGCCCAAAATCGTGCTCATGCTGTTGCTGTTATGTTTCAACGCGGTCTGTTAAAAGGATAGCGCTTTTTCAGCAGCCCACTGAACAAACCTGTGTCGTATACACTTAGGCGCCTCGATATTTGGGGAAGACAAAAAATATCCGTCTTTCACCTTTTCCTGTCTGCTCTGCCCGTGCAAGAAAAAACTCTTATTCGCATTACATGAACAAGAGTTTTTCACACGTTCAATTAAAACATACTAGTAATGACCATCATAAGGAGCTGGGTAACCATGCCCTGCATAAGGGCCATAGACTGGGCCGTAACTTGGACCAAAAGAAGGACCATAATGAGGCCCATATACCGGTCCGTGATAAGGGCCAGGGCCACCATATCCGCCCCCATACAACAACGGGCCAACAGCTAATCCTGCTAGAAAAGGAATAAACGGAAAATACGGATTTCTCGGCGGATGGTGATGATGGTCGTGGCTTCTCAACCATCCGTGGTGCCAATAATATGGGTGCATGCGGCGACAACCTTTCTTTTCCATTAGATATTTTCACTATATGTAGAAAAAAGAAAGGTGTTACTAAGGGCCGTTATTCGTTTTTCGCATCTTCATATCCGATATTGTACGCCTCTTCCATCACTTTGGTTAATAATTCAATAGCAGGCTGCATGTCTTCCATATCCAGCTCGATGCCTTTTTTATCTAGTAATGTTTTTGCTTCGGGGAGATGCTGCATAGCCACTTGCATAAACTTCATTTTTCGTTCTTGATCCACTTACCTCACCTCCTGTCTCTTCTGTGTCGTTATTATTGAAGCACGTTTCTCTTGCAAGCGTCAATACTTATTCTGGCAGGTCTCCTGTCTCTTTATAGACTGTGATTTCTTTTTCCAGCTGCCCTTTAACATCTGCTGGTATAACCGAACTGTAGGTTCCCATTGAAATGGCTCCATCTTGAAAATCGACATGAATGATTCCGCTTTCTAATTCATTGTTCTGGTACTGCTCTGCAGCCAGGCGGTACACTGTACCAACGTGCTGCACGGTGCTTGTTAACACCGTGGACTTGCCTAAATCGGATTGGTCCCCGATATAGCCAATCGCATACAGCCCCTTGTCTTTTAACTCTTCAATGACTTCAAGGTGATAACCATTTCCTGCCGGATAAATAACATCTGCCCCCGCTTCTATCATACGGTTTAGTATCTGCAACGCTGTTTCTTTATCATCCCAGCTCCCAACGCTCTCTTCCATCACACGTACAGATGCATCGTCCGCTGACTGGGCGCCATTCATAAAACCTTCTACTTCTGGCTGCCATTCTTGCGCGGCAATCACTCCCACCGTGTTTGAATCACTCATTGCCTGTGATAACCGCCCAGCAAAAAATCCCATCGCATACCCATCAAAAATAATAGAAGTAACATTTTCACCACGTGCTTGACCATTCAAAGAAACAAAATGCATATTTTCATAATCATTGCTTAACTCTTCAAACATATCCGCAAACGTTTTGCCATGGCCAAACACAAGCTCAACACCCTCATCCTGCAGCGCGTCCAGTGATGTTTTCACCCCTCCTAAGCTGGTGATATTTTCTTCATACATGACTTCCATATTTAATTCCGACTGTATGCTTAACAGTCCTTCGAAACCTTTTTGATTCCACGTTTTATCATCGACTGTACTTTCTAATAAGAGTGCTGCTTTTACGTCAGTTGATGATGTGGCCGGTAAAACAGCTTGACAGCTCGTCAGCAGAAAAAAACCGAGACAAAGCATCCAGATAACAGCTTTGCTTTTTTTCATTATAATCAACACTCCTTTCAAGAAAAACGGCGGTTGAGAAATCCGCTCAACCACCACCCTTGTCATCGTAGACGTTGCTGCTTTAGAACGCATCTGCTGCAGACGGGACGCTTTCCATGGACGGACCGAGGGATCCTCGAGCGAGCAGGTGCTTGTGCAAAACTAAAAAAACGCCAGCTTTTATCCTCTCTTATCTTTATAAAGACAGTATGGCTGGCGCCAAGCTTTGCGGTGCAGATAACTGCTCCGTGTATATGCTGGTTTCGTTCACACGCTGTATTTTCCTATAGGTGTCTGTCAGACAAACAGCTCGCTTTCATCTTCCGGTTATGGTACGTTTTCGCGTTTCATTTCAAAACTCCTGCATTCGTTAAGACGTCCGTCTGGCATATAACCATTCACTGCCTAAAGCAGCCACAAGAGATAAAAGGACAGACAGCCCTTCTTGTAATTGAAATACAAACTGACATATAACAAATGAGACGATAAGCACGGCGCAAAACAGGAGCGTTCTTATGTATACAGCATAATGATTCATTTCTTTGTCTCTCCCTCTAAACAGATATGATAACACACCTCAACACTTCCCATTAGAAATTACAGTCCGAAAGTATTGAAAAACCTTTGATAGCAGCAATTATACGGCGCTTTCTTTAGTATAAAGAAAAAGCTGCTTTACCGCCATCGGCGCTAAAGCAGCTTTTTTTCTATTCCATAACCGAAGCAAGAATCGCTTTTTGTACATGCAGCCGATTTTCTGCTTCGTCGTAAATAGCAGAGTGCGGACCGTCAATAATGCTTGCTGCCACTTCTTCTCCGCGATGTGCAGGCAGGCAGTGGAGAAAAATGAAATCATCTTTTGCGTTTGCACAAAGGGCCTCATTAATTTGAAAGCCGGCAAATGCTTTTTCTCTCTTTGCTTGCTCTTCTTCATAGCCCATGCTTGCCCATACATCTGTATAAATAACGTCTGCATCTTTTACAGCGTCTTGCGGGGTGTTTGTCAGTTCAACGTTTGTCCCGTTTTCTTCGGCTGTCTGCTGAATTTCCTTCCACACTTTGTCATCTGGCTCATAGCCTGCTGGAACAGCAAGTGCTGCATCCATCCCCGTTTTTGCACAAGCTACTAACAGCGAATTCGCTACGTTATTGCCGTCACCAACAAATGCAGCTTTCAAACCGTCAAGGCTTCCTTTATGTTCTTTTATCGTTAACACATCAGCAAGTGCCTGGCACGGATGATATAAATCCGTTAATGCGTTAATCACAGGCACATCAGAGTGCGTTGCTAACTCTTCGACAGTTTCGTGTGAGTTCGTGCGAATCATAATCGCATCCAAATAGCGGGAAAGCACTTGTGCTGTATCTTTAATTGGTTCTCCCCGGCCAATTTGCATATCTCTTGGGCTTAAAAAGAGAGAATGTCCGCCAAGCTGTGTCATACCGACTTCAAATGACACTCTTGTTCTCGTTGATGCATTTTCAAAAATCATGCCAAGTGATTTTCCTTGGAGCAGCTGGGACTGTCCATATTGTTTGTGGTGTTCTTTTAATTGTTCAGAGAATGTCAACAGATCTTGGATTTCATCTGTTGTAAAATCCAACAATGTTAACACATCTCTCCCGACAAGGTTGCCGGGAGGCTGAATATGCTTGTCTTCACTCATTGGCTTACACTCCTTCTTCAGCTGTCACCGCCTGCTTCAGCCATTCTTCAATCGCTTTTGGTTCTTTTCTTTCTCCAGTCATTGCTTCCAGCATAATTTCTAATGTTTTGGTGTTTGTAACAACTGTCTTTCTTTGTTTTAATGCTTCTTGACGACGCTTTGCTCCAGTGGAGTAGCCAGTCTTTGGAAAGCTGATATAGGCTACCGCATCTTCTTTTTCTACCCAGTTCTCATATGACATGTTTTCATGAGCCGTATCCCATTCATTGTCATCAGAGACGAGCGTATAGCCGAGATTTTCTAACTGCTTTAGAGACGAAGCAGCATCATCCAGCTGGCTGTGATGGATATCGCAAAAGATACGTCCAGTCTCTTTAAAGAGAAGCGGAATTTGCGTTTCTGACCAAGCAAAAGCTTTTTGGAATGCTTCTTCTTTGTCTTGTGCGATACTAATCAATTCACCGGTAGACTTCATTTCTGCTTCTAGCAGCGGATCAATTCCAGCAAGTTTATCGTTTGAGAACACCGGTGCCTTGACGGTGTAGTACGGTGTTTCTTCCACAAGACCGGATTTTCCATCCGCCCAGTCTTTTACAGACTTGCCAAGCAGCATATGAACGGCGCCTTCAATAAGATGCGTACCGGTTACTTTGGAGAAAATCGGCACTGTTCTCGACGCTCTTGGGTTAATTTCAATTACGTAGAGCGTATTATCTTCATACACAAATTGAATATTAAATATCCCTTTAAAATTCATGCCTCTCGCAATGTTTTGTGCGTATTGAACGAGCAATTCTTTCGTTGTATCCTGCACCGAAAATGGCGGCGTTACCGCAATCGAATCGCCCGAGTGAACACCGGCTGGTTCAACATGTTCAAAGATACCAGGAATATAAATATCATGTCCATCGGTTAAAACATCTACTTCAAGCTCTTTGCCTGGAATAAATGCATCGATTAAAATCGGATACTCTACATTGTGTTTCATTTCTGTTAAATAGCTGGTGAGTTCTTCTTCACTCGTGTGAATCGCCATTCCTTGGCCGCCAATAACATAAGATGGACGCAATAGTACTGGAAAACCGATTTGTTTGGCTTTTTCAATCACATCATCTTTGTTGTAACCAGTCACTCCTGGAATATGCGGAACGCCCACTTTATTCATAAACTCATAAAAACGACCGCGGTCTTCTAGTGCATCTATCGTATCCGAAGAGGTACCAAGTACATTTAAGCCTGCTTTTTCGAGCTCATCAGTAAGCGAAATACCTGTTTGCCCTCCCAGCTGCACAATAACAGCTTCTACGTTTTCTGCATCAGCCACATGCAGGACGTCTTCACTCGTTAATGGTTCAAAATATAAGTGATCGGCCATTTCAAAATCAGTACTAACCGTTTCAGGGTTATTGTTCATAATAACAGCTTCATAGCCTGCTTTTTGTACTTCCATCGCACCGTGCACGGAACAGTAGTCAAATTCAATCCCCTGCCCGATACGGATTGGTCCAGAACCAAGGATTAAAATTTTCGGTTTCGTGCTCTTTTCTTCGCTGCCGTCACTGTGCTGATACCAGCTGGAGTAATAATATGGTGTTTCAGCAGTAAACTCTGCAGCACATGTATCTACCATGTGATAAGACGGCACGATTCCCCATTCTTTTCGCTGTTGGTAAACAGACAGTGCTTCTGTTTCCCATTGTTTGGCCATCCATTTATCCGTAAAGCCAGTTTTTTTCCACTGCATAAGCTGTTCTTGTGTGACATTTTTCCACGTCGTGCTTTTAATCGCTTCTTCTAGGCGGACGAGCTTTTCAAATGATTGTAAAAAGAACAAGTCAATTTCCGTTTTGTCATGAAGCGCCTGTGCAGTTTCTCCTTTTCTTAACAATTCCATCAGCACAAAAAAGCGCTGGTCGTCTTGGTTGTCCAGACGTTTATACAATGCAGAAACTGTGTGACCGACTAGTTCAGGCAGTGCTAAGCCGTCTGTTTTTATTTCCAGCGAACGTACAGCTTTTTGCAGAGCTGATTCCAGGTTACGCTCTATAGCCATGACTTCACCCGTTGCTTTCATTTGTGTGCCAAGTGTGCGTTTGGCATGCACAAATTTATCAAACGGCCAGCGTGGAAATTTCACGACAACGTAGTCAAGCGCCGGCTCAAAACTTGCATACGTATGGCCTGTTACAGGGTTTAACAATTCATGCAAGTGATACCCTACACTGAGCTTAGCTGCCATACGGGCAATAGGATAGCCAGTCGCTTTGGACGCAAGTGCCGAGGAACGGCTGACACGTGGATTTACTTCAATTAAGTAATATTGCTTGCTGTGTGGGTCAAGCGCAAATTGAATGTTGCAGCCGCCGACAATGCCAAGCGCTCGAATCACTTTTAGGGATGCGGCACGTAACATTTGGTATTCTACATCTGTTAACGTCTGCGATGGAGCCACAACAATCGAATCCCCTGTGTGCACCCCTACCGGATCAATGTTTTCCATGTTGCAGACAGTGATACACGTATCATTTTCATCCCGCATCACTTCATATTCTACTTCTTTAAAACCGGCAATACTTTTTTCCACCAAGCACTGGCTGATTGGACTTGCGTCTAGGCCGCCCGTTACAATATAGCGCAGCTCCTCTTCGTTATGAGCGATACCGCCACCGCCGCCGCCTAATGTATAAGCGGGACGAATAATAATAGGGTAGCCGGTTTTGGCTGCAAATTCCAGTGCTTCTTCTTCTTTTTCTACGATTTCACTTTCCGGAACAGGCTCGCCGATCTCTTGCATTAACGAGCGGAACAATTCCCGGTCTTCCCCTTGTTTGATTGATTCAATTGGCGTGCCAAGCAGCGTAACGCCATATTTGGATAAAATGTCTTGTTCATCCAAAGCAAACGCTAAGTTTAAGCCCGTTTGCCCGCCCAACGTGGCAAGCAGACCATCTGGCTTTTCTTTTTGGATGACTTTTTCTACCGATTCTACTGTTAATGGTTCAAAATATACTTTATCTGCACAGGCTTCGTCCGTCATTACCGTTGCAGGATTATTATTGATTAAAACAACTTCCATTCCTTCTTCTCGAAGTGCAAGGCATGCTTGTGTACCGGAGTAATCAAATTCTGCTGCCTGCCCGATAATAATTGGCCCGGACCCAATGACGAGTACTTTGTTGATGTCTGTTTGTTTAGGCATAGGTTTTCTCTCTCCCCTTTTTCTTAAGGTGTTGAAGGAATTGATCAAAGATTTCTTCGCTGTCTGCCGGTCCTGGATGTGCTTCTGGGTGGAACTGTACGGTCGTAATATCGTGCTTCGAGTGTGAGAGACCTTCGACAGACCCGTCATTAATATTGATATATTGTACCGAAAACTCTCCATCTGGCAGACTGTCTTCTTTTACAACGTAACTGTGGTTTTGAGATGTCATAAATACTTTCTTGGTCTGTTTATCTTGTACCGGCTGATTCGCTCCGCGATGGCCGAAACGAAGCTTCTCTGTGTCACCGCCAAAGGCAAGCGCGAGCAGCTGATGGCCAAGGCAAATCCCTAAAGATGGGTACGTTTGTGCAAGCTGCTTGTAATGAGGAAGCCACTCTTGCAGCTGCTTAGGGTTGCCTGGTCCGTTGGAGAATAACAATCCATCCGGCTCAAGTGCTTCAATCTCTTCCATTGGAGTATTAAACGGAACAACCGTAACTTTACAGCCTTTTTTCACAAGGCTTCGAACCATTGATTGTTTGTAGCCAAAGTCGAGCAAAGCGATATGCTGTTCTCCATCACCAAAAGTTACAGGCGCTGACACCGCCACTTTATCAATCAGCATTTGTTCACCAATTGGCTGATACGCACGAACATCTGTATTTTCAGCAGATGTTGTCATCACAGCACCCATGTCCCCTTTTTCACGAATGCTTTTGACAATGGCCCGAGTGTCTGCTCCTTTGATTATCGGCACTCCCGCTTTTTTGGCTGCTTCTTCGATGGTCTGCTTCGCTTCGTAGTGAAACACATCAGATGCGGCTTCACTGACTACCATACCTGCCGGCTGCGGTTTTATGCTTTCATAGTCGTGCTCGTTCCAGCCATAATTTCCGATCAGGGGATACGTAAACACGACGATTTGCCCGTGAAACGAAGGATCAGTCATTACTTCTTGATATCCGGTCATACCAGTGAAAAATACAATTTCGCCATAGATTTCTTCCTGATTGTCAGAAACCATCGTTCCTTCGAATACTTCTCCGCTTTCTAGCTTGATATATCCCTTCATATGTTTGTTCCTCCTCATAGTCTCCCAGGTGTATTTCTTCAACGTTTTAACGTCTCTTCTATTAATGCGGTTGCTTCTTTCAGCATTTCCCAATCGATTGTCAGCGGCGGCAGAAGCCGGAGTACGTTTGGCCCCGCTGCCAGCACCAGCACGCCTTTTTCTTGCAGTTTTCCAATAGTGTTGGCTGCTGGTTCATTCAATTCTATTCCGACCATCATGCCTTTCCCGCGAACTTCTTTGACAACTTCAGCTGAGGCAAGGCGCTCTTGTAATTCTTTCAGCAGTGCTTCTCCCTTGTCTTTTGCTTTTTGGCTCCAGTTTTCGTTTATTAATGTGTCAAGTGTCGCAGAAGCCGCTGCCATAGCAAGTGGATTTCCGCCAAATGTCGTGCCGTGGCTTCCTGGCCCAAACGCGTCTTTTAGATGGGCTTTTCCGATTACCGCTCCTGTTGGAAAACCGTTGCCCAGTGCCTTTGCTGTTGTAATAATATCTGGTTCGATACCGCTTAGTTGATGAGCAAAAAATGCTCCCGTTCGGCCAAGGCCCGTTTGAATTTCATCACAAATCAGCAGGGCTCCTGCATTTTCGGCGAGCGTCTCCGCTGCTTGTAAAAAAGAATCATCGGCAGGAATAACGCCGCCCTCTCCTTGAACCGGCTCCAGCATAACAGCCGCCGTTTCATCATCGATAGCGTTCTCCAGTGCCTTCACGTCGTTATACGGAACGTACTCAAATCCTTCCAGCATGGGTCCGAACCCTTGATGAATACTTTCTTGGCCAGTCGCTGCCATTGTTCCGAATGTCCGCCCGTGAAAAGACTGGAGAAAGCTGATGATTTTCTTTTTCCCCGTATGTTTTCTCGCCAGCTTAATCGCTGCTTCGTTGGCTTCTGCTCCGCTGTTTGCAAAAAACACTAGATCTGCGCACGAATGAGAGGTTAATTGTTTTGCCGTTTGTTCCTGCCCTTCGTAGTGAAAAAAGTTTGACGCATGCCAGCCTTTCTGGAGTTGTTTTTCCACAGCTTCAAGTACGGCTGGATGACCATGGCCTAAATTGACCACGCCAATACCTGCCATCATGTCAATGTACGTTTTCCCTGTTTGGTCGGTAATGGTTGAACCGGAAGCCTGCTCAAATGCGATGTTCCATTTTTTGTAAGTCGGGAAAAGCAATTCATCTGTTTTGATAGAGTTTGTTGTATTCATTTTCCGGTTCCTCCTTCATTTAATGAACAGCACGTTTTTCTTTAATAATCGTTGTTCCTTTCAACGTTCCATTTTCATGTCTGTTTTTGCCGTTTCCATTAGCAATGGTTACTTTTTCTAACTTATCAGTTAAACTGTCAGCTGCTGCTCTTACTTTTGGAATCATGCCGCCGTATATGGTTCCATCGTTGACGAGCTTGTCGATATCACTGACTGTCAATGTTTCTTGCATGTTTCCATCAATCATGACACCATCCACGTCTGTGACAAACATTAACTCCTCTGCTTGCATGGCTTGTGCCACTGCTGCGGCAGCTACATCAGCATTGACGTTTAATTTTCCGCCGTTTATGTCGCTTGCAATTGGTGCGATTACCGGTATAGAACCGGTTTTTACAATATGCAGCAGCAATGTTTGGTTAACATCTTCTACGTTGCCGACGTAACCGAGCGTATCAAGATTCAATGGTGATGCTTTGATGAGATCACCGTCTACTCCCGATAAACCAATTGCTGTTTTAGAAGTATCTTGAAAAGCTGTAACGATTTTTTTGTTGACTTTTCCGCTTAGCACAAGTTCAGCTGTTTCTAATACTTCGGCAGTCGTTTTTCGTAAGCCATCAACAAACTCTGGTTTAATCTGCATGGTGACTAACATGTCGTTGATAGCAGGACCGCCGCCATGGACGATAATCGGATGCTTTCCCATGTCTTTCATAGCGGCGATGCTTTGGAAAAAGTCAGCTGAGAGTTCCTCTACAGTAGAACCTCCGCATTTAATCACTACAATGCCGTCCATTGCCATCGTCCCTCTCTTTTATCGTTTTACGTACGGTATCCCGCATTAATCCGCACATATTCATAAGTGAGATCACAACCCCACGCTTTGCCTTTGCCTTCTCCGATATGCAAATCAACATTAATGGTAATATCATCTTGTTCCAGATAAGCTTTTGCTTCTTCTTCAGAAAAATCAACCGGTGTGCTGTTTTTTAATGTTTGGATGGAACCAAGGGAAATATCAATGTTTTCTGGGTTTAGTTCTACTTCGCTGTAACCAAGGGCAACAATGATACGTCCCCAGTTTGCATCCGTTCCGTAAATCGCTGTTTTTACTAAGTCTGAGCCGACAATCTGCTTAGCAGCTTGCCCTGCTTCTTCATCCGTTGCTGCACCAAAGACATTTACTTCCACAAGTTTTGTGGCACCTTCTCCGTCCCGGGCGATCTTTTTAGCCAAGTCTTCACATGTCAGCTGCAAAGCATTAATAAACTTATGCCATTCGGGATGATTTGGGTGCAGCGGCTCATTTGCCGCGTGGCCGCTTGCCATAACGACAACCATATCGTTTGTGGATGTGTCGCCATCTACCGTAATGCGGTTAAATGTTTTATCGGTCACTTCATGTAAAGCCGTCTGCAAATATTCTGGCTCTATGTCAGCATCGGTTGTAACAAAGCTTAACATGGTTGCCATGTTCGGATTGATCATTCCAGAACCTTTTGCTGTTCCGCCAAACGTGACACGCTTTCCATTAATCGTCGTTTGGTAGCACGCATGTTTTTTCACTTTGTCAGTGGTCATAATCGCTTCATTAAACAAATCAGCATCCTTAAAAGTAGGCATTGGCTTTAACTCCTGCATACCTGGAAGGATTTTTTCCATGTTCAGCCGTTCACCAATCACTCCTGTTGATGTAACAGCTATTTGATGGTCCGGTACATCAAACACCGACGCTGCTGATTCTCTCATCTTATAAGCATCCATCAGCCCTGCTTCGCCAGTACATGAATTAGCATTTCCACTGTTGACGACAATAGCGCGCAATTTGCCTTCTTCGGCGATGCTTTCTTTGGTTACCTGCAGGGGAGCTGCTTGAATTTTATTTAATGTGTATACAGCTGCACTTGAAGCAGGCACATCACAAAGAATAGCACCAAGGTCTTTCCTTTTTCGTTTCACCTTTGTATGCACGCCCGCTGCCGTAAAACCATACGGTGTAATAATGCTTCCTCCGTTCACTTCGACGATGTCTTCTGTACTTTGTAAAGTGCTCATGCTTCTCTCTCCCCTGTTTATTTATTATGGATATACCGGCACGATATTAAGACCGGCTGTTTCGTCAAAGCCAAACATCACATTCATGTTTTGAATGGCTTGGCCTGAAGCTCCTTTGACTAAGTTATCAATAACCGACACAATCGTTGCGCGGTTTGTCCTCTCATCTACCGTTATGCCGATATCACAGTAATTCGTTCCGTAGACTTCTTTTGTACATGGATACGTTCCGCTGTTTCTTAAACGGACAAACGCTTGATCATGGTAAGCGTTTTGATACAGCTTTTTCACGTCATTTTCTGTCCAATTCTTTTCTAACGGCGCATACATCGTTGCCATAATTCCTCGTGTCATTGGTACAAGGTGCGGTGTAAAAGTAACCGCAGCATCTGCCTGCATCCAGCGGCTTAACTCCTGTTCAATTTCTGGGGTGTGTTTATGCTCATTTACCTTGTAAACTTTGAAATTGTCATTCATTTCACTGAAATGAGTGATAGCACTAAGCGAACGACCTGCTCCTGTTGTACCCGACTTAGCGTCAATGATGACGTTGTTTGCATCAATCGCCCCCGCTTGGGTAAGCGGCGCCAACCCTAGCAGAACAGCGGTCGGATAACAGCCCGGATTGGATAAAATTGTCGTTGATTCAACCGCTTCTCTGTTCCACTCTGTCAACCCGTAAACTGCTTTGTCTAACAATGAAGCATCTGCTGCTTTTCGTCCGTACCATTTTTCGTATATACTGCCGCTTTTCAAGCGAAGATCCCCAGATAAATCAATTACCTTTGTCTTCTCTGCTATTTGCCCGGTGAGTTCCGCCGACACGCCGGGAGGGGTAGATAAAAATACGGCATCGTGTTGTTGTAAGTACTCTGGATTAATATCTTCTAATGTCTCATCTACAATATCTTGAACGTGCGGATAGCTTTCTGCCATCGTTTTTCCTTCCTGTGAAGAAGAAAAAACAGTGATTTTTTCAACGTTAGGGTGATTGTGCAGCAATCGAATTAATTCAATACCGCCATATCCCGTAGCTCCGACAATTGCAATTTTCATAAACTTGCACCTCGTTTTATCTTTATACATTTTCTGTTGATGTTTATTATAAGTGTGAATATATATTAATGCAACTGTATTTTTATATTTTTTTTGCTTTCCTTTGTTTTTTCTATTTACGCCTTTATTTAATAGGATATGAACAAATCCGCCTAATTTGGTGTTTCTATACGTACGCATGCATTTATATACATTTATTTGCAAACCGGAAACAGCCTGCTAAACAGCCAATAGAGCGGATGGATTCCCTGTTTACGCGTTAATCTGTATAAAAAAACCACCCTGTCCGCTTGTATGAAAGATAATACATACACAAAAAAGCACGGTGCTTATGAGCACCATGCCTATACCGTAACACCATCATCTATCTTGTTATCGTTATTTGCTATTCTCTTCTAATCTTTTATCCACTTGTTTTTTCAGCTCAACGGCTTCGTCAATAATATCAAACAGATGAAAGAAAAGCTTTTTCATGATTATCCATCCTTTGCAGTGAGTGTATCCTTAGTATGAACCGTTTTTTTTTCATACTCAAAACGAAAAACCATTCATGAAAACGAAAACAAAAACGATGTAAGCGTTTATCACCTTTTTGTATCTCGTCTTTTCTCCCGTTTTCAAAGAAATGGAAAGGAACACCCACTCTCTCGAACACTTTTCACAGAAAAGCGCAAGCAGCGTGAAAGAGGACGTTCGCCTACGGTGAACCTATCCACGTCGTGTGCGCCTGAGCGAGCAGGCCTTTTTCTGGACCATGAAAACGCTAAACTCTTATACTTTCTTATCTTTTTAAAAAAATAGAGCTGTCCCAACTTATGGAACAGCTCTTCTAGCACACTCTTTTATTCTAATGCTTGTTTTATTTTTTCAGCTGTTTGTTCGATTTCCTCTCCCCAGAAGTCGTTCTCCTCGGATGCAATCAGCTCCCCATTTTCATCAAACACTGAATATCCTCGCACCGATGAGGATTCACCTTTCATATCTGCTTTTTCAATCACGTCCATCGAAGCATCTGATAAAAATGGAAACGTAAAGCCTAGTTCTTCTTTTAGGTGTTTATGTTCTTCCGGAGAATCATTGCTTAGTGCATATATATCAGCATCCATACCTTCAAAAAGCTCTAAATTCTGCTGCAGCTGAACCAGCTGCGAAATACAATGCTGTCAGCCAACTCCTGTAAAGTGAAAAAATACCGTTGGCTTGTCTTTTCCAGAAATGCTGATTTCTTCCCATTCTTCATTTTGAAGCGTCATATCTTCTTCTTCCCCGCCGCAAGCTGCCAATACCGCTGCTGTCAGGGCGACAATAACGATGAGGAGTGCTTTCTTCATCCGCTTCATAGCTGTCTCCCCTCCTTTTTCATGCAGATTCTATAACATAACAAGTCTATCAATTTTTAACAGCCAGTGCGAATTCTTTTTATGAAGACGAGCTGGCTAATTGTTTCATATCTTCTGCCAATGGGGCAATATCATTCTCTAATCCGTCGTAGCTTCGAATCACGTTTCCATCAGGGTCAATGAGAAAAAATTTGGTAGAATGAATCACATTGTTCTGTTCGGGCACTTTTTCAACGGGACTGCTGAATGCCTCTTGTGACAATGTTTGTATCTCTTCATCGCTGTAACCGGTCAAAAAATGCCAGTTGTCAAAGTCAGCGCCATAATTTTCACCATAGTTCTTCAAACGATCCGGCGTATCAAATTCCGGATCGACGCTAAACGACACAAATTGCACATTTAGATCTTCTTTATTAATCTCTTCCTGCACATTTACCATATTTGGTGTCATTAACCCACAGACATCGGGACAGCGGGTAAAGATCATATCTGCCAGCCAATATTGTCCTTGTAAGTCTTCTTTTGTCACCACTTCTTCATCTTGATTTGTAAAAGAAAACGAAGGCACTTGTAACTTGGCATCGGTTAAATCCGTCCCGTTTTCCGCTGATTGACCTGTCTCATACAACCAGGCACACCCACTAAGCAACAGGCAGACAGCTGCAACAACAAACATCGAATTATATTTTCTCATACTATCTCCCTTACCGAAATAATTCTTGCGTATGTAAAGAAAAGCGCAAGCGCCTTGAAAGAAGGACGTTCGGCTAAGAGCGTCACATCCTGTGACAACGCCGAACTGATTCCCATCCTGAGAACCCGCGACAAGTCCTGGAGGGCAGGCACATGAAAAGCTGACCTTTGGCTTTCCATGGCCGGAATGAAGGAGCCTCGAGCGAGCAGGCGCTTGTACCAGCCATGACAATGCCCGGCATTTATATTTCAGAACGCTCTGTAGAAAACGGCTTTTTGCTCCTACCGTTGTTTTGCCTGATCAGCATGTGCCGGGATGTCGCTGATAGTCAGCTCGCCATCCTGCATTTTCTCTTTTGTTAACCACTGTTTAAAAACAAAGCCAATCGTTGAAACGTAAACAAACTCTTGTGCAATCTTCATCGTAACACCTGCTAGCTGCTGGTCGGGGTGCGGATCTAAAAACGAAAATCCGCCGCCGGCCGTGTTTAATAACTGAGGTGGAAGATCTGCCCCAGGCGGCAGGCAGTAAGCCATCACGTTTGCCCAGACAGCAGGATTGGTATATGTTTCATAAAGCGGGCTTCCGGCAAATATAATAAGAGCACAAGCAGGAGTAATTAAAATACCATTTCCAAAAATATAAATGATGCGACGGAAATCGGTTAATTCTTGCGATGGAAGCGGTGCAAGCATATGCCACCACATCAGCCAAGCCGAAGCAAACAAAGCTGCTTGATACACGCTGTGCAGCACCGGCTGCTGCATCACATAATCAAATACTGACGGGATATGATAAATGGAAAATAACCCATTAAACGCAATCAGCCCTAAAACAGGACTCATCACCATTCGATAAGTAATATAGGCCTTTTTCTTCCATTTGTGCATCCACGTTTGTAACACCCAAACGGGAATCGACAGAATAAAGAGTGGTACTGCAACAAAATAGGCAAATACCATTTGCGTCATATGCAGCGTTAATATCGAATGTCCGGCGATGTACAGAGGGCTTCCCCAGCCAAGGTACAGCGCAAGTAAAGCGAAAACGAAATACCATTTTTGTTTGGCTGGTATGTTTTCCGCCCCAATAAAACGGTGGCGTTGTTTTACTGTCACCCAATAATATATATAGGCCACTACTGCTAGGACAATCATCAATTCAGGAGTCCATAATGCCCGAAAAGAAAAAGTCTGAAAAAATTCACCCATGTGCGGCTGCCCCTCCTTTCTAGCTAAAGCATACCGCGCGCTTTCATTTCGTTTTCAACTACAGTAAAATAAATATTGTATTCTGCACTATTTTCAATATAGCATATTTTCTTTTCGATGTTAGCTATTTGCTTCTGCCATTTATTGATACTTTTTTAACAATCTGATGAACAAATCATATTCTCTATTATAGACAAAGAGTGGAGGAACCAACCTATGCGTAAACATTTAATTGTGCTGGACTTAGACGGTACGCTGCTAAAAGATGACAAAACAATCTCTACGCGCACATATAAAACCCTGCAAAAAGCAAAAGAACAAGGCCATCAGATAGCAATAGCCACTGGCCGGCCATACCGGGCCAGCAAAATGTATTATCAGCAATTAGGGCTTGATACCCCGATTGTGAACTTTAACGGTGCTTATGTGCATCACCCTGGTGATTCCTCCTTTGACGTGCACCACACACCGCTTGATTTAGAAACCGCCAAAACCATCATTGAAACGTGCCAGGCATTTGATGTACAAAATATTATGGCAGAAGTGCTGGACGATGTCTTTTTAGACAACTATGATGAAACATTCATTGATTTGCTTTCTTTAAGTGTAAAACCCGCAGCACACGGAGGACTTCAGCACGTGCTGCAAACCGCTCCGACATCACTGCTTGTCTATCCGTCTTTGCATAATGCTAAAGCACTGCGGGATCTGATTTCCGGCCGTCATGCCACTGCTGTGGAACAACGTTCATGGGGCGCACCTTATCATTTAATAGAAATCATTAAAACCGGCAACAACAAAGCCGCCGGCCTGCAAAAAACCGCTGCATACTGTGGTGTGACAATGGATGATATTATTGCTTTTGGTGATGAAGACAACGATCTGGAAATGCTGAAACAAGCTGGTATTGGCGTGGCAATGGACAATGCATCGAATGAAGCAAAACAAGCTGCAGATGAGGTAACTGCTGCCAATGAAGAAGATGGTATTGCCCTGTTCTTAGAAAAGAAATTAAACTTAGGTTCTGTCTAACAAAAATAAATACAAACACCAGTCGCAGACTATGATACGATGAAGGTGTTTCATATCCGTTACCTTTCACGTATAAAGGAGGCCGTTGCATTGAAAATTTATGAAATACCAAAAGATGCTGATCAACAAACACGTGAAAAAGTGGCTGATCTTCTTATGGGACAGATGGAATCCATTGGCAAAGATAATGCTTATGAGCTGCTGATGGAAGCCATTAACCTGACGTTAACTGAAAACTCCTGTGCCCATATTTTTGTAGCCGAGTATGAGAATACCATTCTTGGAGCTGCTTTTTTAAATTTAGGAATCAGCTTAGATAAAGGCGGTTACTATATTTGGCTCAACGACTTATATGTACATAAAGAATACCGCAACCAGGGCATTGCAAAGAAATTGCTTTTAAAAATTATTTATTGGGCAGAAAACCATGGCATTAAAGGCATTGAACTAGAAACCGGCATCAGCAATGCAGCGACAAAAGCATTATACAACTCCCTCGGCTTTTATGATGTCGTATCCAAACGTTACGGATTTCGCTTCTAAACAATGAGCTTTATGTACGCATCTTATACAACAAGCATGTCAGACAGCTGAAGAGCCTTCCAGCTAGAGAGGGGGGAAGATAATGATACCCCCAACATATTTTACAGAGCTAAAAAAGTGCCTGCCCTCACTGCGCTTAACCATGAGCCAGTCGAGGAGCAGGCGTTTTTATTTCTTTTTATTCTTTGTTTACAGAAGCATCGTAAATGGTGTCTACTGCTTCCTGCAATGTCTTGTTGAACTCTTCATCCGATTGCTCAACGTTTAACTCAGCGGTGAGTGCGCGGGAGAAACTTGCAATGAGGCCGTTGTTCTTTTTCAGCTTTTCATTGGCTTCTTCACGGGAATAACCGCCGGATAACGCAACGACACGAACGACACGCGGATGCTCTGCCAATTCTTTATACAAATCAGCCTTTGTTGGAATAGTAAGCTTTAACATCACATTTTCATTTTCGGACAGTTTATCTAAGTGCTTCGCTATCTCCGCTTTTAACAGTTCTTCGGATTTTTCTTTGTTTTCATTGTGAATATTTACTTCTGGTTCAATAATTGGAATTAAGCCGGCTTCAATAATGCGTTTACCGATGTCAAATTGCTGATCTGCCACTTCTTTAATTCCGTCTTCATTCGGCTCATGGATAACAGAGCGCATTTTCGTGCCGAAAATATTCCGTTCGTTAGCACGGCGCAAAGTCTCATCCAAGTCATGGATTGGTTTCATGAGCTGCACGCCATTTTCCTTTTCTGCCAGCCCTTTATCGACTTTTAAAAACGGCACAATCCCTTTACCAGCCAGATAATCGGCGGTATATTGTCCATCGATTTCACGATCCATTGTCTGTTCGAACAAAATGGCACCAAGAATTCGTTCAGAACTGAAAGCAGGAGACGTAATAATCCTTGTTCTCATCTCATGCACGAGGTCAAACATTTCATCTTCACTGTTGTAAGCATCTTCGGTAATGCCGTAAGCTGCTAATGCTTTTGGAGTACTTCCACCGCTTTGGTCAAGTGCTGCGATAAATCCTTTTCCGTTTTTCATTTTTTCAAAATGATTGCTATTCATGTGTTTCACCTTCTTTTCATATTCAAAAACATCCATCTATTATCTTCTCATTATTTAGCCATCTTTAAAACAGGTGATTTTTACATGACACCTATTTCTAGATGCTGCCTCTATCCAGGAAAGACAATCCATGTTTCTGTACCATGCTTTTGCTGCTGTCTATTCTCATCTAAGCACCTGTTAGTTGTTCTGCAAGACAGAGCTCCCATCAAGGGTTATGTACTTCCTTTTTTTCTTTTATTAGAACATTTCAGCCAGCGCTTATGCTGCCCGCGCAAGCAGTTTCCCCACTGCCTGTATACGGCGTTTTCCACATGCTGACGAATTCGATGATACATCCATGCTCACGTATTATTTGTTTCTATCCGTATAAAAAATCCCCCTTTTTTCATCACTGCTCTTCATTATTGCAAATTCCTGTTCTCTTCACACAGGCAGCTGAACATTTGGCTGCACCATGGCAACAGAAATATTCTCTATGCAGTTATTGTAACATGGTATTTCGACATCGTTGAGCCCCGGCCAATATGACCGCGAAGCTGAACGAACAATGATACATTTCTTTTATATGCGTCTTTCATGTTTCTCGCTTTGCTAGCGCCGATAATAGATTATCATCGTAAATCGGGCAGTGTTACTGCCAATATTTTCATACACGTGGTCTTTATCTGCTTCAAAACGGAGGGCATCTCCTTTGTGCAGCGTAAAACAATCACCGCCAATTCTTACTTCTAACGTGCCTTCTTGCAAAAATAAATATTCTTCCACTCCGTCTGGATGCGCTTTGGAATAATAAGCCTTCCACGGTGTAATATCTACATAAAACGCTTCAAATGGTGTGTATTGATCTTTTGAAAAAATAGGCTTCACTAAAAAACCGCCATGATCACCTTCCAACACTTCTAAGTCGTCAGCCATAACTTTTTTAGCAGAAGGGCGGGGGGTTTCGATAAACGATGTAAATGGAACATGTAATCCATTGGCAATTTTCCAAAGTGTCCCTACCGTTGGATTGGATTCGCCTCGTTCAATTTGTCCAAGCATGGGCTTACTAATACCAGTTGCTTTGGCTGCTTCTTCTAAGCTCAAGCCTTGATGTTTTCGTATTTCTCGCAAACGACTGCCGATATGTGCTGTTAACTGTTCTTTTTCCACAACATCACCTTGAAAGTTTGTATGTTATAACATACAATTAGTATACTATACTATGTCATCGACGAACAACATTTTTTGGGAAAAGGAGACAGCTACATGAAAGCAGCACTAACAGCCGCACCGAACCATTCTTTCATCCATGGCATGAAAGATGGTGTTTCTATTGCACTCGGCTATTTTCCAGCAGCCATTACGTTTGGTTTTCTCGCACAGACAACCGGTCTTTTACTGCAGGAAGCACTGGTCATGAGCTTGCTTGTATTTGCCGGAGCAGCACAATATATGGCTTTAAGCTTAATTGCTGCCGGCACCGGTGCTTTAGAAATCATCTTTACAACGTTCATCGTTAATATACGCCACTTTTTAATGAGTGCTTCTTTAAACGAAAAAGCTCTTCCCGACCATCCTTTAAAAAAAGCAGGATATGCGTTTGGTTTAACGGATGAAGTATTTGCGGTCACATCTACCAAAGACGGGCATGTCTCAACGGGCTATGTATATGGCGTATTTCTTATTTCCTACGCAAGCTGGGTTGTATTTTCCGGCGTTGGGCATGCTGTCGGACAACTGCTTCCATCAGTCCTGCAGCAAAGTTTAACATTCGCGCTCTATGCGTTGTTTATCGCACTGCTTGCTCCATCTGTAAAAAAACATCGGAAAATATTCTTTCTCGCTGCACTGGCTGCTGTAGTAAATAGTATCTTCACGCTTATAATGGCAGAAGGATGGGCTATCATTTCAGCAACTTTAATTGCTTCCGTTGTGATTGAATGGATTGAACCTCATCATACCAAAAAGACACCAGCAGATGTAGACAAAGAGGTGAATGCACAATGAGCACAGAACTTCTGTTGATTATTGTTGGAATGGCCATTGTTACTTATATCCCCCGCGTACTCCCGCTTGTTTTTTTAAATGCGAAAAAAATACCTTCTCGACTGGAAGGTGTGCTGAAAAATGTTCCTTATGCGGCATTAGGTGCGCTTATTTTTCCCGGCGTCCTGTTCGTGCATGAGAACATCTTCTTTGGACTTACGGGAGTCATTATTGCATTTACAATTTCTTTTCTTGGGGGAAATCTCATTTTTGTTGTTATCGGTTCTATTCTCATCTTAACCGTACTGACTCCCCTTTTTTAAACAATATGAGGACGGCTTTCTATCCTCTCACCGAAAGCCGTCTCTTTTTCATTCGTCTACAATAAATGATGTTGTTGTTTGTAAAGGGGATTTGAGTTTTTCACCGTTGACGGCATCCGCCACCACTTTAAATACGGCTGTATACGTTCCATTGGCAAGTGGTACATGAGAAATATCTCCGTCCCATGTCTTTGAAGAAGCTGGATCTATCGTTACTTGTTTCAGCGCCTGTGAAAACATATGCTCAGCCGCATATTGGTAAACAGGAGCAGATGCTTTATCTTTTCTTATCACCACATCAATCTCCTGTCCGCTTCGAAAAGATAGCTGCAGCGGCTTATCAGCCGTATTCACAAGCTCTAATTCCCAGATTTTGTCTTCCTCATCCACTGAGGCATGAAGCGCGACGTTATCCAACATATTCGCTTTGCCTGCACCCCCTTTTTGATCAACCGATGCAGCGCACGCTGTCAGCAATGGGAATAAAAGAAACAAAACAGCAGCGCCCAAACCTTTCAAAACCGTCTCTCCTTTCCCTATTACCTGTATGTTGTGGATAGGGTGTCCAACAACCATTGTTAATCTTTTCGGAAAAGACCATGAATTCCTGCTGTGTTGACTATATTCGTAAAGGCGTTTTCATCGACTTCTTCCATGACTTGCTGCAGCGCAAACAGCTCATAGCGAGTAATGACAATCATTAATACTTCTTTGTCAGAAGCATCATACCCACCTTTGGCCGGCATTCTTGTAATCCCTCTTGTTATATGTTTATGAATGGCATCACGCAGCTCATCCGGTTTTTTCGTTACAATAAAGGCGGTTACTTTGACGTGGCGGGTATGGATAGTGTCAATCACCCTGGAGCTGACATACAGCGAGACCAGCGTGTACAAGGCACTTTCCCAGTCAAACAGTAAACCAGCAGCAAGCACGATCATACCATTTAAAATGAAAAAGTATGTACCGACTGGCCTGTCACTGACACGCGCTAATACAAGCGCGACAATATCAAGTCCGCCAGCGGAAGCACCCCATTTCAGCGCCGTACCGGCACCAACCGCTGTAATTACCCCGCCGAACACACCATTTAACAATATATCTTCAGAGAGCGGCTGAACGGGTATTGTTTCAAGAAAAAAGGTTTGCAAAGCGACGTGTAAAAAGCTGTAAAACGTAAACAATTTCCCTACTTGCATCCAACCGAGCACGGCAATTGGTATATTGATGAAGAACAAAAGCATCCCGGTTGATAATGGCAGCAGCTCTGCAAAAAGCTGGGCGATACCTGTCGCACCGCTGGCGAGTACATTGGCAGGAATTAAAAACAAGTTCAAACCAATCGCCATAATGAAAGCACCGACTATAATAACTGCTACTTTTTTTATTTCTTGTGTCAAGGTGGTATTGCTCGTAATCATCGGATGGACACCCCCTATCCCACATGGATTGCGTGTTAAATATAATCTGCCACCCAATCACACATTTCAATCATTCCTGTGCGTGACACTTTGTGGCCGGCACTGTGGTTCAAATGATAGATAAAACGGCGGCGGTCACTGTATGTGTGTTTCATTTTTTCGTAAAAGTCGTAAGAGTATTGATACGGTACAACCGCATCATCACGCCCGTGCCAGAAAAACAACGGCCGTCCGTCAAGGGCAGCGTCATGTTGACTTAAATCGTAAGGCACCAGTTTTTGTATTTGTGCCTCAATATCTTCTTGTGAAATCGGCAGCGCTCCCTGCTCTTTTAGTACAGCTATTTGTTCACGTGCCAGTTTTTCCCACGAAGGGCAGCCCATTAACACAACGGCACCTTTAATCCACGGATACGCGGCAAGGGCACCGCACGTTAAAATGCCTCCCATTGACGTTCCTCCAACAAACAAGCGCGCATCTTGAATCAGCTGCTGCTCTTCTAAGGCAGACTTAATATTTTTTGTTTCAGATACGCTTTTGACCACAATCGACCAAAACTCCATCTGTGCCTGTTTCTCTGTTAAGCCTGTACCGCGTGTTCCGTGATGCACAGCCTCTGGCAAAATCACACGAATGTCCTGCATGGCAAGCCGATAGGCAACATGCAAGTTATGTTCCTTTCCACTTCCAAAACCATGCCAAAATATCACTGTAGGCAGAGGCTTATCTTGATTTTCTGTTTTATAAACGTGAAGAGACGGTATATCAGCGAATAATTCCTCGTTAATCGTCAACATAAGCAACTTCCTTTGCTATATTTAATATTTCGGACACATGCATTTATATCATCCTTATTCATTGTACTTGATTGGCGTTTCCCTTAAAAGACAAAAATATCGATTATTTTATCAGAAACACTTAAACCGCTGCTAACAGCGTTTCCTCTGTACAGAATGCTGTTGCTTTTTCGGCTGGTATACCAAAAACTTCAGCTCTATACAGTAGAAACATTCCTTTTTCTTCACTCTTCATAAAGGCAAACTTTCCTGTCCACAAAGAAAAACGGGCCAGCATCAAGCCTTTAGATGCAGATGAAAGTCTGGCTGCATTCACACTGATTTCTTCAACATGTTAACGACACCGCGAATTCATCTGCGCTGAGATTTTATGCTTTTCTACTCAGTACAAACAAAAAACTGTTCCTCCGTTCAAATAAGCGGGGGAACAGTTTTTTTACTTATCAAGCGTTTATTTGCTTTCTTCCATGCTTGTCCGAAGGGGCTCTTCTCCCTCTTCTTGTGCTTTGTTATAATGGTGGACAGAATGCATCGCACCCTCTGCAACCATATTGTTATCATCAATGTCATACGGTTCGGAGTGTCCAACTTTTTCATTCAAACGCTCATCTTCATCTTCTTTTGTTGTGCCTGTCCATTTGGCGATTGTACGTTGAGATGCTTGCTTGAGCCGATCACGTTTTTCTTCATCTCGCAGCAAGAATGTAGCGGTTCCAACGACACCAGCTACTGCTGATGACAGCAGAATATTTCTTTTCCTCATAAATCTTTTCCCCCTAACGAGTATTCTCTTGCGCTATTATTCTTTTTCCCTCTTTTTCCGAGAATAAACCTATTGTTTTGAAGGGTTACCTTTCATAACCAGGAAGCTGAAAGCCCCATAAGGCAATTCTTTCGATATCACGATCGTCATCAGCAATAAACCACACCGAGCCATTATTTACGTGATAAATATGTACTATTTTCCCAAGTATCGTTTCTTTAATATGTTCTGAACCGTACGCACGTGCTGCATCAAACAGCGAGTCGCCCACTTGAATGCCTTTCTCTGTTTCATAGTCAGGGGATGAAAGAATAATATATGTTAATGTATTATCAATCACTTCTACCTGCATTTCCGGCACGTCGCCAGAACGCTCTTTTCCAAACCTGTCTGTATATTCAAATGTGACATTCTCCCCATAAAAACCAATATAATCAGCGGCTTGTCCATATCCTTTCGTCCATTCCACATCATAATGACGATTTACTTCCTGCATTGAATCGCCGATTTTTATGTCTCCCGCCCGAAGCAGATCAACGGTTTCTAAATGCAGCCGCCCCGGATCATCAAGCCACTCCGCTTTTATTCCTTGCTGCTGCAACACTTCAATCGGAACAACATCGCGATTATGTATAGTGTCAATATGGTTCTGCTCCCGCAGCCAGTCATACGAGGACGCCGAAGCAGAGACAGCAGCACTTTCTTCTGTTTCTATGTATTCATTCAAAGCTTGTACAGCGGCCTGCACCGTAACATACAACGACCCATTATGAAACAATGGCGGACCGGTGTAGGTTTGCAGCTGACCGTCTATGTACAAGGCATGCCCATCCTCCTGACTTTCCGTGGAGGCGTTTGCTTCTGTCTGCTCGGCTTCTTGTTGAAAAAACATTTCTGCCTCGGCACTGTGATTTTGACACAGTCCAACTGCTAACATCCCGCTGCAAACAACTGCTATGACGTTTTTCTTCATTGTTTCCTCTCCCACTATTTTCGTTTTTTCTCTATTATATCTCATTTCCCCTCATTGCACAGATGTCTTTACTATGTTTTTTTCTTTCCGATAAGAAGACGGTAAAGCAGAATGGCTAAAGCGATGAGAAGCAAAAAGTGAATAATCCCCCCAGCGATTTCCAAAAACAGCCCAATCAGCCAAATCGCAATGAGAATGCCGATAATGGTCCAAAGCATAAGCTTTCCTCCTTTTTTACACGTAGTATATACCATTTCCCTTGCTGCCACACATCCTCCTGCTAATCAACACAGCTTTTATGATAATGACATCAAACTTTTGAGCGCATAAGAAAAACGGTGGTTGAAATACCCGCTCAACCACCATCCTTGTCACCGTAGAAGCTGCTGCTTTAGAACGCATCTGCTGCAGACGGAACGCTTCGGATAGCATGTTTCAAATAACAATCAAAATATGTACTTTATAAAAATACCCCCGAAAGTCAAGTGTTCTACTCTAACTTTCGGGGGAGCACACATCTTTGCTTTTTCATTTACGATTTTCATACAACTGCTCAATTTCTTCGACTGGATTTTCCATACCTGTCTCGGTAGTGCTGTCCCAAGCAAGCATCCCTCCAGCAAAGTTTTTAACCTTCTCAATACCGTTGTCTTTAAAATATAAAGCTGTATGGTGGCTGCGGCTGCCGCTTCGGCAAACGAGCACATAACTTTCGTCTTTGTTCAATTCATCAATTACTTCCGGCACTTGATTCATCGGCAGCAGCGGCACCCCTGGAATATGGCCCTCTACGTATTCGGAAGGCTCTCTCACATCAATAATGATTGGACGATTTTCTTCCTGCTTTTCATAGATACGCTTCAACTCTTCTTTTTCGATTTGTTCAATACCATCCAAATCATATGCCATCCTATTCCTCTCCTTTATACTCCATCATCTTTCGGTGGGTTGTTTCTTAATTTTAACAATCGGTACGTATGACTGACAAATACTTTCAGCACCGCATACGTCGGCACAGCAAGCAGCAATCCAACCAAACCGGCAAAGCGTCCGGCCACAAGAAGTAATAAAATAATGGTCAGCGGATGAATGTGCAGCTTTCTTCCCATCACTTGCGGGGAAATAAAGTTGCTTTCAATTTGCTGGACTATCACGACCACGATAACAACAAGCAGTGCCATGAACGGCGAATCAAGCAAACCGACAATCACCCCAGGAAAGGTACCGATCCATGGACCGATAAAAGGAATTACATTCGTAAACATGGCAACAGCTGCTAGAACAAGCGGATAGTCCAATCCAATAATCACATAACCAATATAAACACAAATCCCTACGAAAAAGCTGACAATAATTTGTCCTTGAATGTAGGAACTAAGGGCCGTGTCCATATCTTTTAAAATACGGCGGCTTTCTTCTTCTTGCTTGGCCGGCAATAAACGCAAAATAAATTCCGGCGCTTTTTCGCCTTCTTTCAACATGTAAAACAGGATGAACGGCAAAATAATCAACACCATAAGCACACTCGTTATCGCCCCGACCACGCTTGCGATGTTGCTGCCTAAGTTAGACAACGCCTCATTTACGTAGTCTGCCGCTCTAGCTGTCACTTCGCTCCATGAGAAACCTTCCAATTCATCTATAAACCGGTTAAACCACTCTTGATTTTGCAGCTGCACAATCATTCGCTGTGCTTCATTGATTAAACTTGGAACGTTATCAACCAGTGATAAAAACTGGTTTTGCAGTGCTGGCCCGACAATTAATACGAGCAGCGTAAGCACGCCCGCTGTTGCCAAGTACAGCATGAGAATGGCAACGCCTCTTGGCATTCGCAAATATTCCGATAAAACGTTGACAACCGGGCGGAACAAATAATACAGCACACCTGCAATGACAATCGGTGCAAATAATGTCGATACAAGCACGACCACTGGTTGAAAAATAAAATCAACGAGTGAACCTAAATAGATTATTAATAATATTAAAATAATCCCATAACTTACTTGGAAAAACTTACCCCGGGGCATTTCATCACCACATCTTTGTTATTTACCGTTTTATTATATCATATTTTACCAGCCAGCCTGACATGCTTAGGCAGCGTTTCTTTCTTATGGGAAATTTACAGGCTGAGATCAGCGGGGAAGGTGGCGTATGAGACAGCTCCGCTTTCCTACATGCTGTGTTTAGACACATCGTTTTGTAAAACATCTGCTGATTCCTGCTTTATTCGTTTTACCGTGTCTTTTCCAAATAGCATCATTTCCATCATTAACAACCCAAGCAGCACCCACGGCCCAGCACTTAGAATAACTTCGCGCACTGATTGAAATATTGTTTCCTCTAAAGCAGCAAAGCTTGCCGTAAACAAGTAAAGCATACCAAATGTGAAGTTTCGCGACCATTGCGACACATCGTATTGCCATACCCCTTGTACAATCCCGTATCGTCTGCAGCGCTGGAAAGCCCGCCACACTTCTATTGCCTCAATAAAGATAAAACTCATAAACGCACAACCCCAAATGACGACAATCGCGCTCGTTGGATACGCCTCGGTCATCCACGCCGCAACACCTGTAATAGAAAGTGCCCCGTGTACAATGCAATTCGTATTTTTCCAGTCATCAGCTATGTTCCATTCATAGGTAAACACGTACTTTCGTATCAAAAACCATACACTAACACCATAAAACAACAGTCCCAAGCTGATAAACAGAACATTCCCCCACTTTGGCAGGCCAACTGGATACATGTTCACTAGCAAAATCGCGATGGACTGTGTACTTACAGTAGCGAGCAGCAGCACCCCGTGCACATTATTTTTCGCAGAAGTCGTTACAATCCGCCAAAAACTGTGTGCGCATTGATACATATACCAGAAATACAAAAGCACATTCGCACCGCCAATAAAAAAGAAAAGCGGCCACAGCCCATGAAAATATTGGTCACTGACATTTAAAAGCATCGAGGTTCCTGCAATCCACGTTCCAATAGCAAACGTATCTACTGGATTTTGAAGAAACTGTTCTCGAAAGCGGTGAGCTTTTACTGTTTTCATAATATATGTTACAAACAATATCCAAATAACTGCTAAGCCCATCACTAAAATCTCTCCATAAAGAGACAACAACGGAACTTCATGTAACCCGCCATAAATAAAAATGCCGATGGCCATAATCGCAGCCCCTGCTGGAGCTGGCAGCTGTTCGTTTTTCAAATACTTTTGATAGAAAAAAAGACTCACGCTCAAGATGAATCCAAATAACATGACACTCTCCAACATACTCCATACCCTCTTTAATAGAATACCTTACGCTGCCCCTATAATATTGTAATTATTTGTCAGCTATTGCGGCCGTATTGTTTTGACAATACCATTTTTTTCTGCTTAAATAAAACGTGATATATGTACAGATTACTAGAAATAAGGGGGAAAACTCAATGAAGAAACAGTGGTCTCTACTGCTCGTTATGCTCTTCTCACTTGGTATGCTGCTAGCTGCCTGCGGCGGCGGTGACAATGGCGGCAATGACGCTGGAGAAGATGGCGGTGGTGATGAAACTGCCAATGAGTCGATGGTAGAATTGCAGCTTGGAACCGGTTCTACTGGCGGTACTTACTATCCACTCGGTCAAGAAATTGCGAATGTTTTGAATGATAACGTTGACATTGAAGGTTTTGATGTTAGTGCGGTCTCATCCGATGCTTCGGTAGACAACCTAGCACAAATTGGCCGCGGTGATATGCAGTTTGGCCTAAGCGTCCACCTCACTGCACTGCAAGCGCTTGACGGAGAAGGCGACTTTAATGGTACAACAATTGATAACTTTGGATTTATGGGACATGTTTACCCTGAAGTTATGCAAGTCGTTACAACAGAAGGCACAGGCATTACTTCTATCGAAGAACTAGAAGGAAAAAGCGTAAACCTTGGCCCTCCAGGAAGTGCCACAAACTCTGCAGCTAAGTTAATTCTTGAAGCTCACGGTCTAGAGGAAGGCGATTATGAAGCATACGAAGAAGGCTTTGGTGATGCAGCCGGACGTCTGCAAGACGGCAATCTCGACGCTAACTTTGGTTTGCTTGGCTTGCCGGCAGGTAATGTGAACGAACTTGCAACACAACGCGATGTGGTGATTTTACCAATCGAAGGCGAAGCTTTGGATTATATTGAGGAAAACAGTGATTACGGACAAATGGACATCGAAGCGGATGTGTACGACTTCTTGGATGAGCCTGTAAGCACCGTAACAGCATATGCCATTCTCGTTGGGTCGACAGATCAAATCGATGAAGACACTGCTTATGAGATTACGAAGCAGCTTTATGAAAATGCTGACAGCATCTCTCATCAGCAAAGTGAGTTTATGACTATGGAAAACATCACAAATGGCTCCGAGGGGCTTCCGCTTCACCCTGGATCAGAGCGTTACTTTGAAGAAGAAGGACTTCTTGATGGATCAAATGATGGCTCCGAAGAAGAAGCTGCTGAGGAAGATGCCTCTGAAGAAGCTGATAATGCCGAAGAAGAAACAGATGAAGATACCAGCACAGAAGAAGATACAGAAGAAACAGATGCGGGAAATGAAGAAGCTTCTGAGGAGGAATCAGAAGAATAATCTTGTTGTCATAGCGCACAAAGTGGCTGTCAAAAAGGGTATTTCCCCTTTTTGACAGCCTTTTTATGCTTTGTCTTGTATTTTCCTCATACATAGGAATGGTAATGATACGTCTTGGGGCTTGTTCATATAAATAGTTTCGTGGGCACAGCAGCTGAAGAGGACGCCGTGAGTGCTTTATGTTTACCATGCAATAAGATCTCTTCTCGCGGAAAACGAAGGGATGCCAACAACCCTCATCAACATAGATTCGGGAGAAGTTTATTTATGAGATGCTCTCTTTTTAACGAAAAAATGCCTGCTGACAACCTCTCCCCCCTTTATTGGATAAAATTTCATATAAACAGGACTTTTTTTTTTGCTGTCAAATAATATAGTATAGAAAAGTACCACCACCATAACCACGAGAAGAGACAAATCGTTTTTTATTTAGTATAATATGAAAGTTGCTGCTTGTATTCTCCAGGCTTTATATTAGAAGGAATTTTCAAACAATTTATTTGTTAGGTGGTGACTGTTATGACAAAGACTCCAGACAATCAAGAAATTTCACAGGACGAGTTGTTAAAAAAATACGACAAAGAGTCTACATACCGTACGAATTTAGGCACATGGGCAATACTTGTCACTGTCATCGGTATTGCATTGACCATCTTTCATTTATGGACAGCTAATAACCCTTACCGCTCGGTTATTCAAGGTGCAATTCACCTTGCCGGGGGCATGTCCCTGATTTTTTTGTTATATCCTGCAAAAAAATCAATGACGAATAAAAAAGGCATCGCCTGGTATGACATTGTCCTTGCTTTCATTGCTTTATTTGCCAATTTTTACATCGTCGTCAATTATGATGATTTGTTCCGAAGCTCTGTAGTGCTGGGCTATGAATGGTTTGATAAAGCAGTAGCTGCTGTGTTTATTGCTCTGCTGCTAGAGGGAACACGCCGTGCTGTCGGCCTTCCTATCGTCATTATTGCACTCGTTGCTGTTGCATACGGTTTATGGGGAAGCGGCATTCCATATTTCGGGCACGCCGGATTTTCGTTTGACCGCCTCATGACAGACCTGGTTTATTCGAGTGAAGCAATTTTTGGTACTCCGATTCAAATATCATCAACGTATATCTATTTGTTTTTATTTTTTGGCGTCATGCTTGTGAAAACGAATATCGGCCAGTTCTTTAATGACCTTGCTTTCGGTGCAACCGGCCGCTTCACTGGCGGAACAGCCAAAGCAGCGGTTTTTGCTTCTGGTATGCAAGGAATGGTGACTGGAAGCTCTGTTGCTAATACAGTCAGTTCCGGCTCTTTCACGATTCCGATGATGAAACGAGCAGGATTCAAACCTGAATTTGCTGCTGCTACAGAAGCGTCTGCTTCTACAGGCGGACAGATTATGCCGCCAATTATGGGCGCTGCTGCGTTTATTATGATTGAAACAATCGGTGTTCCCTATAACGAGATTATTCTCGTCGCACTCATTCCCGCCCTGCTCTACTTTACTGGTGTTTTTATTGGTACACACTTTGAAGCTAGAAAGTTAAAGATATATGGGCTTCCGAAAGAAGAACTGCCTTCTTTCACTCATTTATTAAAAAAGATGGATTTGCTGCTTCCTTTAATTGCTATTCTTTTTATGCTCTATAGCGGCTTCACGCCAACAACAGCGGCGTTGTGGGGGATTTTTGCAGCATTTGCCATCAGCTTTATACGCAGTGAAACAAGACTTTCTATTAAAGATATGCTTTATACATTGGAACAAGGAGCTAGAATTGCGCTGCCTGTTATTGCAGCCTGTGCGACAGCAGGTATTATTGTAGGTATTGTGGTGTTTACTGGTTTAGGTGGTAAAATTGCAAACGGCATTATTGATATCGCCGGCGGAAACTTCTTTCTCGTGATGTTCTTTACCATGATTGCCTGCATTATTCTCGGCATGGGCCTTCCGACTACGGCAAACTATGTGGTTACAGCATCTTTAGCCGCACCGGCGCTCATCGAATTTGGCGTACCGGAAATTGCTGCGCATTTCTTTGTATTCTACTTTGGTATTGTTGCTGACATTACACCGCCTGTTTGTCTGGCAGCTTATGCAGGGGCAGGGATTGCAAGAGCAAACCCAATGAAAGCTGGTGTCACCTCGGTGAAACTGGCCATTGCAGCGTTTGTGATACCGTATATTTTCGTCACCAACCCTGTCTTAGTATTACAAGATGCAACTGTCCAAACATTGATCCCGGCGTTAATTACTGCCTTTATCGGTATGGTTGGTATTAGTGCTGGAATGATTAACTATTTTGTTGTCCAAAACAATATCCTCGAGCGCTTGCTGCTTATCGCCGGAGGTATTATGCTTTTGCTGCCAGAACTGTATATTTCCCTGCCTGGTCTTGGATTGATTGTACTTGTTTACATCATGCAGCGTTTTCGCAAGCATCGTCAGGACTAACAGCCCTCACATACCCATTCTTAACACAAAAGCCGAACAGGGATAGTCCCCGTTCGGCTTTTTTAATCATAAAATACATCAAATGTTTCCCATAAACCTTCTAACTCTTTAAGTCTCGCCTCTACTTTTTTATGTTCTGAACGGGTTACAGCCGTAATCAATGCACTTACAATACTTAAGGGAGCAGAAAATGAATCGATAAACGAGTTAATTTCTGTGGCTGCCAGCAGCTTCCGATCTCCGTACGGAACGAGCGGAGACATTAAGTGGTCGGTCAGCACAAGTGTCTTCGCTCCTCGTGATTTGGCATACTTCAGCACCTCTACTGTACGTTTCGTATAACGAGAAAACCCAAAACCAATGACTAAATCATCAGGCGTTATATCGAGTAAATGTTCCGATACGCCATCCGCTTCACGAACCATTTCTGTGTTTTGCAAGACAAGGTCTAAGTAAAATTCCAGAAAAGAGCCAATGCTTGCTGCACTGCGGTAAGCAATGATGTAAATCCGGTTTGCATGAATAATATCATGTACGGCTGCTTCGAATATTTTTGTGTCCATTTGCTGCAAGGTTTCTTTTAAATTACGCATATCATCCGCCAAAATTTCGCTCACGGCATTTTCGGGCTGGTCGGATTCATCTGTTGTATGCGCAAATACTTCTGCTGACGTCCACTTTCTCTGTAGCGCTTCCTGCAAATGACGCTGCATATCTGGATATCCATTAAAATCCAAAAACACAGCAAAACGAATCACTGTCGCTTCCCCTACTCCGGCATTTTTCGCTAATTTAGATGCCGTCAAGAAAGGAGCTGTTTCTGAATAATTAATTAAATAATTGGCAATTTTCTTTTGTGATTTACTCATTTGGTCTTGCAATTCCATAATACGTTGATAAACATCGCTTTCTAGCATGGCCGTCTCATCCCTTTACACCATCTTTTGTATGAACAGCACCCTGTAAGAAGACGTTCGGCAAGAGCAAAAGAATGTTTATAAAACACATACAAAAATACCGTAAAACGTGTTGTTTTAGGCAGCGAGTACGTGTAACGAAAAAGTAACTACGTTGTACAACAGCATTTCCTGTGATTATACCGAACGAACTCCGAGCTTGAAAGACATGACAGGGTATAAAAAGCACGGGCATGCCAGCGCCTCGACTCCCGCAAGGCTTAAGAGACAAGCAGGAAGTGTTCCGCCACCGCGCCAAGGCGGCCGCAGCTAAGAGAAGTACTGCTCTGCTGCCGCTTTACACTTAAACGGCTCATAGTTGCGCCGGTTATGAAACACGCCCATCTTTCTTCATGTTCTCTTCTTTTCTCAAAAAAAGAGAAAGGGCGGCGGCTGTTTGCAAAAGCTCACCGGTTCTTTCTCTTTTTTGTACTACTAGAAACGAGCTCCTCCATAAACTTCACGCAACACATCATCGTATGCTGTGATTGTCTTATTAATGTCTTCATCCGTGTGTGCTGTAGAAACACTGTAACGGCTCATCGGCTTGATATAAATGCCTTTATTCAACAATCGAAAGTCTATTTCTTTTCGTGTCGCAAGGTCCGTTTGCTGAAGGTCTCGATAGTTTCGTACTTTCCCATCATTATTTAATATTACACTAAATATTGTCCCGATGCCAAGCGCCTCTCCTTTGACACCATATTTTCTCAACGTTTCATTTATACCGTTTTTTAGGGCTTCCGTTCGTTTTAAAGCGGCCCCTAAATCTTTTTCTAAAATATCCAACACGGCCATTCCCGCTGCTAAAATCATTGGGTGTCCATTGTACGTACCACTGTGAAAGAGAACATCCTTTGCCGAAGAGCGTTTGCTCGTTGAACTGTCAAAAACATCAGATCCTTGGGACGCTGCACTGTGCATCATGATTTCTTCTTTTCCACCGACAACCCCGACTGGATAACCACCGCCAATGGCTTTGCCTAGTGTGGTTAAATCAGGCTTTACGCCATATAACGCTTGAGCTCCGCCAAGCCCCATACGGTAGCCGGTTTTTACTTCATCAAAAATCAGCACGATGCCTAATTGTTCTGTTATTGCACGAAGTCCCTTCATAAATGACAGTTCTGCTGGAATAAATCCAGCCTGCACGGGTTCAATCATTACAGCACCGACCTCGTCTTTGTGCTCCGTTAAAATCTGTTTACACGCTTCTAAATTGTTAAATGGTAAGGCAATCGTGTTACGTACGTGTGCCGGATGCATCCCTTTGGACTCTGGCAGAGACTTTGGTGTATCTGCATCGCCAGCGCTTTCTACATTTGGGTTGACACTAATCAGCATTTGATCATACCCGCCATGGTAGTGGCCTTCAAATTTTGCGATTTTATGTTTTCCGGTATGCGCAGCAGCCAATCGCAAAGAAAGCAGCGTTGCTTCCGTGCCGGAATTCGTATAACGGAGTCGTTCCATGCTTGGAAAGTGCTGTTTTAACCTTTTCCCCATTTCCACTTCTAAATAGTGCGGGGTGCCAAACAACCAGGTTCCATCCTGCTCCATTTGATCCATAACGGCTTTTTTCACACGTTCATGCCCATGCCCCGTAACGAGAGAACCATAGCTCATCAAATAATCAATATATTCATTGTCATCCACATCGGTCAATTTTGCCCCTTTTCCATGCTTCATGACAACCGGATGAGGGTCAAAATATTTAATGTTTGCTGTTACTCCCCCCGGCATCACTTGCTGGGCTTCTTCCATAAAACGTTCCGATGACTTGGTTTTCTCTTTGTAATCTAACATTGGATGTTCTACTTTCTGAACGGCCATTTGTCTACTCCTCTTCAACGAATTTTAAACTTCAAAAATAAGTAATTATGAATTGTATTTTTCATTGTAAAGGATAAACAGCTCTTTGTGAAGTATATATTTCATTTTTATAAAATTTGAAGTTTGTACTTCATAATATGAATAACCTCTTTCATTATTTACTTATATTGAATATAAAATATCAAAATGGGCTGCTGCTGAACGTTCAAGGAAACTTTTCCTTCATTTCCTCTTTCCTTTTTAAATTTTTCTTTCTTTTTTGACTATTTTAAAACATCACTGTTATACTTCAACTGAACTGTTTCCAGTGATGGAAAACATAATGGAGAAAGGTGTGGAGTACATGGCACAACCGAAGTACATTACGAAAATTGATCAAATTAAAGAAATTCCGGAAACAGAACGTGAACGGCTGAAAAAAATCACCGAAAAGTTCGTCTTTCGTGTAAATGAGTACTATTTAAGTTTAATTGACTGGGAAGATCCGAATGATCCAATTAAAAACCTCGTCATTCCAAATGAAGGAGAACTTGCCGAGTACGGACGCTGGGATGCTTCTGATGAAGATACCAACTATGCAGCACCAGGCTGTCAACATAAGTATGAAACAACAGCACTTCTTATCTGTTCTGAAGTGTGCGGTGCATACTGCCGTTACTGCTTCCGTAAACGCCTCTTCCGTAACGACGTAAAAGAAGCTATGTCTGATGTAGACCCAGGTCTTGAGTACATCCGCAACCATCCAGAAATTAATAACGTGCTGCTTACCGGTGGGGATCCGTTAATTTTGGCAACAAAAAAACTTCGCTATATTATTGAAGAACTCCGTGATATCCCGCATGTTAAAATTATTCGTATCGGCTCCAAACTTCCTGTCTTCAATCCGATGAGAATTTATGAAGATGAATCATTGCTTGAGCTGATTAAAGAATATTCAACACCGGATAACCGCATTTACATCATGGCTCATGTCAACCATCCGCGTGAAATTACAGATGAAGCGAAAAAAGCGTTTCAAGCGCTCCACGATGCTGGTGCGATTGTCGTCAACCAAACTCCAGTATTAAAGGGTATCAACTCGAATTCAGATGACTTAGCTGAATTGCTGGATAAATTGTCCTGGGCTGGTGTAACACCGTATTATTTCTTTATTAACCGTCCAGTTGCCGGTAATAATGATTTTGTTCTTACCTTGAAAGAAGCATACGATGCGGTAGAAAAAGCAAAAGCAAAAACGAGCGGCCTTGGAAAACGTATTAGACTCTCTATGAGTCACACATCTGGAAAAATTGAAATTCTTGCTATTGAAGATGGCAAAGCGTATTTAAAATACCATCAGTCCCGCGACGGACAATATGGAAAGTTTATGGTACTTGATTGCCCGGATGACGCTGCTTGGTTTGATGACCTTCCTGGCAATGAACAACATTGGAAAAAACCCGAAAAGAAAATCGAGGAAGTTGTATCTGTTAACAAAATGCCGGATATGCCGCAAAAGCGCAAAAGAAGAGCAGCTGCTTCCAAATAATGCCTGCATTAATATTTCGTTGGACTTGGCACAAAGCCAAGTCCAATTTCGTATAAAAACAAACAGCCGGTGCTTCAGCGGAATTTTCTTTTTCAGCTATTCTCTCTTGTTTGCTTTTTTCATGTTACACTGTCATAAGAAATTAACAGAAAGGTGTCTGTCATGTTTCGATTTTATTTGATCCTGATTTTATGTATCTTGCTGACAAGCTGTTCATCATCCCCCTCTTCTGACGGACGCCAATCAACGCAAGCAGAGCAAACGTCGTTTTCCCTCGATCATTACACGATTCAATTTGAAACAGTAAAAAAAACAACTGCTGCGAATAAAAACGGATTCTTTTTGCATTTCACGGTGCGGGCAAGTGATCAAAGCAGAAACCTTGTCCCTGCTTCATTTTCGTTCATGTTTCCTGAACAAATCACAGATGATATGGGAAATGAATACAACCGGTTCCAAGAAACAATCGCAAAGCGCGATAAAACAGACCATCATATTCTTCATGTGCACCAATTTTATCGTGGAAAACCCGCCCCTGACAGCACCCGGTTATATGTTACCTGGCAGCTAAAAAAAGAGTCTCAGACAACAGTGGTGTTTGAAAATGTCACCAAAGACATGCTGCCAGTTACACGTGACGAACTCACACTGCAAACATTAGACTTACAAGACAATCAACTAACGATTCGAGCAGAAGACATGTGGGATGCAAGCGGATTGACATGGCGCCTTTTGATGGATGATGAAAACATCCGCCCGCTGTTTTCAGAAACAGACAGCGATGAGCGCTCCTTTCACGGTCAGTATCGATTTGCTGTAACTCCTGCTTCCCCCTATACTCTGACAGCCAAACGGACTTCCTCTCCTGATATGCTGACATGGGAGTTTCCCTTTGTCCTAACGCTTGATAAATAATAAATCTGTATCAAAAGGGCATAAAAATGACCTTTGGACGCCCCTTTTTGGTTCTATAAGATTCGTTAAGGATTGCTTATATTCTCTTCTAGGAATGGCTCTTCCTATTCTCTTGCTGCAGGCAAGACTTCAGCTGACCAGCAGAAAATCACCGCCGGTGAACCTTCAGCGCTTGCTTCGACGCGGCAGAACATGCTAGTGCCGGCACACGATGTGGCTGGTCTTAACCGACGCCCCACAAGCGTCTCATTTGATTGCCATTCAAGGGTGTTAAAATGAAAAATAGCTCCTATCGTTCTTTCGCCATTTGATTTAAAACTCCCTTTTCATGTTACATATGCAAAAAATCGCCGCTTTTCGTATAATGAAGGCACTCAGCCACTGCATAAACGAAAGCAGGCGATTTGTCATGAGTAACCAAAAGGCTACTTTCCAATATTGCACCATAAATAAGTTGTATCTTTCTATGGATTTTTCCAATCAGCAGCTTTTAACTCAGCCCCCACTACATCTTTTCTTTTATACATTTCATATCCTCCGCTGCTTATCGACACTATTTTCGACGCTTCGAGGATTTGTGAAGGCATTTCCTAGGAAATAGTCTTCTTCCCCGCAGAAAAAGCAGCTGGATAGTGAGGTGTGCCGCTTCGCAGACTTGTTAGATATTCACCCTAATACTGCTTTATCATTTGCCATTTTCTCACCGCGAATGTGCTGGAATTCATCTAGTAACTTTTCAATCGTCAACGCTTCTTTTTCTTGTCCCTCTACATCAAGAATAATTTGTCCTTTATCCATCATAATTAACCGGTTGCCCAAATCCAATGCTTGCTGCATGTTATGCGTTACCATGAGCGTTGTTAGCTGAAACTTATCAACAATATCAGCCGTAATATCCGTAATCAGTTCCGCTCGGGACGGATCCAGCGCTGCTGTATGTTCATCTAAAAGAAGGATATTTGGTTCAGTAAACGTTGCCATTAACAAGGACAACGCCTGCCTTTCTCCCCCTGATAACAATCCAACTTTCGCCGTTAACCGATCTTCTAATCCCAGGTTCAATGTTTCCAAGTGTTCTTTAAATAACGTTTTTCGCTTTTTATTCACACCGGGCTTTAAACCGCGCTTTTTATTGCGGGCAAAGGCCATCGCCAAATTTTCTTCAATTGTCATCGATGGAGCCGTTCCTGCCATCGGGTCTTGAAAGACTCTGCCAATCAACTGTGAACGCTGATACTCTTGCAGATGTGTCACTTGCTTATCATCAATAACAACATCGCCGGTATCTGGCAAGAGCGAACCAGAAATGACATTCATTAATGTCGATTTACCGGCACCGTTGCTTCCAATAACGGTTAGAAAATCGCCATGACCAAGCTGCAAGTCAACGTGCTGCAATGCTTTCTTTTCATCCATGGTTCCTTCATTAAACGTTAATGATATATGATTTAACTCCAGCATTCCCCTCTCTCCTTTCTACTTCCCTGCCATAGTCGCTATCTCCTTGCGTTTACGGAGCCTTCGCCGTTTTTCACGCTGTGCGTCTAATAATTTCGGAGTGACTAGTGCAGCTACGACAATGATCGCTGTAATCAGTTTCATGTCTCCTGTTTCTAAAAAATCAACCCGAAGTGCCATCGATACGACAATTCGATAAATGATGGCTCCGCCAATAACAGCAAGCGTCGTTCGTGCAATGGATTTTGTTCCAAATAATGCTTCCCCGATAATCACAGAAGCCAGGCCGATAATAATCATTCCAATACCCATACCAGCGTCAGCAAATCCGCCGTGCTGAGCAATTAACGCACCAGACAATGCTACAAATGCGTTAGAGATGCCCACTCCAACAATAATGAGTATATCGGTATTGGCAGAAAAGCTGCGTATCATTTTTTTGTTATCACCAGTGGCCCGCAATGCAAGACCTACTTCGGTTTTCAAAAAATAATCGGTCACAAATTTAATTATTAGTGTAATGATCAGGGCAAAAAATATAACCGCCCACGTTCTCGGGGAGCTCTCTATGCCCAGCCAAGCAATTATCGCATGAAACGGCGCACTTAAGTTCAAGCTTTCCCAAAGTGATACAACCGGTGTAAAGACGGTTGATTCATTCAAAAGCGGAATATTGGACTGCCCCATAATGCGCAAATTAATCGAGTACAGGGCAATCATCATCAGAATCCCCGATAAAAGCGGATTGATTTTTCCTTTTGTATGCAAAAGCCCCGTTACACATCCAGCTATAAAACCCGCGGCAACCGCTGTAATTGTTGCTGTCAGCGGTGACTGGCCGTTTACAATCATCACTGCAGCAACGGCTGCTCCCGTAACAAAACTTCCATCTACTGTTAAGTCAGGAAAATCAAGCACTCGAAATGTAATATACACGCCCAGTGCCATTAATGCGTAGATAATCCCAGACTCTACTGCACCAAATATCGATACAAACATACCTCTGACTCCCCCATTCTGCCTAAACAAAAGGCTTGGCCTGTTACTCCCTTTGGAGATGGCCAAGCCTGCTGCGTTTACTCGTTGATAAATTCTGCACTTTCTTCCCAATCTTCATGAATCTCGATGCCTTGTGCTTCTGCTGCTTCTTTATTAATAATCAAATTAATGTTTTCTGGATATTCTGCTGGGATGTCTGACGGCGTTTGTTCCCCGCTTAGAATATCGGCTGCCATCTCTCCAGCACGATAGCCAATGGCACGGTAGTCAATACCATACGCTGCAAAAGCACCGCGCTCCAGTGAATCCGCTTCTCCTGCGAACAGCGGAATACCTTGTGTTTCTGCTATACCAACAACCGTCTCTAATGCAGAGACTACTGTATTGTCGGTCACGATATACATGGCATCTACTTCCCCAACTAACGATTCAGCTGCCTGCTGCACCTCAGCAGACGATGACACACTTCTTGTTGTCATCTCTAAATCCGTACCTTCCATTGCTGCTTCTACTTCTTCAATTTGTGACACCGAGTTCTGCTCACCAGAGTTATAAATCATGCCAACATTTGCTTCTGGAAAATAATCAGCAATAAATTCAACCGTTTTTTGGATACCTTCTGGATGTAAATCCATCACACCTGTCACCAATTCGCTTGGTGTTTCCAACTCTTCAATTAAGCCAGCTTCCACTGCATCGGTCACAGACGTGAATACAATCGGTGTGTCAGTGCTTGCTTGCAGTGCTGCTTGTGCACTTGGTGTTGAATTAGCAAAGATTAAATCAACGTCATCTGCAATAAAATTGTTCGCAATCGTTACGGTGTTGTTTTGGTCATTTTGCGCGTTCTGATAATCATATTCAATGTTTTCTCCTTCGGTGTATCCTTCATCTTCCAAAGCTTCTTTAAACCCTGCATATGCTTCATCTAAAGAAGGATGTTCGACAATTTGTGTCGCTCCGACAACGACTGGCTCTTCTGTATCTCCTTCAGCCGCCTCTTCTTCTCCTTCATTGGAAGCATCTTCATCATTCCCTGATCCACACGCTGTCAGAACGGTTATTGAAAGCGCTCCGCCAAGCAGCAGCTGCAGCCACCTTTTTTTCATTATTTTTCCCCCTTGTTATATGTATAAATTTTTCTAATAGTTACATTTATCTTAAATTATTCTACAAAAATTGTAAACTATCTTTTTTTTCTGCATTAAAGCGTTTCAGGAACAAAACGTATTCCCCTGTGAAACAGGTTTTATATAGTTTATTAGAGGTATTACCACCTCCTTCCTTCTGGCAGGATAAAGCTTTTGCTGCTCCTTTTCCTGCAGTCGTCTTCCCTGCTCACTGAGTCTCTATGGCAGCAGCCGGCGTTTTTATTCTTTTATCCTTTAACAGAGATAACCGTTCCTAAAGTGAAAAAAGGCTGCCTCAAGGAAAAATCCTTGTAAGACAGCCTTTCTAATCCTTATTCTGATTCTGCTGTTATATCTACACGTACAGCCGGCAGTTCTGTACCGGATGCCGCCTGTGTATCATTTTCAATCTGCGGCTTCCATTCTGACTCGTAGATTTGGCGAAAATCAAGCCTAGCTCGGTTGGAAAACACACCATTTCCTGTAATATAATCGTTATACTCATTTACAAGCGCCTCTTCATCTGTGATGGTAAATGTAAGTGTATACAAATCACCGTCTATTTCGTCTTCAACAGAATACCCGTAATCATACAAACGTTCAAGGACAGCATAGTCTCCAAATGGAACAACGACAGCTTGAGTGGTATGGACACGTTCACTTTCTCCTGCTGTCAGCACACGCTCTCCTTCTGAGGCTCTATCGGTAAACACATTCGCTGTATAAAGGTATACCAGCCCCATCACCACAGCCAACCCAAGAGAAGCTGCCCGTTCTAGTACTTTTTGATGCTTATCCCGTTTTTTTAGAACAGAATGAAGCAGCCATCCTGTTAGAAAAGCGACAGCTAGTATGACAATCGATAGTAGTAAATAAAACAACCACGGTTCAAACGTCCATATCATGTCTATCATCCTTTTATAGAGCTCGATATTTTCTTTGCTGGCACCCGCCAACAGAAGAAATGAAAGCCGCACATATGATATCATATTCCTAGCATTTTTTGCGAAACATGCGTCACATACAAAGGAGAGATTTTGTTTGAATGTTATTGCAGCAACTTTAAACGCAAAATATATCCATACTTGCCTGGCTTTGCGTTATTTAAAAGCATTTGCCGAACCAGATTTTCCAGTTGAGATAGCAGAATATACAATTAAAGATCCGGCCATGAACATTGTCACCGACTTGTATGAAAGAAAGCCGGATGTAGTAGGTTTTTCTTGCTATATTTGGAATATCGAAGAGACGATAGAAGTTGTATCAATGCTGAAAAAAATTGATCCAGCACTTACTATTGTCCTCGGCGGACCAGAAGTTTCCTATGACACTGACTATTGGATGAAACGTCTTCCTGAAGTAGATTTCATCGTCATGGGAGAGGGCGAAGAAACGTTTAAACATTTATTAGAAGAGCTAAGTGGAGAGAAAAAGTTTCATATGGTATTTGGCACAGCTTATCGCAAAGATGGCAAAGTGCGTATCAATCCGCCGCGGCCGAAAGTAGAACTTGCGGATGTCCCAAGTCCGTACCGCTTCCAAGAAGACACCGATGCATTATCTAAGCGCATTACGTATTTTGAGACAAGCCGCGGCTGTCCGTTTAGCTGTCAGTTCTGCTTGTCATCGATTGAAAACGGCGTTCGTTATTTTGATATAGAAAAAGTGAAAAGTGATTTGCTTTATTTAATTGAAAATGGAGCAAAAATGATTAAATTTGTCGATCGTACGTTTAATATTCAGCGTGAATATGCCAGAGAGATTTTTCAGTTTCTTATCGATAACCACCAAGGCTGCCAGTTTCAATTTGAAATAACAGCAGATATTATGCCGCCGGAACTATTGCAGTTTTTAAATGACCATGCTCCGCCAGGAATTTTTCGGTTTGAAATAGGCGTACAGTCTACTAATGATGCAACCAATAAATTAGTCAAACGCCACCAAAACTTAAAAAAGCTGGAGCGTACTGTCACGATGGTAAAAGAAGGCGGAAAAATCGATCAGCATCTCGATTTAATCGCTGGACTTCCTGAAGAAGACTACGACCGGTTCAAGCAAACATTTAACGATGTATTTGCAATGGAGCCCGAAGAACTGCAGCTTGGATTTTTAAAAATGCTGCGCGGGACAGGACTTCGCATCCAAGCAGAGGACTACGGGTATGTATACATGGACAATGCTCCATATGAAATGCTAAGCAACAACGTCCTCAGCTTTGCAGATATCGCCCGTATTAAACGAGTGGAAGATATCTTAGAGAAGTATTGGAATGACCATCGCATGGATCACACGATTGAATACTTAGTGACGCATTGTTTTCCTACTGCTTTTGATTTTTTCCAAGAGTTTGGTGACTATTGGCATGAAAAAGGCTGGGGCCGGATTGGACATCAGCTCGAAGATTTATTTTTGCGCCTTGAAGAGTTTTTAACGTATAAAAATATTGAAAATATCGATATAATCAAGGGCTTGATGACCTATGATTACTATCTCCATCAAAAACACCGCCCTCGCAAAACATGGACGGCACCGGTTCTCTCCAAAGAGGAACAAACCGATTTAGCCCGATTGTTTGCTAACTATCCGGAGATTGTACATTTGCCGGTAACACTGAAAAAACAGGATTGGCAAAAACATACGGTCAGCGAATTGCTTCCATTCTCGCTTAAAACGTATATAGAAACAGGAAACATTGTCAAACACCAAGAATTGCTGCTTATACATTATGATGTCAAAAATCAAACAAAGACGACACGATTTATTCCTTATCACACGATTGAACAGAGCTTGCCTGCTGTTCCATAACGTCATAAGTAAGCACATGGCCTGGCTTTGCAGCTTCAAAGAAAAGCGCAAGCGCCGTGCTCACGAGCGACAAGTCCTGGAGGGCCGGCTTATGGAAAACTGACCTTTGCTTTCCATGGACGGACCGAAGGAACCTCGAGCGAGTAGGCGCTTGCGCTGGACAAAGAAAACGCCAAACTTTTATCCTTTCTTACCTTATGAAAAATGACAACGGCCCTTTCCCGTTTTCATCGGGAGGGCTGCTGTCCTATCACTTGAAATGATGGCTGGGGCTGTTATCTTTAGGAACATGAAGGGTTAACACGCCGTCATTGTGTGTGACAGTCATTTCTTCACCACGGATGGCACCGAGGTAGATTTTTTTATAAAAATGTCCAAATTGAGCTGTCTGTTCATAGTACCCTTCACTTTCCACCATATTTCTTTCATCATGCACCGCTTGAATAAGCACATACTGACGGCCGTATTCAACCTGAATGCCATCACGCTGAAATCCTGGCAGCACCACTTGTACAGTATAGCTGTCTGCCTCTTCCACTACTTGGACGTTAAAACCATCTTCCATATGTTGAAGCATAGCAAACATATCACGTGGACATACATGCTCGAATGCATCATTTACTGCCTCTATCCATTGAGGATACCAATTTGGTTTCTTGTACATCATGATCCCCCTTTCCTGAGGTATCATATGAACAAATGTCTGTATTATTATCCGCTCCTGCCTATTCTCTTCCCCATAAAAACTCCGGGAGGACGGGCGTTTTATAACACTGAAAAACTACCAGCCGTTACTCTTTCATGCAGTTGAACATTCCTGGAACAAAAATATTTGCCATAACGATTTTCCTATTTCTGAATAAAATAAAAGTATAAAAGGAAGCATGTTTTCACAAAATAATAATGTAAGCGGATTCAAATAATCAGGAGGTGAAAACATGGGATTGTTCTCTTCCATTAAACAATGGCAGGAAAATCGCAAGCAAAAGTATATTGCAGACATGCAAGCAAAAGGAGTCTGTCCTGATTGCCGCGGCAGAGGTTTTGATTTATATTATCCAGTAGAATATTATAATACGTCTCCATCCATTGAGTGTCAGGGGTGTAATGGAAGCGGGTTGTTTTCCGACTGGGCCAGCCAAATAAAATAACGACGGCCTAGGCGGCAGACCACCCGCCGCCATTCTCCTGTATATCATAAGCCATCGGCCTGTACCGCTTTTCTTTTTTCAGCATTTCCACCTCTCTCGTTTACGGCCATTCCTTTTCTCTAATTTATACTGCCTTCGATCACCTTTTTCATCGAAAACACTTTGCTGTCCCTGCTTTCCCATTGTCTTCTCTTTGTTTATTCACAGCACCAAGCCCTGCATTCTTTCGCTTTTATCATGATTTCTGCTGTATTCTACTACATATTCTTGTATCTTGTCTCATATATTGGAGTAATTATTTTGGAATATATTTCCATAATAAAAGAAGGAGGTTCTAATGAGCCAACACTACTCTTGGGAAGACATTCAACAGATGCAAGAATGGTTCGCAGACCAAAAACAAACAGATCCCTACCCTATGTATCCGAATTATGGAAACATCACGCGTTACGAAGAAGCAGCGGTCACTGTCCCTGAACAGCGTCAATTCAAGCATCCAGGCGTTGAAAAATGGATGGTGCCAAAACCTATCGTGGAAAATCCCCACTATCAAGGCAGCAGGAAATTGCTGGATAAATCTATTCTCATTACCGGCGGAGACAGTGGTATTGGTGCTGCAGCGGCTATTGCTTTTGCCAAGGAAGGCGCAAATGTTGCTGTATCTTATCTCAATGAGCATGAAGACGCGGAAAGAACTAAAGAGAGAATCGAAGAATTGGACAGACAATGCGTGCTTTTACCTGGAGATGTCAGCAGTACCTCTCATTGCGAAGAATTAGTCAAACAAACGGTTGACGCATTTGGAGGACTCGACGTGCTGGTCAATCATGTAGGTATTCAATTTCAACAGACCAGTCTTACCGATATTAGCGATGAACAGCTGCACGAAACGTTTAAAGTGAATGTGTTTTCTCACTTTTACACAACGAGAGCAGCTCTTCCTTATATGAAAGCCGGTGCTTCCATTATTAACACATCATCAGTCGTCGCTTATGCTGGAAATGAACAGCTCATTGATTATACATCGACTAAAGCGGCAAATGTAGGATTCACACGTGCATTAGCTAATAATTTGGTGAAACAAGGCATTCGTGTCAATGCCGTGGCTCCCGGCCGCGTATGGACACCGCTCATTCCTGCCAGTTTTTCCGCTGATGAAGTAACACAAGTCCATAATCCAATGAATCGCCAAGGACAGCCGTTTGAACTTGCTCCAGCCTATGTTTACCTAGCTAGTGATGATTCTCGGTTTGTTACCGGCCAGGTTCTGCACGTAAACGGCGGCGAAGCTGTGGAATAATGATAGAAAGGTGGATGCACATGGATTATATGTATGATCCTAATATGCGTTTGCTGATGATAAACAAACCAATAGAAAAAGTAAACATTCACTATAACAAGTTTACCATTCCAGTTCCCGATATCTCTTCCCGTCCCCCATACTACGCCCATTCTTCTTATGAAGCTTTTTTCCCCGTTATATAATTAGAAAAGCGCAAGCTCCTTGAAAAAAGGGACGTTCGTCTGCGGAGAAGGAACTTCTGGAAGGGGCTTCAATAAGGTGCTTCTGTAAAGATGCTTCTGTAAAGATGCTTCTACTAAGAACGCACACGTCCTGTGTGCAACGTAGAAGTCACCACTTCCTGTGGAAGCACGTCCTGTGGCGGGCGTTGAAGT
>NZ_FNDK01000042.1 GCF_900099605.1 Alteribacillus persepolensis
AAAGTCACGTTCCGCCACTACCGCCGCCGTACAGACAAGTACGGATACACCTGGGACGTTAAAATCTAAGAATGTGAATTCTGTAATGGTTGCCCATTCAAAGCGGACTGCACCACCGCCAAAAGCAGCCGGAAAGTCTATTACAATCCGGTCTACGATGAAATCAAAGTCAAAGAAGCAATCAAACTGCAAAGCGAATTCGGACGAACACTCTACGCGCACCGAAAAACGGACGTGGAGAGTGTATTTGGTCATGTTAAACAGAATCGTGGTTTTCAGCGATTCCACCTGAGAGGGCAGGAAAAAGTTCAGGTGGAGTTCGGCTGGGCAGCTCTCGCTCACAACATACGGAGGATAACGATGAAACGCCGCAAAAAGAAATCAGCTGCATAAGCTGGTTATAAAAAAATACCATGGTCACCATCTGGAGGGATGGCGTCCATGGTATTTTACGTGAAGGGCTTTTGATACTGACCCTTCTATTTATCCTATGATAAGGCTAGACAAATATTTCTTTGTGTTCTAGCTTTACTTGTTCGAGTAATGCATCTATCGAAGAGAATTGATGAAGGTCATATGTCTCTACCGCATACAAGGTGTCTTCATTCTTGCCGCGAAAGATATGAACCACTTCTTTGTTCTCTCCTTCTTTTACAGAAAAACGTCCATCTTCTTCAAAATGACACGTGCTGTGTTGAAACTTTTCGTACAACACTTGATAATTATTTTTTGTTTCATTTTCCAAATACACTCTAGCTTCTACCAAGTCATGTACGTTCACATGGACACTTCCTTATCTTTCATAATTTTATCAGTGCAGCGAGAGGAAAAAATCAACTAAACATGCGTCATTTCCATTAGTAGAGGCATCATCTCCCTTCCGCTCTTTGCACCATACGTATAATAGGACACATCCTGGCTTTATGCAAACCATCACAACCTTGTATATGCTCTGTGTAGTGCGTTTATGCTGTAAATGCAAGAGTGACCTTCGCACACATTTTATTTACGGAAACGTACGTAAAATGGAAGCGTATTCGGCTTCTGTTCAAGAAAAGCGCAGCAGCCTATCCTTTCCCGCCTGCTGAAAACCTGCACATATGTTTCAACATGCAAGTGCTGCTAGCACCTATTTTTAAGCGTAGAGGTTGACGAGCAATCCTTGTATTTCACCGACTTTGTCTAATATGTCCATCCCGCTTTTTTCCTTTTCCATCATCGCATGTGTTAAATCCAAGAGTTTTCGGTCCACTTCTTCGACAACTTTATACAATTTCGTTCTTCCGCGCCGGTTAAAACCGCGTTTTTCCTCTAGTGATAAGCCATGATCGATGGCTTCTTGCATGAAGTCTTTCACTAGTTGCTTGTATTTGCGGAACTCTTCGACCGTACGGTTTTCCGTAAGCACCTTGCCTTGATCATCAATCTTTTTAAGCATCTGCGTAAAGCGCTCATACGCTTTTTCCTGTCGCCTTTGATCCATGATTTCAGTGAATGAAACGCTTGTTTTCGGTGCATCTTTTTGTTTTGCAGCAGGGGGATGCATACCTGTTTGCATTACTTTTTGTATGTCCATGTTATTCACGACCTTTTGTTTCATTTATCATTGCTGCTCTCGCCTCTTTCCCTTCGCGTTCGTTACTGCAAGAGCTGAAGCACGCCTTGCGGCAGTTGATTTGCTTGTGCAAGCATTGCGGTTGCTGATTGATGAATAATATTATTTTTCGTAAATGCTGTCATCTCTTCTGCCATATCGGCATCGCGTATTCTTGATTCGGAGGCAGTAAGGTTTTCATGTGTTACTTGCAGGTTCCCTATCGTATGTTCAAGCCGGTTTTGCACCGCGCCGAGCTCTGCTCGCGCACTAGAAACCTGATTAATGGCATGATCCAATGCCGTCATTGCTTCACTCGCCCCGGCGTGCGTTGACACATCGACCGCAGCAACACCCAGCTCATTTGCATCAAGTTGAGGAATATCCACCATCACTTGCTGGCCGGTGTTCGGGCCAATTTGGAAAGCGAGTGCATTGTTAATTACTTCAAAGGAACTCTTTTTAGTTTCATTGACACTTAGTCCGTTACTATCCCATGCAAATTCAAAGTCTCCAAGCTCTAACTTTCCTTCCTCTGTCTGCACATTAGGGGCTTTATCAATTTCTTCCCCTTCCAGTGTTAAAGTAAATGTCCCTTCGGCTTCTACACGAAAATCTGTCTTTCCCTCGGTAAGATTGCCAGCATCATCAAATGTAAAACCAGCAACGGTGAATTTCTCATCTAAGACGTCTGTGCTTTCTATCTCCTTTCCACTATTATCATAAATCGTTACCGACTTCGAATCATCCTGGTTTTCTTCTACTTCGATGCTGTATGTTCCAAGGCTTTTTCCACTCTCTACTTCGATCTCCCCGTCAAATACTGCCTCCCCCCCAACAATGACGTCTTCTGCATCAGCTGTAATGGTGTAGTCACCATCCTCCACTGCTGCATCTAAAGGGCGCGGTGCTTTCACCAAGCCAGTTTCATTTGCTTCATCTAACTCAGTATATACCGCACTAGAACCGTCTAACAGTTTTTTCGTATTAAACTCTGTTTTATCAGAAATGCTGTTAATTTCTTTTGTTAATTCCGTCATTTCTTTTTGGAGCTGTTCACGGTCATATTCCGTATTGGAGTCGTTGGAAGCTTGAACAGCCAATTCTCTCATACGCTGCAGCATCGAATGAATTTCCTGCATCGCTCCTTCTGATGTTTGTATTAATGAAATTCCGTCCATTGAATTGCGCTCTGACTGCTTCAATCCTCGAATTTGTGAACGCATTTTTTCTGAAATGGCAAGACCCGCCGCATCATCTGATGCACGGTTAATGCGCAGACCAGAGGATAATTTCTCTAAGTTTTTTGACAGCTGCGTTTGGTTGTGATTTAAATTTCGATAGGCATTTAACGCTTGAATGTTATTATTAATTTTCACGCGTAACGCTCCTTCTATTTATATTCATAGCGGGCAAACTGCTCATAAGCGGCACGTTTTTTCGCTTGTATCGCCGGCTGATGGTTTTTCTGTGTTTGCATTGCTTGCTGCCACGCTGTTTGAAGTTCTTGCAAGATATGAAGCACCCGCTGTGCTTTATCTATGCTTTTTTCGATGTTGGCCTCTATTAACAGGCCGCGCATGTAAGTGTATAAGGCATCGAGCTGATCAGCGATAATGCCTGCTGCATCATTTAAGCCCACTCCTAATCGTTCTAAAATATCAATTGAACGCTGAAATTTTTGATTGGCTTCCATGTACTGCTTAGTTGTGATACTGTCGAGCGCTTGTTGGATATTCTGCTCGCACGCTTCATACAAAAGCATCGTCAGTTCCTGCGACGTTTTTTGCTGAAGCATTTCTTCTGATAAAAAGCTCATTGCGTTCTCCTCTTTTCTATACGACACAGCCGCTTTATTCGTATTGCTTTTCCATTTCCTCAATAAACAATAAAATTTCTGCAATCACCGAGTACAGTTGCGGCGGCACGTTTTCACCTAAGTCCATATCAAGCAAATGCTCCAGCAGGCCCGGATCTTGCTGCATATAAATATTATTTTCTTCAGCCAAGGACAAAATCTGCTGTGCTACTTCGCCAGAACCATGTGCGGTCACTCGCGGAGCTTCTTTGTCATCATACTTTACTACAGCTGCAGACGGACCGTTTTTCAGCTTGCGCGCTTTGTGATTATAGTAGTTGGACGTTATCATACTTTAAAATCAAACCCTTTCTCAGAATATAAAGGCGCCGATACCGCATCCGGTTCTGTCGGGAGCTTTTCTTCTGTTTCGTTTGAGTCGTGGAGAGGCTGATAAGAAATGTTTGAAATATTGTATCCTAACCCGCTTAACGCCTCTGTCGTTTTGTCGACAAGCGGGCTCATTGCTTCGGCAAACCCGTCGCTGTCATTTTTCACCGTCACGGAGAGCTGTCTGTCGGCTGCTTGAACCATAATACCTGTCTCTCCTAAAACAGGCGTCTCAATGAAAAAATATAAGCTGCAATTTTCCCAGTCGAGCTGGCTGCCTTCTTGCCTGGATTGTACATACACTTGCAGCTGTTCCATGTCATCTTTTACAGGCACTGGCAGATTAAACAATAAATGCTGCAAGCTGCCATTATCTGTTTTGCTTAACAGCTGCTGGCCGGTAAGATTCGATAATGCCTGGTTCACAGAAGACAGCCCTTTCAAGGCTCCATCCTCTTTTTTCATAAGCTGCAGCAGTACTTCTTTTAGATTCTGCTGCGGGGTGTGCTGCTGTGATGATGAATCCTTGCTGCTAGAAGCAAGCATTTGTCCTATTTCGCTTTCACGATTAAGTCCGAGACTGCGAACCAGCTCAAATACTTGGCGTGCAGACGGATCTTGCATCACAGCTCGAGACTGCTCAGCCACTGGCATCTGTAACCATTTTGCCGGCCTTTCTGATGAAAGTATATCGCTGGTCACAAAGTGCTTTACTTTTTGTTCTGCTGGGGCAAATGTCATCTTCTGTAATGACTCCTGTACGTTTTTCACGACTTTTACTGATTCGTTGATTTGACCTTTATCAAGCAAGTGCTTAGCTTCTTTCAGATAGGAACTTGTTTGCAGAAGCTGCCTTTCTGTTTTCATATCTGTAAATAACGTGACATCACTTCGTAAAATAGCTCGATCTAAATGTTTAATCGCAGCTTCAACGATTTGTTTGGCCGTCGGAGTTGACTGCTTGTCCTGTTGAACCAGTTTGACTACTTGATCTATTTGTTTCAACACATCTTGCTTCATAGATTTAAATTGCTCTGTGACAGCTGCCAACTTCTCCGTAATTCTTGTCTCAAGCAGCTGCTTGGAGGATATCGGCATTGCTTCGTTCACTTGATAAGCGCTTTCGGCGCTGTTTTGTTTGCTCGCTTCTAATCCATTGGTCACTTCGTCTAATAGAGAGAAAATGTGCTGCCTTGCGCTGAGTTCTTTCCCCTGTTTCGCCAGCGCTTCCGCTGTATCCAGCTTTGCAGCAGCTTGTGTGGAATCTTCTTTAAAAAGCGCAGGCACTGCATCTTGTCTGACCTGTTCAAGTATGTGAAACACATTAGGTTCTTTTTGAACTTGATGTTTGAATGCATTAACCATTGTAGAAAGGTTTGCGCTTTTTGGCTGCTCTTCTTGCAGAAAAGCATTCTGTGCGAGCGACTGCTCCAAGTGCTTTCTTGCAGCTGCTGCATATTTTTCTGACTGCCGCAAAAGCTCTGTGATTTTATCTCTTCCTTCTTGAGAAATGCCTGCTTGGCTTAACAGCTGGCCTCTTGTTTGCTTCGTCATTTTCTGCAGCAAGTCATGAATGGCTTGCTGAGAAAGCTCACGTCCTCCAGTCAGCTTTTGAAGAAGGTGTGCTGCTTGTTCACGCTGCTTTCCTCCAGCGTTCGCAAGCGCCTGTACTTCACGAAGCAGCTGGCGTAATGATGCCTCTTGTTCTTTTGTGATATGTTGGCTCTTCAACTCTTGTTCGACACGTTCTACGGCCTCTTGCACCGATCTTGTTTGCTTTACTTGCTCAAGTACTGTGCTGTGTGCATCTTGTATGGCTTGGTAGTGACTAGCTTGTCTTGCCCCTGTCTCAACGGACTTCAACACATCATCTAACACTTGTTTTGCTTCGTTTGTTTTTCCGCTTTGCAGCAAACTTTCCGCTCGCTGTAACCTGCTTTCTGTTTCCGCTCGCTGTGCCGGGGTTAATTGCGGGTGATGGCGGAGTTCTGTTTTCATATTTTCGAGAACGTTTTGCGGGTTTTTGGCCGTTTGCAGTTCGCGTTGCAGCCGTGAAGCCACTTCTTCTACTCGCTGCAACGCTCCGTTTATTCCTCGTTTTACTGCCTCGTTTACCTGTTCATCTGACAATAACCAGCTACTATCCCGTACAGAAGCAGCAGCTGAATTGTTCATAAAACGTACGGCACTTTTACTATGTAAACTTTCATGGATATGCTTTAAATTGTTCTCCGTTATATCTATGTTTTTTGTGGCAGCTGCCTGTAGTGTTTGCAATTTTTGCTCTTTCGTACCATTCGCTGTGTTTAGAAACGTTTCCATCGATGACACAGCTGTTTTTGTCACCGCGCGGCCATGATCTAACAGTGCGGCTACGCCTTTTTTTAACGTGCGAGAAGGCTGATCTGCACCAAAATGATCTAGTGTAAGCGAAACAGAATTTGCTTTTTGCTGCGGCTGAGACTTATCACTTTGATGATGCAGCGGCCGAACGACTACCTGCTCTTGATTTTTCTCTACGATTTGAAAAGCGATGTTGTTGTGTGCAGGCATCAACCCTTGAAAAGTTGCACGTATTTTTTTGTGCTGGAATCCTAATGTCGCTTGATTGTTTCCTTCTCGTGCCAAAATTGTTGCACGATACACAGCGCCTTCACGCAAAGGATGTGAAGAATCAGCTGGCTGCTTTGTTATAGCTTGATTAAACACTTTCATGCCGTAGCCTCCGATATGTTTTCACTCTATCCAGAATATCGGTAGTTTTGCCACAATGTTTATATGACTTCTGCCCTAAAATGAGGTCCTGTCTCACATGTTGGAAAAGTTCATGCCCCACCGCTGATAGAAGCAGGCAGAACACCGGCAGGAATAGCAGCTGAAGTTCCAACCAGCCGGAAAAAGAGGAATGATTATAACACAAAACCTAAAAAAGCAAGCACACGTTTTGTAAGTAGTTCGGTTCAGAGGTAGAAAAACCAAATTAACAAGCAAATTAACTGGATAAATCGCATAAATTTAGACAACAAAATTGCACAAGAAAACGCAGAGGTTTTAACATCCCTCTGCGTTTTCTATATTCTAATGACCTTTTCTTCAACTAACGCACCCGTTAGTTATACATAAAGACTGACACAATAAGTCATTATTTCTTACGTTTCCGTTCTAAAAATATGGGTGCTATATTTAGTAAGATAGAAACAATTGTCAAAAACCAAAATGCCCTTGCCATACCAGGTATTACATCCGATAAAGCCGCCCAATCTTCCGCTTTTACCCACCGAGTTAGATAACTATAATCTGCACAAATTGTTAATGCTGTAAATGATAATGCCATCGCCATAGCAAGCTTATAATCCTTTCCTGCTTTATACATATAAAGATTTATAAAAGTTGTTACTATTGCAATAACCCCAAATATTACCCACATAACTAGACCTCCATATATTTTTATTTATGTCGTGTAATGCTAACCTGCATCGTTAGTTTAATAACATTCTTTCACAATCTCTATATCTACATTTTACCTTAAAACTTTATTCACCTCTGATATACCTATAATCAGTTATATAATTACCATTGGTTTTGACCTTGTTTTTAGCACACATTTGACTTGTGAACAATATCTATTGTCCACTTGTTAAAACCTATGCTGAAACCGTTGCTATTTTCAATGTTAAATCATAGTAGTGATTGTCATATCAATAAAAATAAACAAGCGAATTACTATGCGAATTCGCTTGTTAAAATACTTGTTTTTTATATTTTCTACTTCACAACCGTACTACTTACACGTTTTGCACGCTGCTTACTTTTTTGTCAATAATCCTTTTGAAATAATATGTTCTCCATATTTATCTGTTAAATGAGATACCGTTTGTGATAATTCTGCTTCTTTTTCGTCTTTTTGGTAGGAAAACAAGTCTAATTGTTTATAAGCTTGGTCAACTGGCACTACGTGGAGTGCTGTCACCCCTAATAAGCGCACTGGCTTGCCGCTCCAGTGTTCATGTAATAATACCTTGGCTTGTTCTTTCATTTCTTTTGCTGTAAAAAGCGGATTGGCATTGGTTTTACTGCGAGTAATTGTTTTGCGGTCGTTGTATCGAATCGTCAACTGAATCGTCCACGACGTAACCTGTTTTCGTTTCATTCTCATTTCTACTTTTTCCGATAACTTTTCTAACGTCATCATGAGCGCTTCGGGATTATCTTCATCGTGCTCAAGCGTTGTCGAGTTTCCAACGCTTTTAATCTCATTAGCAGCGTCTGGATCCACAAGACGTTCATCGATACCATTAGCCCGCTCGTTCCACTTGCGTCCTTTCACACCAAAACGCTGCTGCAAAGAAACGGGAGAAAATCTAGCTAAATCGCCAATGCTGTGAATATTCCACTTCTTTAATTTGTCAGCAGTTTTTTGGCCGATACCATGCATTTCTTCAATTGGCAGCGGCCACAACTTCTGAGCTGCATCTCTTTTCCTAAGAATGGTGATACCTAGCGGCTTTTTCATATCACTTGCCATTTTTGCCAAAAATTTATTGGGAGCTATGCCAATGCTGGCAGGCAATCCTAATTCTCTTTCCAAACGGCGCATGATATGGTTTGCTTCTGCAACGGTACTTCCTTGTTTAAAAGGAAGCGTCATATCCATATAGCCTTCATCAATAGAAACGGGTTCCACTAAATCGGTGTACTCTTGCAATAACTGAAACATATCACTGGATACTTTCCGATATTTATCAAAATCAGGAGGACGGACAATTAAATCTGGACACTTTTTTCTTGCTTCCCACACAGGCATCGTTGTTTTCACACCGTATGCACGTGCTTCATAGCTCGATGTGACAACAATCCCCCTTCTTTCTTTGGGATCACCTGCAATAGCTAATGGCTTGCCTTTCAAGGAAGAATCATACACTCTTTCCACAGAGGCATAAAAGCTATTCATGTCGACATGAAAAATAACTCTTCCTTTCCAGTTGTGTCCCACTACAGCTCCCTACTTTCTCTTAGATTGTTGCTGATTGGTATTATGAAGCTCCGTCAATAATCGCTGTCGTCATCTCTGCCAGCTTCACTAATTCTTTCACCGGCATTTTTTCGCTGGTTGTATGAATATCTTCATAACCTACTGCCAGATTGACTGTTGGAATGCCGTAACCACTAATAATATTGGCGTCACTGCCTCCGCCACTTCTTAACAGCTGTGGTGTTCTGCCAATTTTTTCTGCTGCTGTCACCGCTTGCTGTACCACATGATCTGTGTCAGCCAGTTTGTAACCAGGGTACATAACAGATACATCTACTTCTGCTTCCGCTCCCATCTCTTTGGCCGTTTCTTTAAACGCCCGCTCCATCTTCTGTACCTGCTCGTCCATCTTCTCTTTAACTAAAGATCTTGCTTCAGCCAGAATATACACTTCATCACAAACAATGTTGGTTTGTGATCCGCCTTCAAAACGGCCGATGTTTGCCGTCGTCTCGTCGTCGATTCGGCCGAGCGGCATTTTCGATATTGCTTTTGCTGCAACCGTAATGGCCGAAACACCTTTTTCTGGAGCCACACCGGCATGGGCTGTTTTCCCTTTTACCTTCACTTCTATTTTGGATTGAGTTGGCGCTGCTACAATTAAGTTGCCTACTTCTCCATCGCTGTCTAATGCATAGCCATAGTCAGCTTTTAGTAAACTTTCATCCAATGCTTTTGCACCGACAAGCCCTGATTCTTCTCCAACAGTAATGACAAACTGCACCGTTGAATGCGGAAGATTATTTTCTTGAATTGCTCGTATACTCTCGAGCATAACAGCAATGCCAGCCTTGTCATCTGCTCCTAAAATTGTGGTTTTATCTGTCTGAATGTATCCATCTTTTATGAACGGCTGAATACCTTTGCCAGGTACAACCGTATCCATATGGGAAGTAAAATAAATCGTATCGCCATTGGCAGTGCCTTCCCACGTACAGATCAAGTTGCCAGCTTCATGTTCTGTCGTCTTGTGTGCATCATCTTCTTCTACGTGCAGTCCTAAATCAGTAAATTTTTGTTTTAAAACAGTAGAAATTTGTTTTTCATGCTTTGTTTCTGAGTCGATTTGTACTAATTCGATAAATTCGTTTACCAGTCGTTCCTCGTTTATCATCGTATCCTCCTGTGTTCTGCTGAATCTTTTCCTACTAACAGCTTACCACGTTATTACTTTCTTTCACAAAGCTCATACAGCACTCTTCCGGCAGAAGACGGATGCAAAAAAGCAACGTCTGCTCCACCAGCTCCTTTGTACGGCTTGTCATTAATCGTTTTAATGCCGTCTTGCTTGATTTCTTCAAGACGTTTTTCAATGTTTGTCACACCAAGAGCAACATGGTGTATTCCTTCTCCTCTTTTATCAATAAAAGCAGCAATTGGACTGTCATCAGCAAGTGGTTCGAGCAGCTCCAGCTTCGTCGCCCCGACAGCAATAAAAGCTACTTTTACTTTTTGTGACTCCACCGTTTCGGTTTGAAGGAGTTCTAATCCAAGCACGTTTTCATAAAAAGGCAAATGTTCATGAATTGACTTCACGGCAATGCCTATATGGTCTACTTTTTCAGGTGGTTGTTTCATATGCATCCCTCGCCTTTATGTATTTTTGGTTTGTTTTATTATTTCGATACGGCGAGAGTTTTTCCTTTTCTATCGACGACATTCACGGTTGAGTATTATAGATTTGCCCCGTAAAATGGTAGATAACGATACTAACTCGCGGAGGGAAAAGCGATGCCAAAAAAGTTCCAAAAGACGATTATTTATATTATGATTATTACACTCGTAGCAGGAAGTGTGTTAACAGGCGCAGCGACACTCTTTTAACCATTACCTCAAAAAGCCCTCATGCCGAGGGCTTTTTCATGTACAGTGCTTTTTGTTTGTACTCTGCATCATCCGCTGTCATTCGATTATCTTATACTTGAATGCAACATTTCCCAAAGATTATATGCCTTTCTCCCGGCTCCATCTCGTTTCAAGGAACGCATCTTTCTAAAGTGTATCTAAGTCCTTTTCTAAGTAATAAGGTTTTTTCCCGTAATAAAGTCCTCTCTCAGCAGCTATTTGTGCAAGAGAGCGGCCGCTTTGTTCAATCCATACTTTAGTGCCAATCTCCACTTGATCAAACAGTTCATTCACTTCTTCATTTTTCATGCGAATGCAGCCATTCGATATATAGCGTCCAATTGACTCCGGTCGATTCGTACCATGAATACCATAGATTCTGCCATTGGTATTGTCTGCATCAAACCCAATCCATCTGCTTCCTAATGGGTTTTTCGGATCGCCTCCTTTAATATTTAATTTACGGTAATAAGGGCGGATCGCTTTTACTGTAACCGTAAACTCTCCTTCTGGTGTCAACTCTTCTGTCTTGCCTGTTGCCACATGATATACATACGCAAGCTCACCATTTTCTACATACCCGAGCTGATTGATTTGTTTATTAATAATAATATAAGGATCTCCTGACTCTGGAACTGGATTTAACGGCCACAGCACCGATTGTATAAAGATAGAAAGGATAAGTGGAACATGTATATTCATGTCAAAACGCCCCTTACTAGGATGGAGTTTTAATTAGTATTTCTCTTGTGCGAATCTCTATTCAACCGCTTGCCGGAAATAGTACGGGTGCGTTTTGGATCTGGTTTAAACATTTTTTTAATAAGCAAATACTCTTCTAGCTCATGAAGAATGTAAAATAAGGACGAACGAACCTCAAACTCCGTTCGTGAAGACGGCAGTTTCATTTCCTTCATTTCATCTCTTAATTCATCTAAACGCATCAAGTAATATCCTGCTGTGTTTCCCGGCGTGACTGCTTGACTGAGTTCGTCCATATAAACAGCGATTTTTTCGCCTTGAACCACCGTTCGGTCTAACGTTGATATAAATGGCAGAATACGTTCTATTATGTCAAGCTGTTTTTCTCTCATCTTAAAATAGTGGTAAAAGTAATCATCATGACGCAGAAAATGATTATCAACATTTTTTAAAGCTAGACTTTTTCCTTCTTCAATAAAAGAAGACGCAACCGCAATTTCCCTTCCATCCCAAGACGTATCGCCATCACGTAAGTAACGTGAATATTCCCTCCAAATCTTTTCAAAACACTCTTCTAGCTTCACCTGTTTCAAAATTAACGGCTTCTCAGCACTGGGCATGTACATATTCATGATTAACGCCACGCCCACCCCGATAACAATTAATAATACCTCATTCACCCATATAGACACCGAAACCGTTTCGTACATATATAAATGAAGCATGATGACAACACTGGTAACAATGCCTTTTTTTACGCCAACCGCAACTGCCGTGGGAATAAATAACAAAAATATAACTGCAATAGACACCGGATGATAACCAATCACTTCAAACAGAATGCTCGCATATCCCAAACCAATCAGACACGCCACAAAACGCTCCCATGAAGCACGCAGTGATTCTTTTTTCGTCACAGAAATACAAAGAACGGCAATAATACCAGCTGAGACAAAAAACTCCAGTTCTAACAGCTCAGCGATAAAAATAGCCAGCGCTGCACCTATAGCTGTTTTAATCGTTCGATACCCAATTCTCCACCTCGGCATAATACACTCCTTCAACATCAGCTGACTTTTTGCTGTTTTTATTATACGCTGAATAAACAGCCAATAAAAAAACTGCACATGAACATGTGCAGTTTGCGTATGTAAGTATGTGGCGCGCCTACCAGGATTCGAACCTGGAATACGAGAACCGGAATCTCGCGTGATATCCATTTCACCATAGGCGCTCATCTAATTTTTAACGACAACGTTCATTTTATCGCTTATGTTAAATGATGTCAACCGCTATTCATATTTTTTGCGCACGATTTTACATAGAGAGCTTGGCTTACCGCCACGTCTTTTTTGTGGAAAAAACTTTTATTTTCTTACACGTTAACCTTTTCACAAAGTGACATATTCCTAAATCGCAAAGAAATCAAAAGGCGGCCGCTTTATTCAGCCGCTCTTTACTCGACTTGTTCTTTTTCTCCTTCGGCTAACATTTTTTCAAACTCCTCACTAATCTCATCATGTGTATATCCAATGTCGTGAAGACGTTTCGTAAAATGCTGGGCATAAACTTTCGTACGGCTGGCCATTTTTTTATACTTTTTTGATTCAGACGGACGCTTGGTCGCTGCTGTCCGGTTTTCCGCATTAGACATAATGCTCTCTACGATAAATAAGCCTTTCCATATGCTTGCTTCGTCAAACTCAGCAGCATGCTGGTCAAAGTATGTAATTACATCTTGATAATAGCCTTTGAATTCTTTAAAATCAATTTCTTCATCCATGTTTAAATAATGCTGTACTTGGTTGTATAGTTCTTCTAACGTAGCCATTACTTTCCGTCCTTTGCATGATTTTTTTGTATTATAGCACAAATTCTATGCTTTCTACCAGCTTTTCTAAAACAAAAACCGCCAGCAACCTCTTGTTGATGGCGGTAACATCGTTTACTCGCAGTATTGGTCAAATGCTTTTTCTAATTTTTGGACCACCTCAATCGGTTCATGCCCTTCAATATCATGGCGTTCTACCATTTCTTGAATGTCCCCATCTTTAACAAGCGCAAATGATGGAGAAGAAGGCGGGTAACCAGTGAAATAAGAGCGTGCTTTTTCTGTTGCTTCTTTATCTTGCCCTGCAAAAACCGTCACAAAACGATCTGGTTTTTTATCATAATTACGCATATAAGCTGCTGCTGGACGCGCAATACCGCCAGCACATCCGCAAACAGAGTTTACCATTACTAACGTTGTGCCTTCTTTACCCAGCACCTCTTCTACTTCCTCTGGTGTACTCAGTGATTCGTAACCAGCTTCTTCCATTTCTTGCCTTGCCGTTTGAACGACATCATTTATCATAAAGTTGAAATCCATAAATTCTTTCCACCCTTTCTTTTCCTATTTGCTTTCATTGTACCGAAAAACTGGAAAGGACAGCAAGTTTCTTGTCTTTTCTTATATGAGTACTATTGCAAAGCTTCCGCTAAATGATTAATATTTTGTTCCATTAAACGAAAATAGTTTTCATTGTTTTCGATATCCTCTTCAGTCAGAGACTCTAAGTTATGCAAATAAAGCGCTTCTGCTCCTATTTCATCCTGCACAACTTCAGCAATTTTGGAGGAGATATTTTGTTCTAACATCACATGCTGCACCTCATAATCCTGTGCTAACTGGATAATCTGCTGCAGCTGCTTTTGTGACGGCTCATTGGATGGAGACAAACCGGTCATGCCAATTTGATGTAATTGATACCTGCTTTCCCAATACCCATACCCTGCATGAGAAACGAGAAACGTATCCCGGTTGGCACTTGCCGCCATTTGTTTGAAATTCTCGTGAAGAGCTTCTAAGTCACTTTTTAATTGTTGAAAGTTTTCTTCAAAATACTGCTTCTTATCAGGACGCAATTCAATCAATGCTGTTTTGATATTTTCTGCTGCTTCTATCGCCAATAAGGGGTCGAGCCACACATGCGGGTCCACATCAGAATGAGCATGGCTGTCAGTATCCGCTTCAGCCTCATCACCATGATGATGCCCTTCAACATCTTCCGCGTGACTATGTTCTCTTTGTGTTTGCAGCGTCATATTCTCTGTCACTTCCAGTGTCGTCACACCTTCTTGCTCAGCAGTATCTTTAACTGCCTGTGAAAAACCGTCTACTCCAGCACCATTATAAATAAAAACGTCTCCTTCTGCGACGCGAATCATCGTTTTGGCTGTCGGCTCAAAACTATGCACATCGCTTCCAGCCGGTACTAAATTTTCTACTTCGACTTCATCTTGGCCGATTCTTTCCGTAAATTCCTGCCACGGATACAAGGTTGTATAAATATGAAGAGGCGTTTCCTCTTCTCCATTTTTCTCTTGACTCGTTTGTGTTTGATCTTGATTTCCTCCGCAAGCTGTAAGCGTCAGCATCATCATAAAAAGCACAAACGATAAACGCCCGATAGACATCAGCTTTCTCCTCTCATTATAATCACATTTTATACAACGGATTCTATCGTAAAAGTTACGATTTGTAAACAAGAACCATTACGCTTTATATACAGATATGTATAATGCAAAGAAAAGCACAAGCGCCTTAAAAGGAGGAGGTTCGACTGCGGTGAAGGAACTTTTGTAAGGTGCTTCTGTAAGGTACTTCTACTAAGAACGCACACGTCCTGTGGCAACGCTGAACCGACCCACGTCGTGTGCACTTGAGTGAGCAGGCGCTTTTTCTGAACGATGAAAACGTCAAACTTTTATGTTTTCCTGTCTTTTAAAAAAAGGGCTGTGGTTTGGATGAACGTATACTCTATCGTATGAATGGCTCTTCAGATTCGCTTGCCGCGGGCAAGGCTTCAGCTAACCGACGGAAGACCGCCGTCGGTGGATCTTCAGCTCTTGCTTCGACGCACAGGACGTGCTAGTGTCGGCGTTAGCCACACGATGTGGCTGGTCTTAGCCGACGCCCCGCAGGCGTCTCACCTGATCGCCTTTCAATGATGGGAATGAAAAATACTCCAACATTCTTTTTTTATGCCAAACACACAAAAAAATCGCCTCTTTATACGGAAGGTGGCGGGGGTGAAACGCCGCAAAAAGAAACCAGCTGCATAAGCTGGCTTTTAAAAAATACCATGGTCACCATCTGGAGGGATGGCGTCCATGGTATTTTACGT
>NZ_FNDK01000017.1 GCF_900099605.1 Alteribacillus persepolensis
CTGCGCGGACGAATACGTCATTGACAGCTTCCATTGGTTTGTTGCGGTCTACTGGAGGGTTAATAATCGCATGGTTAAAGAACCAGTTTTTCTCTTGGGCTTCTTTGTACCAATAGCGTGCATTATCAGAATATGGTGCATAGTAATCCGGGTCAGCACCAAGTGTTGCTAAGAACGATGCTTTGTAATCCGGAGATCTGCCCATTTGCCCGTACGTAATCTTTGCCCATTCCGCAATCGCATCTCTTGATTCGAGCAGGTCCTGGGCGGATTCAGCATATTGGAAGAATTTTTGCGTATAGCCGCCATTTCCTGTATCGGTCGGTTTTGTTAAGATATCTTTTGTTTTTTCATCGTGAAGGGCATCATATTGTCTTGCAATCGAGCGGGCGGCGTTTCGAAACGCTGGATGTGTTGTAACATCTTTCACTCGTTCTCCATTAATCCATACCTCTCTATTATCTTTTAAACTTTCTAAGTATTCTTTCCCTGTTAAAGGTCGTTTCGTTTTTTGTTCAATCATACAGCATCCTCCTTAAACTTGCAGCTACTAGTTTTAAAGCGCTTTCAATTGATAATTTTATTATGTAATTTTACACCACTAATTGAAACTGCAAAATGAGGTTAATATTCCGATACATTGTTTCAGTTTTTGTGGTTGTCTTTTCAATATGCTTCTTCCTTTCAAACATACGTAAAAAAGCCACAAAACTGTCACTGCGACTCCGTCTCACATATTTGAAATTCGTTTTCATGCCATTTAAAATAAACATGTGACCAATTAGTCAACTTTGTGACTATAAAGTCAATTTTATAATAAATAGCGACTGGAAAAATATATGCAACAAGCTTTCTTTTCTTATTTCCCTGCAGACAAATAAAGAAGGAGAGATGATACATGAACCCCAGCTTTTTAAAAAATGCTCCGGTCCATGTGAAAGAAGAGTTCGACAAAATGCAGGAGCGGCTTGCTCCATTAGTGAAAAAAAGCATGGTTTACGGATTTATTGCCATGCCGCTTGTTACATTTTCGCTGTGGAACTTGTTCTTTCTCCTTGCCGGCACGTCATTAACCGCCGATACCGCCCTTTTATTCGGTGGATTAGCATTGCTTGGTGCGGTTGGTATGGCACTATTTAAAGAATCAATTCATCAAAGCAAAAACATTCAGAAACAAAGTGTTGAATATGTTCATCACCGTATTAAAAACAGTTATGTGTTATCTCACGAAGCCAAAGAACAGTACTTGAAAAAAGTCGTCAGCGATCCAGCAAAATGTTACCAGACTTTTTATGAATTTCTTGAACATGAAAGACGTCTGCAAGAAATGATGCATCAGTAAACAAAAAACAAAATCGCTGCAGTCATTTACAAGAGAATCATCTTCCCTTATTTTTCTGTTCTTTCCCCACCTTCTCGTCTATATGCAAAAACCCCCAAGAAACAAACAAGTTTCTTGGGGGTTTTACTGAGATGGTGATTAACCAGTTTTATTTCCGTCCTGGTTTTGATCAACCCATGGTAAGAGTTGATGTCATCAATTGTGCAGTCTCTGATGCCAAAACACTTGGAAACTGCATAGGCTGGGGCAAAAGCATAAGAGCTGTAGAACAATACGAGTGTCTCACGAAAATCAGCTCAGATTGTTTGTTTATAACGGTCATTTCTATCATTGCTCCGTCAACACTCTTCGCGTTCCATAAGCACGACCCCAGCTGATTCGGCCTCTTTACCAAGTGAATCGTCAGCTCGTGCCGTTTCCGTTGAAATCTCCGTATGTTGACGACACTTAACCTATACGTTCATCCCTTATTGTTTGGCTTTTGAATCACTTACCTTAGATTTGCCCCAGTCTCAATAGAGCAAATATTTATTTTTCCCATTCAATATCCATAGCTTCTGCCATTTTTTTTGGCAAATCTGTGTTATCTAGTAAACCATGAAACAAGTCAGAGGAAGGACCATAGGCATAAAGCTGTACATCAGTGCCAGTGTGAGCATCCGTTGTCCAGCCTACATAAGCATGTTCACTTACAATAGTATTCATGGCAAATGCCGGATCCTCCGCTGCTTGAATACGTGCTATTTCTTCCTCACTTGGTGAAATACCTGCATATTCTTTTAACACGTCCGCTGCATTACTGCGGTCATTATTTAATGCTTCTGCCATTGTATCTCCAGTAGCAGTTACATTACGGAGAATTTCCGGATTGGCTTTGTATTCATCATTTCCTCCTACACTCATGCCGCCTGTTTCATGATCCCCTGCAATTACAACAAGAGTTTCTCCGTCTTCTTCTGCGAATTCAACTGCTTCTTTTACAGCCTTTTCGAATGCTTCTGTTTCACTCATTGCCCATGCAGCATCATGCGCATGCCCTGCCCAGTCAATCTGACTGCCTTCTACCATAAGGAAAAATCCATCGTCATCTTGCTCCAAGTTATCAATAGCTCCTTCTGTCATATCAGCAAGACTAGGCTGCTCCTTCGGCCGTTCCATATCCGGTGCCATTGCGTCTTCTGCAAACAAACCGAGCAGCTTTTCCGACTCTGCTTTTTCAAGCTCTTCTTTTGTTTTTATGTATTCAAATCCATCCTGTTCAGCTTTTTCTATGAGATTATCATTTTTCTGATTTCCCCCTTGATTTTCCGGCAAAAAGTTATCACGTCCGCCGCCAAGAAGTACGTCAACATTATTTAACAGCTGCGGTGCTATCGCTGTTTCATTGTCACGCGCTTCTACACTTGCGCCAAATACAGCTGGTGTGGCGTGCGTGATAGTAGAAGTGGCCACCAGTCCTGTCGCCTTGCCTTCATCACCTGCTTTTTGAAGAATGCTCTCGAGTGGTTCACCGCCAGGGGTCATGCTGATCATGTCATTGTTCGTTTTTTCACCTGTAGCCATAGCGGTGCCCGCTGCTGCGGAATCAGTGACATAATTATTTGCTGAATCTGTCTTAATCATGCCTGTCAGCATGTCATCCCAGACTGGTTCTTCCCCTTCCTTATAAATTCGATAGTTTGTAGCATAGCTTGCTGAGAACCCGTCTGGAATCATAAAGATAATATTTTCTACTTCTTCTGTATTCGGGCCTGGCCCTTTGCCATTTGCATGATCAGGAGGACCGGGCTCGCCTTTTTTACTATCCACTGCTGCAGCCGAAAATATGAAAGCTGTACTAAGCCCGATAACTGCTGCACTCTTAAGATATGTTTTCATTCTATCCAACTCCCTTCATTTAGTTCACCTCCACAAGATACATGAAAATTATTAACTAAATTTTAACTAGATATGAAGATTTGATTAATTTAGGCTCTGTTCTATTCTGCCAATGCCATATCATTTCACAATAGGCAGACCTTTCTATGAATACAGCTTCAAATTCTTTCATCATTTATATCACTTTACGTATCTTCACACGCCTTAATCATTCTCTTATACAGATAACAAGAACGAAACATCTCTATTTTTCGTTTGTTTTCTCCTTGAAGACGAAGTTGACAATATCTACTTTTCTGTTAATATGAACATGTTCATAAAAAGAACAAATTCATAAAAGGGGAATTTTGCATGGGCATCACAGATGAAACATTAAAAAGGCGCCTGGATGGCTTCCGCAAACGTATGAGAGACAAGGAAATCGATATGGCTCTTCTTGTTGAGCCAGATAACCAATATTATGTAAGCGGCTTTCGGGCCATATCCTATTCACGGCCAATCATCTGTCTCGTTTATTTGAATAGCTTACAATTCATCCTTCCGGAATTAGAAAAAGATCATGCCAGCCAGTCTGCCCGGACTGATGAATTGTATGTCTATCATGAAATTGCTTGTCACCGAGGAAAAGATACTCAATTTCATCGGCCGCTTGAACACCTGCTGGACCGTCAACCAGCCTCGTCGACTATCGGTGTCGAAGTAGATACCCTCCCTGCAGCACTGTACTGTATGCTGCATGAACGAAATTTCATTGTGAAAGATATGGGGCCCGATTTGATGGAAATGCGCATGAAAAAAGACCAAGAAGAAATTCACTGGATTAAACAAGCCGGTGTGCTGTCTGACCTTGCGCTGGAATCTTCTTTGCATCATGTGCAGCCAGGCATCAGTGAACTTGAGCTGGATTCGTTTGGAGACAAAAAACTGTTAGAAGCAGCATCGCAGCAGTTTCCAGATCAGCTCATTGGCTTTGCAGACTGGACATGCTCAGGCATCACGCGAAGCTTTATGCCGCATCTTGCCTCGAGCACAAGGAAACTGGAGAAAAACGACGTTGTCGTGCACAGCCGCCAAGTATGGGTCAATCATTACCGCGCGGAAAATGAACGAACCTTTCTCATCGGCCGTCCATCAAATGAACAGAAATATTGCCTGGAATTGGCTATTGAAGCACAAGCTCAAGCCATGCAGGTGGTAAAGCCTGGTGTCTGTGCAAAAGACATTGATTTGGCCGCTTATCATGTATTTGAAAAACATGGGTATGGTGAGCACGTTCAACACCGAACAGGACATGGTTTGGGATTAACTGAACACGAAGAGCCCTACTTACGTTTTGATAATGAATTGCAGCTGGAAGAAGGAATGGTATATACCATTGAACCAGGAATTTACGTGCCTGGAGTTGGTGGATTTCGTCATTCCGATACCGTGATTGTGACAAATAACGGTTTCGAAAGCGTGACACAGTATCCACGCTCGTTAGAAGACATGATATTATAATTCTTTTTACATCTTTGGGGGTAATAACAAGTTATGAATGCAAAATTAGACAAATCTATTTTTTGGCCGTCATTGATTTTTATTGTACTAGCAACCGTGTTATTAGTGATTTTCCGCGATACGGCCGGCCCTGTCATTGAAGGGGCCATGACCGCTATTACATTTCGGCTGGACTGGGCTTTTGAATTTTTGACAATTGGTTTATTTATTATTTTAATCTGGCTCATGATTGGACGATATGGACGTGTCAAACTGGGAGACCCAGAAGATACGCCGGATTTCTCTAAGTTCAGCTGGGGCGGCATGCTCTTTTGTGCTAGTATGGGCACAAGTATTATGTTCTGGTCGATTGTGGAACCGTTGTACTATTATACAGGACCTCCTTTTGGCATCGAAGGCAGTTCCACAGAGTCTGCTGAATTTGCCATTAGTTACGGGCTCTTTCATTGGGGCATTTCTGCCTGGGCATTGTATGCACTGCCGGCTGTTGTTATGGCATACAGTTTTTATGTTCGAAAAGATTCATCATTAAAAATTAGTACTGCCTGCAGCGGAGCGCTCGGCAAATATGCAGACGGTTTACTTGGCAAAATCATTGATATTTTAGTCATTTGGAGCTTAATTGGAGGATTAGGGACGTCGCTGGGCCTTGGAGTTCCAATGGTTTCTGCTGTACTAAGCAATCTTTTAGGTGTGGAGCCAACTCTTTTGTTAGACATTGTGATTATTATTATATGGACGTTTATTTTTAGCTCTAGTGCTTATTTTGGCTTGTACAAAGGAATACGGAAATTAAGTGACTGGAACGTTTACATGGCACTTGGCCTTGCGTTATTTGTTATCATTGTCGGTCCTACGCTGTTTCTGCTTTCCTATTTCACAGACAGCTTAGGCTTAATGCTTGATAATTTTATGCGGATGAGTTTATACACCGATCCTATTTCAGAAGGTGGATTCCCGCAAGCTTGGACTGTGTTCTACTGGGCTTGGTTTGCAGCCACAGCTCCTTTTATCGGGATTTTTGTAGCACGTATTTCCAAAGGACGAAGCATCCGAGAACTTGTCTTTCACGTACTGATGTGGGGAACTCTTGGAAGCTGGTTATATTTTGGTGTGTTCGGCGGATATGCCATGAACTTAGAACTAACCAATCAAGTAGACTTGACTGGCATTTTAACGGGTGAAAGTGAACAAGCAGTCATCGTAGCTGTGCTTGATTCCCTGCCTTTATCTGTCATCGTGTCCAGCTTCTTTGTCATCTTAGGATTTGTGTTTTTGGCCACGTCACTGGACTCTGCAAGTTATGTTATTGCTAGCATTGCCTCTGCGGAGATGAAAAAGGATGCAGAGCCAGCTCGCTGGCACCGCCTGCTTTGGGGTATCCTCTTATCAGCACTGGCAATTAGTCTTACCATCGTCGGCGGTCTTGGTGTTGTGCAAACATCTTCTGTCCTTGTCTCCGTACCGATTTTAATTATGTACGTGCTGTTAGCCATCTCTCTTTTAAGATGGCTGAAACAAGATGAACCATACCATCATTATGTGAAGAAATAAGCGTAAAAAGGAAGTGTTGTCATGAAAGCTGGCAGAAAAGAAATACAACGGAAGCGAATGTGGGGATATTTTCTTAACGCCGCGACGGAAGTAATTGAAAACGAAGGCATGGAAAGAGTGACCATTCGTAAAATTGCTGACAAAGCTGGATTCACCAGCTCGACTGCCTACAATTACTTCAAGGATTTATCTCATTTGAAGTTTTTTGCAAGCATGCGTTTTACTAAACCGTATATTGAAGAATTGCCTGTTTACTTGGAAAAAGGGACAAACACGTTAGAAAAATGGTTGTATTCCTGGGAGTGTTTTTGCAAGCACTCCTTTCGCCAGCCCCAGGTTTACTCGGTCCTTTTCATTGATAGTCTCGGTGGGTCACCGGAGGAATTTTTAGAGCATTACTATAAAATATATCCGGAAGAATTAATCGGGCTGCCAGAACAGATAAAATCGTTTGTGATGGAACACTCCTTTGCTAAAAGAAGTGCGTTGTATATTGAAAATGCCGTACAGGAAGGCCTTTTAGCAGAAAAAGATGTGGAATATATTGCTGACATCACCTTATTTATATGGAAAGGCATGATGAGTTCTTTTATGAACCGGCGCAGAGACTATACGACTGATGAAGCGATTGAAAAAACATTAGCGTACGTGTATGAGAGTGTGATTAAAGTGGTGCCGTCATCTCAACAACATCACATTGTTTTCCAGCCGACAATCAAAACATGATAACGAAAGGATGAGCTGATTGGTATTTAATATTAAAGACTCTAAACAACGAAGAACTATTACCGAATTCCCGCGGAAAGTAAATGAAATAAAAGACATATGGATTCCAATGTCTGATGGTGCGAGACTTGCAGCCGACATTTGGCTGCCTGAAGACGCGGATGAGCATCCGGTACCTGCGATTTTAGAATATATCCCTTACCGGAAAAGCGACTTCACTGCGATTCGCGACTCCATCCGCCACCCTTATTTTGCCGGCCATGGTTATGCTTCTATTCGTGTAGATATACGCGGCTCCGGTAATTCCGATGGCTATTTGAAAGATGAGTATTTAAAGCAAGAGCATGACGATGCTCTAGAGGTTTTAAATTGGATCCAAAAGCAGCCATGGTTTACCGGTGGTGTTGGCATGATTGGAAAATCATGGGGTGGTTTTAATTCGTTACAAGTAGCAGCTAGAAACCATCCAGCTCTAAAAACAATTATCACCCTTTGTTCGACCGATGACCGCTTTGCCGATGATGTTCATTACCGCGGCGGTAATATTCTCGCCTCTGATATGGTCTGGTGGTCCTCTACGATGTTTGCCTACAACGCCAGGCCTCAAGATCCAGATATCGTTGGGGAAAGCTGGAAAGAGAACTGGCTGGAGCGTCTTGAAAACGCACCTCCTTTTGTGGAAGAGTGGATGCGCCACCAACGCAGAGACAGTTACTGGAAACACGGCTCTGTCAACGAAGATTATTCTGCTGTTACGATCCCGGTGTTTGCAGTCAGCGGCTGGCAGGATGGCTATACTAACGCTGTATTCCGTATGCTTGAACATTTGCCAAATGAAAGCAAAGGCCTTGTTGGTCCTTGGGCACATGAATACCCAGAAGTGGCTACACCTGATCCTGCTATCGGGTTTTTACAAGAATGTCTGCGCTGGTGGGACCATTGGTTAAAAGGGAAAGACACTGGAATCATGGACGAGCCCAAGCTGATTTCATGGATTCAGGAAAGTGAACGGCCGCAAACCACGTATGAAGAACGCCCTGGCAAGTGGGTAGCCGATGATACATGGCCGTCTGAAAATGTTACTGGCACACCGCTGTATGTCACTTCTGATGCATTAACACAAAAGGCTCCTGATGAACATGATATTACCATCACTGGCATGCAGGAACACGGCTTTTATGCTGGAGTGTTCTGTCCATTTGGCCAGCCAGGTGATTTGCCGTCAGATCAGCGTTATGAAAATGAAAAATCAGTTGTGTTTACGTCACAGCCATTTGAAGAAGACACGGAACTGCTCGGACAACCTATTTTTCATGCCTCATTTTCTTCGAATCAAGAAAATGCGTTGATTGCTGTACGGCTAAACGATAAAGCGCCGACTGGTGAATCCACTTTAATCAGCTGGGGAATGCTGAACTTGAACCATTTGGAATCCCACGAGTTTCCACAACCACTTGAACCAGGCAAAAAATATCAAACAGCCATAAAACTTGACGCACTCGGTCAAAAGATTCCAAAAGGACACCAGCTGGAAGTTGCTGTGTCACCAACCTACTTCCCGCAAGCCTGGCCTTCACCAAAGCCAGTGACACTCACGCTTTACAGCGGTACGGATACCTATATGGAACTTCCTGTCCGAACGCCGCAAACAGATGATCAATCCTGGGGAAACTTTGATATCCCTGAAACCGCTCAAATAATTGAAAAAGAAATTCTTCGAAAAGAAAACCGAACACGTCGTGTCATCCATGACACTATCCATGATACATGGAAACTCGAAGACTTTTCCGATGAAGGCGAGCGTCGTTTAGTGCACAATGGCATTCGCCACGGCAGCCAGAATAAAAACACCTTCAGCATTACAAAAAACAATCCGCTTTCTGCTCAAACGGAATCCGAATGGACATTGACACTTGGACGCAGTGACTGGGAGATTGAACTTAGAACATACAGCAAAATGACAAGTGACGAACACAATTTTTATTTAACAAACCAAATAACTGCTTATGAAAACGGACAAGAAATATTTCAAAAAACATGGGAAACCGATATTCCACGAGACTTTCAATAAAAAACACAAGTCCGCTTCTTTACTTTCTAATCTTATAAAAAGATACACCCCAAAGCTGCTGTCTATATGCTTTGGGGTGTTTTTACTACCGGAGTATGAATGTTCTTTTTTAAAATAGTAATCTGTCACCAATGTTTATATGACAGTGTTTGTTAATTATGATGGTCATGCTCGTGTTCATCATACTGATGATCATGATTGTTTTCATGATTCCCTTCATAGCTTAGTGCTTGCTGAAGATTTTTTATATTTTCTTCCATTATTTGCAGATAATCTTTCCCTGCCTCTCGCTCTTCTTCACTGACAGATTCTAGGTTGTGCAAGTGTAATGCTTGTGTACCAGATTCATCTTGAACAACTTCGGTAACTTTAGACGAAATGTTTCTTTCAAACATGACATATTCAACCTCTTGTTCTTCAATCATATCAATAATTGCTTGTAATTCTTTTTGCGATGGCTCATCAGATGGTGACAGACCAGTTATCCCAATCTGTTCTAAGCCGTACCGGTCTTCCCAATATCCATAGGCTGCGTGAGATACGACAAATTGGTTGCTTTCTGATGACGCAGCTATGTCAGAAAACCGCTCATCTACCTCTTGTAACTCTCGTTGCAGCATTTTAGCATTCTCGTGAAAAACGTCTTCTTTTTCAGGTCTCATCTCTATTAATGCTTCTTTAATATAATCGACTGCTTCCATCGCTAATATCGGATCTAACCAAACGTGCGGATCTGCTTCACCATGCTCGTGCGCATGGTCATTGTGTCCATGACTGTGAGCATGATCATCATTCAACTGCCGCAGCTCCATGCCTTTGGTTACTTCAACAGATGTTACACCTTCTTCTTGGACAGCAGCATTGATTTGTTCTGCAAAACCTTCCATTCCTCCGCCATTAAAAATAAACGCATCCGCCTCAGCAATATCAATCATCGTTTGTGCGGTTGGTTCAAATGTGTGCGGGTCTCCTCCTGCTGGTACAATATTTTGCACTTGAACCTCATCGCCTCCGATTTTCTTTGTGAAGTCTTCCCAGACAAATAATGTTGTATAAATGTGCAGCGGTGCATCCTCCCCATTATTTACTTCTTCGCCCCCTGCTTCTTCAACAGATTCTTCAGCTGCACAGCCAATTGCTGTCACCGCACATAAAAGCACCACGGCCATCAGCCAGCATTTTTTTATCACTGTATGTACCTCCTTTAAATCGTAATTTTTACGATTTAAAGGGATTATACCGTAATGATTACGATTTGTAAATAATAACTATTCTGTTTTGTTTAATGTATACTATGTGTTGAGCTGTTTCTATAGAACGTCTTAACGCTGCCAAAAGATACAGAAAAACAACGTACTAACGTCTAACGTGAAGGAATGTCCGCTGCACTGGCAAACGCGTTTTAGCAGTCACTGAAGTCTTGGCAAATGCTGTCCCAAGCGGCATCGTGTATTACTGAATGTTCAGACGCTGGGGCTGATTGAAAAGTTTGAATGTTTATCCTTTCTTGTCTTGCTCTATAAAGGAAATGCGACTTGCCGCAGCAAAATGGCGTTTCACAACATTATATGTTCCGACAGTAAAAAATCCCGCCGCAGCGGGACAAAAACAAGAGGCAGCTTCATGTCACTGCATAACATTAATGTCGTTGAAAATGCGGGGGACGTTTTTCAAGAAAGGCTGCCGCTCCTTCTTTGCAGTCTTTTGTTGCCATCGCTTTTCCAAACAAATGGGCTTCTATTTCTAAACCATCTTGCAAATGTGTCTCCAACGCTTTATGCAGTGCCATTTTTGCTTTGCTGATAGCTTGCGGGCTGTTTTTCATCATGTGAGCCGCCATATCTTTAGCAGCTTCTAATGCGTTTTTTTCAGGCACGGCTTTTTCAACGAGACCAATTTGGTGCGCTTCTTGAGCAGAGAGCGGTTTCCCCGTAAAAATAATCTCTTTTGCTTTTCCTAATCCAATTAAGCGAGTGAGCCGCTGCGTGCCGCCATAGCCAGGAATAAGACCGAGTCCTACTTCCGGAAGTCCCAGTTTTGCATTTTCCGCAGCAATACGAATATCACAAGCCAGCGCTAACTCAAAGCCGCCACCTAAAGCAGCCCCATTTACCGCACAAATGACAGGAACGGGCAGCTGTTCCATTTTTTCAAAAACTAACTGCCCATCTAAAGACAACTGCCTGCCGTCTTGTTCATCCAATGACAAAAACTGTTTAATATCAGCACCTGCTACAAACGCTTTTTCACCTGCACCAGTTATAATCACTGCTTGTATATGTTCATTTTTTGCAAGCAGATCGATTGCTCTATGAAACTCATTCATCACTTCTTGAGTCAGTGAATTAACCGGCGGATTGTTTATTGTAACGATTGCAAGTCCTTCTTCGATAGTAACTTGTACTTTATTACTTGCTGCCGCATGATGATTACCTGCCATATCCATTCCCCCATTACTTAAAATGTCATCCTTTCATACCAGATACATTAATTAAGTGCACATTTTCAGTTTAATATTTTTCTGAATTTTTACACTATAAAAATTATATCCTTGCCCAGAACAACTGTCAATTGCCCATTTCCTGCTTATTGCCCTCTCTTTCCGTCTGTGGAGCAGCTAGCTTTCCCATGTTATCAGCTAGACAATGACTGCATTTTATATTATATTATTAATAGTTAGGTACCCTAACTAACTTTTTGTACAAGGAGCAGCTACATGAAACCACACCAGCAATTTTTTTATCAATACCGAAAAATGTACCGGCCTTTTATTAAAAAATTAAACATCTACTTATCCAGACATAACTTATACAGTTCACAATGGGCGATTTTGCACCTTCTTTTAAATGAAGGGCCTCATACGATTGGTGACATCGCTGAGTATCAAAATGTAGAAAAACCAACTGTCACTCGGATGATTCAACGTTTAAAAGAACTCGACTACATTGAAACCACGCCCGGCAAGGATAAACGCGAAAAAAAGATACAACTGACAAAAGCAGGAGAGAGTGTTTGTGAAGATGTGCTGCTGACGATTGAAGAATTCCAAAAAGAAGCACTTCAAGGCATCAGTGAAGATGAGCAGCTGATAGCCAGCCGTATTTTAATGAAAGTGCGGGAGAACTTATTACAATGAGGAGAGTAGAGTATGGAAAAGGAGCAACTATGGACAAAAGACTTTATCATTACATCTGTCGTTAATTTTTTCATGATGTTTGCGGTGTTTCTCTTATTGGTGACGATGGCCCCTTATGCAACCGAAACATTTCAAGCATCTTCGAGTATTGCTGGGCTTAGCGCCAGCATTTTTATTATTGGGGTATTATGCGGCCGGTTATTTGCTGGGCGGGCTATTACAAAAACCGGCAATAAAAAAATATTAATGTTCGGTCTTGTTCTTTATATTGTCACAACCCTTCTCTACTTTGCGGCGATCAGCCTGCCTGCTTTAATTGCTGTTCGAGTCATTCACGGCATTGGTGTCGGTTTAGCAACCACTGCTGCTTCCACGATGGTAGCACAAATGGTTCCTGCAAGCCGCAAAGGGGAAGGCATAAGCTTTTTTACACTGAGCATGGTGCTTCCAACAGCAGTTGGTCCATTAGTGGCTATCCTTTTAACACAGTATGTCCACTACAATGCCGTTTTTCTCTTGTCATTGCTGTTAGGTGTTATCAGCCTTGTCATCTCTATCCAAACGCGAGATGTACAGCCGGCTGTTAATACGAAAGACACCGCGCAGCAGCCATTTTCTTTATCGAACTACTTTGAAAAAGGGTCGCTGCCTATTGCTCTTGTGGCGATGGTCGTTGGATTAGCTTACTCAAGTGTATTGTCGTTATTAACGGTGTACGCAGAAGCCATTAACCTTGTAACAGCTGCTACCTTCTTCTACCTTGTGTACTCGATTACTGTTCTAAGTACACGTCCCTTTTCAGGACGTCTTACGGATAAAAAGGGTGCGAACATCATTATCTATCCCTCTCTCGTGTTTTTTGCTGGAGGCATGCTTTTATTAAGCCAAGCACAGTACAGTTGGATGATGCTTCTGGCAGCCTTTTGTATCGGATTAGGGTATGGTAATTTCCAACCCATCACGCAGACCATTGCTATTAAAAGAACGTCGTCTGAGCGTATGAGTCTGGCCATTTCTACGTATTACGTGTTTCTGGACTTCGGCTTAGGTATCGGTCCATTTCTGCTAGGACTGCTTGTTCCGTTTACAGGCTACCGCGGTTTATATCTGACAACCGTCATTATTATATTGTTTGGCGCCATCTGTTACTTTTGGATTCATGGCAGAAAAGATAAAACATTTCATCAACGCTATGCAGCTGAAACCGCATCATAGACATGCAAAAAAACGATCCGTTTTGTTGATCAACAAAACGGATCGTTTTTCATTTATTTTTTGCTGCATCAATCATTAGGATAATCCCGGTCACTACATGCATCGCCCAGCCGACAAATGGAATCCAGGCCAAACAAGATGTGACAATGCCCAGGATTGAACCGTGCCGGTTAGCTACCGAACGGCTTGCAAGTATCAGTGTAATAATGTGCAAAATCAGCATCACAAACAGCGGAGACCATGACAGCCCTATTATAATAGAGCCGCCAAGAATCGGGATGCCTAGAAACAACTCAAGCGAACCGGTAATCCATTTCATCATCGTTGTTGGTGTCATGACTGGTTTTCCTCCTACAGCTAACAAATACGTTTCGCTAAATCTCGGTATACTTCCATTACATTCGTGTCTTTTAAGAAGGTTAAAGAATGCGTCTCTTTTTTCGTTGTTATTTCAATGTTATTGGAAACAGAAAAGAAACCCGTTTTTTCAATCGCAATTTCTTCAATCTTACCGTATGGTATGCTGACAACAACTGATTTGGACTTAGAAAGCACAGACTTGTCGACAAACAAAATCCGGTGAGAAGTGAACGCAACAAAGTCAACAAGCAATCCGTATGTTGACTGCAGCTTCTCTCCTTCAAAGAGAAATTGTTCCGCTTCTTCCGCGTGCTTTTTCCTATTGCCTGCTCTTTTAAAGAACCCCATGCCCTCTCTCCTTTCATGCATTTGTGAGCCCTTCTGTTTATGTATTGGCTTCCTTTCACTTTAACATGGATTTCTTTAGAACGAAAACGCGGCTGCCCACAGCAAACGAGCTGAAAGAGTCATCCAACCGGCAAAGGGTATAGAACGATAAAAAAGGGCCGTCTAAAAGGTTATGATGAACAACCTTTTGAAGACAGCCCCTTCTTTATCAATGTTATTGCTGCAATCCTTGTTTTACCCAAGAAGCAATCGTTGCTGTACGTTTTGCCTGATGTTTTACAGCTTTATCAATATTATTTTCTACCATGTTACCATCTTGGTCTACTGTAACACTGGTACCATATGGGTTACCGCCTGATGTGAAGGCTACTTCGTCTGTATAACCTGGTGCTGCAACAATAGCACCCCAGTGCATCATCGTGGTATACAAGTTTTTCACTGTTGCTTCTTGTCCTCCATGTGGATTATTGGCAGAAGCCATACCGCTTACCACTTTATTAGCCAACTTGCCTTCAAACCAAAGGCCGCCTGTTGTATCCAAGAACTGTTTCATTTGGGCCGGCAAGTTACCAAAACGAGTCGGCATGCTGAAGATAATCGCATCTGCCCATTCCAAGTCATCCAAGGATACTTCCGGCACATTTTTTGTTGCTTCCAAATGTTCTTTCCAAGCTGGGTTGGAGTCAATTGCTGCTTGCGGGGCGATTTCTGGCACCTTCAACAGTTTTGTTTCTGCTCCCGCTTCTGTCGCTCCTTCTTCAGCCCATTGAGCCATTTGGTAATTCGTTCCTGTTGAGCTGTAATAAATAACGGCTAGTTTTACATTTTCCATTTTTTTCGTCTCCTTTTTATCTCCAAATAATTTATCCAATAATCCCATTGGACTCCCACCTATTGTATGTTTTATTGTCTGCTGCTACGTATTGTAGTATGCATAATGCTTCATTTACTCATACACAGCTGATTAAAATGAGAATTCCTCCTTTTGCTGTTAAATTACTTTTCGTAAGTTAGTTTAACTTATTTATTTAATTATGACAAACAATAGACTTCACTTTTGTCATTCTTTTTTTCTTTTCCACAAATACGAGAAAATAAAACACTTCATTTTACCTGTAAAAAACAAACGCTTTGCTCACAAGCGGCAAGTTCTGCAGAGTACAGATATAAGGCATGCAGGTGACAATTTTAAACATGCGCAGAGCTGCCTGTGCCTCAGAGACAAAAGGAAAAACAGAGAACCGTTCAGAGAAAGTCGCTACAATCTGCGGCAACCTGAACGAATCCCACGTCGTGCGTGCCTAAGCGGGCAGATGCTTGTGCTAGACAGTGAAACCGCCAAATATGCATCCTTACTTCCTGCTTTGCATAAAAAACCTTCGTCATCGACGAAGGTGGTGAAAGTTCTTTCTGCATTTATCAGCTGCTCTGTTGATATGCTTTTAATTTTTTTAAATAGGAAATCGTAGGAGAAGCCACTGGAATCGATCCCCTTCTTTCCAAAGAGATAGCTTCCTCTGGTGTCAGCCAGCAGGCGTCTGCCACTTCTTGTTCGAGCGGATCAGGCTTTTCTTTTACAGGGAGTTTCGCTATAAAATAACGCGTATCAAAACGATAAGGACGATAAGGTGGTGTAATACGCTGCCCCACATACATAAGCTGGCGGCAGTCTAAATATAAATTCTCCTGCTGCAATAGCTGCAAAAACGTGATGTGCTTTTCTAGCAGCTGGCGGCGGTATGTTGTTTTCTTTTCAGCTGACAACGGCAGCACGCCATTATTTTGATGACGACATAATAATACACCTGTTTCTTCAAACAGCTCTCTTGCTGCTGCTATATAAAAGGTTCGATCAATGGTATGATTAGAAAACATCATATAGGTGTCTTCCATAAAGGAATCCCCCTTTTCCACCGACCCACCCGGAAACACATAAAACCCTGCTAACACTTTCATGGTGGCAGGCCTTTTCGTCAAATATACTTCCCCTTTATCATTTAACAACATCACCGTTGAAGCTGGCTTTGGTATAACAGGCACTGTCGTCCTCCTTTTCTAACTAGTACATATGTTTTAATTTTAGTCTACTTCACTTTCGTGCTTATTGGCCCCATATCCTGCTACACTTTTATTACAATTTTTTGGACATTTATTGATGATTTTACCACAGGGACTTAAAACCGCTGAACTGCCTTGCTAGAAAAAATCCCGGGTGCTCGTCCCGGGATGGCGCTTTCTTTAACGATATTCACTTTGCCCTTAAATAATACGAAGAAAAGCAGCTTGCTGCCCATCTGCTCTATAATGCTTGCATCCGTCCCGCTGCTTCTCATTACAAACAGCAGATATGTAAATAACACAGCTTCGACTTCTTATGTGCTTTAGTGCTGTTCTTGTTTCACCACTCGTTTTGCTTTAATAAATGCAATCAGATCAACCAATTCTTCTTGGTTTAATTCCTTTTCATCTACCCGCAGCTGATAATATTCCAGAGTGTGTGAATTGTCTAAATCGATTGATTTGTCGGTTTCTTCTTTACGGACTAAATAGTCTATACTCACTTGAAAATAATCCGCCAATTTCATAAGATGACTAATACTTGGTTCTTTTTTGCCTAATTCATAGCTCCATATAATACTTTTCGTAAAATTCACATCTTTCGCTAATTCTTCCGACGTTAATCCGTGCTGTTCCCGTAATTCTTTCAAACTAGTACTAATAGCAGTCAAAAGAATCACTCCTTTACTGAATAAATATATTCTATACTATCACATATTGTCGAACTTTTTGTAGAATTGTGTCTTATTTTCTATATGTCGTATTCCCGCAAAACAGAAATTTGTAACAACATTTTTTCTTTCAACCACCCAGCCGCTTCGATTATCCCCCTATTTTCCGATGGAAACATTAGTGCGCTGTACGTAACAGCGGAATGTGAAGGGCCTTGCTGTTTTATTATTGCAACTTACTTATCAATGTGCACCGTATCGAATTTCCTGCATTACTATACCAGTTAGACGAACGATTATCGGCACGCCTTTTGATATAACACCATCAGACAAACAAGCGCCACTACATTCCATTGCGAACAACCTTTCACTTTCATTGATATAAAAAAACGCAGACGCCTTGCAGAAAAACAAGGCGTCTGGCTGTTGTTTATATTAAAAATGGATTTAACTGATAAGCTGAGTTAGCTTTATTTTTAATGAACATCCGCTGAAATACATATAAACTTCTGCAAGAAAAGCAGCAGGTGAATGTTTATCGGAGGTGATGTTCCTCCAATAGGCTGAAACGTTTCCCCAGGCAGACGACATGTATTTCAGCTCTGAAAATTTTTTAAACAGCCTAGAGTTAACTACGCCTCTATAATTCGTTTTTGTATTTCTTTTATCACACATTCCGTACGGTTCTGGATAAACGTTTCAAAATCGTTTTCAAAAATGCCGTCATGGTGAAGGTCAATTAAATGGGAGGTCATCGTTTTTTCTAATTGACTATTTTCTCTTTTGAATTTCGTCATATAATCAGCGGGAGCTTGACGGCCAATCCGGGATTTATTTAAAAAGTCATCGACTAATGTAATGTTAAACACATTATCATAGCGCGATTCATCGACTTTGCCTTTCATAAAGCTTTTCGGGAAAAAATGATGATAGTTTTTGCTTGTCGCGATTTTTAACCAGTCATTATCTAATGTTACAAGTGAATTGTCATCAAACGCACGCGGCTGAAACGAACTATACAGGCAAAGAATAGCTTTGACAAACCCTCGGTTAGCATTAAAGCGGCCCTTTGCAATCATCTCCTCCACGGTTAACTCACCAAGCGGCTCATATTCTTTATAATTTGGCTGCTTGTCCTCATAAATTTCTCTGATGCGCTTTACATCTTGACTGATTTTTGCAGCCGATGCACTCGAGTACCTGCCAGTCAGTGATACTCTCCAAAAGAAATCCTCTAAATACTTGCTTTGTGTTTCTGTTGGCTTTGGCTCATGGTGAAGATAAAAGAAATACGCATATGCAATTAATATGGCAGAAGTCGGAAGGAGATTAGATACTCGAACGTTATTTTTACGCTTCAAATAATCAATAGCAAGCTCCAGTGCATCAACAGCTTCATACCAAGCATCAATAAAAGCATCTCGTTCCAGTGATAAAATCGTGCGTCCTAAGCTGTTTTCTTTCAAAATAACAGCCGTTAACTGAAGAATAGTCCGCAGCTTTACCGTTCCATACCCGACCGCATCCAAACGTGCAGATACTTTATCAAATTGCTCAAATAAATCAAAATTCCGCTCGGCATTATATGTTCTAGCACGCATAATTTCTTCAATGCTAAGCGATTTTCCCGAGTTATTGATACGCGTAAATACATCCGTAGCTGTGTAGAGAGGGACATGGGAAATAATAATGATAGAAAATGGATACTGCATGATTTTTTCTTTGTACGTATTTAACTTTTGAAACACATCATCCGGGCAAGAACGCAGAAACTGCGCATTCGCATTGCTGTCCATTAACCCTCTTATAGAAATATATTCATACTCACCTAAACCTTCTACATCCGTGACAACAATATCTTCGGTTTCTGCATCGGCGGTAAAATCAATATAAAGCTGGGAAAAATCTTGAATCTGACTGCCTTTTTTCACCTTTTCTCCTTTTAAACTCGCATAAAAACTCGTGATACGCTGCTGTCCATCTAATACATAGTTCGTCTTCCCCTTGTTATCAGCCGGTAAATCGATGCCGCCAATATTGCGGATGGACCCTAAATAATCCTCTGTTTCCCAAAATACAAATCCGCCAATGGGGTATCCTTTGATAATCGAATCTAGCAAACTTGCTGCTTCATTCACTGTCCATACATACTCGCGCTGAAACAAAGGCAATTTAATATAGCCGCTGTCAATATCATTTATAATCTGCTGATACGAGTAACTCTCATTTCGCAAGCTGGATGTTACCGTTTGCATGTTATCCCCCTATTCTGTTTACAGCTTACACATTCAAACCTAAAATGGTGCTTTATTCTTTTATTAAGACAGAAAGTTTGATTATATATTAGGATAACACCTCAGCTGCAGTGTTAAAATACAAGAAGCACTAGAGTGAAAAACTACCAGTATGTAAATCGTTCATCGTAAACACAAAAAAATCGCCGCTTTTCGTATAATGAAGGTACCCAAACACTACATGAACGAAAGCAGGCGATTTTTCATGAACAGCCAAAAGGTCATTTCCAAGAGTATACTGCGAACCAGCTTTATCTTCCCATAGAGTTATCTAATTAGTGGCTTTTGATACCGTCCCTTGTTTCAGTGATTTATTCTTTCCTCATTTCCACATCATATATTTCCCGGGCAGTTCTCCCTTGAAAACTGTCTTATTTATTGTGTCGCTGCAGCTGGAAAAAGGCGGTTTTTCAGTTGAGTGGAGATGATTTCTAGCAAAATAGCTACTACTAAGATGGCATAAGTGATAAACCCTACTTCACGAAGGTCAAAATAAAATCCAGATGCCATAAACAACTCAAATCCAATACCACCGGCACCGGCTGCAGCTCCCATAGCAACCGCTACCGTAAAGTTAATTTCAAACCGCAAAAATGTCCAGGACAATAAATACGTAAATGTAGAAGGAATGACCGCATGTGTAACAATATGCCACCAGCTCGACCCAGTGGCCCGCAATGCTTCAATGATCCCTGGGTCCACTTCTTCAAACGCTTCCGAAAAAGCTTTTACCAAGTAAGCAACCGAGTGAAACAACATACCAAGAACGGCTGCCTCACTTCCCAGTCCGGCAGCAATCGCAAAAATTAATACCCATAGTACGGTCGGCACTGCACGAATGAAAGCAACAATAATGCGAACCGTTTTCGTTAAGCCTTTATTAGACAAGTTCGTTGCCGCCATTAACGCTAAGAACAGAGCTATCACCGCACCAAACACTGTAGATAAAACTGCCAAGCCCAGTGTCATGCTAACTTGAAACAATGCTTCACCCCAGCCAAAATGGCTGAGCCCAGGCTGTAGAAACATTACGTACAGGTTGTACATCGTCTCTTGCACCGCACTTATTAGATGAAGCCCCGAATAATCAAAAATAATAAATGCGATGGCTGTCAATATGATAAACGAAAGAATTGTTCCTTGCATCACACGTTCTGCTTTATTTCCTGACTTAATACGAATCCGGCCGTCTCGTTTTCGCTTTATGTATGTGGATTGTGATGCAGCTTCCATTATAAAATCACCTTCCGTATATAATTCGATGCCATCTCTATAGCAATGACGGTGATAACAATAGTAAAGGTCACGAGTGCTACCGTATTGTAATCCATTGTTTTGTAGTATAAGTCGAAAATATACCCAATTCCTGTGCCTGTTAAAATCCCAACTAATGTAGCGCTTCGAATATTGGTTTCTATCATAAATAAAATCCAGCTAATCATTTGCGGCAAACTTTGGGGAATCACTGCTTTGTTCACAATCTGAAAATAAGTGGCTCCAGTCGCGGTTAGTGCTTCAACCGCGCTCCCGCTTACTTCATCGATGGACTCAATAAACGCTCTCGTTAAAAAACCTACCGTTCCTACAAATAGTGCCAAGTACCCTGTCATCGAGTTTTGTCCAAATGAAAGCAGCAAAATCAATGCCCATGCCACTACAGGTATATTTCTGGAAAAGGAAGCAATGAAACGCGCCAGCACACTTAACACGTTACTGACTCTCGTTGTTTTCGATCCCATTAACCCTAGAAAAATAGACACCGCAGCTGCCGTTGTTGTAGCCGCAATCGACATAAAAATTGTTTCATTTAATTTCTCTAAAATAGACGGCAGCTTCGCAAGCGACTCTTGCGTAATCAACAGATGAGAAAACATCCATCCTATTGCTTGAGGAATTGCTGTTATGCCCGTTAGCACATTAAATTCTGTTATGGCGATTGACACGTAAGTTACCACAATAATCACAGCTAACAGTATCGTCGTTTGCCATCGCTTTCTTTTCATTTCTTTTTCACGTTTCACATTCAATTACTCCTTATCCTGTAATGAGCTCTCGTGTCTCTGTTCCATAAATGTGATGAATGCGATCATCAGTAAGCCATGGCGTTGGACCATCAAAAACAATTTCACCGGCTTTTAAACCAATAATTCTATCTGAATACGTCTGAGCCACTTCAACTTGATGCAAATTTACGATACACGTAATATTTAATTCGGAAACAATTGATTGTAAGTGATCCATGATAATTTTGGACGTATTTGGGTCAAGAGAAGCAATTGGTTCATCACAAAGCACCAGCTTCGGATCTTGAATCAGTGCCCGAGCAATTCCCACACGCTGCTGCTGCCCGCCGCTTAATTGATCGCAGCGCTTGTATGCGTGTTCGCCAATGCCAAGCTTGTCCAAGAGATAAAATGCACGTTCTTTTTCGTCTTCAGTAAACCTGCCGAGTATGCCTTGAATCGTTGTTTTATATCCAAAACGGCCATGCAGTACGTTCTCAATGACAGACAAACGCGGAACAAGGTTATAGTGCTGAAAAATCATACCGATATCCGTTCTCAACTGACGCAGCTCTTTTTTCTTCAGGCTTCCTACATCATTGTTATCAAAAATGACATGTCCTTCGTTAATTTCCACCATTCTATTAATACTACGCAAAAGCGTTGATTTCCCAGCGCCGGACGGACCGATAATGGAAACAAACTCGCCAGCCTCTACATCAAAGCTGATATCTTTCAATACTTTTGTTTCTAAATCATATGATTTTCCAAGTCTTTTCACTTGCAACAGTGACATGGCATTTACTCTCCTTTATACATATAGTTTGGCAGGAGAGTATGCACAATGGAACGTGCATACTCTTTTTCCTCTTATTCGGAAAGTTCACGAATAGGATCAAACCATGAATCTTCTACCGACACAAAACGTTCTTGATCAGACTTTGTAAAGAGAGCTGACTCCTCCGAGTCTTCAGGCACAAAAATGTTTTCATTATTGGCGACTTCATCAGATGTAAACATGTCATGAACCGCATTGAATTCTTCCTCTGTCATTGTATTCGTGTTCGCAACAATCGGAGCGTTCAGCACAGGAGTAACACTCATAAGTACAAATTCACTGCCTGTCACTGTATTAAATGGTTCCGCGGCATCATCCTTGACTCTATACGTCGAGCCGGCCGTATTTTCTTCTCCTTCAGCTACCTCTACGTAGTTGTCTACACATGTGTCACAAAAGGCAGCCACCTCAGCACTGTCATTTAACAAGTTTACTGCAGATCCTTGATGGGAATTTCCAAACAGCACTTGAGAAAACAGCGGTCCGCTCTCCATCAAATCTTCCTCTGTTAAATCAGCATATTCATCTTTTTCAGTGAAGTGTTCAATAATGGTAGATGATGGAACCTTAAATCCAGAAGTTGAACTAGTCGATACAAAAGAAAACGATGTATCAGCAATCGCATCAAGTGAGAATTCGCCGTCGGCTTGGTAATTCTTTTGATCCTCTTGATTGACAGCCAGCCAGCTGTGATACATCGCGTCATCTAATGTTCCCGATGAACCGCTTGGCACAACCATTGGCTGAATGGCATCATTTTGGGCGTTGGCTTCTACATACCCTTGCGCTCCTAGATAAGCCATATCCGCGTTTTCATTGACTAATGTTTCAATCGCAATCGCATAGTCCGTTGTTAAGTGATGCTCCACATCTTTTCCCGTTGCTTCTTCAATAGCATTTCCAATTGCTTCACGTGAGGATTTTAAGTCTTCTCCGGATTCATTGGGATACCAAACCACGTCGATGACGCCATCTGAATTTCCGTCAGCCGTACTGCCTGCCGAACACGCAGCTAAAAATGCCGTACATGCTGCCGCCAATAATGATAAAGTAATTTTTCTCATTCTGTTTCTCCTCTCCTATTAACCTCTCTTATTAGACTTTCATCAGATGACTAGCATTCCGATATTAAACCTCTCCTCCTTCCCGTCATTTTATTACCTGATTCTATTGAACCAGAAACGATAAAAAAGTCACGACAATTTACATTATTTTTACTTTTCTTAAGACTGTTTACTAACAATAAACAAAAGTAATAGAAGCTTTACTCCTGATTCATATACACTGGAAAAGAATATGGACTCCACACACTCCCTACGTCCACTGCTTCTCCAAAGGAACCATGAAAATCTGTTCCTCCCGTCATAATTAAGTGATAATTACTAGCCAGTGCTTTGACTTTTTGGCGGTCTTCTCGCGTATGGTCGGGGTGGCAGCACTCCACACCTTTTAATCCTGCGTCGACTAATTCCGGAATAATGTCATAAGAATTGAGCTGTCCAGGATGTGCGACAACAGCAATCCCGCCATCTGCAGCAATGGCTTTAACAGCATCAAACGCATCCATATATTCTATATCTCCCGCCGCTGCACCACCGCCTTTAAACAATGATTGATACAACCGCTTATATTCTGGTGATGTGTAATCAGCTTGTGTAATCTGCTTCATAATATGCTGTTTATAAATAGCAGCGCTTGGCTTTGCCGATTCTATAACCGCTGTTTTATCCAGCTCATAACCGGCTGACTGAATCTGTTCGATTTGCCAGAGAGAATGGGCGTGCCTGCGTGCACGAACCGGCTCACAAACCTCTTTAATATGTTTTGCCTCCACGTGATAGTTATAGCCAAGCACATGGACTTTACGATCTCGTTTAAAATCATACGCAGACATTTCAATCCCTGGAATAATCTCGATGCCGTATCTTTTGTGTAAAGATGAAAGAACCTCACCGTCTGCCGGAGTATCGTGATCAACAAAGCTCAGCTGGGATACACCATTCTGTTTGGCGCGGCGAATAACTTGTTCCATTGACTCTGCCCCATCCGAATAGTGACTATGAACATGCAAATCAGCTTTCATAACCGACACCAGCCTGAGCTTTTTTCGCTAATTCCTGCGTCTGCATGTAAAACACGCTGTCGCATAATTCTTCCATAAATTCAATATCGTGAAAAATCCCCACCAGCGTTGTTCCGCTTGCTTTTAATGCTTGAATAACCTCACGCACTTTTTCTTTGGAATGCTGGTCCAAACTTGCGGTTGGTTCATCAAGCAACAGCAAACGCGGCTTTTTAACCGTTGCCATTGCAATATTTAGGCGCAGTTTCTCCCCTCCAGAAAACGTATTCGGATATGCATCCCACAGTTTGGGATCTAATTCAAAATGCTCTAACGCTTTTTCTGCTTTAAGACATGCAGTTTCATGGGGCTCATCCATTTCAAGCAGCGCTTTTTCTACTAATTCTCTCGTTGTTGTCCGCGGCATAACATTTAAAAACTGTGACACATAACCAATTTCATATTTGCGCAAATACAGCACTTCTCTCTCTGCAGCCTGTGCTAAGTCAATTAAACCGAAACGCTCGGAATCATAGAGAATGCTCCCCGTGTCTGGTAAATATGTGCGATAGATGCTTTTGAGAATCGTCGATTTTCCGCTGCCGCTTCTTCCGACAATACCGATAAACTCGCCGGCTTCTAATGAAAAATTAATATCTTCTACCGCGGGCATCGTTTTACCTAAATAATGAATGGTAAAACGTTTGCCAAAATCGCTCATTTTTAACAGTGCCATTCTGAGACCTCCCTTTCTCTTACGAAGTACGGTAATTTGTCGTCGTAACGAGAGAACCATCCACCATGGTATTTGTTAGCATAGGATAGCCGTCCCCCATTCGCTCAATGACCAGTATATCGGCCTTTTTTCCTGGCGCAATGGATCCCAGCTCATCATCCATTCGTACCGCTTTGGCCGGATTCAATGTCACCATCATAAACATCTGGTGCAAGTCGTTCCCGTGCTGCTCACTTAGTTCAAAAACAGAATGCAATAGCGCTGCTGGGTAATAATCACTGCACAAAATATCAGCACAGCCATGAGCAATCGCCTCCGCTGCTGAAAGGTTCCCGGAATGAGATCCGCCTAACAGCACATTCGGGGCGCCGACAATCGTTTGAAGCCCTATTTCTTTGGCTTTTTTAGCAACCTCTAACGTTATAGGAAACTCACTGATGGTCGTTTTAAACGATGATACCAATTCAACCTTATCGGTGTTATCGTCGTCATGAGAAGCGACAGCAATTCCTTTAGCAATGGCAATATCAGCAATTTCCTTCATCTGCTCTGCTGTTAAACATTCACTTTGCTGCTGTTCCACAATGATTGTCTGTACATCATCATCCGACAGCTGACGGTATCCTTTCAGCGTTTTCCGATACACTTCGAGGTCTCTATACTGACCTTGCCCTGGTGTATGGTCCATAAATGATAATAAATGAATCCGATCATCTTCTAAGTTTTGGATAAGACGATCTGTCTCGTGCACATTGTCAATTTCAAAACGCGCATGCAAGCGGTGGCGAATGAGGTGCAGACGGTGATGAGTATCTTCAATTGCGTCAACCATGCGCTGCACATTTTCAGGATGACGCATCGGTTTTTGTGTAAAAACATCTTCACGATAGAACGAGAGCGAATGAAACATAGTTGTTATCCCACAATTAATCAATGTCTTTTCCGCTTCTCTTAAACTGATATGAAAATCCATCATACTTGTTGGCCGCGGCGAAGCAATCGTTTCAATATAATCAGAATGAATATCAATAAATCCTGGGGAAATATACCCTCCATTGGCGTCAATGTGTTGTGCATGCGGATATTTATTTATATCTTCCTCTGGAATAACAGCTTGAATCATGTCCTTCTCTACAACTACCGCATGTTTTTCTAGAATCGATTCTTCGGTTACAACTCTCCCATTATGAATGACATACACAGTGGCCTGCCCCCTATAAAAGTGAATAAACTAATTGCTGCGTATAAGCGTGCTGCGGGTCTTCTAATATTTGATCTGTTAAACCTTCTTCAATAATGGAACCATTCAACATCACAATAGTTCGGTCGGCCAGCATCCGAATGACCGCAAGATCATGAGAAACAACAATCATGCTGATGCCAGACTCTCGTTGAATGTTCTTAATTAAATCCAATACGTTTGCTTGGACGGATAAATCCAGTCCCGTCGTTACTTCATCCAGAAATAAAACCGGCGGATTATTCGAGAGAGCTTTAGCAATTTGCACACGCTGCTGCATCCCGCCCGAGAAGTACTGCGGCTCTTCTTTCATGCGAAAGAGCGGGATATGGACACTTTCTAACAGCTCCCTGCTCGTCTGTTCCATATCGGCTACATGACGGTTTCCCGCTGCAATTAACTTTTCTGCTATATTGCCAACCGATGAAAAATTCATTTTCAATCCGTGGACAGGATTTTGATACACCATTCCATATTTATTGTTGCGAATATAGCGCTTTTTCTGAGATGACAGTGCAAACACATTCTCTCCCTCAAGAGTTGTATCATTTATAAATGCCTCGCCTGATGTCACCTCTTCATCAAAATACATGCACTGCATCATCGTCGATTTTCCGCTGCCGCTCTCACCGACAATACCGAGAATTTCGCCTGGAAATAAATCAAAAGAGATATCTTGACATGCGTATACTGTTCCGCATGCTGGACAGTAATTTTTCTCTAACATTCTCGACGATGGATTGCTGCATTGACTGCAGCCAGACCCGAATTGTTTATTTAAGTTACAAACGTGCAGCAGTGCTTCTTCAAACATGTTCTTTTTCCACCTCGGCTTTCGCTTGTTGATTCAATCTCTCCAGACAATAACTTGTGTCATTGCACTGATATACGGTTTCACCGTTTTCTTCATCAATCAGCTCATCCATAAAGACATCCTCCGCCCCACAAAGACGGCAGCGCTTGCCTTCAAACGACTCCACTGTAAACGGATAATCGTCAAATGCTAAAGAAGTGACATCGGTGTAAGGAGGCACTGCATAAATTTTCTTTTCTCTGCCTGCACCAAGTAATATTAATGCTTCGGACTGGTGCATTTTTGGATTATCAAATCGTGGAATAGGGCTGGGCGCCATCAGATAGCGGTCATTGACTACGACAGGATGATCCGCATCCGTAGCGGTTCTTCCATATTTCATGATTTGTTCGAACAACAAAAGCCATGCCCCGCTGTATTCGTCTTCTGCATGAAGGCGTTTTGTCTGGTATTCACTTGCTTCTACCGGTCGGAGCGGCTCTGGCATTGGCACTTGCAGCACAAGAATCTGCTCTTTTGTCAGCGGTACTTCTGGAATACGGTGGCGAGACTGAATAACAGATGCGTCTTGTGTGCTTTCGGTGGTGAGAACACCGGTTGTGTCTTGCACGAGTTTTTTTATGCTGACCGCGTTAACCGACTCATCCGCTCCTTGATCAATCACTTTTAACACATCTTCTCTTCCGATAATAGAGAGAGTGATTTGCAATCCTCCTGTTCCCCAGCCGCGGGCAATCGGCATTTCTCTTGATGCAAATGGCACCTGGTATCCCGGAATAGCCACAGCATGCAGCACAGCACGACGTATCTCTTTTTTCGATCCTTCATCAAAAAAAGCAAAATGGGTGTCAGCTTTCATTACTTGTCGCCCCTTTCTTGACTTGGCGTATACTATCGAGTTTTGATTGGAACGTTACGTAGTGAGGCAGTTTCAAGTGAGAAATAAATCCAGTTGATTCCACCGAATCAATGTGCAGCAACACAAATTCTTCACTGTGCGTTGGAAAATCAAATTCAGGATGTTCTAAACATTGATCGAGAATACTCATCGCAATGGCTTTCGTTTCATTTTGGCCGTAGCACACGCCATACCCTATTTCAAATTCCAGCTCTTCATCATGCCGATCGTTTTTAATCGAAACAGGCACGAAAGATTCTACTTCGCTCACTGTTATCTCCCCGATGTAAAAGTCATTGTCTTCAGCGTTTTCGTTGTTTTCAGTCGGATGGTCTACATAAATAGGCAAATCCCCCACCCGCACTTCGCCAACTGTTGGGTGAACTTGTCCATACCCACGCAATGACGCATATCCAAGTGATGTAACAGCTCCCGTTTGACCGCGGGTTAAAGTTTGCAGCCGAGCGCTTCGAGGTGTTGGAAATTGAATGCTCTCTTTGGTTATATCCATGGGAGAAGTATTGTCATCTTCGTATTCTTCAAACAAACCTTCTTCTCTCAAATAATCTACAACTTTTGGAAAATACTGTATGTCGTCCTCTCTTGAAACATCTTGTAATTCCTGTTTGTATGCTTGTAACCATTGGTGGTTATCGACGGTGTTTTCTTTTGCTAATTCAAAATCAAGCAAACGGTGCGTGTAATCATAGGTGGCGCCTAACATTTGGCCTCCGGGAATATCTTTAAAACTTGCAGAAATCCGTCGCTTTACAAACATCGATTCTGTCTCTACGGTTTGGCTGTAATAAAGACGCGGCAGCGTCGAGCGGTGTGCTCTCATTAAAAACACAGCTTCTTCCATACTTCCTTCTGCTTGTTTAATAGCCAAAGCGGCTAAAAACGGTGAATAGAAGCTGGCCTCTGACATAACTTGATCGACTAATGCCTTCATGGACGAAAGAATCGTTTTTATTTCTATAATCTCACCATCTTTTAAACGTTCATATTTCAAACGCTTTTTCGATGCTTCAATCGCTTTCGTACCGCCTTTTACTGCTACATAACCCATTATTCCACCTCCGCATACGCGACTGATGTCGTTCGGGGAATACAGACCACTTGATCTGTTTCATCTGTGAAAATGACATCAATTCCTAAAGGATATTCTTTCGTGCGAACATTTCTTGCTTCCCAAAAGGATGGGGAGCATCCAGTTTGCAGTGTTGCTTCGTTTTTGATCCCGGGACCTGTTAACAAAAGTTGATGATCATGTGTGACAGGAGAACTCTCTATAATGAGCGTGGCGGAGAACTGAGGATTAATGAGATAGCCATTTTTACAGTGATTCACCGCCGTTAAAAGACTGGCTTCACTAGCATCATCCAGCACAAAAATATAATCTGCCTGTTCGATGGATGCAAATTTCGCTAGTGTGTATTCTGCAATAGCTGCAGCAAAGGCTTGCTGAGAATAATCGGAAAGAACATGAAACGTCACTTCTCCATCAAGCAGCGTTAATGCACTAAGGAAGGTACTGTCAAAACACAGCTGTCGTTTATGAACATGTGAAGCCGCCTTTTGAACCGATGAAATTGTGCCTGGCCGTGACATGCTGTGCAGCAGCTTTCGGTAAACGTGCTGTGTATCATGAATTTGGTCAACCATCATCTTTTATCTCCCCCTTGTTTTGTTTTATCGCTTCTTTTACACGTCCATCGTTTCGAAATTAACGGTAGTTTCGAACAACTCTGTCTGCTGTTTCGATTTTTCTTTTTTAATGAGCTGTTCCGCTTTTAACAAACGGTCTTCCCATTTTTTTGTTTCTGGAAGTTCTGCTTTATACGCAGCATCAATAACCGCAAGCTGTCTGGCCATCTCTTCATGGATGCCAACGACAATTCCAATGCCAATGCATTGATTCAGTTCCACCTTTGCCTCTGTGACAAGTACTTCTCCTATGTAAAATAATGATTTCTTTGCGGATTCTCTCATACGGACCATCGTCAAACCTTGACGCGGAGCAATAATATTTTGGCAGTTGTAGCGTTGTGTAACCTCGTCTGCCATACCTTTTGCCAAACACCAATCGCCATCAATGAGAATTTTTGTTCTTCGGCGTCTGTTCATTGAAATGTCCAACCTCCTTTTTTTACATACTCATCGTAACTTGTCGCCAAGTTGTTGTGTGTGAAGCTATCCTTAAGTGTTTGTAAACTTTCTTAAAAATGTAAACATAAAGAAAAACGCCAGCTATGACCCGTTCTTATCATTAAAAAAACAGACTCGAAAGCCATTAAAGCTTTCGAGCCTGTTTTATGTATCATGCATCCATTGAAATGTCATATTTAAATGTATCACTGCGGTATAAGATTTTTGTGTGCTCTAACACCTGCTTAGAGTCTGCATCCAAACAATCGCTTTCCACTAAAATCAGCGGCACCATGCGCTTACAAGACAACAGCTTTTGTTCATATTCCGTTGGAAATGTAACGCTGAGTACGTTTTTTTGACTCGTAAAATCGTGGTATCCCTGTTTGCGGTAGTAAGCAAACATAGATGTGATATTCGGACCATCCCCAGCAATGCTCGGAAACCTAGCCGCATGAACAAACGAATAATGAATTGCCATCGGCTCATCGTCAATCCAGCGCAGCCGGCCAATCTTATAGACACTATCATCTTTGTCTGCTTGTAAACGGCGGTACATTTTTTCATCATAGTTTATCTTCTCACAGCAAATATTTTTTGTCGTTAAATCATACCCTAACTGTTCCATCTTATCTGTAAAACTCTTTTTTCCTGTTAGATGCAACTCAATTTGCATGGATTTCTCTTTGACAAAACGCCCTTTTCCCTGCACAGAATAAATATAGCCCCGCTCTTCTAATGTGGTAAGTGCATTCCTTACGGTCATGCGAGGTACATTGTGCTTCTTTGCCAGTGCGTTTTCAGAAGGCAGTTTTTGCCCTGACGTTAACGCTTTATTAACCATCAGCTGCATGATTTCATCGATAATCTGTGTTTCTTTATTGTACATACACACCCTCTCCTTTCCTTTATTTAAAGGAGTCACTATTTATACTTCGCCACTTTTCTTTGTCTGTCAATAACTTTCCTCCTCTTTATAACACTAAATTATTTTGGCGCCTTCCTTGTGCTTTTCATCATTCTTCGCTATACTTTTTATACATCAAAAAAAATTGATAAAAGGAGGATATCATTTGCAAAAGGAGCTGCCGTTGACAGATGTCTCTTTCACACATACGTTTTCGACATATGAAAAAAAGTTTAAAGCACTGGCTGATCAGAAAAGGCTCCATATCTTGCAAGAAATTACGAAGCACGGCGAAGTCTGTGTATGTGATCTTTCAGAAAAACTGCAATTACCGCAATCAAAACTCTCCTATCATTTAAAAATTTTAATGGATGCGGCTCTCATTGAAAAAGAAACAAGGGGAACGTGGAGCTACTATACATTAAATCACCAGCAAATGAATCATTTGCTTTCGGAAGAGCTTTGCTGTTTGTTCCGCAGCGATTAATTTTTGTCTTTTACATCAATTTTTTTTGATGAAGAAAACTTGGCTAGCGCCTTGAAAGAAGGAAGTTCAGCTAAGGTCAAAGAACTTCTGCTGCGTTCGCGAACGTTCTGTTTGCAACACAGAAGCCATCACCTCCTGTGGAAGCACGTCCTGTGACAATACCGAACTGATTCCCGCCCTGAGAGTCCGCGGATTGTCTAGCCGATCTTATACTGATGTCCTTAACATGCTGCCTGCGTCGATAACCGACCCATGCTGACATTCTATATTTTCTTACCACAATAAAAGGAGGAAATGAGATGAAAGCACATGTTGGATTAAATGTTGCTGACTTGGAGCGCTCGATTGATTTTTACACAAAAATTTTTGGAGAAAAACCTGTAAAGGTCAAAGACGACTATGCCAAATATGAACCCAAACAATTTGACTTACACTTTACGTTAAACGTTCATTCTAACGTATCCGGCAATCAAGTCAATCACTTTGGCATTCAAGTCGGCAGCCAGCGCGACATTGACTTTCACAAACAGCGCCTTGAAAAGCTTGGCTTTTTCACACGAGAGGAACAAAACACTCAATGCTGTTATGCACTGCAGGACAAATTTTGGATTACAGACCCTGATGGGAATGAATGGGAGTTTTTCTACACCAAGCAAGATATTGAAATAAAAGATCGTACCGACGTTTACTGCAGCTAGATGTTTCATAAAGGAAAAACCCTCAAAGCTTACAAGCCTTGAGGGTTATATTGCTTCATGACTGCTCTAACACAGGCTGGCGCATCGTACCGTTTTCAGAAAATCCTGTATGCCACGACAATGCTTTTTCTAATACGTGCGGAGTTTGTCCTCCTTTTTCACAAGCCTCTTCAAAGTATGTATACAACTGCTCACGATACAATGGATGAGCACAATTCTCGATAATCACCGGCACCCGTTCTTTCGGAGCAAGGCCGCGAAGATCGGCATAACCTTGTTCTGTGACAAGCACGTCCACGTCATGTTCTGTATGGTCGACATGAGGCACAAACGGCACGATGCTAGAGATATCACCATTTTTGGCAATCGATTTCGTTACAAAAATAGCTAACCTGGAGTTTCTGGCAAAATCGCCGGATCCGCCAATGCCATTCATCATCTTTGTTCCTTGAATATGAGTGGAATTGACATTTCCATAGATGTCGGCCTCTAATGCTGTGTTGATAGAAATCAAGCCTAATCGGCGGATAACCTCAGGATGGTTGGAGATCTCTTGCGGACGCAATACGAGCCGGTCTTTATAACGTTCCAGATTGGAAAAGACCTCGTCCAATTTAGATTGCGACAGGGTAATGGAACAGCCTGAAGCAAACCGGACTTTTCCAGCATCCAGCAAATCAAACACTGCATCCTGCAGTACTTCTGAATATACTTCAAGGTCTGTGAAACCAGAATCTAACAACCCGTGAAACACGGCATTTGCGACGGTGCCAATTCCGGATTGTAATGGAGCAAGGTTATCTGGCAAACGTCCAAGCTCATTCTCTTTTTTCAAAAAATCAATTAAGTGATTGGCCATCACAGCTGTTTCTTCATCGGGCGGCGTAATAGGAGATGGAGAGTCTGGCTGATTAGTCACGACAATTCCCTTGATTTTTTTGCTGTCAACAGGAATACCAATAGAACCCATCCTGTCATCCACATTCATCAACGGAATCGGCTGTCGCTCTCCTTGTTTGTTTAACTCGTAAATATCGTGCAGGCCTTCGAAAGCTTGGGGCTGGGCAAGATTTAATTCTACAATGACAGATTCTGCCCTTTCTACAAAAATGGAAGAATTCCCTACTGACGTAGAAGGCACAATCAATCCATCCTCTGTGATAGAAACCGCTTCCACAATTGCAAAATCAATCGAGCTCAATACGTCATTACGCAGGAATTCCGCTGTATGGGACAAATGCTGGTCGATAAAATACATATCTCCCTCATTAATCTTTTTCCGCATTGTTCCATCTGCTTGGAAAGGAAGACGTTTGTGAATGATTCCGGCATCAGCCATGATTCTGTCAATATCAGAACCAAGGGAAGCTCCTGTATACACATTCACCTTCAAGTGTTCATTTTTTGCTCTTTCTACTAGTGCAGAAGGAACAGCTTTGGCATCTCCAGCCCGAGTAAATCCACTTAACCCGAGTGTCATTCCGTCTTTTATCCAAGCTGCTGCTGTTTCTTCTGTCACAATACGGTCTTGTAAGCGCTGATCACGTAAAAGGTTTTGAATGTTTTCATTCATAGTAATCCCCTCACTTCTAATTTTCTAATAATTCTATCAGCGCTCACGCTGCTTCTCACGTCTTTTTGACTGAAAAGGCTTAAAAATGACGTGAGCCAGCATATGAAAAACATAAAACAGCATATTAAAAAGCGAGGAGTTTACGGAAATGTTTGGCGTAAGTTTGACTGACCGGCACTTTGCTTTTATCTTTCATAATTAATAAAAAAGTAGAATGAGAATCCGGCTGTATTTCAGCGATATAGTTAATATTGATGATATACGAACGATGACAGCGGAAAAACAAATCATTCGGCAGAATATACTCCAGCTCGCTCAATTTAAATTTATTCGTTCCCGTTCCTCTCTCCGACTGCACCCACGTCTTTCTGTTTTGCGCTTCTAGAAACATAATTTCTTTGTGAGGAACCGGCTTCCAGCACTCTCCTATCCGCACTGTCAGATAATCAGCAAGAAACCGCAGCTGTTCTGTAGATAAAATAGCTGTGATGCAGCCTTGAGGATTTCCATTATTTAAAATAGGAACAGATGTACCATAATACGGAATACCAAACACTTTACTATGAATGTGTTCTGATATTTTCTGCTGAACCGATAATGCCTTATAGGTGACTGTATCTTCTTTAATTTCATCACCAGGTTTAATTTGCAAATCTATTTTGCTGCTGGGTTTATAGTAGATAAAACGCTTAGAGTCAGCAACGGCAAAAGAGGTTTCTTTCGGAAACAACTCTTCGAAGCCTTCCATCAACGCAGATACCGAAAAGTTCACCACTTTTCCCCTCCCTTATGGCTTGTATCATCTTAGGCGAGAAGACTCCCTCTTCTATTTTATGCAGGGTGCAGCCCAAAAATAAAGGGGAGATGAACCGCCTTTTTGCGTAGAAAACACATGGTTTTATGGTTATTTTTTACTTTTTGTTGTTTAAACTAATCAGCCATTCGATTTCTCTGCTCCCTGTGAATAATACTGGTTAAACTGTGTGTACCTTCAGCATCATGTCCTATCTCCCACAGCATCATTCCACCAAACCCGCTGTCAAGCGCAAGATTTGTTTTCTTCCTTACTGTTTCTTTTCCATTATAATGGTAGGTTGTCCCATTCACTCTTATGCTGTCTCGCTCAGCATATGCAGATCCATTCTCAATGACAGCATTATATGATATTTGCTGATCGTTTTCATTTTCTGGCTGAGCATAGGAAGGCACTCCTAATACCAGCTTGCTTTTTGATATTCCATGTTTATCAAACAAGCTGGACCAGTAGTTTACAACATTTTCAGCAAATGGATATGGTGATAAATTTTCAGCGTTATATCCGCTGTCCCATTGGCCGTCATAGGCCATTATATTAACATAATCCACATGCTGAAACATGGATGAGTCATACACCACCTCTTTCACTTCATCTCCTGTTTCACTATGAACCTTGGCATGTACAGCAATCGATAACTCTTTGTCATTTGATTGAAGCTGTTCTCCGAGGGCCTGCGTAAAGGCAGCTAAATAATGTGCATCCTCTTTTGAACGGGGATGTTCAAAATCAATATCCACTCCATCTAAATTTTCTTTTTCTATAGTAGTAATAATCTCCTCTATCAGCTTCAAACGAGAATCTGGGTTTTTAATAGCAGTTTTAAAATATTCATAAGAAGACCCGCCTTTTACATGAATGGCACCACCTACAGCAAGCAGTACCTTCGTATCTTCCTGCTTAGCATGTTGCACCGTTTTTCGAAGATGTACCATCATCTCATCATTTATCGTAAGACTTCCATCTTTTTCAGGATGAGCAAATGAAAAAACAACATGTGATAAGCTGGAGTAATCAATCGAATCCGGGTCTCTAAAATCTTGCACATATCCCATTAAAACTGGTTCATCATCCAATTTTGATGTGTGATCTTCCGGCAACGTTTGACCTTGTTCTGTACGGTTGCTTGATACAGTGTACATGAAAAAGATCCCTCCTAAAACAGTGAATACGGCAGTTATCGTTAGAAAAAAGTAGAGCTTTTTCAATATCAACTTTCCTTTCTAACATGGAGCTTCTTTATAAAGAATAGCAAAGTTATGAATCTGCTACAATTGAACGTTAGGCTTGAAAAGGAATGGACAGCCATATTTTCGCAGCTTCAAAAGTCCAGGTATTCGTATGCTTGTTTTCCCAGGAAATAATCCGCAGTCACCCATACAATATAACTTCGCCTGCGCTGCTTCCATTTAACATCCGTGTAGTCTGTTTGAAGCGAAACTTTTTCGACTCATAACGACAAAAACCCGAACAAGACCTTTTTCCTGTGGTCTTATTCGGGAATAATGGATATTACACATGTAGTGCAGGAGGTTTTACGTCATTTGGAATCCCAGGTACATAGGACTGACCTTTCGTACTGATTTGAAACTCTTTTTTTGCCTCAGCTACAATGTCTTCATTTTGCAGTAAATCGTATGCAGATAACGCCATCGTTCTCGCCGCCAGGTGCATACCTTTAAATCCAATAGTAGATCCAAATGACGCAGTTGCCTGCCAAGAGTGGAGCTGAACTCCTGCCGGAGCACAAGTTGTAAATACAGAACCTGTTGGTGTAATCCACGAGACATCTCCTACATCCGTCGAAGCTGGAAACGACTGCCCTTTTTCCGATTTATCATTGATGCATTCTACAGACAGTACATTTTCTTTCTCAGCTTCTCGCTCTGAACGAATGGATTGTACTAACGCCTGAGCAAAACGTTGTTCTTCATCGGAAAAATTCATGTGATTCCATTCTTTCATATTCTGAAACATAACGTCATTTAACGCAGCATTTGGCAGTGTTTCATAGGAAGAAGCTAGAATGTCTGAAGAAACTTCGGTTTCTGTCATTAGTGCTGCTCCTTGAGCTATTTTTTTTAATCGCTCAAGCATATGATCTACTTCTTTTTTGTTCGCTGCTCGTAAAAAATACCACACACTGGCCTTTTCCGGAACAATGTTTGGCGCATCTCCTCCATTAGTAATCGTATAATGAATGCGAGACCCATCCAACACGTGTTCTCGTAAATAATTTGCCCCGGTATTCATCAGCTCTGCCGCATCCAGCGCACTTCTGCCGGCATGAGGCGCTGCCGCTGCGTGTGCTGGTATCCCTTGAAAGTGAAACTTGACCGATACTAGAGCTTGCAAACTTTTATTCATTGCTTCGTTCGACGTTCCCGGATGCCACGTTAAAGCACAATCAAGATCATCAAACACTCCGGCTCTTGCCATAAACGTTTTTCCTGAAAGGACTTCTTCTGCCGGACAACCATAATAACGAATCGTTCCTTCGAGATTTTCTTTTTCCATGACCTCTTTTAATGCCAAGACAGCTTCTACCCCGGCAGTCCCCAATAAGTTGTGGCCGCACCCATGCCCGAAACCATCGGGAGTAACTTCTTCTTTTACAGGACTTACTTTTTGCGAGAGTCCTTGCAGTGCATCATACTCACCCAGTATGCCAATAATCGGTGTGCCTTTTCCATATTCAGCAATAAATGCCGTGTCCATGCCATCTATCGCGGATATTTGAAATCCTCTTTCCTTGAGTGTGGTACTCTGCAAATGACAGGCAAACGTTTCTTCATAAGCAATTTGCGGGTGCTCCCATATCTTTTGAGCCATATCGGAAAATTCCGTTTCGCTGCGATTCAAACATTCTATTATCTTTTGTTTATGCATCAATTGATTCCTCCAAGCAAGCAAAAAAAATGTTTTCAAAGATGTTTTGAACTTATTTATTTTGTTTCTTGATTCTATCGAGAGCCATACAGACAATGACAGTGCCAAGTATACATAAGAATGTCTGCAGAGCGCGCGGCACCGGCCCAAGATTTACAAACAAACCAAAAGCAATTCCAACAGCGCCCCATAAAGGCCTTTGAATAGCAAATTGTGCAATGGCTCCGCCAAATATGGCTGGAAGGACAAACCGAAAGGCATCTGTCAACGATTCCGGCAGATAGTTCAGCAGATATGAACCACCAAAAATAACAAACATAATAATAAAAATATTAACTAAAGAAGCGGTGGCCATGGCGAGTGTAGCAGTAATTTCCCCTTTTTTCGTTCCAGGTTGTGCCCCGACAACATTTTGTGCAACGGAGGCACAAGGAAGACACATATTCCCTATATTTCCAGTTAAGAAAGCTAAATACGTTCCAGATACTCCTAAGACCGGGTAATAGCTGATTGGTTCAATAACCCAGACAAACGCGATGATAGAAGCATAGGCAGCAAACCCTGATATAATGGCTGTCCAACCAGGATGCAGGTCCAGCACAAATGATAAATACATGGGCACCATTAACGTTAGTAATATAGCGGTCCATATCGTTAAACGGCCCCAAAAATGAGATTTTTCATGAAATTTCTCAAAGCTCAGCAGGGAGTTATCCGTTAATTCTTGAGAACCGGCTGTCCCTTTACTATTCACTGTTTTCTCTACACTTTCCGTCTCCATCTGTGTCCTCCTTTCTGTTTTACGATATAAAGTACCCTACGAATACTCCAATCACTACAACTAAGCCTAATGACCATTCCCTTAACCACTTCATCCCAGGTCTGTTCGCTGTCCAAAGAATAACCGGCATGATAATAAAAGCAGCAATTAAAACAATTGATTCACTGACACCTTTTACCATTTCACTGCCTCCGAGATAACTAAACGCGCCGATTAACGCTGCAGTAGATATCCCTTTTAAAGCGTTTACATTTTTGCTTTTTGCAGCTGATTTCTGTTGTGCTTTTCCCAATGATTTCGTAAACAATGCTGTAAACAACAGCCATCCCATTCCACCTAAACACATGACCCAGACGGCATTAGTAAATGCTTGCTCGTTAAACTGTGAAGATCCTAAATCAGCACCAGCTGCTTCTGACCCAAGACTTGCCCCCACTGTTTCAATAGCGGCTGATCCAATAATGCCAATACGCATCAATGTCAGAGGGTCTCCTATTAACGTCATTAAAGAAAGAACAACAAATACGATCGCCAATGAAGGACCTAGTGAGCTTATAGCTCCCGTTCGGACTACTGCTCGTACCTCTGCATGGCTTAACCCAACCGATGGACTGGTTTTTGCAGCAAGCCGTATAAATGTAATGGCTTGAAAAATGACAACTCCAGCTACTAACAGCGCAAAAATCCATAGCACTGTGCTATTAGCCAATTGCATAACACTTTCCATGTTGTCCCCCTCTTCTTACACCTCACCAGCAAACATCAAGTGAGTGTTATTTATTTTCATGTTTTATAAAATGTTATATAATTCAGACAAATCATTCAATGTGTACAGCTACAATATTATTGAAGTTTATTGTTGCATTACACAAAAGGGAGGAAGATGATGAGCCAGCAAAATCGTGTGTCTCACTATAAAAAAACAGACTATCAAAAAACACAGCACGACCTAACAAATTTAATGGAAAGTTTCCGTGTCATCAGTTCGACGTTAAACCTTGAAGAAGTTCTTAAAAAAATCATGCGTTACGCGTTAAGTATATTTAAAACAGCCAATGCAGGATATATTCAGCTGTATGATGAAAAATCACATCAATTAGTTGTAAAAGCTTATACAGGGTTTAACGAGCATATTAAACACTTTCGGGTAAACGCAGGCGAATCTATTACCGGTAAAGTGTTCAGAGATGGAGCTGTCAAACTTCTTTATACAGAGAAAGAAATCAACGCCAATATGCTTGACTTGAGTGAAGAAAATGCATTTTTTATTGAAAAAGCCCAATGTTTAAATCAGACTATTAAATCGCTAATGTCTGTTCCTGTTTCCTTTGGCTCCAAAAGAATTGGTGTGATGACGCTGCACTGTTTCGATAACGAAAAAGGACACAGCAAAACCGACCTTCTGCTTCTGCAAAGCTTTACAAGCCAAGCTGCGATTGCTATACATAACGCACAGATGCATGCTGAAGTCCAAACAAACCTAGAAGAAATCACCAGCCTTTCTGAAAAATTAAAAGAAGTCAACTCATTGTTGGCCAAACGAACAGAGACACATAATCTGCTCACGCGTTTATCGATCCAAAACAAAGGCTTGGATGTCATTCTTTCAAAAATGAACCACCTTATGGAAAAGAACATCTATTATGCAGATTACCTGGAAGGGAAGCTGTCTTCACCGATGCAAGATCCAGTCATAGAATACTTGGATGACCTCTTTCTTCTGTTTCAACATAGAACCAACCCGGCGTATGTTTGGATTAACAAGGAACACCGCGGCGAATACTACGTGTATCCTCTGCATTCCGGCTCAACCTTTTTAGGTTGTCTGATAACAGAAGAAAACAGCACACTTTCAGAACTCGATCACATTGTTCTTGAACAAGGGGCTCCTATTCTATCTCTTGAAATCATGAAAAAACGCTCACAGACAGAAATTAGATATAAAAAAACATATGAACAGTATCAACAATTTTTAAAAACAAAGAATCATAAACAAGCGGAACTGCTTGCTCGAGATTTAGGTATTTACCATTACCCTTTTCTTCAAACCGCTATCATTGAACTCGAAGGAGATGTGAACGCGCATTCTCTTGAAAATGATGCACTGCTTTTGCTCGCACACTTAAAAAAAAGAGTGGCTGCGCATAACACCTTATTGTTCAGCTACAACAATAAGATTACGTTTTTCGCATCAAGTCCTGCTTCTGTTGATGAAAAACATATAAGCGACATGATACAAGCAAGTATTACCTGGTGGAATGAACGTTATCCTGCAACAGCCAGAGCCGGCATCAGTTCAGGACACTATCGGCCCGGGCAGGCACAGGAAAATCAGGACAAAGCCGAACAAGCCCTGCTGCATTTGAAAAAGCAAATGAAAAAGGGGTGTCTGCATTATCGGGATATTGGAATCAGCCGTTTATTCATCCACCATTCCACAGAAGAAATCGATACCTTCCTTCAAGAAGTTTTTGGCACGTTATGGCTGGATAAAGAGAAAAATAACGACCTGCTTTATACGCTCATGGCTTATGTGAAAAATAATCGTTCCATGAGTACAACAGCTAAAGAGCTTCATATTCACACCAATACGCTTTACCATCGTATAAAAAAAGCAGAGAACCTGCTTCATATGAACTTTGATCATTATGAAGATTATTTAAGCATTCAATTAGCAGTCTATCTCTTTCAAACATTCCAGCAATGAATCGAAACGACTGTCCAGCTGTCAGCGGAAAAAGTCAGCCGAAACTAGAATGAGTTCAGCTGACTTTTTCATATATTTCCTAAACATGTTCATCATCACATGTCTCTGGGCTTGTTGTTTACCCGGCATGACGATTTCTGGCCAAATAAACGCTCTTTTACTTGCTTGCCTGTATCTGTTGCTGCCAGCCCCCCAAGCGCTGTTTCTCTAAGAGCAGACGGCATATCTTTGCCAATATTATACATGGCTTGAATCACTTCATCGCAAGGAATACGGCTTTCAATGCCGGCAAGTGCCAAGTCAGCCGATGAGAAAGCAATAGACGTTCCGATTACATTTCTTTTAATGCAAGGCACTTCAACAAGTCCGGCTACCGGGTCACAAACGAGGCCAAGTAATGATTTCATGGCAATGGCCGCTGCATGTACTGCCTGTTCAGGAGTGCCGCCTTTTAATTCGACAATGGTCCCAGCTGCTATCGCTGTGGCTGACCCAATTTCGGCCTGACATCCGCCAGCAGCACCTGAAACAAACGCACGGTTCGCAATGACATATCCAAGTGCACTGGCTGTAAATAATCCCATCACTAAGTCTTTATAGGAAGTACCTGCATGTCGCTGGAGGGAAAACAATACTCCCGGCAGCACACCAGCTGCTCCAGCAGTAGGAGTAGCTACAATAACTCCCATTTGTGCATTGCTTTCCGATGTGGCAAGAGCAAAGGTCATTGCATCACTAATGTAGTCTCCTGATAACGGCTGCTGGTGTTTTAGATAATTATTCATTTTCCGCGTATCGCCGCCTGAAATACCACTCGATGCCAAATCAGTGCTCGTTTGTCCGCGGCGTATTGTTTCTTCCATTTGTTTCAGTCGTTTTTCCATCAATTGAACGATAGTGTCTTTGTCTTTTGCTGAGTTTTCCTCTTCCATCTTCAGCATCACTTCACCGATGTTCTTCTTTTCTTTTGTACACACCTCTATCAGTTCGTTCATGGAACTCAGCTCCATCATACACCACCTTCCATTGCTCTTTCTTCATCACGGCAATACTGTGCAGCAACTTTAGAGATGTCATCACTTGTACGCAAGTAAATATCCACCATTTCTCCATTGAGCATGAAAATCTTCGATAATCCACCTCCCAGCGACACACCGCCAGCTGTGACAACATGCTTTTTGCGCCTAGCGCGGACAACAACTGTATTTGGATGATCATAATAAGGACAACTCTCTTCAAACTGGAGTGTATAATGGACTCCTTCTTGTTCTGCTATTTCGATTGCCTGTTTCACCTGCAAGTCTGCCATATCCATTCCTAACAACCCGCCTAATAGAGCTTTTTCTGTTCCATGTCCTTGGTACGTTTCAGCAAAAGAATGATAGAAAATAATATCCGCTCGTTCAGGGGACCCTCTAAGCCATTCATAGATAAACGTACCAATCGAGACGACACCTGCTGTATGAGAACTTGAGGGACCAACCATAACTGGGCCGATAATATCAAAACAACTTCGAAACTCCATAAGAGGCTGCTCCTTTCTTACGCATAAATAGATGGTTGAAACAACGGATACTTTTCACAAATTGTCTTGACCGCTTTTTTCGCATGTTCAAGAACCATTCTGTCTCCCTTGCTTTTTAGAACATCAGCAATAATTTGAGCAATATCAATCATGTCCGCTTCTTTCATTCCACGCGTTGTCAGTGCTGGTGTTCCCATTCGAATGCCGCTTGTAACAAATGGACTTTGAGGATCATAAGGAATCGTATTTTTATTTGCCGTAATGCCTGCCTGTTCCAGCAATTGTTCTGCTTCTTTGCCGGTTAAATCCCACGGGCGTACATCCATCAGCACTAAGTGATTGTCAGTACCGCCAGATACAAGGGCAGCTCCCTTTCTTTGCAGTTCCATTCCAAGTGTTTTGGCGTTTTCGACAGTCTGTTTGGTGTATTCTTTAAAGCTTGGCTGTAATGCTTCTTGAAAAGCAACGGCTTTGGCTGCAATAATATGCATATGCGGCCCGCCTTGAATGCCGGGAAAAACAGCTTTGTTGATTCGCTTACTTATTTCCTCGTCGTTTGTTAAAATAATACCGCCGCGAGGGCCTCGTAATGTTTTGTGCGTTGTGCTGGTTACTACATCGGCATGCGGAAACGGAGAGGGATGCTCTCCCGCTGCAACAAGGCCAGCAATATGTGCCATGTCTACCATCAGCTTTGCTCCTGCTTTATCAGCAATGTCTTTAAACCTTGCAAAATCAATGACTCTCGGATACGCACTGATTCCAGCAATAATCAATTTAGGTTTCTCTTCTAGCGCCAGCCTTTCAAGCTCGTCATAATCAATGAGATGATTATCTTTTCTCACCTTGTACGACACTACATCAAACCATTTACCTGATATACTTACCGGACTCCCATGCGTTAAGTGTCCACCATGAGAAAGATCCATCCCCATTATTTTGTCTCCAGGCTCTAATAAAGAGTAAAACACGGCAAGATTGGCTTGTGCTCCGGAATGAGGCTGTACATTTCCATACGCTGCACCAAACAGTTTTGTCAGTCGGTGTAATGCTTCTTGTTCTATCACATCAACAAATTCACATCCGCCATAGTAGCGTTTCCCTGGATATCCCTCTGCGTATTTATTTGTTGCCTCGCTTCCCATTGCTGCCAAAACGTCCGAACTGACGAAATTTTCTGACGCTATCAGTTCTAATGTGTAACGCTGACGATTTTTTTCGTTCTCCAGCGCTTCAAACACAATAGGATCATTGTGTTTTATACTCATAGAAATCCCTCCTTCATATAACTAAAACAACCTTTGCAACAGTGTTTGAAGGGTTGTAAGAACACCTCGAAATATAGACTGCCAGCCTGTGTGCACCGCTAACATATATGCGAAGACAAACACAAGCTTCCTGAAAAAACCGTGTGTACGTGAGCGGCTGAGTACTTGGACTGGAGATAAAAGCACAGCATTTTGTTACTTTCCATCCTGCTGAAAAAAAGACAGAGAAGGATAGCACATGCTTGATCCTCCTCTGTCCTTGTACCTGAGAGTTTCACTCTATCTATAAAAAGAGTCGTCCCCTTTGGTGGCGTGTTTGTTCATCACGCGCTCTCCAGAGATGCGTCCTATTGCAGTCCTTTTACCTGAGAGATTATTCCCTTGCCGCAGAGAATTGCTCCTTCGGTGCTAAACGATACGTTTAGTCTCTCCCACAATAATCATCCGCACAATATTTTATTGTCATTTCCAAATACTCCCCTGTTATCAAATCTACATATCGAAAGAGCAGCTGCTCGAGAAATCCTGCCCCTCGATAATCAATCCTTCTTCTGTGTAATCAATGTGTGTGTCGCTGTCCAAATAACGTTCCGTGAAAGAATCGATGTGTATGCTGATTCCATCGCATTCTAGTACTTTATCCATTCGCCTTGGTTCATCTTGTTTTAACGTACACGACATTGATATTCCACATCCCCCTGCCATGTCTGCATCGATTCGCAATACGTGACCTTCAGCCAACGTCAAATCACGAAGCTTCTCTCGTGCAGTCTCGCTGAACGTAATCGCCACGTTTTCACCTCTTTCACTAGTTCATCCCTTAAATTCCACCCGTAAAACGATTAGCTCTCTTGCGTTTTATCGGACATATAACGAAGAACGGGTTTTCTTGCAGCTTGCACTTCATCGAGCCGGCCGACAACGGTCGTATGCGGCGCTTCTAATACTTTTTCCGGCTCTTCCTCTACTTCTCTTGCAATTTCCCCTAGTACATGGGCGAACGCATCGATGGTCTCTTTTGATTCCGTTTCTGTCGGCTCCACCATCATGCATTCTTCTACATTTAATGGAAAATAAATCGTTGGCGGATGATAACCGAAATCAAGCAGGCGTTTTGCTATATCAAGCGTACGTACACCAAGTTTTTTCTGTCTAGCTCCAGAGATCACAAATTCATGTTTGCATACCTGCTGATACGGAACATCAAAATAAGGTTCTAATTTCTTTAACAAATAGTTTGCGTGTAACACAGCACTTTCTGACACTTCACTTAACCCTTCCGCTCCCATCGTGCGAATGTAGGTATACGCGCGGACAAACATACCAAAGTTGCCATAATATCCTTTGACACGGCCAATCGATTGTGGATACTCACTGTTGAAAACGTATGTCTCTCCTTGTTTTTCAATACGAGGAACTGGCAAATATGGAATCAGCTTCTCTTTTACACCAACTGGACCAGCTCCCGGTCCGCCTCCCCCGTGCGGCGTGGTGAATGTTTTATGCAGATTCAAGTGCACAATGTCAAATCCCATTTTCCCCGGAGTTGTTTTTCCCAATATCGCATTCGCGTTGGCACCATCGTAATACAATAAACCTCCCGCTTCATGAATGATAGAGGCAATTTCTACGATATCTTTTTCAAATAACCCGAGCGTATTTGGATTAGTCAACATGAGAGCAGCGGTATCATCATCGACATATTTTTTTAATTCTTCGACGTACACTAACCCTTCTTCATTGGATGGAATCGTCACCGTCTCAAAACCAGCAACCGTAGCACTGGCAGGGTTGGTTCCATGAGCGGAATCAGGAATAAGGACTTTCTTTCGGCTCTCTCCCTTTTGTTCGTGGTAGGCTTTCACCATCATTAATCCGGTCCACTCCCCTTGCGCCCCGGCTGATGGCTGCAGCGTCACTTCATCCATACCTGTTATTTCTGCTAAATCTTCTTGTAATTCATGCATTAACTGAAGCGATCCTTGTACCGTTTCTTCTGGCTGATATGGGTGAACAAACTGAAACCCGTCTAAATTCGCCATGTCTTCATTGATTTTCGGATTATATTTCATCGTGCATGAACCAAGCGGATAAAAGCCGTTGTCTATCCCGTGGTTTTTGCGAGACAGCGCGGTGTAATGACGAACTACTTGCAATTCATCCACTTCCGGCAGCTCTGCTGGCTGATCACGAAGCAGATGACCAGCAAATTTCTTCTGCACATCAACGGCATCTACATCACTGTCAGGCAGGCTGGCACCAGTACGTCCAGGCTGGCTTCTTTCAAAAATTAAATCATGATATTCCGTCGTCATTACAACATCGCCTCCAATACATCTACAAATTCATCGATTTCTGCTTTCGTTCGTTTTTCTGTGGCTGCAATCAACAAACGATTGTTCCATCCGTAGTCTTTTTCTAAGTGATAGCCTCCAATGATGCCATGCTCGAGCAGTTTCCTGTTCACTTGATCTGCCGTTCCTGGTACTTCAAGCACAAACTCATTAAAGAAAGGAGATTTGTTTACCACCTTACATCCCTTTGCTTGGAGCTGTTTTGCCATGTAGTCTGCTTTTTCGATATTTAATTGTGCCATATCGCGTATGCCCTGTTTCCCTAAAGATGAAAGGCTGACAGACGCTGCGAGTGCGTTTAATGCTTGATTGGAACAAATATTTGATGTCGCTTTATCCCGGCGGATATGCTGCTCACGTGCTTGCAGCGTCAAAACAAATCCCCGGTTGCCATAATCATCTGTCGTTTGGCCGACAATCCGCCCTGGCACTTTACGCATAAACTTTTTACGCACCGCAAAATACCCGCAGTGCGGTCCTCCATATGCCATCGGGATACCAAATGGCTGCATATCGCCAACAACGATATCTGCCCCAAGGTTACCCGGAGCCTCTAATAACGCAAGCGCCAGCGGATTTGCACTAACAATAAGCAGAGCACCTGCTTCTTCAGCAATTTTATTTATTTCTTGTATATCTTCGACAGAGCCAAAAAAGTTCGGGTATTGGACAATGACAGCAGCCGTATCATCATCTATTTGTTTTTTTAATTGACTGATATCTGTGATGTCTCCATCAAGCGGTGCTTCTTCCACGGTGTAGCCTTGCCCTTTGGCAATCGTGTTTAATATGGATCGTGATTCTGGATGTACGGATTGAGAAACAAGAACGCTGGATCGTTTTTTCGAAACATTTACGGCTAGAGAAGCTGCTTCAGCAAGTGCCGTAAAACCGTCATACATCGATGAATTGCTCACGTCCATTCCTGTCAGCTCGCAAACCATTGTTTGAAATTCAAAAATGCCTTGCAGCTCTCCTTGACTGATCTCCGGCTGGTAAGGAGTATAAGCGGTGTAGAATTCCGAACGCGATGTCATATGATGAACAACGGACGGAATGTAATGATCATACGTTCCTGCCCCGAGAAAGACAGAATAATCATTTGCATGCTTGTTTTTTGAAGCGAGTTTTTTCATTGTTTTTGTTAAAGATAGTTCATCCATCGCTTCTGGAATATTTAATGGCTCCTTCAGCCGTATCTCAGAAGGAATATCATGAAATAAATCATCAATTGAGGACAGATGCAGCGCCTGCAGCATATCATCTTGATCCTGCTTTGTATCAGGCAGATAACGGTATGTGTTAGACATATGATTGGACACCTCTTCTAGATATTTTTAATATTCTGCTGGATTGGTTAGGATTTACGTTTATAAAACGGCTTTTTCACAACGACTGTTTCTACGAACTTTTTTCGCACTTTTACCTTCAACACCGTTCCTGGTTTCGCGTAGTCCGCCTCAATGAGTGCCAGCCCAATTCCTTTTTTGAAGGTTGGGGAATGCGTACCAGATGTGATGTACCCAATTTCTTTCTCATCTTCGGAGAACACTTGATACCCTTGTCTTGGAATTCCTTTCCCAGTTACTTCAATGCCAGCCAGTTTCTTGGCTGCTCCTTGGTCCTTTTGTTGGGTTAAGCTGTCTTTTCCAATAAAATCATTGTCTTTATTGGTTTTGACAACAAAACCAATTCCTGCTTCGACTGGGCTGATATCTGGGGAAAGGTCTTGACCATACAATAACAGACAAGCCTCTAAACGAAGCGTATCACGTGCGCCAAGTCCGCACGGCACAAGCCCTTTGCCTTCTCCTGCTTGCAAGATTTTCTCCCATAAATCTGCAGCTTTATCTGCTTTCACGTACAGTTCAAATCCATCTTCTCCGGTATAACCTGTTCGGGATACAAGCACATGGCCGATATCGCTGATTGCTGCTTGTGGTAAAAAGTGAAAAAATCGAATGCTTGATAAATCAGTATCTGTGAGGGCTTGCAAAATGGATTCAGCGTTTGGTCCCTGAATAGCAATAAGTGCTGTCTCATCTGACACATTTTCAATGTCCACTTCGCCTTTTGCATTCTTTTTTATCCAGTCCACATCTTTTTCTATATTAGCCGCATTCAGTACAAGCAAATATGCTTCTTCTTCGAGCCTGTAAATTACTAAATCATCTACGGTGCCGCCATCTGGATAACACATCGCGGTATATTGCGCTTGATGGACACGTAATGACGATATATCATTTGTAACGAGATAATTCAGATATTGCGTAGCATCTCTGCCTTTTACAATCACCTCTCCCATGTGAGAAACATCAAACAGACCAGCTTGCTGACGTACCGCGTTGTGCTCCTCCATAATTCCTGAAAACTGTACCGGCATTTCCCAGCCGCCAAAATCAATCACTTTCGCTCCGTATTTTTCATAGACAGGAAATAACGGTGTGCGCTGTAAATTCGTCTTCGTACCCAAACTAAATCCCCTCCGTTATGCATGTGTTATGTATGTATTCTTTCGTTCATCAAAACAACGCTCCACGCTGCTTCGATATAGCGTCCATTTTTTCGGATGGACGAATGTCCTCCCCTTCCATACTTTCGAACCTGTTGCGTTGTCTAGAGAAAGCGCGGTGAACGCCAATGTCCTTTACATGCAGACTGCGGTCCCGCTTTGTACGTACACGGATTTTCGCTGCACTCTTTCTTGTACAGCGTTATACCTGCCTAAAAATATAAAAAGGACAGAGCAAGGGAAGGAATATCCCTTTCTCTGTCCTTTTACCTGAGAGTTTAGCTTGCTTACAAGCGTTCCCCTTGGGTGCCGTTTCAAACAACGGTCTCTCCAGAGATGCGTCCAATTATGGTACAGAAACCTGAGAGATTAGCTCCAAGGGTCATTTTTGGAACTTGCTCCTTCGGTGGCAGTCGTCCTGCGCTCTCCCATAATTATCATCCGCATAGTATTGATGTTTAAATTTAGAATAATAGCAAAACAAGTACATTGTCAATTCCTTTTTTCACCTGCTGACAACAAGCAGCTTTACTGCAGCATATGCAGCTGCAGGCTTAAACGTGCAAGTGGATACAAATACTTTTTTATTTAGGAAAAGAAGAATTTACATATCTTCTTCCAAAAATAAAAGCCGCCGCTTCTGATGCAAAGCGGCGACTGAAGATAGTTATTTGTTAACACCAAACCCAGCCAAGTCTTCATAAAAGAACGTCTCTTACAGGAACAACTTTTCATTAATAGGAATGTTGTTTTCTTCACAATAACTCATGTAATGATCAATAAACCAAAACACATCTACCGTAAACAAAATACGGTCATCTTCGTCGAGAAACTCTTCGGAACCATTTAAGTGGAACAATGCTTTCATTCCGTTATCAGACATGAGCGTGTGTGTTCTTCCCGGACTTTCCCGAATAAAATCCCCAGGCCTTGCCACCCAGTCATATTCCTTATAATACCAGCTTCCCTCTAACGTGTATCCTGTTACCGGACCACGGTGACGATGTTTGCCAAGAGAACCGCCAGCGTCTACTCGCAGAATATTCACTGCGGAATTGCTGCGAATATCAAAAGATAAGTGACGAATAAATACTTTATCGTTGCCTGGAAATGGAACCCATGGAGATACTTCCTCTGACGAATGAAGATACCCCTCTTCCACCGCGAAAGCATCTCGTCTTACATCTAACTGTTTTTCTACTGCAATATAGTTATGAGCGGTCGTCATATTTTGCTGCCTCCTTAAATAATAAGTTAAAAGCATATGTTTAGACTTACTTACACTTTATTTGCCAGCTGCTGCTTTACAACATCAAGCGTCCAATATTTATCCGGACGTCCTGCTTCCAGCCTCTCTAATACCTCCCGGTGGATTTGAGCTACTTCTTCTGGCGTAATAATATCTTCTTCGGCTACCTCTTCGATTACGACCGTGCTTTTGTCTTCATATAAATGTTCACCTTTTAAACGAGCGGTTTCTGGATCATACGGCCACAAAAACACTTGACGGCTGGAATAATGATAAATTTTCTCTGAGTCATCCACGTCAAACCCAAGATCCAACAACCCTTGGCCCTTGATTAATTGATGGAACGTCAGCTCATCAGCAATACCCCAATCCGCTACAGCCAATAAATCATCTGAATGCCACAGAACCGATTCCGATGCCACGTTGTAAAACCCAACAACTCCATCTTTACCATCCACAACTTGTGGTTCTTTTCCCCACGTAATCCGGTATGTCGGATCATCAACGGTCATATCCGGGGAAACAATTTCTTCAAACTCACCTGCACCTTCTAAATGAATATGGCGGCGGAAATTTTCTAAAATAGCAATATGAAGAGGATTCGTTGTCTTCTCTAACAAGTCAGCGATTGGCTGTGTGCATGTTGCAATTTGTTCTCTAAATTTACTCAATAGAAACTCCTCCTTTTTCGCATAGATACTTGACTCTTTTTGATAACGCTTACAAAAGTGTCTTATTTAGATGGGTTGACTTTATATTACTTCCTTTTTGTTGTTGTAAATAGTAAAATTATTGTTAAAATTCTATCTATTTTTAATAAATGTTTCAAAACTAAAGAAGGTGGTGATAAGCCTTGGAACAAGTATTTCAACCAGAAGAAATCAAACAATACTTACCAGAGTCAGGACAAATCTTAAGTACGTTACGAAACCATCTGCTCTCTGTTCTGGGCGTGAACCGTGCTAGAGGCTTTTTACTTCGCTATGGATGGAGCTGCGGCGAAAACTTTGCCAACCACATAAAACATAAGGATGCCTATGATTCGCTGTCCTTGGAGGATTTGTTTCGTGTAGGCGCACACGTTCACGGCAGCACTGCAGATTTAGACATTTCTGTCACCGATTTGCACATTGACCCCGTTACAAAAGACTATTATTCTGAAGGTTTTTGGAAATATTCACAAGAAGCGGAGCAGCATATTCACCATTTTGGCCTATCAGACGAAGCTGTTTGCTTTACTCTAACAGGATATGCGGGTGGGTATGTCAGCTGCATTCTCGGCAGGGAAGTTATTTTCAAAGAAATCGAATGCCGAGGTAAAGGAGACCCCCATTGCCATTGGGTAGCTAAACCGATAGAAGATTGGGGAGAGGATATCAAAGAAGAGCTGGCCTATTATAAGGAAGAACATATTGGAAAAGAATTGGATAACGCTGTAAAACGCATCGAGGAACAAAAAACCGTATTTAAACAAACGTTACAGATCAGCGAAAGGTTATCCAACGCTGTCTTGCACGGCAGCAACTTACAAGAGCTTATCACACTAACAGAAAAGGAAATCAACCGTCCTGTCGTTCTTGAAGATATTTACAGCCTCCATTTTGCAGCCAGTCCTTCCGTACAACCGCATCACATAAGCTCATCATTTATAAAAAATGAATGGAAACACATGGTCGATTCTGCCGCTTATCAAAAAAAGACGATGGTCTTAGACATACCAAACGATCAGCACCAAGAAAATAAACGGTTAATTTCCCCCATTTTTGTGAGAAATAAGCTATTTGGCTTTCTATCATTTATAGAGCAGTCAAAGGATTTTTCCGAATTAGATTATTTAACGATTGAAAGAGCTTCTTCGATATGCGGCATTCAAATACTAAACGAAACAACGGCATTTGAACACGAACAGCGTGTAAAAGAAGAACTCTTAAATGGAGTTCTCGAAGGGGAATTCAATAATAAAGATATTATCTATCGTCTGTCGCTTATGGGATACAACATTGAACAGCCTCAATATGTCTTTGTTTTTCAACTAAATAATAACCAGCATCATACACGACGATTAGATGAATCATTTATCGATGTAAAAACAGCGTGTGTGGAAAAGATTTATAAATTGATAGAAGAAAAAAACACTGCTTGTGTGATTATGACCAAATTGCAGCAAATCATTGCTGTTATACCCAAAGCCTTCACACAGCACTTTGTTTCAGAAGTGAACTGCGGAACATGGTTAATAAACGAAACCTTTGCTGATAAAAACGATATCGATGTCAAACTTGGCATCAGCACATTATGCAGTCGAACCCACCATTTAAAAAAAGGGGTCAATGAAGCGGAAAAAGTGCTAAACATTCTAGCAGTAAGTAAAAACCAAGGCAGCGTGAAGTCTTATCACGAACTAGGTGCGCTTGGAAAATTCATTGGATTCGATAACTTTCCTGAACTAGAGCAATTTGCTTGGGAGCTACTGGGCGACATCATTTCCTATGATAAGAAATACAATGCTGATTTGGCTGCAACTCTGTACCATTACGTGCAGAGTAACGGCCATTTAAAAAATACGGCACAAACGATGCAAATGTCGCTTGGTGCCACCCGTTATCGTTTAAACCGTCTGCAAGATATCGGCGGGGTTGACCTATCCACCAGTGACGGTTTCTTTGATGTCCATGTAGCGATTCAAGTATTGCTTCTTGCCGGAGACTTACAGATAAAGTAAATGCAGCTGGAATATATCCGCTTTCCACAGGCGGCTATTCAGCCCTTCCGCAAGCAAAAACCGCTCATTGCAGGAGGGGCTTCACCCTGCCGCTTTTCCCGAAGAAGCCCCGCATATTCCAGCTGCTAGATAACCTCCCATACGTTAAACGACCTTGAGGCAGCCCTTAGAATCCAACTCCCATTCATTTAATCATAACGATCAGCTGGATACGTTACATCTATTTGCTTTCTTGCCTTTTCCATAATCTTCGCTGTATACAGGGAAGTGGTGTGCGAATTGATAGATGATTCCAGTGACTTATTTTTGATAATATGACGAAATTCTTCTATTTCATAATACATGTCTCTATCCTCCTGAACAGCAGTGATCTCTTCTTTCGTTCCGTCATTATAATGAATGACCACGCAGCTTGGGACATTCATCGCGTCAATAATCATACTGCCTTTTTCGCCTTGAATTTCAGATGGCATATGAGAATTGGTGATTTTTGAATACATCACCACGCCTTCCATCTCTTCATAATCAAAAAGAATACTGCCTTCTCCATCTACATTCGCTTCGAGCAAGTGCCCGTGAGCCTTTAGTGATGATGGCATGCCAAATAACACAACCATCGGATAAATACAGTATATACCGATATCCATTAACGCTCCGTTAGACAAGGAAGGGTTAAATGCGTTTAATACCGTACCTTCTTTGTATGCATCATACCGGGAAGAATATTGGCAGTAATTCGCAACATAACGCCTGATCGTCCCAATTTTATGCAGGTTCTCTTGTATCTGTTTGAAATTTGGCACCAGCGTGTTCTTTACCGCTTCCATCAGCGCAACCTTATTGTTCACGGAGGCATTGATCATTTCCTGTACTTCCCGAGCATTGGATGCGATTGGTTTTTCACATAACACATGTTTTTTATGATTCATCAATGTAATAGCTTGTGAAGCATGCAGTGCATTAGGGCTTGCAATATACACCGCATCGATCATTTCATCCCGGGCCATTTCCTCTAAGTGAGTAAAGACTTTCGGAATATCACACTGCTTGGCAAAGCGGCTGCCGGTCTCTTCGCTTCGTGAGTAAACAGCATATATATGTACATCTTTCACCAGTCTGGCTGCATTCATAAACCGTTCACTAATAACATTTGTTCCTATCACCGCCATGTTGATCATTTGTCATCCCCCTGCCTTTTTAAAACGTGTGATTGGACAACTTTCGGGCAGTCCTGTTTGTTTTGAAACCAGCTTGATACCAGTATGCATATCTATCATAGCATCACCGCGCTGATTATAAAACGTGTTTCCTATCCCTCCTCTTTTGTCTTATCCGCTCTTTCTTTGTTTACAAAACAAATAAAATAAGCACCCTAGAAAACATCCGGGGTGCTTGTAAGAACACCATCTATCTTTTTCGAACGGTAAACTGGCCGCGCAATACAGGCCAGCTTTGCGGAAACGGCACGCCAAGCACCCAAAAACTCCCGCCTCTTAATCCGTACTCTTCGATCGTTTTGTATTTCGCCTGGATACTGCGTGCATCTTCAAACCAAACTTCATGTTCCTGTCCTGTTTCATCTCTATAACGAAAGTAAGGGGATTGATACGTTTCATCATACTGAATGGAGGCCCCATATTGCTGTGCTAACTGAACCGCTTCTTGCGGGCTTACCGTGCGTGCAAATGTACCTTCCACCCAAGGGATGCGCCAGTCTCTTCCATAAAGCGGGATACCCATGAGTATTTTTTCACGCGGTATGACCGTTACTGCATAGTCCAGCACTTCTTTTACCTCGTGAATCGGAGCGATTGCAAGCGGCCTGCCGCCAGCCCATCCCCACTCATATGTCATCAGCACCACAAAATCAACGATTTCTCCATGAGCTCTATAATCATGCGCTTCATATAATAAACCCGTTTGTTCGGCGCTGTCTTTTGGCGCAAGCGCCGTCGAAACGGAATACCCTTGCGGCCGCAGTCTGGAAACAACGCGGCGCAAAAACTGGTTGTAATTCTCCCTGTCTTCTGGATAAATATACTCCAAATCGAAATGAACGCCTGTATACCCTTTTGCCTGCATAAGTTGCAAAATGTTTGTAATCAATGTTTCTTGAAGGTTCGTACCTCGCAGTATCGCAGCAATTCGATCAGAGTTAAAGCTTCCTTCATACAAATTCGTCACAACAAGCAGAGAGCTTGCATTATTCGCTCTGGCGGCTTGCAGAACAGCCTCGTCCTGCAATGCCGTAAGACTCCCATCTTCTTTGATGGAGTAAGAAAAAGGAGCAAGATACGTCAAGTTCCTTCCAACTTCTAACACTTCTCGTCTGCCTGCTTCTCCTAGATTCGTAATGTAGGCCATGATGTCTTTGACAGGCCTCGACCTGCGCGGAATATACAGCGTTTGTCCAATGAATATCATCGACGGATTGGGAATCTGATTGGCTTGCATGATTTCCTCCGCCGATACCCCGTAGCGCCGGGATAATACCCATAAACTTTCTCCTGGCTGAACGACATGAGGAAAAAAAGGCAGAACAAGCATTTGTCCAGCATAAATAAGAGCTGGATTCATGATTTGATTAACAGATGCCAGTGCGGAAACAGAGATACCAAAACGCTGAGAAATGTTCCACAACGTGTCCCCGGATTGTACAACATACTCACGGCCAGGTTCAGGAATCACCAGGGCTTGCCCTGCTGCCAACACATCTGGGTTGGTAAGCTGGTTTACTAAAATGATTTGATGGATATCACTGCGATAACGCTGTGATACCGTCCATAATGTGTCACCAGGTGCCACGACATGAATTTGCACAGCAGCGAACACCTCACAGATGATGTCTTTTTACCATCCTATTCGTCCCAGCCTGTCCGTTAGTCCAATTCATTCAACAGCTGCTGCAGCAAAAATCCACCTCACCTTTTTAGTGAAGTGGATTCGTAACACAGAAGAACACATGTGACATGTTTTACTTTATGATACCTAACATATACAGCAGCAGCCACACAAACCATCCCATCACGTAAATAATATACGTAACTCCCACCAGCACAGCAGACATAAAAACTTGAATGAACACAGCATCCATAAATCCGTCCGAAACGGTCATCAGTACGTTTGCAAGAACTCCCCCAATCAAGAAAATACCGCCAATCAGCCCAATGGGGAGCAGTACACGCTTCATCGGATAGATATCCCTATGGATGATGGTATAGCGTAAATAAACAAACAGAAGCAGCACGATTATATATGTAACGTCAATAGCAAACGTATCTTCAAAACGAAAACTGCCGTCTACAATTTCCCAATTGGGCATCATAAACAGCGATACAAAAAATGAAAAAGCTGCCAGAAAACCAACTACACCGTTTTTTAACCACTTATTCTGCCGCTCTCGTTTTCGTTTCTTTTCCTTCTGTTCCGGAGGCTCCCATGCAGGAGGACTTTCATAAAACCTTCCCGCCATCCGAAAAGGAAGATCCAGCGGCCGCTCCCTGTCCGCCTCGATTAACTCGGATGTTGCTATAACTTGAGGCATCAAGACCATCGGGCAGAACGTTAAATCGTACTTCATCGCTTTCAGCGGGATTGATTTAGGAACAAGATTCAAGACTTCCCCTAATTTTTTCACGTTCATTCCTTGAGCAATATAATCTTTATCTGCTTCATTTTTCCACTCGACAATTAATATCGGATACACCATAATGTTTTTAAAAAATTCAGCTGAATATAAACGGTGTCCTCGAGCCAGGTATAGAGATGTCACTTGACTATAAGGAATATGAACATCGATTTTCTTGTCCGCTGCTTTATTTTCATAGAAATAATGAATCGTCTCCTCTTTAAACACCAGAAGCTGTTTCATCGCCTGCATGGAATTTGCATGCACACATGTGTACCTCGCTAGTGCCAGTAGAACAACGGCAACAAAAAGAAATAAAAAGAAAAGACCCGGCACATCGGAAAACAGCATAGATAAGCCAAAAACAAAGAAAGCAGCAGCAATGAGCAAAAACACTCCAGCCAGCACTTTCAGGCCTGTTTTTGACTTACTTTTTATTTCATATGTAAACGTAACACGACTCTTATCCTCCAATTGTCTTCTCCTCACTATCATTCTATTCATTTTTAAGCGCCATCCAGCGGATAGGCCGATGAACGCACTGTCTGATAGTATAATAGCATAAAATGCCATCTTAATCTTTCACATGCTGGCTATTTACAAGGACTGATCATAAGACATAGCATTCGTTATATAAAAATGAAATGCTTTCGCTTTTGTTAAGGCTCCATCATAACCTGCCTTTGTGCGGTAAGAATGCATTTTTTGCTGCATCAGCATTATATGAGTAATATTATTACAAAGAACAAGCATTCAATCACTTCAGCTTAATGTATTCACGTTCAATTGCTCTAACAAGATTTCGCTGGTGCCAAGTCTCTAGACAGAAGCCGCTTTGTTCTCCTCTCCCTTCACAGCGATACACATTGCTGATGTACCAAATAAGAGGAGGCTGTATCTTGCATCTTAACAAGGATACAGCCCATTCTTTCCATCACTGTGTTTACAAGACAGTTATGATACTAGTATTATATGTTCATCATTTAGAGCGCTTCCCATATTGCAGCGATGCCTTGACCGCCTCCGATACAAAGTGCAGACGCTCCGTATCGTTTGTTTTGCCGCTTGAGTTCATACAACAGAGAAAGACTGATGCGTGCTCCACTTGCCCCTAACGGGTGTCCCAGCGCCACTGCACCACCATTTATATTCCCTTTCTCCGGATCAAAATCAAGTTCTTTCTGGCAAGCAAGATACTGCGCCGCAAATGCTTCGTTAATTTCAATCAGATCTAAATCTGATACTGTCATATTAGCTTTCTTCAGTGCCTGCCGTATCGCCGGGGCCGGCCCGATTCCCATGTGTTTAGGATCTACCCCGACAATGCCGTAGGAGACAAGTCTTGCCAGTGGTTTGATATTTCGTTTTTCTGCATAATGACTAGAAGTTACGATTAATGAAGCTGCTCCGTCATTGATACCGCTTGCATTTCCAGCGGTCACTACACCATCTTTTCTAAATCGCGGCGGAAGATTGGATAATACATCGACCGGGGTATGTCTTGGATGCTCATCTTTTTCTATAATAACGTCTCCTTTTCTGTTTTTCACTGTATATGGCACAATTTCTTCTGCAAAACGTCCGCTCTCTGCTGCTTTTAATGCCTTCACATGACTATTCGAAGCAAATTCATCAATGTCTTCGCGCTTGATGTCGTATTTTTCTGCAAGGTTTTCAGCAGTAATGGCCATCGAACAATCTCCATATGGATCATACAATGCTTCCCATAAGTAGTCTTCCATCGGAGCTTTTCCTAACGGCAGTCCCCACCTGGCTCCACGTATCACATGAGGAACTTGACTCATGTTTTCTGTTCCGCCGGCTAACACCACATTTGCTTCTCCTAATTGTATGGACTGTGCTCCATTTACAATAGCTTGTAATCCCGACCCACACAGCCGATTTACTGTCAGCCCCGGTACGTGCTCCGGTATTCCGGCTTTTAATCCAACGTGTCTTCCCATATAAATAGCATCTGAGCTCGATTGAATCACATTTCCAACAACAACTTGTTCTACCTCTTCTGGCTCCACTTCTGATTTTTTCATCGCAGCTGCCGCAGTGGCAGCTGCGAGGTCAATAGCTGTTTCATTTTTAAAAGAGCCCCCAAATTCCGTGAACGCTGTGCGTGCTCCATCAATAACAACTACTTCTTTCGACATCTTCTCCACCTCTTTTATGCAGTATTTTCTATGGATTCCACTACTTATCGTACAACGAAGCTGGGACAAAAGGATAGGAAACACTGAATAATCCGAACAATTTCATTGGAAATCAGTTTGGATTATTTGTTTGTAACAGCAAATGCTATCGCTGCTTTGTCCCCCACCTTCGCGTTCCACTTCTGCGGGCATAACCTCTGCTGACTTGGTAAAGAAAAGCCCTTTGCCATGCTGATTTTCGGATTGTGCTGGTCGAAGCTGGAATCTTCATATGGTGACGATGCTTACGTCAAATATCCTTTCCTATCTTATTGTTCGGCTTTTGTGAAACCTGTTTGAGATTTGTCCCAGGCTCTTACTGCTTTAACTAGTTCCAGGACGAAGCATCACACAAAGCAGATATTTTTTCTTGTACATTTGTTACATCTACTGCTCTCTGCAATGGTTCCCCTGCAGAAAGGAACATTCTTCTTTTCTAAAGTGTAGAAATATTTATAATTTTTATATACTGTGCCATCAGAAAGTATGGCAACATCCTTTCATCCTGCATCAATACCTGCAGCTGAATTTTTTTAGGTAATTCTTGCACTTCCATTTCTGCAAGAATCGAAACAAAGTATTTCCCACTTGGGTTACGTCTAACAGCGACATGATGAATACGCCCATCGACTGTACGGCTTTTAGCAAATTTCACCCATCCAAGTTTAGGTAGCTTCATTTTATTATTGATAATAGTAATATTTCCGTTTGTATGTTTGGCTGTGTAAGACTGAACTTTATTCTTTTTAGACTTAAATCGTGGTGCTTTGTTCTGTTTCTTGAAGAACCGAGTATAAAAGTCCGCAAGGTTTTTAAGTGATGGTTGAACAGCCGTATTATCCCTTCAACCAAACGAATTCTTTTTTTAGCTGTGTTAACTGAGAGGAACAAGCGTTATACATTAATCCTTTTCCAATTTCTTTATACGTACCATTCCATCTTGATAAGAAATGATTAAATACAAAACGACTGCACTCAACTGTTTTAACAGTCAGCACTTTTTGTTCTTTGCTGAGCAGATGCGAAACTTATATGCTTTGTTTACTGGCGTTGGTTTTCACCCCCTCTCTGTATATTATTTTAATATAGATTGATTATATATGGTACTAACCCATGCGACACTCTTACTCCCTCTAATAACAGGCGTTTTTGCGACTTACATTTGCCGTTATGAACACCAGCAAAATGCATGGAAGCAACTAGGCGCCCTCCCCCTTCGCCGAATGCATGTGTATATGTCTAAATATGTACTCGTTGCTTTTCTAATAGGTATTATTCAAGCTCTCGTCCTCGCTGGCTTATTCATGGTTGGATTGTTACAAGGATTTTCAGACCCTTTTCCTTGGGATAGTGTGGTAACAAGCATTTTCTGGGGATGGGTTGCTTGTTTACCGCTGATCGCCTTGCAATTATGGGTTTCTACTGCGTGGGATAGTTTTGCCGCCCCGCTCGCTGTCAATGTTGTTTTTACACTTCCTTCGATTCTCATAGCTAATTCTGAAAACTTCGGCCCCTGGTACCCGTGGGCACAGCCATTTTTAATGATGGTGCAGCCCCTGCAAGAAGGAAGTGATTTTGCTGTATCTCTAACCACGTTATTTATTGTGATTACTGGAAGTTTTGTCGTTTTTCTAGGCAGCGGCAGTCTTTATTTTTCGAAAAAAACCATGTAATCACGTGAAAAGACAGACAGTCCTGCATAAGAACTGGTCTGTCTTTTTTCTCTATACGTCCTCATCACTGACACTCTCGACAAACACCCTGCCGTACATCTTGGAAAACTTCAGCCGCTTTTGAAACGAACCGGGTTAAAGCATAGAAACTGCTCTTTTTTTCGACATTGTTATCCACGGTCATCATCAAAAACAATAACGGGTTTATATGTTTTGCCGGACTCCATATCCTTTATAGCGTTGTCCAGTTCATCCATTCTGTATTTACGAACCATCTTATCAAAAGGAAGTTTTCCTTCTTTATAATACGTAATCATTTCCGGTATAAATAGCTTAGGAACAGATTGTCCTTCCACTACTCCAACTAGTGTTTTATTAGAAGGTATTAACTCATCATGAATATGAAATTCTAGTTCCCCTGCAGCACCAACAACGGCAATGGTACCAAGAGCGCGAACTGAACGAATCGCTTGAAGGACCACTGCCGGGACACCTGATGATTCTACAGAATAATGCGCACCACCGCCAGTAATGCGTTGAACTTCTTTGACAGGATCGTCTTTCTCTCCATTAATAACATGGGTCGCTCCTAACTCTTCAGCCATTGAAAGACGTTCCTCTTGAACATCCACTGCAATGATATGCTTACAATGCGCTAAGTTGGCTCCCATTACTGCACTCAGCCCAACGGATCCACAGCCAAATATAACAATCGATTCACCAAAGCCTGGCTCGAGTTTATTTAATACAGTACCTACCCCTGTCTGAATCCCGCACGCGAGCGGTCCTAACAGTGCTAAATCAATCGATTCGTCTTCAATTTTAACCGCATTTCGTTCGTTGCAGACAGAATGTGTAGCCAAAGAGGATTGTCCAAATAAATTAGCTATCTTTTTTCCATTATCTACAACTTTGGAATCCGTTGTTTCCATCGATTCACCAAAGTTGTAGCGGAAGAAGTTTTCACACGCGCTTGGCACGCCTTGTAAACAATTGGCGCACTTGCCGCAATAATTAAAAGAAATAACGACTCTATCCCCTTCTTCAAACTCGGTAACGCTCTCTCCCGTTTTCACTACCACTCCAGCACCCTCGTGTCCAAGCACGATTGGAGATGGCGTAGGAATCGCAGCGTGCATAACCCCAAGGTCTGTATGACACAATCCCGTCCCTGTGATTTTTACTAATAGTTCATCAGCACCTATTTCCTGCAACTGTACACCCTTCAATTCCGCCTTTTCATTTTCTGACACATATGCTTTTATATCCAAGCAAGGCACCTTCTTTCGAGCACTTTTTATAGTATCCATCTATGAAATAAGATGTACCCAGACAAAACATGTTATTCTGCATATATTTTAACATACAAGCTGATACCTTATCGCTAATGGGGGCGGGGTGAAGATTGTTTCCCGCCCTGCCTGCCCTCCATCCGCTTACATGCTGCACATACTTCGCGACCCATTTTCCTTGACGCTGCTCTTTTCAGCTGATACTTGTCATTGCCTGCCTGATAAACAACGGTGTGTTACTAAAACAGTTTCCCGCACTTTTTACTGCACCGTATAAGACGCTATCACTGCTATGCCAAACTGATTATAAGCTTGTCAAACACGTAATATTTTCTTTTATTCATAAAATGTTTGACAGAATATTACCAAAAATTATATGTTAACTATAGGTGAATTTATAGATAATATATTTAACCATTGGCAATTTAGGAGGATCATGTCTATGCTTGCAGCTACAGAAGAAAAAAAAGGTATTCAATCGATTGAACTAGCTTACTCTGTATTAAAAACTATTTCTAATGCAGATAAACCACTAACAATAACAGAAATATCAAAAGCATGCGGAATGTCAAAAAGTCAGCTGTACCGGTATTTAATCAGCCTATGTAAAATTGGTTTTCTAGAGAGAAAAGAAGACCTTACTTATTCACTTGGCAGTGAACTGACGTTGTTGGGACTTCGCTCTATTGAAAAGGTCGATATCCGTGAAAAAGCCCAGCCGTTTATCCAAGAACTCAATGATTCATTAGATGAGACGATTGCTTTAGCGATTTGGGGAGAAATTGAAGGCCCTATATTTATCAGCTGGGAAGAAAGCAAAAAGCCGATTAATTTAAATGTGCGGGTGGGCTCTACGATGCCTTTAACACAAAGCGCCACAGGGAAAATCTTTTCCGCGTTCTATCCACGAGAGAAAACACTGCCTTTTATTGAAAAAGAGTTGGAACAAAATGGGAAAACATTAGAGGAATTTGAAACAGTTATGGAAGGTGTAAAAAGAGACGGTTATGCTTCCATTAATGATTATATTCCGGGTATCACTGCATTATCTGCTCCTATTTTCAATCAAAATAAAGACCTTGTCGCTGCGATGAACGTCATTGGACTGTCGAGCGTACTCAATGTCTCTCCAGAATCACAAGCTGTGCAGGAATTGTTAGAAAGCTGCCGTATCTTGTCCAGAAAATTAGGCTACAGTATTTAATGAATACTTGCATACACAAAAGAGCTGTATCAAAAGGTCTTAAAAAAGGCCTTTTGACAGCTCTTTTCCGTTCTATAAGATGGATGAAGGATAACTTATAGTCTCTCCTATAAATAAGCTCTTCCGGTTTGCCTGCCGCGGACAAGGCTTCAGCGCTTGCTTCGACACGCATCTCGGTGTTGGCTGCACGATGTGGCTGGTCTTAGCCGACGTCGAGCAGGCTTCTTGCCTGAGGACCATTCCACCATGAAAGATAAAAACGTTTGTACGAAAAAGCCGTCCCTGTAAACAGAGGCGGCTCTTCTTCTGCAGCATTATTCAGCTTTTTTCGTATAATACTCTGGTTCAGGCTGTTTTGCAGGTTTTTTACGCAACACATCGTTTAATACATCTAAATGTCTGTCTGCATTTTCATACTCCGGCTTAGTCGCTAACGAGACAACAACCATCACGAGCGCGGCTATAGCCATAGACGGGACAACGGGCAAGAATCCAAAGTCAGGAAGCCAATCCGTAAAGAAATAAACAGGCACCAACACAGCACCGGCCACTAAACTCGAAATCGCACCATAACGGTTTAACCGTCTCCAGTACAATGCAGCCAATATGACAGGCATCATCACCACTGTGCCTGTAAAAGATAAATTGGCTATTTCAAACACACTAGCCGGCCTGATGAGAGAGACGATATACGAAATCGCAAGTAACACAACGACAAATACTCTCCCATAAAACACTCCGTTAATGTCTTTATCCTTACCAAAATACTTTTCAATTACATCTGTTGTAAACATATTACTCATCGTTAAGAGCTGAGCATCCATCGTGGACATGACCATCGCGAACAGACCTGCCAGGGCAAGGCCGCTCATCCATACCGGCAAATACTCAAACGTCAGCATAAAGACGATGTTATCTGACTGCGCTCCTTCAAGACCAGGAATTAATACCGCTCCCCATACACCAAGTGTAACGGCGAGAATATAAATAAAAGACATACCCAGCGGATACATGACACTATTCTGCCTTAAAACCGTACTGCTTTTTGCTGCTAACAAACGCAAAATAACGTGCGGGAAACTCAATACAACAAAGGCAAACAAAAGCCACTGGCTAAACCATCCTTGCCATGAAAAAGCTGGACTTCCATCTCGCGACAGCAAGTGCGGCTGTTCTGCCATTACGCGTTCGGTCAGCGCACTAAATCCGCCTTGTCCATTAGCAATCATTACGACCGCAATCAATAAAAAGACAGCAAAAATGACCACCTGCAGGGCATTCGTTAACACCGTTCCTCTCATGCCGCCGCCCCACACATAATAACCGACAATCACGGTAATGATTAACGAGCCGAGCCAATACGGGACAATGCCATTCGTAAATGTTTCAAAACCAGCTCCTGCCCCGATTTGTCCGGTAACAACATAAGGCATTGTATAAACGGCAAATATAATAAACATAATTAATGCAACGGTATCACTGTTAAATCGTCCACCGAAAACTTGGCTTGGCGTGCTGTAACCAAACTTTTTCCCTAATACCCAAATTCTCAACCCGAAATAATAGGTTGTAAAACCTATTAAAAAGGAACCAGCTCCCATAATAAGCCCGTACATTCCAAAACCATTATGATAGGCTCCCCCAGGCATTCCCAGCATCACAAATGATGACAGGTTCGCTCCGATAATAGCGCAAAATAAGAAAAAGCCTGAAATAGACCGGCTGGCTAAAAAATAATCTTCACTCGTTTTCTTTGTTTGCCGCTGGCTGACCCAGCCAATTCCAACCACCAATAGTGTGTATAAAGCCATTACGACAAATACAACGATTGTTCTGCTGTCCATTCCTCTCCCCCCTTACTCTTCAAAATTTTCAGGAATATCCGGCCAAATGACTTTATAAGCAAAATACAAAAAGACCGATGCTAATACCCCTCCTACCAGTACTTGAAACCATAGAGCAATCGGCATAAAACCAAACAAGATAGGATGGATTTGATCAAACCACCAAAAATCAAAGTGCAGCACCGTTAATATAATAAAACCGATAACAACTAACGTTTTTTTTAAAGCCACCCATGTTCCACTCCTTTCCGCATTTTTTATGTAACATCTTTTCCTCAATATAAGAATACGCTTTCAAAAAAAGAAAAAATGTAACAGATAAAATGTTTCATTCATACCTCCTTTGTTTGACAATTGTTAATATTGTTAACTGATTGTTTCGTCACAATTGTAGGAAAATATAATGAAATTGTCAATAACATTGTCCTATACTGAAGAAAAGATAAAAAATGTATAGGGGGATTAAATTCCTGGCTGCTGTCCCCCATCAATCATTATCTCTGTTCCTGTCATCGATGACATGCGTTCTGACAACAGCAACAGGGTCATGTCTGCAATTTCATTTGGTTCTACCATATGTCCTAGAGGAATTGCAGATAAAACGTTTTCTTTTTGTTCTTCAACAGTAATGCCTTTTATTTTCGCATTTTGCTCTGCAAGCTTATGGGCACGTTCTGTTGCAGTAACACCTGGAGAAATAGCATTGATGCTTACGTTATACGGTGCTAATTCTTTTGATATCCCTTTTGTAAATGCGACTAAAGCTGCATTGGTTGTACTTCCCGGAAGAAAAGCAGGGTTTGGTGTTCTTCCTGCTGCTCCAATAATATTTACGATTTTACCAGACCGGTTGGACATCATGTGACGTCCCACTGCCCGAACCATTCGAATGTAGCCTAATAACTTCAAATTCCATGCTTGTAAAAAATCCTCGTCTTTGCCTTCAAAAAAAGAGCCAGCTGGTGCGGAACCTGCACTATTTACGAGGAAGTCAATCCGTTCAAACGTGGAAAAAACAGTGTGAATAGCACGGTCGAGTGATTCTTTTTCCGATAAATCTGCGCTGATTGAGTGGATTGCTGCTGATGTATCTTTTGCGCAAGACGACAGTTCACTTTCAGCTTGTTGAAGCCGGCTTTTGTCTCTTCCAATAATGAGAATATTAGCTCCTTCTTCTGCCAGAGCTTTTGCTGCGGCAAATCCTATGCCGGCACTGCCGCCAGTTATCACAGCATTTTTATTGGCTAAACCAAGTTTCATCTTGCATCCTTCCTCTTTTTATATGTTTGCTTTTTCTTTATTCCTTGTTCATTAACAAATACCAGTTATTTGCCTGGTTCATCACTTTTTGCTTTTTCTTCATTTTCCTCAGCCGGGAGTAAACGGTAGCCTTCGACTGTTCATCCGCCGGGATGGTCTCCATCGTATTCTTACAAAATCTAACTATTTTTTTGGCACTGGCTCCTGGATGTTTTTCTAAACAGTAAACAATGGAGTCCTCTAAATCATATTGCTTTTTCTTCAAGTGACTCACCCTCTGTATTACATACAAGATTCTGATTGATGAAGTGAAACTCGCCGATGCCCATATCTTTTAGTATTTTCACAGCCAAAACGTCCGTTTCGTTCTTGTCGAGTACTTGTGTAAATGTTGTTTGTTCCTGCCGGTAACGCATTTGCAGGCAAATGCCTCCCATTGTTTTGATACGTGAAAGTGCCTGCTGAAAATGATGATGACAGTCACAAGCCATAGTAGGGCATTGGCTGCATTGCTTATGCACATACACCGGCACCGTTTCTTGATCTTTCGAAGGAGCAGCAAACACGAAATCCGTATAACTATCCAACCGATTTTCATAAGAGATAAGCGTAAAATCACCGACAAAATTAGTTACACGCTTCTCATCTATTTTGTTTACAACGGTCTCTCTTTCTGTATACTCCTGCATTACATCTTCTGCACGCAGCATAAACATATCATGCTCATCCGCCAATGCTTTCATATCTTCAGCGCCGGCAAGCCCTCCATTTTCATTAAGCACATCACAAAGAACTACAGCTGGATAAGCACCTGCTTGTTTTGCCAGTGCGATGCCTAGTTCAACATGGGTCTGTTTGCCAAAAATACCCTTTTCATGGGCAATAACCGGAAAAATATGACCAGGCCGCTTAAACTCTTCCGGCTTTCTCGCGGAATCTATTAATGCAGCAATAGTTTGATATCTTTCAAAAGCCGAAATGCCAGTCGTTGTTTCTTCAATATCCACAGACACCGTATATGATTGGACCTCTTCGTTTGAAAAGGGAGATTGTTCTTGCAATGTCAAATCCAGCTCTTGTGCGCGGCTATCCTCGATGCCGACACTTACTAATCCTTTAGCGTATTTAATCATAAAATTAACCGTTTCTGATGTTGTGTGATCAGCTAAACCCAGCAGTTTCCCTTGTCCTTTTGCATCCCTCAGCACAATCAAATTTCCTTGAGACAATTCCTGTAAAGCCCGTTTCACTGCAAGATTCATGACATACACCTTCTTTTTTTAATTAGAAAAACGTTGCCTGCCGCCGAGTCCTTACGGCGGATACCGTCGTTTTACTCATACTTTGATTCTTTAACAACGTATAAAAGTAAAAAGAGGGAGCGCACCTGCACTTCTTATAGCCCCCTCCTCTTTTTGCCGTTCTACTGTGTTCTATTACGCATTTGTCGCTTCTACTTTGATGTTGCTGTCTTCAAAGTGAGGAAGAACGTCTCTGGCAAAGCGCTCCATGGATTCCATTGTTTCTTTATGGGACAACCCTCCAAAGTCAAAGTAGATAATAACTTCTTCAATTCCAGACTCTTCTACTTCTTTTAGTTTTTGAATAACATACTCAGAATCCCCAACGATGATGCTTTGATCTCCAAGATCTTCTGCTTTCATTGTTTTTAGTCGTTCAACAATATCAGCAAAGTAACGGATGTTAGGCGGCGCAGTACTTGGGTCACTTGGGAACGCTGGAACAAGTCCAGTGAAGTACTTCAGCATACGCTGCTTTGTTTTTTCCGTTTCTTCTTTTGACTCCGTTACGTTTAAGAAGTAAGAACATCTTGCTTCTTTTCCGGAGAAACCATGTTCAGCAGACTTGTCTTTAAACGTCTTCACGGCGTTGTGAATGCTTCCAAATACCATGTTGGCAGCAAATGGAGCATAGATAACGTTTTCTCCCATTTCAGCTGCTTTCAGTGCAGATGATTCACTAAACGAAGCAACATAGATTGGCGGATGCGGATCTTGAACTGGTTTTGGCGTTAATTCCACTTCTGGGAACTTGAAGAATTCGCCGTCGTAAGAAAGGCTGTCTTGTGTCCAAGCTTTTTTAATAATGTCAAGCTGCTCGTAAAAGATTTCTCTACTTTTATTAAAGTCTACTTGGAAGACATCATATTCGCGTTTGTCATAGCCTCGTCCAGCAGAGAAAATCGCTCGGCCGTCACTTACTAAGTCCAATAGTGCATATTCTTCTGCCATGCGGATCGGATGGTTAGCTGGAAGCAGTACAGTAGCTGGCGCCAGCTTTACTTTGCTCGTTTTTGCCGCTACGTAAGAGAGCAGCATGGACGGGGAAGGAAGAACACCAAGTACGCTGAAATGGTGTTCTGGCACCCATACAGAGTTAAACCCTAAATCTTCTGCATATACGCATTGTTCAATCAAATCTTTTACCATTTGGTTTGGATCTTTTCTTGTATCGCCGTATTCAATTGGATTATCAGTTAGTGTAAAATAACCAAACTTCATGTACTATCTCTCCTTTGTTTAACAATCGTTAACAACAGTTAACTATCGTTGTTATTTATGATTATATAAAACGCTTTCAACAAAGTCAATAAATTTTCTCACTTTTTTCACTAAACAAAAAATAGCACTGAGAAAAATCCGCTTTTCTCAGTGCTTCCGCTGATCAATTCATGTCTTATTTATAAAATGCAGCGGGAATAGGTCCAAATTTGCGACGGTGATAGAGCATCGGGTCTTTTCCGCTGTCCACATCAATGTCTAATACGTTCCCGATTAAAATGGTGTGATCACCAGCTTCTACCTGTTGAAACGTCTCACATTCAAGCACCGCAAATGCATCAGCAATAACAGGCAGGTTATGTTCTGAAACCTTCCACTCGCAGCTTCCAAAACGGTCTGTGTCTTTACTTGCGAATGTTTTACACAATTCCTGCTGGTCGCCTGCTAACACGTGAACGGCAAACTTGTCTGCTTTTTTAAAAATATCCAAAGAAGATACGCCATGGTCAATGGACCACAGTATCATGAGGGGGTCCAGTGAAACGGACGCAAATGAATTGACAGTAAGGCCAACCGGAGTCCCATTTTCATCTTGGGTCGTAACAATGGTCACTCCTGTGGGATAGTTTCCCAGTGCTTCTTTAAACAGTGCTTGTTTGTCTGTACTTTTTTGCAAATTTTTCAACTCCTTTATCATGATTTATAATCTATCATAATCTTCATCTTGTATAAATTCAACTATTGTGAATAAAAAATAAATTAATTATACTATCGTTAACAATATGTGTCTTTTGGACAGCTTTGACCCTAGTTGGAACAACACGTCATCCAGTTCTGCCTTCGCTTTTTATATCTCTGCACGTGTAAAACGATTTTACGTCCACGATTTACCGATTTAATGTTTGCTGTCTTATTCGAAGGACGCTATCGAAGCTGCAGACACCACCGAAGAAAAACAGGCGGTGAAATCTCGGGGCTACTGAAAAAATCCAATATTTTTAAATATCAGCCGGGGCTGTCGCAAAAGGTCATAATTCACGACCTTAACCAGCTGCATAAGCTGGTCATAAAAAAATACCATGGTCACCATCTGGAGGGATGGCGTCCATGGTATTTTACGTTAAGAGCTTTTGATACAGCCCCTTCTTCTATCATGCACTGTTTGGTTAAATCGACTGAACAGCTTCTTTCACAGAAGTTGGATTCGCACCTGTTATTACTTGAAATTCTTTTCCAACTGTTGCATCATTTTCTAAGGATGCCACGATAACACGTGCAATATCTTCTCTTGGCACTTCATCTATTTCCACTTCTTCAGCCACTGTTACCGCTCCAGTTCCTTCAGCATTTGTGAGTCTTCCAGGATGTATAATCGTATAATCCAAATCTGTTCCCTTTAACCATTCATCTGCATAGTGCTTGGCTGCCACATATGGTGCAAACGACTCCGAAGCATCCAGAATCGCCTGGCGTCTCGTGTCAAATGAACTAATCATTACAAATCGTTTTACACCAGCTTTCTTCGCTGCCTCAATGGTTTTCACCGCACCATCTAAATCGATCATAATGGTTTTGTCTTTTCCCGTATGCGGACCAGAACCTGCAGTAAATACAACAGCATCGACACCTTCTGCTGCTTTTGCAATGGTGTCAATATCTTGTTCTAAATCGACAACGGACGTTTCCGCCCCCAGTTCTTTAAAGAAAGAGGCTTGTTCCTCTTTACGGATCATTGCTTTAGCATTTAAGCTGTCACTTTCTTGAATAAACGTAACAAGATGTTTTCCAATTTGGCCATTTGCTCCAACAACAAGAACTTTCACTGTCTACACCCTTTCTCGTGACATTGTATAAAAGAAACATTCACTCTTTTATTGTGCATTTCTTCCCTTTTATTGTAAATCAAAACGGACTGGCTATGTATGCACCTGCTTGTCTTAAGCCTTTATATCATAATAAGTATGATAACCGCACCTGTTAAGCAGCACTGCTGCTGTCTCTCAGCAGATAACGCTCATCCTGTGCTTATTCACGTATGAATAATATGTTTCCCATGTCTTTACATCCTTTGCTTCTCTTTCCTTACACTCTTTTGTCAATAAATAACGATCTCCTGTTTCTTGTGAAAGATAGAGCGATTACCAAACTACCACCGTCTGTTCCCATTAACGGCGAACCTTTACGCTGTTGAGCCATTTCACTATTTCCGGGTCTCTATGAGAAAAGAACAAACTCTCTTTCGTATCCAACAAAGCGATGTTCTCCATGTCCTCATGACTTAGTTCAAAATCAAAAACGTTAAAGTTCTCAATGATGCGCTCTTTATGAACAGATTTTGGAATTACGACGATATCTCGTTGAATCAGCCAGCGCAAAATCACTTGAGCGACCGACTTGTTGTGCTTTTCACCTATGGATGCTAAAACATCATGTTGAAAAATATTATTTTTTCCTTCTGCAAAGGGTGCCCAGGACTCTAGCTGAACATTGTTCTCTCTCATTAGTGCAGCGCTTTCGACTTGCTGGTTAAAAGGATGTGTTTCCACCTGATTCACTGCAGGAACAATGTCATTATGCGTAATAAAATCAACAAGGCGGTCCATGTAGAAGTTACTTACCCCGATAGCCTTGATCTGTCCTTCACGATACATCTCTTCCATCGCACGCCAAGCACCAAATACATCACCATATGGCTGATGAATTAAATATAAATCGATGTAATCCACCTGCAGTCGTTCCAGTGACTTTTCAAACGCTGTTTTAGCACGATCATATCCGGCATCTTGAATCCACAGTTTCGTCGTAAGAAATATGTCTTCTCTTGGGACACCGCTTCGTTTAATAGCTCTTCCGACGGCTTCTTCATTTTTGTACACCGCCGCCGTATCAATCATGCGATATCCTGCCATAAGCGCATCATAAACAGATTGTTCGCATTCTTCTTGATCCCTAATCTGATACACCCCAAAGCCGATAATAGGCATCTTTACTCCATTGTTTAATGTTACTGTTTTCATCAAACAGCCTCCTATCTCTTTTTATTGCACAGTAAGCCGTGCTTTCTTGCATACCTTTCGAGATATTGATATACAATTCCTGCATGATGGACGCTTTGATAAACGGATCTCCTTTGCCTATCGAGAAATCACCGGAAACGAAGAAAGTTGTTCCCGTCCCGTATTCTCCTATATTAATGCTTCCTGTTACAAGCTTTTCTTTAGGATGTCTGGATATCCCAGCTCACCCGTAATGGTATTCCACATACCATACACCTGCAGGTTTTCACGAAACTGCATCTGCTCCTTTAACGCCACTTTTTATATTTTGTCGGCACTAAAGAAGTCAAACAGAGGTTCACACCCTCCGTTCGACTTCTTTTCCATCACTCAGGAATATACGGGAGATCCGGATCTTTGGGTACATTAATGACATGGGCTTCTACATAAGAAAGCAAACCTTCATCGCCATATTCACGTCCAATACCAGACTGTTTCACACCGCCGAAAGGAAAGCGTACATCCAGTCCCTGCACAGCAGCTGTGTTGATCATCGTTGTACCTGCTTCAATCCGGCTGGCAACTTGAATAGCATGGTCCTCTTCGCCCCAGACAGAGCTTGTCAGCCCGTAGATGCTGTCGTTGGCTAAAGAGACCGCATGCTCATCATCATCAAACGGCAGTATAGGCACAGTTGGACCAAATTGCTCTTCTTCTACAATCGGATCGTTATATCCAGCGTCCAACACTAAGGAAGGCTGCATAAAATACCCTGTTCCAAAAGCATCAGAATCGATGATCTCACCAAGCGGGATTACTTTGGATCCCCGGCTTTTGGCATCTGTAATCAACCCTTGCACGTATTTGACTTGATCTGCATTATTTACCGGCCCCACAGTCACATCCTTGTTAAAAGGATCGCCGACTCGAATCCACTTGTTGGCAGCTTCGATATATTTCTCGACAAACTTGTCATATATAGAGCGATGCACATAGATCCGTTTGGCAATCATACAAATTTGACCAGTGGTTAGAAAGTTTGCAATCACAAGGCGGCGCATCGCCTGTTCATCGTTCACATCAAAATCAGAGAGAACGATGGCAGCGTCATTCCCACCCAATTCCAGGGTCATATTTTTAATCGTATCAGCAGCACTTTTCATGATCTTCTTTGCCGTTTCCGTTCCGCCTGTAAAAGCAATTTTGGCAACCTTGGGATTGGAAGTAAGCTCTACGCCGACATCAGCTTCTCCATGAACCAGGTTAACCACACCTTTTGGAAACTCTTCTGCAATTATTTCGACCACTTTGCTGACTGTAAGCGGCGCAAACGGACTTGGTTTGATTACTATTGTATTTCCCGCAAGAAGAGCAGGCGCAATCTTGATGGTGGACAGAGAAATTGGATAGTTCCACGGAGATATTGCAGAAACGACGCCAATTGGGGTATTCCTGATTATCGTCTTACCATCCTCGCGTTCCTGCACGTCATCTTTAAGTACATCTTTTGCTGTGCTGGCAGCGTGTTCCATCCACATCAATGACACACCCATTTCACCTTCTGAATCATACAGCGGTTTGCCGTGCTCACGAGATAGAAGCTTGGCCAATTCTGGTGTTGCATCCTTCAACTTTTTAATCGCACGATTCATCCGCTCTATTCGCTCTTCCATTGGAATCTTAGACCAACTAGAGAATGCATCGGACGCAGCGTCGATGGCACGCACAGCATCTTCTCTCGTGTTGACTGGTGCATACCCAGCAATTTCTTTTGGGTTTGCCGGGTTCTCACGGGAAATTTTCTCTTCTGTTGTCACCTTCTCATTATTAATAATCGCTTGAATGGTTACAGGTTCTTTTGACATTACGCTATTTCCCTCCTGCTGCAGATAATATAACTTACGATGATAGAGTTTGCCGCCTGTGTATAACTCGCCAAGCTATGTGGAGATAGAAACCCCTTTACTGGCAGCGACCTTTCTTTTTCAAAAGATAGGATACTTTGTATCAGTATTTAAGTCATCTCGGTCTTTATGAACGACCCGGATTGTTTTACCGCCAGACCGACTTTATGCGAATGAACATGAAAATGTGTTCATGGGGTTTTTACAACTGCTTCTCTTCTAATATTATGATTCATCGTGTCCTCACCTTTCAACTCATCTGATTGACAGCCATTTTCCTGGTGGTTCTTAAACAGTTATCCTATGTTTTTCATTATCTATCCCACATAACGGTTCCATTATTATTTTTTTGCCACGACCGTGCATATACCTAATTTCTTCATTACTCTAAATCCTGCATTCTATATCTTTTACTCTGTGATTAATGAGGCAAGTTCAGAATAGTTTCTTCTTTGCAAAGCTGCTCCTTAGAACGGAGATCGTTAAAGCTAGTATGATTGTTCTCATTGGCCAGTATGTAACGGCAGCTGGTTTAATGTCTTATTCTTCATATAGCGGCTCTTCTTTCATCTTGCTCCTTTTGCTCGAAACCTCTCCAGTAAACAGCTGTCCATTCTTTTTGATGCCGTTTACCATCAATGGTCATAACAGATTGAATAAATGTTTTACATACAAGTCATAATAATTTTGTAAGGGGATGGTAGGATGAGTAAGAAATATACAGGCAAGCCTGCTGTCAGCTTAACTGCTACGGAAATATCGAATAGTTGGTCTGCTTATCCACAATTGGAAAAAGAAAACATCCCCATCACCGCCGTCGGAGAGGGGATTTTCTTCAATGATTCGTGCCTTTACAATAATTTTATTTAGTTATTAGTCTTCTTTATTTTTGTCTTTCACACATAATTCATTAAAGTTATAGTAAACAGAATCAATTTCATAATTCAGATCTATCACATTATAAACGAACATTATATGAAATCCCCTCGTTATCATTCAATTTTCGCTTCAGCCGGACGCTTTCCGCGGGCTTGGCTTCAGCCTCCTCGGCAGCAAGCTGCCTGTGGGGTCTTCAGCTCAAGCTTATCCCGCAGGAGTCGCCGCCTTACGCTACAATCGAAATAATGTTCGCTTTTGATAATCATAAAAGCA
>NZ_FNDK01000016.1 GCF_900099605.1 Alteribacillus persepolensis
CTGTGGAAGCACGTCCTGTGGCGGGCGTTGAAGTCACCGCATCCTGTGGAAGCACGTCCTGTGGCGGGCGTTGAAGTCACCGCATCCTGTGGAAGTACCTCCTGTGACAACGCCGAACGGACTCCCATCCACAGAGCCCGTGACAAGTCCTGGAGGGCCGGCACATGGAAAGCCAAAAATCAGCTTTCCATGGTCGGACCGAAGGAACCTCGAGCGAGTGGGCGCTTGCGCTAGATCATGAAAACGCCAAACTTTTATACGTTCTTACCTTACAAAAAAAGCCGTGGCCACCACCTCTCTGGATGGTGGCCACGGCTTTTCAGTTTAGAGGCTTTTGATACAGCCCCATTATTCTATCGCTCCTATCCTTTTGTCCAGCCTTTTTTTGTATAATCCATACCCCTTACCGGTTTGTAATGGTTTCAGGATACATATCATGATAGAGAAGACGAGTGGAAGCCATCTCTTCATATTTGGTGCCGGGGCGTCCATAATTAGCATACGGATCAATAGAAATACCGCCGCGCGGAGTAAATTTCCCCCACACTTCTAAATAGCGCGGATCCATCAATTCCACTAAATCATTCACGATAACATTGATTGCATCTTCATGAAAGCCGCCGTGATCGCGAAAACTAAACAAATACAGCTTTAACGATTTGCTCTCTACCATTTTTTTATCAGGGATATAACTGATATAGAGCGTAGCAAAGTCAGGCTGCCCGGTTTTTGGACAAAGCGTCGTAAATTCGGGACAATTAAACTTCACAAAGTAATCACGATTAGGATGATTGTTTTCAAATGTTTCCAACAGAGATGGATCATATTGAAACGTATAGCTCGTTTTTTCACTTCCTAAATGAGATAAATCCTCGACCCCGTTTCTTTCATTCATTGCCTACACTCCTTGTTTATTGCCCCACAACAGCGTATGCAGCTGCGGCAGCACTTTCACTTCATTTAATGTCTCAGAATCAATCACATTTTCAACCAGCCATTCATAACGCTTCAATAAATGGGATAACAGCCAGTTGTTATCATCTGTTTCAATATCATCATTTCCAGTTTGTAAAAACATCGGTATATCGCTGTAGCGCGCATGCACGTTTTCAGCATATCGCAGATCTTCTTCGTTAAAAATAACTATTTTCAAACTCACTTGTTTGTGCGAGCGTCCTCGTAATTGTTGAATATAGTAATCAAGCTGATCCCAGTTGGTTTTCATGCCGGAACTTGGCGGTTTTGGAGAAACCGTCACATCATCAACGTCACGCATCCATTCCTGCCACATCGTCCCTTGTGTCTCCACCGCCGTTTTTATTCCCTTTTCCATCAAAGCTTGTACCACGGAAGCCAGACCTCGCTGCAAGGCTGGATTCCCGCCAGAAATCGTCACATGATTAAACCGGCGGCCTCCAATGGCTTCGAGCTGCTGTACAATATCATCAGCATCCATCAGTGTAGGTTTTTGCGATCCGTCCCACGTAAAGGCTGAATCACACCAAGAACAACGATAGTCACAACCAGCCGTTCGGATAAACATCGTTTTTTGTCCAACAACCATGCCTTCTCCTTGAATGGTTGGACCAAATATTTCTAATACAGGGACTTTATTCATCAGAGAAATCCTCCTCTTTCGGCCGATAGACAACATAGCTGGTAGGGGTTTCCCTGACAAGCACTTGCAAGCAGCGCGGCTTGTTGTGCAGCTTATCTAATTCACGCTGAATCATCTCCCAAATCGTTTTCGCTACCACTTCCGTTGTTGGAAACGATTCCGGGTCGCTTGTATCTGTATCGCCAAATTCACGGTGATCATTTAAAAGAGAATGATCAAAACGTTTATGAACAATATCTTTTAACAGTTTAAAATCAATTAAAAACCCAGTACGGTCTAATTTATCGCCCGCAATGGTGATATTAATCACATACGTGTGCCCATGAATATTAGTACACTTCCCAGCAGCACTTGCAGGAATAAAATGAGCCGCTGCCAAATGCATATCTTTATTCAATTCATATCGGTAATCATGCAGCACTTGCGGGTAAAATTGATGAAGCATTACTCTTCCCGTTCCTTTTCGTTAAGATATTGTTCATAACCGGCTTGCCGGAGTTTACAGGCCGGACACTCTCCGCAGCCATCTCCAACGATACCGTTGTAACACGTCAGCGTATGATTTTTAATATAAGACAATTTTCCAAGCTTGTCTGCCAGCTCCCACGTCTCTTTTTTATCCAGCCACATAAGCGGGGTGTGCAGTACAAACTCTTTATCGATTGCCAGATTTAACGACACGTTTAACGACTTCACAAACATGTCACGGCAGTCAGGATATCCGCTGTAATCTGTTTCGCATACTCCCGTCACGACATGTTTTGCGCCAATTTGTGACGCATAAATCGTCGCAAATGAGAAAAACAACAAGTTTCTTCCCTCTACAAATGTATTAGGGGGTTCACCGTCTTTCCCTTCTTCGACGTCGATATCGTCCCGCGTTAATGCGTTGGGAGCAAGCTGGTTTAATAAATCCATATTCATGACTTTATGCACGACACCGAGCTCCTCGGCGATCGCTCGAGCTACATCCAATTCTTTGTTATGGCGCTGGCCGTAATCAAATGTTACAGCATGAACCTCTTCAAACCGCTCGAGCGCCCAAAACAGACATGTCGTACTATCCTGTCCCCCGCTAAATACGACTACTGCCTTTTCATTATGAAAACGCAAGGTTCATCCCTCTTTCTATTTGTACGTCTTTTCCACATGCTGCGTTCTGCTGTAAAAGACGGCTCATCTTTGATTATGTGATGTTGACAACATTCCTATTATAACATTTTCTATTCACATTCGCTTCTAGAAAGCACGAATCTATCCGTCCTACCACCAACAAGGTTCGATTCTTATAAATAAAGAACCGAACCTTTTCAAGCATATAACAGACTATTGTTCTTGAGTAATCATAACCCTCCTGCTTGATTGAATGCAACTGTTGCGGTACGTTCACTTTTTGTGCTGAAAACACCTAACATCAAAAACGGCAAACAAGCATTTCTATCTAGGACGATGAATGCTGGTTGGTTTCTTGATCAAGATATACCTGGCTGCCAACGGCATTCCGCTGTCCCTGATACTTTCCCTGATACGGAGTTTTCGCTTTTTTATCCATAAAGGCAAACACTAACTGTGCAATGCGGCGTCCTGCTTTCAAACGAATTGGCAGACGATTGGCATTATAGAGTTCTAACGTGATTTCTCCTTCAAAACCGGGGTCCACCCAGCCAGCGTTTTGAATAAATAAACCCATCCGCCCGATGGAACTTCGTCCTTCCACAAATGCTGTCACTTGATCGGGGAGTGCAATGTACTCTTTCGTTGTTGCCAGTAAAAAAGAATGCGGGGGGATAATGACTTCTTCACTTTCAAACTCTACATATTTTGCCGGTTCATCTAATGCAATCGATTCAATTGCATTTTCATCAATTTTTAAAAAATGTGTGCCCAAGCGAATGTCGACAGACGCGGGCTGGATTTGACGTGGTTCTATTGGATCGATTTGCAGCTCGTTCTTTTCTATCATCGTTTGGATTGTTTCATCGGATAAAATCAACTGTATTGCCTCCTGCTCACACGTATATTTCTTCTTCTCCTACTTAGTATATAGAATGAACTGCTAATACGCTAGGGAAGGTTTATATGTCTATCAAGCCGCTGCCGGTCAAAATGTCTTCCCCGCCTGTATTTCTCCAAGCCGCAGGCCCACCGGCTGATCCAAGCGTTTTCGAATCGTCGCATAATGCATCCATGTTAAGATCACAATTCCCGTATTCATGCCGATAATAATTCCATCCATTTGAAGCGATGGCATCGATCCAAAAAAATACATCAATACAAACGATATCGTTGTCGACCAAATCGAATGCAAAAAGGCGTCCCGTACGAGGCCCAGTCCAATCAAAAAGGCTTGCATCGGAATAACGAAGAAATGAAAGAAAAAGTATGGGGCCAGCAATTGTAAATACACCGCTGCCGGTGACTGTTCAAAAAACAGGCTCGTTAATTCATTAGAGAAAAAGTAGAACACCCCAACAGCAGGAACAGCATACAACAATGTTGCTGCCATAATTTTTCGAAGCAAACGCGTTAACTGCATCACTTGTTTTTTTGCATATGCCTCTGACACGGTTGGAATGAGAATAATTAGCAAGGAATGGGCGATAAATGCAGGAAAAAATCCAATTGTAAATGCTACACCAGCTAACTTCCCATATTGAATGGTCGCTTGTTCTTCCACTACGCCTGCATTCATCAGTGCCGCGGTAATTAAAAATGGTTTCACCGCAAACGAAGCAGCATGAAAAATTCGAAGACCCGTGGTCGGCAGCGATACCGCAAGCAGCAGCTCCAGCACAGACTTCTTTCCTAACGACTGTCTTGGTTTGTCTTTTAACCGTCTCATGTCTCGTACAAATAAATAGAACAAGTAACAAAAGACCACACATTCGGTGCCAATTAATGTACATAGACTTAATAAAATCGCAATGTCTGCCTCAAAATGAAACAATTGAAACACAGTGATTAACAGCACAAGCTGGACTGCCCGCCGCAAAAAATTAGCCATCGCAATTTTCCCCATGTCCTGTGTCCCCATGAAATACCCGCGCGCGATTGATGAAAATGAAATGACAGGAATAAGGATAAGCAGCAAATATGGAAGAGACGCATGATATTTATCAAATATAGGAATCAGGGGAAGAATGATAATGCTGATGGCTAAAAAGGCTACCATAAATGCCGCGGTGAAACGGATGGTATGTTCAAGCAGGCTTCGATGATAGACTTTATCTCTTTCCGCTACCGCTTTGGACAATGAGATGGGAAGTTCCATACTCGCAATCACAACCAAAAACACGATAGTTGGCAAGATTGACATGTATAACCCTAAGCCTTTTTCTCCAAGCTCGCGGGCTAGTACCATATTAATAAGAAACTCTAAACATTCTCCTAAAAAAGCAGCAATGATAAGCAGAAACGTCCCGGCAATAAACGTTTTCTTCATACGGCCTCCCCTTCTCTCTCCAACTCTTTTCATTTATATGAGACAAGTTGCGAAAGTATTTACAAGAGAAGACTGCGATACCCAAAATCTTTTCCTCATTTGGCGAGAGTGAATGTATTTCTAACGTACAAAAAAATACCGCCAGTCAATAGCGAATTGACTGACGGGACACCTTCTTATTTTACTTTAAAGTCCAGCTCAACTTCATACCCCTGTTCTTGGATGACTTTGCCAAACTTGTATTCTCCAATAAGTGCATTATACTGATTTGTCAGTGCCTGAAATCGTTCCGGGTCCTTCTGGTCTAATGCCTGGTCTATCATGCGCTGCAGCCGCTCTTTGTTAAAATGAAAAACAGCGTATTCCATCGTCATCTGAGCATATAGCGATTGAAGCACCTGTCTGGATGGTCTTCTGCCATGCTTTGCCGACTTTATTTTTTTCATAAAATGCTGTTCATGAGTAGGATGTAACATTTCCGTCGAACCCCCTATCCTTTCACCGGATACCACCGGTATTTGGCTTTCTGTCCTGTCCTTGGCGGGCGACGCGCGCATGAAGTACTGGCCCGGGCTCAAGCATGTTTTTTTGTTTACTGACTACATACCCGCATGGCGCTTCCTTTAAACGCTTTCTGCTTACATCTTTTTGCCGAATCACACTTCAGATGTCTGCTGGCTTCCAGAAGAATATGAACCGTTTGCTTCCCGATTTGTATGACCACGATGTGGAAGGTGTGTCAGAGTTATGGGTTAAAACAAGGACAGCAAAAACGTAAAAAATACCTGCAAGTTGCGTTTGCTATCTCAGTGATTGGCTTCACACGTTTTACCGTGTGTTATTGCATGTATATGTCGCAGTATCAAAAGAAATGCGGGCGGATATCGCTAGATGTTAGAATATTTCTACAATAAATGAAGATGCCTATGGAACCTATCACACAAACCCTGCGTCCATACATCACACCGTTTCGTGCTGCACATGTATAACCCGTTCGATACACCTCTTCTCAAAAGACGCTTCGTGTTGAATGTCCTCCTCGAACGATTTTTTATTCCCGAGCACAGAACGTGTTTCCCACGCCGCAAAAAGCGCTCTCTCTTTTTATGAATCCGCTTACATTATTTTGTATGCGCTTTCTTATATTATAACCTATGTTGCTTGTATATTTAAATAACCAATCTCGAATTTTTCTTGTCCTATTTTTTATAGCAATCCTTCTCCCTTTCCTGCACACAAAAAACAGCTCCTGTATACGCATAAAGCGGCCATAAGAAAAATGAATAACTATCCCATTTCTCCGAGCCCTGCCTTCTGCATAGAAGAATATCCTTGTATGATGTGTTCTATTTTCGTTACAATAAATACAAACAAATGTTCGGTGTCGAGGTGAGGGGTATTATGCAAATCAGTGAAGAAGAACATATGATAATTCATTATTTTATTTTACTCCCGTTGGTGAAAAAGGTACTAGAAAGAGATGTCCAATTATTTGAACACGGGGCATTCAAAGTAAAAGACCCATATGTAGGCATGATACAGGACGCTCTCCGTATGATTCACCACGATATGCGCCGCATTAAACGATACATGTACCAGCGCCGCATCACTGTTACATTTAAGGAAAATGACGGCATGTTTTCCCGCTACCATTATACATGCGGAGGGTATGAAGGTTCGAGCAGCTACTTAAATGCTAATTTAAAGCGGCAAACACGGAATTGTATGAATGCTTATTTTCATAACACTTCTCCTCTGCAATCCGATTCCATCCTCCATTACTAAGATCAAACCTGCACTTTAACAATGATTGACAAACATTTTCCACGGCGGTACATTACAATAAGAAACAGGGTGAAGCGTTAGCCTAGAAGGGAGATGTACAGGGGATGAAAAAGCAGTTTGCTGTGATTGGGCTTGGCCGCTTTGGCATTAGTGTCAGCACCGAACTTTACAAGCTCGGCCACGATGTACTTGCTATTGATATCAACGAAGCAAAAGTAAACGAAATTATAAATGACTCTACACACAGTGCTGTTGGTGATGGTACAGATGAACGAACACTGCGTAATCTGGGTATTACCAACTTTGATCATGTCATTGTAGCAATTGGTGATGACATTCAAGCAAGCATGCTGTGCACGCTGCTGTTAAAAGACATGGGAATTGAGTCAGTATGGGTCAAAGCGCAAAGCTACTATCACCATAAAGTCCTCGATAAACTTGGCGCAGACAAAATCATTCACCCCGAACATGACATGGGAAACAGGATCGCACAGCACCTCGTTTCTGAAAAAGTCATTGACTATATCGAGCTTTCTGATGACTTCTCCATTGTGGAAATTGCAGCGCCTCCACACATGGACAGCAAAACATTGCTTGACCTTAATATCCGAGCAAGATTTGGTATTACCATTTTAGGAATAAAAAGAGGAAAAGATATTAATATATCTCCGATGGCTGATGACCAAATACATAAAGATGATATATTAATCGTCATCGGCCACAAAAATGACTTAAAACGCTTTGAAGACAGCCATTAATCTTGAGGAAACAGGGATAAAGAATCGTTTTCCCTGTTTTCTTACACTGATGATACTTTCTCTCTTTGTCCCCTTCTCTCCTGTCACAAGCCAGTATTATATCGATGACGTTGAAGAGATGATGTTATCGTGTCCTTCAGTATGTGTGCGCAGCGCTGACTGCTCTTTGGCCAGCTCCACAACCACTTGTTCTCCAATACGAAATTCGCCAGGAGCTGGGTGATAAACCGTCCAGCAGTCTTTTCCAACAAGTATCGTGTATTGAACGTCTCTTCCTTGAAACTGAACATTTTCTACTCGTCCTGTCAGCCCGTTCCCTGCCTTTTTTAAGCAGAATTCTTCCGGACGGACCGGCATGACTCCCCGCTTCATAAAGTATGGAGCAACTTCCCTTTTTTCCCAGGCTACCATATCATTTCCGTTCGGATGAAATACTCCTTTTTTCCAAAAACCAGGTACTAGATTTGCTTTACCGACAAATGAAGCAACGAACTCTGTTTGTGGAAACCGATATATTGTCTCTGGTGATCCGATTTGTTCTACAGCTCCGTCTTTCATCACAATAATACGGTCTGCCATTGCCAACGCTTCACTTTGGTCGTGTGTCACATAGATGACTGTCGTTTGCGTATGCCGGTGAATGCGCTGGATTTCATGGCGCATCTCCATACGCAGCTCGGCATCAAGGCTGCTGAGCGGCTCATCCATTAATAACAAAGAGGGTTGTGCAGCTACTGCCCGAGCTAACGCAACACGCTGTTTTTGTCCCCCTGAAAGCTCATGCGGCATCCGTTCAGCCATGTTTGTTAAATTAACTAATTCTAACACTTCCTGTGTCCGCGCTTCTTTTCTCTTTTTTATGGACGATGGCACAAATTTATGGTGGAGAAGCGGAAAGCGTATTTGTTCTTGTACTGTTAAATGCGGCCACAAAGCAAATGATTGAAACACCATGCCGATATTCCGCTTTTCAGGTGGAATCACGCCATACGGTGCTGCTACCTGCTTGTCATCCATTTCAATATAGCCTTCTGTCGGTGATTCAAATCCAGCTAAGAGGCGCAGCAATGTCGTTTTTCCACATCCGGATGGCCCAAGTATCGCAATAAACTCTCCATCCTTCACATTGGCATCCACAGACGATAAAGCTGCTGTCTTCCCAAATTCTTTTGTAACTCCGCTTAATTGTATGTTCACCCTTTTCTCCCCCTCTTTTTCCAAATGGTTTGTCCGCACATCATGAATACGAAACCGGCAAGAAATATCATGACAACAATCGAAGACAGTGCTGCAGAATGCGTTGTGTAACCGGCTTGTTCAAAGTTAAAAATCATCACACCAATCGTTTCATGCCCTGCTGACCATAGCAGTGAAGAAACGGTTAACTCGGTTAAAGAAGTCAAAAAAACGAAAAAAGCTCCTGTCAGCATACCAGGAAGAATGAGCGGTACCATAATTTTTATCCATTTGACAGACCCTCTTGCCCCAAACACATGCGCTGCTTCTTCCATGGAAGCACCCACTTGCATGAACGCCGCAGCACTTCCCCGAACTTGTAAAATCATAAAGCGCGTACTGTAGGCAATAAATAAAATCCATATGCTTCCATAAATACCCGGGTTCCACCCTGGTATCGGCTCCATCCAGGCAAAAATCATCGCTAATGCCAATACGACACCAGGAAGAGCATAAGGAACCGTAATAATTGTTTCCGCAGCACGGTTTAATGGAGAAGGTTTGTTAATCCGAATATATGCAACAATGGTACCAATGATAAGAACCACAACGGTCGTAACACATGCCAGCAGCAAACTGTTCTCCAGCGCTGATTGAACATTTGTGTTTTCATAGAGAACATACCAGTAATGGTCCCATGTCAGGTTGTCCCACGTCCATTCCAAGCCATAGGTGCGCAGAAATGATGTTGTTGTCATAGCAGAAAGCGGCACGATTCCAATAAATAACAAAAACGTCCATAAACCGCTTTCTGCCCAAATTCGAAACTTTCCTAATGAAAAACGAGGTGAACGATCTTCCCGGGCTGTTTCCAGCTGTTTTGATTTCCGAACTAACAGCCATTGCACCACGGTACCCAAGACCGCCACCCCTCCCAGCACTACCGACAACACAGCCGCTCGTGAAAACGCGTCAGCATGCACACTGACCACTTCTTGATAAATAGCTGTGCTTAACACTGAAATGTTGGCAGGAATGCCTAAAAAAGCTGGGATGCCGAAATTATCGAGATTCGCTAAAAAAGCAAGCAGCCCCCCTCCAGCAATTCCAGGCAGAGCAATAGGCATCGTCACTTTCCAGAAAACAGCAATTCTCCCAGCCCCAGAAGACCTGGCTGCCCATTCCAACTCTCTTGGGATTCGTTTTAACACGCCTACCGTAAATAAATAGACCAATGGATAATGAGACAGGCCGAGTATAAAAATCATGCCGCCTAAACTGTATAAGTTCCATGGTTCAAGGTTTTCAGACAAAAGCGTTAATACACTGGCGAACCATCCATTTGAACTCATCAGCTGTGTCCACGACAAACTCACAATATACGATGGAATGACAAACGGCAATAACACCAATACATGCAGAAAGCGTTTGGCCCGCACATCACTGTACGTAATGAGCCACGCCATAAAAACACCTAATGCCACAGCCAGAAAAGTAGACCCAGCCACCATAACAACTGTGTTTTGCAGCACTGTCCACGTTTGCGGCTCGGCAAGAATGTCTTGATAATGGCGTAAATCAACCTCAGATTCTCCGCTCACACTTAAGATAACAAGCCGCAAAATAGGAAAAATAAAAAATAAAACCAGCAAAGCTGCTGCAATCACAACAAACATTTTTTGATAGACAGCAAGAAAAGGAGGTTGGTTCCTGCGCTTTTCATGCTGCTTTGGAATGATTGGTTCATTCATAAGAAGTCTCCTTCACTTACTGTGCTGCCATATCAGAAAACCGCTGTTTATCCTCTTCTCTCGTTTCTAAGAGCTCCGCTTCATTGTGAGAAAGAATCTGGAATGCTCCGCTCGTTTTCAACCCTTCTGGTGCATCGACACCTTCTTTAATTGGTGTATATCCCACTTCAGCCGACACGTTTTGGCCTTTTTCAGACAACACAAAGTCAACAAATGCTTTGGCCGCTTCCTCGTTCTCTGTCTCGTTCATAATACCAATCGGCTCTGTAATCACTGGAACCCCTTCCTCTGGGTAGACAAGCTCTACAGGAGACCCTTCCTGCTTCGCACGAGCAACAATGAAATCAACGACCATTCCATATGACTTCTCCCCTGCAGCTACTTCTTGCAGCACACCGCCATTGCCTTGTACAATCGTAATGTCATTTTCGTGTAATTGCTCGAAATAGTCCCAGCCAAATGCTTCCTGCCGGCTCATCACTCCAACGTTGTATGCTGCAGCACCAGAATACAGCGGACTTGGCATAACAGCTTCTTCTTTTGCTTTCTCTGATGTCAGCACGTCCCATGATGATGGCATTTCATCCACTTGATTGGTGTTAACCGCTAAAATGGTAGCCATGATTTTTGTTCCATAATAAGTGTGGTCAGCATCAATAAACTCTTCTGGTATCCCAGTTTTTTCTTCAGATTCATAAGACATTAACAAGTCTTGCTGCTTCAGGCGTTCAAATGTTACTGAGTCGGCTACCAGCATCACATCAGCTTGAATATCACCGGCTTGGTTCTCTGCTTGTACTTTACTGATTACTTCTTCTGTTCCCGACCGAAACGTATTCACATTTACTTCTGGATATTTCTCATTAAAGGCAGACACAAGCCGGTCTGCATCCTCATCTGGTTGAGATGTGTAAAAATGTAAATCTCCTGATACTCCTGTTTCTTCCCCTGCCGCTTCCTCTTCTTCTCCACAGCCTGCCAGTACACCAGCTGTCGTAAGAAGCAGAACCGTCCAATACGATAGTTTTTTCATCTTCGTCCCTCCTATTATGTAAAACGATGTTACATGTATGTTCACCATTCTAAGGGACCAGTTTTAATTAGATGTGAATAAAATACTTAATTCTTGTAAACGTTCTATTAATAAATGAAAAGACCAGAATGTATGCCATGAAGATACTCTTCACATGCTGCTGATGGAGTAAACAGCGGAAATCATGCCAGTCATCACTGGACATTTACTAAAGGCTCAGTATTTTCCTTAAAACGAAATGGTTATCCTGGTTCATGCTTCTCCGCTTTTATCCATGCAAAAAAGCCCAGCCTGCCACTGAGCGTGCTTAGGTCTATTTTCTTTTTTCACTGCCGCATCTAGCAGCAGATAAATAATGAACAGCGAGAAACAGTCTGTCATTGTTCCATTCTTTCGCTCATTTCATGAATAAATACTTAAATATCTAGAAAAAATTTGGGATATTCACTGCCGTTTCTAAATGAAACTGACTTTACGTTTTGTATTTTATTTACTGTCGTATCAATATTAATAGAGTATCAGTAACGTAATAATCAGCAATTCATATAGAACGAGTGTTAATATTAAAGGATCCGGCCCATAAACTCGATCCGAATCTTCAACACGAAGGTATAAAATTCCCCCTTCACAGTTAACAATAGTACCTTCATAAACGTGACCATCAATTGTTTGGACTCTCACTTTTTGATTAATATGTTGTCTGCATATATTTTGCAAGTGATTACGAAGTGATGTCAGTTGATGAACCATATTTGGATCTGCCCTATACAGTTGTTTTGTACCAGGTGCTTGGTAATTCATTGTTCGTACCTCCTCATATGTTGAGCGTGCCTGCAAATTTCTTCGCAGTTAAAAATGGATTCATTAAATAAGATATTCATTGTTGAAACATGGGTGAATACCTTACCCGTCCATTAATTCTAAGAAAGGTAAACAGAATGGATTTTTAGCTGATCTGTCATTTCCTCCAAGCCCGCGGGCATGTCCTGGAAGCTCATCTATGGAAAGCTGACCATTACTTTTCATGGACGGACCGAAGGAACCTCAAGCGGGCAGGTGCTTGCGCTGGACTATGAAAACGCCAAACTTTTATCCTTTCTCACCTTATAAAAAAAAGAGCACCATCCTTTGGCGCTCGTTTGTAAAAAATATGTATTGATTTCTTTACTTCTTCTCTTCTAATTTTCGGTTCAGTTCTTCTTGTCCTTTTCGAAGGGATTCCACTTCCCGTTCTAGTGTTTCTAATTTTTCTGTAATTGGCTGCAGTGCTTTCTCCAGCATCTGTTGCAGACGCTGTGCCTTCTCGTTTTCTTGGATTTCCATATATCATTTCCTCCTTTCGCCAAACATGTACTACCCCATCAGGATATTACGTAAAAAGGGACTGCAGGTAACAGCCCCTCTCGATAAAAACATAAATGCAGTCAAAGTTTGCTTATTCCACTGCTTCTAAATCAAGGGCTGGGCCAAAAAATTCAAAGTGAATTCGGTCCTGTGAAATCCGGAACGACTTCGTTAATATTTGATTCATTGCTTTTAAAAACAAGGGCGGCCCACAGAAATAGTAATCAGCTTCTTCCTCTGGGAGAATCGATCTCAGCCACTCTGCATCAATACGGCCTTCTTTTTGAATATATGGGTTTGACTTATCTTCATCACGAACGTGGTCGTAGCATACGTGATAATGGATATGATCGTGTTCTTCTGCTTTTTGCGCTGTTTCTTCAAACATAGCGTGCTGTTCGCGGTTTTGTGCCGCTTGAATAAAGGTAACTGGCCGCTTGTTTTCCTCAGCAAGTGTATGGAACATACTCATCAGCGGTGTCAAACCTACCCCTCCGCTTATCAATACCACAGGACGGTCACTTTCCTGCAGGTAAAAGTCACCCGCTGGCGCAGTAAGCTCCAATACGTCCCCTGTGTTGACAGACTGATGCAAATAGCTGGAAACAACCCCATCTGGATATGTTCCTTGGCCTTCTTCACGTTTTACGCTAATCCGGAAATAATCATTTCCCGGTGCAGCTGAAAGGGAATATTGACGAAGATGCACATACTTTTCTCCAGGTATTTCTGCTTTGAGCGTGATATACTGGCCAGGTTGAAATGCAGGCAGGCTTTCTCCATCTTCCGGGCGTAAATAAAAGGATGTAATAACACTGCTTTCAGGCACTTTTTTATCTACGATAAAGGAACGATAGCCGTCCCATCCGCCTGTTTGTTCTGCTGCCTTCTCATATTTTTCTTTTTCCACGGAGATAAACACATCACTAATCACACCATATGCTTCCTCCCATGCAGCAAGCACATCGTCTGTTGCAGCATCTTGCAATACATCTTTCATTGCGCCTAGCAGGTTCTCCCCTACGATTGGGTATTGTTCTGGCTTAATTTGCAAGCTCCGATGTTTATGCGCAACTTGATGCACGACTGGCAATACGTTTTCTAACTGATCAATGTTTTTAGCAGCTGCTAATACCACATTGGCAAGTGCTTGCGGCTGTCTGCCTCTTCTCTGGTTTGTTTGATTAAACACGTTACGCAATTCAGGGTGGTTTTCAAATAAGCGTTTATAAAAGTGAGAGGTAATCTCCTCGCCCCGCTCTTCTAAAATGGGTGCAGTAGCCTTGACTGTATCGATGGTTTGCTGACTTAATTCCGGCATATGCCATCCTCCTTTTAAAAAACATGTATCAAAAATACATCTTTCACACTTTTACTTTATCATAAAATAAGTATTAAAAATGCATATTAAAACAAGAACTTATGTCGATTCCGTGAAAATGTGGTAGGATGTAATATATAAAACTATGATTAATGGAGCTTGTTATTATGCAACTCACTTCGTACACTGATTACAGCTTGCGCATGTTAATATACTTGGCTGCACTTGACCAGCCAAGTCTTACTAGTATTCGAGAAATAGCTAATGCTTATCATATTTCATACCATCACCTCACCAAAGTCGGGCATGAATTAGTCAAACTCGGCTTAATTGATTCGATAAAGGGAAGAAATGGCGGGATTCGCCTCGCTAAAAAACCAGAGGACATTAATGTGGGCTGGGTAGTTCGTCGAACGGAAGATAACCTCAACTTAGTGGAGTGTTTTGATCCAGACAGCAGCACGTGTGTATTAACGGGAAGCTGCCGGTTAAAAGGTGTGCTGCAAGAAGCGCTTCAAGCGTATTTAGCAGTGCTCGACCAGTATACACTTGAAGATTTAGCAACCAATCGTTCAATGTTGCAGCGTATTTTACAAAATGCCTCGGATTAGCTAAGAAAAACGGTGGTTGAGAAACCCGCTCAACTGCCGTCCCTGCCTTCTAAAAAAGCAGGTTCTCCCGCAGATGTTGAGGAGGAAACAGGTGGTTTTTTCCTTTAGGAAAAGTTAAGGTTGTGAAAGAATGAAAGAGGAAGAAAAGCAGCAGCTGAAGATTTATCGGGGCAGTTTTCTCCGATCAGCCAAAGCGCTGCCCGCGGCAAGCGAATGTATTTTTGTACCATCCACCCTTTGACGCAAAAAACCCTCACAATAAGTGAGGGCCTCTTCATTTACTGGGTTTTGTCCAGCCTCTTTCATGTATTATCCCGCATGTTTTAGATGGTAAAAGACCGTACGGCCGCTTTCCACCGAGTGCAGCTGCAAATATTTTGGCACTTTCTCCCTGCTGTACTGAGCGTTTATCGCCATCGCTTCCGCTGCATGAAAAAGCACCTCATCGTTTTTTTCAAACACATATATCGTCAAACAATCATTTTCTTTTATTAATGGAACGGTGAAATGCTGTGAACTCCAAACTTTTGGGTACTCTCTGTATTGTACCCAGCCAAAGATGCTTCCACGTTCCTTTTCAAGGAAAGGCAGCAATGTACCAGAGATATGAACCAGCCACAAATAATATGACGTCTGATGATTAAACCAAAACGGTGAAAGCGCTTGCCATTTTTCTTTAAAAACATCTAACAGGTAACGTGGTGTGCGTTCCTCTTCGTCATATGCAAGCACATCCGTCACAACATCATTAATGACGTGTTGAACGGCGCGTTTCCAGCTGTCCATGTGAAATCCCTGTATCGGATAGAAGGGTTTATCTTGTTTATACTTTTCTTCTTCCATGCCCCTTCCTCCTTTCCTTTATGTTCTTGTTCTACCATCATTGTACGCTCTAACATGAAGCATTGTAAATGAAAAAATCAGCCTCACAGCATTTTATTTGCTGATTTGGCTGATTGTGTGTTATAAACCGAGAAAAAGCCAGAAATTCAGATTTGCGTATTATAGATATTGTATGAGTGATGTCGCTACAGAGAAATAAATCATTAAACTAATCAAATCATTTAACGTCGTAATAAACGGTCCAGATGCGATGGCCGGATCTAAATGCAGTTTATTAATGATAAGCGGAATCGTTGTACCAATCACACTGGCCACCCCGAGTGATAAAATAATCGAAATACCTACGACACCGCCAAGCAGCAAATCTTGATAAAAGACCGCCAGTAACAGAGCAATGACGGCCCCAGACATTACTCCAATCATTAACCCCGTCGCAAACTCACGCAAAATCGTTTTGGATAATCCTCTTTTCTCAATAGTACCCGTTGCAAGCGCGCGCACTGACACTGCTAATGATTGGGTGCCCGTATTACCGGCAGATCCCATAATCATTGGGATAAATGCAGCCAATAAGACGACTGTTTCTAATGTTTCTTCAAATGTGCCGATGACTTCGGCTGTAATTAAACCAAAAAACATTAACATAATAATCCACGGCGCTCTTTTCTTCGCCGCTTGAAAAGACGTTAACGACACATCGGTAGAACCTCTCGACGCTGTAATTTCTCCCAAGTCTTCCGTAGCCTCTTCTTCAAGCACATCAAGCACATCGTCCACAGTAACAATTCCTAACAGGACGTTTTCGTCACTGACAACCGGGGCTGCAAGAAAATCATACTTTTGAATAAGCTGTGCTACTTCTTCTTGGTCGGTTTTTTCATTGACGGAAACGACCCGTGTACTCATAATGTCTTCAATTTTTGCTGTCGATACCGACGTAATTAAATCACGAATCGACGTTACACCTGCTAATCGGTCATTAGCATCTACCACATACAAATAATAAATCGTTTCTGCATCCGGCCCTTCACGGCGTAACAACTCAATGACATCCGAAACAGTATCTTCTGCACGGATAGCGATAAACTCCTTTGTCATGATTGAGCCTGCTGTCTCCTCATCATAAGCAAGAAGCTCTCTTACGTCCGCTGCATCCTCTTTATCCATCGCCTTTAAAATATCCGTCACATTATCTTGTTTTAACTCGGCCAAGAAATTAGCAACATCATCGGCATACATATTGTTAAAAACATCAGCAGCGTACTGGTCATTTAACTCCAATGCAATTTCTTTTTGCTCTTCCACCTCAAGCCCTTCAAACACTTCGGCAAATTCATCCGGACTTAAGCTTTCATATACACGCTTTCTTTCGCTCTCTTCCAAGTGAAGAAATACATCGGTTTGGTCTTTTGGGTGCAGCTCCAAAAACATTGTACGAAACGTATCAATATCCGCTTCAATCGCAGCTTTCACAATTTGATGGATATACTCTTCTCTTGTGTTGTCATTTAATTCAACCATCATTCATCCCTCCATCCGGAGAGATCCCTTCTGCTACGTCAACCAAGTGAACGCAGGGGAAATGGACCTCTCCTGCACCTGTATCAACATGCTGTGTAACCTTGCTTTAAAACCGTCCATCCTACTGTATGGACAACTATCCAAATCCCCTCACCTCACTTTGATATAGTATAAGATGTTGCAGCTGAGCGTTTTGTGTCAAAGGATAACAAAGCGTAAGTGCCTCGAAAGGGAAGAAAGAGGACGTTCAACTAAAACGGCCGCATCCTGCTGCAACGCTGCACTGACCCGTGCCGTGTACGCCTGAGCGGTTGGACGCTTGTGCTAGACGTGAAAAACGCCCGCCTCTTATATTCCCTTTAAAAACAAAAACACGCCTTCATATAGAATGGAAGGCGTGCTCATTTAACAATGCATGGCAAAACACGGCCCCATTCGTAGAGCTTTAGCACTGCACGGCATAGGGTGGATGACCCAGCTGCATTAAAAACCACCTTAAATCGATGGTTTCTGTTGACCCATTGGCGTCTTTGGACATTTTTGGGCAGCAGCGTATCTCCGTACAGGAGCCTCACCTAACGAGGTAGCTTTTTTATAGTACAAAGTAGAATATAACGCCCTTTGCCCGCTTATGTCAATTCCTCGAGCGGTTAATTTTTATTAAGATTCTATTTTGGCTCCGACAGGGCGTATTTCTCTTCATTTTTCGTGCATTCATTGAAATGATATATCTGTTTTCATCTTGTTTGATCCTTTCTCTACCCCTGTGCTTGTTTCCTCTCTCCTGAAGATGCACCTTACGCATTCACAGAAGACTCTTCACACAAACGTATAGTTTTGTTCTCTTGATACGACTTCGTCGCGGCAGCGGCAATTTCCAAGGCTGCTTTTCCATCCATCTCATCCACTAACGGCTTTTCTCCTTTTCTTAAACAATTAATGAAAGAAACCATTTCTTGCAGATATGCTTCACTGTACAGCGCAGGAAAATCAGGCACGATATCATGCGTGCTGCCTTTGGACGTTAACACTTGTACGTTGTTATTTTTTAACGATCCAACTTGAATCGCCCCGTGTGTTCCAACAACTTCGGCTCGTATATCATATCCATACTGAACATTTCGGCTTGCTTCAATATCTGCCGCCGCTCCCGTATCAAACGTCAAATATGTCAGCGCTTGATCCACGTCACCAAACTCTTTGACATACGTATGCTGAAGTACACTGCCATGCGCAGTTACTGTGTTCACGTCCGCATCCAAAAGAAAACGTGCTGCGTCGTAATCATGAATCGAAAAGTCCAGGTATAGTCCGCCACTATTTTTAATAAACTCTGGAGGCGGAGTGGCTCCATCTCTTGTTACCCCTTTAAAGTAAAGAGGCTTTCCAATCTCTCCTGCATCCATTCGTTTTTTGGCTTCCACATAAGCAGGATCAAAACGTCTCATAAATCCTACTTGGCAAAATACATTGTTTTTCTGAACCGCTTCTACAACTTCTTCTGCTTGCTGCACCGTTTCAGTAATTGGCTTTTCTGTAAAGATATGTTTTTTATGTGCTGCTGCCTTTTTTATCATGTCTGCATGTGTGTTTGTTGGTGTGATAATCGCCACTGCATCAATTTCTGGATCTTCAAATATTTCATCTGGGTTCTGAGAAAACTTTTCCACCCCCAATTCTCGCGCTACTTGTTCGGCTTTGCCGTCCATCGGATCAGCTACCGCAGCCAACTCTGCTCCCTTCACTTTATGTGCCAGGTTTTCTGCATGCCAATACCCTAGTCTTCCTAATCCAAGCACAGCACAACGTATTGTTTCCTTCATTTTACCCGCCTCCCAATATAATAACGAAAATAGATTAAGCGCTTAACTAAAAATAAAAAATACGTCCCCTGTTGTGTCTTCATGCAGAAAACTATTCAGGTTACTTTTATAACGGTTTCATGTTTGCTGCAGATTCCTTCGCTGCATATGTTGTCCCCCTTACAATCAGCTCTGGATTGTAAAGTACTCTTTCTCTCAACGATCTCCCTGCTTGAATTTCATCAACCAATACATCTACAATTTTCTTTCCCATGGTTACAATAGGCTGGGCAACAGTTGTAAGTCCTGGTACTGTTGTTGTCGCTAAAATCGTATTGTCAAAGCCAATGACAGACAAATCTTCAGGGATGCCCAATCCTTGTGCTTTTGCCCCTTGAATAACTCCTATCGCCAGCTGGTCGTTACAAGCAAATATCGCGGTTGGCGGCGCGATGTCCTTTCTATGAAACAGTTTTTCAAAATACTTTTTCCCGTTCTCAATCGTTCCATGTGTACGATAAAAATACTCTTCTCTGCATTCCACACCATATGCCTTGTGAGCTGCCTGATAGCCGCTTATGCGAAAGTTGCTGCTGTATGCGTGTTCAGCAATAATAGCAATTCTGCGGTGACCGTTAAACAAATGGTGTGACGCCGCTTCATATCCACCTTTAAAGTCATCAACCGAGACGGTGGATACAGGTAAAGAGGAATCATCATGAGTAAGCATAGCAAGTGGAAAACCATCAGAAATCAGCTCTTGTAACAGCTTTTTATCATGAAAGCTCGACCCCATAATCAGCCCATCGACTTGTTTTCGCATGAGCAGCTCCACGTATTTTTTTTCTTTTTCACGGTTTGCGTCGGTACTGCATATAATGACATTCATTCCTCTTTCATGTGCCCGGTCTTCAATCGTACGGGCTACTTCTGAAAACAGAGGGTTTGATATATCTTGAACAAGCAAACCAATGGTTTCCGTTCGTTTTCCCATGAGCGCAGACGCCATCACATTCGGGCGATAATTCAGCTCCTCCATGGTTTCAAGGACCCGCTTCCTCGTTGATTCCCTCATTCGCCCTGTGTTATTTATCACTTTTGAAACAGTAGCAATAGAAACCCCAGCCTGCTTCGCTACATCATAAATGGTCACTTTCATGCCCTTTGCCTCATTTCTACCTCTCTTTGAATTAGTACAGTACTTTGCATTTACTTTAACACAATGAAAAAAAAACTGTACATGCCAGTGCATACGGTAGCAGAGAAACGAAAATCCTTATCCGCCTCATTCCTTACAATAAAGGAAAGCGCTTAACTCCTTTTTATTGTAAACAACAATCAAAAAAACTGCAATTGTTATTTTTGCAAGCATATTGTTCATAGTACAGCGGTGGTGTATAAGAACTTATTGTTCCGTTCTTATCAGCACTTGCTGTACATTCATGCCAAGCTGAAAAACGGACAGAAAAGTACTCTTCCCGCCCCCTGCCCGCTTTTCGCGTGTACACTCATACTACTTTTTCTTCGGTTTTGCCATCAAACATATGAAGCTTCTGCTCATCAAATGTCAGCCATACCTTTTGATTCATTTTCAACGGAAGATCTGGTTCAACGATGGCTACAATCGTATGACCGCCTGCCCGAATAATAGTAATCACCTCTTTTCCAAGCGGCTCCACGACGTATACTTCTCCTTTGATACTGTTTTCTGCTGGCTTTGTCGCTACACGAACGTTTTCTGGCCGAATGCCTAAATAAATGTCCTGCCCTGAGAGCCTCTTTTCCAGTATCTCCTGCCATTCTTGGTCAATAGGGATCGTAAAAGTACCAAAATCAAGGCTCGCTGTTTTTACATTTAACCGCCCCTTTACCGAATTCATAGCGGGGCTGCCGATAAACCCTCCGACATAACGATTAGCAGGCTGGTGATAGATTTCATCAGGGCTGGCCAATTGCTGCAGATGCCCACCTTCCATAATTGCAATACGATCAGCCATCGTCATGGCTTCTGTCTGATCATGTGTCACATACACACTTGTAATGCCAAGTTCACTATGAAGCCGTTTAATCTCTCCTCTCATATGAACGCGCAGCTTTGCATCCAAATTAGACAACGGTTCATCCATTAAAAACACATTCGGCTGCCGAATTAACGACCGTCCCAAAGCAACACGCTGACGCTGTCCGCCGGATAATTCTTTGGGTTTTCGTTTTAACAAATCGCCGATTTCTAAAATTTCCGCAATGTCATCCGCTTTCTTTTTACGCTCCGCTTTGGGGACTTTTCGTATTTTTAAAGGGTACGTAATATTTTCAAATACACTCATATGAGGATACAAAGCGTAACTTTGAAAAACCATGGAAATGTCTCTGTCTTTTGGGTCCATATCAGTAACAGGCTGCCCGCCAATATAAATTTCACCAGACGTTGGATTTTCCAGTCCTGCCAGCATGCGTAAAGCTGTTGACTTCCCGCAGCCAGACGGACCAAGCAAGACGAGAAACTCTCCATCATTCACTGTTAAATGTAAATTTTTCAGCACATGCACATTTCCAAACTTCTTATTAATGTTTTCATAACGCACTTGCATTGCCAGCGTCCTCCTTTATGTTTTATCCTTTTACCGCTCCAAGCGTCATTCCCTTTACGAGATGCTTCTGTACAAAGAAGGAGAAAATTACAACAGGTATCACAGCCAGAGTCGCAGCTGCTGTTAGAGACCCCCAGTTTGTTTCATATTGAGTGATAAAGTTAGCAATCCCGGGAGGCAGTGTCATCATGTCGGCAGAATTCAACAAAAACATCGCAAACAAAAATTCATTCCACGTCAAAATAATCGTAAAAATCGATGTAGCAACCAGTCCGGGTCCAACAAGCGGAAGAATAATCTTATAAAAAGCTTTCATTCTTGAATCGCCATCGACCATCGCTGACTCTTCTAACTCTGTAGGAATCTCTTGAAAAAATGCTTTCATCATCCATACAACAAACGGAAGATTAAATCCGGTATAGACAATTAACATCGCCCAGTGTGTGTTTAAAAGTCCTAATTGCTGCATTATCAAGTACATAGGAACAATAATAACAATCGGGGGCAGCATTCTTGCCGTTAGTATAAAAAAAGACAACCGGTCATTTTTGTTTAATTTTATTTCAAAGCGTGCCAAACTGTAAGCAGCCAGGGACCCAATAATTAAACAAAACATCGTTGAGAAAAAAGATACAATCATGCTGTTGAAGAAAAATCCTAGAAATGGACTGTTCGTGCTTAACACACCTTCTAATGGATCGAGGTAATAAGTAAGCGTAAAATTGCTTGGGAAAAACGTTTGAGTGCCTGAAAATAATTCGCGCTGTGTCTTAAAGCTCGTTATAACCATCCAGTACAAGGGAAACAGCACAACAAGGCAAATAAAAAACAGCATGCCATATCTTAACGCGTCTTCTCGAATTCTTCTTGCTTTCATTCCAGTTTTCGCCTGCGGCATCCTAATATCCCCCCGTTTTTTCTGTTCGATTTAACAGCTTTATCATTATAAGGGAAAGAAGAATCGTGACTACAAGAACCATAAACAACCCTGCTGTGGCAAAGCCAAAGTCGGAAAAACGCATTGCTGCCCGATACATTAAAAAGCTGATTACTTCTGTTGCGCGTCCAGGTCCGCCTTGTGTTAATACAAATACTTGATCAAACATTCTCAGCGCATCCATTGTACGAATCACTAAAGCAACAATAAGAACAGGCTTTAATAAAGGAATCGTGATGTCTCGTAATATCTGCCATTTAGAAGCACCATCTAACCTTGCCGCTTCATAAGGGTCCTGTGGTAATGACTGAAGACCAGCCAGCGCAATTAAAAAGCACATTGGCGTCCATTGCCAGACATCTACCAGCATAATCGAAAGAAAAGCAGTCAGCGAGTTTCCAAGAAAGTCTACAGCCGGCAGACCGATTGACGTTAACATATAATTAACAATACCAAAATCAGCATTTAACATTAAACGAAATACAATCCCGACAACAAGTGGAGACAGCATCATCGGAATAATTAATATCCACCGCAAGTAACTCATCACTTTGTTTTCTTTAGACACCATTAATGCCAGTGCAAGACCAAGCACCATCTCAACAGCAACAACCCCTGCTGTATAAAGAAGCGTAATTCCAAGTGAATTCCAAAATGTTATACTCGATATGACGTCTGCATAGTTATTGACACCGTGAAATCCAACTGCTTCTCCAAACGTATTAAAACGTTGAAAGGACACATAAATCGAGTACGCTAAAGGAAAAATTGTTAAAACAGCTAAGATACTGATGGTAGGAAGAAGCAGCCAGTACGGCAGAAGATTTTTCTTAAAAAATCGCTTGTTTTTATTGTTTCTCAGCTGCACAGATGATGATGTGCTTGTATCCGCCAAGCTTTCTTTTGACATATAGCTCCCCCCTTTTCAGAGAGAGAAGAAGCGTCTTCTCTCTCTTGTATAGTTTAATCATAGTAACCTTCAGATTTCATCAATGCTTCTATTTCATTTGCCGCTTCATTTAACGCTTCTTCACCACTGCGGCTGCCAGACAAAACTTCATTTAAATAGGTTCCTGTCAATTCTTCTATTTGCGTATAAGAAGGGGTGCGGGGACGGAACTGCGCATTTTCAAGCCCTTCATGCACTGCCTCGAGATAGGGCATATCTTCTATTAACTGCTCATTGGTTAACACGCTTTCTCTTGTCGGCAGGCCTCCATTCTTCGTCATTTCCGTTTGAATGTCTTCAGAAGAAGCCCATTCAATAAACGTCATTGCCGTTTGTTTGTTCTGGCTGGCTTGCGGGATGGCAAAAATCCAATTCCCGATTTGGGGAGCATAGTCACCTTGCTTACTTTTTGGAACCAATCCGTAGCCAATGTTTCCAGCAACTTCTGATTCTTCTTCATTTTCCATCGTTTCTGCCCAAACCGGCCATATCACTGCCATCAGCGCATCCCCTGCTGCCATCGCACGCCCTACTTCGTCCGCTCCATAGTTTGCCACACCAGATGGTGCAGACTCCGCAAGTTTTACGTACGTATCCATTGCTTCTTGTGCGTTGTCATTGTTAACAATAACGTTCCAATCGTTATCAAAATAATCACCGCCATGTGACCATAAGAAAGCATTAAAATTCGTTGTCACTGGATTGCCTCGCGCCCCGCGCGGAACAAAGCCATACTTTGTTTCCCCGCTGTATTCATCAATCGCTGCCAGGGCTTCGTCCCATGTTTCTGGCGGAGCATCTCCCATAATATCTTTTCGCCAGAAAAGCAGCTGCACGTTCCCTACCTGTGGAATACCATACTGGCGCGGCTCTTCTTCTTCAAAACCTGGCATTCGCGGCCCTTCTGGAGCCGGCCAGTGTGTAATCGTTTTCATATTATCGATAAAGTCATTGTCGGCTTCATATCCAAGTTGATCAAGTGGTGTGAGATATCCTCCTCCTGCAAACATTGGCATCCATGGATCATCTGCAAATATTACATCGTATGTTCCGGCTTGGCTTTGTAAATCATTGAGTATACGTTCATATAACGTATTGTAATCAAATTCATTCCACTCCACTGTTGTCCCTGTCTCTTCTTCAAATTCTGAAATTAATGGCTTTAGTGCAGACGATTCAGCCCCCGCCGGCATAGCAACCGAAATCGATTGGGAAGCTTCCTCGCTGGTGGTTTCTTCTGCTCCATCACCCCCGCTGCACCCAGATATCAATACACCTCCTATAATCGCAGATACCACGCTTGCTTTTTTCAGTACATGTCTCAACATGAGCCCCTCCTTTTTAATAGAAAATTAAAAAAATTATATATTAAAATCAATTTCATAATTCAGATCTATCACATTATAAACGAACACTATATGAAACCCTCTCGTTATCATTCGATTTTCGCTTCAGCCGGACGCTTTCCGCGGGCTTGGCTTCAGCCTCCTCGGCAGCAGCACAAATGCCAGAAAGATTAATGCCAATGGCGCAGTAACTTCCCAGGCCATGACAACCATGGACTCTCCATAAGCTTGTCCATTTAACCCAACCACTTGTTCTGTCGATACATTTGTTAAAATCATCGAGCTTGCTATGACAATTCCCGTTAAACTTCTTCCCCCAAGAAAGTAGCCATCCGAACTGTTCAAATCAGTCCCCCGTGTCTTGTACCAGGAAAACCACATCACAAAGACGGTATAAATCATAAATGACGCAAAAATAATCCAAATCATAGGTATTCCTCCATGAACAAGATTCCTACGCAGTTTGTTTCCTTATCTTATAGATTTCGAGAAAACCGAAACATAAAAGGTAAGCGCTTAACTAAATAATAAAAATGGATGCATGTTGCCAAGATTATTATGAAGAATAAACAATTCCTTGTATTGTACAACTACTATTGACACCACCTCACCTTTTGACCTGTTTAAAGTAAGCGCTTAACTCAAGTATATTTCATCAATATTCAGACATCAATATTAATTTATATAAATTTCTGAAAAATTGCATATGATCTGGTATATATCTTCCTTTTTATTGTTATCTTTTGCAGAAATCAATGATATATTTTGTATTTCCTCAAGTGATTTGATTTTAATTTGTCATTATTTAAGTTTTATTTGTACATTTTGTTTATGATGTTTATACGTTTGTATACATTATATTAAGCATTTATGGTGATTTATTGATAAATGAATGATATGATGACAAAAAAGAATGGAAACTTCTAGCAAGGATGAGTGTCATGATTAAAACACAACGCATTGAAGAAATCCGAAAGTATGTCAAACAACATCAAGTCGCCTCATTTGATGACTTGGCTGCAACATTTCAAGTATCTGTCAATACCATTCGCCGTGATGTGCAGAAGCTAGTAAACGAAGGACAATTAAAAAAAGTCCACGGTGGAGTCTCTTTCCATCATTCTGAACCTGCACAATATGAGAACCGGCAAGTCGTCAATGAAACAGCAAAACGAAAAATCGCAAAAGCTTGTGCGGATATGGTCGAGGAAAAAGATATTATTTTTATTGACTCTGGTACAACAACCGTTTACATGGCTGAGTATTTACAAGGCAAACAGGTAACGGTGCTCACCAATAACCTGGACTTTATTGTTCAATCCAAAAAGGAGCCAAGCATCACAGTAATTTCCACCGGCGGCATGCTTGATACTGCGACAAACTCATTTATAGCGATTGACAATACAAACGTGCTGGCCACTTATAACATCAATAAAGCTTTCATGGCGACAACAGGTCTCTCTATTGAAAATGGTGCCACCCATGCTTCTCCACTTGAAAATAAGATTAAAAAAGAAGCGGTAAAAAAAGGCGTTCATGTCCACTTGTTAGCTGACCAAACCAAATTTGATAAACACGCTCTCTTAACGTACAGCCCGCTGGATGCTATTGACCAGATTATTACTGACAGCCAGCCGTCGGAGAAGTGGACAGACCATTTGAAACAAAAAAACGTTCAGTTATTCATTGCAAACGATTGATCCTTCATTTTCCCTTTGGTTTACATCACATGTTCAGCCAGCAGCCCTTCGGTTGGCTCTTTACACGAAAAAATCTTTTTGGCACTAATTCCAAAAAGATTTTTTCGTGTTTACAACCATGCTTATATTCCTCGGACACTTACTTTCTTTTGTTTGTTTCCATATATTTTTCTTGTTAATTTTGGAGCATATAGAAACAAAACAATTCCAATTATCGCCGAAAGCAGTATAAAAATACTGCTGAATGCCATGATTTTTGCTGCAGCTAAACTGGCTATAATAATGGAAAACTCCCCGCGCTGTGTAAATGAAAGTCCAGCCCGAAAGGACACGCGGTTCGTCAGCCCATACATTTTTCCTCCAACCATACCGACTATTATCTTAGCAGCAATAGACCATATTAACAATACCGCTAACAACCAGGGCCATGGGACATCGTTTTGTACATCAATCTGTGTCCCAAACCAAAGAAAAAACAACGGAAGTGTCAGTTCTCGTATAGGAAGAACGAGCGGCTCTAAAACGTGGCTTTGTTTCGTTTCCGCCAGCATAATACCTGCCAGAAACGCTCCGAGCACTTCAGATAAGCCGAAAAATACAGCCGCCCCGCTGTAAGTAAAAGCAATACCGATAAGAAGTAAATGAAAAATATCTGAGCCGGCATTTCTTTCGATAAAACGAGAAAGTTTCGCAAAGAGAAAACGTCCAATCAGCACTGCACTGATAATAAGAAGTATCACTTTTAAGAAAAGCCAGAAAAAATCTATGCCTGTCATCGCCTGGCCGCTTGCCAATCCGGCCAGCACCGCCACCATGACAGGTGCAGCAAGGTCTTCAAATATCAACACACCAAGCAAAAACTCCGACTCTGGATTGGCGGTGCGCTTCGTATTTTCAATCATTTTCATCGTAATAGATGAACTTGTTGCATATAAAATGCCGCCAATAAACAAAGCTGCCATCGCATCCAGGCCAAACAATAAACAAATCATGACAGACAGCACAAAATTTAAAAATAAATCAAGGGAACCAGCCGGGGTCACGCGCTTAGCGATAGTAGCGAGTTGTTTAATAGGAAATTCCATGCCAAGCATAAAAAATAACAATACAATTCCAATCTCACCTGCGAAGTATAGAATCTCTGAATCATGCAGCAGACTGGCCACAGCAATGCCGGCAAAAATAAAAAGAATCACATCCGGAAGCTTCGACCGAAGGCCGACCCATCCAATCACAAACATAATTAACAGAATCAGGCCCGCTGCTAATAATTCTGGGACATGCCATTCCACCCGTTAGATCGCCTCCCCCTCTGCCAGCTCCTCAAAATCTGAAATTTGACTGCTTTTTCCAACAACCATGACAGTGTCACCCACTTCCAGTCTTTCTTGCACACCTGGGCTGGCAATTACTGCTTCATCACGGAAAATACCTACAATAGAAACACCTGTTTTTTTCCTTACTTCTGCTTCCCCAATCGTTTTTCCCGCAAGCATCGTTCCCTGTTTTAAACTAATCCACTCCACCACGATCTTGCTTCGAAATAATTTCATTTTGTCACTGTCTACAGGCTGAAATACTGCCCCTAACAGTTGAGCACCCAGCTCTCTTGTCTCATCTGAGGTTAATTCCATTGAAAAATCTGCCTCATCTTCTTCGGGGTCTTGAAAAAAATATAACTCACGTTTTCCCGTGTGGTGTGTCACAAGCACAACCATACTCCCTTCGGCTGTTAAAAAGGACATTTTTTTCCCAATGCCCGGCAAATCTGCAAATTTCACTTCCACTTCTTTCCACTCCTTTATGAAAAGAGATATTCTTTTATTGTATAGCAATGACGCTGCTATGAACAGAAAGTCCCGCTTTAACTATTTTTTATTTTCTTCACAACAATGCCATCGTCTTTCGCTTGCCAAATGACAGGTTTTCTCCTAAAGTGATTGTAGTGTCAGGAACGCTTCGCAAGGAGGAACACAACATGGAAACAAACTATACGTACAAGCCTTTGAAAACCATTTCCAAATGGTCCATTACGCTGATTGTTCTTTGTTTACTATTTTCTGTTGCTGCTGTGATTGGCAGTCTCGTGGAATGGAGTACATACAGTCAATATAGCGGAAACGACCAAATGGAAGATTTAACGCCAAGTGATCTCACGACCATTAGTGCCATCACTGTAGGCATTCATTTACCGAAAACATTTTTCTTTATTGTATCGCTTATCGTATTTTTAGTATGGATATACCGTGCCCATGCCAATGGCCGTGCGCTGCAGCTTGATGGCACCATTTATACTCCAGGGTGGTCGGCTGCTTTTTATCTTATTCCCATTGTCAACATCGTGCTTCCATTACTGTCTTTGCTTCACCTTCATAAAGGCGGTGTAAAACGGGCAAACAGTGTTCAAAAAGAACAAATCCAATCAAAAGTATGGATGATTTATACGTGGTGGGTTCTTTATTGGAGTTCCTATCTTCTCTCCATCCCAAACGGTATTAGTGAAACAGACGCTGTACTGTCAGACATTCAAGGTGAAATTCCTTCCTTGATTTTCTCTGAAATTCTTTATTTTGCTGCCGGCATCTTTTTAATTTTTGTCATAAAAAATGTCACTGCCGTACAGGAACGAGCTGCTTCCTGACAAAGATATAGAGGAGCTGGCAAAAAAATGTGGAAAATTCCGCTGACGATTTTTATGACGGTTTTACTGACACTTTTATTGTTTGGCGCTGGATATATATTTCATCTGTTTCAAGAAGCTGGTCATACTATGAAACAAATAAATGTAAATGATGATCAGGCATCCGCTGGCGAAAATTCTTCCTCTCCGCAGCAATTACGCGGTCACGGGCCTATATCAATATTTATCACAGGGATTGACAGCCGTACAGATAACACTGGACTCAGTGATGTGATAATGGTTCTTTCCATTCATCCCGAAAAAGAATCAACGCTTTTGTTTAACATACCTCGAGATACACAAGTGGCGATACCGGATAGACAGCAGCCTGAAAAAATCAACCATGCCTACCATGACGGGGGCACGGCACTTGTTCAGCAAATCGTTGAACAAAAGCTGGAACATTCGTTTGATTTGACAGTCGAGCTGGATATGCAAGGGTTTATAGAGCTGGTGGATATCTTGGGAGGAATAGAAGTAGACAATGCGTTTGCTTTTTCCGAACGAAACGTCACGCATACAAAAACGCACTTTTTTGATAAAGGGATTATTCATTTAGATGGGGAACGTGCTTTAGATTACGTACGGATGAGGAAAAAAGATCCTCGCGGCGATCTTGGCCGTAATGAAAGACAACGACAAATTCTCACTGCACTCATGCAAAAGACAGCTTCAATGCAAACATTGGTGAACGTGCAGCAATTTCTTCCATTGGCAGAAAACCATATCAAAACAAATGCAGCCATGGAAGATGTCAACATTCTATTTTCAGAGTACCGTCATACTGTTGGTGATGTAAAAACATTTGAAATGCAAGGCACACCTGACACTCAAAACGGAACCAGCTATTATCTTATATCTGATAAAGAATGGCATAAAGCAGCCCTGCGGCTTAGAAACCACCAAAAGGATGAATAATCTTTTTGGCGGTTTTTTTTTGTACGCAGGGGCACGACAGCTTGTTTTCATGAGTAAACCATTGCTGCCGCCACTATGTGGAAAATCACATACGTCCCACGAAGCCACCACCTGCATCTGAAGGCTTAGCGCCAGCCATGTTTTCTTTATTCCCGGCCTTGCCTTTTCATAAGCAGGCTAATACAGCCGTTGTAAGCAGTATGCGCAGCAATTGGTGCCCACAATGCCCCGGTTTCAATAAATAACCAGCCAAGCACCATCCCCATTCCAAACACAATCACGTGCACCCAGATGTTTCCCTTGTACTGTGGAATATGAAGAGCCATAAAAATGAGAGATACGACGAGCAGCGCCCAAAACGTTTCCATGTACTTCATTCCTATCCCTAAAAGAGCTCCCCGAAATAATATCTCTTCTGAAATACCTGCTCCAAACGCAATGGTGAAGACGCCATACTTTTTATACAGCATCTTTTTTATTAATTTGGTGTATTGGTTGTCAGGCATCGATAGAGACGTAAAATAATACAGTAGGGCAATGGTGCCTGTAAATAAAACACCAATCAATACACCAAATCCAATATCCAACAAAACATTTTCGGCTTCCCACATTGTTTGTAAATAGGAAAAACGCCCTTCTCCAAAAAATAATAAAAGAAGAACATAACCTGCGATGATAAAAATTCCAAAACTTTGCCACACACTTGCAAGTGAGATATCATCAAGCTGTTGTTTGTTTTCTTCCACACCATCCACTCCCAGGCGCTGAACTTTTTTCATTTTCGTCACACGATATTCCTTGTTTATGAAGAAGAGTCATCAACATGTACCTTGCTGAAATTCGTGGCATATTTTAATTGATACGTAATCATCTCCCTCATCCAATGTGTTGTGGAAGCTCCCTCTAAAAAGTTTTCCATATCAGAATCATTATTATCTTCACGGCGGTTGTTACCGCCCTTTTTAGAAGTAGTGTCTGCGTATGATTTGTTTTCTTTTGTGCCTGTCTCTATTGGGACATATGTCGTAAAAATCTGCTCGCTGTCTTGGCTCTCCACAACAACCTGACCGTTATCCATTCCTTTTATTTCAAAGGCTGCCCCTTTTGGTACAGAAAACGACCGTCTATCAGGTATCGTGTATACCGAACCATTTTGTGCTTTTACTTGCTGCCCAGCTGCTAAATACTGTTCTTCAAAATCATGAAATCCTAGATTAAGCAAGGTTATCGTATCTTGATATGCTTGTTGCGAGCTGCCTGCTTTCAAAACCACGGCAATGAGTTCCCTTCCGTCTCGTTTGGCAGATGTCACGAGAGTAAATCCAGCTTCTTCTACATAACCATTTTTTACTCCATTGGTCCCTTCATAATCCCACAACAATTGGTGATGATTGCGAAGCGTTGTCTCCCAGCCTTCTCCTTGCCAATCCAGTTCTTTTGTAGCAACGATATCGCGAAATGTCTCATTTTGCATAGCATATCGCGTAATCTCTGCCATATCTTCAGCTGTCGTATAGTGATCGTCATGATGCAAACCATGCGGGTTTGTAAACGAGGTGTTTTCAATACCTGTCTTTTTCGTTAAATAATCCGTCATCCCTCTAGAAAAATCGTATTCTGAGCCTGCTATGTGTTCTGCAATCGCGTAGCTTGCATCATTACCAGAGTTTATCAACATTCCTTGAATCAATTGTTCTAATGGAATCGTTTCATTTTCAAGCAAATACACCGACGTTCCTGTTACGTTTGCTGCTTCTTCAGAAATGAGCACCTCATCGTTTAAATCACCATATTCAATGGCTGCAATACCCGTAGCAATTTTCGTAATAGAGGCGGGATACATCTTTTGACTTCCTGCTTTTTCATAAAGAATCTGCCCAGTCTCTGCATCCATTAATACAGCGGCACCGCTGTAAAGGGAAAGATCTTCTTCACCTTCAGCCATGACCGTTTTCTCTCCTTCTGTTTGCAGCAAAAACAGCCACGCAACCGCACACAGCGTTATCCCTATTTTCCTGCTCCATGTACCAATCGTTCCTTCCTCCCCTCTTCTTCCGGTGAACATAAAAATGCAAACATCCTCACACGAAGGAGCTTATATTACTAGAAAAACACAGCCTGGAAAACCATCGTTTTTCCTCTCCTTCACTCCTTCAGCAAAGCTGAACAATGTCTCACGTACAAAAAGAATGCCTGCCGTTTGCAGCACACAACCGGCGGGCACCCATGATTATGATGGCTCAATCTCTTCCATATATGCTTTAATATCTTCCTCACTCATTCTTCCGGTAATCACTTGCTTTACTTCACCATTTTCGTCAAGTAAATATGTAGCAGGCAGCGGCCCAATGCCATAACGGTCCATCACATTTTTATTGGGATCTTTTAAAATTGGATACGTTAAACCTAAACGATCAACAAATCGTTCAATCGCCAGGTCAGATTCTCCGACATTCACAGCAAGTATTTCGACACCGCGATCTTTAAACTCTTGGTACTGATTATCCATGTCAGGCATTTCGTCTACACACGGCGGACAATATGTACCCCAAAAGTTTAAAAATACCCCTTGGCCGCGCAAATCTTTTAATTCTATTTCGTTTCCATCCATCGTTTGCAGCACAAAATTTGGAGCAATGTCTCCCTCACTGACAGCTGCCTCTTCTCCAGTAATGAAATTAGTATAAAACACATAACCAAGCACAACGGCAATGACACTTAATATGGAAGAACGCATAATAAAACGTTTACGTTTTTTGTTCATTGTTTCATCCTCCTGCACGCAGTATCGCCTATACCTATACTCCAATATATCATACAACGTTCTCTTTACGTATAGTATAAATGCTTGCAGGGGTATGTAAACAAGAAACTTATAACGATTTAATGAAAAGCATAAGCATCTTGAAAAAAAGAATTCAGCCAACGTTCATGAAAGAGAGTGGAGCACAGCTAAAGAAAGCTGCTGAACAGACGAACAACAAGGCACAAAACGATATTTTCAGCGCCATCCATAGACGGATTTTCCCGCAAGAACAGTATGAATCGACGATCCACTTAGTAACACGCTCTTCTTAAAAAAATAAGACAGTATAAAAGCCGGCGTTGTTCATGCTTGGCACAAGCACCCATCCGCTTATGATTTCAAGGCAGTCGCGCTTTTCTTATGAAGTTAGCAGACGCTATGCCCACGGAGTGCGAAGTATGTGGACAGAGCAGTGATAGAAATTGGTTCTCATACAAATGCTGAGGTCAATATGATGATGTGCTTTTTGTCTATTGTCTGCCTGAAGTGCTGTCCGCTGCAAGTGAGCCTAAAGAGCATTCCATCAAAAAAGAAAGAGATGATAATTCCCCCAAAAATATTATAGAAACTAAAAAAAATCGATGATAGACAAATAATCCGAACTTATCATGTTTTCATGAAAACGTTCGGATTATTATGTGATATCTATACTCTTGTCCAATCTTTCTTTATTTTATATATTTTTCACTGCTTGATTAATTGGCGTTGTGCCGCCAAGCAAATCAAATGTCTTATGATACGTATTCTCTTTGTCTATCGTCTCCGCAATCACATAGGCAACATCTGCACGTGAAATATTCTCGCCTCGTTCCAATCTTTCTGCGATAGACACCGTTCCTGCCGCTTCATCATTGGTGAGAGGCCCGGGACGAACAATCGTATAAGCCAACCCGCTGTTTTGCAAGTATTCGTCCGCCAGTTTTTTCGCAACCAAATAATGACGCATCTTTGCAGGACCTGCTTCTGGGTCCTCCGAACGCATCGAACCTAACATCACAAAACGGTCAATGTTATGGTTTTTCGCTTCATCCATTACTTTTCGCGCTCCCCACAAATCAATAAGTACTGTTTTATCTGCCCCTGTGTGCGGACCAGATCCTGCTGCAAACACAACAGCATCCACCCCATCAAACGCATGAGAAATATCTGCTTCGAGGTCTGCAACAACGATATTTGCTGCTCCTAGCTGCTTTAACTCTTCTCCTTGTTCTTCTGAACGAATCATTGCTGTCACATCGTGCGGCGACTCTTCACTCAAATACTTTACAAGATGTCTGGCTACTTTTCCATTCGCACCGACTATTAAGACGTTCACAACCAAGTCTCCTTTCCTGTTACACATCTGCCTATTTGTTCCCTTGTCTGTTTTATCTTAAACATTTGCACGCACGAAAGAAAATGTGAGACAAACTTCCCCCTTTCTTTCATGACACTTCCATATAAAGGGTGAAGGGAGGTGAGAGACGAATGGCAGATATTTTAAACAGCCGTCTCACGCTTGAATTAAACGAAGGAAACGATGAGAACGGGAATGTGATGCTTAAGTATAAACATTTTAACAATGTGAAAACTACCGCTTTAGACGAAGATTTGCATGACGTTGCTGTTGCTCTTGGTGCTTTGCAAGCATTTCCTGTAGTGTCTATGAAACGAGTGAATGAGTATGACCTTTCTACGCTTGCAGCACAAGAATCCTAAAAATAAGGAGGAGACAAAATGAGCAAACGTTTAGAGCTGCGCTTTATGAACGAAGATGGAAAAAATGTCACAATCAGCTTAGACGAACCAGTCGAGCCAGTTGACGAAACAGCGATTGATTCTGCGATGGAGGCCGTTATTTTATCCAATATGTTTCTCTCATCTGGAGGCGATATCACAGAAAAACGAGATGCCAGAATCGTCGAACGAACGGTAAATACCGTGTACGAAGGATAAACCTTGCATAGAGAGAACCCGTCCTTTAAGTCAGGCTGGCTTTATTTTTAACAAACCTCAGCTGAAATGCACGTAAGCTTGTGCGAACAAAGCAGCAGCCGAAAAGATAGAGGGAGCAGTTTTTCCTCACGAGGAAGCGCTGCCCGCGGACAGTGAAGTGTATTTCAGCTGTGAAAAATCTTTTAGGACAGACTCTTTCTATGTAACATGAAAAGGAGAAGAAAACGATGGATATGTGGATTCAAGCCGCTGGCGAGTATGGAATTAGCGCTGTCATTGCTTTTTATTTGCTGCACCGTATGGAAAAAAAGCTCGATACATTAATTGATGCCGTTCAGCAGCAAAACAACACGCCCTTTCCCTTTAAACAGCAGGCTTCCCACCATGTACATGTTCCAAACAAAACAAAACTCAATCAATAAAAACAAGGGGATGAAATCACACTGATTTCATCCCCTTGTTTCTTTCTGTGAAGAACCGCTCTGTCCACAGGACAAATCCCCTTTCCTTTTGCTATGATGAACGTAACAATATGTGCGTTTTTCCTTCACGTTCTTTTAAAAAAGGAGGTCACCCCGCTTTTTATGAATTCATTCGGTACGCCAACAAACCAACGCATCCTAGTGCTTGATGTATTACGCGGTATTGCTTTATTTGGTATTCTGCTTGCCAATATGGCTTCTTTTAAAACTCCCCTGTTTCAGCAGCAAAGCCTTCCAAGCGAATGGACATCCTTGCCAGACGGTCCGCTGAACCAATGGGCAGCATTTGGCTTAGAGTTTTTCGTTGTTGGCAACTTTTATCCATTGTTTTCATTATTGTTTGGCATCGGTTTTTATTTGTTTTATGAACGCTCTCGTGCCAAAGGACGGGATGCACGCCGCCTATACAAAAGACGGCTGACATTTTTACTTATCATTGGAGGGCTGCACCTGTTCTTTATTTGGTCCGGTGATATTCTGCATACCTATGCCATAACCGGCTTTTTGCTGTTATTTTTTATTAATAAAAAAACGAGCACCATTCTTGCTTGGAGTATTTCTCTTATTATTATTTCCATGGTCGTGCTTGGAGCTCTCGTTACATGGAGCAGTCTGCTGATTAGTACGCTCACAGCAGGCGACATGATGGAAACAGCGGAACAATCTGTTCATACTGCTGTTTCCATCTACAGCAGCGGAACATACATAGATATTTTATCGTTTCGACTGGAAAACGAAGTGCCTGCGGTTCTTTCTAACCTGTTCATTAACATTCCAAACATCCTTGGCTTGTTTTTGCTTGGCGTATATATGGCCAAAAAAGGCCTTTTTCACCACACCACACATTACAAGCATGTTTGGAAAAGAATACTGATTATGAGTGGTTTGAGCGGAGGTACGCTGTCGCTGTTCTACGCTTCGCTGCAAAGCGGCATTCTCACCATGCCTTCCTGGCTCTCTTATGGATTGGCTTCCGGGCTGAACATTAGTGCTGGTCCGCTTTGGATGCTTTTTTATGTCGCCTTCATTGTTCTCATCAGCCACAACACCTTTGTGATACGGATGTTGCAGCCCTTCGCTGCAGCAGGCCGCATGTCCTTAACGAACTATTTGCTGCAATCCATTATTGCAACATTTGTTTTTTACGGATACGGGCTTGGGCTTTTTGCTTCAGTCAGCGTGTTTTCTGGGGTACTGATCGGTGCTGGGATGTTTCTTTTACAAATCGGATATAGTTGGATATGGCTCAAATACCAGCAGCAAGGCCCATTCGAAAAGTGGTGGAGACGCTGGACATATCCGGTACAATAGTAAAGACAGAAAGAATAAGTCGTAGTGCCTCGCATTAACACAGCACAAGCTTTATTTGTTTCTGCTAGTCTTTCAGTCTCATCAGGCAGCTGCCTGCCCCATCTATGAACGTAACACAAGAAGAGCATAAGCAGCGTTTTGAAAACGACAAAACAGATGCGCACAACACGATATGTGCTGACGCATCTGTTTTTGTCGAATGCATGGGAAAAATCGTCTATTGAATGGAAACCTTTCTTACTCCACTATGATATGTTCTCTTTAATAGAAATATGGATGGAAAACTGTCCCGCTGCACTGCGAAGCGGCAGTGTAATAAATGTTCCCTCCATGCGAAATACTGATACTCCTTCATTCACCATTGGAGGGGAAATATCGATAGATTCCACTGATTCTGCTAGTTCCGCCGCGGTTTTACCAGCAATCCAATTTCCAAATTCTTGAATAGCACTCCAGCCCATATCGCCCAATGCTGTCATTTCCATGCCGCCCATCATGGTGCTCACAACCGAGAGAGCTGTTTTATTTTCCATCGAGCAAATCATTTGTCCTTCTAACGTTCCATTAATCCCCATGACAACAGAAACATCAAAGGATTGAAATTGTGATCCCGATTGATATGGTACCGCAAACGAAGCATCCATCCCTAAATGATCATTCACTACAGCTGCTGCTGCATTTGTTATTGCTGCCACACACGTTTTTTCTATTGCAGTAGATGACGGCATAATCGTCTCCTCTCGTTACCCTAAAACTTTCTGAATTGCATCCATGACTCGGTCAGCTTGGAACGGTTTCACGATAAAATCTTTGGCGCCTGCTTGAATCGCATCAATTACCATAGCCTGTTGGCCCATCGCAGAACACATAATAATACTAGCCTCTGAATGGTTCTCTTTAATTTCTTTTAAGGCTTCAATCCCGTCTTTTTCCGGCATCGTAATATCCATAGTCACTAAATCTGGCTGTAGTTCGTTATACATGTCTACTGCCTCTTGCCCGTTAGCAGCTTCACCAGCCACAGTAAAATCATTCTTTTCTAAAATATCTTTCAGCATCATCCGCATAAACGCCGCATCATCCACAATTAATACCGATGCCATATCCTCACCCCATTTTTGTTATTCTCTTTATTTTCGTTTTTGATTTGTTTTGTTCGCTTGTCTTTCTAACACCTTATCTACATGGAGCAGCGTGAACAGCCGATCATTCACTTTGACAACTCCGCGCAAGTATTCATCCGCTACACCGCCTACAACTTCAGGTGTTGGTTCAATACTTGATATTGGAATATCTAACACGTCATTTGCTTCATCAACAATAAAACCGATATCGTCACCATTCTTATGAATAACCAAAATCCGGGTGGCTCCATCGTATGATTTACTCTCCATCCCAAAACGGCTGCGCAAATCAATGACAGGCGTAATGATTCCTCTAAGATTCATCACTCCTTTTATATAAGCCTCCACTCCTGGAATCCGTGTGATGGCCTGCAGCTTTTCAATGGATTGAACCATCTCAACGTCAAGCGCATATTCTTCGTCTCCAAGTTGAAACACAATGACTTTCACATGTGTATCTTCTGCCACTGCTTCTTCCAATTATGCTGCCTCCTCTCTTATCTAATTAGGGCATTGGTATCTACAATTAACGCAACTTGTCCATCCCCTAATATGGTTGCTCCTGATATCGCAAAAACATTTGTCAAATAGTTTCCAAGTGATTTCAACACAATATCATACTGGCCTATTAACGAATCAACGACTAAACCAGCCACTTTTTCCCCTTTATTAATAATTACGAGAGAATAATAATCTGTATCTTGGTCTTGAAAATCGACGCCAAAAATATCGTGAAGAAAAATGATTGGTACTACTTTCCCGCGAAAGTCAATGACCTTCTGGTTATGCGCACTGTATACGTCACCTTTATGCACAATTGCTGTTTCAATGATAGCAGTTAGCGGCACAGCATATGTTTCCTCTCCGACATGGACTAACATAACATCAATAATTGATAACGTCAGTGGAAGCTGAATGGAAAATAACGTCCCTTTGCCGAGTTCCGAATCAACTGTCACGACGCCGCCAAGTGATTCAAACGTGCTTAACACAACGTCTAAACCAACCCCTCTCCCGGAGACATCGGTAATTTCTTCTGCAGTGCTAAATCCAGAGGAAAACAATAACCCATAGATTTGCTGGTCTGTCATTTGTTGAATTTCTTCTTCTGTCACAACATGATTGGTGAGTGCCTTATGTATTACCTTGTCTTTATCAATCCCCGCACCATCATCCTCAATTTCAATAAAAACATGATTTCCACTGTGATAGGCTCGCAGCTCTACTGTTCCTTGTTCTGGTTTCCCGGCAGATTGACGCTGTGCTGGAGATTCAATGCCATGATCCATTGAATTTCGAATTAAATGGACAAGTGGATCGCCAATCTCATCAATAATCGTACGGTCCAATTCCGTTTCTGCTCCTGAAATCTCAAGGGTTACTTTTTTCCCTAATTCTTTTGAAAGGCTGCGCACCATACGCGGAAAACGATTAAATACTTGTTCAACCGGCATCATTCGCATGTTTAAAATAATTTCTTGCAAGTCGCCGGAAACACGTGACATACGTTCAACCGTTTCGTTTAACGCATTATTGTTTAACTCACTAGCGATTTGTTCTAGTCTGCCGCGGTCAATCACCAATTCTTCAAATAAATTCATTAGCACGTCCAAACGGTCAATATTAACACGTATCGTTTTATTGAGTTCGGACTTCTTTTGCGGAGATGGTGCCTTTTCTTTTTGATTCGGTTTAGCAAGTGTTTCTGTTCCTCTTGTTTGATTTTGTGCTGGTGAAGCTGGTTTATCCGGCTGTCCTGTTTCAATAGCATCAACGGTTACAGAATCAACTTCGGAAACATTTCGTATTTGCTGTTTAATGTCATCTGCTTCCACGGTAGTAACAAGAACAACTTCAAAGCTCGTCTCAAACTTTTCATCTTCTAATTCGTCTGCTGGTGGAGTAGATTTCATCACGTCTCCGGCTTGTTCTAACACTTCAAATACCATAAATACCCGAGCTGCTTTTAACATTGTTTTTTCATCCAGCTCAACTACAATGCGAAAGGCATGATATCCTTGTTCCTTTGATTGAACTAGCACCGTCCATTCGTACTCATCAAATATCCCTTCTGCTGGTGTTTTTTCTTCAGAAGTTGACGATGCCTCCGCTGCTGCTGCCCCTTCTTTGGAAGGAAGAAGATTCTTGCCTTGAAGAGCCTCAAGATGTTGTGTTACTGCCTGCACGTCTTGCTTCCCATCACCGCCATTAGCAATATCGACGATGATTTCTTCTAAATAATCAACAGCTTCAAAAACAATATCCATCACATCCGTTGTGACATCTAACTGCTCTTGCCGGATGAGATCGAGCACATTTTCCATATTGTGGGTTAAATGTGCCAAATCTTCAAACCCCATCGTAGCGCCCATTCCTTTTAACGTATGGGCTGAACGAAAAATTTCTCCGACAATTGTCATGTCGTCAGGCTGCTTTTCAAGTTGAAGAAGGTTGTCATTGATAGCTTGCAGATGTTCCTCACTTTCATCAATAAACACACCTAAATATTCTGATTGACTCAACTACCGTCCCCTCCCGAACGTTACAACGTGCGGCCATTTCAGCTTGCGCACGAAGCCGTTTTCTTTTATATCGGCAATTTTGCCAATATATTCACATATAAGTCTATTTTACTATAAAACCTTCTTCCATCTGTAATATATTCATTGGAAGATAGGTCAAATAGACTCAAAGACCTACAAAAAACGGACATATATGCCCGTATCAAACTTTTTATACGGGTAATGACACGCCATATGTAGACGGTTTTCCTTTATGTACCGAAACAGTGAAAATACTGATAAATGCCGATAATATTTATCAAACTACAAAAAAGCTGTTAACGTTTGCTGCATATTTTGCAGCAAACGTTAACAGCTTGTATCAGACTAATTTAGATCAAAATGTTTTCCGTTTCTTTCATAAACAATCCATTCCGCGAGATTCGTTGCATAATCGGCAATACGCTCAATATAACGGCCAATGAAGGCCAGCTGTGTAGCCTGGCCGATGTTGTTTTTGTCAGACGAAGTAAATAGTTCTTTTATATACTGCGCATATTTTTTATCCACTTTATCATCAAGCAGGGCAATATGCTGGGCACGCATTAAGTCCTGTTTTTGATAAGCGGTCAACGCCTCATTAAGCATTTTAACAGCAACATCAGCCATGGATTCTAATTCATGAATTTCTATTTGATAGTCTTCTTCATTCAAACGCATCGTTGCTTTCACCATGTCAACAGCTAAATCACCCACTCGTTCCAAATCACTGGAAATTTTCAAGGCAACGATGGTTGTCCGCAAATCAGTTGCCACCGGTTGTTGTCTTGCTATCATTAAGGTCGCACGATCATGGATTTCTAACTCTCTTTTATTAATTGTCGCGTCTCTAGAAACCATTTCATTCATTTTCTCTTTATCTCGGTGTTTCAACAAATGCAGCGCTTCTTGAAAAGCCTCTACCACTGCTTCACCCATAGAAAAGATATCATCTTTTAACCGGGAGAGTTCCTGGTCATACATTCCACGGACTCCCATCTTAACAACTCCTTCACAATTGCTCGGCTTATCCGAAGCGTCCAGAAATATAATCTTCTGTCCGCTTGTCTTGTGGCGAAGAAAAGATCGTCGCTGTGTCGTCATATTCAATAACTTCTCCGTTTAAGAAAAATGCCGTTTTATCTGAAATACGTCCAGCTTGCTGCATATTATGGGTTACAATCACAATGCTGTAATCCTTTTTTAAATCTTGAACGAGCTCTTCGATTTTCAACGTTGAAATAGGGTCAAGCGCAGACGTTGGTTCATCCATCAAAATCACGTCTGGTTCAATAGCAAGACATCTCGCGATACAAAGACGCTGCTGCTGCCCGCCGGAAAGGCCCATCGCATTTTCTTTTAAACGGTCTTTCACTTCATCCCACAGAGCCGCACCTTTCAAACTTTTTTCCACCACTTCATCCAAAACCTTTTTATCTTTAATTCCATGAATTTTTGGGCCGTACACAACATTTTCATAGATTGATTTTGGAAATGGATTAGGTTTTTGAAACACCATTCCAACTTTTGTCCGCAAATATTCTACTTGATATTTCTTATTAAAAATATTTTCATTGCGGTAATAAATCGATCCGTTTGTTTTAACAATTGGTATCATTTCAGTCATGCGGTTTAGCGTTTTAATAAATGTTGACTTTCCGCAGCCAGATGGTCCGATAATGGCTGTAACTTCATTTTCTGGTATATCCATATTGACATTAATCAGCGCTTGGTCTTTTCCATACCAAAGGTTTAACTGTTCCACTTTATACACATTCTTTTTGTTCACTGCTTCTTTATTTTGTGCGGGACTGTTCTCGACAGCAGGTGCATTTTTTGTGTTTGCTAACATTTCCTACACTCCTCTTCTTAAAGCTGTTTTTGAAATTTATTTCGTATCCACACGGCAATAGAGTTCATCACTAATAACATAACGAGTAAAATAATAATTCCAGCTGCAGCTACATCATGAAATTCAGTCTGCGGCCGGCTCGTCCAGTTAAAAATTTGAATAGGCATCACGGTAAACTGTGACATAATATTTTCCGGCAGAAAAGCAACATATGTCAGTGCACCGATCATAATAAGCGGTGCCGTTTCACCAATGGCGCGGGAAAGAGCAAGGATATTTCCAGTTAATATTCCCGGAATAGCTGCTGGAAGAACGATGCGGTACGTCGTCTGCCACTTCGTTGCTCCCATTGCAAAAGATGCCTCCTTTAACTCAGCCGGAACAGAGCGTATTGCTTCCTGTGAAGCAACAACGATAATTGGCAGAATTAAAAGCGCCATCGTTAAACCACCTGCTAACACACTTCGTCCAAGTGATAACTCCCGTACAAAGATGGTTAACCCTAATAACCCAAATACAACGGAAGGAACCCCTGCCAAATTCGAAATGTTCATTTGAATGAGATCGGTAAACTTGTTTTTCGGTGCGTATTCTTCTAAATAAATAGCCGTTCCCACCCCTAGTACAAAAGCTACCGGTGCCGTTACAGCCATCATCCAAATTGTTCCGATAAATGCAGAATAAATCCCTGCGTCTTCGGGCCTGCGTGATGGAAAAGACGTTAAATAATCCCAGCTTAAATGGCCAATTCCTTGAGTGAAAATCCGTACGAGCAGGACGATCAGGACAAGCAGGCTCAAACCGGTTGCTGCAACGAAAAGCCCTTTAAATAACTTGTTTTTTAATTGACGCCCGGAAATATTAGCAGTTTTCTTGTTTGTTTGAACATTTGTTGTTGTGTCTCCAACGACTTTCATTAGTATGCCTCCCTAAAACGTTTAGAGATGAATTGAGCAAGAATATTCATTAATAACGTAAATACAAACAGTGTCATTCCTACAGCATAAATGCTGTAGTATTCTGTCGTGCCATATCCCGCATCTCCAAGACTCACTTGCACAATATACGCCGTCATTGTTTGAACCGCTGATGTTACATCAAAATCCATGGTCGGATTTGCTCCACCTGCGACGGTTACAATCATTGTTTCGCCTATCGCTCGTGATACAGCTAAAACAAAGGACGCAATAATCCCCGACAATGCGGCAGGCAGCACTACTTTCATGGCTACTTCAAAACGAGTAGAACCTAGTGCAAAAGCACCTTCGCGCATAGATTGCGGCACAGCACTCATTGCATCTTCTGATAATGAAGCCACCATAGGGATAATCATAACCCCTACAACAATTCCAGGACTTAGCGCGTTATAAATCGATAAATCCGGAATAATATTTTGCAGCAGCGGCGTGACAAACGTTAATGCAAAAAAACCATACACAATCGTTGGAATCCCTGCTAACACTTCTAAAACTGGTTTTATCGTTCGACGGGTTTTATCTGACGCATATTCACTCAAAAAAATGGCACATGCTAAACCGATAGGAATAGCAATAATCATTGCAATAACAGCAATCATTAATGTCCCCATAATTAAGGGCCATACACCATATGACGGATCACCGTGCAGCGGATACCATTCCGTACTCAGTAAAAACTCACTAATACCAACAACTTCAAGAAAAGAAAAAGTTTCAAAAATCAGCGTTAACACAATACCTACTGTTGTTAAAATGGAAATGACAGCACAAATAAGAAAAAATTTTGGCATCAACCCTTCAGCTGCCTTTTTCATCCCTTGCTGAGATGATTTAGATTCAATCATTTTACTAATTGAGGTTTTATTTGAACGTTCATTCATGACGCATCCCCCTTGATGCTTAATTTCATAGAAAAAGAATAATTCAAAGAAGCAAGCCCCTGAAAAGCAGGGGCTTTCCCTCTGTTATTCATCGTTACACACTCATGTTGTAATTTTTATTCTCCAGCTGCTTCAGCAATTTTTTCAGCATTCTCTTCATACTGTTCCTCTGGCAGATTGATGTAACCCACTTCTAAGGCCATTTCACCAGCAATTTCATTCATGAAGTCTACATAGTCACGAACATGCGGTTCTTCAAGAGAAGATTCTTTCACATATGTGAAAATTGGGCGTGAAAGAGGTTCATATGTTCCGTTGTTAATTGTTTCTTCTGTCGGTTCAACTGCGCCATCGCCATTGTCAATTGGTACAATCTTCAACGTGTCTTGGTTTTCCGCATAATATGCATAGCCAAAGTATGCAATTGCGTTCGGGCTTCCCATGACGCCGTTAACAAGCACGTTGTCGTCTTCAGATAACTGTGCATCTTTAGAAATGTCGGCATCTTCCAAAATGACTTCACTCCAATAGTCGAATGTGCCGGAATCAGCACCAGGACTAAAGCGCTCAATTGGCTCGTCCGGCCACTCATCGCGAATGTCACTCCATGTTTCAGCCTCTCCATCAACCCAAATCTGTTGAAGTTCTTCTACTGTTAAGTAATCGACAAAGTCATTTTCCTCGCTTACTACAACGGAGAGACCATCATACGCTAATGGAAGCTCAATGTAGTCAATGCCGTTTTCTTCAAGCATTTCTGCTTCTTCTTCTTTAATTGGACGAGAAGCATTGCTTAAATCTGTTTCACCAGCAATAAACTTTTCAAATCCGCCGCCTGAGCCGGATACCCCTACTGGAGCTCGTACATCAGGCTGCTCTTGTGTATATTCTTCCGATACAGCTTCCATAATCGGAAATACTGTAGAGGATCCGTCAATTGCGATTTCACCAGAAAGATTTCCTTCCCCATCAGAAGCTTCTTCATCAGAACCTTCTGTGTTGTCTGTTTCGTTTTCTTCAGGGGTTTCTTCTGCTTCAGATTCTGTTTCTTCTCCCCCTCCACAGGCTGCGGCAACGACCATAAATGCTGCTAATGCTATTAGCATCCAAACTTTTTTCAAGCTCACTAGCACTTCCTCCTCTTTGTCTTAGGTTCATAGAGTTTTCTGTGAAAGATGATTTCTCCTACTCACAATTGCTAGTATAGGAGATTATTATTAAGACTAAGTAGTGCCTGTGTAAAGATTGCGTAAATATATATTGAAGTTTATTAATTTCGTTTGGAAAATTTATCAATTCTATAACGTATGTAAGGATATTGATAATTTCATCCATTCGTTTCCTCTTTATGATGAAAACCTTGTATACACCGGCATCCTTTCCTTAGAACGTAAAAAAACGGTGGTTGAGAACTTCCGCTTAACTGCCGTCCTTGCCACCGTAGAAGCTGCTGCTTTAGAACGCATCTGCTACAGATAGCGTATAGGATGAAAAATCTTTAAAATAACAATCAAAACATATACTTTCCTGCCTTCTAAAAAAAAGAGCTGTCAAAAGGTCATAAAAAGACCTTTTGACAGCTCTTTTTTCAGTCTACAGGTGAGTTACATCATTCATTCTGACGGTTCTTCAGGTCCGCTTACCGCGCGCTGCCTGCGGGATGTTCATGCCGTTCCATAAGGACAGCGGCTTTTACGCCCGGCACAAGACGTGCGCGGTTTTAGTAGAAGTTCGCTTTCATCACGGCCGCAGGTATTTCACCTGATCACCTTGCAAAGATGATTAGCCAAACATACACTTCAGATCGTCACCCCATTGTCTTTTTCATGTCAAACATACCAAACATCACAGCTTTCAGTATAATGAAGTTACCTCGTTTCGTTTTATGTTGATAATGTTTTGCTCCAGCCAGCGGAAGCCGTATCGATAATAGTACTAGGACATTGTGCTTGCGCTTCCTTTTTTAATTGGCCGTGATCACCAAAGTGCGGAAGGTGTGTGAGCAGTAAAGCGGGAACATCAGCAGCATTTGCTAGCTTTCCAGCCTCTTCACTATTCATATGACCTGCTGGTGTGCCATCTTGTCCTTTATATAAGCTGCACTCGGCAATCAGCAGATCTGCTCCTTTTGCTGCTTCAGCTAACTCCGGCATATATCCCGTATCCGCTGTATAAAAGAGAGTTGAGGCACTAGTTTGTATTTTCATAGCATAACACGGTACTGGATGAGACGTTTTGTAAAAGGAAAATTGAAAGGGACCGATATCGAGTGTTTGATTTTCGTTATACGGTATGGCGTTCACAACATCTTTATAGGAGAGGCGTTGAAATCCTTGGACATCTTCTTGATGACCATACACCGCAAATGGCTTTGCTGCTTTTTGCGATATGTATGGAGTGAGCAGCCGAAAATAATGCAACGCACCAATATCACCAATATGATCGTTATGGTAATGTGAAATAACCACTGCGTCTAAATCTTCTAATTCACAATAATGCTGTAGTTGTGACACCACTCCACTGCCGCAGTCCACTAAAACCCGGTAATTATCATGTTCAACTAAATACCCGGATGCAGCTTCTCCCTTTTTTGGAAAAGCATGCCAATAACCGATGACCGTTACTTTCATAAACCATCCTCCTCAATGTTGTCCTCCCTTTATTAAAGCAGATTTTATAACAAATGCAAAATTGGGATGTCTCATAAGGTTCCTTCATTCCTGTCTGTATTCAACCAGACGCATCCAGATAAAGAATAGCATAAAAGTCATTACTCCCCAGTATGTCTTATTCCGTGCCCAGAAAGCTACTGTCTCGTGTGGAAGTACAGCCTGTGGCAACGCTGAACGAACTTGCATGTTGAGAGCCCGTAATACGTCCTGGAAGTCCATCTATGAAAAGCTTACCTTTGCATTTTAACGATAGACCGAAGAATCTGTAAGCGGGCAGGCATTTGCATTGGACAGCAAAAGCAACGAATCTTAATACTTTCTCCTTTCACAAACAAGGGCTGTCTAAAGGGACCCCCTTTTTAAGACAGCCTCCAATGCTGATTGCTATTTCATGGTAATATTTTCTGCCAATGCGGCAAAGTAATCCAATGCTTTTTTATTTGTCACAGAATCTATATTCACAGCTTTTTCTACTGGTGTTCCCATTAAGATTTTTTTCAATGGTACTTCTAGCTTTTTCCCGTTTAATGTGCGCGGCACTTCATTGATTTCATAGATGGCATTTGGGACGTGGCGCGGCGAACAAAATGATTTAATCTGGTCATTAACTTTTTTCTTCAATGATGTATCCAATACCCTGCCTTCTTCTAACACGACAAACAGCGGCATAAAGTCTTGACCGTCAGGATGGCTGATATCGACAATGATACTATCACGAATGCCTTCTACGTCCTCTACCGCACTGTAAATTTCACTTGTTCCCATGCGTATCCCGCCACGGTTAATGGTCGAATCGGAGCGCCCGTAAATTTGACAGCTTCCATCCCTATTTATTTTAATCCAATCTCCGTGACGCCACACACCAGAATAGGTGGAAAAATAGCTGTCCAAATAGCGTTTGTTGCCGGGATCGTTCCAAAAATAAATCGGCATAGACGGAAGCGGCTCCCCTACAATTAATTCTCCCACCTCTCCTGTCAGCGGACGGCTTTTTTCATCAAATGCTTCTACCTTAGCTCCAAGTGACCGGCATTGAATCATGCCTGCATGAACCGGATGCAGCGGAGAGCCTGTCACAAACGAAGAACATATATCTGTGCCTCCACTGGTTGAAAACAGCCACACATCTGATTTCACGTTTTCATAAACCCATTGAAATCCTTCAGGAGGCAGCGGAGAGCCGGTTGATCCAATACTGCGCAGCTTTTCTAAAGAAAAACGATCTTTTGGAGACACATCTCTTTTCTTACAACTCAACAAATAGCTTGCACTGGTTCCAAACACATTCATCTCGGTTTCTTCAGCAAATTTCCACAACACGTCGAGATTGGGATAGGCGGGGCTTCCGTCATACAGCAGAATAGCAGCTTGATTTAATAATCCGCCGACGAGCAGATTCCACATCATCCATCCCGTCGTGGTAAACCAAAAGAAACGGTCTCCCTTTTGAATGTCCATCTGCAGCGCAACCTGCTTTAAATGTTCCAAAACAATGCCGCCTTGGCTGTGTACAATTGCCTTTGGCAGTCCAGTCGTTCCCGATGAATACAATACCCAAAGCGGGTGTTGAAATGGAAGTGCTTCGTAGTTTAATGCTGCACCTTTATGTTTGTTCAAAAATTTCTGCCAGCTTACGGCATGCTTTAATGAAGCGTCTTCAACGTTGGTGGATAAATAAGAAAGTATGACTGTTTGTTTCAAAGATGGTATTGCCTTTTGAATCTCTTTGACAGCATCAATACGATGGTAATTTTTCCCTCCATAACGATATCCATCCACTGCTAAAAGTACTTTCGGCTCGATTTGCTGAAAACGGTCAATCACAGTCGGGCTTCCAAAATCCGGGGAGCAGCTCGACCAAATCGCTCCAATGCTCGCACAAGCCAAAAATGCTGCTACTGTTTCTGGAATATTTGGCATGTATGCCACTACCCGGTCGCCGCGGGTCACCCCTTCTGCTTTTAAGGCACTGGCAATGGAGGATGTCAGTTCATATAACTCCTGCCAGGACATCGACGCAAGCGGCCGCAATTCTGACTTTGACACAATTGCTGTGTCCGACGGAGTAACATCACGAAACACCTGCTCGGCATAATTTAATGCAGCCCCTTCAAACCACGTATTCCCCGGCATTTCCCGTTTATCAAGCACCTCTGTATACGAAGTACTGCTTTTAATGTCAAAAAATTCCCACAACGATTCCCAAAAATGCTCAATATCTGTTACTGACCAATTCCATAATTCTTCATAATTATCGTGCGTTACTCCTTTCTCTTTTTCGAGCCACTTCATGTAACGCGTGAGTTGGGATGTTTCTCTTGACGTTTGAGACGGCTGCCATAAAAATGTCCCTTCTTGCATCAAACGCTCCATCCTTTCTTCTTCATTGTTCCTTATGATAATGTATGAGAAATATTTGCAGAAATCCCTGCTGCTGATATGGCCAAACCCCTGCTGCTTTTATTTTACTGTCTCTTTCCAGGTATGTAAAACCACATATGCCCACGATCTTTCGCATATCAGTCAAAAGGGGTGGCTTCCGCTTGGATAAAGCCCGTTCCGCTCTAACTATTTAAAAAGAAGCAAACGATTATAAATCACAGCCAGGTGACGATACAGGGAATTGTATCGCTTGCGTCAATATAGAACAGCGAAACAATTAATATAATGACAAAGGGTGACAGCAGCATGCTGCCTAACAAGTTCGACCTGCCGCTGAGTCTTTACAGCGAAAGCCGGTATGTTTCTTATCCTTTCACAAAGGAAACCATATCTAAAATGTAATAAAAAATCACGTGTGACTCTCATGAGAGTCACACGTGATTTCCTTTAGCAATTACTTGTTTACGCCTCTTGAGGGTAAACGCTCACTTGTTTACGCTTTTTACCGAGACGTTCAAATTTTACCACGCCGTCTACTTTAGAGAACAACGTGTCGTCTCCGCCTTTTCCTACGTTTTCACCAGGATAAATGCGTGTACCGCGCTGGCGTACAAGAATGGATCCGCCTGTTACGAACTGACCATCTCCGCGCTTCGCACCAAGGCGTTTAGAAATGGAATCACGGCCGTTCTTTGTACTACCTACACCTTTTTTCTGAGCGAAAAATTGAAGGTTCATTTTCAACATTGAACTCACCTCCTATGCATCTAGAATGTTTATATGCTCACCGTATTCTTCGGCAATCGATTCAAGAGAGACAACCATGCCTTCTAACAACAGCTGTACATCTTCGCGGCGGCGGCCTTGTATCGCATCATTAAGCGCACAGCGAAGATAACCTCCGTCGTTTTGCATATCCACGTCTAACTCTACATCACAAAGTGCAGAAACGGCATTGACAGCACCAAATGATACCGCAGAAGCACCAGCACAGACGATGTCATAACCGTATGGGCCGGCCTCAGCGTGTCCACTCATCGAAAAAGCGACAATGTCTCCGTTTCTGTTACGGTCTACGTTGACTTCAATCATGGCAACGAGAAGACCTTATGCTTCGATTTTATCGATAACTACTTTGGTGTATGGTTGACGGTGGCCGATTTTACGACGATAGTTCTTTCTTCTCTTGAACTTCCATACCGTAATCTTCTTTTGGCGTCCGTGCTTATCCACCTTGGCAGTGACTTTGGCACCATCTACATATGGAGAACCAACTTTTACGTCATCGCCACCGACGAATACAACATTTTCAAATGTAACAGAATCACCTTGAGAAGCGTCCAGTTTCTCTACATAGATTTCCTGGCCTTCTTCTACTTTTACTTGTTTACCACCAGTTTCAATGATTGCGTACATAACTAATGCACCTCCTATGACTAAGACTCGCCAATCCAGGTGCCTAATAAGGACTTAAGTACCTGCATTTGAGCGGTTGTAGTTTGGGTGCGAACCAAACAACTAACAGAAGAAATCTTACCACACAGCCTGTGCTGTGTCAATAAATACTACGGTTAAATCATGTTCCTGTACGGTCTTCCCAACGCCTTTTCGCCTCCTTCTCACTGCCAATATACCGGCAATACATACCACTTACATTCTCATGAGGAATAAAATACAGTTTAAATGGATAATTTTTTGTCCAATCGTCTAATAAAACTTTCCCTTGCTGATGAAGATAGCCCATCACACGTCTTGGCAGTTCGAAAACAAGCGCTTCTTCCTCTGTTTCCCGGTACTCATGGATTATCCGCTCCAGCTCATACGCGCTCGCTTCATCCGATAATACACGGCCGCTTCCATGACAAACCGTACAGCGGGAAAAGAGCGAGTCTTCTAAGCTCCGTCTGATTTTCTTTCGTGTCATCTCCACCAGGCCAAAAGCACTCATGCCAGCGACGTTCGTTGTGGTACGATCATGAGAGAGCGCCTCTTTTAATGCTCGTACCACTTTTTCTTTGTGTTTCTCCTGTTTCATGTCAATAAAATCGATCACAATAATTCCCGATATATCTCGAAGTCGTAATTGTTTCGCTATTTCAGAAGCTGCCTCCACGTTTGTTTTTACAATCGTGTCTTCTAGTTCTTGTTTCCCTGTAAAACGACCAGTATTCACATCAATGACAGTTAAAGCTTCCGTTTTTTCAATCATTAAAAAGCCGCCATTTCTTAACCAAACTTTTGGCTGTAAAGCCTTGTGCAGCTCTTTTTCTACGCCTTCTCTAACAAAAACATTTTCTCTTCCAGTGTAATGATGCACTTTGTTTATGTCTTTTGGCTCAAACCGAAGCAGACGTTTTATTAGACGCACATCATCAATATGATCAATAACAATCCGTTCCACATAATCCATCGTATAATCACGCAGCAGTCTTTCTATCATTCCAGCATCTTGATAAATAAGCGCCGGAGGGCGTTGTGACTTCGAAAAGGCCAATGCCTTTTCCCAGTCTTCTCTAAGATAGCGTATATCTGCTTCTACTGTATCCTTTGAGCACGTTTCTCCGCTAGTTCGAACGATAATGCCTTCATTATTTGTCAGCACGCTGCCTGCTGCCTTCCTCCACTCTTCTCGTATCTCCTCTGAAGACATACGCTTAGAAATACCAATATACTGTCCTTGCGGCATGTACACCGTGTACTTTCCTGGAAGGGAAACATTCTCCGTTAAGCGAGCACCTTTGTCCCCAAATTCTTCTTTTGCCACTTGGACAACGATTTCTTGTCCTTCTGTAATAAACTCAGAAATGTTTCGTTTTTCTTTATGTTCCTCTGCTTCTCTCAGCGTCTTGTATCCGATAATTTCCTTTTTGTGCAGATATCCATTCTTTTTACGTCCGATATCCACAAAAGCTGCTTCCATCCCTGGGAGAACGTCAGTCACGCGGCCTTTATAAATATTTCCAACAATCCGCTCTTCTTCTGGCCGCTCAACGATCATTTCGATGATCTTGCCGTTCCTTTTAACCGCTCCGCGTTTTTCTGTTGTAGCCGTATTGAAGATTAGTTCGTACATCACTGGCACCTCATTCAACTCAAGTCTTATAACGAAAATGTCCTGAACACTGCTATCCTTTTATAGAAGGGTTCTTATCCTCTTCGATAAACAAATCCCGCAGTTTTCGAAATCCCGTTTTGTTTTTTGTAATTGCTTCAAGGATATAAGATTCTGACAGTGTTTGTCCATTCTCTGTAATGTAAAAACGAGATGCCTGATTTTTTCGTATCATTTTGGCCGCATCAATCGGCCTAAGATGCCACGATATTTCTTGTGCGACCTGCGATGTATGTGTATTTGTGTTTGCACGCTCTAACAGAAACCGGAAAAATCCATACGGCCGCTGCTTCCATTCCGTATAATGCACCACAATAAAAAAAACGAGCAGTATCCATGCTTGTATATGCAAAGGAAAAAACCAAAAAAAGATGGCTGCACCAATGAGTAAAATACATAGTGAAATCATCCATCCCCTCTTTTGCGCCTGGTAGTAGGGATATCGAAAAGAGAGCCAGCAAAATAACAACTTTCCGCCATCAAGCGGCCACACCGGCAGCAAGTTAAAGAGAAGAATCGTCAGGTTGTATTGCAGGAAAAGTGAATGATCTGCGGTATGCCAAAACGGTGTTTCAAGCAGAAGATATGAACAAATAATGAGCGGCAGATGAACGAACGGCCCGGCTGCTGCTACAATTGCTTCTTCGTGCACTGGCCGGTTGCCGTGTTCAGCAGTTTCCATGACACCGCCGAATGGAAGCAGTTCCAGCTTTTTGATTCTCCACTTATAAAAAAGTGCAGCTTGGGCATGACTTAATTCATGTAAAAACACAATACATACTAACAACAGCCATTCATAAAAAAAACCGGTAAAAACGGCTGCTGCTGTCATCAGCCAAAATAATGGATGGCACCGTACCAGTTTCAGTTGGTTAATCAACAGCAATCACGTCCATCGGGTCAATGTATTGATTGTTTTCTTTGATGGCAAGTGAAAAACGTCCGCCTCCTTCTTGTGTATCGACTGTCCCAAGCACGGTCCCTGCCGACACATGATCATACAATTTCACCTCTACCGTCTCCATTAACCCGTACCAAGCTTCTCCACCCTCATAGTGTTGAACCGCAACAGCGAGATCCCATTCTTCATGCGGGCCGGTATGAATGACGAGTCCGCCTTTTACTGCTTCAATCGTTTCATTTTCGCCGGTTTCTAATACAATACCTTTTCCATTTTCCGAAAAGCTTTCTGCTACGGTCGTTCCTGATACTGGTACAGCATACTGGCCGGCCGTACCATCTGGCTGCTGTGATACTGGTTGATTGAGATCACTTTCAAATGGCAAAAATGCAAGCGGACTGCCAAAACGCTCTTCATACCACGCCGTTGCAGCTGCAAATGGAAATTCTTCTTCAAACGAAGTCACGATAAACTGCCGTGCCCCTTCAAATGCCGGATGAGAAGTTTGAAACAATATACCAATTAACAAAAACAAAATAGCGGCAAATAAACTTTGCATCACCCACGTACCACTACGCTTGTCCGGCTGCTCCATCGTTTTTTCCTGGTCTTTCCACTTATAAAATTCTGGTTCGTGGTAAGGGGCGTCACTATGATGAGGATAAAACTCATAAGAAGCGGAACGGTCTCTTTCTCTTATCCACTCACGTTTTTTTCGTTTATTTTGTACTTGCCGTCGTATTTTATCTATCTTTTTGTCCACGTCTACTTCCCCCTTTTATTCCTGACACGAGAGGCTTGTTTCATCCGTCCCTTTCGAAAGTATATGATTTGTAGGGAAACAACTATGACAAAAACCGGGCGGTAATATGAAGAAAAGCACAAGCTTCTAAAACTAGAAAATTACGGCTGAACGCTTGATCTATAGACAAAAGGCATCTGCTTTCTGTCCTTTCCTATCAGCACAAAAAACAGCTGGCTTTTTACAGCCAGCTGCCTGTGACAATTTTGTACAGATGTTGTTTGGGATGGCGCTGCCGGGTACGTGCTTGCTGCTTCCATCATTGTTTACAGCGTCATTTATTTTGTACAGCAAATGTTTGTATCTTCTCTTCAATTTCATCGCGAACGCGCTGAAACACGGCCCATTTTTCTGCTTCTGTTCCTTCTGCCTGGGCAGGATCATCGAACCCCCAATGTTCGCGTGTAACATGCGGGGGTGCCGCTGGGCACACATCATTTGCATGTCCACAAAGCGTTACGACCATATCAGCTTTATTCAACAGCTCCATATCAATCTTGTCTGATGTTTGGCTGGAAATATCTACTCCTTTTTCATGCATCGCCTGTACCGCCTTTGGATTAACACCATGCGCTTCAATACCGGCGGAATACACGCTCCAACCGTCTAAATATTTTTTGCCAAATCCCTCTGCCATTTGGCTGCGGCATGAATTTCCCGTGCAGAGAAAATAAATCGTTTTATCTTTCATAATGAGTCTCTCCCTTTTATCCAATAATTAACAGCCATACGTACAGTCCAGTTAACGTAATAAATAATGTCGGAACGGTGATGACAATACCAACTTTAAAATAGTATCCCCAGCTTATATGGACACCTTTTGTTTTTAACACATGAAGCCAAAGCAATGTCGCCAAAGAACCAATTGGCGTAATTTTTGGGCCTAAATCCGAACCAATAACGTTGGCATAAATCATTGCTTCTTTCAAAGCTCCCATTGTTTCCGTGTTTGAGATAGCCAATGCATTAATCATAACGGTCGGCATGTTATTCATCACTGACGATAAAAAAGCTGCCAGAAATCCAGTTGCCATCGTAGCTGAAAACAGCCCCTGATCTGCTGCTGCTTCTAGGCCAGAAGCAAGCACATCAGTCAATCCAACGTTTCTCAGGCCGTACACGACCACATACATCCCGATCGAAAACACGACAATATCCCAAGGTGCTCCCTTCATCACTGTGGATGTTTCAACTGCCGGACTGCGTCGTGCCATGAGAATAAAAAAGACAGCTATGATGCCGGCAATGATTGATACAGGGAAGGCTTCCATGTCACCTGTAACAGGATTTTGAAACGGGATAAATTCACTGACAAAATAACCGATAAGAAGCAACACCAGCACAAACCATGATAAGCGGAACATTTTCATGTCCTGAATAGCGTCTTTCGGCTTCTTTAAATCTTCTACTTTGTACGCTTTTGGAATGTCCTTTCGAAAATATAAGTAAAGTACGACTATGCTTGCTGCAAGCGCAAATAAGTTTGGAACAATCATTCGTGATGCATATTCGACAAACCCAATTCCAAAAAAGTCTGCCGACACAATATTAACGAGGTTACTGACGATAAACGGCAAGCTCGTCGTGTCGGCGATAAAACCGCTTGCCATCACAAATGGCAGTATCATTGCTTCTTTAAACCGCAGGGCGCGCACCATAGCAAGCACAATTGGTGTCAAAATTAAAGCAGCACCATCGTTTGCAAACAAAGCTGCTACCACCGCACCGAGCAAAGCAACATAAATAAACATTCGGATACCGCTGCCATTGGCAAAGCGTGCCATATGCAAGGCGGCCCACTCAAAAAATCCAATTTCATCTAATATTAACGATATAATAATTACCGCAACAAAAGTCAGTGTTGCATTCCAAACGATATTGGTTACATCTCCAACATCGGAAAAGCTTACCACACCGGCTATAAGCGCTGCCACAGCTCCGGCTGAAGCAGACCAGCCAATGGAAAGCCCTCGCGGCTGCCAGATGACAAATACCAGTGTAATAAGAAATATCAGTACGGCAATCACAACGTCCGTCATCTTTCTCGTCTCCTTCGCAAGTTATCTCTCCACTCATTTTCTAGCTATTTTCTTTTCGGTTCACACCAGACGACTCTGCTTCCGTTTTTTTCTAAATCATCTAATTTGCTTTTTTGAGAAGGAAGCTGCTTAACCACTTGTTCTACTAATGGATACAGCTCATTTGATGTATTTAACGAATAAAACACCCATTGTCCCCTTCGCTCTTCATGCACAACCCCTGCATCACGCAGCTTGCGCAAATGCTGGCTGATGGAAGGCTGGCTCATATTAAAAATTTCTGTAAACTCGCACACACAACACTCTCCTTCGTGAAGCAGTGCAACCATTGTCAGCCTCGTTTTATCACCAAGCAGTTTCAAGATTGGTGCCGCCTTTTCAATGGAAATATCCGCTGTCGTTTTCACCTGTTTTTTCCTCCTTTCTTACGTGTTCTTGTCTTGAAAAAATAGAACGCTTGTCTTATTATAATATAAGCAAATAATTATATGTCAATCTTTAAATATAAACATAGAAAGGGTGGGAATACATGACCTTAAAAATTTTTGATCCGGCGCTTTGTTGTCCAACAGGCGTATGCGGTCCAGATGTAGATCCTGAATTGACCCGGATTGCTTCTGACCTCCACGTGTTAAAAAGTAATGGATTTGCCGTCGAACGCTACAATCTTGCACAAGAGCCAGATCCTTTTATTCAGCACAAACAGGTAGAACGCTTGATGAATGAACAAGGGACTGACGTGCTTCCTGTCACGCTGCTAGACGAAGAGGTTGTAAAATCAGGGGATTATCCTTCAAGAGAAGAGCTGAGCCATTGGCTTGATATCTCCTCTAATATATTAGAAAAAGGAAGCAAGCCGTCAAAAGCAGACATTACGATACGCTAAAGGAGCTTTATATACATGCGATTTCAACGAGAACATCTTCCTCATACAAAACATTTATTCTTTACCGGAAAAGGCGGAGCCGGAAAAACATCGGCAGCAGCTGCTTCTGCGATTTCTCTTGCAGAGAGTGGGTGTCGCGTTCTTATCGTCAGTACAGACCCTGCTTCCAACTTACAAGACGTTTTTCATGTCTCTCTTTCTAACGAACAAACGCCGGTTCCCGGTATTAATGGATTATATGCGTTAAATATTGATCCTGAAGAAGCCGCCCGCGTTTACAGAGAAAATGTTGTTGGTCCGTATCGCGGGAAACTGCCGGATGCCGCTATCAAAAGCATGGAAGAACAATTATCTGGTGCTTGTACAGTCGAAATCGCCGCATTTGATGAATTCACTCGCCTCTTAGCTGCTCCTGATGTAGAAAATATGTTTGATTTTATTATTTTTGATACAGCTCCGACAGGGCATACATTGCGGCTGCTGCAACTGCCAACCGCGTGGAGTGACTTTTTAGACCAAAGTACACACGGTGCAAGCTGCCTCGGCCCGGTCAGCGGACTGCAAGAGAAAGAAAAAATGTATCAGCAAACCGTCCGTACGCTCTCCGACAGCCAGCTAACATCACTGTTTTTAATAGCCAGGCCAGAGGAATCATCACTGGCTGAGGCTGGACGGGCCAGCGCAGAACTAAAAGAACTCGGCATTTCTAATCAATTTTTACTGTTAAACGGTGTTCATCCTGGTTCCATGAGTACTGACTCTATCACAGAAATCTATATCCATCAGCAGCAAGAAGCCATTCGCCACATGCCAGAAGAATTGAAAGGTCTGCAGCAGTATCGCATCCCCTTACTGCCATACAACATCGAAGGCATGGATGGTCTGCGTCTGTTGCTAAACCAGGACACAGCAAATGCGGAAGCGAAACAAGAAGCTGTCCTGCCACCTGTACTTGATTTACCTAGCGTTGATACAGTCGTTGATGATCTCATTCAACGCGACTCCCGTTTCATCATGACAATGGGCAAAGGCGGAGTCGGCAAAACATCCATGGCTGCACTCATCGCAGTAAAGCTGGCAGAGCGGGGATTTCCAGTTCATTTAACAACCACTGATCCTGCCAATCACTTGCAGCACAGCTTGAAAGACAAAAAGCTCCCTGCTTTGTTAACTATCAGCAGTATTGACCCCGACATTGAAACAACAAAATATAAAGAAGATGTTTTGTCAAACGTACAGGATGATTTAGACCAAGATAGTCTTCTATACTTACAAGAGGACTTGGATTCCCCTTGCACGGAGGAAATTGCCATCTTCCATGCATTCGCTAAAACAGCTGCACGTGCCAAAAGCGAATTTGTCGTATTGGATACAGCACCAACTGGACATACGCTGCTGCTTCTTGACGCTGCCCAGTCGTTTCACCATGAGGTGCTTCGTTCTCAAGGGGAGCTTCCAAGCGAAGTGAAACGTTTGCTGCCGCGCCTGCGGAATCGCCAGGAGACATCTGTCTTGATTATGACACTCCCGGAAACAACCCCAGTTTTAGAGGCAGAACGATTAGAAGCCGATTTATTACGAGCGGATATCCAGCCCGCGTGGTGGGTTATTAATCACAGCTTTTTAGCTGCACGTGTAGAAGATCCCATCTTACAAGGGCGTGCACGGCAGGAAGCAAAGTGGATAGAACGCGTTCATGCAAATCATCCACACCGTACCAGTCTAATTCCGTATCAACCGATACCACGCAGAACAACCATCACATCACAACCTTAAAAAACACCCTATGTTCCTCTAGTTAGGCTTGGCGAGACAACGCATGCGGGAGAAACACGAGCTGAACATCAAACTCAACGAGCTTTTCGTTGAGTCTCGGGCAGTAAAGGGCGTATTTGTAGCAAGCGATCTTGAAGAGCCATCCAACACCAAAAAGGGCAAATGATGATATATTGCAGAGCCTAAAAAAGGACCGTGCACCAATATTCGTGCATGGTCCTTTATCACGTTAAGCGCGACTGGTTTCTTCCCGTACTCGTGCTTTTTCATAAATTAAGGTAATTTGTGTGGTGTATCGTTTTACATCATCATCATCTTTTGCGTATTTTACTTTTTCTTTGAGCTCGTCAATTCTATTTCGCTCTTCTTCCGATAAATAGTGACTGTCTGAAATCGTCAAGGATTCTCCCTCCTTTTTCAAGAACTCTAATACAGGGCTCCATTTGTCATTATGACAATTTGTTGGCATTTTAGACGTTTTTTCGTTAAAAAATACAAAGGGATAGACGAATATCGCCAGCGAGTGTACCTTGACGTGTTATACGAGGAATAAGAGGACGTTCAAAAGTAAGGATATATCTTAAATATACCATAACCGTTTCTTCCGCGTAAATTATACTGCTTCTTCGTAACATACGTTCCTTGCGTATAAACAAACCCTCATGAAAACCATTGACCTTCCCTTCTTTCTATGAATAAATATAACTAAAGGACACGGCATAAGAAAAGCTCAAGCACCCTAAAAGAAGGTAATTCGGCTAAGGTGAAGGAACTGTTGTAAGAAACTTCTACTAAGAACGCACACGTCCTGCGGCGGGCGTTGAACCGATCCAAGTCGTGCGCGCCTTGGCGGCTCGGACACTTGGGCGAGGCTAAAAAACGCTAACCTTTATACCTTTCCTATCAATGCAAAAAAGGCTGTCTAAAAGGGTAAAAACCTTTTCAAGACAGCCTCCGTTTTTTCTTATACTTTTAAGCCCAGCATACTCTTTACTTTTGCAAATAAACTTTTCTTTTGATCAATCGCCATAAGCGGGACCGACTCTCCAAGAATCCTTCTCGCAATATTACGATAGCCAAGAGACGCTTGACTATTTGGATTCATCACGATTGGTTCGCCCTTGTGCGATGCTTTCAATACTTCTTCATCGTCGACAATAATTCCCAGTAAGTCAATCGCTAACGTGGCCACCACATCATCCACATCGAGCAGATCTTCTTCCTGTGTCCGCCTTACCCTGTTCACAACAAGCCTTGGAGGGGACATGTCTTCTTGTTCCAGCAAGCCGACAATCCGATCAGCATCTCGAACGGCTGCGATATCTGGCGTGGTGACAACAATCGCTTGATCTGCCCCCGAAACAGCATTTTTGTAACCTTGTTCGATACCAGCGGGACAGTCGATAATGACATAATCGTAATCCGGCTTTAATTCACTAATAATCTGTTTCATCTGTTCTGCGTTAACCGCTGACTTATCACTCGTTTGCGCAGCTGGCAATAAATGCAGGCAGTCAAACCGCTTGTCTCGAATCAATGCCTGCTGCACGCGGCACCTGCCTTCTGCAGCATCGACAAGGTCATAAATAATCCGGTTATCAAGTCCCATCACGACATCCAGGTTACGCAGACCAATATCTGTATCTACTAAGCAAACCTTTTTCTCTTGCAAAGCAAGTGCAGTGCCTATATTAGCTGAGGTAGTAGTTTTTCCTACTCCTCCTTTTCCAGATGTTATAACAATTGCCTCTCCCACTGCAATTCCTCCTTCCAAACCTCAAGAGAGCTTCCATACCGGTCTCATTACGTGTTCAAGGAATTCTCTTTCTGTGCTGCAGTTTTCTTTAGAAATTGACCCAACAATCTTGCTTTTTCAAATGATATCTCTACATCCTCATTCGCTATGTATGCATAAACAGGTTCTTCAAATAGAGGTTTGCGGTCTTTTTTCTCGTAACGATCCGGTGCGTAAAAAATAGCATCCGATATGGAAATTTGGTGCGGCGCCATAACAGACGCACACACGACCGCATTCTTGCTGCCTTCTATTCCCGCTCTTGCTGTTCCTTTTAAAGTGCCGAGAATATAGACATTGCCGGTAGCCTCAATGATTCCCCCTGGATTTACATCACCAAGTAAAAGTACGTCCCCTTGGATGCGCAGCACTTGTCCGGACCGGACTATTTTGGCGACTGACGTTAATCCGCCTTCTTCTTTTTCACGTTCAGCCTGTTCTCTAGTAATTACTTTCGAATGAAACTCTCCGACAAGGATTGGTTCTGCTTCCTCGAGCAAGTTAATAATCTGTTCTTTTTGATGGGAACGCAAATAGCGATAACCTGCATCAACTTTCACTTCCACTTCAGGGCCGTTGCCAAACACTTGCTTATCTTTCTTCATTTTTTCTTTTAGTTCTTTTATTAACTCATCAAACGAGCATTGATCATCTAAAAGAACCGTTAGTCCATCTTTTGTCCCTTTTATAGTTACCAAATTTTTGGACGGTTCCGTACTCATCTGCTTCACCTCTAGAGCTTGAGCCATAATCATCACCTAGTTTAACTGATCTAATGTATTTCCACACAGGCGGCACTAAATCCTGCTATATGCAGCAATCTTCTACGTATTAACGCTGCTGAAGTGCTTCATATTCATCTAACTTTCGAAACAAGCGTTGAAATGGATATAACAATAGAAGTGCTGCTGCCCCATTTAAAATCCAGGACGGCACAAGCCTTATCAGGAAAAAATCTTCAAATAACATATCGGTATAACCAATCACATAATAAAGTCCATACGTCATCCACTCAAAGATAAAAATAGCGCTGAGAATAATCACCATTTGCCACAGATAACTAATACGCACAGCTGTATAAGTAAAAGCGCTTATATAAGCGACAAACCCGAGACTGAACATATAGATGCCTAATAAGTCCGTATAAACAAAGTCATACAGCACTCCTAGCGTAACACCAAACAACACACCAATACCAGGACCGCGAAAAATCGAAATCAATACCACGGCAATGAGAACAAAACGGGGAACAAGCGTATAATCACGCTCTTCCATTGCAGGAACAAAAATTTGAAACCATGTCCCCTCTAATACAAACAGTACAAAGACAACCGCTGGCAAGAGAAAACGTGTCATGAAGATCCTCCATTCTCTGTGCCTTCCCCTGCCTCATTTTCTTCTGTTTCCAGCTGTAAATCTTCATCTAAGCTGGCAATAGAACGCTCTATCACGTTTACTTGTTCAATGTTATAGAAGTCAGCTGCCGGCTCAATTAACGCATTGTATGTTAATCCAAATTCATCCGGCTCCACTTCAACTATTTCACCAATGGCCAGCCCCCGTGGAAAAACACCGCCTAATCCAGAAGTCATCACCGTTTGCCCTTCCTCAATCTCAGCTTCTGATTCAATTTTACGGAGCATCAGCCCTTCGCGTTCCTCATCCCAGCCTTCGATAAAGGCATACACTGGTTTATCATCGGTGTTGACCATTGCAGACACACGGTTCGTACGGTTGCCATCTGACAATAATTGCACCGTGGATGTAAATTCCGAAGTCGTTTGTATTTTTCCAATCAGCCCTTCTGAAGTCACCACAGCCATGTCTTGTTCCACCCCGTCTTGTTCTCCTTTATTGATACCGATTGTTTCTGTCCAGCGATCTGGAGAACGGTGGATCACTAGTGCTTGGCGCATCACGTAATCCGTTAGACTTTCATCGGCTTCAATGATGTCTTTTAACGTTTCATTTTCTTGTTTTACACTTTCAAGTTCTGCTGCCAAAGAAGCATACTCATCCAAGCGAGACTTTAACAGCTCGTTTTCTTCATAAACATGCAGATGGTCTTTTATGTCCCCAAAGAAACCCGCCACGAAATGAGCGGGCTGGCTAAAAATAGACTGTACTATGCCTGTCGTATCGCGAACAAATTTTTCGGGCCAAGTAACAGCATCTCTATCCCGCATCGAAAAGCCGATAAGCGCAACCAATACAATAATACTAACCATGAAAACGATGAGTTTCTTGTTTGAAAAAAAATGCGGCATACAAGACACCTAACCTACAAAGCATTCCGGTTGGACCGGGATGTAATTCCCGCTTTTGACCGAAACAAATGAAGGTTTTCTAATGCTCTGCCTGTTCCAAGTGCCACACAATCAAGCGGTTCTTCTGCAACGAGTACCGGCATATTGGTCTCTTCACTTAATACTTTATCAATATTGCGAAGAATAGCCCCGCCACCCGTTAAAACGATACCTCTGTCCATAATGTCAGCAGCCAGCTCCGGAGGGGTTGTCTCCAACGTCGTTTTCACCGTTTCTATAATGGTTGATACAGTATCAGCTAATGCCCCAGACACTTCTTCTGCAGTTACAGAAACCGTCTTCGGCAGGCCGGAAACAAGATCTCGCCCTCTGATTTCCATATCATCAATTCCTTCTGCGCTTCCAGCTGAGCCAATCTCCATTTTCAGCGACTCAGCTGTTCGCTCTCCAATCATTAGATTGTATGTTTTTTTAATATAGCTGATAATGGCTTCATCCATTTCATCGCCTGCCACGCGAATGGACTCGCTCGTTACAATGCCGCCAAGAGAAATAATTGCTACTTCGGTCGTACCTCCACCAATATCAACAACCATACTCCCTGTTGGTTCCCACACAGGCAGGTCTGCACCAATTGCCGCAGCAAACGGCTCTTCAATCGTATAAGCCTCGCGTGCACCAGCTTGTTTGGTCGCATCTTCAACCGCACGCTTTTCCACAGCGGTAATGCCAGATGGCACACAAACCATAACATTTGGTTTCCGTGTGAAAATGGAGCGATTTTTTTGTGCTTGGCCAATAAAATATTTCATCATTGTGGCTGTTGTATCAAAATCAGCAATAACACCGTCTTTCATTGGGCGCACAGCTACGATATTTCCCGGTGTTCTGCCGATCATGTTTTTAGCGTCGTTTCCGACAGCTTCAATCGTTCCAGCATCCGTTCTCATCGCTACAACCGAAGGCTCTCGGACGACGACACCTTTGCCTTTTACATATACCAGTGTATTAGCCGTCCCTAAATCGATTCCAAGATCTTTTGAAAAACCACCTAACATCTATGTATCTCCCTTCATCCTTCAATGGATCTTCTTTATCTCCCGTTATCTCCATTATTTCAGAGGGAAGCTCCCTCCTTATATCAGCCTGATTGAATAAAGACCTTTCATTATACGCAGAAAAAATGCCCACTATGCCATATTATACTGAAATCAGTCTGAAAAACATAGAGTTTCCCAGTTCTTTCACAAATTTCCTTTGCTTTTTCAGCAGACTGTTTTCAAGCTGAATGCCGTTAAAAACATAGCCATTGTGTACGTAACAAGCGACAGATGAAGCATTTTGCTGGAAAGCAGCAGCTGTGCGAAGAAAAGCAGACACTGCGTTCACAAACAACGGCCGTCAATAACAAGCACAAAACAACAACGGCATGTGAGACGGTTCACTCATAAGAAATAGTATAATGGTTTCAACCTTATAATTTTATAAAAGTTCTTGACATTCAGCAAGGATAAAGTAATAACGAAGCCGATGCATAGAAATATCTAGCTTTCCTTTTAGATATAGCCTTTTTCTTTTAAACTGATATATTCCCGGTCACCGATAATGACGTGGTCTAACACTTCAATTCCTAAGATACGGCCGCATTCGATCAGTCGTTTAGTCACCTCTATGTCTTCACTGCTTGGAGATGGATCGCCTGAAGGATGATTATGCAGACAAATAACCGAAGCCGCTGTTCGGCGCAGGGCTTCTTTAAACAATTCACGTGGATGGACAATGCTGGCATTCAAGCTCCCTATAAACAATGTTTGCCGGTGAATGACTTGATTTTTTGTGTTTAAGCACAGCACAACAAAATGTTCTTGTGCTAAAAAACGCATGTCTTCCATAACATAATTGGAAGCGTCTTCCGGGGTGCGGATAATGTAACGCTCTTCCTCTTGATAGGTATAAATCCGTCTGCCTAGTTCAAGCGCTGCGTTTAATTCCAATGCTTTCGCCTTTCCTATTCCATTAATCAGCTGCAGTTCTTCAGCAGTTGCTTCTTTGAGCCGTTTTAACCCATCATAATGATACAAAACACGTTGAGCAAGCTGTAATACGGAATCTGATTTCGTTCCGCTTCGCAGCAAAACCGCTATCAGCTCTTGAGTAGAAAGACGTTCGGCACCTTCTTTTATCATTTTTTCTCGTGGACGTTCACTGATGGGAATATCCTTCATCATCACCGTATCATTCAATAAAATGCCTCCTCTTTTTCACTCTACGGCCAACTGCTAAAAGGCAGGATAAATACCACACTGTTCCAGTTCCCGAGCTACACGGGCAATTGGCAGTCCAACAACGTTAAAATAATCACCGTTCAGCTTCTTGACAAATAAACGGCCTCTTCCTTGTATGCCGTATGCTCCTGCTTTATCAAACGGTTCCTCCGTTGCGATATAGGCTTCCACTAATGCTTCATCCAATGGATAAAACACCACTTCTGTTTTCACGTGAAACACTTTCTTGACATGTTTGGAAATAAGGGCTGTACCAGAGTATACTTCATGAGAGGCAGCAGAAAGTTGGCAAAGCATCTGTCTAGCTTCTTCTTTGGTTTTGGGTTTGCCTAAGATATCGGAACCACAAGCAACGACCGTATCAGCTCCGATCACAAGCTTATCAGGATGATTACAAAATACGGACTCTGCTTTACGCCGTGCCAATTCTTCTACTGTTTGTACAGGGGAAAAACCGGATGGTACCTCTTCGCTGACATAACTAGCTTGTGTTACAAATGAAAAACCAGATTCTTTCAATAATTGTTTTCTTCGCGGAGATTGAGAAGCTAAAAGAAGGGAAGGCATGAAGGGAATACCACCTTTACAATAAGATTTTATTGTCTTCATTGTACAAGGTGTATGCTCAGTTTACCAGAATGTTACAGACGGAACAAGATAGAACCTGCTTGTTTTCTTCATGCCTTCTTCTGCACTATTTACTCTTCTTCGTTACCAGTATTCACCTGGTCGTCCGTTTCATTATGGTGATAGACAGCTTCTTCATAATAGAGGGAAGATTCAATTAACAATTCATACAAAGCACTGTTGGCTTGTTCACTTTCTGTCCATTCCTCTTTAATATCTGCTATGGCCTGCCGCAACTGTCCATATATATTATCTTCTTCCCAGCTCTCTGTTTGTGCTAAATATTCATCGATACGCTGCAGCAATCCTTCGTTTGGAGCCTCCTGGCCTAACACTGCTGTCATCACATCCGTTAATACTTCTTTGCTCGCCTGCAGATTAGCATAGGTGTCTGTATTATCTTCCCGCTCCTCTGGCTCCGGAATAGTTCGTGACTTTTCATATACCTCTAGTCCTTCTTGATCATAAAACTGCTTGACTTCTTCTAATGCACCTTGCTGAAATGATACACCAGAAAACAAATAATAATAGTCGCCGTCATGTGTTAAAACCGCTGGATACCCTTTAGCATGCAGATTCTCTTGCATTTCCACACCTTTTTCTTTTTGTGTGAAAGCTCCCGCCTGTAAGACGTGAAGCGCTGTACTATCTGGAAAATCAGCGGTAATCGGTGGATCATCTTCCATATTAAACGCTGCATTGGTTGGGGAAGAACGATCCTCTGAGAATAACTGCAGCATCACCATTCCAAACAGCAATCCTAACGCAATCGCACCAGCTGTAATCGAAATAAAATAGAGCGGATACGTTCTTTGTTTTTTTCGGTGATAATAACTTTTTCTGGGAAGGTTCGCTTTTTTTCTGATTTTTTTATAAGGAATACTTGGCCGTTTTGGCATGTCTTCATTCGAATAAGACGCTGCTTGTTCTTCTTCTGCAACTCGCTTTTCTTTCCAGTCAGCCACTGGTATATCCTGTGCACGTAAAGGCTCTTCTACCCGCTCATTCTCCTTTGATGGCTCCTCTTTTTCCACTTCTATCGTCTTGCCATTCATTTTAATAGAGACCTTGGGCTTGTCTTCTTTCATAAGCAGGCTCTCCTTTCGGCATTCGTTACGATTACCCTAGCACAGCCCAATTAAAAAAGAACAAGACTTTTGTCGCCTTGTTCATAAAAAGATTGTCATATTTCTGTGTCTCTACTTTCCAGACAAATAGATATACCAATCAATCATATCGCTGCCAAAAAACAGTGCAATCATGCTGGCTATTGCAATATAAGGACCAAATGCAAACGGAACGCCTTTTTTCACTTTTCCCGCCAGCCATCCCAGCATCCCAAACAATGCCCCAAACAAGACAGACAAAAAGAAAACGAGTATAACCTCCTGCACACCAAAGAAAAGACCAAGCACACCAAACAGTTTAATATCTCCGCCTCCCATTCCGCCTTTACTGAGAACTGCTATCATAAACAGCAGCAAAAATCCAGCTGCTCCTCCTGCAAGTGCAGACCACCACGGATCAAGAGGATGTACACTTATTCGGAGCAGCAACACAGCTGCTGCAAAGCTCAGCAGCACTTTATCCGGAATAAGCATATATGCAAGGTCACTTACAATGATAATCATAAGCATTGAAATAAGCAAAAGAGAAACAGCAAAGTTCCAACTCCAGCCAAAGGCAAGCCAAGCTCCTAAAAAAAGCATTGCTGTGACTAGTTCAACCAGCGGGTAGGTGTACGAAATACGTTGGCTGCAGTGCCTGCATTTCCCTTTTAATAACAAATAAGAGAGAACAGGAAAAAGGTCTATTGCCTTTAGTGTTTTTTTACAAGAACTACAATGAGAACGCGGCCATAACATTGACTGTTTTTTCGGAAGGCGCAGCCCTGCTACGTGATAAAATGAGCCAAGGATCAATCCGCATGTAAAAACGTACAAACCCCAAACAAGTTCCATTTTCTATTTCCTTTCTATATAATTCATATATTTACAGTTAGGAAAACGGGAAAAATCGAAAAAATGGTGAAAGAGGAAGAGTAGAAGGAAGAGAAGCATCTTTATATTACCATTTTTTTACATGTTTGGAAAACTATTTGGCTCGCCTTTTCTTTTAATGACATCGTATTATTTTTCTGCACTGGTTAAATAGCGTTTATCTTTTAGAAATAACCGCCAATATCCGATAAAAACTGGAACTAAGATAGCCATTCCAATAATATATCCAATCAATAGGGATTGGTACATCGCTTCATTCGTGAATGCATCATGTACTGTTAAATCAGGATACAAAAAGTACGGCATTAACGCAGAACCATAAGCAATACTGGCGATGCCAAACTGTAATACAATCAACAGAAAACTCGCACGCGGCTGGCCTTTGCCGTTTCTGGATGACGGCCACCAAAGCGCACTATAGCCAATCGCAAACGCAAGCAAGGAAATCGTATAAATCCACCATACATCAAGAAAGTTTTCAAACATCCATGGTGCTTCCGGAATCAATGTGAAGATCACCGCGACTGCAAAAGCCAGCGTGATCGGTCCTAAAAATACCGCGTTTTTTCGGTAAACACGATAGGTTTCCATATGTCCGCCTTCTCTTGCATAATCACTTAAAAACAGTGCTGCAATAAACAACTCGGTACACAGCCCAAAGCCAATATGTGTGTAAAAAGTCGGGCTGATAAACAACTCGTTGAGTAAAATATACTGCTGCCCAGCAGCATACTCAATAAAACCGCCAATCGCCGCTGGAAGAATGCTCACGAGAATAGCTGGTATGAACAACCCGCTCATTCCAGATACAAGTGTCAACATTTCTTTATATTTCGCTGTGCTGTAAGCAAAAACCAAAAATGCACTTCGAATCGTCAGCAGTAAAAGCGCCAAACAAAAAGGAACAATCATTAATGTGCCAAGTGTAGGGGCTGCTCCTGGAAAAAAGCCGACAAACGATACAACGAGCAAAACAAAAAATACGTTCGTCACTTTCCACCCAGGAGACAGATAGTTATTAGCGATTTTTGCTGCTTCGTCATTTTGTCTGCGTTGATAATACATAGCCCAAAATCCAGTACCAAAATCAATCGAACCTAAAATCGCATACGTAAACAACATTAACCACATTAATAGTAACGCAACATACACAGGCTCCACAGATACTCTTCCTTTCTTTTCATGATAATGTAGTTAGACAGATTCAAAAGCCGATATATCCTGCGCCAGCGGATTTCGCTTAAAATAGTAATACATGACAAATCCAGTAATGACGAGAAGAACCAGATAGAGCACAACGAAAAAGAAAAAAATCATCCCTAAGTTGCCAGAATCTGTCGCAGCTTCTGCTGTTGTCTGCACCCCAAAGATGGTCCACGGCTGTCTTCCGGTACAACTAAAAATCCAGCCTGTCTCAATCCCTACCATTGCAAGCGGTCCGCCAGCCACACATAATCCAAGCAGCCATCTTGGCATAGGGCGTGAGCGTTTGCGCCACAGATAGAAAAACAACAATCCTAGTCCTGATACTCCCAAAAGGAAAAATCCGATAGCGACCATAACATTAAACAGCGTATGAACGAACAATGGCGGCCACTCCTCTTCGGGAAAATCATTTAAACCTTGAATAACTGTATCTGTGTCATAGTCTGCCAGCCAGCTGAGCATCTTAGGAATCTCAATTCCGCCAATTACTTCGTTGGCTTCAGGATTAGGAGTCCCAAAAATCGTTAAGCTGGCTTCTGACTGCGTCTCAAATAACCCCTCCGCTGCTGCCAGCTTCACAGGTATTTCTTCATATAACATTACCGTTGTGTCATGGCCTGTAAATGCTGTCCATACCGACATCACAAATGCAAACACAAGTGTTAATCCGAAACTTTTTTGATGGTACTGCTTTTCTCTTTGGGACAAATGCGGATTCATAAGCTTATACGCAGCAATCGCAAGCAGCACAAATGTTCCAGCCATATAAGCGGAGCTCACTACGTGAAAAGATGTCGCAAAAAAACTTGGAGTAAGCGCTGCTGCAAGCGGATCAACGTTTACAATATCACCATTCACTATGTCAAAACCTTGCGGGGTGTTCATCCATGCATGTGCACTCGTTATCAGTACGGCTGATGCCACCGCTCCAAATGCTACAAAAAACGTGCTCACAATTCGCATCGGCGGACTAATTCGAGAAGCCGCATACACGTATATCGCTAAAAAAAGTGATTCTAAGAAAAACGCAAAAATTTCAATTTGAAAGGGAAGGGCAATAACTTGACCAACTACTTCCATAAATCCCGGCCATAAAAGCGAAAGCATAACAGCAACAATCGTTCCAGTTGGAATCGCCACCCCAAGCAGTATCGCCAGCCCTTTTGTCCAACGCTTTGCGAGGATGGCGTAATCATCATCTTTTTTTACTGTCCTCATGATCTCAGCAAAAAAAATCATTAATGCCATCCCTACTGTTAACGTAGCAAAAATGATATGAAAAGCCATCGATGATCCAAATAACATACGTGAGAGCATCACATTATCCATAAATGACATATCCTCCATACAAAGAGTAGCATGCCGATATTATGTGTAAGGGATAATCATCTCATACGAAAAACGTATAAAATTTCCTCTTCTGGCACATTCGTATATAACGAGGTGATTATTATCGACTGGCTACCTATCCTGCAGCGTGTGAGTTCGATATGCGTTATCGTCTTTCTTCTTTTCACGTATGTGTGTATGGCTAAACAAGATAAAGAAGCAAAGAAAAAACAACAACCCCCAGGAAACAAACAATGATAAGACTTAAAACCTAAACAGCCATCCATTCATCAAGTCCACAGCGCGTCTTCCCCGCCCTATCCTTATCTCATAAAAAACGCATGAGGAATGTTATTAACATTCCTCATGCGTGGAGTATAGTGCATCCGGTTATACATCTAACTCATTCATAACATCAGATATAAAATAAAGTGAACCTGCAATCACGAGGAGATCACCGGTATCAGCAGCGGTGTTCGCGTCCTCATACGCTTGCTTCCACTCCTCGTATGCCTGTGTGCCTTTTAACGGACTGTTTTCTGCAATGGTTTCAGCATTAGCTGCCCGCATAAAAGGAAAAGACACAGCGCTTACAGATGCTACAGGCAGCTCCTCAAATGGAGACAACATTTCTTCTGGTTTTTTCTCTTTTGTCATCCCAACAATCAAGTGAAGACGCCGCGTTGGAAAGTGGTCTTGGATCGCTTCTGCCAAGCTTTCCATACTTTCTTTGTTATGAGCGCCATCAATGAGCACACTCGGCTCCCCTGCTTGATAATGGAGTCTTCCAGGCCATGCTGCCTTTTTTAATCCTGTTTTAATATGCTCTTGTTCGACTGGCAGCGCATAGTACATCATCAAATAACGAAATACCATTAAAGCAGCAGCTGCGTTTTTCATTTGATGACGGCCAAGCATGGAAATTTCTACGTTTTCTATACTATTTAGCACCGATGCAAAAGAAAACGACCACCCGTTTTCATGAATCTCTTCACCCTTTGTGTGAAAGTCTCTTGTGATTTGATATACTTTCGTACGTTTGTCGCGGGCTGTCTCTTCAATAACAGAAAAAACAGGCTGATTGGTTTCACAAGTAATCACTGGAACACCCGACTTAATAATTCCTGCTTTTTCACGCGCGACATCTTCTAACGTGTCTCCTAAAATATGCTGGTGGTCATGGCCGACATTGGTGATTACCGAAACCATTGGATGCATAGCATTCGTTGAATCCAGCCGGCCGCCAAGCCCTACTTCCCAGATAACAAGATCGGGAAAGGCTTTTGTTGCAAAGTAATGAGCAGCAGCCACCGTCAGTACTTCAAACTGCGACGGCGTACCAAAAGGAGTTTTTGCCACACTTTCTGCAATCGGTTTGACCGCCTTGATGCAATCGCGAAAATCTTCTTCTGATATCGGTTCCCCATTTACTGCAATTCTTTCACGAAATTCATAAACATATGGAGAGGTAAATGTTCCGCACACAATTCCAGCTTCTTTCATAGGCTCGCGTAAAAAGGCAACCGTAGAGCCTTTACCGTTCGTTCCGCCAACGTGAATACCTTTTAATTTGCGCTCAGGATTTCCCATCCCCTCAAGCATCATCTGTACGCGTTCTAATCCGGGCCGAATATCCATCGTTGTAAATTCTTCAAGCCATTGCCGTGCTTGTTGGTATGTATCCATTGGTAGTCCCCTTTCTGCTACATGGGATAAAGGCTGTCTAGAAGGGATGTCTCCTTGCAGACAGCCTTTTTTGTGTTGTAACTGATGCTGTTGTTCATAGAAGAATGAAATGACATATCATGGAAGCTGCTGACACACACGAGCTTCTTTGGGGACAAGCGGTGAAAGCAGCCAAAAAATAAAGTGTATGCTGCTGGTTTTCGTTAAGACAAGAAGACGCACACAAGACAGTTTTCACTGTTCATGTTACACTTGCAGCTCTTGAATTCGAGCCTTCACGGTGTCCCGCTTTTCAAGATAATCTTTTTCCTTCTGTCTTTCTTCGTCTACTACATGCTCTGGTGCTTTATTGATAAACCCTTCATTAGCAAGCTTTTTCTGCACGCGTTCCACTTCTTTGTCAAGTTTTGCTTTTTCTTTTTGAAGACGCTCGATTTCTTCTTCGATGTTAATCAAGCCAGCTAACGGCATATACAGTGTCGCACCCGTAATTACTTGTGATACTGACTTTTCTGGAGCGTCTAAATCTGTTTTTATGACAAGCTTTTCTGGATTACAAAAACGCTCTACATAGTCACGGCCACGCTCTAGTTGATCTAAGATGTTTTGATCGCCAGCTTGAATTTGCAGCTCAATTGGTTTGCTTGGTACGACATTCATTTCTGCACGCGTGTTGCGGACAGAGCGGATAACACTTTTTAGCAGTTCCATATCTTTGACTCCTTCTTGGTCCATATAAGCATCTTCAGCTTTAGGCCACGGAGCAATCGTAATAGAATCTCCTTGATGCGGCAAGTGCTGCCAAATTTCTTCTGTAATAAACGGCATAATTGGATGGAGCAGCCTCATGGTGTGCTCTAGCACGTAAGCCAGTACGGAACGTGTCATTTGTTTCGCCTGTTCATCTTCACCATACAACGGCAGCTTCGCCATTTCAATGTACCAGTCGCACACATCATCCCAAATGAAGTTATACAATAATCTGCCGACTTCACCAAATTCATAATTGTCCATTAAACGGGTTACATCCCGAACCGTCTCTTGCAGGCGCGTTAAAATCCAGCGATCAGCGATTGTTTTTTCTCCTTCTAACGTAATGTCAGCATGCGTCAAATCGCTCATATTCATCAGTGCAAAACGAGAGGCATTCCAAATTTTATTGGCAAAATTCCAGTTGGCTTCAACTTTTTCCCAATGAAAACGCAAGTCATTTCCAGGTGTTGTACCAGTAGCCAAGAAGAAACGAAGTGCATCAGCCCCATATTTTTCGATCACATCCATTGGATCCACGCCATTGCCGAGCGATTTACTCATTTTCCGCCCCTCAGCATCACGTACTAACCCATGAATCAGTACATCATTAAACGGACGTTCCCCTGTAAACTCAAGACCTTGGAATATCATGCGCGACACCCAGAAGAAAATAATGTCGTAACCAGTGACAAGTACATTGGTCGGATAAAAGCGCTGATAATCGGATGCATTCGTATCCGGCCAGCCCATGGTGGAAAACGGCCATAGTGCCGAGCTGAACCATGTGTCAAGCACATCTTCATCTTGTTCCCAGTTTTCAGCATCTCCTGGTGCTTCATGTCCAACGTGCACTTCTCCTGTTTCTTTGTGATACCAGGCCGGAATGCGGTGTCCCCACCAAAGCTGACGGGAGATACACCAGTCGCGAATATTCTCTAGCCAGTGCAAATACGTCTTTTCAAAACGATCGGGAACAAAATGAACCTTTCCTTTCTCTTGTTTTTGCAGGGCAATTGCCTGTTCTGCAAGAGGCTTCATTTTCACAAACCACTGTGTGGAAAGATACGGTTCTACCACAGCACCGCTGCGCTCTGAATGACCAACAGAATGCATATGCTCTTCAATCTTAAAGAGAATGCCTTCTTCCTGAAGATCACTTACAAGCTGTTTCCGGCATGCAAACCGGTCCAAACCTTGGTATTTTCCGGCATTTTCATTCATGGTACCGGACTCATCCATGACAAGAATCCGCTCTAAGTTATGACGATTTCCCATTTCAAAGTCATTCGGGTCATGAGCTGGCGTAATTTTTACCGCGCCAGATCCAAACTCCATGTCAACATAATCATCAGCAATAATTTCAATTTCGCGGCCGATGATTGGGAGAATCGCTTTTTTACCGATCAAATGCTGGTAACGCTCATCATCGGGATGTACTGCAACCGCTGTGTCCCCAAGCATCGTTTCTGGGCGGGTGGTAGCCACTTCAATATGCCCCGATTCGTCTTTTAACGGGTACTTCATATGATAAAAATGGCCTTGTACATCTTTATATTCCACTTCAATATCCGACAGTGCTGTCTGCGTTTCAGGGTCCCAATTAATAATGTACTCCCCGCGGTAAATCAGCCCCTTATTATAGAGAGTGACAAACACTTCACGAACAGCTTTTGACAGACCGTCGTCAAGTGTAAAGCGTTCTCTGGAATAATCTAAAGAAAGACCCAGCTTTGCCCATTGCTGCCGGATAAAATCCGCGTATTCTTCTTTCCACTCCCACGACTTTTCTAAGAACTTTTCACGGCCAAGCTCATAACGAGTTATGCCTTCTTCTTTTAGTTTGCCTTCTACCTTTGCTTGTGTAGCAATACCGGCATGATCCATTCCCGGAAGCCACAACATATCATAGCCTTGCATCCGTTTCACACGCGAAATAATATCTTGCAGCGTCGTATCCCAGGCATGTCCAAGGTGCAAGCGCCCTGTGACGTTTGGCGGCGGAATAACAATGGTATATGGATCTTTTTCGCCTTGTCCTTCCGCTTTAAAATAATCACCATCCAGCCAATACGGGTACCATTTTGACTCTGTATCTTTTGGATCATACTTTGTCGGCATCGTCGTTTCTTTGTTTTCCATCTTACACTCTCCTTTTATATAAGTAATTGTTTTATCCATTAGACAAACTCTGTTTACCGCCAAGCACTTATGGCGGATGCCATCGTTTTACTTACCCTTCCTTTCACAACACTCGATTTTCTAAAGCATAAAAAGGTTCTCCTGTAAACGTTGGAGTACATAGAAGGAACCTCCTGCGCTGAGCGTAAAGTGCTGTCTGCGGCAAGCGAGCTGCAAGGACCATTCAATCAAGACAGCTGATACCCAGGCAAACGCTATAGAACCTAAAAAAACTCCCTTCCCTTTCAATAAAGGACGAAGAGAGGTTCGCGGTACCACCTTTTTTCATGCAGCGAAAAAGAAGGCACCTCCCCCTTTACGTGCATGCACTTACTGTGATAACGGCACATCCGTCTTCCTTTACTACATGTTCAAGGAAGCTGCTCGAGGGCGACATTCCTTGCATTGAACCTGAAAAATCTCGCAGCCAAGGATTTTTCTCTCTGGACAGGCGGCAATGAAAGTACTCCTCCCTGTTTTCACTTTGGCAGTTATGTATAGTCATATTTTATACATGTGCTTCTCCCTTCGTCAAGCTGGCAAAAAAGCAGCCGACCAATGAAAATTTCATTACATCAGCATGCTATGTTTCATTTCAGCCATATTAAGAAATACATTCGACATATAGGAGTGAATCATACATGGGTATCATAGATTTTCTCAAACAAGGCAATACGTCTTCCGCTGTCTCTGCTCTTGGAAATGTTGTATTAGCCTCCATTAAAGGTTTTGCCGCTGCAGTAAGCGGAAGCAGTGCCATGTTTGCAACGGCGATGCACTCACTTGCCGATGCGACGAACCAGGGATTTGTCTTTTTTGGCAGCGCTCTTGCTGAAAAAGAGCCGACGAAACGATTTCCAACAGGGTTTGGCCGGATTGTCAATTTATTCGTCTTAGTTGCAGTCATTATTGTTTCTATTATGGCTTATGAAACGATTTTAACCGGCTGGGAAACCTTTCGAAACCCTAGTGAAACGACCAACTTTTGGTTAAATGTGCTTATTTTAGCTATTTCTGTTCTTATTGACGGAGCGGTGTTGATTAAAGCAATGAAAGAAGTGATTAAAGAATCTCGCTCTAGCGCATCCGGCTTGCAAATTATTCCTACTTCTTTTAAAAATATTGAATACGCTGCTCCGCCAACACGGCTTGTATTTTATGAAGATATCATCGCGACGCTTGGGGCATTTTTAGCGCTGGTGTTTGTCGTTCTTGCTCATTTTACGGGATATTACTTCCTTGACGGTATCGGTACACTGTTAATCGGAATATTATTAGTCATTATAGCCTTAAAGCTCGGTTATGATAACACGATTGGACTCATTGGTGTCGCGGCTCCTGATAAAATTACTGACCGAATTGCACAACTTATTTTAGACCACCCTCAAGTCCGGGATATTCAAGCGATGAGAATTCTTCAAGAAGGACGCCAATACCATGTCGAAGGATATGTAGAACTGGAAAAAGGCTTGTCGTTAGATAAGGCAGAAGATATTAAAAAGCAGCTGCGAACCGATATCCTCAATGATCCAGATATTGATGATGTGACATTGGGTGTCGTTGAAACAGACGAAGAGAAAAATTGGAAATCAACAAATAAACATGAGCCTCAACCTGAATAACAGGCAGCTCCAATAGACATTCACCTATAAACCAAGACTGCATAATGTAAATGTAGAAAGAACGGTATTCCGTTTACAGGGAGTGTTGGAGTTGGGTAAAAACAGGCATTACTTTGCTGGAGATCACACAGCGAAAGGATTTTACACACTATATGACTCTAATTTTCAGGAAGTCCGCCGCCTTGTGAAACTCGATGGTGTTTTACGTTCTGTCAAAACAAAAGCCATGACCCGATTTGCAGAAGAGCATAACAAACAAGGGTATGCTGTCGAATGGATACATGCCTCTTCACACAACGACTGGCTGGATGCTGTCATTGTTCCCGAATTACAATTAGGTGTCTATGACAGCCAATGTGCAGATATCACGGCAGCAGATACTGCCGTAGAAACCGTTCATACCAATCAATACGTGAACCGTTCTTCTTTGAAAGATAAAGAACGCACTATTCACCGTTATCAACAACGTATTTCACGAGCCCTTACAGCTGCTCAGGCGTCTTTTCAAACGGGCTTATTTGTTCATGATGACTTAGAGGACATTTATATCCGTCATCTTGATTTTGCAAAAGCCAATCAGCTCGCTAAAGATTGGCAGCATTACTTGCATGCTGACGTTACAGCAACTGGACAAACGCCCATTATTAAACATCGATTTTTTGGCGCTTCCACTCCTAACGGTGTAATGGATTATATTCCTAACATAACAGAGGATGTTGGAAAACGATATTTTATAAAAGGGCGCGCTGGAACCGGCAAGTCTACATTCTTGAAAAAACTAGCGGCTGCTAGTGAAGAGCTTGGATACAACGTCGAGATGTATCACTGCGGATTTGACCCGGAAAGCATTGACATGATTGTCGTAAGAGATTTGGACTTCTGTGTATTTGACAGCACCGACCCTCATGAATATTTTCCAGAACGAAAAACGGATGAAGTGATTGATTTATATGAAAAAACCGTCATGCCTGGAACAGATGAAAAATATGAAAAACCAATTCAGAAACTGACGATAAAATATAAAAGTTATATGAAAAAGGGCGTCACTTTTTTGAAAAAAGCAAAACGAAATCAAGATGAACTCGATTCTATTTATCGAAGTGCTGCTGATGATCATGCTGCTGATTATGTGTTTCAAACCATCCGCGACAAACTAAAATAATAACGAAAAAAAGCAGCTGGACGCTAAAGCCACATATAACAACGTTCCTTTTCATGTTTTGGCACGAAGAAGCTCAAGAGAGTTACTCTCTTGAGCTTCTTCTGCCCAGCTTTATTATTTTATACCAATTTCTGCGTTAACGGCTCCCTTATTCTTTGATGAGACAGACATACCAGATCCACCTTTAAATTGAGTTGCTTCAAATACGACTTTACGTTTTACATTGGCTACATCGATTTTATAGATTTTCTCTTCTTCAAATGCTAGCGTGTCTGTTTCAATTAATTGATCATTGTAATAGATTGGCAATGCTTCTTTTGTTTCTGAGTCCTTATCATAAGCCTTTATTGTAAGCTTCCTTGGTTTTTGTTGTACGTTATTGTTTTTCATTTTGACATAGACATATCTTTTGTTATTTCTAACAGGTATGGCGCAGCGCGAGACGTTCTTTTTTGACATGTTATCCCCCCGTTATATTAATTATCTTTTTTGTTCAAAGATTGCAGTACCTCATTAATCATTTGACGATTAACCTGCTGATTTTGTGATAGTGAATTTAACGAGTTCGTAAGTTTGGAGATTAACGCATCTGTATCAACAGAACCTTGGCCGCTTTGCAGAGCTTCTAACATAACAAGTGTTGATATAGCCATCGTAATTGGTTGTGTTCCACTGTCGTACATATTGACAACATTATTATCGCCGGTGCTGAGCGTATTTCCACCTGCATCTGCATAGATCTCGTTATTATCAAAGCTTGTAGACGATTCGGAGTCCGAGTCAGACTGTGCATCTGATTCTGCATCCGCTTCCGCATCGGCCTCGGCATCCGCTTCCGCATCCGCTTCGGCATCCGCTTCGGCATCTGCTTCCGCATCGGCTTCCGCATCCGCTTCCGCATCAGCGTCAGCATCGGCTTCGGCGTCCGCTTCCGCATCCGCTTCGGCATCCGCTTCCGCATCGGCTTCGGCGTCCGCTTCCGCATCGGCATCGGCTTCGGCGTCCGCTTC
>NZ_FNDK01000022.1 GCF_900099605.1 Alteribacillus persepolensis
CAAGATGAGATTTCCCATAGCGCCAAGCTAGTAAGACCCCTTGCAGATGACAAGGTTGATAGGTCTGAGGTGGAAGCGTGGTGACACGTGGAGCTGACAGATACTAATCGGTCGAGGGCTTATCCAACACAAAGGAAAGCGCCTCGAAGAGGCTCTTCGCATTCGTTATGCAGTTTTGAGGGAGCAATTCCCTATGATACAAAGAACTTCTGCGGTAGGTGGAAGTCCATACATCCTGTGTATGTGAGCAAGGAAGTTCGATTACCATCCGTCACGTCCTGTGACGAACATCGAACGACTCACATCCTGTGAGCCTGGTGGCGATAGCAAAGAGGTTCCACCCGTTCCCATGCCGAACACGGAAGTTAAGCTCTTTTGCGCCGATGATAATGAGGGGGAAACCCTTTGTGAAAGTAGGACGCTGCCAGGCAAGCGCTAAGCTGTCAGATTATACTCTGACAGCTTTTTTTTGTAGTATAAAACCTGAGGAGCCGTCGTCCCCCAGCTGGAAGAGATAATAACTTCCATAATTTTATAAAACCATTAAAAAAGTCCACCCAAAAGGTTATAATCCATTACCTTTTGGGACAGTTCCCTCTTCATTTACTGTATTTTATCCCAGCTTCTTTTTTTATTGTTCCATCATCGACAAGCTATTCAAGGCACACTACGTCTTTTTCAACATAGAATGATTGAACATCAGCTGGCTTTAGCATGCATGTTTTATGAAGAAATCTTTGTCTTTACGCTCATCATATCAAAGGATGTGCTTGTCCCTGTCTATACTTGTTTCAGAATGAACGGATAAAATATAGTATGATTGGGGAAACTAGATTCATAGGAGGTGCGGAAGGTGAATAATCAAAAAATACAGGGAGAACGTTGTGTTTTATGTGATCAGGAGAAAAAAGAGGGCATTCATATTTTGGAGGCATTTCTGTGTAAAGAATGTGAAAGAGAACTAGTGAAGTTAGAACCTGAGCATCCCACCTATGCGGAAAAGATAAAGAAGTTAAGGAAGCTCAAGAGCCAACGTTTGTTATCATAGAAAAAATTGCAAGATCTTGCGTAATACGTCATAATTTTAATAGAATACAACAAATTGAGGTAGAAGAATGAATCAACAATCGATGCCTATTGTAGAGGCGCTGCAACAACATGTAAAAACACAACCAGTATCATTTCACGTGCCGGGACATAAAAACGGAATCGCTGTTACTTCTGATTGGCACGATATGTTTGAGTCTGTCTTTCCTTATGATCAAACAGAACTGCATCATTTAGATGATTTGCACGATCCAGATGGTATTATTGCACAGGCTCAGCGTTTAGCAGCGGAAGCATACAATGCTCTGTATACATTGTTTCTTGTTGGTGGCTCGAGTGCTGGTAATATGGCTATGATATTATCTGCTTTTGAACGTGGAGAGACAGTGCTGGTTCAGCGTGACTCACACAAATCAGTGATAAATGCTTTACGATTAGCAGGAATAAAACCTGTTTTTTTACTTCCAGACTATGATAACTCAACTCAGCTTTCACGTGGGCTGTCGCTTTCTACCGTGAAAAAAGCATTAAATATGTATCCAGAGGTAAAAGGCATCATATTAACGTCCCCTACCTATTATGGCTGGGCATCAGACCTTACCCCTATAATTCAGTTGTTTCGCCGTAAAGGAGCATATGTACTAGTAGATGAAGCACACGGTGCCCATTTTTCTACTAGTTCTGTGTTTCCTGTTTCTGCTCTTGACCAAGGTGCAGATGCAGTTGTACAGTCTGCCCACAAAACGCTGCCGGCGTTAACAATGGGAGCGTTTTTGCATGCAGGAAAGGAAAGTAAACTTTCTCATCAGCGTTTACAAGAAGCTGCTTCGATGGTTCAATCGAGTAGTCCTTCTTATCTAATAATGGCATCTCTAGACGCAGCCAGACGTTATTTTTACAATATGAAGCAGGCAAATGATTGGAAAATAGCAGAATCTATTTATTATGTTCGAGACAAGATAGAAAAGGAAACAGGTTTATCTTTGATAACGCCTGATGGAATGGCACATGATGTATTAAAATGTATTGTGAAAGTACCAAAAGGTTACAGTGGCTGGGATTTACAAAAGTGTTTAGAACAACAGCATGTGTTTGCTGAATTAGCAGACCACCAACACGTGCTGCTTATTCTCCCGCTCGATGCTGCAGCTCTTCCTGAAGGGTGGCATAAGCGCATAAAAATAGCGGTTGACAATATGCACTATCAACAACGCTCCAGTAAAAGAGAAATTGAGAAAAAAACACCAGTATTTCCATCTGCAATTATGGAAGCGGAACAATTTTCTTTCATACATGCAAAACAAACAAGGATATTATTGCACGAAGCTGTTGGAAACACAGCAGGCTCAGACCTTATTCCTTACCCTCCCGGCATTCCATTGTTTTTAAAAGGAGAAAAAATAACAAGCGAACGAGTTTCTTATTTACTGGAATGGTTAAATAACGGTGGACACGTGCAAGGAGTCGATTATTTCCGGGGAAATTGGTACATAAGTATACTTAAAAAGGATGAACACAGATGACGCAAAAACGAGGAGCGTTTATTACATTTGAAGGATGTGAAGGCGCTGGGAAAACGACTGTTCTCCATCATCTTTATCATATGTTAGAAGAGCAAGGATATAAGGTGTTAAAAACCAGGGAACCAGGTGGTATTGAGATTGCCGAAAAAATCCGAACGATTATTTTAGACCCGGTACATACAGAAATGGAAGAACGAACGGAAGCACTGCTATATGCTGCTGCCAGACGACAGCACTTAGTGGAAAAAGTTGTTCCAGCACTGCATGAAGGATATACAGTATTATGCGACCGATTCATTGACAGCAGTTTGGCTTACCAAGGGTATGCTCGCGGGGTTGGTATAGAAGAAGTATTTCAAATTAATAAATTTGCTATTGGAGACTATATGCCGGATAAGACGATTTATTTGGACATATCCCCAGAAGTCGGATTGTCACGCATCAAGCAAAATAGCGACCGAGAATACAATCGGCTCGACCAAGAAAAAATTACTTTTCATCATCGTGTATATGAAGCCTACAGCATGTTGTTGGATAAATTCCCGAACCGTTTAACAAAAGTGAAAGCAGATCAGCCCATAGACCAAGTGGTTCAAAGCGTATTGACTAATATTGAGGATTATCTCCGTGGGATTGAAGAATAGACAAGGGGGGATTTGATGAAGCTTATTGTTGCTGTAGTACAGGATAAAGACAGCAATCGTTTATCCAATGCACTTGTTGAACAAGATTTTCGCGCAACGAAACTTGCAAGTACAGGCGGTTTTCTACGTGCCGGCAACACAACCTTTCTTATTGGGGTAGAAGACCATCACGTTGATAACGTATTAGAGATTATCCAAAATAACTGTAAAACGAGAGAGCAGCTGGTAGCACCGGTGTCCCCAATGGGGGGAAATGCTGATTCTTACGTTCCTTACCCAGTGGAAGTGCAAGTTGGCGGTGCAACGGTATTTATTATGCAGGTAGAACAGTTTGAGCAGTTTTAGGAGTAGAGGGATTGTAATGAATTGGGAAGAGTTAAAACAAGAACAACCGACGGTTATGACGATGCTCGAACAAAGTGTAGAAAAAGGGCGGTTAGCGCATGCCTATCTTTTTGAAGGAATGAAAGGAACAGGAAAAAGGGATGCGAGTATTCTGTTAGCAAAAGCTCTTTTTTGCCAAGATAAAACAGAAACCATTCCTTGTGAAAACTGCATACAATGCAGGCGTATTTCACATGGCAACCACCCTGACGTAATGATAGTAGATCCAGAAGGCAATTCCATTAAAAAAGCTCAAGTAGAGGCTCTTCAAAAAGAATTTGCGTACAAAGGCATGGAAGCGGGTCTGAAAGTATATATTGTAAATGAAGCGGACAAAATGACAGCGAGTGCTGCAAACAGTTTGTTGAAATTTTTGGAAGAGCCAGAGAGCCCAACACTGGCTCTTTTATTAACAGAAAACGTACATTTTATGCTGGATACTATTATCTCTCGGTCACAAAAAATAGCGTTCGCTCCGCCTCCTATACAAAAACGAATTTCTCTTTATGAGGAGCAGGGATTGACACAAGCGGCTGCCTCTATCTTAGCCAGATTCCCTGATGATATAGCAGGAGAATACGCAGAAGAGAAGAGAGACTGGATTGTACATGGACGAAATCTAGTGATACAATTAGTAGAAGAGGTACAACATCGACCTCAACAGATGCTGTTGACATTACAGGAAAAGTGGCTTCCCCACTTTACCGATAGACAAGAGCAGGATATCGGCTTGGATCTGCTGCTTTTCTGGTATCGCGACATTTTGTCGGTTAAATATGAACAAGATAATCTTGCTTACCCTGATCAAAGAGAAAAATTAAAGCAAGATGCCCTTCAGTTATCAGAAAAAGAGGTTGCTAAGCGGCTGCAGCAGATTCTAGAAGCAAAGCGTCGTCTTCGTGCTAATGTAAATGTACAGCTTCTTATGGAGCAATTGCTGCTCCACTTACAGGAGGGATCGTAGCTTTGCATGATGTTGTTGGAGTTAGATTTAAAAAAGCAGGAAAAATATATTACTTTTCACCCGGTGAGCTTGAGATAGAAAAAGATACCTGGGTAGTTGTTGATACATCGCGCGGATTAGAATTTGGCAAGGTAGTCATTGGTAAAAAGCAAGTACATGATGATGACGTTGTGCTCCCTCTTAAACAAGTGCTTCGTGTTGCAACGGAGAAAGATAAACAGACGATAGAGGAGAACAAAGGGCTGGCGAGAAAAGCATATGAGGTCTGTTCGGAGAAGATAGAAGAACATAAATTGGATATGAAACTAGTCGATGTGGATTATACGTTCGATCGAAATAAAGTATTGTTTTATTTTACAGCAGATGGACGTATTGATTTCCGAGAATTAGTAAAAGATTTAGCTTCGGTGTTTCGTACAAGAATTGAATTGCGCCAAATAGGTGTGCGGGATGAAGCGAAGATGTTAGGCGGTATTGGTCCTTGTGGCAGAGTCCTGTGCTGTTCTTCTTTCTTAGGAGATTTTGAACCGGTTTCGATTAAAATGGCAAAGGATCAGAACCTTTCCCTTAATCCTGCAAAGATTTCAGGGTTGTGTGGACGTTTGATGTGCTGCTTAAAATACGAAAATGACCATTACGAGACAGCCAAAAAAGAGCTTCCGGATATTGGAGAGAAAATTGCTACCCCGCAAGGAGAGGGGAAGGTTATAGGTATTAACATCTTAGAACGTCTTGTTGAGGTAGATTTGCCAGATCCGCAAAATGTATTGGAATACAGTTTAGATGAATTAATGGAAGAAGGATATATTGTGAGCTGAAGTCACACGGGTGATTGAGGTGGAAGAAACGTGGAGAAGAAAGAAATATTTTCTCAAGTCATTCACATGGAAGAGCGGATAGGTGCTCTTCATGATGAACTGGGAGAATTAAAAGAGCAGCTTGCGATGCTCATAGAGGAAAATCAAGCGCTGGCTTTAGAAAATAAGCATTTACGCGAACGAATGGACGAAAAAAATCAGTCGAATAAACCGATAAAACCAAAAAAAACCCTCAAAGACCACCCAAACGTTGGAGAAGGGTACGATAACTTGGCCCGCTTGTACCATGAAGGCTTTCATATTTGTAATTTGCATTACGGCAGCCTTCGTGTCGACGGGGATTGTTTGTTTTGTCTGTCGTTTCTTCATCAAAAATAAACGAACACTGGTGCTGTCCTTTGTATAGGACAGCCCTTTTTATACGTGTGAAACATGAATGGACATAGGTGGAGATGTAGATGTTACAACAAGGAGAAAGACTGGATTACATCACGGATGGATTATATATCATACAAAGCAAAGAAGTGTTTGCTTTCTCTATTGATGCGGTTCTTTTAGCGAGATTTACATATGTACCGAGGACAAGGGGGACAATCGTAGATTTATGCAGCGGCAATGGCATCATTCCGCTCGTATTGTCCACTAGAAGCCGCGTGCCGATAACAGGGATTGAGATTCAATCACGGCTGGTAGGGATGGCGCAAAGAAGCGCTGCATACAATCATCTTGATCATCAAATATCATTTGTAGAAAAAGACGTAAGAAACAGCCATTTGTTGGATGGCCAAGCGGATTTAATTACTTGTAATCCACCGTATTTTGATACACCCGGTGAAAAAGAGAAAAATAAAAATCCGCATTTGACCGCTGCCCGTCATGAAGAAAACGGCTCACTTGAAGAGATTATTGCATCTGCAGCAAAGCTGGTAAAACAAAAGGGAAAAGTGTCAATGGTTCTTCGGCCTGAGAGGTTTCCTGAATTAATGGAAGCATATCGAAAACACCGTTTAGAACCAAAACGGGTCAAATGGATTTATCCCAAAAAAGGAAAAGAGGCAAATGTTGTTTTATTAGAAGGAATAAAAGACGGAAAGCCAGGCCTTGCCTGTTTGCCGCCTTTAACCGTTTACGATGAGCATGGAAAATACACAGAGGAGTTTCGAAAGTATTATGAGGGACAGTAATTATTATGTATATATGCTGCGCTGTGCAGATGATACTCTTTATATTGGCTATACCACCAATATTGAAAAGAGGCTGCGTCAACATAACAATGGAACGGGTGCTAAGTACACAAGAGGACGTGGTCCTTTTGAAGTGGTGTATCAAAAAGGATTTCCTACAAAACAAGAGGCGATGCAAGTCGAATACAGAATGAAACAACTAAGCCGTAAAGAAAAACAGGCACTCATTGAAAAACAAAAAGTATGTCCAGAATAATGGAGAATACATGAATAATCTTTCTAAAAAAGGGGTGAAGTAAGTGAATAGACAAACAAGTTTTAAAACATGTTGTCACGGTGGATTGTATTTAGTACCAACCCCCATTGGCAATCTAGAAGATATGACCTTTCGAGCAGTCCGGATTTTAAAAGAAGCAGATGCGGTATTTGCCGAGGATACAAGACAAACACGAAAACTCCTAACACACTTTGATATTTCTGCATCCCTTGATAGTTATCACGAGCATAACAAAGAAAGTAAAGGGCAGCGAATACAACAATTGCTGCAGCAAGATAAACTGGTAGCTTTAGTGAGTGATGCTGGCACGCCGCTTGTATCAGATCCAGGAAAGGACATTGTGAATCAATGTATTGCAAAAGGGTACCGCGTTATTGCTCTTCCTGGTGCGAATGCTGCAACGACCGCTTTAACGGCTTCTGGTCTTGGTGGGGGACCGTTTTACTTTTATGGATTTTTACCAAGGAAAAAGAAAGAACGTCAACGTGTGTTGGAACAGTTAACATATATTGAAGCACCAATTATTTTTTATGAATCTCCTTATCGTATAAAAGAAACAGTTTATCACTTACACGACGTTTGGAATGATCGCAAAGCGGTGCTGGCCAGAGAATTAACCAAAAAGTACGAGGAATTGTTTCGCGGATCATTACCAGAATTAAACAATCATTTGCAGCAAACAGCGGTAAAAGGAGAGTGCTGTTTGATTGTAGAAGGCGGCACAGCGAAAGAGAAAGCAGATGAACAATGGTGGGAGAACTTTACTGTTTATGAACATGTTGATTGTTATGTTAAGGAAGGTTTATCGTCTAAAGAGGCTATTAAGAAGACAGCGATAGACAGACAAATACCAAAACGCGAAGTGTATGCGGCTTATCATCAATTATAGAAAAGACAAAGCTTTGTCTTATTAGCCATATCTGTTTCCCGGCATTTTACACGGAAGGGCTTTTTGAAGAAGGCGGCGATTCTACGTCACAGCCAGGGGGTTGTCGGTCTTTCACACAGAGCTTTTTTAACTGGTACACGAGAGGAGTTGTTGCATATGTCAGCTGTCCCAGGACACTTTACCTTTCGTTTTCCTATGGATAAAGACATAGAAAAGGCTGTCTCAAAGGCATGGAATCCTTTGAAGACAGCCCGCTGCTGTGTTGTGTCTGCTACATTATACTTCCGTTTTTTCACTAACATATTCTTTCAAATCTTTTATAATTTCTTTGGCCCCTTCTGGAGAAAGAACAATTTTTCCGTCTGCGAGTGAAATATTTTGGTCCGATACTTGTCCTGTTATTTGACATGTTCTATTAGGTTTGAACTTTTTTAAAATGATTTGGTCGTCGTCCACGTATATTTCAAGGGCATCTTTTTCAGCAATATCAAGTGTGCGGCGCAGTTCAATAGGGATAACGACCCTGCCTAACTCGTCCACCTTACGAACAATTCCAGTAGATTTCATTTTCGTTCCTCCTCAGCATAAAATGATACGCAATGTATCAAAAATCGACAAAATTCTCTTTCTTTGTCTCCTAAGAATACCAACGTTTCCATTTTTCGTCAATTGGAAAAATATATAATACAGCACTCGTTGTATTATTTGTTTCATATTGTGATATGTAAATTTATACATGTTTTAATATACAATATACAGTACTTATAATCATTTTGCAGATACTTTTTATTAATTTTTACAGTCTATGACGGATAAAAAGTTTGTCGAACGTATGCCAAACGGAAAAATAGAAATAATAGGTATGTACATAACGTGTTAACTTGACACAAAAAATCTGCTTCGATATAGTCTTATTGGGAATGTGTCGATATTATTTCATACGTTATTTCCGATGAAGGGATGAGTAAAGAGGAAAGCTGTAACAGAGAGCCGGAGATGCTGAGAACCGGTGCAGTATGAACTCTTGAAGATGGTCCTGGAGGTTTTTCTTTTCGAGCTCATCGCAGTAAGAAAAGGACGCACCTTCTGCGTTAAAGAAGGCGCCTGGGTGTTGTAAAATGAAACTCGGCGCACAAAGCTTCGTTCTTGCAAAAGGCGAAGAAATTTGGGTGGTACCACGTGAGTAAAGCTCTCGTCCCTTTGCAGGGCGGGAGCTTTTTTCAGTAGGTAGGAAAGTATAAAAGTTGGACGTTTTCCATGTCCAGCGTCAGTGCCTGCTCGCCAGGACTTGTCGCGAGCTCTGAGGATGAGTGTCAGTTCGGCATTGTCGCAGGAGACGGCGCTCATAGCCGGACTTCCTTCTTTCAAGGCACTTACGCTTTTCTTAGTATGAAGGGTTTTAAGTAAGTGGATGCCTGCTGCATATACAGAAGATTTAAAGGAGGCGCTATAAATGGCAGAGGAACAAAAAACGTTTTACATTACGACTCCCATTTATTATCCAAGTGACAAGCTGCATATCGGTCACGCTTATACAACTGTGGCTGGAGATGCAATGGCAAGATACAAAAGGTTGCGCGGATATGATGTCAGGTACTTAACGGGAACCGATGAACATGGTCAAAAAATTGAGAGAAAAGCAAAAGAAAAAGGCGTATCGCCACAAGCATTTGTCGACGAAGTGGTTGCAGGAATTAAAAATTTATGGGATAAGCTGGACATTTCATATGATGACTTTATTCGCACAACTGAATATCGCCATAAGCAAGTAGTACAGCAAATATTTGAGAAGCTAAAAGATAAGGGAGATATTTATCTTGATGAATATGAAGGATGGTATTCTGTCCCTGATGAAACATTTTATACCGAACTGCAGTTAGAAGACCCGGAATATGATGAAAACGGCAAAGTAATTGGCGGAAAAAGTCCAGACAGCGGCCATCCAGTGGAGTGGGTACGGGAGAAGTCTTATTTTTTCCGTATGAGCAAGTATGCAGACCGGTTATTGCAGTTTTACGAGGAACATCCGGAGTTCATTCAGCCAGAGTCCCGGAAAAATGAGATGATTAATAACTTTATTAAACCAGGTCTTGAAGATTTGGCTGTTTCCCGGACTGCTTTTGAATGGGGAATTCCGGTCAAAAGTGACCCTGAGCATGTAGTGTATGTCTGGATTGATGCATTATCTAATTACATTACAGCATTGGGCTATGGAACCGATAAGGATGAAGCCTATCTCAAATACTGGCCGGCAGATGTACATCTTGTTGGGAAAGAAATTGTACGTTTCCACACAATTTACTGGCCTATTATGTTAATGGCGCTGGACTTGCCTCTGCCAAAAAAAGTTTTTGGCCATGGATGGCTGCTGATGAAAGACGGAAAGATGTCCAAGTCAAAAGGAAATGTTGTAGATCCGATTCCGCTTATTAATCGATATGGATTGGATGCATTGCGGTATTACTTGCTGCGCGAGGTGCCATTCGGATCGGACGGCGTCTTTACTCCAGAAGGCTTTGTTGAGCGGTTAAATTATGACTTGGCAAACGATTTAGGAAATCTTTTAAATCGAACGGTAGCAATGATTAATAAATATTATGATGGAGCGCTGCCGGCATATTTGAAAGATGGAACGCCATACGATGCATCACTTGTCGATTTAGTATACGCAACCGTTAACAAGGTGGAAAATGCCATGGAAGATATGGAGTTTTCGGTCGCCTTAACAGCAATTTGGCAGTTAGTGAGCCGCACTAATAAGTATATTGATGAAACACAGCCGTGGATGCTTGCTAAGGAAGAAGAGCAGAAAGAACAGCTCGGTGCTGTGTTATATCACTTATCGGAGGCACTGCGTTATATTTCAATCATGATCCAGCCGTTTATGACGGAAACACCGAAAAAGATGTGGGAACAACTTAATATACCGGCTTCGTTAACTGAATGGGAAACGATGCGTACTTTTGGCCAAATCCCAGAAGGAACGACAGTCATTAAAAAAGGAAAGCCGCTCTTTCCTCGTCTAGAGGTACAAGAAGAAGTTGCTAATATTATTAAAGACATGGGTGGAACAGTCAAAACAGAAGAAGATCAAGCAGAAGAAACACAAGAGGATACAGAAATAGCAGGTATCAAAGAAATCAGCATCGATGATTTTTCAAAGGTTGAATTAAAAGTAGCGGAAGTTCTTGAGGCAGCCCCGGTAAAAAAGACAGATAAACTGCTGAAGATTCAGCTTGATCTTGGAAATGAACAGCGCCAAGTAGTTTCTGGAATTGCCGAGCATTACAAACCAGAAGAATTAAAAGGGAAAAAAGTCATCTGTGTGACAAACTTAAAACCGGTAAAATTACGCGGCGAACGCTCGGAAGGTATGATTCTCGCTGCTTCGCAAGGAAAAGAATTAACGCTGGCAACCATTGACGGCAGCCTTCCAAATGGTTCGCAGGTAAATTAAACATGATTTAGTCGCTCTAAGGATGCTGTAAGCCTTGAGCGGCTTTCATTTACGCAGTTTTTGTCATTTTAAAAGGAGGAGTGTAATTGTGTCTGTATTATTTGATACGCATGTGCATCTAAACATCGAACAATTTGAAGATGATGTAGTTGAAACTATTGAACGTGCTCAAGCAGAAGGGGTTCAACTGATGACCGTTGTAGGATTTGACAGAGAAACGATTCCTAAAGCAATTGAATTAGCTGAAACATACGATTTCATTTACGCAGCGGTTGGCTGGCATCCAGTCGATGCGATTGACATGACTGATGACGATTTGAAGTGGTTAGAAGAGTTATCTCAACACCCTAAAGTAGTAGCTCTAGGTGAGATGGGATTAGACTACCATTGGGATAAATCACCGAAAGATGTGCAGAAAGAAGTGTTTCGTCAACAAATTCAATTGGCTAAAAAAGTGAACTTGCCTGTTATTATCCATGACAGAGAAGCTCATCAAGACATTGTCGATATTTTAAAAGAAGAAAATGCATCAGAAACCGGTGGTATTATGCACTGTTTCGGAGGAAGCTTGGAAATTGCGCAAGAATGTTTAAAGATGAATTTTTATATTTCCTTTGGCGGCCCTGTTACATTTAAGAATGCGAAAAGACCAAAAGAAGTTGCAAAAGAGGTTCCGATGGATCGCTTGCTCGTAGAAACAGACAGCCCATTTTTAGCACCGCACCCCAATAGAGGAAAGCGGAACGAACCTGCTTACGTTAAGCTGGTGGCTGAAAAAATTGCCGAATTAAAGGAAATATCCTACGAGGAACTAGCCGAACAAACGACGGCAAATGCGAAAAAACTTTTCCGCATTGATTGACATATTTCTCTGTCCGTTTGTGTATAAAATTGTCTATAGTATGGTTGATTCGAAAACCTTCTGTCCTTCTCCCTTGTCGAAGCAGAATTCTGTCGAGAAGTTTCTCTTTTCTTTTCTGAGATTCTCAAAGATAATGGGAAGTTGAACAAAACGATTGACTTGGGAGGAGGAACACTCTATAATGCATAGCTTGTAGAGGAGGATTAACCATGCGTTCAACTTGGACATCCTTTTTCTTAGGTATTAGTACTGGAAAAAGGTTAGCCTTGGTCTTCTTAGCTATAGCCGCCATGGTTTCGTTCGCTGTTTTTCATGTTTCAAAGGCAACCGTTACGATAGAAAAAGACGGAGAAGAATTCGCTACGGTTGCTACACATGCGGAAACAGTCGGTGAACTGCTGCAAGAAGAAGAGTTAACAAGGCAGCAAGCAGATGAAATTATCCCATCTCTGTCTGCTCCTATAACTGGAAACATGACAATAGAGTGGGTGCAAGCAAAAGAGATTACTGTGTCACAAGATGAGGAGAAACAAACTGTTGTGACAACAGCCAAGAATGTAGAAGAAGTATTAGAGGAGCAAAACATTTCCGCAAGCGAACACGATAAGATAAATAAAGATTTACATGCACCAGTCACAGAAGAAATGGAGATAGTATACGAATCGGCATTTCCTGTTACGATACATTATGACGATAAAGAAAAACAACTTATGACCACTTCGACTACGGTCGCTGATCTTTTAAATGAAGCGGATGTAAGGGTGTCGGATAAAGATCGCGTACAACCGGATGTCAAAAAAACAGTTGCGTCCGAAACAGATATTAACGTTGTCCGCGTGGAAAAGGTCACCGATGTAGTGGAAGAAGAAGTAGACTACGCCACGGTCACCCGCCGGGATGATTCGTTGCCAAAGGGTGAAGAGCGTGTGATAGAAAGCGGGCAGTCAGGTGTTGTCGAAAAGCGTTATGAAGTAACATTAGAAAATGGGGAAGAAGTATCTCGTACACTCATAGATGAGAAAGAAATCCGGGAAAGCAAAGATGAAATTGTTGCAGTAGGAGCGAGAGAAGCAACCGTTACAGCATCTCGTGGTGGTGATGGCACAGAAAGTCCTGATGGTCAAACATTAACGATGCAAGCTACTGCCTACACCGCAAATTGCACAGGATGTTCAGGGGTAACGGCAACTGGCGTTAATTTGAATAGTAATCCAAACAAAAAAGTTGTTGCTGTTGATCCTTCAGTGATACCTTTGGGCACAAGGGTTCACGTAGAAGGGTATGGAGAAGCGGTTGCAGCAGATACCGGTGGAGCTATTAAAGGAAATAAGATTGATTTACACGTACCCACAAAGCAAGAAGCAGGAAGGTTTGGCAGACAAACTGTGAAAGTAACTATATTGGAGTAAAAGAATCTGCAGCGTAATGCAAGTGGTGATGGCATTACGCTTTTTTTGCTTGCACCAATAGAAACTTTCAACTGTATAAAGCTTGTTGGGGTTATTGTTATCCCCCTTTTTTTCAAGTTGACTTGCTCCAGGCTGCGCTTTAAGCTCGTCAGGAAACATCCCCCCGATGGATCTTGTACTGCCGACTCTCCCGCAGGCGTCTTTCCTAATTGTTATTAATCAGTTTATAGCCAAAAAGTACATCCTGTATGCACTCCAGCATTTGGATGAGAACCAATATTTCAGCGTGGGTGCATCACCGATGTTGTTAAAGTATTGAGAAAGTCAGTGTAAGTCCGGTGAGATAATTGGCGGGCTCTATGGATGGAAGTCCGTCCCCTTAGCCGAACTTCCCTTTAGGATCTTGTATAAGTCAGAGTTCTTCTTTTCTAACGAGGGCAGAACTAGTATAATAAGGCAGACTAACGAAACGGACGTTAACTCCTTGTAGGAGGCATTGTGAGTGATGAAAATACAAGAATGTATCGTAGTAGAAGGAAAAGATGATACTGTAGCAGTAAAACGCGCATTAGAGGCTGATACTATTGAAACAAACGGTTCTGCGGTCGGAGAAAATGTATTAAAACGAATTGCACTTGCGCAAGAACGTCGAGGAGTAATTATTTTTACAGATCCAGATGTGCCGGGAGAGAAAATCCGAAAAATTATCAGCCGAGAAGTACCGGGATGTAAACATGCTTTTTTAAAAAAACAAGATGCCGTGTCAGTAAAAGGCAATAATTTAGGAATTGAAAATGCATCGCCAGAAGCGATTCGAGCGGCTGTTTTACAAGTGCGTGAAGAGTACACAGCCCCTGTGGAAACGAATGAACTTGTTACCAGACAAGATTTAGTTGACGCAGAGATGATGGGCGGAGAAGGTTCGCGGCTTCGAAGAGAGCGAGCGGGAGAGATTTTAAATATTGGTTATGCTAATGCAAAACAATTCTTAAAACGATTGCATATGTTTCACATTGGACGTGATGAGTTTCGACGCGCATTAAATGAAATTTTAGAGGAGGAAAAGGTCCGTGCCGAAGGAAATTGCAACACCAAGCAAAACGAGGGAGATTCTTGATAAATACGGATTTTCTTTTAAAAAGAGCCTCGGACAAAACTTTTTAATTGATGTAAATATATTGAATCGAATTGTGGATGCAGCTGGAATGGGAGAAGCGGATGGCATGATGGAGATTGGCCCTGGAATTGGGGCATTAACCGAACAATGTGCGAAACGAGTCAAGCAAGTGGAGGCTTTTGAAATTGACGGCCGGTTAATTCCTGTTTTAGAAGATACTTTGTCGGCATATACGAATGTGACGATCCATCATGAAGATGTGTTAAAGGCTGATGTAGAGACAGTGCTGCAGGGCATGCGAAAGAATGTTCATGAAACCGCCATTGTTGGAAACCTTCCTTATTACGTAACGACTCCTATCTTAATGAAACTGTTGGAACAAAAATTACCAGTGGCCCGAATGGTTGTCATGATTCAAAAAGAAGTTGCTGAACGTATAGCAGCTAAACCAGGTTCGAAAGAATATGGCTCCTTGTCGATTGCTGCTCAATATTATGCCGATGCACGCACGGTGATGATTGTTCCGAAAACAGTATTTATTCCAAAGCCTAAAGTAGATTCTGCGGTTTTATGCTTGGAGCTTAGGCAGTCTCCTCCTGTACACGTAAAAGAAGAGACATTTTTCTTTCAAGTAGTGCGTGCTTCGTTTGCTCAGCGGAGAAAAACGATATGGAACAATTTATTGAACAATTTTGTCGGAAAAGATAACAAAGAACATTTAGCTGCTTCATTCGAACAGGCAAAAATTAACCCGCAACGGCGCGGAGAAACATTAAGTATGGAAGAATTTGCAGAACTCAGTAATGTACTGCATGAATACGGCTCTTTGTTCGACAAATAATTCCTGTTTACAAAAAAGAAAAACAGCCAGCCGCAGCGTAAAGGTGCTCTCCCCCTTGCACATATGCCACAGTTTAAGAATACGCTGTGTAAAGAGAAGGGGGAGAAGCAGGTGGAATGGAAAGTTGGAGACCTCGTCGCACGCTATTCGTACGATTGTGATATTATATTTCGGATAAAAGCCATTCACAAAGATAAGGCAGAGCTTGCGGGAGAGGAGCTTCGCCTGGCTGCGGATGCACCTTTAGATGACTTGAAAAAAGTCGACGATGAAGAGCGTAGACAATTTGAAAAGCATGTCCGTGAAAAAGAAGAATATAGTTACCGGCTTTTTCGGCAAGAAGCTCGTTTGATGAAAGAACGCAGTGAGCACGAAGCCACAGAAGGGTACAAAGAAAAAGCATCATACTTTGAGATGCGGGGACGTGTGCTGCATCTCGATGGTGACCCTTATTATTTGTCAAAGTGTACGGCGTTGTATGAACGGCTTGGTATTCCTGTGTATGGCGTACACATTCCTGAAAAAGAGATGCCCGAACAAGTGGCTTCACTGCTTCATATGGTACGGCCGGATATCCTTGTCATTACCGGGCATGATGCTTTTATACCTTCAAGGGGAGCAGAAAATGATGTAAAAGCATACCGGCATTCGAAAGTGTTTGGGCAGACTGTTAGAGAAGCCAGGAAGGTTGTACCTCAGTTGGATCAACTCGTTATTTTTTCTGGTGCCTGTCAGTCTTATTTTGAATGGCTTGTAAAAGCTGGTTCTAATTTTGCAAGCTCCCCGGAACGTGTTAACATTCATGCGCTAGATCCAGTATATATTGCTGCTAAAGTGAGCTTAACGCCCTTTATGGATAGAATAAGCGTCCTGCAGTTAATCCGTCACACATTAACAGGACCCAAAGGACTTGGGGGATTAGAAACGAGGGGGGTACTGCGAAAAGGGCTGCCATGGAAAGAAACGCACTCATTTCCAACGGAAGTAGATGACTGAAGACCGGTAAAGCGGTCTTTTTTACAGGAGGGAAAGTATAAAAGTTTGGTGTTTTCATGGTCCAGCGCAAACACCTGCTCGCTCGAGGTTCCTTCGGTCCGGCACATGGAAAGCCAAAGGGCAGCTTTCCATGTGCTGGCCCTCCAGGACTTGTCGCGGGCTCCCAGGTTGGGAGTCAGTTCGGCATTGTCACAGGAAATACCTCCACAGGATGTCGTGACTTCAACGCCTGATACAGGATGTGTGCGTTCTTAGTAGAAGTACCTCACAGAAGTTCCTTCACCGTAGCCGAACGTCCCTCTTTCACGGCGTTTGCGCTTTTCTTTGTATAATGGCAGGAAAACACAGGTTACAGGGTGAGCAGCACAGAGGTGGTGTCTTTTCTCTATATAAACTCGGCCGTGCGCCGGGTTTTTTTATATTAGGCAGGAGCATGTAATGCTTTATCATGGATGAGTCATGAAAGTTGTTAAAAATATGCGCAAATTTGTATACAAGCAATTGTCTGCACTGAAAAGCTCAGCGTCAGCCAAGATTTTTAATGCATTAGGAACGTTCACCTTTGTTAAAGGGTAAAAGGGTAAGAAAAACACACATACCTATGCCAGCTGTTATAAAAGAAAAAATTACAAAAAGAAGGAATACCAAACCAAAAACAGCATACACTAATGGTTGGGAGTCAATTTCTATACAAATTCCACAATAGTTATTGACAAAAATGCATTTTCATTGATATAATGTAAAATTTTATTGACTAACGGCATGTATCGTGGTACAATAATCTCTGAGTGAGGTGGGTGTGAAACCATGGGAAAAACGCTAATAGAAATTAAAGAAGCTTTAGATGCAAATGTCGGTAAAAAAGTCACAGTGGTTGCTAACGGCGGGCGTAAGAAAACCATTGAACGCTCAGGTTTGCTCGAAGAAACATATCCTTCTGTCTTTATTGTGAAATTAGATAAGGACAAGCATTCCGTAGAACGGATCTCTTACAGTTATACAGATGTACTTACCAAAACCGTGCAGCTGACTATGTGTGAGGAAGAACTTCATGCTTGATGTAGACACTTATGTATGATGGTATAAATTGGCTTTCTGTTGATAAGGGACAGAAAGCTATATTTATGTCAATTTTGGCGCAATCTATACGTGTGCCTGCGTTAAATAAACCTTTTAAAGGAGATGGGCAATGTGAGCCGAAAACACGGTATCATGTCTGATGCTTTAAAAGTGGAAATTGCCAAGGAACTCGGTTTTTATGAAACAGTAGAAAAAGAAGGCTGGGGAGGAATAAAGTCCCGAGATGCTGGAAACATGGTAAAACGAGCCGTGCAAATTGCTGAAGAACATTTGGCCGAGAATAACAAATAAACAAAGCGCAGGTTCAAGTTTTTAAACTCCGGGGCATCTTCTCCCTGGAGTTTTTTAAGCAGTTGGGGGTTCTGTCTGTACATGAGTCATTTTTTCGACTAAAATGTACAGAGAAAATCATGGGAAGAAGCATGTGATGCATGGAAAAGAAGGAGAATAAAAGGTGAAACAATCAATAAAAGCGCCAGCGAAGATTAACTTATCGCTCGATGTGCTCCGTAAAAGAGACGATGGCTACCATGAAGTGAAAATGGTAATGAACCAAGTCGACCTAGCAGATCGGCTTGATTTAGAAACCAGAGTCGATGGGCACATTAAAGTAGAGTTGTCCGAGGGTTTTTTGCCAGTCGATCATAGAAATTTAGCATATCAAGCGGCCTTCTTATTAAAGAAACGTTTCCATATTACCATGGGAGTTTCCATTTATATACATAAACATATTCCAGTAGCTGCTGGTTTAGCCGGGGGCAGCAGTGATGCTGCAGCGGTATTAAAAGGATTAAATGAACTATGGCATGTTGGTTTATCTATAGAAGAACTAGCAGCTCTTGGTGCGGAAATTGGATCAGATGTCGCTTTTTGTGTTTATGGCGGTACTGCATTAGCAACAGGCAGAGGTGAAATCATCACACCGCTTGCCTCTCCCCCTCCCTGTTGGGTAATATTAGCAAAACCGCCTATTGGTGTTTCGACACGAGAAGTGTATCAGCGTGTGAAAACTAATCGCTTAGATGAAAGAAAAGCTGCTTCCGAACAAGTCGTTCAAGCCATTAAAAACCAAGACTATGCTGAAATTTGCCGGAATTTATCAAATGGATTAGAAGATGTCACGTTATCTTTATATCCTGAAGTGAAGCGTATTAAAGAAAGAATGCTTGATTCAGGTGTGGATGCTGCATTAATGAGCGGAAGTGGCCCGACGGTGTTTGGACTAGTGAAAAAGGAATCAAGGCTTCACCGAGTGTACAACGGGTTGCGAGGGTTTTGTGATCAAGTGTACGCAGTGCGTCTCATTAGCAATGAATAGAACACTTGATAAAATCCGTACAAAAGTGGTATATTCCAAATATAACATTCGGATTTTATGGAGGTACTCATGAAAAAATTGAAACGGAGCGGCCGGTTAGTGGATATGACGCATTACTTGTTGCAGCATCCTCATCAACTTGTCTCGTTGAGTTATTTTTCGGATCGATACCAATCAGCTAAATCTTCCATTAGTGAAGATTTAACGATTGTGAAAGATATATTTGAATCGCAAGGCTTTGGTTCGTTATTAACAATCGCTGGTGCAAGCGGTGGAGTGAAGTATGTACCTATGGTTAATGATAACGAAGGTCAAGCTTTTGTAAATGAACTATGTAAAAAGCTAGAAGATGAAAAACGGCTTTTGCCAGGTGGTTATCTGTATATGATGGATATTCTCGGAAGCCCGAGATTAATGAATGAGGTAGGCAGGTTATTTGCTGCTGTTTTTTCATCACAACAGATTGACGCTGTCATGACCGTTGCTACAAAGGGGATCCCACTTGCTTATGCGATTGGTACATACTTAGATGTTCCAGTAAGCATCGTTAGAAGAGATCATCGTGTAACGGAGGGATCGATGGTTAGCATCAACTATGTATCTGGCTCAACGAAACGTATTCAAACGATGTCTCTAGCAAGAAGAAGTCTGGAAGAGGGCGCAAATGTATTGATTGTTGATGACTTCATGAAAGCGGGCGGTACAGCAAAAGGTATGATGGATTTGTTACAAGAATTTCATGCCAATGTGGTTGGTATTGGAGTGTTAGTAGAAGCCGAGGATGCTGCGGCAGAAAAGCGGCTGGTGGATGACTATGTTTCGGTGACCAGATTAGAAGAAGTGAACGATAAAGAGCGATTAGTGAAAGCTGTGCCGGGTAATGTGTTAGAAAAATTAAAAGAGGTGAAACAGTAATGAAGGAAGTATATACGAAAAATGCTCCTCAAGCGATTGGCCCCTATTCTCAAGGTATTATTGTAAATAATATGTTTTACAGCTCAGGACAAATTCCGTTAACTCCAGACGGAGAAGTTGTTGAAGGCGGGATTGAAGAACAAACACACCAAGTCTTTCAAAATGTCAAAGCTGTACTGCAAGAAGCCGGTGCTTCATTAGAAACAGTTGTTAAGACAACGGTTTTTATTAAAGACATGCAAGACTTCCCTGTTATAAACGATGTGTACGGACAATATTTTAGCGATCATCAGCCAGCTAGATCTTGTGTCGAGGTTGCCCGTCTGCCAAAAGACGTATTAATAGAAATAGAAGTTACAGCCTTGGTTCAGTAGAATACAATTTGTATAACCGCCTCTTGTGGCGGTTTTTTTATAAGGCAGGAAAGTATAAAATTTTGGCGTTTTCATTGTCTAGTGCAAGCCGCTGATTCTCTTCTTACAAAGGGAAATGTTTTTAACTCCCAACCTTTATATGAGAGCCTGCTTTTTATCGTTGTTATTAGTTCTAATAAATAAAAAAATTAAATAATTTTTAAAAAAAAGAAGGAAATCTATTATTAAATATTGAATTGTGTGACAGAAGCATTTCTATTTGGAAAAAGGTGGTGAAAGAATGGAAGTAACTGACGTAAGACTCCGTCGGGTAAACACAGATGGCCGCATGCGTGCCATTGCCTCCATTACGATGGACAGTGAATTTGTTGTTCATGATATTCGAGTGATTGATGGAAACAATGGATTATTCGTTGCGATGCCAAGTAAGCGTACTCCAGACGGAGAATTTAGAGACATCGCCCACCCGATTTCATCGCATACACGCGAAAAAATCCAAACAGCTGTTTTGGGTGAGTACAAACGCCAGGGAGAACTTGAAAATCCTGAGTATGAAGAAGCTGGCGCTTCATAATAGTACAGGATAAAATATGTGTAAACATTTGTATTGCCAGGCAGCCTGACGCTCATCAGGCTGCCTGGCTTTTTCATTCTTGAAGGCTGTTAATAAGATGTTATGAATCAATACCCTTTTATCATGCATACAAAACGGAAACTTTTGTAAAGTGATGATAATCTTTTAACTTTCCTTGAAATACAGAGGGTTTTAGGATATATTCGTAATGGAAAACCGGATACTTGGAGGATGAATAATGAGTAATCGTTACGCGGTCATATTAGCCGCCGGACAAGGAAAACGAATGAAATCAGACTTATATAAAGTGCTTCATCCGGTATGCGGAAAGCCCATGGTTGAGCATGTTGTTGACAATGTTCGTCGTGCGGGACTGACAGAAGTAGTTACGGTAATCGGACATGGTGCTGATTCTGTGAAGGAGCATTTAGGCGATCATGTGTCTTATGTTCTGCAAAAGGAACAGCTCGGTACCGGGCACGCTGTTATGCAAGCAGAAGAATTACTTGCCGATAAAGATGGAGTCACTATTGTGCTTTGTGGGGATACCCCTATTATTCGCTCCGAAACCATGGAATCTTTAATGAATTACCATGAAAATACAGGAGCAAAAGCAACTATTTTAACTGCGCATGCGGAAGAGCCAGCAGGATATGGACGCATTATTCGTAATGAACAAGGTCAAGTAACCCGCATCGTTGAACACAAAGATGCCAATGAAAACGAACGATTGGTGAAAGAAATAAATACCGGAACCTACTGTTTTGATAATAAAGCGTTATTTAAAGCGTTAGAACAAGTAGGGAATAATAATGTACAAGGGGAGTATTATCTTCCTGACGTTATAGAAATACTAAAGAAACAAGGTGAACACTTGGCTGCGTGGCAAACAGATGATTTTCATGAAACGATTGGTGTAAATGACCGTCCCGCTTTAGCAAAGGCGGAAAAAGCATTGAAACATAGAATTAATGAGTACTGGATGAAACAAGGTGTGACAATGATTGATCCAGATCACACGTACATATCTGCTGAAGCGGTTTTAGGGCAAGACACCGTTCTCTATCCTGGAACATTTCTTCACGGAAAGGTGAACATTGGCAGAGATTGTGTGATTGGTCCGAACACTGAAATAACAGACAGTACGATAGGCTCATATGGGGAAATTAAACAATCTGTTGTGTCTCACAGTACGATTGGCAATTATGTTAAAATAGGACCGTTTGCTCATATTAGACCGGAAACATCCATTGCAGATGATGTCAAAATAGGAAACTTTGTTGAGTTGAAAAAAACCAGCTTTGGCAAAGGAAGCAAAGCGTCTCACCTTAGTTATATCGGAGATGCCGAAGTCGGCAGCGATGTGAATGTAGGCTGTGGTTCCATTACGGTCAATTATGATGGAGAAAAGAAGCATCTGACAAAGATTGAAGATGGGGCATTTATTGGATGTAATGCTAACTTAATTGCACCAGTAACGGTGGGAAAAGAGGCATACGTGGCAGCAGGTTCGACCATTACAGAAGACGTACCTGGTGAAGCTCTGTCCATTGCACGTTCACGCCAAACAAACAAAGAAGGTTATGTGAAAAAGAAGGATTGATCACGTCTAAACTTATTTAATTTCTAACGGAGGGAATAATGAATGTCTATTTATGACGATCCTTATTTGAAGGTGTTCACCTTAAACTCTAACCCTGGTTTAGCTCATGAAGTGACTAAACAAATTGGAGTGGAAATGGGGAAGAGTTCTGTCAAGCGTTTTAGCGATGGAGAAATACAAGTCAATATCGAAGAGAGCATTCGAGGATGTGATGTTTTTCTTGTGCAATCGACTTCAGAACCTGCCAATGAACACTTGATGGAACTTCTTATTATGATTGATGCAATGAAAAGAGCTTCAGCAGCAACGATTAATGTTGTTATCCCTTATTATGGTTATGCTCGTCAAGATAGAAAGGCAAGATCAAGAGAGCCAATTACATCCAAACTTGTTGCAAACTTACTTGAAACAGCAGGAGCAACACGAGTGCTGACCATCGATTTACATGCTACACAAATTCAAGGGTTTTTCGATATTCCCGTTGACCAGTTATTAGCTGAACCAATATTATCCAAACATTTTCAAGACAAAGGTGTAGAAGATACGGTCATCGTCTCTCCTGACCACGGCGGTGTGGTAAGGGCACGTAAGATGGCTGACCGCCTGCAGGCGCCAATTGCTATTATTGATAAGCGCCGTCCGGAGCCAAATGTTTCAGAAGTAATGAATATTGTCGGTAATGTAGAAGGAAAAACAGCTATCATTGTTGATGATATTATCGATACAGCTGGCACAATGACACTAGCAGCTGACGCTTTATTAGAAGCTGGTGCAAAAGAAGTGTATGCCTGCAGCACACACCCTGTATTGTCGGGGCCTGCCATTGAGCGCATTGAAAACTCCAACATTAAAGAACTTGCTGTAACTAACACTATTGTGCTGCCTGAAGAGAAGAAAATAGATAAGGTTACACAACTCTCACTAGCCCCGTTAATTGCTGAAGCCATTATCCGGGTACATGAGCAAACATCTGTAAGCACATTATTTGAATAACAGCGTTTATAAAGGCTTTTCACTTGATTTTCAGCCAATAGAATGATAAAATCCCGATTTAAGTGAGTTAAATTTGATAAAAGGCTAACACGATAAATTAAACGAGGTGAAATAATTATGTCTGCAGTTTTAGAAGCAAAGCCACGTACAGATCTTAAGCGGTCTGAAAATAAACAATTACGTTTAGACGGATACGTACCTGCTGTTCTTTATGGGAAAGGTACAGAAAGTACACCAGTTTCCGTGCCAAACATCGAATTTGTTAAAACACTGCGTGAAGTAGGCAGAAACGGTATTATTGAGTTGGATGTTGAAGGAGCAAGCGGTAAACATAAAGTTATCGTGCATGATGTTCAAGTTGATCCAATTAAAGATTATCTTGTACACATTGATTTCTTTGAAGTAGATTTGAAATCTGAAATGGAAGCAGAAGTTGCAGTGAATCTTGTAGGGGATGCACCTGGCGTCAAAGAAGGCGGAGTGCTTTCTCACCTGCTGTACAATGTCACTGTACGCGCACTTCCAACAGATATCCCTGAAGAAATTACAATCGATGTTTCTGAGTTAAACATCGGAGATTCCGTACAAGTTGCTGACTTGACATCTGGAAAAGCATTTGAGTTTACAAATGAACCAGAAGAAACCGTTGTGACAATCCTTCCTCCTGAACAGCAAGGAACTGGCGATGGAGAAGAAGCAGAAGAGCCGGAACTCGTTGAAACAAAAGATGACAATGCAGGAGAAGAAGAGGAAAAATCTGAGTAAACGAAAGAAGGTATAGCCGGTGAACAGGTTATGCCTTTTCCCGTTTCTCCACGAACCTTTTTAACATGTAAATGGGTGCGAATGATTTTCGCAGGCAGAAGGGGATGATTAGAAACGAGCCAAGTATGCTCTGTTTTCTATGATACCTCGGCTGTCTGCGTTCTTTATCAGAAATAAGGTTCTATAGAGTCTGTTGGGGTTATCGGTCACCTCCCTCTTTCTGGCTGGACGGCTCTTCAGCTGCGGCTTTTTTCGCAGGTGCGTCGTCCGCCAGGTAAGAAAAACATGGCTTGTCGCCGAGCCTTTATGGCGGAAGCTGCTGTTTTTCTTATCCTTTCATCCTTTAACAAAGATAAACGTTCCTAACATCATGCTAGAAAGCATATCATCTATTCACCCCAACATTTGTATAAGAACCAGAAATAAAACATATACAAAAAGGAGCAAGTATTGTGAAAGTAATTGCAGGACTTGGAAATCCTGGACCAAAATATGCTGAAACGCGCCATAATGTTGGTTTTAAAGCAATGGATCAATTAACAAATAAACTAGAATTGTCATGGAAAGAAGACAAAAAAAGCCTAATGTGTGAAACAAGGGTTGGTACCGAGAAGGTATTGCTCTTAAAACCAATGACATACATGAACTTATCTGGAGAGGCGATACAGCCCGTGATGTCTTTTTATAATTTAGATGTGGATGATTTGCTCGTCATCTATGATGATCTCGATTTAGAAACGGGTGCACTGCGATTGCGCTTGAAAGGCGGACATGGCGGACATAATGGTATTCGTTCTATCATTGATCATTTAGGAGCTAAAGATTTTAAGCGTATCCGTATTGGTGTTGGTCATCCGAATAATGGAAATTCTGTTATTTCTCACGTTTTAGGAACGTTTGCTCCGGATGAAAAGAAAGCAGTACACGACGCGATTGATTTGTCTGCACAAGCAGCCGAAATGTGGCTGACTCATCCGTTCAATGATGTGATGAACCATTTTAATAGAAAAAAATCGTAAGAAGGTAAAGTATAGCTGCTATTTTTGCTGTTCATACTAAAGGAAAAACAATAACGTTTAGCAGCAGACAGCAAAAGGAGCAGGCATATGGCTATAAGGTACTATTGCAGGCATTGTGGCACATCGGTTGGAACTTTAGAAGACGAAGAATTACTTGTATCACCTCGTCTAGGTTTTGATCAATTATCCGATGAAGAACAGCAGCAAATCATTCATTATGGGTCGGATGGACATGTGCACGTGAGAATTACGTGTGAACATTGTGAACAAGCATTAGAAGAAAATCCCGACCTACACGAACTGGATCGGTGGATACATTAAAAATCTTTCAAGTGAAAATGGGGACTGGCGCTTCATCCGACAAGCTAGGTGAAGAACGGCCGGCCCATTTTTCTGCTTGTTGTTTACGCATGAAACCGGACGGCAGTCTTATATAATATAATAGTGAGAGTAAGCCGTGTTTGCACGCTTATTAATGAAAAAGAGCACTTGGACTGGTATCCTGACAGAAAGAAGTTCAGCTAAGGTTCCGGAACTTCTTTAAAGGACTTCTGTGCAGCCATCACATCTGCGGAAGTGCTTTCTGCAACAATGCCGAACGGGTTCCTATTTTGGTAGAATTCTCGGGTTGCTTTGTTGTGCATGCACTGGTTTTTTCAGTATATTGACAACGTTGACGATTCGCCTATGCTAATAAGTTAAACTTTTCTATCAGTGCAAAAAGAGAAAAGTAAATAACATTCACGGGAACTGGATATAGGGGAAGGAACGAAGGAGGAAATGGGCCATGAAGGGATTGCAAGACATCCTGGCAGATAATCACCACGTGAACGCCGTTTTAGAGGGTATTGAAAACAACTTAAAAGAGCAGCTAGTGGCAGGTTTGAGTGGTTCTGCCCGTACCTTTTTTATGTCTCTGGCTAAATCAAAAATAGATCGGCCGCAGCTAGTAATCACTCATACGTTATATCAGGCACAAAAGCTATACGAAGATTTAACAGATTTACTCGAGCAAGACGTGTATTTGTACCCGGTAAATGAGTTAATATCTTCAGAAATTGCAACAGCTAGTCCAGAAATGCGAGCGCAAAGGATTGAAGTGTTAAACCATTTAGTGAAAGGGTTTAATGGCATTGTTATCGTGCCAGTTGCTGGAGTCAGGAGGCTTTTGCCGCCTGTTTCATTATGGAAAAATTCACAAGTACTACTGAAACAAGGCGATGATTTAGAGTTAGATACATTTTTAACACAATTGCAAGCAATGGGGTATCAGCGGGCAGATATGGTTTCTGCTCCAGGGGAATATAGTATTAGAGGCGGTATTATTGACATATACACGCTCACAGAAGAACACCCTGTACGTATTGAATTATTTGATACAGAAATTGATTCAATGCGGCATTTTCAAGTAGATGACCAGCGTTCGCTTCAACCCATATCCAACGTAACGGTTGGGCCGGCACAAGAGACGATTTTGTATGAAGAACAGTATAAAAAGGCAGCCGAAGCACTAGAGGTGTCTCTTGCACAAACATTAAAAGAAGTGAAAAATAATGAAGTGAAAGAAAAGCTTCAAGAACATTTAACCTATGAAAAAGAGCAGCTTCAGGAACAAACTCGTTTTCAGGGTATATACAAGTACATGGAGTTTTTTTACGAACAACGAACAACCCTGTTGTCGTATTTTTCAGACAACGGTGTTGTTTTTCTTGATGAAATCAGCCGAGTGCAGGAAATGGCGGAAAGGCTGGACAAAGAAGAAGCAGAATGGGCAACAACTGTGCTTGAACAAGGGGAAATCCCTCACGATATTTCTTTATCGGTGCGATTTGATAAATTATTTGAACGTCAGCCAAACCCGCGTGTCTATTTCTCACTGTTTTTACGAAACATTGCATCTATTCAGCCGCAAAACATCGCCAATATTCAGTGCAAGGCTATGCAGCAATTCCATGGGCAGATGCCTGTGTTACAGAACGAAATGGAACGCTGGCATAAGGGCGGTTATACTGTTGTGTTTGTGGCAAGTGATGAAGATCGTGCAAAAAGGCTGGAAAATGTGTTAGAAGACTATGGCATGCAAGCGGATCGGGTGTCTCGCGATACTGAATTTTCAACGCAGCGTGCTTCTATTGTTGAAGGTCAGCTTCACAGTGGTTTTGAATTGCCGATGGAAAAAATTGCGGTAATTACGGAACAAGAAACTTTTACAAAGAAGGTAAGCAAAACCAAGCGTAGACAAAAATTAACCAATGCTGAACGCATCAAGAGTTATTCTGAGCTTCAAGTAGGAGATTTAGTGGTTCACATCAATCACGGTATTGGAAAATATCTAGGAATCGAAACACTTGAAGTAAACGGAATTCATAAGGACTATTTAAACATTTCCTATGCTGGAAACGACAAATTGTATGTCCCTGTTGAGCAAATTGATCAAGTGCAAAAATACGTCGGGTCCGAAGATAAAGATCCGAAAATATATAAATTGGGCGGAAACGATTGGAAAAAAGTAAAGCGTAAAGTGCAGTCATCTGTACAAGATATTGCGGACGACTTGATTAAAATTTATGCGGAACGAGAAGCGTCAAAAGGATATGCATTTTCTAATAATGAGGCAGAAGAACAGGAGTTTGCTTCTACTTTTCCATATCAAGAGACAGAAGATCAACTTAAAGCCATTCAAGAAATCAAAGAAGATATGGAGCGTGAACGTCCGATGGACCGTCTGTTGTGTGGCGATGTCGGATATGGAAAAACAGAAGTTGCTATCCGGGCCATTTTTAAAGCGGTACTTGATGGAAAACAAGTAGCTTTTCTTGTACCGACGACAATTTTGGCACAGCAGCATTTTGATACGCTGTCTGAACGTTTTGCTGACTACCCAATTAATATTGGTTTATTGAGTCGTTTTCGTACACGCAAGCAGCAAACGGAAACCATTAATGGAGTGAAAACAGGCGGTATTGATATTGTGGTAGGCACCCACCGAATTTTATCCAAGGACGTAAAATTTAAAGATTTGGGTCTTTTGATTGTGGATGAAGAGCAGCGATTTGGTGTCACCCACAAAGAAAAAATTAAGCAGCTAAAAGCAAATATTGATGTACTGACATTGACAGCAACGCCAATACCTAGAACGCTGCATATGTCAATGTTAGGTGTTCGTGATTTGTCTGTCATTGAAACGCCGCCAGAGAATCGTTTCCCCGTACAGACATATGTGCTTGATTATAATGCTGCTCTAATGAAAGAAGCAGTGGAAAGAGAGTTAGCCCGGGGCGGTCAAGTCTACTTTTTATACAATCGTGTAGATAATATCAGCCGTATGGCAGAACAAGTCTCTATGCTGGTGCCAGAAGCAGAAGTTTCGTATGCTCATGGACAAATGAACGAACAGGAATTAGAGTCTGTAATGATCGACTTTTTGGAAGGTAATAAAGATGTCCTTGTAACAACGACTATTATTGAGACAGGTGTGGACATCCCAAATGTGAATACGCTCATTATATATAATGCAGATAAAATGGGATTATCGCAATTATACCAGATTAGAGGTCGTGTCGGCCGCTCCAATCGCGTAGCTTACGCTTATTTAACTTATCAACGGGACAAAGTATTGACGGAAGTCGCTGAAAAACGCTTGCAGGCAATTAAAGAATTTACCGAACTTGGTTCAGGTTTTAAAATTGCTATGCGTGACTTGTCGATACGTGGTGCCGGTAATTTATTAGGTGCAGAGCAGCATGGCTTTATTGATTCTGTCGGTTTTGATTTATATTCGCAAATGCTCAAAGAAGCCATTGAAGAACGGAAACTTGATAAACCAAAAGCCAAGCAGCCGGAAACCGATATTGACGTTAGAGTAGATGCATACATTCCAGCAAGTTATATTAGTGATTCTAAGCAAAAAATTGAAATGTATAAACGGTTTAAAGGGCTTGAAACTCTTGAAGATTTGCGCGATTTGCAAGATGAGATGATTGATCGCTTTGGTGATTATCCAAAAGAGACTAATGATTTGTTCCGTCTTTCCAAAATAAAAGTACTTGCAAAAACAAATGGATTTGAATCGATTATGCAAGAAGGCGGAAAAATAACGATGCTTTTGACAGGAGAGACGAGCCAAAATATCGATGGTTCCAAACTTTTTGAAATTGTGAATGAATACGGCCGGGAAGTTGGCTTAGGAACAGAGGACCAAAAAATAAAGATTGTCATGTACCAGAATCGAATGTCAAGCACCCGCCTGCTCGACGTCATGGAAATGTTAGTGGAAAAATTACCAGAAGCTCGCAAATCAACAGAGACAGCTTCTTCCTAAAATAAAAGAAAACGCCAGTTTTTAAAAAATGATGCATAGTTATTTACCTGCGGTGGATAATAAAAACAATAATAAGAAAGAGACGGGGGAACTTCCAGCAAAGTGAATTCTCCTAAAAAAGGAAGAGACAATCGTTGAACTAATCCTTATGTCTCGATCAACTTTAGAATCACATCTCTAGAAAGGGAGGCACACTTCCATGATGAAAGCAACTGGTATTGTCCGCCGCATCGATGATTTAGGAAGAGTTGTAATACCAAAAGAAATTCGTCGCACATTGCGTATCAGAGAAGGGGATCCACTCGAGATATTTGTGGATCGTGATGGGGAAGTTATCTTGAAAAAATATTCCCCTATCTCTGAGCTTGGTGATTTTGCAAAAGAGTATGCTGAGGCACTGTACGACACCCTGCATCACCCGGTTTTGGTCGCTGACCGCGATACGTTCATTGCAGTGTCAGGCGGGGTGAAAAAAGACTACGCAAACAAAAGTGTTGGCAGTGCTGTAGAGGAAGCTATCAGTGAACGCAAAACCGTTGTTACTTCGAATAAGGGAGAATACAATATTGTCAGTGACCATGAAGAAACAATGAGAGGGTACGCAGTAGCTCCTATTATTGCTAATGGTGACCCTATCGGAGCAGTTGTCATGATAGCAAAAGATGACAAAGTAGACGAAGCCATTTCTGGAAAATTGTTAGAAACGGCCGCCGGCTTTTTAGCCAGACAAATGGAGCAATAATTGATTTTGTTCTTAAGACTATAAGCTGCCTTTTGCAAAGAAGGGCAGCTTTTTTATGTTCATTGTCTCCTTCTTTGCTGTGATATACTGAGAAAAGTGAAAGGGAGATAAGCATGTCTACCTCGTACATAAAAAATAAAACATTATGGAAAGGTGCTTTTTTAGTAAGCGGCGCAGCTTTTTTAGGCAAAATATTAAGTGCATTGTACCGTGTGCCCTTTCAAAATATAACAGGAGATTTAGGGTATTACGTGTACCAGCAAATTTATCCGTTTTATGGTGCAGCGATGGTTATTTCTATGTACGGCTTTCCTGTGGTGATTTCAAAAGTGGTGATGGAGCAAACAGAAAAGGGTGATGGTGAAAAGCGCGCTGTGGAAACAGCTTTTGCTTCCCTTTTCTTACTGCTTATTGTTTTTGTTCCACTGTTTTTGCTTATCTTTATTCAAGCAGAACCAATTGCTTTAGCAATGGGAGACGTACAATTGAAGCGAGCCATTCAGGTAGTGTCGGTTGTATTTTTATTCATTCCTGTTTATTCAGCTGCAAGAGGTTATTTTCAAGGAATAGGCCTTATGACACCAACTGCTGTTTCACACACCATCGAACAATGTTTACGTGTTTTGGTTATCTTAGGGTTAGCCAGTTTTGTAGTACATACGGGACAAAGTGAATATAGGGCAGGCGAGTCTGCAGCTATTGGCTCTATTGCAGGGAGTGCCGCTGGTATTTTGTACTTAATGTTATCTGTGTGGCGTGATGGAGCTGTAAGCAGAGGGAATATTCGCTGGTCACATATATTTACAATGATGAAGCAAATCAACGTATTATTACTTACAAGAGGTTTCTTTGTGTGTGCAGGAGCAATGATTTTTATTTTGTATCAATGGGTGGATGCATTTACCATTGCCCCGTTACTTGAACAGCACGGGATGACGGAAGAAGAAGCAAGGACGGCAAAAGGAGTGTTTGACCGGGGACAGCCGCTTTTACAGTTTGGGACAGTTATTGCTACTTCCTTTGCTATGGCAGTTGTGCCGCTCATAACGCGGGCAAAGCAGCAAAGAAATAACAGTGCGTCGCATTGGTACGCAGCTCTGTCCATTCGCGTAAGTGTATTAATTGGTGCTGCGGCTGCGGTTGGGTTATTTATTACGGCTGAGTTTGTTAACGTGATGTTGTTTGAAAATACAGCTGGTACCGAATTTTTACGAATATTGGCGGTAACACTTGCAGCAAGCGGGGTTGTCATGGCGTCTTCAGCTGTCATGCAAGGCCATGACTGTTTTTACATTCCTGTCATGCACTTGATGTTAGGGTTAGTCATAAAGACAGGGGCAAATATCTATTTAATACCTGTGTTTCACGAAAAAGGAGCAGCTTTTGCTACTGTGATTGGGATGGTGATCACGGCATTATGCAACATGGCCTATTTATACAAGAAAAAGTGGGTCGAAGCGTTTTCTTGGAGATGGTTGTGGAAGGCTTTTTTTGCGGTTGTTTTGATGGCAGCGCTAGCTTTGCTTCTTATCGAAACGTTTTCCTCTCTCTTTCCGCTGACGAGGATGTGGGCAGCGGTCGGGGCATTAAGTACGGCAGTAACGGCAAGTGTTTTCTTTGTATGGCTTCTTATTGTGTGCAGCGTTCTAACGAAAGAAGAACGTGCATTATTACCGGCTATGGGAAGAATAGAACAAATCATTCGCCGAAAGGAGTAAAATAATGAATAAAAACGAAGCAAGTCAACGTTCAAAAATATCACTTATAGGTTTAGGTGTAGGAGAGCTTGAGCAGTTATCCTTAGGCATGTACCGCACGTTACAGCGCGCAGAGCATGTTTATGTGAGAACGGCGAAACACCCCGTGGTACATGAATTGCAGCAAGAAGGTATGTCATTTCAAAGTTTTGATTACCTGTATGAAAAAAATGATTCCTTTGCGGATGTTTATGAAGAAATTATAGAGGAATTACTCCATGCAGCAGCGAAGCATTATCATATCTATTATGCAGTACCAGGACATCCAATGACGGCCGAGTATACCGTTCAACGGCTGTTGGAACTAGCGGATGAACAGCAAGTAGAAGTAAACATACTCGGTGGCCAAAGCTTCTTGGATGCCATGTTTTCTGTGCTTTCGTTTGATCCAAATGATGGTTTTCAATTATTGGATGGCACCGCATTGCAAGCGAACGATATAAACACTTCACAACATGTTATTATTAGTCAAATGTATGATGAGATGATTGCTTCTGAAGCAAAGCTTACTCTTATGGAGCGATATCCTGATGACTATGAGGTAACACTTGTTACGAGTGCTGGAACGTCAAAAGAAGAGAAGAAATCACTTCCTTTGTACGAGTTGGATAGGGAAATGACCCAGCACAACTTAGCTGCTCTTTATGTTCCGCCGGTTACCGATGAGACGTTGTTATATAGAGAGTTTGGTAAACTGCGCGATGTAATTCGCACGCTGCGAGGCCCGCAAGGATGTCCGTGGGATAAACAGCAAACGCATCAATCATTGAAACGGTATTTGTTAGAAGAAGTGTATGAAGTGTTAGAGGCGATTGACCAGGAGGACGATGAACATCTGCAAGAAGAATTAGGTGATGTATTGCTGCAAGTAATGCTTCATGCACAAATCGGAGAAGATGAAGGCTTCTTTAACGTAGAAGATGTCATTGAAACGCTAACAGCAAAAATGATACGCCGCCACCCTCATGTATTTGGTGACAGTAGTGCGGAAACAGAAGAAGAAGTAAATAAAAATTGGGATGACATTAAACGTATGGAAAAGGGGGCTGACAAAGCCAGCAGCCAATTGTTAACCGATATTCCTGCGTCACTGCCCGCATTAATGGAAGCGTATGAACTGCAAAAGAAAGCAGCTAAAGTTGGCTTTGATTGGAAAGACGATGCTCCCATGTGGAAAAAGTTACATGAGGAAATGGCTGAGTGGTTGTATGAGATAAAACAGGGGAATAAGGAAGCGATGAAAAAAGAATTTGGTGACTTGCTGTTTGTGCTCGTAAACTTAGGGCGATTTTACAAGCTTCAACCGGAAGAATCCTTGTTTATGACCAATACCAAATTTAAAAAACGGTTTTCCTATATTGAGAAAGCACTTATTCAACAAGGAAAATCACTCGAGGAAACCTCATTAGAAGAAATGGATAAATTATGGGATGAAGCAAAAAATCGAGGATAAGGAGAGATAGTATGCGTATAGACAAGTTTTTAAAAGTTTCTCGTTTAATTAAACGGCGAACACTGGCTAAAGAAGTAGCTTCCCAAGGGCGGATTACAGTTAATGGAAATAAAGCAAAAGCTGGTACGGAAGTGGTGCCGGGTGACGAGATATCCGTCCAGTTTGGTTCTAAAATGGTAACGGTGCGAGTAGATGAAGTCAAAGACACGACTAAAAAAGAAGCGTCTCAAACAATGTATACGGTCCTAAAAGAGGAGCCATTGAACGAATAAAAAGAAAAAGATGTAATTCCACTACTATCTCTTACAGCTTACACATATATATGTGACAAGCTATTTACAAGAGGAGTGTGGAATATGTCTTTTCATGAAGGAACGATGCCGGAGCGCGTTAACTCTCCCCACGAAGTCATTTTAAAAGGACGAAAAAGCCTGGATATTACTGGTGTGAAAGAAGTAGAGAGTTTCGATAATGAAGAGTTTTTATTAGAAACAACGCTAGGCTTTCTATCTGTACGCGGGCATAATCTGCACATCAAAAATCTGGATGTACACGAAGGTATTATTTCGATAGAGGGAAAAGTAGATGATTTAGTGTATGTTGACCAAACAACCGGATCTAAATCTAAAGGACTGTTAGGGAAGTTGTTTAAGTGAGCCTGACTGTTCAATTTCAAACGTTGTTTTCCATGATAGCAATGGGGCTTGTCATTGGGATGAATTTGGATTTCTACCATCGTGTAACGATCCGGTTTGTAAAAGCCTTTTGGACGAGAATGTGCTGGGATTTATTGTTTTGGATGGCGCAAGTGCTGCTTGTATTTTATGTCTTGTTGCGTGTGAACGAGGGAGAACTCCGCTTCTATATTTTTCTAGCACTGATTGTAGGGTTTTGGATTTATCGTCGACATGGGAGAAAACCTTTTCTTCGGTGGATGGAAGTTGGTTTTTCATTTGTAAAATGGGTAAAACGTGTTTGTATAGGAATAATTAGGGTATTTGTGGTTTCTCCTGTCAAATTCTTATTGAAACTCATCATTTCGTCGGTTATGATAGGATTAACTATATGTGGAAATGTTCTTATGTTTATTTTAAACCTCCTTCTGTTTCCTTTGAAGATTATCGCCCGATTATTACGCCCAATGGTGAAAAAGTTTCTTCCTCGCTCCTTCGTTAATCTAATAGAACGAACTTTTCAGATTATCAAAAAAAGGGTAAAACAGTGGAGGATTTTCAAATAGACCGGAGGGGTCCTCATTGTTATCTGAAAAGAAAAAAGTAACGAAAATTAATGAATCGTACGTCCAGGAAAAAGAACAAGAACAAGCACGTTTGCAAGAAGCCTACACGAAAAAGCGGCGCGGTCTCGTCCGGCGCCTGACTGCTCTTTCTGCGGTGGGTGTTATTATTGCGGTTATTTTCACCGTTCTGCTCGTTTCTCAATGGTCTACATTAGAGGCGAAAAAATCAGAACGCGCAGAATTAGAAGCCCAGTTAGAAGACTTGAAAGCTGAAGAATCCCGTCTCCAGGAAGAAGTGCAAAACTACCAAGATTTAGACTACATAGCGGAAGTGGCGAGAAGGGATTATTATTTGACCAAACCTGGGGAAACTTTATTTAAGGTACCAGATCAGTCATCAGATTGACACCTTTTTTACCATTCGAGTATAATAGTAATGATTTTAAGACTGAAAAAGTCAGCTTTCTAAGGAAAGAAAAATAAGGAGGAGCTTTTTTTAAATGTCAATTGAAGTAGGCAGCAAGTTGCAAGGGAAGGTCACAGGCATTACCCATTTTGGAGCATTTGTAGAGCTGCCGGATGGAAAAACTGGGCTAGTTCATATTAGCGAAGTGGCCGATAAGTATGTAGAAGATATAAATCAGTTTTTAAGTGTTGGGGACGAGGTCACAGTCAAAGTGATGAAAGTAGAAGATGATGGCAAAATCGGCCTGTCGATTCGGAAGGCCCAGGATCGACCAAAAAGCGACCGCCCAAAAGGAGATCGTTCAAAAGGGGATCGTCCAAAAGGAGACCGCCGTGGTGGTCCCAATAAAAAACAACGTTCATTATCCTTTGAAGAAAAAATGAGCCGTTTTATGAAAGACAGTGAAGAAAGATTAGCTTCTCTCAGGAAGCAAACAGACTCCAAAAGAGGTGGACGCTCAAAAAGATAAGCAGCTTGCTGCTGACTTAAATAAATGCAGGAAACTGTTTGATGAGGGATCAGGGGAAAATAACAGCATCTGCTCCCTCTTTCACAGTTTCTTCGAAAAAAATAAAAAGAACGGTTGACGAAAAGCATGATGTCGTTATATAATCAAACACGTTGCTGAAAAAATTGGCGGTGTAGCTCAGCTGGCTAGAGCGTACGGTTCATACCCGTGAGGTCGGGGGTTCGATTCCCTCCGCCGCTACCATTATACATAACTGATGAAGAGTCTGTTGTTCAAACAGGCTCTTTTTTAAGTTTTATCGACGTTAACGGAGGCATTATAATTGCTCCTTTCTAGTTGGATGGCTTTGCCGGATTGTTTGACGCGTACAGGGAAGAGGCAGGAAAAATACAATATACTTACCCCAGCAATATTTGCTGCAGCACCTTTTTTGTTTTGTACACATTGGCACCTGTCCAACCAAGTGTATAGGTGCAAACAAACCGCTGCTGCTATCGAAAGCCGCCGCAAAAGTCAACACCTTCCACGTGAGCACCTGTAATCGCTAACTTTTCCTGTATAGGTCTGCATGTTTCTACAAAAAAGGAAAGCTGCTTTCTCTCCGAAAAAGACCATTTACGCTTCCTTGTGCTTATTTACAGGGGATGCGGATAGGCATTATCTTGATGTTTCTACATAAATGTGGGAAGCAAGTCATGTTTTACACGTGCATGTAACATCTTTCTTTTTGTTTTTACTACTTTTTTAATGAATCCCCTTCTAATGCTGTAAAAAAATGTTGGTTCATGCTTTCCTTTTTTTAAAAAAGAATGAGAACCCGCACGGTGTCTCCTTTTGCACCAAAAAAGAAAACGTCGAAGACTTTTTTTCTTTCGGTTCGTGATTTTGACAAACATTTGAACATAGACCTTATATAATAAACCCACAAACTTATAACAGGTGGTGGGTTATTTTATGTATCAACGTGATTTAGCAAAGCGCGCAGAAGAAACAGAACCGGTTTGGGAGCATCTATGGTCCAGTACGAAATTGCTGGGGGAGAAAACGAAACAAAAGACATTAAAGATGTTGGATCTGCTATTTATTCAATGGGGCGGACTTATTTTTATTCTAGGTATATTGTTAGGACGAGCTGTTTTACTAGCTGAGTTATTTCCGTTTGCTCTCCCGTTCTTTGCGGCAGTGTACTCGTGGCGGAGAGATAAAGGAGTTATTGCTGCGGCAGGGATTATTGTTGGTACATTTTCGGGGGCGGTTTTGCACGGGGCTTTTGTGTTAGCGGCGTTGGCCATTTTTTTGAGCGTGTACGAGTGGGTGACGCGGCGAGGTTGGCGAATGACATGGTCACTTCCTCTGTCGGTGCTGTTAGCAACGTTAGGGGCCCGCCTGGGTACCATTTGGCTGGCACAAGGCACTGTCACCTCTTATGACACAGTTATGGCTAGTGTGGAAGCAGGGTTAAGTTTTGTGTTAACGATGATCTTTCTGCAAAGCATGCCATTACTCATTACAAAGAAACGTAAACAGCCTTTAAAGCAAGAAGAAATTGTTTGTTTTATTATTTTATTAGCTTCTGTTATGACAGGAGCCATAGGCTGGGTTATTTATGGTATGGCAGCAGAACATACACTAGCTCGTTATCTCGTACTTCTCTTTGCGTACACAGGAGGAGCAGCATTAGGTGCCTCAGTTGGCGTCATTGCTGGCCTTGTTCTCAGCCTGGCGACGATTGCGAACTTATATCAAATGAGTTTGCTGGCCTTTGCCGGCCTTCTGGGCGGCTTATTAAAAGAAGGTAAAAAAATTGGGGTTAGTATTGGTATGCTGCTTGGAACAGCTTTAATCGCATTATATGGAGATGGATTGAACGGTGCTGGTTTAACATTAGCGGAATCAGCGGCTGCTATTTCCCTATTTTTGTTAACACCGCGCAGTGTCACATCATTTATAGAAAAATATATTCCAGGAACGCCGGAATATGCACGAGAACAACAAAAACACATGAAAAAAATGCGGGATGTTACTGCGTTGAAAGTGGAAAAGTTTTCAAATCTTTTTCAAACTCTTTCAAAGAGTTTCATGTATCAGCCAGATTCACTTGATCAAGAGACAGAAGATAAAGAAACAGATGAATTGTTAAGCAAGATAACAGAGAAAACATGCCAGACGTGTTTTCGAAAAGAAAGGTGCTGGGTGAATCAGTTCCAGGACACATATGATGGCATGTCGCGTATGCTGTTTGAATTAGAAAGAGACGGCAAAGTAAGTGCACAGATGAAAAATAATTGGAAGAAGCATTGTCACTATGATAGTCGTATGCTCAGAATCATGTCTGAAGAACTCCAACAAGATCAAACGCGCAGGGAACTGACAAAAAAAGTAAAAGAAAGCCGCCAGCTCGTTGCGGAACAGCTGCGTGGTGTATCGGAAGTGATGAATGACTTTGCCCAGGAAATACAAAGAGAAAAAGAAGCTCACCATTGGCAAGAAGAACAAATTCATGAAGCCTTGCAAAATGCCGGGCTTGAGATTGGCCACGTCGATGTGTACCGGCTCGATGAAGGAAATGTAGAGATAGAGATGAGTGTGTTAAAAGAGGCTGGTTCTGAACAAGCAGAAAAAATTATTGCGCCAATGCTGTCTGATATCTTAAAAGAACACATTATTGTCGGCAGCCAAGAATTATACGAAAATATTTCTGAATATTTAAATATTACATTTGTATCTGCAAGAACTTATACCGTTGATGTTGGTTCGGCTTCTGTGGCTAAAGGAGGAGGATGGGTCTCAGGCGACAGTTATGCCTCGATGGATATTGGCACAGGTAAACATGCCATTGCTATTAGTGATGGGATGGGAAGCGGAGAAAAGGCTCATCAAGAAAGCAGCTCCGCTTTGCAAATTTTACAGACTATTTTAGCTTCCGGAATGGATGAGGAAACAGCCATACGTTCGGTTAATTCGGTACTCAGTATTCGCTCAACAGAAGAGATGTTTTCCACGTTGGATTTGGCAATGGTTGATTTACAAGAAGCGAGGGGAAAGTTTATTAAAATTGGCTCTATCCCTAGTTTTATTAAAAGGGGGAATAAGATTAAACAAATTGAAGCAGGGAACTTGCCTATGGGCATGATGGAACACGCAGATATCGATGTGGTCACCGAACAGATGAAGGACGGAGATATGCTTATCATGATGAGTGACGGGATTTTTGATATTCCCGGTCCTATTGAAAATACAGAAATTTGGATTAGGAGGATTCTATCGCAAATCGAAACCGATGATCCACAAGAGTTAGCTGATTTACTTTTAGAAAGGGTGATGCGTGTATCTCAAGGGCAGATTCATGATGACATGACGATTGTCACTGCTAAAATCAAACGCAACTTACCGAAATGGTCTGCTATTCCGGTTCATTACAATATGTCTTTAACAAGAAAGAAGGCATAGAAGGTGTGCTGCACGGTGTTGGATTCCAAGTGAAAAAGGTATATAATCAGTGAACCCCGTCAAAAATGAAAATAATACCATTTTTGGGAGGGTGCTGACGTATGAGTGGAGGAAAGATACGGCAAATTTTATTATTAACGGACGGGTGTTCCAATCAAGGAGAAGATCCGGCTAGTGTAGCGGCTTTTGCAAAAGAAAAAGGAATTACGGTCAATGTAATAGGCATATTAGAACAAGGGTCACAACGCGAACATGGCATGCGGGAAGTGGAAGACATTGCGATGGCTGGGGGAGGTGTTAGCCAAGTAGTTTACGCCAATCAGCTGTCTCAGACAGTGCAGATGGTGACAAGGCAAGCTATGACTCAAACACTGCACGGTGTGGTTCATAATGAACTGCGTCATATTCTTGGGAATGACCAGGAAATGGAAGACTTACCGCCGGACAAGCGGGGAGAAGTGATGGAGGTGGTAGATGAACTTGGTGAAAGTGTGAGTTTGGATGTGTTGATATTAGTGGATACAAGCGCAAGCATGAAACCAAAATTTCCAATGGTGCAAGAAGCGTTGACAGATTTGTCTATTAGTTTAAATTCCCGGTCTGGAGAAAACTATTTTTCATTGTTTGTATTTCCTGGGAAAAGAAAAGAAGTGGAAAAAATATTGAATTGGACTCCGCAGATGAACAGTTTAACAAATACGTTTAATCGTTTAACGACAGGTGGCGTCACGCCGACTGGACCTGCCTTAAAAGCTGCGCTGTACCATGTTGAAAAACGCAAGGACAGAAGAAGTTTGATTGAATATGGAGAGGAAGATGGTTCAATTGAAGAGTCAGGCTTCTAATCTAGTTCCAGGTACAAAGTGGCTTGGTAAATGGAACAAGAATCCTTATCGAGTGATTCGAAAATTGGGGAATGGTGCAACAGGGTCGGTCTATCTAGTAGAAACGAGAACGGGACAGGCTGCGGTGAAAATTGGTGAAAATAAAATGTCTTTAACGTCGGAAATTAATGTATTAAGACATTTCTCTACAGTAAAAGGAAACGTACTTGGCCCTGCGCTAAGGGACGTGGATGATATAGAAATTAAGGGGGAGACATTCCCTTTTTTTTGTATGGAATATTTAAAAGGGCATTCTTTATCGAATTTTACGAAACAAAAAGGGATGGAGTGGACACCCATTTTAATGGTTCAACTGCTGGGAGATTTGGATCGTTTACACCAAGCAGGCTGGGTGTTTGGTGACTTAAAGCCTGAGAATTTAATTGTAACAGGACCTCCAGCTAGAATCAGGTGGTTTGATGTAGGGGGGACAACTAAATTAGGGCGCTCTGTAAAGGAATATACAGAATTCTATGACAGGGGTTATTGGGGACTGGGTGACCGAAAGGCTGAACCTGGTTACGACTTGTTTTCGCTGGCAATGATTTTTATTGAAACGGCTTATGGAAAACGTTTTAATAAGCCATATGAAAAGGAAAATAGTTTAGCATTTTTAAATAAACAAATTGCCTCCATGCCTTCGCTAGCACCGTATAGAAAGGTGTTATTGGCAGCATTAAAAGGAAGCTACGCAGGAGCACAGGAGATGAAAAAAGATGTCATGGTGGCGATTGAAACACGTTCTGTAAAATCGTCGCATTCTGTAAAGTCAGGGGCGCGTCAAAAGAGGAAGCCTGTACAACCTGCGAAAAAACAAAAAAATAAGCAGCGAAAGTATTATAACAAGGACAATTCTGTTTCATATCGGGTGGAGGTTATGTTAACAGCCTCTTTCCTCTTCTTGTCATCTATTTTATACTTTATGGGACAATGGATGTAAGATGAGCTGGAGGGAGCTATGGAAAAAGCAGAACAAATCATGGAAGGCTGTCTGCTTGGCGGCAAGTTAATGCTGCGTTATGGAGCCGAAACGTATCGAGTAGAGGATACGATGACGCGAATGTCAAGATCTGCTGGTATGCAAGAAGTCAGCAGTTTTGTCACAACAACTGGTATTTTCCTTGCCTTTCGCACAAAAGAAGGGCAGGAGTTGATGCAGATGATTCGTGTGCGTGAGAGATTTCAAGATTTAAGCAAAGTCACTTCCGTAAACCAAGTGTCTAGGGAGTTCACACATGGTGAGTTAACGATAGAGGAAACGATTCAACGGTTAAAGGATATTGAACATGCACCGATGAACTATCCATTATGGCTTATATATCTAGCATCAGGGATTGGAGGAGCAGCTTTTTCCTATTTAATGGGAGGGAGTGCATTTGATGTGCTGCCAGCTTTCATCGGTGGTTTAATTACAACAGTATCGCTTGTACTTTATCAGGCATACCTGAAAGTGAAATTTTTTTCTGAATTTTTGGCTGCTTTTACAGGCAGTATTGCAGCTGTGTTAATGGTATATTCCGGTTTTGGAATCAATGTTGATCAAGTCATTATAGGTGCACTCATTCCATTAGTCCCAGGCATTCCGTTAACGAACTCGGTACGGGATTTAATGTCTGGAGACTTGGTAGCTGGTGTGGCTCGGGGAGCGGAAGCGGGGGTTTCGTCTTTATCCATTGCAGCCGGTGTAGCTGTTTCGCTTTCGATTCTTTATATAACATAAATTATTCGGAGTGAGTGCCTGTATGTGGTTGGAATTAATTTTTTGTTTTATAGCAACGATAGCATTTGGAATCATTTTTAATATTCCCCTGCGCCTCGTATGGTGGGGTGGTCTTATTGGGATGACAGCGTGGTTTATTTATAGCAGCCTGCCCTATTTTGGATGGAGCAGTGTGTTTGCAGCAGCAGCAGCAGCGTTTACTGCAGCATTTTTATCACATTTGCTGGCTCGTTTTCGTCGCGTGCCAGTAACGACATTTACGATTCCGGGTATTATCCCATTGGTGCCGGGCGGCAGAGCTTATTCGACGATGCTTGCTTTTGTAGAAGAGGATTATTATAACGGTTTGCAGCTTGGAGTCGAGACGGTGTTACAAGCTGGGGCAATTGCTGCAGGTTTAGTATTTGCATTGTCTATTTTTTCAATAGGTAAAGGAGTAGGCCAGCGTTATGAAACAAATCGTTGAGCAATGGATACAAGATAGAGGATTAATGCAAGAAGAGCAGAAAGTATTAGCAGCTGTTTCTGGTGGACCTGATTCTATGGCACTTTTACACATTCTATTAGAGTTGCAAAATGAAGGGAAAGTAAAAGTGATGGCTGCTCATGTAAATCATGGTTTGCGAGAAGAAACAGCACAGAAAGATGAATCTTTTGTACATACATGGTGTGAAGAGCATGGGGTGCCTTGCTTCAGCCGAAGTGTGTCAGTGCGTGAGGCAATGAAAGAGGAAGGAGGAGGTGTACAAGAGCAGGCACGTCGTTTGCGCTATGCATATTTTAAGGAAATCATGAGCAAACATAATATAGGAATTTTAGCTACAGGACACCATGCAGATGATCAAGTAGAAACGATGTTAATGAAGCAGGTGTCGGGAAGAAGTGTTTTAGGTGATGCAGGTATAGCGGCATCAAGGCCTTTTGGAAGCGGACGTTTGATTAGACCTTTACTTCCTGTTACAAAAGAAGATATTTATGCATACTGTCGTGAGCACAATATTTCGTTTCGCGTAGACGAAAGCAACACGTCTGATAAATATGCAAGAAATCGCTTCAGAAAACAGGTCCTTCCATTTTTGAAACAAGAGAACAACTTAGTACATCAACATTTCCAAGAGTATTTTGATTGGCAAAGGGAAGAAAGGGCATATATTGAGCATGAAGCAGAGAAGAATTTAAAGCATGTTATTATCGCAGAGAATGACGATTTTTTGACGATTTCTCGAGAAGCTTGGCTAGCGCTCCCGCTCCCTTTACAAAGAAGGAGTATTCATCTAATATTAAAGTATCTTTGTTTAGGTAACGTCCGAGAAATTTCGACTCTACATATAAAGCAGCTCATTCACTTACTAAACAAAACTCACCCCTCCTTTTCCCTAGACTGGCCGGGAGGGGTGAAGGTGTCTCGGTCATACAACCACGTCACGTTTACGGTCAAAAGTCGAAGCCGCGGTAAAACAGATATCACAGATGAGCACATTGTTTTGTCATTAGGGCAGGAAATTACATATCAACGTGCCGTTTTTTTGGCAGAACGGATGCAGTTTGCTTCCGATATGACAAGCTGCGCGGATAAATTGGTGCTAAGAGAAGACAAAGACTTGTTTCCATTAACGGTGCGTCCACGAATAAGTGGAGATAAAATACAGCTTTTAGGAATGAACGGGACAAAAAAAGTGAATCGTATCTTTATAGACGAAAAAATCCCCCGCGATCAACGCGATCAATGGCCAGTCGTGACAGATGCAAAAGGAGAGGTGCTTTGGATACCATACTTGAGGAAATCAGCGCGACATGTCCAACACCCGGAACCGCACGCCCATTATATTCTTCTCACATGTAAAGGCAACATGGGGGGCAGTTTAAAAAAATATGTATGAGGTGAAATGTTGAAAGTTGGCATGGTAAGATAGAGAAATGTAGAAAAATAACTTAATACAGCAGATTGAACCAATGCTTGGGAGGGTATAGGAATCCAGATGCATGATGAAATTGAAAAAGTACTAATTAGTGAAGAAGAATTACAAGCAAAGATTCACGAAATAGGTCAAGATATTACGAAAGAGTATGATGGGCGTTTTCCGCTTATTATCGGTGTGTTAAAAGGTGCGCTTCCTTTTATGGCGGATGTTACAAAACGAATTGATACACACATTGAGATTGATTTTATGGATGTGTCCAGCTATGGCAATAGTATGGTTTCATCCGGTGAGGTAAAAATTATTAAAGATTTGGATACAACGGTAGAAGGCAGAGATGTCATTATACTTGAAGACATTATAGACAGCGGCAATACCTTGAGTTATTTAGTTAGTCTTATTAAACACAGAGGGGCTAATTCATTAAAAATTATTACGCTGCTAGACAAGCCTGATGGACGGAATGTTGATTTAATTCCAGATGTTGCTGGTTTTACCGTACCTGATGAGTTTGTTGTAGGATATGGGCTCGATTATGCAGAAAAGTACCGTAACCTCCCTTATATAGGTATATTAAAGCCTGAAGTCTACAAGGGGTCTTGATTGTGAGAAATAATACAAATGTGGTACTATTATTGCAGTTGTCAATGCCCGTGGGAGGAGGTCAGGAATGAACCGAATTTTTCGGAATACCGTATTTTATTTGCTTTTGTTTCTTGTCATTATAGGTATCATTAGTTTCTTGAGCAATGACCAAACAGAAACTGATGAAATGACAACAAACGAATTCTTTACCAAACTAGAAAATAACGAAATAAGCTCTGTTACACTGCAGCCAGAAGGTGAAGTGTACTTAGTTACAGGGCAGGAGGTAGGCGATGAGGAAGGCGAGAACTTCCAGACTTATGTCCCTATATCAGAAGAGAATACACAAACGTTAATGACCGCACAAGGTCCTGAAGGAGGTTCATTAGTTTTAGAAACAGAACCTGCAGAAGAACCTAGTGCATGGGTGACATTCTTTACCTCAATTATTCCGTTTGTTATTATTTTCATCTTGTTCTTCTTCTTGTTAAGCCAAGCACAAGGCGGCGGAAGTCGTGTTATGAACTTTGGAAAAAGCAAAGCGAAGCTGTATCAAGAAGACAAAAAGAAAGCGCGCTTCAAGGATGTCGCAGGTGCTGAAGAAGAGAAACAAGAATTGATTGAAGTTGTCGATTTCCTTAAAGACCCGCGTAAGTTTGCAAACATAGGTGCAAGAATTCCAAAAGGGGTTTTGTTAGTCGGACCGCCGGGTACAGGTAAAACGTTAATTGCACGAGCTGTAGCCGGAGAAGCGGGAGTTCCGTTTTTCTCCATCAGTGGTTCAGACTTTGTGGAAATGTTTGTTGGTGTTGGTGCTTCCCGTGTTCGTGATTTGTTTGAAAATGCGAAGAAAAATGCGCCATGTATTATCTTTATAGACGAAATTGATGCCGTTGGTAGACAGCGTGGTGCCGGAGTTGGCGGCGGCCACGACGAAAGAGAGCAAACGTTGAACCAGCTCTTAGTCGAAATGGATGGGTTTAGTGCGAATGAAGGAATTATTATTATCGCAGCTACGAACCGCTCCGACGTGCTCGATCCAGCATTGCTTCGTCCAGGACGTTTTGACCGACAGATTATGGTAGGTCGTCCAGATGTGAAAGGCCGTAATGAAATTCTGCACGTGCATGCTAGAAACAAGCCATTGGCTGATGATGTAGACCTTCAAGCCATTGCGCAGCGAACACCTGGTTTTTCTGGTGCAGATTTAGAAAACCTGTTAAATGAAGCGGCGCTCATTGCTGCACGAGCCGATATGAAAAAGATTCGCATGACTCATGTCGAAGAGGCCATTGACCGCGTTATTGCAGGGCCAGCGAAGAAAAGCCGTGTTATCTCTGAGAAAGAGAAAAACATTGTTGCCCACCACGAAGCTGGCCATACCGTAGTAGGGGTTAAATTGCAAAATGCAGATATGGTGCATAAAGTGACGATTGTTCCTCGTGGGCAAGCTGGCGGTTATGCTGTTATGCTCCCTAAAGAAGACCGCTACTTTATGACAAAACCAGAGCTTCTTGATAAAATTGTCGGGTTGTTAGGCGGGCGTGTCGCAGAAGAAGTCATGTTTAATGAAGTAAGCACAGGTGCGCATAATGACTTTCAGCGTGCAACAGATATTGCGCGTAAAATGGTGACAGAATATGGAATGAGTGAAAAGTTAGGCCCGCTTCAATTTGGTTCAAGTTCAGGTGGACAAGTATTTTTAGGCCGTGATATCCAAAACGAACCAAATTACAGTGATGCCATTGCTCATGAGATTGATAAAGAAGTGCAGCGGATTATTAAAGAATCATACGACAAATGTAAGCAGATTCTAACAGAACACAAAGATAAGCTCGAACTTGTTGCACAAACATTGCTAGAGTTAGAAACGCTGGATGCCCAGCAAATTGAATCACTTGTTGAAGACGGCAAACTGCCGGAAGATCATCATTTGAATATAAGTGATGACGAGGTAGGTGCATCTAAGTCGGGTGACAGTGAGCAAAATGATGATGTGAAAGTGAACATTCAGTCTAAAACGAATGCTGACGAAAGTGAAGAAACAGCGGATACAGAAACGGCTCAACAGGGAACTGATGCAACTAAGAGCAAACCTGACCCTGAAACGCTGGGTAATAATAATCCTCCTGCTTCTGATGATGATGACAGCAATCGTAAATAAGACGTGTGAATGCTGCTTGATAAAAAGGGGTGCCTTGTCGAGGCATCCCTTTTTCTACGGCATGTTCAATCTGTTTTAAAAGTGGGGATGGAACGTGGTACTTGTTATAGATGTAGGAAACTCGACGATTATTTTCGGCCTGTATGATAAACATGAGCTGGTGTCGTATTGGCGCTTAAAAACAGACCAAAATAAAACAGAGGACGAATATGGTTTACAACTTTTACAGCTTCTTTCGACCAAATCTGCTGCTGCTGAACACATCGAAGGAATTATTATTTCCTCTGTGGTTCCACCGGTGGTCGATACACTTGAACGTATGTGCAAACAGTATATAAATATCGATCCGAAAGTAATCGGCCCTGGTATAAAAACAGGATTAAACATTCGCTATGACAACCCAAGAGAAGTTGGAGCAGATCGAATTGTTAATGCGGTTGCAGCGATAAGAGAACACCACGGACCACTTATTGTTGTAGATGTGGGTACCGCAACAACGTTTTGCTATATTGATGAAAAGAATAATTACATCGGGGGAGTGATAGCTCCTGGAATGAATGTTGCAACGGACGCCTTGTATCAAAAGGCCTCCAAACTCCCCCGTATTGAAGCAGGAAAACCTGGAAAAGTAATAGGAAAAAACACAACACATGCTATCCAGTCAGGTGTGTATTACGGCTATGCTGCGCAAGTGGATGGTGTTGTATGTAGAATGAAAAAAGAAATACGTCAAGACCCGTTTGTGATTGCTACTGGAGGACTGGCCGGTCGTATTGTTGATATTTTGACCACCATTGATCACATAGACCCTTATTTAACTTTAAAAGGACTGCATTATATCTATACAATGAATAGACATGAAACGAAGAAAGGATGAAGGGATATGGAAGACTACCTTATAAAAACCACTGCATTTGACGGCCGTGTACGTGCTTATGCAGTCAGAACGACGAATATGGTAGATGAAGCTGTACGTCGCCATCAGGCACTGCCAACCGCAGCTGCTGCTCTTGGGCGTGCTATGACTGCAGGGTCAATGATGGGGGCGATGCTAAAAGGTGATGATAAGCTGACCATTAAGATAGAAGGAAGAGGTCCAATGGGCCCCATTATTATTGACAGTCAATCTAACGGAAACACGCGAGGATATGCTCATCATTTACAAGTTCATTTTGATTTGAATCAGCAAGGCAAATTGGATGTTGCAAGAGCGGTAGGAACAGACGGAACATTGTCTGTTGTCAAAGACCTCGGCATGAAAGAACATTTCACAGGGAGTGTGCCAATCGTATCCGGGGAATTAGGAGAAGACTTCACATATTATTTTGTCTCCTCTGAACAAGTCCCGTCTTCTGTAGGTCTAGGGGTGCTCGTAAATCCAGATAACTCTATTTTGGCAGCAGGCGGCTTCATTATACAACTACTTCCAGGTGCTGATGATGAGATTGCTACCAGGCTCGAGCAACAAATTAATAATATGCCGCCAGTCTCTAAGCTTATTGAAAAAGGAAAAACGCCGGAAGAAATGCTTCATGTTCTTTTCGGTGAGGATTTTCAATTGTTGGATAAACATCCGGTTGCTTTTTCATGTCACTGTTCAAAAGAGCGCGTGGAAAATGCCCTTATCTCTTTAGGGACAGATGAGTTGCAAGATATGATTGAAAAAGATAAAGGTGCAGAGACACAGTGTCATTTTTGCAATGAAAAATATCATTTTTCTGAAGAGGATTTAAAGGAACTTCAACAGCGTGCATGGAATATAGAAAACGATGTCGAATAATAGTCATGTACATTGTTTGACACGATTTTAAAAGGCTGGTACTATAATAGCAACAAAACCAATGAAATTACTTGGTATTAACGAGGGGGAACGACGTATGAAAGTGGCAAACAACATTACAGAAATTATTGGAAATACACCGCTTGTGAAATTGAACCGCCTAACAGGTGAAAATGACGCAGATGTATATTTGAAATTGGAATTTATGAACCCAGGAAGCAGTGTTAAAGATCGTATTGCTCTTGCAATGATTGAGGCTGCAGAAAGAGACGGTAATCTCAAACCTGGTGATACAATTATTGAGCCAACAAGTGGCAACACAGGGATTGGCCTTGCAATGGTTGCAGCGGCCAAAGGGTATAGAGCAATATTAGTGATGCCGGATACAATGAGCATGGAGCGCCGTAATCTGTTAAAAGCATATGGTGCCGAGCTAGTCTTAACACCAGGTCCGGATGGAATGGGCGGTGCTATTAGTAAAGCAAACGCATTAGCGAAAGAAAATGGTTACTTCGTGCCACAGCAATTTGAAAACGAAGCAAATCCTGAAATTCATCGCGAAACAACAGGACGTGAGCTGTTAGAACAGGTGGATGGACAAATAGATGCATTTGTATCTGGAATTGGTACGGGTGGTACGATCACAGGTGCCGGGAAGTTATTAAAGGAAAACTTCCCTAATGTGAAAATTATCGCGCTTGAACCAGAAGATTCCCCGGTGTTGAGCGGTGGTAATAAAGGCCCTCACAAAATTCAAGGAATTGGTGCCGGATTTGTTCCAGACATTTTAGATACGGATGTGTATGATGAAATTGTTACAGCGACAACGGAACAGTCGTTTGAATATGCGAGACGTGCAGCAAGAGAAGAGGGTATTTTAGGCGGTATTTCATCTGGAGCAGCTATTTACGCTGCCTTGGAAGAGGCGAAAAAGCTGGGTAAAGGTAAAAAAGTAGTTGCTGTTATTCCAAGTAACGGCGAACGTTACTTAAGTACCCCTCTTTATCAATTTGACGAAAAGTAAAACGAAAGCAGAGCATGTTAAGATGACCCCCGAAAGCTGGACCAATAATCCAGCGTTCGGGGGTCATTTCATGCAGCTCTGCTTTTTGGTTTTTTAGTGATGAACAGCCAAATTCGTGGTAGGATAAAGTTTAACAAGAAGTGTAATGAGGAGAGAATGATGTTAAAGGAACTAGCACCACTACCCGACCCCTTTAAAAAGCACGTTGTGACAGCAGATTCTTTTTGTTATCCAGAGGATAAATTTTTTAAGGCTTATCAGGCGTTAAGCCAAAAGCGTGCCTATCACATTTTACTAGAAAGTGGCCAAAGCGGACGTTACAGCATTGCTGGTTTCACACCTTTTGCTGTACTAAGAGGAAAAAACAACCGGTTATTTGTGAAAACACAGGAAGAAGAGACACACATATACGGCGATCCGTTACAAGCGATGAAAGAATGGCTTTCTCCCTATAAAGTAGTAACACAACCTGATTTGCCAGATTTTCAAACCGGGGTTATCGGCTTTCTCAGCTATGACTACATCCGTTATATTGAAGAGATGCCTTTTGCGGCGAGCGATGACTTAGAAACAGATGATTTATATTTTTTAGCTTTTCAAGAAGTATTTGTCTATGATCACCTGGAAAAAAGGCTGTGGATTGTTGTACATAGTGACGACGAGGAACAAGTTGGAACTGCTATCAATCGATGGAAGCACGCATGGGAATTTCCGCCAGTGTTTTCGTGGGACGAACAAATAACAAAACGTGGTACATGCGTCTCTCGGGGAGGTAATGATACCGCCAGCTTCACAGAAGAAACTTTTTCAAAAGCAGTCAATAAGGTGCAAGACTATATTCGAGCAGGAGACGTGTTTCAAGTCAACCTGTCTGTTCGGCAAAAAAGACCATTAAAGACGCCGCCGCTGCATGTTTACGAAAAACTAAGAACATTGAATCCTTCGCCGTACATGGGATATATGCACACACCTGATTTACAAGTAGTAAGTGCCTCGCCAGAACTGTTAATAAAAAAAAGAGGAAATAAAGCTTCGACAAGGCCAATTGCCGGCACTCGAGCGCGTGGTACTACCGAAACAGAAGATATTGCGCTGGAAAGAGAATTAATCGGTACGGAAAAAGAGCGGGCAGAACACGTAATGCTTGTTGATTTGGAACGAAATGATTTAGGTAAAGTATGTATGTATGGTTCTGTGAGCGTAGATGAATTAATGGTAATTGAACGATACTCTCATGTTATGCATATTGTCTCCAATGTAAAAGGAAAATTGTTCGCTGACGTGGATGAATATGATATGATAAAAGCAGCTTTTCCAGGTGGGACAATTACAGGAGCACCAAAAATTCGAACAATGGAAATTATTGAAGAATTAGAGCCTGTGCGCCGAGGTATATACACGGGGTCGGTCGGATGGCTGGGTTTTAACGGGGATTTAGAGTTAAATATTGCTATTCGCACAATGGTGGTGAAAGAAGATACTGCTTACGTGCAGGCCGGAGCTGGGATTGTCATTGATTCGAATCCGCAAGCGGAGTATCAAGAATCGTTGAAAAAAGCACGAGCTCTCTGGAAAGCCCAAGAGATTAGTGAAGAAGAGTTAGTTCAGAAGCACAGCCGAGCAGAGGAGGAAAAAGCATGATTTTAATGATTGATAACTATGACTCGTTTACGTACAACCTTGTTCAATATCTTGGAGAAATGGGAGAAGAATTGGTTGTTCGAAGAAACGATAAAATAACTATCCGGGAAATAGAGGAATTAGCTCCTGATTTCTTGATGATTTCGCCAGGCCCATGCACTCCAGATGAGGCAGGTATTAGCGTGGAAGCAATACGTTACTTTGCAGGTTCTATACCGATATTTGGTGTTTGTTTAGGACACCAGTCTATTGCACAAGCATTTGGTGGAAAGGTTGTGCGTGCAGAAGAACTCATGCATGGCAAAACATCAGATATTACACACGATGAAACGAGTATTTATCAAGGCTTGTCTAACCCATTTACTGCTACTCGTTACCATTCGTTAATTGTAGAAAAAGAAACACTTCCCGATTGTTTTACGGTCACGTCTTGGACAGAGAGCAGGGAAATCATGGGGATACGCCATCAAACATTTCCTATCGAAGGGGTTCAATTCCATCCAGAATCGATTATGACCGGAAGTGGAAAACAACTTCTGAGAAATTTTATTGAAACGTATCGTGGAGCTAAACAGGGAGTTTGAGTCATGTATATTTATATAAATGGTGATATTAAAGAGGCGGGCTCAGCTCGTCTTTCTGTTTTTGAACATGGTTTTATGTATGGCCTTGGTTTGTTTGAAACATTTCGTATTTATAACGGCCACCCTTTTTTACTTGATGATCATTTTTTTCGGTTAGAACGCGGGTTGTCCGTGATGGGAATAGATTGGGTGTATCATCGGGAAAACGTACAACAACAATTAAATGAATTGCTGGCAGCCAACAAATTAAAACATGCATATGTACGTTACAATGTTTCTGCTGGCGAGGGAGAACTGGGCTTGACTACGGCCCCTTATAAAAATTCGAACACAATCATTTATATGAAGCCTTTGCCTGATCCGGCTACATCGTTGGAACAAGCGAAAAACGGGAAGCTATTGACGGTGCGAAGAAATTCACCCGAATCAGAAGAGAGGCTCAAATCCCACCATTACCTTAATAACATATTAGGTAAAAGAGAAACAGGGGCCGACCAGTCAGTAGAAGGCTTGTATTTAAATGAAAAAGGGTATTTGACAGAAGGTGTTGTTTCCAATCTTTTTTGGGTAAAAGGAACAACCATTTATACGCCAGCTGTAGAAACAGGGATTTTAAATGGAATTACTCGGGCGTTTATCATAAATTTAGCCAAAAAACTTTCTTTTTACGTAAGAGAAGGACAATTTAAAATAAAGATGTTATACGACGCAGACGAAGCGTTCGTCACCAATTCCATTCAAGAAATCGTACGTTTAAACGCTGTGGATGATCATTATTTTACAGCAGGCCATTCGGTCGTTGATAAACTGCAGCAAGAATATAAACGTTATCGTGAACAATTATGGTCTATATCGGAAATGAAAAGAAAGGAAGATTAATCATGAGTAATACACAAATTTCTTGGGGAAAATGGACAATGGATTTTTCAGAAAAGACCTATCTCATGGGTATTCTAAATGTAACCCCAGACTCCTTTTCAGATGGCGGCCGCTTTAATGAGCTGTCAAAAGCGGTAGAACGTGCACAAGAAATGGTGGAGCAAGGCGCTGATATTATTGATATTGGAGGGGAATCCACAAGGCCGGGGTATACGAAAGTGGAAATCGAACAAGAATGCAGCCGGGTGGTTCCGGTGATTGAAGCGGTTGCTAGTCAAGTCGATGTACCGATTTCAATTGATACGTATAAAGCAGAAACAGCTAGACAAGCACTAAAGGCTGGTGCTTCCATTATTAATGATATTTGGGGAGCAAAAGGCGACCCCGAAATGGCGGAGGTAGCAGCACAGTATGATGTGCCGATTATCGTGATGCATAACCGCGACAATACAGATTATCAGGACTTGATAGCAGACATTATCGCCGATGTAAGAGAAAGCATTGATATTTGTAAACAAGCAGGGGTGAAAGATAATCGCATTATCTTGGATCCTGGTGTTGGTTTTGCTAAAACGTATCATCAAAACCTCGAAGTAATGAGACGTCTTGAGGAATTTACAGAACTTGGCTATCCAGTACTTTTAGGAACGTCTCGTAAGTCCATTATTGCACAGACCCTTAACCTTCCAGCTAATGAAAGAGTCGAAGGGACAGGAGCGACGGTGAGCCTCGGTATAGAAAAAGGCAGTGATATCGTTCGGGTTCACGATGTTCTAGAAATGAGCCGAACAGTGAAAATGATGGATGCTATGCTTGGAAAAGGAAAGGTGGAAACCGTTGGATAAAATATACTTAAAAGGGATGGAGTTTTATGGTTATCACGGTGTGTTTTCAGAGGAAAATACACTAGGCCAACCTTTTATTGTTGATTTAACAATGAAAGCTAATTTAAAACCAGCTGCAAAAGATGATGATTTGGAAAAGAGTGTGAATTATGCCGACGCATATCAAGCTGTCAAAAAAGCAGTCGAAGAAAACACATTTGATTTAGTAGAAACAGTAGCCGAAACGATAGCGGAAATCATTTTAAATACATTTTCTATCGTTTATGAAGCGACGGTGTTTGTAAAGAAACCTACCCCTCCTATTGCCGGTCATTATGAATACGTAGGAATAGAAATTACACGGAGCCGGTCATGAACAACTGTGTTTATTTAGCCCTTGGCTCAAATATGGGGGATCGGGCGCATTACTTAAAGCAAGCTGTGCATCAATTACACGAACAGACAAGCATACAAGTAACAAAACTGTCATCAATTTATGAAACGGCCCCCGTCGGTGTAACAGAACAACCATCATTCTTGAATATGGCCGCAGCGTTAAAGACAAGCTTGTCTCCAGAGCAGTTATTGTTAACCACTCAGTGGATAGAAAGAGAATTAGACCGGGTAAGGATAAAACGATGGGGACCTCGTACGATAGACCTTGACATTTTACTCTTCAATGATGAAAATATTAGAATGGACGATTTATATATTCCTCATCCGAGAATGGCAGAAAGAGCCTTTGTTTTGATTCCTTTAAATGAAATAGCGGAAGGTGTCAAAGAACCGATAACACATAGAAGCATTCATGACCTTGTTCAAGATTTATCCAATAAAGAAAAAGAAGGTGTGCGTTTATGGAGGAAATGCTCTGGGCCAGCCGGATTCGAGCTTTTCGAAAGTTAAAGGGCCACACACAGGAAAGTCTTGCTGAAAAAATGGGGATATCCGTTTCCATTCTTGGTCAGGTTGAACGAGGCAGCCGCGTTCCGGATGAACAATTTATAGACGAAGTGGTAGAAGCGCTAGGCGTTACGAAAGAAGAATTGCGTTCTGGCTAAATGTATTGGAGGTGGAAATATGTTGCAAATTGATAATATTAAAATGAAAAACCAAGTGGTACTTGCACCGATGGCAGGTGTTTGTAATCCAGCTTTTCGTCTCATTGCCAAAGAGTTCGGGACAGGACTTGTTTGTGCTGAAATGGTTAGCGATAAAGCCATTTTAAATAAAAACGAGAAGTCATTGCAGATGCTTTATGTGGACGAGAGGGAAAAGCCTTTAAGTTTGCAAATATTCGGCGGGGACAAAGAAACATTAGCTGGAGCCGCACAAGTGGTCGACCAGCAGACAAATGCTGATATCATCGACATTAACATGGGATGTCCCGTGCCGAAAATCACAAAATGTGATGCCGGTGCTAAGTGGTTGCTAGACCCGGATAAAATTTATGAAATGGTAAAAGTAGCGGTTCGTGCCGTTGACAAGCCTGTTACCGTTAAAATGAGAATGGGCTGGGACGAAGACAATATTTTAGCAGTGGAAAATGCACAGGCTATCGAAGCTGCTGGCGGAAAAGCAGTGTCCGTCCATGGACGGACACGTGTACAAATGTATGAAGGAACCGCCAATTGGGATATATTGAAAGAAGTAAAAAATGCTGTAGATATACCGGTTATTGGTAATGGCGATGTAAAGACACCACAAGATGCAAAGAGAATGCTGGACACGACGGGTGTGGACGGTGTAATGATCGGAAGAGCTGCACTTGGAAACCCTTGGATGCTCTACCGCACTATCCATTACCTCGAAACTGGGGAGTTAGCTCCGGACCCATCCCCGCATGAAAAAATTGATGTTTGCATGATTCATATGGACCGGTTAATTGATCTTAAAGGAGAAAATGTAGCTGTTCGAGAAATGCGCAAGCATGCTGCGTGGTATCTAAAAGGGCTTAGGGGCAACAAGAGAGTACGTGATCAAATTAATCAGCTTCACACAAGAGATGAAGTTGCTGCTGCATTGTATAACTTTGTCGATGAGTTAGAGGCAGCGGAACATGCAAAAGCGTCGGCAGTGTAATTCACCTTGATAATGCAAACAACGGGACTGCCCCTTTTCAGGTGTAAGGGACAGTCCTTTTCCATGAATCTATTGGCTAAAAACGAAGGAGTGGATAGTCTTGAGTCAAGAGCAAGAACATAATGACCAAATAGAAGTGCGAAGAGAAAAACTGTTAGCGTTACAAGAAGAAGGGAAAGACCCTTTCGGAAAAAGGTTTGAACGTTCTCATACAGCAGCTCTTGTAACAGAAGAGTTTGATGAATTTACAAAGGAAGAATTGCAGGAAAAGGAAACCAATATTTCTATTGCAGGACGAGTCATGACAAAGCGTGGAAAAGGAAAAGCAGGCTTTGCTCATATTCAGGATTTAAGCGGACAAATACAAATCTATGTACGTAAAGACCAGGTGGGTGAAGAAGCCTATGAATTATTCCAACGCACCGATATTGGTGATTTTGTTGGGATAAAAGGAACAGCTTTTAAAACAAAAGTAGGAGAGCTGTCTGTAAAGGCATCTGAATTTGAGCTGTTATCAAAATCACTTCGCCCGCTTCCAGACAAATTTCACGGTTTAAAGGATGTAGAACAACGATACCGTCAACGTTACTTAGATTTAATTGTTAATCCAGAGGTACGCGATACTTTTGTTGTTCGAAGCAAGATTCTACAATCGATGCGCCGGTACTTAGATCGTGAAGGGTATTTAGAAGTAGAAACGCCAATGCTGCATACTATTCCAGGCGGAGCAGCAGCCCGCCCGTTTATTACCCATCACAACGCACTTGACATGGAGCTTTATATGCGCATTGCCATCGAGCTTCATTTAAAACGGCTAATTGTTGGCGGTTTGGAAAAAGTGTATGAAATCGGGCGTGTATTTCGTAATGAGGGAATTTCTACAAGGCACAATCCGGAATTTACCATGATGGAGTTATATGCTGCCTACGGTGATTATGAAGATATCATGGTGTTAACAGAAAACTTAATTGCTCACATAGCTCAAGAAGTATTAGGCACTACTACTATTACGTATGGCGGGGAAGAAGTGGAACTTCAACCTTCTTGGCGCCGTGTACACATGGTAGATGCGGTGAAAGAAGAGACAGGTGTAGACTTTTGGCAAGAAATGACAGATGAACAAGCCCGGGCACTAGCTAAAGAACATCAAGTACCAGTGAAAGAAACGATGACATTTGGTCATGTTGTTAATGAGTTCTTTGAACATTTTGTAGAAGAGAAGCTAGTACAGCCAACATTTGTGTATGGTCATCCTGTTGCAATTTCCCCGCTGGCAAAGAAGAATGCAAATGACCCGCGCTTTACAGACCGCTTTGAACTTTTTATCGTTGGCCGGGAACATGCAAATGCGTTTACGGAGTTAAATGATCCTATCGACCAGCGGCAGCGCTTCGAGGCACAAGTACAAGAAAGAGAGCAGGGAGATGAGGAAGCTCATATGATGGATACAGACTATCTGGAAGCGATGGAGTATGGTCTCCCTCCAACAGGCGGGTTGGGAATTGGAATCGATCGGCTCGTTATGCTCTTGACCAATTCTGCATCGATTCGGGATGTATTATTGTTTCCTCAGATGCGTAAGCAGCAGGTATAAAAAGTTGGCGGCTCGTTATATAGCGAGCCGCTTTTTGCATTTTAGAAATGTATACCTTAACAAGTAGAATTCTTCTGATAGAGATGGAAAAAAATAAAGAATGATATCTTTTGATCCTATAGAGTTTGTGGAGGTTATTAGTGTCCTTCCTTCTTTCTGGCTGACCTGCTTGTGCAGGCAATACTTCCGTTCATCAGGAAAACATCTCCTCCTGGATTTTCAACTGCTGCTTTTCCCACAGGCACTTCCCTCTCCTGACTGCCATCAACCAGGGCGTAGACAGCAAAGTCCATCATACATTCGCACTCTGTGTTAGAATTATTTTTTATGCCTGCTCAAGCGCCGAGAGGCACGCGATATGGGTTTGTTCATCATTGGCTGCAGGACATGTCAGTTTTTGTGTAGCAAACAGAGTAATGTGGTGGCTTCTGCGTGCAGAACTGGATGTTCGCGAATGTAGCTGAGCTCTTTCTTTCAGGATACTAGCCAAGTATTCTTCAGTCTTTGGCTGAGTAACGAAAAACATGCATCTGAGAGAAGATATATGAATGAGACAACAGGGGGAGGTTCATTTCTTTTTCCATTTTTATGAGAAAATTAAATTTTATCTCTGGCGTTTAAAGGGTAATATCTGTATAATAAGTAACCGTGTCACCAATTCAAAGTAAAATATACGCTTTACCATAAATAAGATTTTAAATTAATTTCTTTTTAGGGGTTGCACAAAGCTTATTATGGTGATATATTATTATTTGTCGCCGAAAGGACAGCAAGCAAACGCTGGCTAGGCGAAAAAAACAAAACAAAAAGTTGTTGACATCGAAATTTAAAGGTGTTAACATATAAAAGTCGCCAATTAAGGCGGCGAGCAGTTGTCCTTTGAAAATTGAATGAAAGTCAAGCGTCTGTTAATTTCTTTATACAAGAAGCAACAGCCTGTATTAAACACTTTATGATGTATTTTTCATGGAGAGTTTGATCCTGGCTCAGGACGAACGCTGGCGGCGTGCCTAATACATGCAAGTCGAGCGCGGGAAGCAGTCTGATCCCTTCGGGGTGACGATTGTGGAACGAGCGGCGGACGGGTGAGTAACACGTGGGCAACCTGCCTTGCAGACTGGGATAACCTCGGGAAACCGGGGCTAATACCGGATAACCAATCTCATCGCATGGAGAGATTGTAAAAGTAGGGATTATCCTTACACTGCAAGATGGG
>NZ_FNDK01000060.1 GCF_900099605.1 Alteribacillus persepolensis
AATGGTTTCAACAACCCTTAATCAATTTAGTTCTCAGCAGTTACTGTTTGCTATAAAAAGAAAAAAGCATTATATACAAGGTCACTCAAAACCTTGAAAATAATGCTCAGTTTTTATTAATACATATTTTTAATAAAATTAATCTCCGCACGTTACTACACAAAATATTAAATAAGTTATTCCTTAAATGACCCTAGAGAGCAATATTGGGCGCATTTTTTATTTCGCGAAAGCGCCCGATTGTGGAATCGCCACCCGTCTTTCAAAACTCACAGATTTTACCTTGTAGCGCTCAAATTACTTATTACCTTATAAACAACACTGCCAAAAGTAAACTTAATAGGGTATAATGAAAGAATCGCAGCAATAATCACACTGAGCGTCTTTATCCCTCCAGTTAAATGTAATATATCGTTTATCAAGTAATTAGCTAATTGAATAAGACCAAACACAATAGCCACCGACACAACAAATGCAAACAAGGTTAGGATCACTTGTGGTATGGTCATCTGTTTTATCTTTCCTAGTTTTTTAATGCCACCATCGTTAATTGAAAAAGAAATGTATGCTATTGAAAGTAATAATAAGTACCAACTTGAGTAGCCTAACCATAACCACGAAGTACCCACTCCCAAAAGTAGCAGCCATCCAATTATGTTTAAGGTTTTTTTACTCATTTAACCGCCCCTGTAAAAAAAGATATACAGTTAAATTGCCTATTGTCCATCTTGGCACTAATTCCTATTCCAGAATTTATTGTCCGATTGTGATATATACATTATCCTAAATCACTTCTTTGAATTAAAAAAGTTCACAATGAACTCCCTAGCTTGCTTGTAACGATGAATATTTTCGATAAGCCTTATAGAAACTAATACCAAAGATAATGCTGAGAAGGACGGGAGACAATTTCAAAAGGACGAATGGGGTTTCAAATAGAAGCGCCTTCCAAAATAAGTCACCTTGCATACTCCAAAGACCTGTATGATATAATTCTGAATAATCCGTGTAGGGAACAGCAATAAAGAACATAAGCATACACAGCCAGAATGAATAACCCATTAATCTTTTATAATAGTTACCCTTGGATTGACGGTCTGAGAAAATTTCATTTTGACCATCATCTTCTTTTTGCCAATACCGTATTCCACCCAGCCAGTAACCTTTTATATAGGTCCAACCAAAATCTTCATATAACCCCTTGTATTCCTCGAACTTTTTCTTAGGTAAATAATCTTGACAATCAAGTCGCATTACATATCTCTTGTCCGTTTTTTCAAAAGTGTATATCCCTAATCTACTAATATTTGTACAGCGATATCCTTCTTGTAATTGCTCGTTCAGCCATTTCTCTTCTTTTTCAATATCAAAAAATGCTTTAAACTTCTTCATTTGCTTCACTTCCTTCATACAAGGATAAAATACGCACTAGCCTTTCTTGCTCCATTTTCAAAATGGCACGTCCTTCTGACGTTATCATATAAGTTTTTCTCCGACCTGAATTCCCCACCGATTCAATCCAACCATGTTTATGCAAGTTTTCCATCGCACCGTATAATGTACCAGCCGCTAAAATAACGGTACCATTACTCATTTTTTCTATCTTTTGCATGACGGCATAGCCGTGGAGTGGCTCACGTAGAGCTAATAAAATATAATGCATGGTTTCAGACAACGGCAATAATTTATGTTTCACACTCTCACCCTCTATTCAATCCAACTATATATAGTTCGACTTTATAATAATAAGGTAATACAGTTCAACTGAATAGTAAATAGCATTATTAAAATTCATCAAAAGAACTTCAAATCCCAGTCTAAAAAAGTCGATTTCCTTTACGTTGGGAAATCGACTTTTGGTGTAATCTTATTCAGTTATATGGCCCAAATGCAAAAAAGAACGCAGTCCTTATTACAGGAGTGCGCCCGATTGATGAACATTTAGTAACTTAATCACATTTGGTTTTATGTTGGTTGGCTCATTCTATACTGGACCCAAGATTTCAGACACGAAATAAGGATGTGTTAAGGTGTGGGTATGAAACGAAAACGATATACCCCCGAGTTTAAATCTAAAATTGTTCTTGAAATCTTGAAGGAAGAAAAGTCCATGAGTCAATTAGCGTCCGAACATGGTATACACGTCAATCAGCTCAGCCAATGGAAAAGTCAGGCACTTGAACAAATGCCAAATTTATTCAGCAGCCAAACGAAGGAGGTGGACAAGTTAAAGAAAGAGCACCAACAAGAACGAGAACAACTCTATGCCGAGGTAGGCAAGCTCACGACTCAATTGTCGTGGCTCAAAAAAAA
>NZ_FNDK01000001.1 GCF_900099605.1 Alteribacillus persepolensis
GAATCTGGAGAAGCAAGAGCATATGAAGAGTTTGCCGAACAGTGCATGGCAGACTATGACTTAGATGGCTGGGTAAATGACACGTGGATTAATCCCAATGATGTTAACTATTTTATTAATTCGTAAGCAGAATATGTTGTCATGGCTAACTTAAATGAATTGTATACAGTAAGAGTTGCATCAGAATTTTTGCGAGAACTCTCTTATCTGAAATATTGATAAGTTCTAACTTTACGTTTAGAAAAGGAAAAACAGGCAGTGGAAATATGTTTGCTCGTTATTTTTCTGTACGTATACATCTGTTCTTCCGGTATGATAAAGGTACGGCTGTTTTATCGAGCCGCATAAGGTGCTTAATGAAATGCGGCGACCAGTAATAGGTTTTCTCTTTTCGAGAATGTTCAAAAACTATCCAGCTAATTTTTCGAAAACTTCATCTATATAACTTTAGGCTTTTACAAGCAGGGGGATAAAGAATGGAAAATTTTATTTATGAACAGCAAGCAGCAAAAATTGTATTTGGCAGAGGAAAAAGAAAATCTGTAAAAGAAGAAGTAAAACGTTTGGGGGCAAACCGTGCGCTTGTTATTTCGACACAAGGAAGAAAAAAGGAAGCAGAGGAAATAGCAGCTTGTTTAGAAGAGGTTAGTGCAGGTCTGCATGATAAAGCAAGACAGCACGTGCCGAAAGAAAACGTAACGGATGTTGTGCAAGAAATGAAGGACGTGCAAGCTGATACGCTTGTAGCGGTTGGGGGCGGTTCGGCGATTGGATTAGCAAAAGCTGCTGTTTTGCAGCTTAACATGCCGATTGTAGCGGTACCGACCACTTACTCGGGTTCTGAAATGACGGCTGTATGGGGAATCACATCGCATGGAAAAAAACAAACAGGAAAAGATACAGCATGCCAGCCAAAAACAGTTATTTATGATCCAGAATTAACAGTGACAATGCCGCCTTCATTATCTCTTACCAGCGGAGTGAATGCGATGGCCCATTGTGTTGAAGCACTATATGCAAGCAATGAAAATCCAATTACATCACTCATGGCAGAAGAAGGTATACGTGCGCTGCATGAGAGTCTAGGAAACATTGTACGTAATCCACATGATATGGAGGCTCGTTCTTTAGCACTGTATGGAAGCTGGCTGTCAGGTTCTGCTTTAGCTTCTGTGGGCATGGCACTTCACCATAAATTATGCCACGTGTTAGGAGGGACATGCCAGCTGCCGCACGCAGAGACGCACACCGTTGTTTTGCCGCATGCATTAGAATATAACCGGCCTGACGTTCCTAAAGCAATACAGGCGGTAGCAAGAGCGCTGCAAACAGGAGAGCAGCATGTTCCTTCAAAGCTTTTTACGTTTATTAAAGACAATGGAGGTCCGACGTCCTTGGAGGAAATTGGTATGAAAAAGGGTGATATCGACAAAGCGGCTGAACTAGCAACCGAAAAGGCATATGATAATCCGCGGGAAGTCACGAAGGAAGGAATGAAAAAACTTTTGACTCAAGCATTTGCGGGCAAGCAGCCCCTATGTTCATAAGCTGTATACCTGTTGCTCAACTACTGCACTCTTTGTGGTGTTATTGAACAGATGAACTGTCTATTAAGAATCGCTGGGCTAGGAGGTGATACAATTGAATAGTTCCTATGCAGTAAACCAATACACCGGGATGGGAAAAGACGCATTGGAAGCGTTAATAGAGGAAACTATACATGAAATAGGGAGAGAAAGATGTAAGGGGTTTTTAAACCAATACGGTAAAAAATATGGGGGGAAAGTAGGAGCGTCTGTGTCCAGTCAACAGCACTTTACCTCTGTAGAAGAGGCAATTTATTCGTTACCATCCATATGTCAAAGTTTTGCTGCAAGCGAAATTCATACCATTGAAAAAAGCGGATCTACTATTTATTTTACCGGCCAATGGAAATGTGATTGGTTAAACAAGCAAGAAGAACTGTTCGCTTTTCTGTCGGGGTATACCAGTGCATATGTAACAGCGTTGTTAGAAAGACCCATGGAAATCTATTGGAAACCTTTTGCAGAAAAAAGTTATTGTTATTTTAGAGCCGAAACAAAAATAGAAGAAAAACAGCGCCACACACCTGTTATTACGGAATTAAAGAACGCTTACGAAGAACTCACTAATCTTTACTATCATTTGGATGAATCTGAAACGATCGAGAAAAAATTAATCAGTCTATTCTTCGAAGATAAAGACCTTCTAGAAACCCTCACTTTTATGGCCCATACGTTAAAAAAGAGTATCATTATTGATTACCGCAACAAAATCATTGAAAGTGCGTTTATTAAAGAGAAAGATGAACACATCTATTACAACTGGGCAGAACACTTCAGCTATACAGAAGAAAAGCAAAATGATATTGATACGTTTCCAATACGGGCAAACAACATCAACTTAGGAAGACTCGTGGTTATCGGTAATCAAAAGCTTATTTCCAATGAAAAAATCGTTATAACAAGGGCGTTAAATGTTTTAACAATTCAACTATTTCATGAATGGAAAATTACCCATTCTATATGGAAAAACAAACAAGACTTTTTTGAAGAGTTGTTAAATAATCCAGATCATGATACATGCGTAAAGCGGTCTCATCTCTTTCATTTTTCTCCTTATTTAACGAACCGTATTGCAGCAATCAAAATGGATAATCGTCAATATCTTCAGAAGATTATGAAGTACCTAAGCAATCATTATCAAGATATAGATGTATTCTTAATGGAAAACCATATCATTGTTATTTTGTCCGGTGATTACGCAAAGGAAAAAGAAGAAATGATGAAATCAATGCAGCAGTTTCTTTTGGAGCAAATAAAAGTAAAAAATATTTATATAGGTGTTGGACGAGAAGCGAACGATTTAAAAAAATTAGTGAAAAGTTATCAAGATGCTTGTCGTATCAGTGACTTTATACAGTTAACAGATCATTCGAATATGTCTTATTATGAAGATTTAGAAGCAATTATGATGTTTTTGAAAGGAACAGATAATGAAGAACTGATTGAATTTTATAAAAATACAATTGGAGAACTTGTTGAATATGACAGGTTGAACAACTCCAATTTTTTACTTACCTTGAAGGCATATTTGGATAATAACGGAAATTTGCAGCAAACAGCAGATGATTTGCATTTGTCCATCACTGGACTGCGATACCGATTAGACCGTATAGAAAAGCTATGTCAGGCCGGTTTAAAAACGGGAGCGAGTCGCTTTAAGTATCAGCTGGCTATGAGAATACATTATGCGATAAAAATTAATACAGATTCTTAAATAAAATAAAGATAAAGGGGGCGTAACTTATCATAGATTGGAAAGTTATACTGTTAGGAACTGGGTGTCCAAGACCTAGTCTAGAACGCTCATCACCCGCACAAGTCATTGACTGCGGAAGCACTCTGATACTTATTGATTGTGGTGAAGGGACAACAGCTCAGCTGCAGCGCGTGAATATACCGCCGGAGTCAATTACAGATTTATTTATAACACATTTACATTCGGATCATATATTAGGTTATGGCCAGTTTTTATTGGGTGGCTGGGCTTTGGGGCGAAGGAAATTGAGAGTAGTAGGACCAAAAGGAATTAAGCATTATCATAATACAATGGTTGATTTATTTAAAGAAGATATCAATTATCGAATTTCTTTGGGACGTTCTCCTCGTGGAATACTAGAAAACGTAGAATTAATAGAAATCGAAGATGAAAGCGAAATAATGAGAAGACATAAGGAATGGCCAGTCACTGTCACAGCAAAAAAAGTTGTTCACAATGTTCCAACCTACGCATTTCGGTTTGAAGATAGACAATATACAGTCGTCCATTCTGGTGATACGGCACCGACAAATGGAGTTGTAGATTTAGCACAAGAAGCAGATCTTTTGATACAAGATGCTTGTTTAGCGGTCAATGCCGTATATAAAAATACGCCAAATTCTGAGCTGCAGAGAATTTGGGAGGCATTACAAAAAGAACATTGTAGTCCAGCACAAGCAGCTGATATCGCACAGCGTGCCAACGTGAAAACATTAGTATTAACACATTTTCTTCCTAAAATTGATGAAGAGAGAGCAAGACAAGAAGCATCTGCAAGGTTTGGCGGGGAAATTATCATCGGTCAAGATTTGCAAACCATTTCTATCAATCAGGACTAAGAGCTCTCTAGACAGTAGTAAGCAAAGAAAGGCTAATAATATATTGTTACAAACAATACACAATATTTCTGTTTGTTTTTGCTCTAGGTTAATATACAAACTATTGTTATGATTTAAAAAGTAATAGAGAAAGGAGTTACAAAACATGGATGCGAGATTATCAGCGATTGTTTCAAAGCTAGTTTATCAGGTGCAGGAAACCATCGATGAATTTAACATCACCGAAGAAGAATGGATGGAAGCGATTCATTTTATGACAAATGTAGGTAAAAATGACGAGTATCATCTACTGTCAGATGTGTTAGGTTTTTCTGTTAAAGTCAATGAAAAAACACATGCAAATAGTAAGAACAACGTTGCTACCGATCATAGTGTAGAAGGGCCGCTGTATCGTGACAACGCTCCCGTTCACCATTGTGAAGCAAGTATGTTTGAAGGAGAAGAAGAGCCAGGAGACGTGTTGTTTTTAAGCGGCCAAGTAACATACTCTGATGGAACACCAGTGCCTAAAGCTATTGTTGACGTGTGGCAGTCAAACGCAGAAGGAGACTATGAAAATGAAGATCCTAAGCAAGCTGACTACAATTACCGAAGAAAAATTGAAACCGATAATAATGGACATTACAAGTTAAAAACGATGGTACCGGGACCTTACCGCATCAGTAAAAGCGGCTATGTTGGTCAATTACTGCAAAAAATGGGTCGGCATGATTGGAGACCTGCACATATTCATTTTAAAATCAGTGACGATTTTCAAGAACCATTAACAACGATGTTATTTATAGAGAATGATCCATGGATTGATTCAGATGCGATTGGTGCTGTAAAAGATTCACTTATCTTACGAACAAAAAAGATTGATGACCCAAATGAAATGAATCAGTACGAAATGGACAAGCCATTTTATGTGGCAGAGTATAACTTTGTCATTGAAAAAGCCGAGGAGAGGACGAATCAAATAAATTAAAAACGTTTAATGAGGTGATGTATATGACAGAAATAAAAGTAACAATGTTAGGAACAGGCTCACCGCGTCCTGAAATTCACCGGTGCGGGCCTGCTCAGTTGTTAACGGTTGATGATACATCAATTCTTATCGATTGTGGAGAAGGAACAACTCAACAATTAATGAAAGCAGGTGTAAATCCAGAAGACATTCAATATTTGTTTTTTACACATTTGCATACTGACCATACGATGGGATATCAACAGTTTTTGTTTGGCGGATGGGAGCTGGGCCGTCGCAAGTTGACAGTGATAGGTCCTAAGGGGATCAAGAAATATCATGAAACATTACTTAGTATATCAGAAGAAGATATCGACTACCGATTGTCTCTTGGCAGACCGAAAAATGGTTTGTTGGATGTTACTATTATCGAAATTGATGAACCGGGAGAAGTTATGTGTAATCTCCCTATGAATATTGCTGCAAGTGAGATGGAACACAGCATTCTCACATATGCGTATCGATTTGACATCGAAAATCGCTCGGTCGTATTTTCAGGCGACACGGCTCCAAATAATTCAATAATAAAAATTTCAGAAAATGCTGACTTATTAATACAAGATTGTTGTCTTGCGCCCAACAAACGCTACACTAACCAAAAAATTACCGGAGAAAAAAAGGCATTATGGGATAGAATTAATCAAACACACTGCAGTCCTAAGCAAGCCGGAGAAATAGCTGCAAAAGCAAATGTCAAAACGATTGTCTTAACACATTTCTTACCAGAAATGGATGTGAAGAGAACATACGAAGAAACAAAAGCAGAGTTTTCCGGACATGTTATCGTCCCTAACGACTTACGAGAAATTGTTGTAAAAACAACAAAAGCAGCTGACAGTTTGGCGTAAGGAAAAAGAATTGCTGTTATTTACGGTAAGAGGGAGTAGCTAGCTGGTAATGATAAGTACAATGCTTTCATCTGCCAGTAAGCTTCCTTGCTTCAATACAAATAAGAGGTGAAATCATGCGTATCATTTTGAAAACGCTTACTGGAGTGGTGTTTGTTTTTCTTTTAGCTGGATGTGGAGGAGGAGAATCAACCTCCAGTACATCAAAGGCTGATATTGTCCCCATATATACACCGCCTTCCGGTGGTATTAATTACGTCATTAGTGCTGGAGTGGCCGATGTTATAAATCAAGGTAATTCTGATAAAACAAGCAATCAAATTTCTGTAGAAGCGATGCAAGGTGCGACAGATGGTGTGACAAGAATGATTGAACTCTATGAACAAGATCGGCCTTCTATTGGTGCCTATGCATATGAAGCTATCGATAAAATGTATAACGGAGAGTCAGAATTATTGGATGGAGAATATACAGAACTACGTGCCATCGGATATTTATCAGAAACAGCACTTCACATGGTTGTGGCAGGGAACTCCTCTATACAATCAATGGCTGATTTAGAAGGGAAGAGAGTTGGCACAGCGATTCCCGGGGACACCATGTATTACTTTATTCGCGACTTGTTAGAAGACGAATACGGTCTGATTGAAAATGAGGATTATCAAAGCATTCCTTTAAGTTATACGGAGGTACAAGACGGTATTAAAAATGGAAGCATTGATGCAGGATTAATTATGGGAATGCCGCCTGCGCCTGCTGTTTCTGAATTAGCACAAACAGAAGATATTCGGGTGTTGAGTATTGAGCCTGAAAAAATGGAAAGTTTTTTGGAAGGAAAACCATACTATTCGTCGGTAGAAGTAGAAAAAGGGACGTATCCCGGACAGGAAGAGGATGTTTTAATTGGATCGTTTTCATCGCTGTATTTTACACACGATAAAATGAAAGATGAAGAAATATATGCTTTTCTTGAAACAATTTTTGAAAATCAAGAACATTTACAGTCCGTGCATTCAACCTTTGATATTGATGAAGAAAGTGTAACAAAAAATATCGAGTTGCCGTTTCATCCAGGAGCAATTGAATTTTTTGAAGACCAAGGTATTGAATGGGAAGAGTAAATGAAAGAGGAAACATCCTATAAACGGTGTTGAAAGGAGGGGGAATCGTTGAACTCAGTTAAAAAATGGATGATTTTTAGTATTGCTATTGTACTGACTGTGTTTCACCTCTATTCAGGGGGAGTACAAATTTTCCCAGCACTGCAACAGCGGGGCGTTCACTTTGGATTGACACTTGCTTTAATTTTTTTGCTTTACCCAATGGTAAAAAATAATGATAAACAAAATCAACGCTTCTCTATTATTATGGATATAGTACTAGCTTTAGTAACAATTATACTTGGTGTATATATCTATCAAAACTTTATAAATTTAACTACTTTTTTAAATCAGCCTACGCAATTAATGGTTATAGCTGGTGCACTCATGATTATCCTTACCCTTGAAGCAACACGTCGAATCATCGGCTGGGCACTGCCGATCATATCCTTATTGTTTTTAGCCTATGCTTTATGGGGGAGTAACTTGCCATTGTTATTTGCGCATTCTGGCTTTACGTTAGACAGGCTTGTAACACAGGTAGGTTTGTCTAGCCAAGGGATACTTGGGACACCTCTTGGGGTATCCGCCACCTACGTTGTATTGTTTATCATGTTTGGCACCTTTCTTGAGCGTTCCGGTACGGGGAAGTTTTTAATAGACTTGGCTTTTTCAGCAGTAGGAAAATTTCGAGGGGGAGCTGCTAAAGTAGCTGTTGTTGCTAGTGCATTTACTGGTTCTGTGAATGGATATGCTGTTTCTAATGTAGCTACAACCGGTGTGTTAACGATACCTTTAATTAAACGAAGCGGCTACTCTTCAAGGTACGCAGCAGCAGTGGAGTCTGCCGCATCAACTGGGAGTATGATTCTTCCACCTGTTATGGGAGCCGTTGCATTCTTGATTGCAGACTACCTGCAAATTGAATTTTATAAAGTTGCGCTAGCTGCTGTAATTCCTGCTATCTTGTATTTTTTAGCCATATTTATTATGGTTGATTTAAGAGCAGCCCGTATTGAAAATACAAAAATGTCATCAGACAAGCCTCTGTATAAGGTCAATCGTTTAACAGACGAGCTGAAGGAAAAAGGCCATCTCATTATTCCATTACTCGTGTTAATCTATTTATTAATCATTCAGCAAGTCAGTCCATCTTATGCGGCGTTTTGGAGCATTATTACTGTTCCGACTGTTTGTTTACTTCGCAAAGAAACACGCATGAGCATAAAAGATATTTTGGGAGCCTTAGAACAGGGCGCAAAAATCTCACTAGTTGTGGCTGCAGCTTGTGCTTGTGCCGGTATCGTAATTGGGGTTATTGAATTAACGGGTATTGGCTTAAGATTTTCCGGCATATTAGTAGAGTTGTCAAATGGAAATTTGTTTGTATTACTATTATTAACGATGATTGCTTCTATTGTTATGGGAATGGGGCTTCCACCGGTTGCATCTTATATCATTTTGGCCGTAATTGCCGCACCTGCGATTACTCAATTGGGTGTTCCTGATATCGCAGCCCATCTGTTCATATTCTATTATGGAACTCTGTCTGCGATTACACCACCAGTGGCAATCGCTGCATATACAGCAGGAGGCATTGCGAAGGCGGATCCCTTAAAAACATCATTGACTGCTGTGAAACTTGCATTGGTGGCGTTTTTGATTCCATTTATGTTTGTCTACGGTCCTTCTCTCATATTAGAAGGCAGCACTTTAAACATAGCAACTGCTTTTATCACAGCAGTTGTCGGAATATTCAGTTTGTCAGTTTCTTTAGAAGGTTATTGGAAAATAAAGGTACATCCTATTTCTCGAATATTGCTAATGACAGGTGCGTTATTGTCAATCAGTGTAGGTATATTATTGGATATCATCGGTATTATCGTCATATCACTTGTCATGCTCTATGAATGGAAAGTTACAAAAGAGAGAGTAGCAAATGTAACAGCTGAACAGGCTCAACCACCACAGCAGACGTCCCATGCCGGTCAATAGATAAACATTAAAAAAGAACCCGATGGAGATCAACATCGGGTTCTTTTCTAAACAGAGCGCTTGCGCTTTTCTTTGTATTAAGAAAAAAAAGAGATAAGCATGCCGCCGGCAGCACCGCTTACGACGACTATCCAAGGCGGAAGCTTCCAGTAAGCAAGCATGGTGAATAACACCGCTGCAAGGGCGAAATCCACTGGCTCAAAGATAGAAGTTGTCCAAATGGGGTGGTAAAAGGCAGAAATTAAAATACCGACAACTGCAGCGTTAATGCCCATTAATGCTCCCTTAATATTAGGATTGGTACGCAGAGCATCCCAAAATGGAAGTGTGCCTAAGATGAGCAAGAAGGCTGGTAAAAAGATAGCAGCTGTCGCAAGCAAGCCTCCTTGCCAGCCATTAATGACTGCACCAATATAGGCTGCAAATGTGAACAGTGGTCCGGGTACCGCTTGAGCTGCACCGTAGCCGGCTAAAAATTCCTGTTCTGTTAACCAGCCGCGCGGCACAAACTCTTGTTCTAACAGGGGCAATACAACATGTCCGCCGCCGAATACAAGCGCGCCGGAGCGGTAGAAACTGTCAAATAGTGCAATCCATTCGATCGACGTGAGATTCCGTATAATAGGCAAGAGGATAAGAATACCAAAAAATAATGCCAAACATACATAACCAAACCGCCGCGAAACAGGAAAGCCTGTAACAAAACTATCTTGTTCTTGTACCGTCTGCTGGCGGTATAACAGAAATCCAACAACAGCTGCTAGCAAAATCACGCCAATATGCGTGTAAGGCGTTTGCCATAACAGCGTCATCACTAGCGTAAACAGGGCAATCGTTCGTCGTTTTATGTCGGGGGTCAGCTTTTGAGCCATGCCAATAATGGCATGAGCAACAACTGCTACTGCTACAATTTTTAATCCGTTTATCCAGCCGGCATCTTCCACATTAAATGTATGAAGCAGCGAAGCAAATAAAATAAGTGCAATCACAGAAGGGAGAGTAAATCCGATGAAAGACGTTATCCCCCCTAGAATCCCGCCGCGCATGACGCCTATCCCAATGCCGACTTGGCTGCTGGCAGGTCCCGGCAAAAACTGACACAGCGCAACGAGGTCAGCATACGTTTTTTCTCCCATCCATTTGCGTCTTCGGATATATTCCTCATGAAAGTAACCAAGGTGTGCTATAGGCCCGCCAAAAGATGTAAATCCAAGTCTTGTAGAAACGATTAATATTTCTACGAGTGTTTTTAATTTGTTTTGCTGATTGTTCATAGATAGATACACCTGCCTTTGTTAATCCTTTATTTCCTTAAACAATTCATAGGCCTGTGCACGAGCTTTATCGAGAATAACGTCTCCTTTTCTAGTTGCACTGTAGTATTTTCGGATTTTGCCATCGACAAGACGTTCTTCTTTTTCCAGCAGTCCGTCTTTTTCCATGTTGTGAAAAATTGGATAAAGCGTGCCAGCACTAATTTCATAGCCGTGCTCTTGAAGCTCTTCAAGCATCCACGCGCCATAAACAGGATGCTCTTTTGCGTGATGAAGAATGTGAATTTGAATAAACCCGAGAAACAATTTGCGAAGGATACGGTCTTCCAGTGAAAATCCCTCCTTATTGATTACGTTTTTCGATATAGAAAATCGATATCGGATTGTATAATATCATATGCTGTTTTGCTGTCCAACGGATTTTACGTTATTTTTAATAATTTTACATTTTCTTAATAAAGGAAGAGTATTAACAAAAAGGCACTGTTACACCTCAGGAATCATTGTCTTGGGAAATGATTCGAAGACGTCATATATTCTGCGATTATGGAATATTATCAAAAAGTGTTTAAAAACTTTACAGTTTAATGGATATCCTTGACAATGAAAAAGTACTTATTTTTAAGGAGGGTATACAATGATGGAAGGGGTATTTGTACTTATCTTACTTGTGCTTGGTATCTTAGCCCTTGTTGCTGCAGTTGTCACGTTTTTCATTTTTCGTTTGCGCTACAAAACGGCCAGCTCGAATGAAGCGTTAATTGTGACAGGGCCGAATTTAGGAGATTCAGAAAAGGAGAAAAATGTCTTTGAAGACCACAACGGCCGTTCGGTAAAAATTATTCGAGGCGGCGGATACAGGCTGCGCATGTTTCAAACAGCAACGCCCATTGATTTAACATCTTTTCAGCTGCAAGTCGATTCTGAAAAGGCATATACAAAAGAAGGTATTCCTGTACGTGTGTCTAGTACGGCTGTGATTAGTATCGGCAGTGAATTAGAAATTATGGCAAACTTTGCTGAGAAGTTTTTAGGGAAAAAACAAAATGAACGAGAATCAGAGCTAAATGATGTGTTAAACGGACACTTGCGTTCGATTATCGCTTCTTTGCCAATTGAGAAAATATATAATGATTTTAAAGAAGTAAATATGCAAGTGAAAAAGATTGCAGAATCGGACTTAAAAGGAATGGGGTTTGAAATTACTTCATTTGCTTTAAACGATGTAGAAGATGTTGATAAAGAAAATGGTTATATTGATGCGCTTGGGCGTCCGCACATTGCAGATGTACAGAAAAAAGCAAATATGGCAGAATCCGATGCGAAAAAAGAGACGAAGATTTACCAAGCTAAAAACGATCAAGAAGCCCAAGAAGAAGAAAACCGCCGTTTGACTGCGGTTGCAGAGTCGAAAAAAGAAAAAGATATCAAAGAAGCAAAATTCCAAACGGAAACAAATCGAGCGGAAGCGAATGCTGAACAAGCAGGCGAGCTCGAACGGCAAAGATTAGCGCAGCAAGTAAAAGAGGAAGAATTGAAAGTACAATACATAGAGAAACAGCGAGCAGTAGAACTAGAAGAAGAAGAGAACAAGCGCCGCCGGGCAGTGGCTGATGCCCAAGCTTATGAAACGACGAAAAAAGCCCAAGCAGAAGCTGATAAAGAACGCATCAAAGGGGAATCAGAAGCCGAAGTTATCCGCCAGCGCGGGATTGCAGAAGCAGAATCAAAGGAACGTATGGCCAAAGCGATGGAACAATACGGCGAAGCTGCTATCGTCGAGATGCTCTTAAATGTGCTGCCGGAATACGCAGAAAAAGTTTCCGCCCCGATATCTCAAATTAAAGACATGAAAGTGATTGATATGGGGGGAAGCGATTCGCAAGGCGGTTCGACCAAAGTGGCTAATAACGTCACATCGACGATGCTGGGAATTCAAGAGTCATTAAAAGAAACAACGGGTATGGATTTGAAAGCATTGCTTGAAAATTACGTTTCCCGTGAAAATGCAAATGGTTTTGGACCGGCGCGTGACCCGTATGATTATGGTGTTGCGGCAGCAAAAGAACATGATGAACAAGAGGTGTCTGCAAATCACGAACAAGTTCCAGATGAACGTGTTGAATCGGAAAAAACCGAAACAAAGAAAAAAGGTGAATAGTTAAAATGCTGTAAGAAAAGCCATAAGGAGGATGTCCTTATGGCTTTTTCTACAAGTACATAGTTGTTATTTGCGCTCTGGATATTGCACCATTCGATTATTTTCAAAGTTTTGAAGAGGCGGGGTGTGGGAAGGAGCAGGGATGAAATCAGCATTTTCATTAAATTCGGACTGTTTTTGTTTGCCAACAGACTTATAACGGATGTGAAACTCTTCTTCATATGCTGGCATATCCTCTGTCAGTGAGTTGGATTCTTGCATGCTGGATATCCATGTTTCTAATTTATACGTGCCGCGGTCGACAATCTCACATAAGTTTTCTAAAGTGTCCACCAATTCGCTTAAACAGTCCAGTCCATTTCGCAAAATGATTCCTTTTTTCTTTGCTCTTTCTACGGAGTGACCCATTTTGTAGGAATGACCGTGGTAACGAAATTCAATGTAGCAACTATTACGGTCCCAATTAAAATTGTAATGTTCAATTTTTAACCGCCTCATCACTTTGGTTAGCTTTCTCTCACTGATTTTTTGATCTTTATATGGCAGCCAGTTAAACATTTGCTTCACCTTCCCTCTGATATTTTTACAAACAATTGCAAGATATGTTAGGCAAGCAGGCTTTTCTATTAACTTCAACAAAATAAATAAAAACCCTGTTTTTATCGTTTGTGTTTTCTCGACGTTTTTTTACAAAAATAATATTGTGTCTTGCGTGATATGGGAACATAACAAAGTCATAAGTGAAAAGCATGGATAGATTTTGGTTTTATAGTTATTTAGTTTTAAGTGTAATCAAAAAAATAGTGCGTAAGTATTGAAAATATATTATATATATAGAACACTTGTGAAATTATTGCTACACTTACATACGATTAATGGAAACAAATGAAAAGAGGGGAAGATCATGCAAAAAAAGTGCTGTGCTTATGTTTTTATCTGCTTTGTTATGTTGCTGGCTGCTTGTTCTTCCGGTGGCGAAGATGCAGCCGTGCCTGAAGAGCAAGGAGAAACCGAGGGACAGGAAGAAAAGGAAAACACAGACGGGGATGAAGAATTCAGCCCGAGTGAACTTGATTACTATGATATTGGAGAAACAGCCCGTCCTTTAACAGAGTTTGAACAGGAGCTGCTTCGAAAACCCGGTCCCTACAGCGGGGATGATTATGATCAAGAAGCAGTGAACGCTGCAATCGATGAGCTTCCAGATGATTTAACGGCTGAAGAATATGCCCATGAGCTTATTTATTTAGTAGGGGAAGATTACCATGAAGAAGTGAAGACATTTGCTAACTTTGATTCGCAAGTAGATGTGGATATACAACGTCCGGATGGAACCGTAGAAGAGCGGGAACCCTTAACTGCTCACTATGCAATTTTAATGGATGCCAGTGGCAGTATGTATAATTACAACGGTGATAAGACGAGATGGGATTCGGCAAAAGAGGCAGTAACGGAATTTGCACAAGAAGTGCCAGAACAAGCAACAATTTCTCTGAGGGTATATGGACATAAAGGGACAGGAAGCGATGCGGACAAAGAAGTGTCATGCAGCACGACAGAAAACATTTACAATGATACGTATCAAGCAGAAGGTTTTCAATCCGCTTTATCAGAGTTGCAGCCCTCCGGATGGACGCCGATTGCGCGCGCGTTAGAAGAAAGCAGGGAAGACATCCCGGATGCAGCAGATGAAGTTGTTGTCTATGTAGTCAGTGACGGGATTGAAACATGCGATGGGAACCCAGTAGAAGCAGCAGAAACATTGGTAGACGAATATGGGGACGCTATGGTGAATATTATTGGTTTTGATGTGGATGATGAGGAAGGACAAAAGCTGTTGCAGGATGTAGCGGATGCAGGAAACGGTGAGTTCGTGTACGTGGATTCTGAACAAAAATTAAAAGAATATATGAGAGAGCAGTACGATGAAATAAAAAAAGCATGGCGTGAATGGAAAGAACAAGGGAAAACAGAAGCATACGCACAAAAAGAAGAGAAAAAGGAACTGGCATATGACATGAAAGAGCGTGTGAAAGAGAAAAGCAGGCGGGAAAAAGAGCGGTTAAAGGATGCACAGGATTATTTAGAAGACCGCTTTGAGGATTTTGGTCATCCGGCTAATGACACGTTCTCCATTGTTGTTGACCACGCGAATGAAATCTGGAGTTATGGCGTTGATACAGGCAATGAATTGTGGCAGGAAAGTGTGAACAGCGGGAATGAAAAGTGGCAAGAGTACGTTGATGAAGGAAATGAACAAATAAGAGATGCTATTGATCAAAAAAATAATCAGGAATAAAAAGCGCTGAATCCAGCGCTTTTTTTATATATACATTTGCTATGTTCACTGACCAGCGCCAGTACCTGATCGTTTGCGGTTCCGTCTGTCCAGTATGTGTATGAAAGCCTTTTGTACTTTTTAGAAGGGCAGGAATAGCGGGAGCGAAAAACGGATAAAGCAAGGTGAAGGGTTTAAGATACGGATACAGCAAGCTGCCAAATTTTTCTGCTGCGTTTTTGGGACGTATAGTAAGAATCGTTCGTTACATGTATAGAAACAGCAACAGAAGGGGGGAAAACATCGTGCATCACACGATTATGCGTGCTCAATCGGGAAATAAAGAAGCTTTCTGTGAGCTCGTTTCTACCTATTATCAGACGGTGCAGCGGTTTGCGTTTCAAATTGGCGTAACATCAGAAGAAGTAGAAGATGTTACACAAGAAGTATTTTTAAAAGTATATCGCTCTTTAGACAGTTATGAAGGTGGGACGTTTACGACATGGCTATATGCCATTACCTTAAACACAGCAAGAGATATGATGAGAAAACAGCAGCGCCAGCGCCGGAAAATGGAAAAATTAAAACAAAAGCACAACTCTAAAACGTATTCGACGTTAGACGTTAGTGAAGAAGCAATGGAATTGCATGAGCTTATTCAAGAGCTTGATGTGAAATACCGCGTTCCTCTTGTTCTTCATTACTTTCACCATTTAACCTACCGCGAAATTAGTGAAGTAACCAACACATCAGAATCGGGAATCAAAACACAAGTGATGAGAGCAAAAAAACAGCTGAAAGCAAAATTAGAAAAGGAGGGTGGGCAAGCATGAGCAAGTCATTAGAAGAACGGTTAAAAGAATTAGAAAAAGGCTATGAAAACATGCCGGATTTTGTCTCTAGCGATAACATTATCAAGCGCGTAGAGAAGGCAAATAAACGCTCCCCTTGGAAAAGAATATATGTGACGGCAGGCAGTGTGCTAGCAGCGGGCATAGCCGCGGTTCTTGTGATGAGTCAGCCCGGTATCGCCCCAGGTGATGGTAATAACAAAGGGGTTCCGGGAGAGGCGCCTGAAGAAGACCAAAAAGAAAACTCAACAGAAGACAGTGTGCCTGAGTTGTCTGAAAGGCAAGCAGCGGCGTTTTTGAATGAATGGGAAACCTCGTTTTTGTCTTTAGTCGATGAAGCGGATAGTGATCAAAAAATAGATTCGTACGAAACGACAGGCGAAGTCCAACAATATTTTGAGGAAACGATGTCTCAAGAATTAGCGGCCTGGATGACCGATGCGTATTTTACAAATCGAGATGACGGGGTGTACGTCATTGCTAAAGACGGGCCGACTTGGTTTGAAGAAAGCCAGCCGTTTGAGATGGAAAAAGAATCAGATACGCGCTTTTTGGTGACGCAAGAACGAAATAATGAACTGCTTGGCCATGTCAACATGATTTATCATCTTGTTTATCAAGACGGCCAGTGGGTTGTTCATGAAATAGAATCGGAAGAGGCAAATAGCTCTAATCGCGGTGCCAATGTTATTCCAGATGAGTTGAGCGGACCACAGCAAGCTGCGCTGAATCAAGCAGACACGATTTTACAACAATTGCTGAGTCAAGATGCGGAACGCTTAGCAAGCCGCGTGCATCCAGATAAAGGACTTCTTTTTTCGCCCTATGTTCATATTGAGGAAGAACGTGCGGTCGTGTTAGAGAAGAACCAGGTAGCAAACTTCTTTACTGATGATAATGTCTATGAATGGGGAGTATATGATGGCAGCGGTCATTCGATAGAGGCAACACCAGCTGCATATTATGAGGAGTTTATCTATCATCCTGATTTATCATCGCCTGATGAAATTGTTGTAGGAGAAACAAAACAACGCGGCAATATGCAAAGCAATATCCGTGAGGTGTTCCCGGAAGCTGCCGTTGTAGAATACCACGTGGAAAGTGAAGAAGAAGGCGGAATGGATTGGAAAAGTGTAAATATTGTGTTAGAACAAGACGAACAGGGAAGCTGGTTTGTCACAGCTATTGTAACTAATGAATGGACCATTTAAATATGAAAAAGCGTGGCCTTTTCCGGCCATGCTTTTTTGTTGTGCTTCCGAAATCGTTCACTTGGCGGGAAGCAGAACGGATGAGGGTTTTGCTGTAGAGACTAGGCAGCAAGCCAAGTTTTTTTCATTTCAGCGGACTGTTGCATGTTAGACGTAATGAAGGAACACATATTGTATGCAAGCTGCACAAAGGTGTAATCTGCTTAGCCATCAAAGACGTACCATAACGGGAAGGAGGTGATAGAAAGTGGGAAAATACTATCGTCCTTTTCATTTCGGCGGAAAATTAGGTATGCACAAAACATTATCGAAAAATAAATTATTAAAAAAATATGTACCGGAAACAAAAAATTTCACGTATCGTAATGTTAAAGAAATGATGAAAAAATATCGAATCGTCTATGTTAAACCGCAAAAGAGTTCGAAAGGGAGAGGAATTTACCGAATAAGACGTGTGAAAACAAAATATGAATGCCGTTCTAATAAAAGCAAAAAGGTCTTTAAGAAATTAGCAAGCGTATACAACTATATAACCAAACACTCAAAGAAGAAAAAGCGAATTATCCAGCAAGCTATTACGCTCGATCGAGTAAAGGGACGCCCTTATGATATTCGCGCGCTGGTACAGAGAAAAGTTAAAGGGAAATGGAAATGTACTGGAATCAGCAGCAGAATCGGCAAAAAGAATAGCATTGTGACCAATTTAAACCGCGGCGGGAGCATTTGCTTGATGCCGGATCTTTTTAAACAAAAAGGTCTTTCAGTGTCAGCTCAAAAACAGCGCATGCAGGAAATGAAAGATACGGCTCTTCATACTGCACGTTTTTTAAGTGAAAAAAATGAAAACATTCATGTATTGGGAATTGACTATGGTTATGATAAAGCTGGAAAGCTGTGGATATTAGAAGTTAACTCGCGTCCGCAATTTTCTATGTTAAAAAAAGTTGATCCCGCTATGTATAAAAGGATGAAACGTTTGGCAAAAAGTTATAAAGCGGCTTAATTCTTTATTTATAGTGAATAAATACAGCAGGAAACGCATGCCACAGCATGCGTTTCTTATATCGTTTAAGGTGCATCATAACTGTTTCAAAAATACTTTAAATGACAGCGAAGAACAGAGTCAGTCAACTGTTTAAAAGGCACTTTCTCAATTTTTGTCTATGATATGTTTTCTTTCTTCCATCTGCGGCGGTTCTTCCATCCAGCCGTTTCGGATCATAATTTTAGCACCTTCTTGTGCGTATTCAAACACATCTTTCATGGATACAGTGGTTTTTGCGGCGACATCGGTTCGTAAACTAAAAGCTGTGCCCAGCGAATTCCCGCCCAGTGAAAAACTGCAAAAAAGACTGATGCAATACATGATAAGCTTATCGGAAAACGGAGCAGCAGTGGAGCGTGTCACATTGCCGCCAGCAGGAGTTGGTGCTTGAACACTATCTTTTAAAAGTATTGCACTGAATTCCGTAATAAAGCTTTTGGATAATTCCATTCCTCTTTTACAATATTTTGATACTTCTGTAGAGTGAGCAGATTGTGCGAAACCAGTTATCATCTGCATACCGGTAACATTAGTTTCAATGGCATGAAAAATATGCGCTACTTCAACCGTATTTAATGTGCGTTTGTCGTTAAAAGGGTTCAATCCGCTTAAATACTTTACGTCTTTAACAAATTCTACCGACTGCGGCATTGAAACGTAAGGCGGACGAGCCAGCATTCCTTTACGAATCAAGTATTGCGTACATTCGTTATAATATTTTTGTATAATGGCGGTCAAATCTTTGTATAACGAAACGACGTCTTCACGTGAACTCATGGTAATATTTAATGTATGCATCCCCATGCCGATTTCTGTCATCAGTCGGAAAAACATAATATCAAAGCCATTCTCGTATAATTTCGGAACCCCTGTATTCACGTCTTGTGACGTAAAGCCGACGGGAACAGCCGCTCCTTCTTCTTGAAAAAGAATCGCTGTTTTTTCACTGAAGGAATGAACAACATTATATAGATTTTCCATTATCGTTTTTGCTTCCTTGTCATCCGCTTGTTTAATAAAGTACTCAAGCATCCGCAAAACCATCGTTTCTTGCTGATACGTCAGCCAAAGTGTACCCAATTCAGATGATGTAAGGGAAGGTTTATCCGGCATTTGTGTACAGCCTCCTTGTGTCTTGCCTGCTTTATATGATTGTAGTTTTCCAAAAGAAAGAAATTTTATGTTGTGCGATCCGATTTTTTTTCATAAGGAATTTGCTGCATGCCGCTGTTCCTTGCGTCCCTGGTGGCTGCGTACCGTAAAAATGGTCTTTACTTTCTGAAATGTATGGAAAGCTGTTTCATATGACTGCCGGGCACTTTCTTCTTTTGCAGACATCATCGGTCACTTTGCAGCCCGCTATCACATATAAACATTTCCGTCTGTTAGCGGAACGATATTTTCTTGTAATCAAACCTGTCTGCAAAGCAGCATACATAGGGAAAAGTTAAAGTGTGTTATCATGTTTTACAGGTTGGAAATATTAACGGAAAGGAGGGGTTCTATTGGACTGGCTCAAGCAGTACATACAAACACCATTAATTAAAAAAATCACCGCTGCTCTTATTCTTGGTGCGGCGGTTGGGTTAATTTTTGGAGAGCGAGCAGCAGTGCTAGAACCAGTAGGAGATTTGTTGCTGCGGCTGCTGCAATTTATTATCCTGCCGCTTATTTTGTTTACATTAATAGTTGGAGTAAATCAAACGAGCATCAGCCGTTTAGGACGCATGGGCGGGAAAGTATTTATTTATTATGTCATCACTTCAGCTCTAGCTATTATGGTAGGCATAGTTGTGGCGCGTTTGTTAAATCCGGGAACACAGATGTCATTGACGGGTGACGAAAGCATGGAAGTGCCTGAAAATCCGGGCATTGTAGACGTTCTGTTAAGTATTGTTCCGGAAAATATTGCCGCGGCGTTTACGAATATGAATCTGCTTGGTATTATTTTTACGGCCATCGTCTTTGGAATGGCGATTTCTTATTTGCGTGACAGCGCAGAAAAAACGGAAATAGGTGAAAAATTGTACCGCGCTGCTGATGCATTGAATGAAGTGGTGCTTGTCGTGATGAAAGGCGTACTGCAATTCGTTCCTGTTGGTATTTTTGCAATTATTGCTAATGTAGTTGGCAGTCAAGGAACGAATACATTGCTGTCTTTAGGGAATTTTATTTTAGTGTTATACGCAGCTTTATTTGTACAGCTGCTCGTTTATGTAGCCATATTACTTCTTATAAAAAAGAGCCCGATGCAGTTTTTCCGGGAAGCACGGACACCAATGATTACGGCATTTGTGACGCAAAGCAGCTCAGGGACACTGCCGCTTACGTTACATGCGGCCAATAACCTAGGCTTAAATAAAAGCTTATATGGGTTTAGTCTTCCGTTTGGTGCAACGATTAATATGGACGGTGCGGCTATACGGATTGCTGTTTCAGCTGTGTTTGCCGCCAATGTGATTGGCGAACCGCTCAGTTTTGGAGCGCTTTTGCAAGTAGTCATTATCGGAACGCTTGCTTCTGTCGGAACAGCTGGTGTACCGGGCGCAGGCATCGTGATGATTGCCACCGTATTCACTCAGTTAGGGCTGCCGATGGAAGCGGTAGCTTTATTAGCGGCAGTGGATGTATTAATTGGAATGGGAGCAACATGTTTAAATGTTACCGGAGACTTAATAGGAACAACAGCTATTAATAAGACAGAAACAAATAACGATGAATCATAAAACAATGGAAAATATGTGTTCAGCCGTTTATCATGAGTGCAAAGGAGGAGACAATATGGCTTATGTACTGCAAGTAGATTTTGACATGGAAGGCCCGTTTGGAGAAGAGATGGCAGAAAGTTTTGAAGGACTGGCACAGAGCATTAATGAAGAAGACGGGTTTATTTGGAAAATCTGGACAGAAGATGAAGAAACTAAGCAAGCAGGTGGAATTTATTTGTTTGACACAAAGGCACATGCTAAAAAGTATTTGGACATGCACACCGCACGGCTGAAAGAGTTTGGGATTGAACCGGTGCGAGCGAAAATTTTTCAAGTGAACGATGCACTGACAAACATCAACCACGGTCCTGTGAAGTAAAGAAAAAGCAGGCCTGGAATTGTTGAAAAACCAGGCTGACTTTGTCATAAGAACAGCGGCTGTTAAAAGGGTGTTCCCTTTTAACAGCCTTTTCTATGTCTGCTACGTAAAGTATTCCAATGATGCTTGCGGAAAAAACTCATTCATGGAAGCCTCTAACGTTTGTTTCATCTCGTTTTGTTCGTCTTTGGAGTAGACATACTTATAAATTCCATACCGTCCCCATTTCATTTTACGCTTTGACTCATCTAGTTCAAGCTTTGTCATTGGATAGTTTTTTTGAATAACACGTTTGGCCGGCTTTGTAAAACGATGCTGAATAAATTCAAACGTTACATTTTTTTTAGCTGCATCAGGAAGGCTGGCTTCTAATTTTTCAAACATATCATGATAGCCTTCTCTCCAGCCTTCGTGCAAATAGATCGGAGCGACGATAAAACCAAGTGGATACCCTGCTTGTGCAACTTTAGCTGCTGCTTCGATTCGGTCTTTTAAGGGAGAGGTTCCTGGTTCAAAATATTTAATAACATAATCGGCATTAATGCTGAAGCGAAAACGCGTTTTGCCGTTGTGTCTGGCATCCAGCAAGTGATCAACGTGGGCAAATTTTGTTACAAAGCGTAGTTTGCCGTATTTGGATTTTCCGAAATATTCAATGGCGTGTTTTAACGTATGGGTCAAATGATCAATACCGACGATGTCTGATGTACAGGAAGCTTCAAAGCGGGTAATGTCAGGGGCACGTTCTGACATGTATTTCTCAGCACTTTCAAAAATATCTTCGAGGTTGACGTATGTGCGGATGTAGGGTTTGCTTCCCATCGTTGTCTGCAAGTAACAATAATGACAATGCCCCATGCAGCCTGTTGCAAAGGGTATCGCATATTCAGCAGAAGGTTTGGATGTGTCAAACTTCAGCGTTTTTCTCAAGCCCAATACAAGCGTAGATTTCGCCATGCGGTAACGCTGAAAATCATTTTCTCCTGGAAGGTTTCTTATATGATTGTGTGAAGTGGTCTCTCGTATTTCAATGCCCATGTTTTCAAACTTGTTGACGAGCTGTTTGCCAAGTGAATAGTCAAGTGCGCGCGGCTCCACATACACTAACTGCGGAACGAATGGTTTAACCAAGAATATCCCCGCCTTCTGCGGAGCCAAAATAGTACTCATAGGCTTGCTCTGCTTCTTCTTCGGTACGATATATTGCTATATCATCTGTTAATGGGTAATACGTTTCGTATAAAAACAAAGCAAGCTCTTTTGGATGGTCCGGGTTGTTGACCACTGCTGCTTCTTGTACATGGAGTACATCTTGAGTATGCGGATTACGATACATCACATATACGACATCACCTGGCTGGTATGATTCTTGAACACTCATGCCCTCACCTACTTCTTTAAAGATTTACACTTAGTATGTTTGAATAAGAGAAAAAGATGTGTAGCAGAGATTTTTTGATGAATCAATCATAAAGCAAATGTCATAGAACTGCCGGTTGATGGAGTTCTTCTGGACTGCATGTTAAGATATGGTAGGAGTGTGAATATGGAGGGAAAACCATGGACTATATAATGGACTACATATACAATGCTTGGGATTGGTTTTTACATTTGCCATGGGTAGATATTGGTATTGCTGTTGTTATCTTTTTACTGTTTTTTGTGTTTCGTAAGCTGTTTACGACATATATTTTTAAAATTATTATGCGGTTTGCCAAAAAATCGCCGACTGATCTTTTTACGAATCTGCTGGTAGCTTTTGAAAAACCAATTCGCTTTTTCATCGGTATATTAGGGATTTATCTTGCGATTTTGTATTTGCCGATACCGCGTGAAGATCTAGGTGTTATACATACGATTTATCGTTCGGTTATTAGTATTTGTATCGGCTGGGGACTCTTCAATTACGTCTCCGCTTCATCGACGATTTATGATCGAATTTCGAGAAAAATAGAAGACGGCGCAGACAGCATGTTAATTCCGTTTTTATCAAAGCTTTTGCGGTTTATTATCGTAGCACTCACGATTACAGTGATTGCGTATGAGTGGAATTATGATATCAATGGTTTTATTGCTGGTTTAGGCTTGGGGGGACTGGCTTTTGCACTGGCTGCCCAAGACACGTTAAGCAACTTCTTCGGCGGTGTGATTATTGTAACAGAACGGCCATTTAAAAATGGTGACTGGATTCAAACACCCACGGTGGAAGGGATTGTAGAAGACATATCTTTTCGCAGTACGAAAGTGCGGACATTTGAAGATTCGCTTGTCACTGTTCCAAATCGTACATTGGCGCATGAAGCTATCACAAACTGGTCGGAGATGGACAAACGTTTAATTAGTTTTACCATCGGAGTAGAGTATAAAACATCGCGGGAAAAATTAGAACGTGTTGTGCAGCGTATTGAAGACATGCTTTATAATGATGAAGACATCGATAAGGAATTAATTATTGTAAGGCTTGATGAATTGGCAGCGTCGTCGTATGATATCTTTTTATACTTTTTCACGAAGACAACCGCTTGGGTCGAGTGGTATAACGTCAAACAGCAAATGATTTTAGAAGTCATACGCATTCTGGAAGAAGAGGATGTTCAAGTGGCATTTCCATCACGTTCTTTGTACATGGAAAAGAATGCAGCACCGTTTAAGGAGGCGCTTGGGGAACGGCCGCTCTCAGATGATGCAGCCAAGTCAAAAATAGATACAGAATCGTAACATTCCTGGCTTGAAAACGGGTAGAAATGGAAGCTTTTCCTATTCTATAATGAGAAAAGTAAAAAAGGCAGTCTACTTATTCTCATATAAAAGGAGAAGATGACATGGAACAACAAGAAACGTTTTCGTTGTTCAAAAGCTTATCCGTACACAAAGTATTAGAGCTGGTTCATTTGTTAGAAATATATAAAAGTGATGTTTTTGTGGAAAAAAAGCAAGTAATGGCAAGTGGCAAAAGTGTCCTTGGGATGATGTCGGTGTTTACGACAATCCGCATTGGTGATGAGATTACGATGTGGGCAAAAGGAGAAGATGCAGCCCAAGTATGCGCGGCTGTCCGTACTTTTCTAGAAGATTATCATACGATGGATACGGAGTTAGGTTTTTGGGAAGAAGAAGGCGTGGAAACAGTAGAAAAAGCGATGACAGGATCATTAAACCAATGGTCGCCCAACATCCGGCACGTTGCTAAGTCATATTTAAAAACAACACGATAAACATAAGAGAGAAGCTGTTTCAACAAAGGTATTTTTATCGTTGAAACAGCTTTTTGTATTAAGAGAAGATATACGTGTTTATTGTATCTCAAATGTTTCAAAGCGATGGAGCGGAAAGTAGCAGTGTGTCATTGGTCACTGGTGCTGGTGTCAGCGTTTTTTGTTAGAAAAGATAAAAACAACCGATTTGCCTTAGAGAGAGGCAAGTCTTTTTTATGGGCAATGCCAAGTGTTATCACAATAGGAGGGTCAAACGGAATAGCTGTTACATCTTCATCTTTGGAAACAACCATATTCAAAAACACTGAAACACCAAAATTTTTCGCAGTTAATGATTTTGCCATCGCAATTTGGTTGGTTTCAAACGCGATAGAAAGGTCTTTTTTTGTGGATGCACCGACTTGTTCAATGATACGGCGGTGATAGTAACCTCCCTTAAATACAATGAGCTTTTCATCTGCCAGCTGTTCAATGGATACAGCCTGATGTGCTGCCAGCGGATGAGAAGGAGAGACGACAAGCATTAATGATTCCTGTAAAAATGGATGAATGTCTAGATTGTTTGATACATCATCCACTACCACGGTGCCCATCTCCAGTCGTCCTTCAAGAATATCTCGTTCGATTTCTGTTGTGCCAGCTTCATAAATGTCAATGTCAATATCAGGATACTTTTCTTGAAACTGTGCTAATTTCTCTGGGAAGTAGTAGGAGCCAGACATCGAAGGAATACCAACTTGTACGGTGCCGCAAATACCTTCTTTCATATCGTGCAGTTCCTTTTTGGCTTGCTGTATTTTTTGTTGAATATCGATGGCGTGCTGTTTTAGCACGCGTCCTTCCATCGTTAAACGCACATGACGTTTTTCACGAATAAACAGCGGCAGTCCCACTTCGTTTTCCAGCTGCTGGATTGCTTTTGTGATGGCTGGCTGAGCAATCCGCAGCTTTCTAGCAGCTTTTGTAAAACTATATGTGTCGCATACTGTTAAAAAATATGTCAACTGTCGCAAATCCATCAAAAGCTTCCTTTCTATAATAAAAAGTTATGGTTTCTATATTTATTATATATTTTATTTATCATAAAGACAGTGCTAGCATAGAAGTCGGACACATCAACAGAGAAAGAAGGCAGGAAGATGATTGATGTAAAGACGAAAGAATTTTGGAAAGCAACAACTGCCTTAGGAGCAGCTTCATTTCTTATTTTTGCTAACATGTATTTTCCACAGCCGCTTCTGCCGCTCTTCACCGAAGAATTTGCAATTTCAGAAGCAGCATCGAGTTTAATCATTTCGGTAGCGCTATTTGTGTTAGGAATTAGTTTTTTCATCTACACAGCACTCTCAGATGCTTTTGGAAGACGAAGCATTATCTTTATAGCAATGGCACTTGGCACCATTGGGACACTTGCTATTAGTGCAGCACCCTCATTTGGGTGGCTGCTTGCAGCTCGGATTTTTCAAGCGGCCGCGCTTGCTGGCATTCCTGTTGCAGCGATGGCGTATATTAGCGAAGAGTACAAAAAGAAAGCGATGGCAGCAGCGATTGGGATTTATATCAGCTGTAACAGTGTCGGCGGCATGGGAGGGCGTGTGTTAAGCGGTGTGCTGACAGACCTTTGGAATTGGCGGATAGCTTTTGTTGTGATGGCTGTCTGCAGTTTCCTTTTGTTTGTATTGGTGTATATCCTTCTGCCGAAATCCCAACAATTTACGGCTCGTCCCTTTCAATTACGGGAAGTGCTGCACGATAACAAAGATCACTTGAAAAATCCTGTCATGCGGTATGCTTATATCATTGGCGGCCTGCATTTCCTTGTGTTTATCGGCATATTCAATTTCATTACCTATTACTTAAGTGGTGACCCATTTTTTGTTTCAACAGCAGTGCTTGGTTTGTTGTTTCTTACCTATGGAGCTGGAACGGTCAGCTCAACGTTAGCCGGAAAGGCCGCGCAAATATGGAAGCAGACATCTGCGGTATTTATCGGTGTCGCCCTCATGGTGTTAGCAGTTGTTTTGACGCTTATACCTTCCTTTCCTGTCATCATTGGTGCGCTGTTAATATTAAGTTTTGGCTTCTTTTTTGCCCATTCAACGTCTAGTGCCTGGGTGACAAGGCACGCTGATAAGGCCAAAGCAAGTGCATCTGGCCTGTATTTAACCTCTTATTATTTAGGAGGAAGCTTAGGAAGCCTGTATTATGGCTGGCTGTGGCCTGCTTTTGGGTGGTTTGGAATGGTAAGCGGCTCTCTGTTGGTACTTGTTATAACTTACTTATGCACAAAGAAACTGGCAGTGATGGAAGAAAGTGAGCTGCACAGCAGTACAATCGTTCGCCAAAGTGTGTAGTTTGTGTAAAAGAAATGTGTAAAACATTCTTGACCGTGGTAATAGATTATTAACAATCTACTTTTAAACCAATGGAGGACGATAACACGTGCGGCGTATAAGGTTCTTTTTCGTTTTCACGATGGCGGTTGTTTTAGGAGCGTGTCAAGAGGAGGCGAATATAACAGAGCAGTCCACACAGCCATCATTTGAAAAAACAGAGGCAGCTGTTGTCCAAAAAGAAGAAAATAGTGGTGTGAAGAGTGCGGTGGCGCCGGGAATGGAAATATCTGCAGTTCTTGATGAATTGCTGCAAACAAACAAGAAAGCTGTGGATGACTCATTCATAGGCAAGCAGAAACAAGAGCTTATAAAAAAATTCGGACAGCCGGATGAAACAGGCTGGTTTCAAGGTGGAGAATACGTGAAATATGACCAAGCAGCATACTTTTTAAAGCCGCAGTCAAACCAAATTCATTCCATGGCAGTAGAGATAAACGAGCATAATCATTTCCAAACAGAGAACAAAGAACAACTATTGGGAAAAGCGAGTGAGGCTTACTGGAACGAGATGAATAATCTATGGACGGAAGTCTATAAATTAAGCGACGGAAAGTTAATATTAGAGAAAAAATCGAAACAAGCAGAACAGCCTGTATATATATGGCTGGAACACGATTAAAAGCACCTCTGGAGCTAATCCAGGGGTGCTTTTGCGTATACGGCTGCAGTATACTGATTTAATTGTTTAAAGCTGTTTCTTGCGGCTGAAGAATGCTTTGTTGTATGTCTGCTGTCTTTTCTCTATTTTTAATAAAACATTCTATCTGTGGAACAGTTTCGTCGAAGACACGATGTTATTGAACAGACGGAAGAAGAAGAGGCTGAACGATAGATTGTTAATTACTTCTGTGTCATAACAGAAAATTCTTTATAAAATGGGCCACCTTGTGATATTCCTGTTAATTCAAGGTTTAGAGATTGAAAATTTACCATTCATTTTAAAAAAATGAATTTTTTCTCAAAAAGATGTTGCATAACAGAACGCTCTGTTATATTATAATAACCAACAGAACGAACTGTTTTAAAACAGATATACATAGGAGCAACCTTCAATAAGTAACAGGGTGCTGCCTCTAAAACACGTAAGGGAGATGAGAAACATGGGGAATTTACAAGCGGAAGCGAAGCAATTGCAAGAAAAGTGGGAAAATGAGGAGCGTTGGATAGGTGTTAAACGTCCTTATTCCGCGGAAGAAGTTATTAAATTAAGAGGATCGCTGCAGATTGAGCATACGCTGGCAAAGCGCGGGGCAGAAAAGTTGTGGAAGCTGCTTCACGAAGAGCAGTATGTGAATGCATTAGGTGCGCTAACAGGAAATCAGGCAGTTCAGCAAGTAAAAGCTGGTTTAAAGGCAATTTACTTAAGTGGGTGGCAAGTAGCAGCGGATGCGAACTTAGCAGGGCAAATGTATCCCGATCAAAGCTTATATCCGGCTAATAGTGTACCGAATGTAGTAAAACGTATTAACCAAGCGCTGCAGCGTGCTGATCAGGTGCAGCATATGGAAGGAAGCGGCGACATTGATTATTTTGCGCCTATTGTAGCCGATGCGGAAGCTGGTTTTGGCGGACAGTTGAACGTGTTTGAACTAATGAAGGGCATGATTGAAGCAGGGGCATCTGGGGTTCACTTTGAAGACCAACTTGCTTCTGAGAAAAAATGCGGCCACTTAGGCGGAAAAGTCCTTGTGCCAACACAAACAGCAGTTCGAAACTTAATCTCTGCAAGACTGGCTGCAGATGTGAGCGGCACAGATACAATTCTTATTGCACGAACAGATGCAGATGCGGCTGATTTAATTACAAGTGACATAGATCCAGCAGACCATGCCTTTATTACAGGGGAACGAACAGATGAAGGGTTTTATCGTACAAAAGCAGGCATAGATCAAGCAATTGCACGTGGGTTAGCGTATGCACCGTATGCCGATCTTATCTGGTGTGAAACATCAAAGCCAGATTTGGAAGAAGCGAAACGTTTTGCAGATGCTATCCATGAGAAGTTTCCAGGGAAAATGCTCGCATATAACTGCTCACCTTCGTTCAATTGGAAAGCAAACTTGGATGAAGAGACCATTGAAAACTACCAAAAAGAACTTAGTAAAATGGGTTATAAGTTCCAGTTTGTTACACTCGCTGGTTTCCACGCCCTAAATCATAGCATGTTTGAATTGGCAAGAGGTTATAAAGAGCGCGGCATGGGTGCGTACTCTGAGCTGCAGCAAGCAGAGTTTGCTAGTGAAGAAAATGGATATACTGCAACGCGTCATCAACGTGAAGTGGGTACAGGATATTTCGATGAAGTATCGCAAATCATTTCCGGCGGAACTTCTTCTACCACAGCAATGGCAGGTTCAACAGAAACAGCCCAGTTTCAAAAATAACAGAAATAATAGAAAAAGGACGTTATCCCCACGTGGATAGCGTCCTTTTTCACATTAGCTGAATTTCTTTTTGAAAGGTTTTTGTACGTTTCCTATTTACTCTATAAGCGGCTGCTTTCTCCCTGGATTGTTTTGGAGCGCTCCATAGCTTTTTGACGGTTTAAATACCAATAAAATGCTGCAGTCATGATTAAAACAAGAATGGCGCTGTAGGAAAACATCGCTTGAAATCCGGTGTGAGACACAACGATACCGAGCAGGTAAGAACCAGCAGCAATTCCAGAGTCGTACAACATGAAAAACGTAGCTGTGGCATGGCCGTTTCGGTGTTTTGGCACATCTTGAACGGTTAATGATAACACACAAGGTAAAATGGTCCCGTAGCCGACGCCAATTAGAGCAGCGGAAAGCAAGAAAATCCAGCCGGTTTCGGCAGTGCTTAATAAAACAAGACCGACCGCAAATGTAAATAAACATGGCAAAATGACAATCATTGGACCGCGTCTGTCAAATAAACGCCCGAGAAAAGGCCGGAAGACGAGCATTGTTACGGCAAACACGAGAAAGAAATAATTAGACAAGTGCGCTAAACCGATGCTTTCTGAGTAAACAGAAAGAAAAGACAGAATACTGGCATAAGCAATGGCGACAAGAGCACTTAACGTCGATATCGGAAGTGCTTTTGTTTCGATAAAATCTCGAAACGATAGCTTTTGTTTGTCTTGCGGTTGTTTTGGTCCATCTATGTCTATAGCTGGTTTTTTGATTGTAAAAACCAATAGTAAACCAATAAGTACAATGAGGTTTAGGCACATAAATAAATAATAAAACGGCAAAAATTGAAGCAGTGTCAGCCCTAAAAATGGTCCGGCAACGACAGCTAAGTTCATAAACATCATAAAATAACCGAGACCTTCACCGCGTCTTTTGGAAGGAAGGATGTCTGCTGCAAAAGCAGAAGTAGCTGTTGTGAGAATTCCAAAAGAAATACCATGGATAAAACGTAAAAGAAGTAGTAATGAGAATTGGGTTATACCCATGTAAGCGAAGGTGGTAATCGCAAATGCAAACAAACTGATCACAAGCATATTTCTTTTTCCGTACCGTTCTAAAAGCTTCCCGGAAAAAGGACGGATAAGAATGGCAGAAAGCAGCATGGCCGTTACAACGAGGCCGCTTTGAACTTCACTGCCGCCTAGTTCATTAACGACAAACAGCGGCAGGGTGGTTAATAAGGTGTAAAAGATGACAAACACAATAAATTGAATGACAGAAAGGTTAATAAAATCTTTTGTCCATATTTTTGCTGAGGTTTCGGGGTTGCTCATCTGTATCACCGCTCCTTTTTGTCACCTAATTTGTTTAACAGATGATAGAGTTGTTGCTGTTCGCTTTCAGATAAAGAAGCGACATAAGATGCTTCATATTGCTGAATAGTCTGTTGTATGTCAGGAAGCTCCTGTTGAGCTCTGTCGGTTAACACAACAATGCGTTCTCGTTTGTCTTTGCCAGGCACGCGTTGTACCCAGCCGCTTTTTTCCATTCTAGCCAGCGTTCGTGTAACGGTGGGGGCTTCTACGTCCAGGTACTGCCAAATTTGGGTTTGGGACATCGGCCCTTTTTGGCTTAGTGTGTATAAAATGGTCCATTGTGAATTGTACAGTTGATGCTGTTCAAGCACTTTGTTTAGCTCTTTGGATAAATGACGCACTTTTTGATGTAATAAATGAAATAGAAAATGGGTTTCCATGATTCATCCTCCAGAATATTTACCTAGGTAAATAATTAACACAACTATAAGTATACGGGTGCTAGAACCCTTTGTAAATGGGTGTTTATCATGTTAGGGTTTACAAAAGAAAAGAGTGTGTTTTCTGACGAAGAGAGTGAGCGTTTGCAAATGGGAAGAAGAGATGTATGTGCAAAGGGTGCTGTTTTATCATCTGTGCTGGGAAAGTTTAGGTGAGGGAGCAATACATACACGCAAAGAAACTTCCTAACGCGGAATCTATGGAAATGATTCGAGCGGCGATAAACGTTTCAGAAAGGTGTATGGAAAAAGAAAATCGTGTGACATCAGAGCGGCCAAAGGGTGTTTGAGGTGAGCAAATCAAAAAGAGAAGGAGCTTTACCCCTTCTCAGAAAGCCTTGGAAATCCTGCAGAAAACGACGTGCATATCAAAGTTTTTATGAACATAGATAAAAGGATGTTCTGCCTTTCATCTATGTTTGGTCGTTGTTGCGGCTATTCGTCGAGTTTTTTCTCGGCAAGGAGAATGCCGTCTTCATCAGCATACACCCACTCACCCGGTTTCCAAGCAGCGTTAGCAAACAGAAGCGGTATATCGTTTTGACCTTCTCCTTTTTTTACTGATTTAAAAGGGTTGGTGCCTAATGCAAAAATACCGACTGGCATCTCATTAATTTCGCCGGAGTCACGAATGCAGCCGTTGATAATGACACCAGCAAGGTTTCTCTTCTCAGCGATAGCTGCTAAATTATCTCCCATGAGTGCACATCTTTTCGAACCGCCGCCATCTACAACAAGAACGCTTCCTTCTGGAATTGTTTCAAGTGCTTTTTTCACAAGGACATTGTCTTCAAATACACGAACTGTGTGAATCGGTCCGGAAAAAGATTTCTTTTGGCCGAACACGTAAAAAACATTATCAGCCAATCGAACACTGTCTTTATGTACGTCACAAATATCTGCTGTTACACCCATTTGTATACAATGCCTCCTTCAATAAAGTCTCACATAAACTGTTCGACATTTTCCTCTGTATTTCCTGCTCGAAATGGGATAGAATGGTTTCTTTCTTTCTTTTCCTGTGATAATCTATTGAAGAGAATGGATAAGGAGGATATTGAATATGAAGCAGATGGATGCAAATGAAATTATTAAATTTATTTCTGAAAGTGAAAAATCCACTCCAGTTAAAGTACATATAAAAGGAGATCAGTTAGAAAATATTGGCTTTGGCAATGAAACCAAGTCATTTATCACTGGAAATACTGGTGTCTTGTTTGGCGAATGGAAAGATATTAAGCTTGCCATTGAAGAAAACAAAGACAAAATTGATGATTATGTTATCGAAAATGATCGGCGCAATTCGGCGATTCCATTGCTTGACTTAAAAGATATTCCAGCACGTATTGAACCAGGTGCGATTATTCGCGACCAAGTTGAAATTGGAAAAAATGCTGTTATTATGATGGGCGCGTCAATTAACATCGGTTCTGTTGTCGGTGAGAATACTATGATCGATATGAACGTGGTGATGGGAGGCCGCGCGACTGTCGGCAACAACTGCCACATTGGTGCAGGATCTGTACTTGCTGGTGTTATTGAGCCGCCGTCCGCACAGCCGGTTATTGTAGAAGACGGCGTTGTTGTTGGTGCAAATTGTGTTATTTTAGAAGGTGTAACGGTTGGAGAAGGTGCTGTTGTTGCAGCAGGAGCGATTGTAACAGAAGATGTACCGCCAAATACAGTTGTAGCAGGTACACCGGCACGAGTCATTAAAGAAATTGATGAGCAGACAAAAGGAAAAACAGAAATGAAGCAAGAACTTCGCCGTTTAAATGAGGAATAAACACAAGACCCAACACCATACAATGTAGTTAGATAAAAGAAGGAAGGCTGCCTGGCGTTTGTAGTTGGGCAGTCTTCCTTTCTACCTTGCGTGGATTGGAAAGGATAAATGTTGATTCTACACTGTTTGCAAGGGTTGTCATCATCTCCGCTTTTTTAGTTGGACGGCTCTTTTGAATTGTTTGGCGCAGGTAACGCTTTAGACTGACAGGGGGAAATCTATCCTGATGGATTTTCAGCTGCTTTTCCTGCAGGTTCTTTCCCCTGACCCGTCACCAGCTAGATAACAGGTAAGAAAACCTCGGATTGTCGCCGAATCTCTATGGCGGAAGCCGCTGCTTTTCTTATCCTTTCATCCTTTTACCAAAGGTAACCTTTCCTGACGTGCAAACAAACACATCATATATGCATCTCAATATTTATACAAAAACCTTTAATGCAGGTAACTCATCGACATCATTAACATGTTTTAAAAGTCCGTATACGTGCAATGAAGTAGCCGCCTGCTCCTGTTGGCTCAGTGCTAGCCAAGTTTTCCTTAAAAGAAGGGTTTAAGGCACATAAGGTAAATAAAACTATCAGGATGGAAGGAAGGACGAAAATGAACTGGATGGAGCTCGACCAGGAATATATTATGCCGACGTACAACCGTTTGCCGATTACAGTAGATAAAGCAGAAGGCAACTATTTAATAGATGAGAGCGGAAAGAGGTACTTGGATCTTTTTGGCGGTTTGGCTGTGAATGTGTTAGGCCACTCTCACCCTCATTTGATGGAAACGCTGCATCAGCAGTCCAGTAAATTTTTACATGTATCAAACTTTTTTCTCAACAAACCGGCTATCACACTGGCTCATCGTTTGATTGAGCATTCGGTAAAAGGAAAAGTATATTTTGGGAATTCAGGAGCTGAAGCAGCAGAGGGTGCTGTAAAGTTGATTCATAAGTGGAGCAAGCAGCAAAGCGAGGAGAAAAGTGGTGTGGCAGTGTTAAAGAACAGCTTTCACGGCCGCACGCTCGGGGTTATCCGCATGACCCGCCAGCCTGGTATTTATCAAGATTTCCCAGCAGCTGATTTTCCAGTATACGAGGCAGAAGCAGAAGACATTGCTTCTTTAGAGAACATCTTCAACGAGAAACAGCCAGCTGCACTATTGATGGAGCCGGTGCTTGGATCAGGCGGTATTATGCCTTTGTCATCAGATTTTTTACAAAAGGCAGAAGCGCTTTGCCGTCGTTATAACGTACTCTTTTGTATGGATGAAATTCAAACAGGGATGGGACGTACTGGTGAATTATTTGCGTACCAGCGTGCACAAGTGACACCGGATATTATTTTGTTTGCCAAAGGAATTGGCGGCGGCTTGCCGCTTGGTGGCTTTATTGCTCGATCTGGTTTGGATGGTATGTTTCAGCCGGGGGACCACGGCACTACATTCGGGCCGTCGCCGTTAAGCGCAGCTCTTGGTAATGCGGTGCTTGATGTTTTAATGGAGCAAGGTGGTTTAGAAGAAGGAAGAGAAAATGCAGAGTACTTATGGAAACAGTTAGAGTCTTTGCAGCAAGAAACAGGCGCTATACAAGACATTCGCGGTGCCGGAATGATGCTTGGCATTGTGCTGGATGCTGACGCAAAGGAAGTGAAAAATATTCAGCAGCGCTTATTGCAGCGCGGTTTCATGATAAATATTACGCAAGGAACCATTATTCGCCTGCTTCCCCCGTTAACGTTAAACAAAGAGGAAACGGATGCCTTTGTGGCTGCGCTGAAAGGCGAGATAGCCAGGGAGGAGGTGTAGTGGACGAATGAATGAACAACAGCTTATCAACATTCGAAGAGACTTGCACCAAATACCAGAGCTCGGCTTTGAAGAGTTCAAAACGCAGCAGTACTTAAAGGATACGATTGCTGACATGCCGCAAGACTTTTTGAGCATAGAAGAATGGGAAACGGGCTTACTGGTTTGGGTGGATGGTTATGAAGGAGAAAAAACGATTGGCTATCGGACGGATATTGACGGGCTGCCGATTGACGAGCAGACGACATACTCTTTTGCATCCAGGCATGAAGGGAGTATGCATGCTTGCGGGCATGATTTTCACATGACGATTGCACTTGGTATTTTAGATCATTTTGCTGCGAGTCAGCCAAAAGATAATTTGTTATTTATTTTTCAGCCAGCAGAAGAAGGTCCTGGCGGGGCAAAGCCGATGCTTGCAGCAGAGGCGTTTCAACGAGTGAAACCAGATGAAATATATGCTCTTCACATTGCGCCAGAATATCCAGTCGGAACCATTGCTACTCGCCCGGGTCTTTTGTTTGCCAACACATCAGAGCTTTTTATTGACTTTTATGGAAAAGGAGGTCACGCTGCTCGTCCTCATACAGCCAACGATATGGTAGTGGCTGCCAGTCATTTTGTCACCCAATTGCAGACCATTGTTGCTAGAAATGTGAATCCGCTTGATTCAGCTGTAGTAACAGTTGGAAAAATTACAGGAGGAACAAAACAAAATATTATTGCCGGTAAGGCACGGTTAGAAGGAACGATACGGACGTTATCGATGGAGAGTATGACACAGGTGAAAGAACGTATCCGTCATTTAACAGCAGGTGTGGAAACCGGTTTTGAGTGTAAAGCAGAAATTGATTGGGGAGCGAACTACTGCCAAGTGTACAACGATGAAGAGCTGACCCGGTCATTTATGGAATTCAGTGAACAACGGGATGATATTATGCTTGTTGAGTGTCGGGAAGCAATGACAGGAGAAGATTTTGGCTATTTTTTAGATGAAATACCGGGGGTTATGTTCTGGCTTGGTGTTGATACACCATATGGACTGCACGATGCGCGTATTGAACCAGATGAGCGAGCCATTTTTACAGCAGTTTCACACATGGTTGATTATCTTTCAAAAAATCAATAATATTCCTTTATACCACGATAAGGTTGCAGGCGCAAGTAGTTATTAGAAATTCTTGTTGCATTTATGGTATAATAGGGATGTAACAAGAAAGGGATGGATATATGGCTTATTTTAATCAAAGAAAAGAAGCGCCGCCCGAAGTGGAGACAAATGTATGGTCATGTACAAATGAAGGCTGTTCAGGATGGATGAGAGAGAATTTTACGTTTGATAATGAACCGCGCTGCCCTCTCTGTGACTCGGACATGAAAAAAGATATTAAAACTCTGCCGCAGATCAATTAAGAAAAAGAGCCGTTTTGCAAAACGGCTCTTTTTCTTATCGTGTCATCATATGTCTTACGCTTGCTGCTTTTTTTCGATATAAACTTGATGAGGATATGGTATTTCAATACCATTTTGCTCAAGGGCTTCTTTGCAAGCTTGACGAAGTTTGCGTTCTACTCCCCATTGCTCCATGTTGTCTGTTTTTCCTAAAATACGGATGACGACGTCAGATTGACCAAAGGCTTGAACCCCTAATACATCTGGACCTTCTTTCATAGCAGGCTCTTCTTTAGCAAATGTGTCACATACGGATTGAAGCACTTGAATGGCTTTATCGACATTGTCATTATACGAAATACGCATGTCAATCATTGCGCGCATGTTGCCGCGGGAATGGTTGTTCACCGTACTGATTTCACGGTTAGGGATAAAATGTAATGTTCCATCAAACCCACGAACTTGCGTCGTGCGAAGACCGACTTCTTCGACAACCCCATCGACACCCGCTACGGTGACATAATCCTCAACATCAATTTGTTTTTCCAGCAGAATGAAAAAACCAGTAACCACATCGCTGACAAGACCTTGTGCCCCAAAACCGATTGCCAGTCCAACGATACCAGCTCCGGCGATGAGCGGAGCAATATCGAGGCCGAAAATGCCAATAATGATTGTAATAAAAATAAAGATTAGGACGTAAGAGAAAACATTCGTACTAAGCTTCAACAATGTCTGCATTCTTCCTGGATGCATGTTTTTCTGTTCTTTTAGTTTGGTAAAGCCGCGATTAATAAGGTTTTTACCAATAGCTCGGACAATGAAAAAGCCGATCATAACAAAAAGGATTTGTAAAATAATGAGGATGGCTCCTCCGATAAACGTCCCCCAAAATGCGTTTTCCATGACTTGTCCCATAGTAGCACACTCCTTTGCGAAAATGTCATAAGTTAGTTTACTATTCCCGTCATGCAAGTGACAAAACATGACAATATCCCGTATAACTAGGCAAGTATATCATAAGAAAACAAGGGGAAAAATATACGAGCATATTATTTTACTTACTTGCTGTTATTCGTTATTCTTGAAGATGAGAAATGACGTTCTTGTATTCTCAATGTACAAAATAAAAAAGTGGTTTTTAATTTGTACATACGGGTAACGCTATATGTGTTCATGAAAATATGAGTTTTATTTAAATTAATTATCATTTAATATTGACTTTAATTTAAGGCTCATATTATAATGACAATTGGACAGGCTATATTGAACAAATTACTTAAAGGAGTGGAAGTAAATGAGCGAAAAGCGCATGGTAGCAAAACAAGCCCCACGTTTTGAAATGGATGCAGTAATGCCAAATAAAGAATTCGGTAAGGTAAGCTTAGAAGACATTATGAAAGAGGATAAGTGGACAGTTCTTTTCTTCTATCCAATGGACTTCACTTTCGTATGCCCAACGGAAATCACTTCTATGAGTGACCGTTACGATGAATTTGAAGATTTAGATGCAGAAGTTATCGGTGTTTCCACTGATACAATCCATACTCACAAAGCTTGGATTAATACTGATCGTGACGAAAACGGACTTGGCGATCTTAATTATCCGCTAGCAGCTGACACAAATCATAAAGTTTCTGAAGAATACGGTGTTCTCATTGAAGATGAAGGTGTTGCTCTACGCGGTCTTTTCATCATCGATCCTGAAGGTGAATTGAAGTATTCTGTTGTAAACCATAACGACATCGGCCGTGACGTAGACGAAACACTTCGTGTACTTCAAGCGCTTCAAACTGGCGGACTTTGCCCAGCAAACTGGAAGCCAGGCCAAGAAACATTGAACGTTTAATCTTCGATGGAGAATGTATGAAAGAAAGAAGGTCTAGCAGCAATGTTAGACCTTTTTCTTGACTTAAGTTCTCTGCGAATCGAATATAGATGATGCATCACATACGAATAATAAAGGAGGATGATTAGTATGGCATTGAAATTACGGTCAGAAATGCCAGAAATTACTGGCGAAACGACTTGGTATAATGGAGAAGTATCAAAAGAAGATCTCATTGGTGAAAAGCCAACGTTAATTCACTTTTGGTCCGTAAGCTGCGGTCTCTGCAAAGAGGCTATGCCAAATGTCAATGAATTTCGTGATGAGTACAAAGACGATTTAAACGTTGTTGCTGTGCATATGCCGCGTTCAGAAAAAGATCTTGATTTAGATCAAATTAAAGAAGTAGCAGACGAGCATGGCATTACCCAGCCGATTTTCGTTGATAACGAGCATAAGCTGACAGATGCATTTCAAAATGAATATGTACCGGCTTATTATGTTTTCGATAAAGATGGTACTCTTCGCCACTTCCAGGCTGGCGGCGGCGGAATGAAAATGCTTACCAAACGTGTGAACCGCGTACTGGGCCGTAATGAAAAGAAATAGAATTATTTCATGGTAAAGCTGCAGGGGAAGAAACCTGCAGCTTTTTTGCGTGAACGAGAAAGCGCAGATTATAGTCTGAGTGCAGGGATGCTGCTATCTGCATAGGATGATTGGTATCAGCTCATTTTTTCTTATGAGGAAAAAGGAACGGCCTTCTAGGTGTTGTGGCGGTGTGCTCTTTTGCTGCTTCATTTCTGGCAGGTCAATCAAAGTATCACTTGTTCATACATAAACCGTCATCGACGAGAGAGATTATTTTTGCAATAAAAGGTCCCTTTCAGGTAAAATATGTTCAGATTAAAGGCATTATAGAGACGACGGAGGAGAAATTCATGAAAAAGCAATTTGCTGTCATTGGTTTGGGGCGCTTTGGTGGAAGTATTTGTAAATCGCTCGTTTCGGAAGGAATGGATGTTTTAGCGATTGATCAGGATGAAGATAAAGTGAATGAATTTGCACCGATTGTAACAGAAGCCGTTATTGCCGACAGCACAGATGAAAAAGCGTTACGAAGTCTTGGCGTACGCAACTTTGACCACGTTATCGTTGCGATTGGTGACAATATTTTAGCGAGCATTTTAACGACGCTTATTTTAGAAGAAATGAACGTGAAGCATATTACAGTCAAGGCACAAAATGATTATCATGAAAAGGTGTTATCGCGTCTTGGTGCAGATGAAATTGTTCATCCAGAGCGTGATATTGGAATACGAATTGCTCATAACGTTGTGTCCAAAAATGTGTTAGACTACCTCGAGCTTTCTGAGGAGTATAGTATTGTGGAGCTTGCCGCGGGACATACCATTAATGGTGAAACCATCGTGGATTTAGACTTACGGGCGAGATACGGATGTAATATTTTGGCTATAAAAAGAGGAGAAGATATACACGTTTCCCCGCGTCCGACTGAAATCATAAAAGACGGGGATGTATTAATTGTTATTGGAGCGGATGATGATATTAATCGATTAGAAAATCACTGGATTGATGCAACATAATAAATGCTGGGAACAACGAGACACAGCAGGCAGCGTTTGATTCTATAAAAAACCGATTGGGAACAAAGTCCCAACCGGTTTTTTTATACTTCCATAATAATAGGAAGTATCATTGGTTTGCGTTTTGTTTTTTCGTATAAATAAGGCGAGAGCTGGTCAATAATCTCATTTTTAATTTCAGACCACTGGCTCGTTTTTCGTTTCATGACTTGATCAAGATGTTTCGTCAGTCTAGCTTGTGCATCGTTAATTAAGTCACTTGACTCTCTCATGTACACGAACCCGCGTGAGATAATATCTGGTCCGGCTGATACTTTGAAGTTTTTCATATCAATGCTGACGACAACAACAACCAGCCCTTCTTCAGATAGAATACGGCGGTCACGGAGTACAATATTGCCGATATCACCAATACCATTTCCGTCAACATACACAGAGCCAGACGGGATTTTGCCGACAACCGATGCACTTTTTCTTGTTAATGCTAAAACTTCGCCATTCTCCATAATGAAAGAGTTCTCAAGCGGGATACCGCAATCTTTACCAAGAACGGTATGCATCTTCAGCATGCGGTATTCACCATGTATCGGCATAAAATATTTCGGATTCATCAAGCGAAGCATCAACTTTTGTTCTTCTTGCCCGCCGTGTCCGGATGTATGAATGTTGTTTAACGAACCATGAATCACTTTCGCGCCTGCACGGAAAAGCTGGTTAATAATTTTGTTTACAGACAGTGTATTTCCAGGTATCGGTGAACTGGAGAATACAACAGTATCACCAGGAATGATTTGAATCTGGCGATGTGTGCCGTGGGCAATTCTAGACAGAGCAGCCATTGGTTCGCCCTGGCTTCCGGTACATAGAATGGCTGCCTGGTCATCAGGGATACGATTTAATTGGGATGGTTCCACAAATGTCCCTTTTGGGGCTTTAATATATCCCAATTCTTGTCCAATAGTAATGGCAGACTCCATGCTGCGCCCAAATACAGCGATTTTTCTTCCATCACGCACAGCAGCTTCTACTGCCTGCTGCAGTCGATAAATATTGGAAGCAAACGTAGCAAAAATCAATCGTCCTTTTGCCTGGCGGATAATGTGATCAATACTTTTGCCTACTTTTCGTTCTGACATAGTAAAGCCAGGGACTTCACTATTTGTACTGTCTGATAAAAGACAAAGAACCCCTTGCTCACCAATTTCAGCCATTTTAGCTAGGTTTGCAGGTTCTCCAACAGGAGTGAAATCAAACTTGAAATCGCCTGTGTGGACAATATTTCCTTCTGGTGTATTGACAACAACGCCAAGAGAATCAGGAATACTGTGGGTAGTACGAAAGAACGATACTTTTGTTTTTTTAAAGCGAATTTCTTGATCTTCTCTTACAACGTTTAATTTTGCACGGCGCAGCAGTCCATGTTCTTCTAATTTCCCCTTTAACAGGCCAATGGCGAGTTTGCCTCCATAAATAGGAACATTTAGCTCTCTTAATAAATAAGGAATACCGCCAATATGGTCTTCATGGCCATGTGTGACAAACAAGCCTTTTACTTTGTCTTTGTTACGAACAAGGTACGTATAATCAGGAATAACATAGTCAATTCCGAGTAATTCGTCTTCAGGAAACATAATTCCGGCATCTATGAGTATAATCTCATCTTGATATTGTATGGCGTACGTATTTTTACCGATTTCGCCTAAACCTCCAAGGGCGAAAACCGCAACTTGATTTTTTTTGATTTGTTTCATTTCTTATAAATTCTCCACTTTAAAATCTTCGCGTTGTTGTTCAAATTGCAGGAGGCTTTCTGAAACCGGTTGTACATATTCGATATTGAAATTTTTATCCGCCAATTTACGCCGTACTTCACGTTCCGTTTCTGCTTCAATAAACATAGCATCTGTATTTTCTCTAACTGGGACTTCTTGAAAGTTTTTCTGGTAAAAAACTTTGTAGATCATTTCATTATCTCTCCTCTTTCTATTTTTCTATATTCTTCTATATACATAAAGAAACATCACCTGCTTTTTTGCGATGTCAACAGGTGCAGTTACTTGTATAAGCGTTCACGATATAAATGTTCTATCACCTATTATAAATCAAGCATACGATATTTGCATCTTTGCCACAAACAAGTGAAAAAAGAAGAATTTGCTAACCCGATAAGACTCAGTTAACAAATTGTAATGGATTTGCCCTGTTTTTTCAATAGCATCATTTGTTTAAGCCGGTAAATGCCGGTGTCTAGGCAAAAGCTCCCGACATCGCTTTAACAATTTCTTTCGCCACCTCTTCCACATTGTATAACTCCTTTCCGATCGTTTTTTCTTATTTTGCCTAATTGCTGCTCATTCTCATCACTGAAATATTTGGAAAAAAATGAAGCGAAACCTCTGATGCATGTGTGTTAAAATGGAGGCGGTTTGTCAGCTAGATAGAAATAATGGATAGGGTGAGGAGAGAATGAAAAAGCCATCAATTGTATTTTTTGATATTGACGGTACATTGTACACACGGGATATGACACTGCCTGCTTCAACAAAAGCAGCGATTCAAATGCTGCAAGACAATGGCACATATGTTGCCATTGCAACTGGTCGTGCTCCCTTTATGTTTGAGCCGCTGCGCCGCGAATTAAACATCACTACGTTTGTAAGCTTTAACGGTTCATATGTCGTGGCTGACGGAGAAGTCATTGAAAAGCATCCACTTGAAACAGAAAAAATAGAAACACTTCAGTTGGCTGCCGGGGTAAATAACCATCCAATGGTTTTTTTAGACCATGAACAGGCTGTAGCAAATACAGCAAATCATGCGCACGTTGCTGAAAGCCTTGGCGATTTAAAAATGCCGTACCCACCTGTGAATGGCAGCTTCTATAAGCAAAAAGATATATATCAAGCTTTGTTATTCTGTGGACAAGAAGAAGAGGATGAGTACAAACGTACACATTATGTTTTTGATTATGTGAGATGGCACAGACGAGCATTAGATGTTCTTCCTAAAGGAGGATCCAAAGCGGAAGGTCTGCGTGCAGTTACCCATCACTTAGGATATACGATGGAAGATGCTGCTGCTTTTGGCGATGCATTAAACGACCGGGAAATGTTAGCAGAAGCAGGAATTGGTATTGCAATGGGCAATGCGCTTGATGAAGTGAAAGAAACGGCTGATATCGTCACCGCACCGGTAAATGAAGACGGTATCGAAAAGGGATTAGAGCGGATTGGTTTACTGTAAATGAAACGATAACAAGCGAGCCGCACCAACGACTCGCTTGTTTTACAATGTAGGGAGTTCTTTTTTATAAGGATCTTCGTATCCTTCAATTCGGTCATAAAACATAATACCATTTAAATGGTCTAGCTCATGCTGAAAAACAATCGCTGGGAGGCCGCGCAGCCGAAGGCGTACGCTTTCGTTTTCTAACGTCTCTGCTTCAATAGTAATTCGCTTATACCGCGGGACAATCCCCGGTACTTCCCGATCAACAGACAAACAGCCTTCCCCGCCTTCTAAATGGGTGGTTTCTACAGAATGCCTGACAATTTTCGGGTTGAAAAAACCGTAACTGTATAAGTCGTCTTTTTCATCTGTAAGATGCATAGCAAACATACGTTTTGTAATGCCAAGTTGTGGAGCTGCTAGACCAACCCCGGAGCGCAGCTTATATTTTTCGGCCAGCTCTGGATCTTGGCTGTTTTGCAGAAACTCCAGCATTTTTTCTAATGTTTCCTTATCTTCCTGACTTGGGGGCATTTGGACTTCTTCAGCGGTTTGTCGCAGTGCGGGATGCCCCTCACGGACTATATCCTTCATCGTAATCATGTGTTTGTATCCCTCCGGCATGTTGCAACGATAATAGAAAGTGAAATGATTTCATTTTCGTGAAATAAGTATATCAAAAATAAGGTGCATGCAAAAGAAAAAGAAAGGCCCGTCTAAAAAGGACCTTTCAACAACTCGTATTGATTAGTCTTTACAGTCGTGTCTGCCGTGACCCCCGTGATGACCACCGTGAGTTAACTTTGATGCTCCGACAATGATGAGAAGGATAAACAATACAACGATTAACGCGAACCCTTTGCCGCGTCCGTATCCATATCCATACCCATTATAGCCGTTGTAGCCGCCGACCATGCTGCCTGGCCCTTGATTTGTATGGGCTCCGCCGACCATTCCAGGTCCTGCGTTCGTTTGTGCACCACCGACCATGCCTGGACCGTAATTGCAATAATGATTTCCCCACATAGCTTTTACCCTCCTTTAAACGAATGCCTTGATGGGGCATTTCCCTACTACATTATGTCAAAATCATAAAAATGGCTGGGCCATTACCTAGTAAATGAGATGTTATGAAAAAAACAAATCCGCATATGATAATACTGTTTCATTTTATGTTGATTATTGATTTCAAGGGACGCTTCCGATATGATTATGGGGACAGTCGTGGGAATGAAAGACGTTTGTTGATTGAAAGGGGAGGGGGAATTTTATGGTGTTACATAGAAAAAAGACAGTAACATTTATCGTTTTTTCCGTGTTACTGATGTTGGGGGCTTGTGGACAAAGTCCAGAAGAGCAAGTGTACACACATTTAGAAGAAGCGGCTGCACTAGAAGAAACGTTTGAGAAACAACAAGAACCTTTAATGGAATTAGAAGAAAAAGAACATCAATTATATGAAGAAATGCTCTCTTTGACGACGGAGGAAATGGACCAAATTGAAGAGCTGGCCGATGAAGCCATTGGTTATGCAAACGAACGAAAAGAGTTGTTAGAAAAGGAAAAAGAGAGTATTGAAAAAGCATTTGAAGAGTATAAGCAAGGGGAAGAATTACTGGAAAACATTGAAGGAGCAGACACGGAAAAAGAAGCCGTCCAAAATGCAATGAACAATCGGTATGAAGCATATCAAGAACTATACGAAAGCTATCAAGACGCTATAATGAAAGATATTGAGCTGTATGAAGCTTTTACAGATGATGAATTAGAAATGGAAGAACTGCAAACGCATATCGATGAGGTGAACCAAGCATATCAAGATGTCATAGAAAAAAGAAATACCTTTAATGAATACACAGATAACTACAATGAAGCAAAGGAAAGTCTGTACAAAGCCGCTGGATTAGATATTGAATCCGGTGAAATGACCGAAGAAACAGAATAGTTTTATATAAAAGGAACTGTCAGGCAGCGATCAATTCGTTCTTGGCAGTTTTTTCTGTTTTAATTTGTGTTATAAGAATAAAAACACGGTGAATCCGTTTGCATTCGTGAAAGCTGTTTATATCAAAATGTAAAATGATATATAACAGATGTGTATAAATGTGAACGGTATTTTATTTGAAAAGTACGGAAGAAGCTTATAAACAAAAAGGATTGACGAATCTTTGCCATGTGGTATATTCTTATCAATAGACAAAGGTTGTTACAGTTTTTTATAATAAAAAAGTGAAACAGGTACTATCAATATTGTTTATGAATGATAGATACGTGGGAAAAGTAATAGGACAACAAAAGATTGGACATCATCATAACGTGATGATTTTCAATGTTTTGGTTACCTTAAGGTTTGTATAGGTAAATCAACACAAACTTTTGCTGGACAACAAGAGCCGGGTAATATGTTTACATACTGGTTCTCTACACAATAAGCAATGCTTTCTTTATACAAGCCAAAATTTTTTAACCACGGAAAGAAAGGAAGAGGTGAACATTTGTGGCTACAAAAACATTGGAGCAAGTAGAAGGTCACTTTGAAATGTTTCAGATTTTAAACGAAGAAGGGGAAATTGTTAATCAAGATGCCCTGCCTGATTTATCAGATGAAAAGCTGCAAGAACTAATGAAACGTATGGTATATACCCGGATTTGGGACCAGCGTGCGATTTCTCTAAACCGTCAAGGACGTTTAGGTTTCTATGCTCCTGTGGCCGGCCAAGAAGCATCAATGCTAGGCTCACAGTTTGCGTTAGAAAAAGAAGACTTTATTTTGCCCGGATACCGTGACGTTCCGCAAATTGTATGGCATGGTCTTCCGCTTTATCAGGCATTTCTTTATTCACGCGGCCATTTCCATGGCGGACAATTCCCAGAAGATGTCCATGCTTTAATGCCGCAAATCATTATTGGAGCGCAAATTGTACAGACAGCAGGAGTGGCGCTGGGATTAAAACGTAAAGGAAAAGACAATGTAGCAATTACTTATACTGGGGATGGCGGTGCATCACAAGGTGACTTTTATGAAGGAATGAACTTTGCTGGTGCTTATAATGCGCCTGCTATCTTCGTTGTTCAAAACAACCAATTTGCGATTTCTGTTCCGGTAGAAGAACAGTCAGCTGCGAAGACAATTGCGCAAAAAGCAGTAGCAGCTGGTATTCAAGGTGTACAAGTTGATGGAATGGACGTATTAGCTGTGTACGCTGCCACACAAGAAGCGCGAGACAATGCGCTTGATGGAAACGGACCAACGTTAATTGAAACAATGTGCTACCGTTATGGTCCGCATACGATGGCAGGGGATGATCCAACCCGCTACCGCACATCGGACCTTGACGATGAATGGGAGAAAAAAGATCCGCTCGTACGTTTCCGCAAGTACTTGGAAAGCAAGGACTTATGGTCAGAAGAGCAAGAAAATGAAGTAGTGGAGCAGGCTAAAGAAGACGTGAAAGCGGCAATCAAACAAGCGGATGATACACCGAAACAAAAAGTATCTGATTTGATTGAAATTATGCATGAAAAGCTGCCTGTAAACTTACAGCAGCAATTAGAAGAATATAGAGAGAAGGAGTCGAAGTAAGCTATGGCGCAAATGACAATGATTCAAGCAATAACCGATGCAATGCGTACGGAGCTGAAAAACGACGAGAATGTTCTTGTTTTCGGTGAAGACGTAGGTCAAAATGGCGGGGTTTTCCGTGCGACAGACGGTTTACAAAAAGAATTTGGGGAAGAAAGAGTATTTGACACACCACTTGCTGAATCTGGTATCAGCGGTTTAGCAATTGGGCTTGGGTTAACAGGGTTTCGCCCTGTCATGGAAATTCAATTCTTTGGTTTTGTGTTTGAAACAATGGATGGCATTGCTGGCCAAATGGCGCGTATGCGTTATCGTTCCGGCGGCCACTATCATTCACCTATTACTGTTCGCTCTCCTTTTGGCGGCGGCGTAAAAACACCAGAGCTGCATGCGGACAATTTAGAAGGCCTGATGGCACAGGCTCCAGGGCTGAAAGTGGTTATCCCTTCTACACCGTATGATGCAAAAGGGCTGCTGTTATCAGCTATCCGCGATAACGACCCTGTTATTTTCTTAGAACACATGAAGTTATATCGTTCGTTTAGAGAAGAAGTTCCTGAAGAAGAGTATACCATTGAGATCGGTAAAGCTGATGTAAAGCGTGAAGGGAACGATTTGACCATTGTGACATATGGTGCGATGGTTCACACATCTTTAAGAGCAGCTGATGAGCTTGCAGAAGAAGGTGTTGAAGCAGAAGTTATTGACCTTCGTACAGTAAGCCCACTTGATATGGATACTGTTATTGAATCTGTGAAGAAAACAAACCGCGCACTTGTCGTTCAAGAAGCGCAAAAACAAGCAGGTATCGGAGCAAATGTTGTAGCTGAAATTAATGATTACGCCATTTTACACTTAGAAGCACCGGTTCTTCGTGTTACAGCTCCAGATACGGTATATCCGTTCGCTGCTGCTGAAGATGTATGGCTCCCTAATGAAAAAGATGTAGTTGAACGTGCTAAAACAGTTCTCAACTTTTAATGATAATTAGGCTGAAAAAGAAACAAATGCAATGTTTCTTTTTCAGTCTCTTCTACGGATAGACATAATAAAGGAGGCAAAATAAGTGGCTTTCGAATTTAAACTCCCAGATATAGGTGAAGGCATTCATGAAGGTGAAATTGTAAAATGGTTTGTTAAAGCTGGTGACACGATTAAAGAAGACGACACACTTTGTGAAGTACAAAACGACAAAGCAGTGGTAGAAATTCCTTCTCCTGTTGAAGGGACCGTAAAAGAAGTAAAAGTCGACGAAGGAACAACTGCGGTTGTAGGTGATGTTATCTTAACAATCGATGATGGCAGTGAAGACACTCCAGAAGAAGATCAGTCCAGCAGTGAAGCGGATGACAAAAAAGAAGCAGCAGAAGAGACACCTGAACAGCCATCCGAAGATAACAAAAAAGAAGCACCAGCAGCAGAAGATCAAGCAAAAACAGACGATCAAGCAGAAGACGATAAACGTGTGATTGCCATGCCTTCTGTACGTAAATATGCACGTGACAAAGGTGTTAAGATTCAAGCTGTCCAGGGAAGCGGCAAAAATGGACGCATTTTAAAAGAAGACATTGATGCTTATCTTGATGGAGGTCAAGATGCCGCACCAGAGGAGGCAGAGCAAACAGAAGAAGCTGGTACTGATACAAAAGCGCCGGCACAAGATACAGCAGCTCTTGAAGAGCGCGTTCCAATGAAAGGAATACGCAAAGTTATTGCAAAATCCATGGTTAACTCCAAGCATACTGCTCCACATGTTACACACATGGATGAAGTGGACGTAACAAACCTTGTAGCAAATCGTAAGAAGTTCAAACCAGTGGCAGCAGAAAAAGACATTAAACTCACATACTTGCCGTATGTTGTAAAATCCTTGACGTCAGCGTTGCGTGAATTCCCTGCATTAAATGCATCGATTGATGATGAAAAAGAAGAAATTGTATACAAAAAGTATTATAATGTAGGTATTGCTGCTGATACAGAGCAAGGACTAGTAGTGCCAGTAGTAAAAGAAGCGGATCGTAAGTCTATCTTTATGCTTGCAGATGAAATCAATGAACTTGCTGGTAAAGCACGAGATGGCAAGCTGTCTTCTGAAGAAATGAAAGGTGGAACATGCACAATCTCAAACGTCGGTTCTGCGCAAGGACAATGGTTTACACCGGTTATTAATCATCCGGAAGTAGCAATCTTAGGTATTGGCCGGATTGAAGAAAAAGCAGTTGTTCGAAATGGAGAAGTTGTCATTGCACCGATGCTTGCTTTATCCTTAAGTTATGACCATCGCCTGATTGATGGTGTGACAGCACAAAATGCGTTAAACCACGTGAAACGCTTGTTAAACGATCCAGAATTACTAATTATGGAGGGGTAAGAAATGGTTGTAGGAGATTTTGCAGAAGAAGTAGATACGCTGATAATAGGGTCTGGTCCAGGGGGTTACGTAGCAGCGATTCGCGCAGCACAACTCGGCCAAAAAGTGACCATTGTTGAAAAAGGCGACATTGGCGGTGTTTGTTTGAATGTCGGCTGTATACCTTCCAAAGCTCTCATTCAAGCAGGTCACAAATTCCATGAAGCAAAATCCGGCGGAGATGACATGGGAATTACGGCTGAAAAGGTAAATGTAGACTTTTCCAAAGTACAAGAGTGGAAAGCAGGCATTGTAAACAAGTTGACTGGCGGTGTACAAGGTCTTCTGAAAGCAAACAATGTTAATATTGTACAAGGGGAAGCTTACTTTTCTGATGAAAACTCCGTGAAGGTTTCTACAGATGAATACAATTCACAAACATATAAATTTAAAAATTGTATTGTTGCTACTGGTTCTCGTCCAGTGGAGCTGCCTAACTTTAAATACAGCAGCCGTGTTATTAATTCCACAGGTGCGCTTCAACTGGATGACATTCCTGAGAAGCTCGTTGTTATCGGCGGAGGATATATTGGTGTAGAACTTGCTGGTGCTTATGCTAATCTAGGCGCTGAAGTAACAGTTCTTGAAGGGGAAAAGCGCATTTTAGGCGGATTTGAAAAGCAAATGGCACAACTTGTACAACGCCGCCTCAAGAAAAAAGGCGTGAAATTTGAAACACAAGCATTTGCTCAATCTGTGGAAGAATCCGATAATGGCGTGAACATTAAAGCAGAAGTGAAAGGAAAAGAGAAATCCTTTGATGCAGACTATGTGCTCGTTTCCGTTGGGCGCAAGCCAAACACGGATGAGCTCGGCCTAGAGCAAATTGGTGTAGAAATTGGCGACAACGGTCTTATTAAGACAGACAAGCAGTGCCGTACTGGCAACAAAAGTATTTATGCTATCGGCGATATTATTGAAGGTCCTCAGCTTGCTCATAAAGCTTCCTACGAAGGGAAAATTGCTGCAGAAGCAATTTCTGGCGAATCATCTGAAATTGACTACCTTGGCATTCCAATGGTTGTCTTTGCAGAGCCAGAGCTTGCAAGCGTCGGTTATACAGAAAGTGAAGCAAAAGAAGCAGGATATGATGTTGTTGGCGCGAAATTCCCATTCCAAGCAAATGGCAGAGCGCTGTCTCTTAACGATTCCGAAGGTTTCATGAAGCTGGTAACAAGAAAAGAAGACGGCTTAGTAATTGGTGCACAAATTGCGGGGCCAAATGCATCAGACATGATTGCAGAAGCTGGACTTGCGATCGAAGCAGGTATGACCGCAGAAGATTTAGCGATGACTATCCATGCACACCCTACATTAGGGGAAATTACAATGGAAACAGCAGAAGTTGCGCTTGGTACACCTGTTCATATTGCAAAATAATTATGTATGTATATATGGGGCTGTCCCAGAAGGTAGTAGATGATAACCTTTTGGGCAGCCCTTTTTTCATCTTTTTATAATGTTTGCTGGGATGAATCATGCCTGTGTCTATGCTTTTCCAACAGAGTTCCAAATAGAAAGCATCACGCTCGCAGGTTCTCTTTCTTCATTGAACGAACCAGAACAGTACAACTATCTACAGTAACCCACAACTCCTAAAAAATATATAGTCTACCTCTAAAAGCAAGCAGCTAGACAATGACACAAATCTAGATTTACCGTTGTTCTTCACGATTATCTGAAGCCAGGGACATTCATGATAAAATGCACATACACGCAGCTCTTGTCCTTTTCTTGTTTCTGGACCATTTAAGTGTAAAGGATATCGGAGCTTGCGTGTTTTTTTATTCCCAATGTTTCTAAACCCCCAACAAATATTGTAGAGCCTTTTTTCGGTTCTATAAGGTTTGTTGCTTGGATGAACGTAGACCCTCTCGTATGAATGGCTCTTCCGGTTCGTTTGCCGCGGGCAAGGCTTCAGCTAACCAACGGAAAATCACCGTCGATGGATCTTCAGCTCTTGCTTCGAAGCACAGGACCGTGCTGGTGCCGGCGTTAGCCACACGATGTGGCTGGTCTTAGCCGACGCCCCGCAGGCGTCTCACCTGATCGTCTTTCAACGATGGGAATAAAAAGTACTCCAACATTCTTTTTCATGCCAAACACACAAAAAAATCGCCTCATTCGCTATAATGTAGTTAATGGCTTTTACGCAGCATTTTTTCTCCAAATAACGCTAGAGTTAACGTGGGGAATAAAGCTTCCTGGAACGGACATATTCCTAGGTGGTATGGACAGGCTGTTTACCTTGTCCTTTTTTCATGAAAGGTAAAAAAGCCTAGCTGTCGTCCACAGCTAGACTTTGTTAATAAACGATGCACTATTGTTTGTTCTTTGAGGCTTTGACTTGCTTTTTTAGTTCCGCTTTTTCCTGCTTTAAACGTTCTTTTTCTTCACGCAGGCGATTACGCTCTGCTTGAATAGTTGATTTATCTGTTTGCAGTACCTGCCGTTCGCTTTTTAATGCTTTAAAAATAGAAACGACCATAAACAGCATGACAAATGTAAACGGCAGAGCAGCAATAATCATTGCCATCTCAAGCCCTGCTAGTCCGCCGAAATACAAGAGAACAGCAGCTGCAGATGACTGGATTGCCCCCCAAACCATTTTTACAGAAGTAGGGGGGTTCAAGCTGCCATTTGTCGTTTGCATCCCGAGGACAAATGTAGCAGAGTCCGCGGAAGTAATGAAAAACGAAATAATAAGCAAAATTGCTAGTGCAATGATAATACCTGATAGTGGGAATTGATCCAACAAGGAAAAGAGCGCAATTTCTTCGCCTTGTTCACCCATAATATTGTAAAGAGCACCGCCAAGTGCGTTGTCGGTAGACATTCCCGTTGCTCCAAAAACAGAGAACCAAAGCCCGCCAAACAGTGTTGGCACAGCTAATACACCAAGAACAAACTCACGAATCGTGCGTCCGCGAGAAACACGGGCAATAAATGTACCGACAAATGGCGACCAGGCAATCCACCATGCCCAATAGAAGATTGTCCAGCTTTCGAGCCAGCCTCGATCTCCAATGAAAGTGGCGGTACTAAAACTCATGCTGGGCAGGTTTTGAATGTAGCTTCCAAGTGTGGTTGTAAATACATCTAAAATATAAACAGTTGGGCCCACTGCTAGAACAAAGAGCATTAAGCCGATGGCAAGTATAATATTGGTCATACTGAGAATTCGAATACCACGGTTAATGCCAGTACCAGCAGAAATTAAGTACAGAACCGTAATAATAGCAATGACAACAAGTTGTGTACCAAGATTGTTAGTGATGAAATCGAATAAATAACTAAGACCGCCTGAAACCTGTGCAGCACCAAGGCCAAGAGATGTTGCCACACCAAAAATTGTTGCAAATACAACTAGTACGTTAACCAATGTGCCGAGTGGTCCATCCACTTTATCACCCAAAACAGGGCGAAGAGCTGCACTTACAACGCCAGGCGCATCATGGCGGAATTTGAAATACGCAAGTGCCAGGGCAACGATGGAATAAATAGCCCAAGGGTGAATCCCCCAGTGGAAAAAGGAGTAACGAAGAGCTGCTGCAGCGGCTGCATCACTTTCAGGCTCTCCAGCTGGCGGGCCATAGTAGTGATAAAGCGGCTCGGCCACCCCCCAAAACACAAGACCGATTCCCATACCAGCAGTAAAGAGAAATGCAAACCATGTAAAATAATTGTACTCCGGTTTTTCATCCGGCTTCCCCAATTTAATTCGTCCATAAGGGCTGAAAATCAAGTATATGGCAAAAATAACAAATGCTGTTGCAGAGAGAAGGTAAAACCAGCCAAGTTTTTCCGATATATAACCTTGTATGTTTCCTAAAACCGTTTCAACGTGACTTGGCGCAGCAATACCCCAGATGATAAAGAGCAGTGCAATAACAAAAGAGATGTAAAAAACCGGTGTTAACTTTCTCATCTCAGGTAATACCACCTTTCGTGTAAAATTAACATTCTTTTTGACCAGTTATGTCCTATACATTTTTCTGCATTTCTCTTTGCTGAAAGTCATATACCCTATTATTTGTGAAAGGACGCAGAATGATACGAAAAAAACCACAAAGGACATTATAACATGAAGATAATGGGAATCAATAGAAATCTATCAACAAGGGTATATACCCAGATCCGGTTCATTCTAATCAAAAAAGTAATAGAAATGTCCTAATTTTGTCTAAGAATATCAAACGAAAGCAGGAAGATGATACGATACCTATAATTATATAGTTGGTTCCCTTTTCCTTTATAAAGACATTATTTCACAGGGACAGGAAACGGAGGAGGAATTATGAAATTTTTTTTAGTTTTTACTGTGACTGTCATGATGATGTTCGCGGCCGCTTGTACAGCAGATAATACCGGTGTTGAACCAAATGATTCTAATGAATCGGCGAATGTATCTGATGAGCAGGCGGGTTCAAAAACAACGGAGACAGATAAAGAGAAAGAAAACGAAGAAGAACCAGGACGTCCTGAAAAAGAGGAAGCCATCACAGATGAAGAACTGCGTTACACCGTTCGTGAAAGTGACTGGACCGTCCAGCCTGTCGAAGAAGGCAAAGAAAATCAGAATGTACTCATTACTATTGATGACGCTCCTGATACGTATAGTTTGCAAATGGCGCATACGTTAAAGGAAAAAGGTGTTCCAGCAATCTTTTTTGTGAACGGTCATTTTTTGCAAGATGAAGAAGGGAAAAACCATCTAAAAGAAATTTACGATATGGGGTTTGCAATTGGCAATCATACGATGAATCATGTGTCGTTAAATAACGTGTCAGCCGAAGAAACGAGACAGGAAATTGAACAATTAAATGATTTGGTTGAAAACATTACGGGAGAAAAGCCTGTGTTCTTCCGAGCACCGTTTGGTATAAATACGGATGAATCCAAAGCGGTATTAGAAGAAAATGAAATGATTTGGATGAACTGGACGTACGGATATGATTGGGAAGAAGAATATATGGAAGCTGATGCTTTAACAAATATTATGGTAAATACAGATTTATTAGTGCATGGAGCAAACTTGCTAATGCACGACAGGGAATGGACAAAAGAAGCTTTACCTCATATCATTGATGGATTTAAAGAAAAAGGGTACGGATTTATTCACCCCGATCAGATAGATATCAACTAACAACATAGGGGAGATAGAATGAACAAATCGGAGCTGCTCGATGAAATGCGGTTAGAAGTGGGGCGTGCTCAAGATCAAGCAATGACATTAGATGAATTCTATCAAAACGTCCTGCAAACGTTTGAGCACACATGGAGCTTTTGTGACAGAACGTTTATTTTGGATTATCAGTGGGAGTATTTTAACGTCATTGGACTGCAAGAACCAAAAATACGCTATGATGTAAAGGATACACAAGCTATGTATTGCGCCATACATGGCAAGACAGCGTCATACTCAACAATCCACAGTAACTTTTTATGCACACCTTTTTATCACAACGCATTGCTAAAAGGAATTCTCGTGTTGAAAGTGAATACGGAATCGTATGTTTTTCAAAAAGAAGATGTTGTGTTTTTGGAAGAAGTTAGCCGTTTTTTAGGTACAGCCACGCTTGATTTTGTCTAGGCAGCACCAGCTGATCGAAAAAGTCGGCTTTTTTACATGAATAGGACAGTACAACATTTTAGGATGAATTAATCATCAATGGAGTATTCGAGATGGAAGACATTTGTATACGTGCGGCCAAAACAGCCGCTTGCATCTGAAGGCTTGGCAGCAGCCAAGTTTTTTTTATATTTTCAAAACACTTACCTTTGTGAAAGGGTGAGAAAACAGCGGCATTTCCCATAGGGACACAAAGACAAGCCAGGCTTTTTCATTTTCAGGGGTTTTGCTGTTCATGTTGTCAAACGTTCCGTGAGTATAGGTTTTCCTTATAAAATGGCGGCAAATGTAATAGGGTTGTTTCATTCCAAATCATAGCTTATTAGCATATTAATACTTTTAATAATTAAAATGTGTTATACAATTTAGGGTTGACTTTTTAATTATGACATCATATTATATAATTACAATAAAACGATAAAACGCTTTCAAAGGAGAGGATTCCGGTGGGGATTATCGTATGCCAAACATGCAATCGCACAATTGATCACTTCGACGGAGAGAAGGTAACCACTCTTTATTCAACCGCTTGCAAAAAGTGCGACCGTTCTCATGCTGAAAAATAAATAGAAAATAATGATATAATCGGGCATTGCCGCTTTGCAAAGCAGCAATGCTCTTTTTATATTTTAGGAAAGCTTACCTTTGTGAAAGGATAGGGAAACACAGAAGTCCGGAAAAAGGGAAGTTCGGCTAAGGTGAAGCGCTGCCAGCAGTAAGTGAGCCGCAGGACCTGTCAACCAGAAGTTAGGACATAATGAACGTCAACAAAATGTATAGGATCTTTTTTATTGGATCGTTACTTGGTGCACCACAAATGAAAAAAGACTAGAAAACAAGGACCATATTAATTTCTAATTAAAAATCAGTATTCGCTGTACTTTTTCAGCAGCTTCCTGAGAGCATGGAAACAAGTTAAATTTTTCTAGTGTAAAAAGCATTTCTTGGAAGGAAACGGAAATATCATACAGAATTACACGTAAAGGGAGGGAAACGATAATGAAATGGAAAACAAGACTAACCGAAGCGTTACATATTCAATATCCTATTATTCAAGGAGGACTTGCTTATTTAGCGTATTCGGATTTGGCCGCTGCTGTTTCAAATGCAGGCGGTCTTGGCCAGCTGACAGCTATGTCACTGCCTGGAGAAGATGCATTAAAAGAAGAAATAAAAAAAGTGAAAGCAAAAACAGACAAGCCATTTGCGGTAAATTTTGCGATTGGACAGCACGACAGAAAGTTTGAACATATGGTGGAAGCAGCCGTGGAAGAAGGGGTGAAGATTGTGTCGATGACAGGCGGCAATCCGACGCCTGTATTTGAGTTATTAAAAGGGACGGATGTGAAAAAGTTAGTACTGGTTGCAGCCAGACGACAAGCGATCAAAGCAGAGGAACTTGGTGCAGATGCAGTCATGGTAGTTGGTCAAGAAGGGGGCGGACATATCGGAAAGGATGATACCAGCACTATGGTGTTAGTGCCACAAGTCGTTGACAGCGTCTCCATTCCCGTTGTGGCATCTGGCGGTATTGGTGATGGACGGTCTATGATGGCTGCTATGGCACTTGGAGCAGATGGAATTGAAATGGGCACACGTTTTATTGCAACAAAAGAATGTGTGCATGCACATGCGAACTACAAGCAAGCATTGCTCCGCAGTACAGAAAATGATACGGTAGTCATCAAACGCTCCATCGGTCAGCCGGGGAGGGTGTTAAAAAATGACTGGACGGATAAAATATTAGATATAGAACAACAAAACCCTGATTATGAACATCTTCAAGAATACATCAGCGGTAAAGCGAACCGTGCTTATATTTATGACGGCAAAGAACAAGATGGATTCGCATGGGCAGGCCAAGTGATTGGAAGGATGCGTGACTGCCCGACCGTAAAAGAACTTTTTGGCCGTATGATAACAGAAGCAGAAGAAATACGCAGCCAATGGTCTTAGGAGGAATAAGGAATGGAAGAACAATTGCATATGCCTATTTCTACGGATTGGAGCAAAGATGAAGTGATTGATGCAGTGAATTTTTTCCAAACGATAGAACGTGCTCATCATAAGTCAGTAGCTAGAGAAGATATCTTGGCATTGTACAATCGTTTTAAAGAAATTGCTCCATCGAAAAGTGAAGAAAAGCAGTTGTTTCGCCAATTTGATGAAAGAGCTGGCGTTTCTTGCTGGAAGACGATTCAAAAAGCAAAAGCGGCAGAATCTGGTGAAAAAATAAAAATGTAAAAAGTAAAATGATCACAGATAAAAGTTTCTTACATCGCAACGTAAAGTCTAAATCATTGCATTTTTAACGTGGGAAGCATATCTCTCGAGTGGTCTTGCGAAAGAGAATATATCAAAAACCCTCTATTTTTAACAGCGGGACATTAAAAATAGAGGGGGCACCAAATGAGGATACCCAATGTCGGGTATCTTTTTATCGTTATCATATCAGCAGTTGTAATAAAAAGGTTACGATATTTCGTTTACGCGTGACAGCCTGTAAAAAGGAAGCAGCGTTTCGAAAGTTTGTTTTGCTTCGTTTAAAAATGCATCTCCATCTTGTAAAAGCGGATTATCTTTTTTAATATGCTTTCCGATTAAAAATTCGCCTTTTTGGACGTCACGGAAACGGATGAGTCCTTCTCTTAATTTCCTTTCATCTTCGACAGAGAAAGCGTCTTTTTTTGTGTGGTCTAATGAAATAACGTAGGCAGAAGGCAAGCTGGATATGTCTCCGATGTGATCTAGTAAAGCAGCAGCCGCCTGTTGTTTGTTTGGCATTTCATAAATGTGAGCAAGCCATATAAAGACGTGATCATCGAATAAGCCTACTTGAAAGTGAGGATATTTTTTGTAACCTCGTTTATTGTCTGCGATTGCCAGCCATGTATCGTTAGGCGGATTTTTGGTTCTTCTGGCATGCTTTGCGATATGTAAATACATTTCTTCCCCAAGCTCCATAGAAAGCTCTTCGGCCAAAAAGGTGCCAATTTCCTTGAATTTTGGCTGGATACGTTTTTGTATCGCTTGCATGCGTTCATCTAGACCATCAATGTAAAATGTGTCAAAGTCGTGAGGCTGAAAGCCGGAAAAAGACATGTCACATTCTCCTCTCCATCCAAATCATGTTTATGTTCCATCATATCCTTTTCACAAAAATAAAATCAATACAAATGCATCATAAACGTAAAATTTAGTTCTTCTTGTCCGCCTAAATTGCATAGGAAAAAGTAGCGTTTGAAAAATAAAAATCATATGGTATACTATCAGAAACATAAAATCAGAATATTTCGTCAACAAGAAAATGCCGACTGTCCGCTTGTCGTGGGTACATTGAAATCACAAAGGGGTGTGGCGGCCATGGGACAAGTGATGCAAACCTTTAAACGAAAAGACGCAGAAAAGAGAATATCCGTTTTACGAATCGAAATTGACTATGAACTCGTTAGTTTGCATGATGCGATGCTTGCTCAAGATGCAGAAGCAATGAAGCAGACAAAAGCGCGTCTTGAAAAACTGCGTCAAGAATTCATCCGCTTAGAAGCATAATACAATGACGATAGATCCAAAAATAAGAGACTGGTAAGAAGTTCTGCTTCTGCTAGTCTTTTTTATGCCTTAGAATCGCAGTAGCAGTTCCTGAATATCCACCAATCTTCCTTTTTTCAGGGAACTTGCGCCCTTTTATGGATATAAGCGTATTGCCTGTATTTTTGTACAATATAATAAAAATTATGTTGACGGTTGCAGTTAAAACCTTGCATTCTAAACAGTGTGTAGCAGAAGCCCTTTTGCGCTGGTTGCGCTTCTTCTATACAGAGTGATGAACCGAGCTTTTTCATGGCATTATGGTAGAAAACTCCAATGAAAATGTATGAACAGCGTCAATAATGTGTGATAATGTTTACGTAGAATAGGAGTGGTTGGATGAGTGAAAATTGGGCTCAGATGAAGGAATTGGCTGTGGAATGGATGATGCATGCAGGAGCTATGTTAAAAGAAAGTTTGCATGACGTCATTGCGGTAGAAACAAAATCAAATCCAAATGACCTGGTAACAGAAATGGATTATAAAGTGGAGCGCTATTTAACGGAACAAATTTTGCGTACATATCCTTCTCATCATGTCTTAGGAGAAGAAGAAGCAGGTAAAGATATTCAATCGACTGATGGAATTGTTTGGATTATTGATCCGATTGATGGGACAACTAATTTCGTACACCAAAAATTCAATTTTGCTATTTCGGTAGGGGTTATCAAAGATGGGGTCGGGCAAATCGGCATCGTCTATAACGTGATGCAAGGCGAATGGTTTACCGCTGTATTAGGCGAAGGAGCCTATTTGAATGGACAAAAACTGCCGCCAGTCACAGAGACAACTCTGCCTGAAGCAGTGATTGGCATGAACGGCAGGTGGCTTGCACGAGAGAAAAGAAGTGGAGAACAATCTTTACATACAATGGTGAGAAGATCACGAAGTGTCCGCTCTTATGGTTCCGCTGCTATCGAGCTGGCTTATGTGGCATGTGGACGCCTCGATAGTTATATCAGCTTTCATTTATCTCCCTGGGACTATGCTGCGGGGCTCGTTTTATTAAATGAAGTAGGGGTGGATGTGACGGATTTTCAAGGTCAGCGCCCGTCTTTTATCCGCCGCAGCAGAATTTTAGCGGCACGGCCAGGCCTTCATAAAGAACTGTTGTCTTATGTATATAACCATGAAGGTTTTCTGAAATAGTGTACAACACTAAAAACACATGCATATTTTCTGCTAATATGCATGTGTTTCCGTTAATGAGTTTGTAACTTGGCACGCAGCTTTTTCGAGGCAGCAAAGGTGCCGTACAATCCCGCAAAGCATAATACAGCAAGCAGAATAGATCTCTCAGCAACTGCTACACCGAGTGAAGCTACACAAAGCGTTGCGAAAACAGCTAAACATAAAAAACAAACTTTCATCCAGTTCATTGTTTCACCTACCATCTTTAATCCATACTATTAGTGTACAATGAAACAAACAAATTGAAAAGTTAGGCTATGTTATCTGTGTAATACGGAAAAATGTGATACACTAGTAAAGTTGAAATAGTGTAACGAATAGATAGGAGCGATATAGTTATAATGAAAGTTCGAAACGATTTAAGAAATATCGCAATCATTGCTCACGTCGACCATGGAAAAACAACATTAGTGGACGAGTTGTTGAAACAGTCCGGGACGTTTCGGGAGCATGAGCAAGTCGATGAACGTGCGATGGATAACAATGACATTGAAAGAGAACGCGGTATCACCATTTTAGCGAAAAACACAGCAGTACGATATGGGGATACACGTATTAACATTATGGATACACCAGGCCATGCCGATTTTGGCGGGGAAGTAGAGCGAATATTAAAGATGGTAGACGGTGTTTTATTAGTGGTTGATGCGTATGAAGGCTGCATGCCGCAAACTCGTTTTGTGCTGAAGAAAGCATTAGAACAAAAGCTGACCCCGCTTGTGGTTTTAAATAAAATTGATCGCGATATGGCACGGCCGGAAGAAGTAGTGGATGAGGTACTGGATTTATTTATTGAATTAGGTGCTGATGAAGATCAGCTTGACTTCCCAGTCGCCTACGCTTCTGCTATTAATGGAACGGCAAGTGAGAATCCAGACAAACAAGATGAAAACATGGAAGTTTTATTTAAAATGATTGAAAAAAATGTTCCGGCTCCGGCAGATAACCGGGAAGAACCATTTCAATTTCAAGTAACCATGCTCGACTATAACGACTATTTAGGCAGAATTGGAGTAGGGCGAGTATTTCGCGGTACGATTCGAACAGGTGATCAAGCTACGCTGATTAAAAGAGATGGCACACAGAAAAACTTCCGGGTAACAAAGTTATTTGGCTTTATGGGATTAAAGCGAATGGAAATTGACGAGGCATATGCAGGAGATTTGATTGCAATTGCAGGGGTGGAAGACATCAATGTCGGGGAGACGATTTGTCCTTCTGACCATCATGATCCGCTGCCGCCGCTTCGTATTGATGAACCAACATTACAGATGACGTTCCTTGTCAATAACAGTCCGTTTGCTGGACGTGAAGGGGACTATGTTACGAGCCGAAAATTAGAAGAGCGGTTGATGACTCAGCTTGAGACCGATGTGAGCTTGCGCGTGGAGCAAACTGATTCACCGGATGTTTGGACTGTATCAGGACGCGGCGAATTGCATCTATCGATTTTAATTGAAAATATGCGTCGAGAAGGGTACGAACTGCAAGTATCAAAACCGGAAGTCATCGTTAAAGAAGTGGACGGTGTTTTATCAGAACCTGTAGAGCGTGCCCAAGTCGATGTACCTGAAGAGTATACCGGCAACGTCATGGAGTCTCTTGGTGCAAGAAAAGGCGAAATGCTTGATATGGTTAATAAAGGAGACGGACAAGTCCGTATGGATTTTCTCGTTCCTTCTCGGGGGCTTATTGGATATACGACAGAGTTTATGGCACAAACAAAAGGATATGGGATTTTAAATCACTCGTTTGACGGCTACCAGCCCGCCCACACCGGCCAGGTTGGCGGACGCCGGCAAGGTGTATTAGTTTCGATGGAAAATGGGAAAGCAACTCCTTACGGAATGATGCAAGTCGAAGACCGTGGAACTTTGTTTGTTGAGCCTGGTACAGAAATATATGCAGGCATGATTGTAGGAGAGCATACTCGGGATAATGACCTGACAGTCAATATTACAAAAGCAAAGCAGCAGACTAATGTTCGGTCTGCGACAAAAGAAACGACGGTGACGATGAAACGGCCGCGCCTTTTAACGCTAGAAGAAGCGCTCGAATTTTTAAATGATGATGAGTATTGCGAGGTAACACCAGAATCTATACGACTACGCAAAAAAATTCTCGATAAAAGCACACGAGAAAGAGAAGAGAAAAAGAAAAAATTAGCCAATAAATCATAAGAGCAGCATCGGGGTGAAAAAAATGATAACAGCCGCGCCAAATATCAATAACGTAGAAGTGACAAAAGAACAGCTGAGCTTTACAGCGGGCCTGTTGAACGTGCATGAGTATCCAGTGGCCGGCTTTTGGCTGTTGTACGCTGCTGTCGTGGTCATGTCGATTATCGTATTTAACTTGGGATTTGCTCGTAAACTTCCACTTTTAAAAAATGTTATTGTTTATGCCGCTCTGTTTATCGGTGCGCTGCCGCTTACGATTTTTGCAATTGGAATGGCTGTTGTAGAATCGCTTGTCGCTGCGGCTATCGTTCTAGGAATATACAGGCTTCGTTTAAGGAACCATAAAAAAGAGCAAGAACAAGAGAGCATAACGTGAAAAAAACAGCCGCCTGTGCGCACAGGCGGCTGTTTTTCATGTCAATCTTTACCAATCATCATTCTTTTTTGGATCGCGGTAAGGAACAAATCCATTTTTCCATCTTTCATTCGTTCTTGCTGCTATTCGATCATGACATGCATCGCACATGTAAGTATGAATCGGCCGGTTGCGCAGCTTTTTTGCTAATGGATTTTTATCATCAAGGTCATGAATGCCATCACATAATACGCATTTAACTTTCATTCATCTCACTCTCCAATTAATTCAACGGCCAAATGCCTCAACTCCTGTCTAGTATAACATGATAGAAGCCAAGGCGAATATACACTTGTTTGTAACAACGGATTTTATAAGAAGAAAAGGAATTAACCGGCACATTGTCGTAGTATGATAAGTAATAAGAAGTATTTCTTATTTTGTTTTTTCTAACCTGGAAGACAGGAGGTTTGGACATGGCAAACACAGTGGAACCATCTCTATCCAGTGATTTATTAAGATTACTGCGCCGCGAAACATTTGTCTCCGTTGCAACAGTAAGAGAAGAAACGGGTACACCTGATGTGCATGCTATTTCGTGGGTGTATGCAAAAGATGCACATACCATCTTTTTTTCGGCTGACAGCCGCTCACGCATTGTTCGCAATCTGAAAGTAAACGACGGTGTTGTTATTTCTTTTATTGCCAATGGCTCTACCTACGCTATTCGTGGCAGAGCAGCTGTTGAAAAGGAAGAGATGCCCAACATTCCAATCAAACTCGCTTTAGTGAAATGTGTTATAGAAGAGGTGCGCGATGTGATGTTTTACGGAGCAAAAATGGTTTCGGCGCCTGCTTTTGAAAAAATATATGATTTAGAAGCAGCGAGGAAATTAGATACGCAAGTGATGGATGAATTGAAAAGGGCTTCGTCGGGATGATGGTAGGTCCTTTTTATTATTCATAGAGCTTGTATATAGAAAGATTTTTTAAGATTTCTTCAAGATATCTCCGTTTTGCTGTCAACTTTGTCCAAGTTTCAGCATAAGTAAGAATAAGCACCATTTTTCTTGCATCCTCCGAAGCAACTCTTTTTGAGTCCCCTGAAAAAGGGAAAAGAGGTTTATTATCCAGTGGGGAGGAAATATATTGAAAAAGGTATATGTGATAGATACAAACGTATTTTTACAGGATCCACAGGCCATGTTTCAATTTGAAGATAATGAGGTGGTTATACCAGCAGTCGTATTAGAAGAAATTGATACCAAAAAAAGATATATGGATGAAATTGGAAGAAATGCACGACATTTTTCGCGGATGCTTGATCGCTTAAGAGGACAAGGGAAACTCCATGAAGGGATTTCGTTAGATAACGGGGGGAAAATTAGAGTAGAGCTTAATCACCGGTCGCTGCAATATTTAAAAGAAACGTTTATCGAGGTGACCAATGATAATCGAATTTTAGCGGTAGCGATGAATTTACAAAAAGAGTTAGGAACAGCAGATCCCTCGAAAAGAGTGATTATTGTATCAAAAGATGCCCTTGTACGAGTAAAAGCAGACGCACTGGGCATCGCGGCAGAAGACTTTTTAAGCGATCGAGTGACGCAATACGATAATATATATAAAGGGAAGATTTATCAAGAGGTAGCAAAAGAAGTATTAAATGAGTTTTATGAAAAAAACATGCTGCCGGTTCGTACATTAGGAAAGGAGCGAATGTATCCCCATCAATTTATCGTGTTAAAAGATGCATTGGGCACCCCGGCTTCTGCGGTGGCTAAAGTGGATGAAACAGGAAAGTGGGTCAAGCCTTTTGCAAAGGAATTAGAACATGTTTGGGGGATTAGTCCGAGAAATGTTGAGCAAAAAATGGCGCTAGAGCTATTATTACGTGAAGACATTCCCCTTGTGACGTTAACAGGAAAAGCCGGTACCGGAAAAACCCTTCTGTCACTTGCTGCCGGTTTATTACAAACTGAGGATATGGGTAAGTATAATAAACTGCTAGTGGCAAGACCAGTGGTGCCTATGGGGAAAGACATAGGGTATTTACCAGGGGAAAAAGAAGAAAAACTCAGACCTTGGATGCAGCCGGTATTTGATAATTTAGAATATCTATTTAACACAAAAAAACCAGGTGAGCTCGACCAAATTCTAGCTGGCATGGGATCCATTCAGGTAGAGGCATTAACGTATATAAGAGGCAGAAGTATTCCAGATCAATTTATTATCATTGACGAGGCACAAAACTTAACAAAACACGAGGTGAAAACGATTTTAACTCGGGTAGGGGAAGGCAGTAAGATTGTTTTTATGGGTGATCCTGCACAAATTGACCATCCTTATCTTGACGAGTTAAATAATGGTCTTGCTTATGTAGTGGAAGTGTTTAAAGACCAGGCAATCAGCGGCCATGTGAAGCTTGAAAAAGGAGAAAGGTCAGGATTGGCACAGTTAGCGGCAGATCTATTATAAGCTTTTGTGACAGGAATTAATAAAACAACTTAAAAAAAGCCTGTTGTGACAAAGGACTACAGCAGGCTTTTTGTTTTTGAATAACAGCTGGTATATGATCCCGAAAGTCTTTGCTTTCTTTTTATGTTGGGGCGCGGGCATTTACTTTTTTCGTTTACGATAACGCTTGGTGGCATTGTCTCTCATTTGTCTAAGGCAGTTAAAAGCTCTAATACAATGCTTAAGCGTAAAGACAGATTCTCATACCAATGATGGAGGTCATGTATGATGTGCTCTTTGTCTGTTATCTTCTGTTACCTGAGTAACGATAATCAGATGAGGCGCTTCCCGCTTCAAGCGGGCCCAAAGAGCCATCCAATCAGAAAGGGGGATTCTTATCACTACAGCAAACTCGATAGAACCTAAAGACAAACAGAGTTGTCTTTTTGTGGACAACTCTGTTTGTCTTTATTGCACTATGTACTTTAGACAATTCTCAATCCTGTTACATGCGTGATAGGGTTTTCTTTATTACTGCCGTCGCCAAAATATATATGAATCGGCCCGGTTTCTTCTAATGGTTTTCCGTCTTGAGCAAAGCCAACAACAAATCGGTAAGCATCATCCAAGCTGACAATATGATCTGTGTGATTTTCACCAGCCGTTTCAACCACGACTTTTGACGCGTTTTCGTGTGGTTTGGCGTTTTCTAAAAACGATTGAAATGGAATACCAAATGTACCGTTAATTAATTCTTCCTTTTTGCTGCGTATGCGGTTTGTTTGATTGCGCTTTGGAATTTGAGCGCCTTCTGTCAGTTCTTTATCCCACTGTTTCGAAATTGCCTTTTTGTATTCTTCCATTTCCTCATGTTTGCGGTTTTCTTCCCCAGTCCATACAGTCAAGTCAATTTTCCTGTCATCAAAAATCCAAACCGTCGGGTCAAGAGTAATAGTATGATTAACATTGCCATGTATCATTACGATAAAATCCATCATGTTGAGTCCTCCTTTTTTGCCGCATCCTTTCCTATCTTAACATATCTGCTCCTTTGTATGAGTTGTAGAAAAGACGTTTACAATAATGGGAAAATGTGTGTCGAGGTAATGACATGTACGTGAGGTGGGATGACGGATGTTTATTGCACAGCAAGAATTACAGGCCCTCATGGAAAAAGCCAAACCTTATGCTGAAAACGGAAATATTCCTGATTATATTCCAGCGCTTCATGAAATGGATGAAAACTTGTTTGGAATCGTCATAAGAAAAGACAACGAAATCGTAGCAGCCGGAGATGCGGATCATCGTTTCACGCTTCAAAGTGCTTCGAAAGTAATAAGCTTGGCGTTAGCACTTATGGATAAAGGAGAGGAAGTTGTTTTCAAAAAAGTAGGCATGGAACCGACGGGGGATCCGTTTAATACGATACAAGCATTAGAAGAAGAAGAGCCTTCCAAACCGCTGAATCCCATGATTAATGCAGGGGCTATTGCAGTTACAAGTTTAATTGCCGGCAGTCCGGAAGAGAAAAAGCGGCGTTTGCTGGATTTTGTGCGGGAACTGGCAGACAATAACAAGATTTCGATTTGTGAAAAAACAGCACAGTCGGAATGGGAGCACTCAGATTTAAACAAAGCATTAAGTTATTTTATGAAAAGCCATAACGTGATTCATGGTCATATAGATGAGCTTTTGGACGTATATATCAAACAGTGTTCCATTCAAGTCAACTGCAAAGAACTGGCTCGTATTGGCAGTGTAATTGGCGGAAATGGAAAAGATCCTGTAAGCGGCAGGCAACTCATTCCCCCGCGCATTGCTGCAATCATCAAAACATTTATGGTAACATGCGGGATGTATAACGCATCCGGTGAATTTGCGATAAGGGTGGGGATTCCTGCAAAAAGCGGCGTATCTGGTGCATTGCTGGGAGCACATCCAAATGGCATCGGTTTTGGTATTATCAGTCCGCCTTTAAATGAATACGGTAACAGCGCTGCGGGAATTAAAGTTCTAGAGGAAGTGTCTCAAACATATACATTAAGTATTTTTTCATAAGTGTCACCTTGCATTTTTTCTATATAACGGATAAGATAGGAACAGGGAGTTAATGAGTAGGAGGGATCACCTTGAGCGTAAAGGCGTTAACGGAACATAGCGAGAAAGCATACGCTCTCTTGAAGGCCGACGCAGAAAAGATCCGCAAGTTGATTGAAGTACAAATGGATAATTTAACGATGCCGCAATGCCCTCTTTATGAAGAGGTGTTAGACACACAAATGTTTGGCCTATCTCGTGAAATAGACTTTGCCATTCGATTGAATCTAATTGATGAAGAAACCGGCAAACATATATTGTCTGAGCTCGAAAGAAAATTGGCAGCTTTTCATGAGGCTACGGTAGGGAAATAATAAAAACCAGGCTATTCTTTTTGTAAAGGGTAGCTTGGTTTTTTTATGAAGGGGAAAATATGACATTTTGAGCAGTATGCTGGATGATGACGCACTATTTTGAAGAAATCGTGAACAGAGTTGTGAATACAGGCGTATCATACAGCTTTTTATTGTTTATAACGCATTTATTTTTTTGACATGTGAAAAATACATGTTATGATAAAAATCATATTTAGAATTGTCAGTCAAAAGTAAAGAAATAGCTGGATATGGATATTTGACTGAGTGGAGAGAATGATACCAAGGAGGAATTTTATGAATGGCATAGGTAATATTCAAAAAGTGTTAGTAGCAAACCGCGGTGAAATCGCAATCCGCATATTTAGAGCGTGTACGGAATTACATATTCGCACGGTTGCAGTCTATTCAAAAGAAGATTCTAGTGCGTTTCACCGTTATAAAGCGGATGAGGCATACTTAATCGGTGAAGGAAAAAAGCCCATTGATGCGTATTTAGATATTGAAAGTATCATTGAAGTTGCAAAAAGCAATGGGATTGATGCGATTCATCCGGGTTATGGCTTTTTATCGGAAAATCTTGAATTTGCCAAACGTTGTGAAGAAGAAGGGATTATTTTTATTGGACCAGGAACGGAGCATCTTCACATGTTTGGTGATAAAGTGCGGGCAAGAGAAACCGCAATTAAAGCAGGGCTTCCGGTCATTCCAGGAAGTGATGGACCGGTATCAAGCTTAAATGACGTAAAAGAGTTTGCCGACCAGCACGGCTTTCCGTTTATTATTAAAGCGGCCTTAGGGGGCGGTGGTCGCGGAATGCGTATTGTCCGCAGCAAAGAGGCGTTAGAAGAAGCATATGACCGTGCACGCTCTGAGGCAAAATCTTCATTTGGAAGTGATGAAGTATACGTAGAAAAGTTTATTGAGAATCCAAAACATATTGAAGTGCAGGTGTTAGGTGATAAAGAAGGTAACATTGTTCACTTGTATGATAGAGATTGCTCCGTACAGCGCCGCCATCAAAAAGTGGTAGAAATTGCACCAACTGTGGCACTTAGTGAAGAGCTGCGCGAAGAGATTTGCCAGGCAGCACTTAAGCTTGCTCAGAACATTGAGTATATCAATGCTGGTACGGTTGAATTTCTTGTGAACCCAGACGGAGAGTTTTATTTCATTGAAGTAAATCCTCGTGTACAAGTCGAGCATACAATTACAGAAATGGTAACTGGAGTTGACATCGTTCAAACACAGTTGTTTATTGCTGCAGGAAAATCGTTACACGGACCAGAAATTGGCATTCCAACTCAGGATAAAATTACAACAAATGGATATGCGATACAGTCACGTGTAACAACAGAGGATCCAGCAAACAATTTCTTCCCGGACACCGGAAAGATTATGGCGTACCGTTCAAGCGGCGGTTTTGGTGTGCGTCTTGATGCTGGAAACGGCTTTCAAGGGGCTGTCATTACTCCGCACTATGACTCATTGCTCGTGAAAGTTTCTACGTGGTCGCTTACATTTGAAGGAGCAGCTGCAAAAATGCTTCGGAACTTAAGAGAATTTAGAATTCGCGGTATTAAAACAAACATTGCATTTTTGGAAAACGTTGTACAGCATGAGCAGTTCTTAAGCGGTGAATACGATACTTCCTTTATCGATTCCACACCTGAGCTGTTTGTCTTTCCGAAACGAAAAGACCGTGGTACAAAAATGCTAACGTTTATTGGGGAGACCATTGTTAATGGCTATCCAGGTTTAGAACAAGAAAAGAAACCGGTGTTTGAACAGCCGGATATTCCAAAAGTTAAACAAAGTGAGCCGTTTCCAAAGGGAACAAAGCAAATACTTGATGAGAAAGGTCCGGAAGGTTTAGCAGAATGGGTGAAAAACCAGCAAGAAGTGCTGTTAACTGATACAACATTCCGTGATGCTCACCAGTCCCTGCTGGCAACACGTATTCGTACTAATGACTTAAAGAAAATTGCGGAACCAACTGCAAGACTTCTTCCGAATTTGTTTTCTTCTGAAATGTGGGGCGGAGCAACGTTTGATGTATCCATGAGATTTTTGCATGAAGATCCTTGGGAGCGTCTCCTGCTGTTAAGAGAAAAAATGCCAAATGTGCTTTTCCAAATGCTGCTGCGCGCTTCTAATGCGGTAGGCTATAAAAACTACCCGGACAATGTTATTAAAGAGTTTGTTGAAAAATCAGCTAATGCGGGTATTGATGTCTTCCGGATTTTCGATTCACTCAACTGGATAGAGGGCATGAAGCTTGCAATTCATGAAGTAAGAGAACAAGATAAAATTGCTGAAGCTGCCATGTGCTATACCGGTGATATTTTAGATTCCAGCCGAGATAAGTATGATTTAACGTATTATAAAAATGTAGCTAAGCAATTAGAAGATGAAGGTGCGCACATTTTAGGAATTAAAGACATGGCCGGGCTGCTTAAGCCGGAAGCTGCTTATCAGTTGATTTCTGAATTGAAAGGGTCCATTGATATTCCAATCCACTTGCATACGCATGATACAAGCGGCAATGGCATTATGACATATGCCAAAGCTGTTGAAGCAGGTGTGGATATTGTCGATGTAGCGGCAAGCTCAATGGCAGGGTTGACATCACAGCCAAGTGCAAATAGTCTATACTACGCTTTAAAAGGCACAGACAGACAACCAAACATTGATGTGAAAGCATTAGAAGAATTAAGTGAGTATTGGGATTACACTCGTAAGTTTTATAAAGGCTTTGAAAGCGGCATGAATGCTCCGCATACCGAAGTATATGAACATGAAATGCCTGGCGGTCAGTACAGCAACTTGCAGCAGCAAGCAAAAGCAGTCGGCTTAAAAGGACGCTGGAATGAAGTGAAAAAAATGTACCGCCGTGTGAATGATATGTTCGGTGATGTTGTAAAAGTAACGCCATCTTCTAAAGTAGTCGGAGATATGGCTCTATATATGGTGCAAAATAATTTAACAGAAGATGACATCTATGAAAATGGGGAAAACCTTGACTTCCCGGACTCTGTCGTTGAATTTTTCCAAGGATATCTTGGACAGCCGTATCAAGGATTTCCAAAAGAACTGCAGCAAATTATTCTTAAAGGAAGAGAAGCAATTGAACATCGTCCAGGTGAAGATTTAGAGCCGGTGAACTTCCAAGAAATTAAAGAGGATTTGTACCATAAACTGGATCGCCAAGTAACAAGTCATGATATGATTTCTTATGCACTTTATCCAAAAGTGTTTATGGATTTTGAGCGCTTCCGTCAACAGTTTGGTGATGTATCTGTTCTTGATACACCAACGTTTTTCTATGGACTGCGTCTCGGAGAAGAAATCGAAGTAGAAATCGAACAAGGGAAAACATTGATTGTAAAGCTGATTTCGATTTCCAAACCACAGGATAACGGCAACCGGATTGTGTACTTCGAGTTAAATGGTCAGCCGCGTGAAGTACTTATTAAAGACCAAAACGTCAAGACAACAGAAACAAGCCGTCCAAAAGTGGATAAAACAAATCCAAACCAAATTGGTGCCTCCATGCCAGGTACAGTTGTGAAAAAATTAGTGGAAAAAGGTGAAAAAGTGAAAAAAGGCGATCACCTCATGATTACTGAAGCAATGAAAATGGAAACAACGGTACAGGCTCCATTTGATGGAGAAGTCAAGGATGTATACGTGACAGATGGCGACACTATTGAATCCGGAGATTTGCTAATCGAAATCGAAAACTAATTATAATGAACAAGGGCTGTCTCAAAAGGGTTTTCTCCCCCTTTAGACAGCCTTTTGTGTATATGCACGGGAAAAGGCAACGGAGAAAAACCTGTTTCTCTCCTCGCTTTTCACCGTAATAAAACAATATAAAGGAGACCTTGTAATTATGGAGATTCGTCCATTAAGAGAGTCGGAAATCGAGCAAAGCTTAGAACTTAACGCATTTGCTTTTCAATATGAACTAAACGATAAAGTAAGAGAAAAGCACAAGCAATTGATGAAAAACGTTCATACATGGGTGGCAGCTGATAAAGACACACTTTTAGCAAAATTACACCTGCTGCCGTCTGAAGTATTTGTTGGCGGAGAAAAAATGAAAATGGGTGGTGTTACGTGGGTAGCGACATGGCCGGAAGCACGAAGACACGGTCTTATACGGGAACTGATTGATGTTTCATTAGAAGAGATGAACAAACAAGAATACACGCTGTCTTTTTTATATCCATTTTCTATTGGGTTTTACCGGAAATTTGGATGGGAATTGTTTGCGGATACGATTTCGTGGAAGTTAACCAATGCACAGCTGCCAAAAAAAAGCGGTATAATGCGGGGGAGTTTTGCTCGCGCATGTATTGATGACTGGCACGTGTTAAATGCTGTTTATCAGGAAGCAGCTTCAAGCTACAACGGAATGGTTGTAAGAGATGAGTGGTGGTGGCGCCATGTTCATCGCAAAACGAACAACGCACAAATTGTTATCTATCAAAATGAGCAAGGAAGAGAAACAGGTTACCTCATCTATAGTGTGGCATCGCGTAAAATGACCGTACATGAGTACATTGCTTTAGATGAAATAACAAGAGAAGAAATATGGAAATTTATTGCTAATCATGATTCGATGATAGATGAATTAGAAGTAAAACCTCCTGTGGATGATCCGAGCCGCTTTCTCCTGCCGGATCCAAAAATAGAAGAATCACGAAAAAGCTATTTTATGGCGCGGATTGTCAATGTGCAACGGTTTTTTGAGCAATATCCTTTCTCCCTTGAAGAAGGACAATCCATTGTATTAACGATATATGATGATCAATGCTCATGGAATTGCGGTACCTTTCATATATCGGCAGGGAAAGGCCAAAATAACGTTGAGTTTATCCAGAATAGCAAGCGAGCACTAACGATGGATGTGAAAACGGCAGCAGCAGTGTTTTTAGGTTATTTATCAGCTGAACAAGCACAGCGTACAGGACAAATTACTGGAGAGGCAGAAGAGGCAGAGGTGTTTCAACAAGCAGTAACGTCTTCGGCTCCATTCATATATGATTTTTTTTAATACAAAAAGACTGAGTCAAAAGTAAAACAGGTTACTCAAAAGCCGAACAACAAGATACGAAAGTATAGACGAAGCGTTACCAACATGCGGAAGCTTCCTACGGGATGCGGGCTAAGACCAGCCGCACCGTGCGGCCAACGCCGGCACTAGCACGTCCTGTAAGTTGAAGCACAAGCCGACGGTCCACTTAGTCATGGGCTTTTCTATACCAAGTTAGCAGAGGCCGTGCCCGCGGAAAGCGAAGTCTGTTGACGGAGCAATGATAGAAATTACTATGGAAAAACAAATAATCCGAACTGATTGTAATAAATCAGTTCGGATTATTCTGTAGTTCCTGTGTTTTTGTCCCAGTCTCTTTATAACTGCCTGCTGGACACTTTATCAGCTGTTTTAAGATGCTTTTTTCCTCGTAATAATCATGCCCATATAACCTAAAATAGTGAACAATATTGTCACTGTAAGCGCGTGAAAGAGAGCAGGTGTGAGATATGTGTCTGCATATAAAATAGACACACCAGCAATGACTTGGATAAGAACTAATAGTAATGAAAGAATGCTTGCCCATACAAGGATTTTGTGAAAACGAAATTGTTTTAGTGTCCAAACGAATAAAATAATTAAAAAGATGACCAGTAAACTGGCAAATACCCGGTGAGCAAAGTGCACCCCGATTTCAAATCCCAAAGCCCCGGATACACTTGGTATCCATTCATTGTTACATAACGGAAATCCGCCGCACACATAGGTGGCATCAGTATGTTTGACATATGCTCCTGTATAGATAACCGCATAACAATAAACGAGCACAAAAAAGAGGTAGTTGCGATACCCTTTTGATACAGCAGGAGACGGGACATGTTTGCGGTCATTTTCAAAAGCTAAGACTGTCAGCAAGACAACCGAAGCAAAAGATATCGTAGAAATGCCAAAATGAAGGGCTAGGACAATATCTGAGTTTCCCCAAATAACGGCACCAGCTCCCATTAAACCTTGGAAGATGATAAACAATACAGCCATCAGGGCCATAAATGCTGTTTCACGAAGGTGTGATAGCTTTTTCCAAGACCAAATAGCTAAAATGATGACAAATAATCCCATTAAACCGGACCAAATTCTATGCGTGTATTCAATGATTGTTTCTTTTGCAGGAGATTCCGGTATTAATTCTCCAAAACACAACGGCCAGGTAGCACCGCACCCTTCTGCAGAGCCTGTTTTTGTAACGAGTGCCCCTTGTAACAGGACAATAAGCATGCCAATAGATGTAATAATACCGAATATTTTCAGGCCTTTGTTATTCATTTTCTCACCTCCCCGTCTTTGTTCAAGACGGCTGTTATCTAGTTCAATTTCTCATGTTTATCGTAATGAAAAATGATGAAAAAAGTCAATTTTAGAAGAGTGAACTTTCTATGGAAAAGTGAAAATGTGAAGAAAGTGTGAAACTTGCGAAACTAATGAAACAAGGATGATTTTAAGCTATAATATCTGTAGTATGATTATAAAGAGAGCAACGAAAGGTGTTTCTCTCTGAACACGGTTATATGGTACAATCTTTTTATTGATGAAAAACCAAGAAATTTGTTGGATGAATTTGTTAAATGCAATGAAACAATGATGGAGATTGTACGTAATCGTGAGTTTTGAAGGGGGTGTAAAGGTTGAGTAAAACAAATACGGCCATTGAATCTTCCAAAGTAATAGAAAGAGAAGAGACGGAAGCAGTTTCTGGGGGGAAGAGCTGGAAAGACTATGTGACGCTTGCTAAGATGGGTATCGTAACGTCGAATTTAATAACGACGTTTGCCGGACTTTTCTTAGCTTCTGTATATACAGGTTTTCCGCTGCTAGATAATCTGCATATTGCCATTTTAACCTTAATTGGCGCAGGTTTAGTAATGGCAGGCGGATGTACGCTTAACAATTATATTGATCGCGATATTGACCCATTAATGGAACGAACGAAAGACAGGCCAACAGTCTCCGGTACAGTCAAACCAACTAATGTGTTGACAGCGGGGATTATCCAGTCTGCAGTCGGGGTATTGCTGCTTGCCGCAGTGAACATGACCGCCGCAGTAATTGGTGTAATCGGCCTTGTCATATATGTTTTGGTTTACACAATGTGGTTGAAAAGGGTTTCTACGTTAAATACGGTTGTCGGCAGTTTTGCTGGAGCGGTTCCGCCATTAATTGGCTGGGCAGCTGTTGATCCGAGCCTTCATCTATATGCTTGGCTGTTGTTTTCTATTATGTTTATTTGGCAGCCGCCGCACTTCTTGGCATTAGCCATGAAGCGTTCGGAGGAATATCGGGCCGCAGGTGTACCGATGCTTCCAGTTGTAGCCGGATTTGCTATGACAAAACGGCAAATTGTCGTCTATGTAGCAGCATTGGTTCCAATGACATTGCTGTTATATCCTTTCGGGCTCGTGTATACTATTGCTGCGGCTATTTTGGGGATTGGCTGGTTAGCATTAGGGGTTGCAGGATTTAAGATGAAAGATGAAATAAAATGGGCCCGTATCATGTTTGTTTATTCCATTAATTACCTAACCATACTGTTTGTACTTATGGTCATTGTCCATTTTTAACCTGATAGAAAGGCCGTGTTCACAGGACAAACCCGTTATTGGTGTATGTCCTGTGAATATAATGTTTTCATAAAAAAAGCGGCGTCGGAGAATGACTATAAATACAAGATAAATTTTGAAACTACTACAGACGAAAGAGAGGTTGGATGGCTTTATGAAAGGACGCAAAGGTTTATTGCGTTTCCTTCCTTTAACCGCAATACTTTTTTTATTAGCTGGTTGCGGTGAAGAGAGGTTAACAGCACTTGATCCTTATGGCCCACAAGCTCAATGGATTTTAGACAACATGATATTGAGTTTGTATGTCATGGCTTTAGTTATCATTGTTGTTTTTGTTTTATACTTTATTGCTGTGGTGAAATTTAGAAGAAAGCCCGGCGATGATGAAATTCCAAAACAGGTGGAAGGAAGCAAGGCATTAGAATTAACGTGGACAATCATTCCGATTATTTTGTTAATCATTCTTGCTGTACCAACAGTTGCAGGTACATATTACTTTGCAGAAGAACCACCAGAAGCTGCTGGGTCCAGCGGTGAAGAAGAAGCAGAAGAAGCAGCTGCAGAAGCGGCCGAAGAAGGGGCAGTCGTCATTGATGTCACAGGGCATCAGTACTGGTGGCAATTTGATTATCCACAAGGCTTTACTGCTGGTAATGAAGTGTACATCCCAGTCGGTGAAAAGGTTTGGTTTAACTTAACGAGTAATGATGTTATTCACTCCTTTTGGGTACCGGCTCTAGGCGGAAAAATTGACACTATTCCAGGAGTAGAGAACCAAATGTGGTTACAAGCTGATGAGCCAGGCGTATATAAAGGAAAATGTGCGGAATTGTGCGGTCCTTCGCACGCGCTGATGGACTTTAAAGTAGTAGCGCTTGAGCGTGATGAATATGATGCATGGGTAGAAAACATGTCTCAAGAAGAAGAATTGCCAGAAGAGAATACAGTCGCATCAGAAGGCCGTCAAGTATTTGAAGACCAAGGCTGTATTGGCTGTCATGCTGTTGAAGGGCAAGGTTCTGCTCAAGGACCGACACTCACCAACTTTGCTGATCGCGAGAAGATTGCAGGGGTTATTGACTTTACAGATGAAAACTTAGAAGAGTGGATTCGTGATCCACAATCGTTTAAGCAAGGAAATAATATGCAAGCATATCCAAATATGAGCGATGAAGAGATGGATGCTATTATTGAGTATTTGAAAACTCTCAGCGTGGAAGATGGAGAATAAAAAGTAAAAAAGGAGGTAAACCACGTGTCTACTGCTGCAGCTACGAAAGATAAAAGCGTGTTGTGGGACTGGTTGACAACGGTTGACCATAAGAAACTTGCCATTCTTTATTTAGTGGCAGGCGGACTGTTCTTTATTAAAGCAGGTCTCATGGCAGTATTTATGAGAATTCAGTTGATGACAGCTGAAAACGACTTTTTAACTGGTCAGACATTTAACGAGTTAATTACGATGCATGGTACGATTATGCTGTTTTTAGCAGCTACACCATTAATATTTGCATTTATGAACTTTGTGATCCCGCTACAAATTGGGGCACGCGACGTAGCATTTCCGTTTGTAAATGCTCTTGGTTTTTGGATTTTCTTTTTCGGCGGACTGCTGTTAAGTGTTAGTTGGTTTTTCGGAGGAGGTCCGGATGCCGGCTGGACAGCTTACGTACCGCTCTCAAGCGGAGAGTATGCTGACCTTGGCTTAGACTTTTATGTCCTCGGTCTGCAGGTGTCCGGTATCGGTACATTAGTATCGGGTATTAACTTTATCGTAACGATTATTAATATGCGGGCACCTGGCATGACAATGATGAGAATGCCATTGTTCTGCTGGACCGGCCTGGTCATATCCATTCTTATTGTATTTGCATTTACACCGCTTGCTGCAGGGCTTGCTTTGTTAATGCTTGACCGTTTATTCGGCGGACAATTCTTTATTCCAGATATGGGTGGTAACGCTGTTTTATGGCAGCACATTTTCTGGATCTTCGGTCACCCGGAAGTATATATATTGGTTCTTCCAGCATTTGGCATTATTTCAGAAGTTGTACCGGCGTTTTCAAGAAAGCGCTTGTTTGGATATACAGCCATGGTATTTGCCACACTTGTTATTGCGTTTTTAGGTTTTATGGTTTGGGTTCACCATATGTTTACCGTTGGATTAGGACCGATTACTAACTCCGTCTTTGCGATTGCTACGATGGGGATTGCAGTACCTACCGGTATCAAGATTTTTAACTGGCTCTTTACGATGTGGGGCGGTAAGATTACGTTTAATACGGCCATGCTCTGTGCATCCTCGTTTGTTCCTACATTTGTTTTAGGTGGGGTCACAGGGGTTATGCTTGCCATGACACCAGTTGATTACTTATATCACGACACATACTTTGTTGTCGCTCACTTTCACTACATTATAATCGGTGGTATTGTTTTAGGCTTGCTTGCAGGTCTGTATTACTGGTATCCAAAAATGTTTGGCCACAAGCTCAATGAAAAACTTGGTATGCTCATGTTCTGGCTGTTTTATATTGGCTTCCACATGACGTTCTTTATTCAGCATATCCTTGGTTTAATTGGTATGCCGCGTCGTGTGTATACGTATTTAGAAGGCCAGGGCATGGAAACAATGAACTTAATTTCAAGTATCGGCTCGTTTGTTATGGGTGCTGGTATTCTTGTTCTTCTTATTAACGTTGTTTATTCTGCGTTCAAAGCAGAACGTATTACCGTTAACGACCCATGGGATGCGCGCACACTTGAGTGGGCAACACCAACGCCTATTCCTGAATATAACTTTGCACAAACACCGCAAGTACGTTCTTTAGATCCGTTGTTCTATGAGAAAATGCATGGTGACGGCACCATTAAACCAGCTGAACCAATGGAAGATATCCATATGCCAAATGGATCCATTCTGCCGTTTATTATTGGTCTTGGCTTGTTTACTTGGGGATTTGGCATGGTGATGATAAATATGGAAAACCCAATTATCCCTCCAGCCGTCGTAATTGGTGTCGGATTTGTATTAACGTTTGGTTCCATGTTTATACGTTCCATCAAAGAAGATCACGGTTATCACATTCCGGTAGAGCAAGTGAAGAAAATAGAAAAGGAGGTAAGCTGATATGTCTAGTTCAGTAGATTTCTCAAAAGGCCTCCCCTCCCATCCGGAAAAAGCGACATTAGAAGGGAAAAATAAATTTTTAGGCTTTTGGGTCTTCCTAGGCGGGGAAACCATCATGTTTGCTACCTTTTTCGGTACATTTTTAGGGCTGAGAGAAGGGACAGCTGGTGGACCAACGGCAGAAGAATTATTTTCCCTGCCGCTCGTCTTCATCATGACGATGCTATTGTTGACGAGTTCTTTAACAAGTGTATTAGCAATGTTTTCCATGAAAAAGAACAATCACAAAAGCATGCTTGTTTTAATGATCGTGACTGTTCTGCTCGGGGCAGCGTTTCTTGGCTTTGAGATATATGAGTTCGTCGAATACGTTCATCATGGCCTCGGGTATACTACTAGTGCGTTTGCCTCTTCATTCTATACGTTAGTCGGCTTGCACGGAGCGCACGTGTTATTTGGACTTTGCTGGATTACTACACTTATTATTCGTTACAGTCGTTCAGGTATTACGTTAACAAATGCGCCAAAGTTTTATGTAGCTAGTTTGTATTGGCACTTTATTGACGTAATCTGGGTCTTTATCTTTACCGTTGTTTATCTATTGGGAATTGGAGGTGCATAAAAATGGCAGATGATTTATCGAAACCATTTCCGAAAAGTTCGATGTCAGAAGAAGAAATCATGAAAATTAATAAAGAACGAAGAATACAAGTCACATCATTTGCTTTCATGATTTTCTTAACGATTCTTGCGTTCGTTGCCGTTGCAACAGAAATGATTGAAGTAGGCTTTGCTATTCCGTTTATTTTACTGCTGGCGGTCATTCAGTTTTTCTTGCAAATGTACTACTTTATGCATCTTAAAGACAAAGATCACGGCTGGCCGAATGCATTCATTATTTCGGGTGTGGTGTTATCCACTCCGGCACTGATTGCATTAATCCTGCTCTTAGGGGTTACAAAATATTAATGTTTTAAGAAAAACTGCTTCAGGTATATACCTGAAGCAGTTTTTCTGTTCACTTGATTGTTATACGTTCATCCAAGTGAAGATATTTGTATCGTGTATAATAGAGATAGGTTAGGCAAGATAGGAGGTTGTTGGTCGGATGAGTAATGAAAACGAAATGCGCCATTATGAAGAGAATCAACAGGCCAATGATAAAACGAATGTATGGATTGCTGTGATTCTTACGATTGTGGTTAACGGTTTGGTCACCGTGCTGTTTTTTATGGATGGATTTGGAGATGGAGACGTTGGATTTGATTTAACGATTTTACCGATGATGAACGCGATATTTAACAGTTTCACAACAGTCTTCTTACTAGGGGCACTGTTTTTCATTTTAAGGAAAAACGTAACGATGCACCGTCGTTTTATTTATGCAGCATTTACGTCGACGGGGTTATTTTTGATTACGTATGTTACGTATCACGGCCTGGCGGAGTCAACGACGTATGGCGGCAGCGGCTGGCTGGCAGGGGTGTATTACTTTATTTTAATTACGCATATTATTTTAGCAATTGTCATTGTTCCGCTGGCTGTTTTATCTTTTCTGCGAGGTATTAAATTTCAAATCACTAAACATAGGAAAATAGCCCGTTGGACGATGCCATTATGGCTGTACGTTAGTATTACAGGAGTACTTGTATATATTATGATTTCTCCTTATTACTAAAAAAGCAACATGACAATTCCGACGAAGTGAAAGCATTGTATGCGGTAAGCAGATCGGAGAAAAGTTAAGACAATGAATGGCAGCAAAAAGAGGGTGAGACATAGCGGTCTCTAAAGAGTAAAAAAACGCTTCCGATTATCAAAAACGATAGTCGGAAGCGTTTTTTGATGATACCCAGATTTATCTTTTGTCTGGCGGTGTACTTTTTCACATTCACCGATATGAGGGCGTGTCCCATTTCATTTTTTTCACTCTGTCTTTGTCTCTCACCAACATAATGTATTTTTGTACCATCCACCCTTTGACGCAGAAAGGGTCTGTATCAAAAGCCTCTAAACGGAAAAGCCATGGGCGCCATCCAGAGAGACGATGACCACGGCTTTTGGGTAAGGTAAGAACGTATTAAAAGTTTGGCGTTTTCATGGTCCAGAAAAAGCGCCTGCCCGCGGCAAGTGAACCTGAAGAGTCATTCATACGAGAAAGATCTACGTTCATCCAAACAACAAACCTTATAGAACCGAAAAAAGGGCTGTCAAACGGTCATTTTTCATGACCTTTTGATACAGCCCCCTTTTCATTTACTGGATGTTGTCCCAGCCTCTTTTTAGACTTTAAAATTCAGCTTAATAATACCGGCTTCTTTAGCTGATGTAAATGCAATCACTGCAAGCGGCCCGATAATAAACCCGATAATCCCAAATAGAGTCAGTCCGATATATAACGAAATTAATGTAGCTAATGGGGACAGCCCGATATGGTGTCCCATCACTTTTGGCTCAACCGTCCGGCGGATAATTAAAAGCACTGCTGCTAAGATGAGCAGTTGCGTACCGGTTACCAAGTTCCCGGAAATGAAATAATAAAGGGACCACGGTGCCAGCACAGCAATGGAGCCGATAATCGGTATAAAATCGATAAGCCAAATAATGATGGACATAATGATGGCAACATCAGGAGTGAAGATATACAAACCAATAATTGTCACAATAAAAATAATGATACTAACTAAAAACTGAGCTTTAAAAAATCCTAATATAACGTAAGACAGTCGAGATGTCATAAATTTAAATTTCTCTGCTGTATCTTCTTTCATAAATCCATACATTTGCTTTTTAAGGCGTGGCAATTCGATTAAAAACAAAAATAAAGCAATCAAATAAACAAGAAAAGAAACAAGGTAACTAGGAATAGCGGTCACCATTCCGGTGATTTCATTAATCAAATCACCACTTGATATTTGATCACGCAAATTGGTTAACATTTCAGTAATTTGATTGTTAATTTCATGAATAACTTCAGGCGGTAAATCCCATTCCTCATAAGCTGCCTCAATTTTATACTGAAGGTTCAGCCAAGTTCGATTTAAATCACTGATATAAGCTGGCAGATTTTCAGCAAGATAGACCACTTGGGTTACAACTTGCGTAATAAGAATGTAGCCGCTCACACCAAGGATACATAAAAAGAGTGTGAAAACAAGAGTGACAGCAATACTTCGTTTCACACGAGTTTTGTCCATCACAAAACGCACAGCGGGTGATAAAAACAGTGCCGTCAAAAGGGCGAGAATGATAGGGCCAGAAACCGGCAGTATGTAGTATGCAGCAACAAGAATGAGAACAATCGCAATAATGCGCAGTAGTATTTTTTTGTTCAATATGGAAGACACGTCCAGTCTCCTTTCAACTAGTACCGAATTCTATATTTAGATACACACAACATACTTTGAGCGATAATTTCATTATAATATGAAAAAAATCGAATGAACAGCAAAAACATTCGCTGTATATGTCTTAGACCATGAAAGAGAAAAACCGGTGAATACAGGTATTCATCCGGTTTATAGAAAGGTATATGTAACAGAGCAGCTCGCACTGCTTATTTGTTGGCTTCTACCAATTCATTGTAAACGGTTTCTATCTTATTTTTGCATTTTGTTACGATTTTATCTGGAAAATCCTCATCGTATTCGACTCCATGTGGATAGTAGTGTCTGCCTAAAAATGGTGTCATTAATTGTACTTTTGCATCTTCTTTTGGGATTTCACCTTCGGCTGCAACAGCTTGAAAACGCAGGAAATACGTCGCATCATCTGTCTTATCAAGCATTTTGTAGTCAAATGTTACGCGTTCGTAATCCCATTGTCCTTCATGAATAAAACCGTTTTTTTCCATAATGTAAGCTAAGCTTCCAAATTGAAATTCTTTGCCGTGAAAGTCAAAATCTTCAATTTTCATAAATATTTCCCTCCTGAATATAATACACAGTTTATTTTATCATAGTCCGTGCATTTAAACTATGCAAGTGCAGGCTATCCATGCATTTTTACTATCGAAAAGCATAACGAAGTGAAAAAGAGGAAATAGTAAGAAGCGAATCTTTCTTAGGAGGCTGATGATAAAAGTGAGTTCAATTCAAAATGTCATGACAACTGATGTGGAAACGTGCAGACCAGATGAAACAATTTCTGATGCAGCGATGAAAATGAAACAATATCACGTAGGAGCTATCCCAGTTACACAAGAAGATAATTTAATGGGAATGATCACAGACCGTGACATCGTTGTTCGTTGTATTGCTGAACAAAAACCGGAATCTACTCCGGTTTCTGAAGTCATGAGTTCACAAATTATTACCGCTGAACCTGATATGGATATTCACCAAGCGGCAAAAATGATGGCGGAAAAACAAATTCGCCGCCTGCCCATTGTGGAAAATCAACGGCTCGTAGGAATTGCATCTCTCGGTGATTTGGCGGTAGACAAACAAACAGATGCGGAAGCATCATTTGCGCTTAGCGAAATTTCAGAACGTCCTGAAGTACATCATTAGAGTGAATGAGCTGTCCCTTTTAAAAAGGACAGCTCCTTTTGCACGACTATGATGTAGGTAGTTTATTATCTGTTACAGGGATAACGTAGAAAGTAGCAGAACCATAGGCTATTATTTCGTCTTTTTCATTATAGACTCGTCCTTCCGTTGTGACGGTACGTCTGCTTTTTGAAATCATTTTTCCTTCACAGCGCATGGAATCTCCATTTCCAGGTTTTAAATAATTAATTTTTAGTTCTAATGTGACGGTAAAAAAACCTTCAGGGGTGGCAGCATTGGCTACCTCTCCCATGGTTGTATCTAAAACCGTCGCTGTCACACCGCCGTGTACCATCGACATCGGATTGTCCATCCCCTTATGTAGACGAACGGTAATTTCATATGTCTCTTCATCTTTCCATGATCTTGCTGCTTGCAACCAGCTGTCCATGTAAGAAAGATATTTTCCTTGCCGTTTTCCCTCTAAACTGAGAATGGTTTCTTCTAATATGTTCCGTTCTTCCTCGGTTGCTTCTTCTAAAAAAGCATGATAGCGCTGTTGTAACTCTTCGTTTGCCATAGCCGATATTCCTTTCTTATAAACATAATAGCTGATCAGTAACATTGTAACGGAATTCCTGAGCGTTTAAAAGCAAGGAAACTGGGCGAACCAAAACAGGGCATGTGCGTATGATAACAGTAAATAGGTTTAGCTGGAGGTGTGAAAGAGATGAGTCAAGACTCTCTGCCGCCATCGCTTCAAGAGTTTCGTACCTTTCTTTATCGTCATCCTCGGTTGATTAAGGAAGTAAGAGAGGAAAAACGTACATGGAATCAATTGTATCAAGATTGGGTGATATTGGGAGAAGAACATGAGGAGTGGAAACCTTATCGTGTAACAGAAGAAGACAAGAAAAACGATAATCCGCAATCAGCTGATTCTCTTCAACAGTTAATGAAAATGATTGGGCAGATTAACGTAAATGAATTACAACAGCATATTGCTCAGTTCAGTGGTGTGATGGGAAATGTGCAAAGAATGCTGCAGCATTTTCAAAAGTCTTCCGGACCTCCTAAGCCGCCGCAAGATCCGTTTTCATTCAGAGGATTTTAACGATTGGGGGCAGCAAACATATGCATCCAAAGACGTATGCGATGATACAAGCAAAACCCGAGTATAAAGAATTTATACGCTTTCACCCTGAATGGTACCGCACATTGACCAAGCATCCTGAACAAATTGATGCATTTGTCGATGCATCCAAAGTTTATCACGGGCAGACAATGCCGCAGCGTATCGAACGTTTTCAACGAAATATGGATATGGCATTAATGATTTTAAAATTATTAAAATAACAGCTCATACACGTTTAAAAACCCTCCATTGCTGCATACTAAACAAGCAAAGGAGGGTTTTTCATGATAAAAAAGGTTCTCTTCGGCCTGCTTTTTCTTATGACACTATCGTTTGTACCGCTTATAAGCGTCCAGGCATTTGAAGTGATGGACATTGATGATAACAGGGCAGCTCCGGTAATGAAAATGAAAGGTATCCAAACAGACGATTGGACGTTGCAGTATAAGCTAAAAGGAAAGAATTTATATATTGAATGTGTCATCCCGGATTTTTCACTGGCCAAAAAAGAAAAAGGCGGCGATGGTTATGTGCTTGTAGAGATGAACGGTCAAGCAGCTGCTGAAATGCATCAAGCAGCATTCATTATGAAAGGTCTGCCTCCTGGAAAGCATTCGATTACCATACGGCCTGTGCCATATGATGGGACTCCAACAGTTGAAACTATCGACTTTGACATTGAAATCCAAGAATAACGATCTGTGGTTTCGTCTTGTACCATTTTCCGTGTTATACTAAATGACACGGGGGTGTTTATATGACGGTAATGATGTCAACCTCGATTGATCTGTTGGATGAATCGACGTTACTTGGACAAATGGTTTTACAGTCTGAGGTATATATACATTATAAAGAAGCACGGCAAAGAATGAATGAAGATCGTAAAGCGCAGCAGCTAGTCGCATCGTTTGCGGAATGGAAAGATAAATATGAGGATGTGCAGCGATTTGGAAAATATCATCCTGATTATAAGACGATTTCAAAACAGGTGCGCGCAGTAAAACGCGAGCTTGATTTGTATGAACCTATTGCTGTGTTTAAAAAAGCTGAAAAAGAATTAGAAAATCTGTTGAATGACGTTTGTGCAGAAATTGCTGGGGCGGTTTCCCCTGCGATAAAAGTACCAACAGGAAATCCGTATTTCGATAATATGTCATGCGGAGGCGGCTGTGGATCTGGAGGAAGCTGCGGCTGCAGTTAATACATTAACAACTCCTCATGGGCGACGACGCCAGAGGAGTTGTTTTTATGTATCAATCAAAGAAGCCAGATTGTTCCACTCAGAGCTTGGTGCTGGTCAAGTTTTTTTAAGATATTGATAAGAAATGCCAAGCTGATAGGAGGAGCATCCATGTTTAACGGGCAATTTTATGATCAAACCATCATAAATGCAGATATTTGGGATGTGTGGAGTTTTTTTAAGAATCCACAAAATATAGTACGGCTGACTCATTTTCCAGTCGTATCTATTGAAAGTGTTGAACAAAACAAAACAGGTACTATCATCACGCTGCAAATAGATACAAAGGTGAAAAACGTTTATTGGCAAGCGAAAATAACAGATGTAAAGCCGCCTCGTCAATTTATTGATGTTGGAGAAAGAATGCCGTACCCTTTGACGGATTGGAAACATGTTCATTCATTTGAACAGTGGGGGGAATTGGTTTGTGTAACCGATACTATTATGTTTGAAAGCAAATGGCCAGCTTGGTTGATTAAACAAGGATTAAAGGCAATGTTTACTGGCCGCAAAAAATATTTACGCTCGCATTTTTCTTAGAAAGAGAAAGAGCCCTCAGCGGTTTGCGCCAAGAGCTTTTCTATAGGACATGCTCCTATGTGCTGCTCGTGTACCCTAAGGGCCAACTTTCTTATCAAATCGGTCACTTTTTTAGAAGGGAATAGATGTTATTTGCCAAGGTAGCGATGAATCAAAGCAAGGATTGATCTGCGAGTCATTATTCCTATAAACGATTGTTCATCGTCTTCAATACATACAAATGGATGGTTAATGGAAAGCATTAGTGCTTTTCCAAACGTTTCGTTCTTGTTCATTTTAGGAACTTTTGTTGTCATTACATCACAAACTTTATAATCGTGGAGACGCTCCATTTCAATTCGTTCGATTCCTAAAATAGAATCAAGAATTTGCGCTTTGCTAATTTGTCCTTGGACTTTGTACTCTGTATCTAATACTGGTATCGCTGTATAACCTGATTTAATGAGCACAAGCAATGCGTGATCGAGTGGATTATTCAATTGCACATGTGCTACTTTTTCATGAGAAATCATTAACTCTTTAATCTCATTATCAACAATTTGACTATTTTTTAATGTTTGTAACATGAACATCACTTTCTTTCTGAATGGAATTTTTCCGTTAGGAAAAAGAAAGTGGCCCTTTCATGTTGCATCACGTATACCCAATATAATAGTAGAGGGAGAAGGAGGTATTGTCAAGAATGTTTGAAAACGCTTTCTGTCTCTTTCTATGTTTTCCTTAAAAAATCCAACAACCTATACCCCGGTTTTTAATGCCTTAAACCTTATTTTCTCATATTAAAGGCTGCATTTAATTGGCCGCGTAACATGCGTTCACGCAGTTCTTTTTTGGATAGTTTTTTTTGTTCCATCCGGCGGATATCAAATGTTTGCATACCGTCTTCCATTTTGTTTGCAATATCTACAAGCCGTTCAACATCATCAAATGAATACTTTCGTGTACCACCTTTTGTCCGTTCTGGAAAGATAAGTTTCCGCTCTTCGTAATAACGAATTTTTCTTTCTGACAAACCCGTTAATTCACTGATGATACCAATGGTGATTACTTTTTTATCTTTGTAAGAAGACATGCGATATGCACTCCTTTATGTTACCAGAAACGATGTGTGTTGCTATTAATATATCATACTTGTTAGAAAAAAATATTTTTTTATGTGAGAAAACCTAACACAATCAATCTAAAAAAATATATATTTTCCACTAGGAGAACAGGAAATATTCGCGCTATAATAAAAGTAACAGCTGTTTGATAAAAAGAAAGGATGGATAAGTCTATGGAATTGAGTGAGGGATTATTATCACGCAGAACGATACATAAGTTTACAAATGAACCAGTGGATAAGTCTGTTATTGAAAAGGCAGTACACTGCGCTGTTCATGCACCAAACCATAAAATGACAGAGCCATGGCGCTTTTATGCAATGACAGGTGAAACGAAAGAAAAACTTGCGAAAAGACGCAGCGAGTTAAAAGTGGAGAAATTTTTGGACAAGAATTCAGAGCGCGCTAAGCAGGCCAAAGAAGATGCATATCAATTTATGATTGATTTACCCTGGGTGATTGCTGTGACGACCCATCGATATAGTGTGGATCCAGTTAGAGAGAAAGAGGACTATGCCGCGGTGGCTTGTGCGATTCAAAACTTTATGCTTGCAGCGTGGGAAGAAGGGGTTGGAACAAAGTGGGCGACCGGGCAGCTCGTCAATGATTCTATTGCAAGAGAGATTGTGCAGCCAAAAGAGGAAGAAGATATTATCGGCTTTTTATTTCTAGGTTATCCAAAAGAGGTTCCAAAACGAATAGAGCGTCATGAAACAGAGAGTGTCAGCTGGCTGGAGTGAAGAAATATGAAAAACAGCATGAATAAAGGTGTTTTCGCGTTCGGTCTTGCGTTTATTGTTCTGATCACAGCAGGTTTATTCATTCCTATTCAATTAGAGGCACCGCCTGATGCACGAACGATAGTAGATCATAACACCCGCGTGTATGTTACCCCGCCGTGTTTTAACCAGGCAGATATGACAAATTATTTACAGGAAACAGACTACAGTGAAGCGAAGGAACTAGGTTATGAACCAGAATCATCATGCACAGTCGAAACATTAGTAGAAGAAGATGTTCCAATTGTGGTTGCTCTGCTAAAGACAATCGGTGTTGCCAATACGAAATGGGATGATGAATTTGTGTGGGGATAAGACAAATTCGAGGCGTATGAAAGCACGCAATAGAACGATTGGCAGATAAAGAGCGTTTGCCGGATGAGTTTCGCTTAGACAGTTATAGACAAAAGAATGGTATGAAATGGTGCAAAAAAACCTTTGTGATGATTAGGCTCGTGTGATAACCTAATATTTGTGAAATTTTCTGATAAACAAAAGAACGGAAGACAAACAAAGCATAGGAGATGTTTAACTGATATGAAAGTAGCTAAATTTGGAGGCACTTCATTAGCAAGTGCAGAACAAATTAAAAAAGTAACAAATATTGTTACTGCCGATAATGATCGCAAAATCATCGTTGTATCAGCCCCAGGCAAACGCAGCGATGATGATACAAAAGTAACGGATTTGTTAATTGGCCTTGGAGAAACGTATTTAAACGAAGGAAAGGCTGACGACGCTCTAGCAGCCGTTGTGGAAAGGTACCGCGACATTGCTGAGGGGCTTGGACTTGATGATGATATTGTGAAAACAATCAAAGATGATTTGAAGAGCCGCCTCGCTTATGATACGTCTAATGAAGGGCAGTTTATGGACCAGCTGAAAGCAAGCGGGGAAGACAATAATGCAAAAGTTATTGCTCGTTTTCTTCAACGTCTAGGATACACGGCTGAATACGTGCATCCAGAACAAGCTGGGTTATTTGTCAGTGATACTCCTGGGAATGCTCAAGTGCTTCCTGAAGCATACGATCATTTGTATAAGCTGCGTGATAAAGACGGTATTCTTGTTATTCCAGGGTTTTTTGGCTATTCAAAGGAAGGCCGTCTCGTAACATTCCCGCGCGGCGGTTCCGATATTACTGGTTCCATCGTTGCAGCAGGGGTAAAAGCAGATATGTATGAAAACTTTACGGATGTAGACTCCGTATTTGCTGCTAACCCAAAGGTGGTGGATGAGCCGTGCTCTATTAAACGCATGACTTATCGTGAAATGCGCGAGCTCTCTTACGCAGGTTTCGGTGTATTTCATGATGAGGCGCTAATTCCTGCTTTTCAAAGCAATATTCCAGTGTGTGTGAAAAATACAAATAACCCGGAAGCTAGTGGAACCATGATTATTAACGAACGAGAGTATGCCACGAACCCAGTGATTGGTATTGCTGCTGATAAAGGTTTCAGCACTATTTATGTACGCAAGTACTTGATGAACCGTGAAGTTGGATTTGGCCGCAAGCTCTTAGAGATTATTGAAGATGAAGAAGTGTCTTATGAACACATGCCTTCTGGTATTGATGACACTTCTGTCATTCTCGATGATAGTCAGCTAACGCCAGAAAAAGAAGATCGAATGATTCGTCGTATTATTGATGAATTAAACGCTGATGATGCTTATATCGAAAAAGGTTTTGCTATGATTATGCTTGTTGGAGAAGGTATGCATGAAACCGTTGGTATTGCGTCTCGTGCAACCAAGGCAATTTCTGAACAAGGTGTCAATATTGAAATGATTAATCAAGGTTCTTCCGAAGTGTCCTTATCGTTTGGTGTTCATGAAAGCAGCGTAGATGATGCTATTCGCGGGCTGTATGAAGAATTTTTCAGCGAAAAGAAAGTGTTGCAATAAAAAAGTCTGAGCATTTAAAAAGGATGTAGACCCATAGACAAGCACGGCTGGTATAAAAATAACCCGTTGTCAGCGGATGGATAGTCATTCGTGTCAGTAGGATGTTATATGCATTTTAAGCAGGTTTACGTTGATGCCATTGAGGAGTTTACAAAAAAGAACCTCGTTCCTGGCCAGGAACGAGGCTCTTTTTCTAACGGGACCGATTTTCTTTTTCTTCAAGCAGAAGTTGTTTGAGTTCTTGGACATCACGCTGCAGTTCGTCAATTTGTTTTTCATTCGTAAAAGGAGTAGGTTCTTTATTGTCATCTTTTTTATCGTTATTTGCTGCTAACTCCATTTCGTTTGCTTTTTCCACATTGTTTACGATTACACCGATAAACAAGTTGAAAACAACAAACGTACCAACGAGTACGAAGCTGACGAAGTAAATCCAAGACAGCGGTTCTTGTTCGAAAATAGGCCGCATGACATTACTTGCCCAAGACTCTAGTGTTACTACTTGGAAAAGAGTAAGAAATGATAGCTGCAAGTTTCCAAAATACTCAGGAGCGATGTCTTGATAGAGCATTGTGCCAATAACCGCATAAATATAAAAGATAATACCCATCAAGATGAGAATATTGCCAAGAGCAGGGATTGTTAACAGCAGTGCATCTACGAGCCTGCGCAGCGACGGTATGACCGATATTGCTCGAAGCACACGGAGCACGCGCAAAATACGCAGTACTGTAACAAAGTGTGCGCCGGCAAATACATGCCCTGCAAAAACAATGAGAAAATCAAACCAATTCCAAGTACCTTTAAAAAAGGATAGGGCAGGTTTGGCAGCAATCATGCGCAGAATAATTTCTATGGTGAAAATCCAAAGCAGCACTCGGTCTAATGCATAAAAAACAGAGGTATAATCTTGATATAACCGCGGGTATGTTTCCAATCCAACAATGAGTGCATTGATTACGATAAAAATCATGATGGTGGCAAGAAAGGCACGGTGTTCTACCAAACGGGCAATCTTTTTTCTTATATGTGCGACAGCCTCGCGGTTCATATGTAAAAACATTCCTCTCCTTATTTTCTTGTTTGTCTAATGATACCCTTTTAAATTTTACTAAAAGAAAAACGAAGTGAAAAGGTAAAAGCATGGAAAAACAATGGAGATATCATGACACTTGCTGAAAAAGGTTTTCATTTAAATATAGGGATGAATAAATAGTTTGATGTGTTACGCGTTAGGAAAAGTTACCTTTGTGAAGGGATGAAAGGATAAGAAAAATGCAATTATCCGGAAAGAAGGAAATGTGGCTGGGTTGAAGGAGCTTCTACGAAGAACGTACATGTTCTGTGTTGAACGTAGAAGTAATTACCTCCTGTGGGAGGTGCGTCCTGTGGCAGCATCGAATGGAACGTCCTCCTGTGAGCCCGGCGGCAATTCAAGTTTTGCCTGGTTAGTGAACCTGAAGAGCTGCCCGATTCGAAAGGAAAAGGTGATGATAACCTTAATAAGCTTTAGAATATCAAAAAAGAGCAGCTCCAATAAAGGAGCGCTCTTTTTTGATTTATGTCAGCGGACTTTTAGTAGAAGCACCTAATTCTTTGGAACGATTAATTGCTTCTTGGATTCCTTCTTGAAAATGTTCTTGCAAGCGGTGGTGTTTAAACAATGTAAACGCTGCTTCTGTCGTACCACCTGGACTCATTACTTCTTGATAGAGATCATGCGGCGTTTTTTCTGTTTGCTGCAGACGTTTAGCTGCCCCGTGAAGTGTTTGGACAATGAGCTCTTTTGCCTCTTTGTCGGGAAGGCCGGCTTCTGTTGCTGCTGTTTGCATAGCTTCTACGAGATAATAAAAATAGGCAGGACCGCTTCCAGAAATACCAGTGACAGCATCCATCTTGCTTTCTTCAATCGTTGTCACTGTACCAATTGCTTGAAAGAGAACAGAAGACATATCCAAATGATACGCATTCGTGTAATACCCTTTGCAAAGAGCGGTTGCTGAAGCATTTACTTTTGAAGACGTATTTGGCATAGCACGGATAACCGGCGTTTCCTTTTCGAAAAGCTGTTCGATATAACCAGTTGAGAGACCGGCTAATACAGAAATAATTAAATGTTTGTCTGTTGTGCTGCCTTTAATCGTTGATATGCCTTCTGCAGCATGTTTTGGTTTGAATGCTAAAATGACAATATCGGCCTTCTCGACGGCTGCTTTGTTAGAGCTTGTGGTTTGTACGTCATAGCGCTTCTGTAATTCATCAAGACGCTGCTGCTGGCTTTTATTCGTTACGACAATTTGCTCTGGAGAAACAAGCTGTTCGGACAGCAGGCCGCCAATAATGGACTCTGCCATCGATCCGGCGCCGATGAAAGCAAGCGTTTTGTTTTCAAGCATTCTATATCCTCCTATTCTTTGATTTGTCCGCTGCCCACTACAATATATTTTGAAGAAGTTAATGCTTTAAGGCCCATTGGACCACGGGCATGCAGTTTTTGTGTGCTGATGCCAATTTCTGCACCGAAGCCGAATTCATCCCCGTCAGTAAAACGGGTCGAAGCGTTATGGTAGAGCGCTGCCGCATCAATGTGGCGGAAAAAGAGCTGCTTATTTTCAGCAGTTTCCGTAATAATAGCTTCAGAATGCCCTGTGCCGTATTTTTTTATATGGGACACTGCCTCTTTTGCATGTTCTACGGTTTTTACAGCAACAATCAAATCCAAGTATTCTTCCTTCCAATCATTTTCAGTGGCTGGTTTTACTTGTTCGTGTACGTGTTGTACTGCTTGATCTCCTCGAATGTCGACTCCTTTTTCAAGCAATGCACGGACAAGTTCTGTGCCGTGCTGGTCAAACCAGGATTGATGAACAACTATGGTTTCACAAGCGTTACATACTGACGGGCGCTGTGTTTTGGCATTAACGGCAATCGCTATTCCCATATCTTTATCAGCTGTGTCATCAATATAGACGTGGCAGTTCCCGACGCCGGTCTCTAGCACAGGAACAGATGATTGTTTGACGACAGCCTGGATAAGGCCGGCACCGCCTCTTGGGATTAAAACATCCAAGTAATCATTCATTGTAAACATTTCTGAAGCAGCTTCTCTGGATGTATCTTTTGCTAATTGAACGGCATCTGTTGTAATGCCTTCTGCTTGAAGAGCAGAATGAATGGATTGGACAATTGCTTTATTGGAGTAATAAGCGGAGGAACTTCCTCTCAAAAAGGCAGCGTTTCCTGTTTTAATACAAAGACCGGCTGCATCAGCAGTCACATTTGGGCGGGCTTCATAAATGATACCTGCTACACCAAGCGGGACACGGATGCTGTCGATTTGTAACCCGTTGGGGCGCTCCCAACTTTCGATTGTTTCACCAATAGGGTCTTTTAATGATGCTACTTGCTGAAAGCCATTCGCCATTCCTTTAATTCGGTCTGGTGTTAAGCGCAGGCGGTCAAGAAGTGCTGCGGATAATCCATTTTTTTCTCCTTGTGCTAAATCCTTTTCGTTCTCTAAAAGGATGACATCCATGTCATCTAAGAGGCATTCACTCATTTTATGCAGCAAGCTGTTTTTTTCTTCTGTTGACAGCAAAGCCATTTCTTCAGAGGCTGCTTTTGCTTTTTGTCCTTGTTCTCTTATAACTCCCATTTATATCCTCTCCTTTGGCAGATGTACCCATTCATCTCGGTGAATAACTTCTGCTTTATTAGTAACGGTTAATAATGATGCGTCATAAGACGATTTTCCTTTAATTTCTTTGATCTCGTTTGCAGACATGTTGACTTGCCCTTTGCCGATAATCTGACCTTTTTGGTCTTTTACTTCTACAACGGCGCCGCTCTCAAAGTTTCCTTGCACGTTGATAATGCCAGCTGGAAGCAGGCTTTTTCCTTTATCAAGAAGGGCTGTTTTAGCTCCATTGTCAATCGTCAGCCCACCGGCAGGCAGAGAATGCAGGGCAAGCCACTGTTTTTTGCTGTTTAGCACAAAGCTGCCTGGAAAACCAATGTATGTGCCATCGCCTTTGCCAGCAAGAATGTCAGATAAAAAGGCGGAACCGAAGCCTGTGCCGATAAAAGTACGTAATCCTAGAGACAATGCTGTTTCTGCAGCTTCTAACTTGGATTTCATTCCGCCTGTCCCCACGTTCGAACCTGCATCACCAGCTTGCTCATACAAATCAGGAGTAATTTCTGATAAAAAGTGATAGCGTTTCGCTTGTGGGTTAGTGTTCGGATTAGAATCATAAATGCCGTTGATATCGGTTAAAATGATTAAACAATCGGCGTGAATAAGGCCGCCAACAAGTGCAGAAAGCATATCGTTATCGCCAAATGTCAGCTCATCAACGGCAATGGTATCATTTTCATTAATAATAGGCAGAACACCGCGGTGCAGCAATTCAGATAACGTAGAGTATGCATTTTGATATTGTGATTTGTTGGAAAAATTACTTCTTGTTAATAAGATTTGGCCGGTTTCTATCTTATACTCGTTAAAAGCTTCGGTATATGCCTGCATTAATAAGCCTTGGCCGACAGCAGCTGCCGCTTGCTTACCAGCCAAAGTAACGGGACGAGTTGGATAGTTCAAACCGGAAAATCCTGCTGCAACAGCTCCAGATGAAATAAGAATGACTTGATGCCCTTCGTTTCGCAAGGCAGCAATAGCATCTGTATAACTTTTTAATTTTTCGCGGCTTAATTCACCACCTGGATTAGTGAGTGAACTGCTGCCTATTTTGACGACAATACGCTGTTTTTTCATGACAATCACCTTAAATAAGTAGTCGTATAGGACTGTGTTATTCTCTAGAAACGAACAAACGATGATAATTAGCTAACAATAAAAAAACTCTTCTGTCCTTCGTAAAGGACGGAAGAGTTGTTCCCGCGGTACCACCTTTATTGGAATACACAGAAGACAGACGTCTATCCCTGTGTATTCCCGCTTTCTCCAGTAACGTTAGAGGGACGGTCAGGTTTATCCCTGACAGCTCCAGGGCGGGTTCAGAGATGCCGATATCCTGTAAAACCTCTCAGCCTAGGGCTTTACTCTCTGTTGGTGATCATTCTCTTACTATTCCCTTTCACAGCATGATCATATCAATTTGCAAAAAGTTCAGTTATATTTTACAAGGAACGTCATCCATAAAATATCCAGTTATCATATTATGTGAAAAAATCTTTTCATTTGTCAAGTCTGCTGCTAAAAATTATATTCAACAAGGAGGTGTACAACATGGAGACAACGAAACAAAACATCGTGATAACAGGAGCTTCAAGCGGCATAGGAGAATCTTTAGCACGAATGGCTGCAACACAAGGACACTATCCTGTGTTGATGGCAAGGTCAAAAAAGCATTTGCAGCGTATACAGCGGGACATTCAAGCTGATGGTGGGGCATGTTCAATATATGTTTGTGACGTGACGGATGAACAGCAGGTAAAGCAAACAGCTGCTTCTATAATGGATGATGTAAAGAAAGTGGATATCCTGATTAACAATGCCGGATTAGGCCGATTTATGTTAACAGAAGAAACAACTGCAGAAGATGCGAAAGCCATGGTCGATGTTAATATTTTAGGTTTATTTTATGTTGTTAAAGCGGTGCTGCCATTTATGAAAGCAAAAAAGCAGGGACATATCATTAATATTGGTTCACAAGCAGGAAGGTTAGCGACACCGAAATCGTCTATGTATGCAGCGACGAAACATGCATTGATAGGATTTAGCAATGCGCTGCGTTTAGAAACAGAACCGGATGGAATTTTTGTATCAACGGTGAATCCGGGTCCTGTTAAAACTAGTTTTTTTCAAAAAGCAGATCCGAGCGGCCGGTATGAAAAGAGTATTAAACGTTTTGCTATGGAGACAGATGATGTTGCAAAACAAGTATGGGATGCAGCAATCGAAAAGAGAAAACGTGAAGTTAATATACCGAAGTGGATGGCAGCCGTTTCTAAGCTGCATGCCATGTTTCCTGGACTTATAGAAACCCTGGGAAAGCGTCAATTTTATAAAAAATAAGCAACGATAAAATTATTATGTAAACAAAAGTTATAAAAAGCTATTGCAATTGATTGCTGTTAGTTTACCTGGCGTGCTAAACTATAAACAAACCTTCTAAAAAGGAGAGAGAAGGTATGTTTCAAGAAAGAGCTGGAATGGCTGTATGGCTGCACTCTGTCAAACTAGCCAGACAATTACGCAAGTATGGTGTTGTCCATTACGTTTCAAAACGAATGAAATACGCAGTAGTATATTGTAATAAAAGTGACATCGAGCAAACAGTGCAATCATTAGAAGCACTGCCATTTGTAAAAAAAGTAGAGCCGTCTATGAAGCCGGATATTTCTACTGAATTTTCAGGTCCTGTTCATCCAAGAGAGAAGCAATTTGATTATAATGTTGGTATTTAAGTATGCTGTTCTTTTCTTCATTGAAAAGGGCAGCTTTTTCCTTCACGGCAGTATATGAAAGGCAGTTTGAAGAGAAAGAAGGGTATATACTGGCATGGTAGACTGGAAGAAAAATTTATATATTTTAACGGCGTCTGTATTTATTGTTATGGCGGCGATGACAATGATTATTCCGTTTTTGCCGCTGTATTTACAAGATCTTGGCGTCACGGACCCTGAGCAGGTAAGCATCTGGTCAGGTGTTATTTTTGGTATTAATTTTTTTAGTGCTTTTTTAGTTTCTCCGTTATGGGGAAAACTGGCTGATCGCTACGGGAGACGGCTTATGGTACTTCGATCGGGATTTGGAATGGCTGTGGTGATGATCTTAATGGGGTTTGCTACAGGTCCGTGGAGCTTGTTCTTTTTTCGGCTGTTAAATGGGACAATCTCTGGTTTTAATCCGGCCTCTATTACATTGGTTTCCACAAATACCCCAAAGCAGCACGTCGGCTATGCATTAGGTATTCTGCAAGCTGGTGCTGTTGCTGGAAGCATTTGTGGGCCGTTGTTTGGCGGGCTAATGGCAGAGGTGTTTGGATTTCGAACGATATTTAATATTACCGGGCTGGGGATTGCCTTGGCGACATGTGCTGTATTTTTGTTTGTGAAAGAGGATTTTGATCCACCGAAAAATGAAGAAAAAACAAGTACGTGGCAGGATTTTAAAAAAATCGCTGGGATTCAGCCTATACCGTTCGTATACGTCATTGTATTCTTCATTCAGTTTGCACTTGTCGGTGTAAATCCGCTGGTCTCTTTGTTTGTGGAAGACTTAAGCGGCGGAGTCAACAGTGCATTCTTTGCAGGCCTGGCAGTTTCGGCAATGGGGTTTGCTAATATGCTGGCTTCACCACGACTTGGGAAGGTAAGCGATAAAAAAGGAGCTCAATATGTACTGTTTGGCTCGTTAATTGGTGCAAGCATTTTTTCGATTCCGCAAGCTTTTGTTACCGAATTGTGGCAATTAATTGTGATGAGGTTTATGACAGGACTTTGTTTAGGAGGGCTTCTCCCAGCTGCAAATGCGCTTATTCGAAAATTAGCTCCTGAGGGGATGGAGAGCAGAACGTATGGCTTTTCCAACAGCTTTCTCTTTTTAGGTTCAATGCTTGGCCCAATGTTGGGAGGCGTCATTGCAGCAGCGGCTGGTATCCGCTTATTGTTTTTATTTTCTGCTGTGTTATTATTTACAGGTGTTTTGGTGATGTATTTTCAAGTAATTCCTCGTTTGCGGAAGAATGTTTAATCTATCAAAAAAAGGCTGTTCCTCAGGGTATAGGAACAGCCTTGCCCGAATGTTGCGGGCTATGGGAGAGGAGAAACCGGAGGAAGAGCTTATGGGGAAACGTAAGCCTTCTCCGCGGTTAAACAGCAACATGGAATCATGCTGCTGTTTGTCAGTATAGACGCCTGTCAGCAGTTTTATACACAAAAACAAAATTTCTCTTCGAAGTTCTTTGACAGCTACCTATTTTGTGATAGCATTAAATCAATACAGGTGCTTTGGCATCGGTATTACATCTCTTTTGACTGAAATTTATTTGTTTGTGAATAAAGGAACGTGAACATCATGCGTGTTATTTCAGGAACAGCAAAGGGTGTCATTTTGAAAGCGGTACCGGGAATGAAAACGAGGCCGACTTCTGATAAAGTAAAAGAAGCGCTGTTTCATCGAATCGGTCCGTATTTTCGCGGAGGAGCGGGGCTTGATTTGTATGCAGGAACGGGCAGCCTGGGGATTGAAGCGCTGAGCCGGGGGTTTGATTCTTTTGTGTTTGTCGATAAATCCCCGCAGGCTGTAAAAATAATACGGCAGAATGTAAAAGCAGCGTCATTTGAGCAATCCAGCCGTATTTATCGCAATGATACCTCGCGTGCACTGTCAGCGCTTGAAAAAAGAAACGAAGTGTTTGATTTGATTTGTATGGATCCGCCTTATGATTATCAACAATTAGCGGAAATGCTTACCACCATATATGAGAAAGGGCTTCTTCGCTTGTCTGGGTATGCTATTTGTGAGCATCGTTCATCTGTTGAGCTTCCAGACTATGTCAGCGGACTTTCGAAACAACAGGCGCATACTTACGGGGATACGGCTGTTTCTATATATGGATTTGATCATGAAGGAGGGAATATAAAATGACTGCGATTGCCGTCTATCCAGGAAGCTTTGATCCTGTCACAAATGGGCACTTAGACATTATTGAGCGCAGCGCCAAGGTTTTTGACAAGGTTGTCGTAGCTGTTTTACATAATCGTAACAAAGTACCGCTGTTTACAGTGGAAGAACGAGTGCAAATGTTAAAAGAGTCTACTTCTTACATAGGCAATATCGAAGTGGATTCTTTTAATGGTCTGCTTGTCGACTATGTGCGGGAGAAAGGAGCAGCAACGATTGTTCGAGGTCTGCGGGCAGTTTCAGATTTTGAGTATGAATTGCAGGCAGCATCAATTAACCGTAAGCTCGATGCCGATGTAGAAACGTTTTTTATGATGACAAACAATCAATATTCATACTTAAGCTCTAGTATTGTAAAAGAAGTAGCGAAATATCAAGCAGATGTGAAAGAATTAGTGCCGCTTCCTGTTCAAAAAGCACTTCAGGAAAAATACAGTCATTTAACAGAGTAGGAATGTATCATACAGGATGTCCCGTAAGGAAGAAGCGGAACATCCTTTTTTTATTGGTTTTATAACGTTTAAAAAAGGTAAACATGCTAAAGGACAAAAAGCACATCACCTATGCACTTTAACATTTGGATGAGAAGGCTTGTTTCAGGACATGCATCAATATTAGTTAGAGGTGTGCCGTTTGTTTGTCGTATGGATAACGATGATATAGAGTAAAAGCGAAGAAATGGTCACCAGTGTTCCGTATTGAATAAACCATGCTTCGATGCCCTGCCAGCCTGTCTTCATAAATGAAACAGCGGTATCTCCTGTAAATACTGGACGTTCTGCTTGCCTAACGTATAAAGGCTCCCATAATATATATGTTAAGAACATTGCTAATAACCCGTGAAGCCAGCGGGCTGCAAAGAAGGGAGCAAATCGTATGTCTGTGTCTGCAAGCAAACTAGCTACTTGAGCCTGGACAGAAAACCCGCTAAAACCTAGTATGAATCCAACAATCATCGCTTTTTCTAACATATCGGTTTGCTGCAGGTCACTGACTAATTTACTGCCGACTGTAATTTCAAAAAAGCCGGAAAGCCATGGAAATGCCAGGGCTTGATTAAATTGTAAAAGTGACAAAATCAAAGCTGGCAGCATAGACAGTATGTGAATGAAACCAGTGACGTGCAGGATTCGGTATAAGACGGAAAATAATACAATAAATCCGCCAATCATAAGTAAAGTATGAATGGATGTTGATACGGCATCTCCTAACTTTTGTCCAAGCGGACGCTCATCGCTGTCTTGCTCTTTTTTTAGTGCATGAATGGCTGCGGATATGGAAATTTTACTATTTGTATTTGTGCTGGGAGGAGCGTTTTTTCGATAAAATCGCATGATGATACCAACCAGGGTGTTGGCCCCGTAGTGACAGGCAGCTAACAACAAACCTAATGCCGGGTCTTGAAAAAAACCGACGGCGATTGCACCGCAAATAAATAACGGGCTAGATGAGTTAGTGAAGCTGACTAGCCGTTCGGCTTCTTCTTTTGTGAGCTTTTTTTGTTTGCGTAATCTTACGGTAAACTTGGCTCCTGATGGAAAACCAGAAGAAAGCCCCATCGCCCAAACAAATCCTCCGCACCCAGGGACATTAAACAGTGGGCGCATAAAAGGCTCCAGCAAGACGCCGAGGAAACTGACGATACCAAAGGCTATCAACAGTTCGGCTGCAATAAAAAAAGGCAGCAGCGATGGAAAAACGGAATCACTCCACATAGCTAGTCCGCTTTTAGAAGCTTCTAATACATCTTTTGGATATGCAATCAAGCAGACAGTAAACAAAAAAAAGGCAATGGCGATGCCGAGCATACGCATGTCTTTTATGTTCAAGTGAATGGGCCCCCTTCAATGTTGGTTATGTGGCTGGGAAAAGAAAGAGACATGCACGTCGTTTTGCAAGCAGACTTGTCATCTGTGGAAATAGGAAATATGGACGGCACTCGTGTTAAAATAAAACCACCTGTCTGCATACAAGATGGTTGTCTTAATACATGAATATGAGAGCAGCAACATAATTTAGACCAATCGTTTCTAAATCTGTAAGGGGCGATATGGGGAGGGAGGATGTTGGAGAACAGGCAGCCAACCATTGGCCTTGCTCTTGGTGCTGGCGGTGTGCGCGGCTATGCACACATTGGAGTGCTGAAAACGTTTGAAAAGCATGGGATTCCTGTAGATATGATAGCAGGAAGCAGCATGGGAGCCTTAGTTGGTGCGTTGTATGGAGCAGGGCATGAACCTGATACATTAGAGCGGTTTGCTAAGTTATTTAAACGTAAATTTTATCTGGATATTGGTGTGCCTAAAATGGGGTTAGTGCAGGGGAACCGTGTAAAAAACTTAATTTATATGCTTTCTAAAAAAAAGACTATTGAAGACATGCGGCTTCCCATTGCTATTGTTGCAACAGACCTGCATTCTGGAGAAGTGGTTGTCTTCCGGGATGGGTGTGCAGCAGACGCGGTGCGGGCAAGTATTTCGATTCCCGGTATTTTTGTTCCTGAACGATATAGAGGATATACGTTAGTAGACGGTGGCGTGGCAGACAGAATTCCAGCAAGCACTGTCCGGGCGATGGGGGCAGATATCACAATTGCTGTTGATGTATCCTATTACAGAAAAGAGCCTGTGATTAACTCTATTTATGATGTGATTATGCAGAGCATGGATATTATGGGAAAGCAATTAATAAAATACAAAGAAGTCGATGCTGATTTACTTTTAAAGCCGATATCTTCCTATTATAACGCGGTTGTATTTGAACATATCGATGAATTAATTGAAGCCGGTCAAAAAACAGCAGAACAACACATACCTGCTATAAAAAATATGATTAAGCAATGGAAGGAGACAGAACATGGCTCGTCGTCATAAATCAGGGATACAAAAACGCAGCTGGCTTTTGCTTTTATTTCTTATCGTAATGCTGGCTATTTATCAAATTCCGCTTCCATATTTTTATTCACAGCCAGGAGAAGCAACCCCTCTTCACGGTATGATAACGGTTGCCGAAGGGGAGGGGGAGGAAGGTCAATTTCATTTAACGACGATTCGCCAGCAGCGAGCGACAATTCCGCTGTATATTTGGGCTCAGTTTTCTGAGTACCGAAAAATTGTTCCAGCTGAGCTTTATTTACAAGAAGGAGAAACAGATGAAGAATACTTTCATCGTCAAGAAATGCTGATGGACAGTGCACAAGAAGCCTCGAAAATGGCTGCCTATGACCGGGCGGGCTATTCATATGATGTAGAATATCAAGGTATTAGAGTCACAAAAGTCGTTGATGAGATGGATGCTAGTGAACATGTACAAGAAGGGGATTTAATTAAAGCGGTAGACGGTGAAACGGTGGAAACATTAGAAGAAATGAATGGATTACTAGAGGAAAAAACAGCAGGAGACGTGGTAGAATTAACCATTGGACGGAATAGTGAGACGTTGACAGAGTCTGTAACAATTGATACATTCCCAGCGGATATTGATCCTGAAAGAGGGTCTGGTTTAGGTTTGCTTTACCCATTTACACAACGAAATATTGAGTTCCATCCAGATGTAACTATTGATGCAGGCTCCATTGGAGGGCCGTCTGCAGGACTTATGTTTGCACTTGAAATTTATAATCAGCTCGTGGAAGAAGATTTGACAAGCGGGGCAAAGATTGCCGGGACAGGAAGTATAGATGAAGATGGTCAAGTTGGGAGAATTGGCGGCATCGAACAAAAAATTGTAGCAGCTGATAATGCTGGGATAGATGTTTTCTTTGCACCTGATGACGACGCGGCTTCGCCGTCTAATTATGAAGCAGCTGTTGAGACTGCAGAAGATATTGGTACGGATATGGTGATTGTGCCGGTGAAAGAATTTGATGATGCTGTCACGTATTTAGAAAATCATTTAGACGAAAAGACAGCTGTTAAACAGGGATTGGTTTCATAAGTGTCATGAAAGAGGAGGCGGTCTTTATACACCGTCTCCTCTGTGATTTACAAGCGTACAGGTGGAAGCTGATATTCTTCTTTCCATTTAGCTGTCCGTTCTTTCGGCGTAAGTCTGCTATAGTAAGCCAAGCAGGCACGTTCGTCAAGTGTTTGCTGAGGCGTTTTCTCTCTGGGCATCTTTGTGTAGACGGGAATCTCCATTTGTTTTTTTATATGGTTGAGGTAAGACTGGCCTTTTTCATTCATACCAAGTATGCGAATGTGGTCTGCTTGTTCGGGCTGAAGAGCGGTTTGAGCTTCTGCTTTTGTTGTGCCGGTTAAAAGCTGAACAGCAAAACGCTGCAGCCTTGTCCATGTGTAGCGTTTTGTTTTAAAAGCTTCCATGAAGGCATGGAAGTTGTTATGCAATTTGATGTGCGATGAAAAGCGGTGTTCTAAGCCTTCTTGCGCTTCGTAGATTTGTGCCAGGAAGCTTACAGGCAGTGTGAGTACTTTTGCTTGTAACAGCGGAAAGTATTGTTCCCAGTGAAAATAGTCGTTGCCGCTGCTTTCATATGCTTGCATAATGTGTTTGGTTGTGCTTGGTATCGTATGTTTGATATCTTCTGGTGTTTGTTGATGGTTTATTAACGATCGGCGGATGCTCGTTGCGCTTGCGATGCTGGCTTGTGATATTTGAGTCTCGTGGTAGCCTGCTGTGTGCCGTGCAATGGTCTCTGGTTTCATGTTGCTTTTCAGCTCACGAATACTGCGAATATAATGATACCCTAAAATATTATTAGGCTGAGTTAAGTCGGGCAGGCTGGTATCAGGTGACAGAGCGCGAAAAGCGAGCGACGCAGCTTTTGGATAGCTGTACCCTTCGTTTATGAATTGTTTCACGTGGTGATTGTATGCGTGTTCATTTTGGTCAAGAAAATCAGCCAGCTGTAAGAAGGGGTCAATTTGTCCATGCTCACTTCCGAAACAAACTACGCCGGCGCCAAGGTGATGTAATATAGAGACGGCTCCTTTGGCAAACCAACTGGCGTGCTGGCTGGAAAAAATGTAAGGCAGTTCTACAACTAAATCAGCTCCCCCCCTAAGTGCCATTTCAGTTCGCTCCCTTCTTGGCAGCAATGCAGGTTCACCGCGCTGTAAAAAGTATCCGCTCATCACGCAAATCACAATATCGGCATTGGTTTTTTCTTGCGAGGCTTGCAGATGATAGGCGTGACCGTTATGAAATGGATTATATTCAACAATTAACCCAAGCGCTTTCATAAATTCCTCCTTCTGTTCCATAATAAAAGAACAAGTATTTTATGCCATCCCTTTTCCTTCAGGCATTGGCATGTTAAGATAAATAGACTGTCTCAAAAGACAGATGTTGGACTATTCGCGGGTTTATAGAACAGTGTTTTCCTATCGCGAAGGCGGCTGTTTACTGTTAAGTATAATGTAAAGAAAAAATATTGACAAATACAATCATGATGGATATAATTACTCTTGTTGCCTAGAGGTGATGCCAGATGAGATGGAGTGTACAACAACTGCTTGCTAAGAGGCATGAAGGTCTTACATTAGACGATCAAGTCGATGTCAGCGAGTTAATAGACAGGGATCGTGAAATTCGTGATATTACATCGGTTACGGTAAAAGGGAACGTTACATTTACTGGAGAAACGGCCGCTTTTGATCTGCGGCTGCAAGGTTCAATGATATTGCCGTGTGCAAGAACGCTTGCAGATGTGCATTTCCCTTTTGATATCGAAACGACAGAACGCTTTCGATTAGATGGCATGCCTGTTGATGAGGAAGATGTATCACTTCACGAACCTGAAGAAGGATATGTCGACTTACTGCCTTACATTAAAGAAAACATTTTGTTAGAATTGCCTATTCAAGTGTTTGCTGAGGATATTGATGAAAAAGATGCTCCGGCGCCGCAAAAAGGAAAAGACTGGGCAGTTGTCAGCCAGAAGGAATTAGAAACGCAAAAATCAGAAGAGCAAACAAATGTTGATCCGCGCATGGCGGATTTAGCTAAGTTTTTTGACAAAGACAAAAACTAAATATCCATTGTTTGTGGATGTTTACAGATGAAACATGCAACCCCGTAAAGGAGGTGGGAAGAATGGCAGTACCAAAAAGAAAAACTTCAAAAACCCGTAAAAATCAACGCCGTACGCACTATAAAGTAGAAGTGCCTGGCATGGTGGAATGTGCAGAGTGCGGTGAAATGAAGCTATCTCACCGTGTTTGTAAGCATTGCGGTTCTTACAAAGGTGAAACGGTAGTTGAAAAGTAATAACAAATAAAAAAGCTGTTTTTCTCTGAATTCAGAGAAAAACAGCTTTTTTATTTGTTTTAAATCATATGCTTGGATAATAAAGCGGCTGTTTTTTGGTTCAGGTGCGATTTTGCAGGACAAACGGCACTAGAAAAGAACAGGACTTTTTATTGTGCTGAGATTGGATGAGATTACTATGAGTGGCATGCCGCTGTGCACAAACTTCTATTCATTTGCAAATGGCGGGAATAATTTTTTTAAAAGTAGGAGATAATCTTTTGATAGAGTTATTCTATCTTCTCGTTATGAATCATAGAAATAAAGAAAAAGAACGGAGGGATCATGATGGCATTACCACGCCAAGATGCTTGGTCTGCAGACGAAGACATCATGTTAGCAGAAATTGTTCTACGCCACGTGCGGGAAGGAAGCACACAGTTAGCAGCTTTCCAAGAGGCTGGAGAAAAGCTTTCACGAACAGCAGCGGCATGCGGATTCCGCTGGAATGCATGCATTCGAAAAAAGTATGAAGCAGCCATTGAATTAGCAAGAAAGCACAAAGGAAGCCAGGACAAATCAGCCGCTGCAAAACAAGAGATTGACAAACTAGTAAACGATAACACAACAACGCAGCAAGAAGAGACGAATGTGACGAAATCAAAGACAAAGAGAGAAGATATATCTCAAGAAAACAAAGAGGCGATGCAGCCGAAAAAAATGGCAGAAGAACTAAACAGTATGGTTGCGTTCTTGAAGGATTTATCGAATTATTTAGAGCACAATGAAGCTCAAAAAGCAGATGCATTGCTTGAAAAGAAAAAAGAACTTGAACAGGAAAAAGAAAAATTAGACCAAGAATTAAATCAGGTAAAAAAAGACTTCAATCGTTTGAAAGAAGATTACAAGGCATTGTTAGAAGTGATGGAAAAAGCGCGTGCATTATCAGAAGGGGCGCTGCCTTACTTAAGTGAAGACAAAGAGATGGAAGAAAGCAGCTGAAAACAACAGCATAAAGAAACCACATGCAAAAAACCAGGGATAAATGAAAGGGCGAATAACTGCACCTTCTTTTCCCTGGTTCTTTTCGTGTATTATTCTGGGTCCATGGTTGACTCAGAGTCGATCGTTGGGGTTTGAGCTTGAACACCTTCAGGATACCAAACGTATGGGTTTTCGCCACGGTCCCGAACAGGATTGTATTCTGCCGCTTCAAAGCCCATTTTTTCCCAGAAATCATCAGAACGGCGGCGGGCATTTGTTTTGACCGGAAGCTGAAAACTTTTCGCATGGTTAACAAGAGCGGTACCAAATCCTTGACCGCGGTAAGGCTTCAGCACTTCAAGTTTCCATAATTCCAAATAATCTTGAGGCGGATTAAAATATTGATCGTATTTTTTATTAATTTTGTATAAGCACATTCTAGCGACAAGACGATCTCCATAATATATGCCGTAAAAAGGGGATTCACTGTCGTTTTCAATGATATTATCTTCTAATTCCTCCTTCATCGACAGTTCTTGTGCACCAACTTCTTTAAATTGATCGAATTCCTCTAATGTTTTGTAGTTTACGAGCAGACGTTGTACTTGGTAGTTTGCCATATCTGTTAACCTCCTTTTATCTGAACAACCACTTTCATTGTACTATACCGCAAACGGGTTATGCCAAAACTTGAAAGAATTTTTTATAAGGTGAAAAAGTATAAAAGTTAGTGTTTTGTATATCTGACTTCAGCGCCAGCCATCAAGGCCTGGCTGACGTGTGCGCTCTTAATAGAAGTTCCTTGCAGAAGTTCTTTTATCTTACCCGAATCCTCTTCTGTTAAGGTACTTGCAATTTTCTTGTCTTCGGTAAATTAATGGTTGTGACTTGATTAAAATAAGAGAGTCATATATGCTGAATTTTAGAAAATGTACTGTTGTAATTCCCGGTGAAACGTTTGCAGTACGTTTAAGGGAGTGTTTGGATCATTGATGAATGCTTTGGTGTACGTTCTAGCTTTATTGTTTATTCTACCATTTTTAGCTTGGTACATTGTCTATATTATAACGGTGAAGCGGACGAAACGAAAAGGAAAAGCAATGCGGCTTGCAGCGGATGTGTCTGCCATTCTATTTATAGGTTCAGTACATATTCTCGCCCATTCGATTTGGGGAGGCTCTTTTTTTTGGGTGATTTTAATCATTATTTTGTTAATAGCAGCAGCGTTTACATATTTACACTACCAGTCAGAGGAAGCCGTTGATGTGAAGAAACTGTTGAAAGGCATCTGGCGTTTTACGTTTTTTGTGTTTATGATGCTGTATTTTTTGCTTTTACTGTATGGTTTGATAAGTTATTTGCTTTCTAGTTTTCTGGGCTGATGCAACATGATAGGGTAGTAAAAAGAAGATCACTAAAGGCAGCAGAAAGGTTGGACCATATATGCACATAGACGAGATAAACATTTCCCATACGAATCCGTTTGTTCAAGCTTACAAAGAAAAAAAAAGAGAAGCCATGGCGTTTTTTGATTACGGAACATCTGATACGGAAATAAAGAAGCGGTATGATGCTATAAAAGAAAGGTCTTTTAACAGAGAAGCATTGTATGCGCACTTGTATCAATACAACCAGCGTTTTTTGTTTTGCGACAATGCCTTACGCGAATTAAAAAAACTGCCAAACTCCGACTCAGTGATGGTTGTTGCAGGACAGCAAGCTGGACTAGCGACAGGACCGATGTATACGATTACAAAGGCAGTTACCGTAGTGAAAGAAGCAGAAAGACTGGAAAAAATATTAGGTGTACCGGTGCTGCCTGTTTTTTGGATTGCTGGGGAAGACCATGATTGGGAAGAAGTCAACCATATTATCCTGCCCGGAAGTCAACATCCGACAAGAGTTACATATAAAGGTACTTACTATAAAGGAGCTTCTGTATCAGAACAATCAATGGATGAAACAGCTTGGGAGTCTTGGTGGGAAATGGTGTTAACCTACTTGGAAGAAACGCCATATACGAGAGAAATTTATGAAAAGCTGCGAATGTTTGTGAAACGGGCAGCAACGTTTACGGATTTTTTTGGCGAGGTAATGCGCTGGTTGTTCCGTGACACAGGTCTGGTTATGCTGGATGCGCATCATCCAGACATACGGCAGCTGGAAAAAGGATTTTTTCAAGAGCTGATTACAGATAATGACATCTTGCGCACAGCGGCAGAAGGTGGCATGAAACAGCGTGAATGTAGTGACTATACGCTGCCGGCGGGTCTTCCGCGGGGAAGTGCTCATCTGTTTTACCATCACCACAGGCAAAGACATTTGCTGTATCCTGCAGAAGACGGCGGTTTTACCGTTAAAAACGGCCATGTTTATTTTAGTAAAAAAGAATTACTCGACATGCTGCAGGCGTCACCTCATGTATTTAGTACGAATGTATTGACTAGACCGCTCATGCAGGAAAAACTTTTGCCGGTTGCTGCTTTTGTGGCTGGACCGGGTGAAATTGATTATTGGTCGGTATTATATGAAGTTTTTCATAGATGGAACGTAATGGTGCCTCCTGTTCTGCCGCGGTTTGAGTGGACATTGGTTCCGCGCCATGTGCAGTCGTATGTAGATAAGGAAGGTCTAACAGCCCAAGATATACTAACGGGGAAGATAGATGAAATAATGCATCAAATTCTCAAAGAAACAAAACAAGTGGATGGAAAGAAGCTAGGAGAGGATATGCTAGCAAACATGGCAGCTGACCATCAAAAAATGCAGCAAGCCTGGGAGGCGCTAAACCCTGCAGAAAGTCGTTTTGCCGCAACAAATTGGCATCTATTGGAAAAGACTGTCATGACGTTTGCAAATAAGATCGATGGGTTTCAGAAGAAGCAGGAAGAATGTCGCTTGCAAAAATTAAGAAAATCGAAGCAATTATTGTATCCTGATGGTAAGCCTCAAGAACGAGTTTACAACATTTTATACTTTCTCAATCAATATGGTAGTGACTTTGTCATGAGTCTAAATGCCTTATCATTTTCGGGGCGGGGCGCGCATAAACTAATTAGTTTGTAAAAATGTTGCAAATCATTCATACAAAAGGCTGTTTTTGTAAGCTCTCTGCATAAGCAGGGAGCTTTTTTGTCGGGAAAAAAAGGATAGAAAAAGTGGTATGAAGTGGGGGAATGTGGTAATTTTAATATAGAGAGTGGAGGAGGCTGGAACAACATGTTTATGGGGGAGTATCACCATAACGTGGATGACAAAGGAAGAATGATTGTTCCTTCTCGCTTTCGAGAAGGGCTGGGGGCTTCTTTTGTCATTACACGAGGCATGGATCAATGTTTGTTTATTTACCCCATGGACGAGTGGAAGCGCTTAGAAAAGAAGTTAAAGTCACTTCCTTTTACTAAAAAGGATGCGAGGGCGTTTACGCGCTTCTTTTTTTCAGGTGCAGCTGAGTGTGAATTAGATAAACAAGGAAGAATCAGTATTCCCTCCACTTTGCGCCGCTATGCTGGTTTGACGAAAGAATGTGTAGTGATTGGGGTTTCAGCGAGAGTAGAAGTTTGGAGCAAAGAACGCTGGGATGAGTACTTTGAAGAATCTCAAGAATCGTTCTCTGAAATAGCCGAAAATATCGTTGACTTCGATTTTTAATACGGTTCATACAAATAAGCATGAAGGAGGTGCAGGAATGCAGCAATTTCAACATGAAACCGTGCTCTTGGATGAGGCAGTAGATGGTTTAGCAGTGAAAGATGGTACATATGTCGATTGCACCCTTGGTGGCGGTGGACATAGTGAAGCTATTTTACAGCGTTTAAACGGGGCAGGCCATGTATATGCATTTGATCAAGACAAAGCGGCTATTCAACATGCACAGCAGCGTTTGAGCAGTTATCACGATGCTGTCACGTTTATTCATGCAAATTTTGCAAAGGTAAAAGAGAAGCTTTCAGAGCAAGGTGTTTCGGGAGTAGATGGCATCTTATTTGATTTAGGTGTTTCCTCCCCGCAGTTTGATCAGGCAGACAGAGGGTTTAGCTACCGATTTGATGCTCCTTTGGATATGCGGATGGATCAAACACAAGCGCTGACCGCCAGAGAGATTATTAATGAGTGGAGCTTTCAGGATTTGGCGTATATTCTTTCCAGGTACGGAGAAGAGAAGTTTGCTAAACAAATCGCTCGGAAAATTGAGGCGAAGCGCGCTGAAGAACCTATTGAAACGACATTTGAACTCAATGACATTATTAAAGAAGCCATTCCAGCGCCAGCCAGGAGAAAAGGGGGGCATCCTTCCAAACGAACATTTCAAGCTGTTCGCATGGCAGTTAATGATGAACTGGAAATGTTTGAGCGTGCACTGCAAGACGCAATTTCACTGTTGAATAGTGGGGGGCGAATTTGTGTCATTACGTTTCACTCATTGGAGGACCGGCTCTGTAAACAAGTGTTCAAGAAGGAAAGCAGCTTACCGGACTTGCCAAAAGGATTACCCGTCATACCAGAAGAATCAGAACCATTATTAAAATTAATTACTAAAAAACCAATGCTTGCGAGTGAACCGGAAGTAAAACAAAATCACCGTGCACACTCTGCCAAGTTAAGAATAGCGGAAAAACGATAGGGGGGACGTGTACATGGATAATCTGGCCCGGCAATTGCAGCGTCAAAGACAAACAGACCAAGATGGTGCAGCACCGCGAAAGGTTCAGCATAAGACCCAAAGCAAGCAAAGCAGAATAACCAGGGGAGAAAAATGGATTGTTGCGGCAATGGCATGTGCAATCATTGCAGCTTGCTTATTAGTTATTACAAATTACGCTAACATCTATGCGCAAGAGCGTGAGATAACAACGTTAAACCATGAGATCAGCCAACAGGCAGATGTGAATGACAGCTTGCAGCTGCAAGTATCTGAACTCCGCGCACCAGAGCGTATTATGTATTATGCCAAAGAGGAGTTAGGCATGGAGTTAAATGATGACCAAGTGAAAGTAATTCAAAAAAGCTCGACACCTTAACATCATATTGGCAATTGCAGGGGCTGGCCAATCGCAGCGATACAAGAGGCCGCCCCTTTTGTGATGAGTGCACACAGCCAAGAATGAATAGGTGGTGGTAATGATGAAGGATATGAAAAAAACAGTAGTAAAAAGAGCATTGTTATTGTTAGTATTTGTTTCTATCTTTTTTATTGTATTTATGGGAAGAGTAGTTTATATACAAGTATCTAAGGAAGTGAATGGCCAGGATCTTGAAGCAAAAGCAGAGTCACGCTGGACAACAACGCAAACATTGCACGGAGAAAGAGGGACTATTTTTGACCGTGACGGAGAAGAGCTGGCAGAAGTAGTTCCGTCATATACGGCGTTTGCTGTACTCGATGAGAGTTATCAAGGGCATGTAGAAAATCCGGAGGAAACAGCTGAAGAGCTTGCTCCTTATATTGACATGGATGTATCAAGGCTTGAGAACTTGTTGTCAAAAGAAGATGTGTTCCAGGTAGAACTAGGTGCTGGTGCGAGGCACTTAACGTTATCGGAAAAAGAAGAAATAGCGGCACTGGATCTTGCGGGCATACACTTTCGAGAAGAAGAAAAACGGTATTATCCAAAGCAAACGTTTGCCTCTCATGTTCTTGGCTATACGGATCGGGATATGAGTGATGCCCGTATGGGACTTGAACGCAGCCTGAATGATCAGTTGGCTGAAACAGACGGGTCGCTTTCTTACCAAAGGAATATAAAAGGCATTCCCTTGCTGGATAATGAGGAAATCGTTGAAGAGCCTGTTGATGGAGAGGATGTTTATCTTACATTGGACACTAATGTTCAGACAGCTCTTGAGCAAGCAATGACGGAAGTGGAAGAAGAATACAACCCTCATAAAATGACTGCGGTTGTAGCCAATGCAGATACCGGTGAAATCCTAGGCATGAGCAACCGCCCTAGTTTTAATCCGAACGAGTATGAGGAAATTACTAATTACACGAATTATGCCGTTTCTGATCGATTTGAACCTGGGTCGACAGTAAAAATGTTTACGTTAGCAGCGGCTATTGAGGAAGGAGTATACAACGGTCAGGAAACTTTTCAGTCAGGATCGTATGAAATTGGCAGTACGACTGTAGGAGATCATAATAATAACCGTGGATGGGGAGAAATTACTTATAACGAAGGATTGGAACGGTCTTCAAACGTAGCTTTTGCTAAGCTGGCGCTAGAGAAGTTAAAACCACAGCGTTTATATGAGTACATGGAAGCGTTTGGGTTTAGAGAGAAGACGGGCATTGATTTACCAAAGGAAGCTACCAGCTTAATTGCTGAGTCTAGTGAATTAGATGCTGCTGTCACGGCGTTTGGACAAGGCAGTGCGGTGACGCCAATACAGATGGTTCAAGCGGCCACAGCTATTGCAAACGATGGGAAGATGATGCAGCCATATATTATTGATAAAATGTATGATTCCAATGATGGCACTTTCACGTATGAAGCAGAGCCAGAAAGTAAGGGGCAGCCTATCAGCAAAGACACAGCAGAACAAGTCAGAGGGCTGTTAGAAAATGTTGTGACATCAGAACATGGAACAGGCCAGCCTTTTTATATTGAAGGGATGGATGTAGCTGGCAAAACAGGCACTGCCCAAATCAGCAACCCAGACGGAGGCGGCTATTTGTCCGGCAGAAACCAAAACATCTTCTCATTTTTAGGAATGGCACCGGCTGATGATCCCAGTATTATTGTTTACGTGGCGGTGGATCGTCCGGAATTGGACAATACCGAAACGGGGTCTGTCCCTGTATCAAAAATATTTAATCCGGTCATGAAGCAAAGCCTTTCTTATATGAATCTTTCCCCTTCACAGGATGTAGAAGACGAAAATGTATTAGAAGAAGAAGGCATCAGCATGGAAAACTATACCGATAAATCTGTAGAAAATGCTGTCCAAGAGTTGGAAGAGTTCGGACTGCATCCGGTTGTATTAGGTGAAGGCAATACAGTCATCAATCAATATCCGCAAAAAGGAGAAGCGCTGATTATTGGTGAAAGAGTTTTTCTCCAAACGGACAAAGATGTCGCGATGCCGGACATGACAGGCTGGTCGCTGCGAGATGCGAAAAGGTTGAGTCATCTCCTTGGTGTGTCACTGCATCACATTGGTTCTGGGTATGTTACAGATCAAAGTGTTGATCCTGGATCAATTATTGAAGCAAAAGATTATGTAACGATTGAATTGAAAACACCCGCTGAGCAAAGGTTAGAAGCAGAAGAAGAACAAGAAAGTGAGGAGGAAGACGAAGGGGAAAGTGAAGAAGACATACAGAGAATTGATTAAAGAAAAACAACGGAGTACGTATCCGCGTTCTGTTACAGAAGAAACAAGCATAAAGTGTAAAGAGTTGTACGACATTCAACAATTACCTTTATGGTGGTGTTTCAAGAATGCGGGTTTCGTTTGTAACAGTGCGGAAAAGACTATTTTTTGTATTGATTGCTGGTGCTGTCGCGATTTTCATCTTACTCCTGCGTCTTGGATACGTGCAGTTTTCGATGGGTGAGTGGTTAAGCGACCTGGCTGAGGACTCATGGAGCCGTGACGTTCCGTTTGAAGCAGAGAGAGGTGAAATACTCGACCGGAATGGAGATGTCCTGGCGACCAATGTCAGTGCTCCGTCTGTACTAGCTGTTCCGAGACAAATTGAAGATCCAGAAGATGCAGCATCAAAATTGGCAGAAGTTCTCGGTGTTAGTTTTGATAAGGCGCACGACTGGGTTACAGAGAATGAACGAATTGTGCGTTTAACACCCGAGGGCCGCAAAATATCTAAAGAAAAAGCGACAGAAGTGCGTGATTTGGATATTGAGGGAATCTATATTGCAGAAGACAACAAGCGTCATTACCCGAAAGGCAAATTTTTATCCCATGTCCTCGGGTTTGCTGGAATTGATAATCAAGGTTTAACAGGCATTGAGCAATATTATGACGAACGTTTAAAAGGAGAGCCTGGACGAGTATCGTTTTTTTCCGATGCAAAAGGGCAGCGGATGGAAGGGATGGCAGATCAATACGAACGTCCTCAACAAGGAGAAAATTTAAGGTTAACAATTGATGCAAGAGTCCAGACTATTATAGAAAGAGAGTTGGATATTGCAGAAGCTACCTACAACCCAGATGGGGCTCTTGCGATTGCTGTGGATCCTGACAGTGGCGAAATATTAGGGATGAGCAGCCGTCCTGATTTTCATCCAGAAGACTACCGAGAAGTACCGCCCGAAATATATAACCAAAATAAACCTGTTTGGTCGCAATATGAACCGGGATCAACGTTTAAAATTATTACGCTGGCTGCTGCATTAGAAGAAGGAAAGGTCAATTTAGAAGATGACCATTTTCATGACCCGGGTTATATTGAAGTGAATGGCACGAAGCTGCGCTGCTGGAAAAAAGGCGGTCATGGCGAACAAACTTTTTTAGAAGTGGTCCAAAATTCCTGTAACCCAGGGTTTGTTGTTTTAGGAGAAAGACTGGGGAAAGATACGCTGTTTGATTATATTGAAAAATTCGGTTTTGGCAGGAAAACAGGAATTGACCTCCAAGGAGAGGGAACTGGGATATTGTTCAACAGAGATAATGTCGGCCCGCTCGAGTTAGCGACAACCGCATTTGGCCAGGGGGTTTCTGTCACTCCATTACAGCAAGTAATGGCGGTATCAGCAGCAGTGAATGGCGGCTATTTATATGAGCCTTATTTAGCAAAAGAGTGGTTAGATCCAGTGACAGGCCAAGTGTTAGAAAGCCAGCCGTCCAACCAGAAACAGCAGATTATTTCAGAAGAAACGTCGGAAAAAGTACGAGATGCACTAGAACATGTTGTTGCAAAAGGGACAGGGAAAGGTGCGTTTCGGGATGGCTATCGTATCGGCGGAAAAACAGGAACAGCACAAAAAGCAGTTGGCGGTAAGTATCTAGAAAACAATCATATTGTGTCGTTTATCGGTTTTGCACCAGCGGATGATCCGGAAATTGTGGTGTATACAGCCATTGACAACCCGAAAGACACTCTTCAGTTTGGTGGTATTGTCGCCGCTCCTATTGTCGGAAATATTATTGAAGATAGTTTAGCAGTCATGGGGGTAGAACGAAGAGACAATCAAATTGAAAAAGAATTGACTTGGGATGACGAGGCCCTGGTTGACATGCCGGATATGGTGGGATTGACATTGAAAGAACTTCATGATGCCTACTATCCATTGAATATTGAAACGCAAGGGGAAGGCTCTGTAATTATTTCTCAAGCCCCAGAACCGGGTGAGAAAATCAAAGAAGGAGCGACCATTCGTTTATACCTTGGTGACAAAACGGAAGCTTCCGATTAAAATGGAAAAGACGTTGTTATCTGAGGACTGGAGACAGCAGCTGTTGTCTCCAGCTGTTTTACGAACACAATGAAAATGCCGGATAGGCGGAAATACAGATTTCAGGAGAGATGTCACGTGAAACGTTTAAATGATTTAACTCGCTTATTAACTGTAAAAAAGGTCGTACCGGATGCTAATCCTGCGATAACATCTATACATATGGACTCCCGTGAAATAAAGCAAAACGGCTTGTTTTTTTGCATCCGTGGCTATACTGTGGATGGCCATCAATTTGCAAAACAGGCGGAAGAAAAAGGTGCCAGCGCGATTGTGGCAGAAGAGGAAGTAGATGTAAGCATTCCCTGTGTCGTAGTGAATGATTCGAAGCGTGCGATGGCGATGATGGCGAGTGCATTTTACGATTATCCTACAACACGGTTTCGTTTGATTGGTATTACCGGCACCAATGGAAAAACGACAACAAGCCACCTTGTTGATGCTATAATGCAACAGCATCAAAAAACAGGCTTGGTTGGAACGATGTATACAAAAATTGGCAGCGAGACAAAAGACACGAAGAATACAACACCAGAATCACTGCCATTGCAGCGGCTGTTTGCTGAAATGGCCGAAAAACATGTTGAAACGTGTATTATGGAAGTGTCGTCTCATGCTCTTGACTTAGGAAGAGTGAGGGGATGTGATTTTAATACCGCGGTATTTACAAACTTAACAAAAGATCATTTGGACTATCACAAGACAATGGAAGCCTATAAACAAGCGAAGGGGCTGCTGTTTTCACAGCTTGGCAACTCATATGAAGCATTTGCTAAAACAGCTGTGCTGAATACTGATGATGAGGCTTCTGCAGATTTTGCAAGGATGTGCACCGCTCCCATTCTGACGTATGGAATAGAATCTGATAGTGACATTCAAGCAGAAAATGTACAGCTCACTCCAAGTGGAACGTCCTTTACACTTGTTACTCCATGGGGGCAGCGCAATATCAAACTGTCCTTAATGGGAAGATTTAGCGTCTATAACGCATTAGCTGCAGCAGCAGCTTGTTTGGCCGAAGGAGTGTCGCTGGATAGTATTCAAGAGGGACTAAGTACTGTAAGAGGCGTTTCCGGGCGTTTTGAACCAGTTGATGTGGGACAGCCTTATGCAGTGGTTGTTGATTATGCCCACACGCCAAACAGCCTCGAAAATGTATTGCAGACGATACAAGAAATGGCGGAGGGGAATGTGTATGTCGTTGTAGGCTGCGGGGGTGACCGGGACGCTACCAAGCGTCCAGAGATGGCACGTATTGCAGTGAAATACAGTGACAATGCAGTGTTTACTTCAGATAATCCAAGAAACGAAGACCCAGATCAAATCCTGCAGCATATGGTGGACGGTGTGGAAAAAGAAGATTCATTTACCGTCATATCTGAGCGCAGGCAAGCGATACGCTATGCAATCAGTCGTGCGAAACGAAACGATATTGTGTTAATTGCTGGAAAAGGCCATGAAACGTATCAAATCATTGGAAATCAAGTATTGGACTTTGATGACCGGAAAGAAGCGGAATCATCCATCATAGAATCTTCTAAAGACCAGTAAACAAGGAAGGAGGATGCAGCATGGTATCCACTATATTTTTAGCACTTGTCACTGCATTTATACTAACAGTCATTTTTTCACCACTGTTTATTCCGCTGTTAAAAAGATTAAAATTTGGCCAAAGCATTAGAGAAGAAGGGCCAAAATCCCATCAGAAAAAAGGCGGCACCCCAACGATGGGCGGGGTTATGATTTTATTAGCTGTTTTTATTGTCACGTTATTAGCCCAATTTATTCAAACCACTTTTCAAACCGAGGCATTCCTGCTTTTATTAGTTACAATCGGATTTGGGCTGATTGGATTTCTTGATGATTTTATTAAAATCACAAAAAAGCGCAATCTCGGCCTGACGTCTAAACAAAAGTTAGCAGGGCAGCTTGTCGTTGCCATTATCTTTTTTCTTGTTTTAAACAATCAAGGTTTTGATACATCTGTAGCCGTACCAGGAACCAATTGGTCTGTTGAATTCGGCTGGTTTTATGTCATATTGGTTATTATTATGCTCGTCGGTGCTTCCAATGCTGTGAATTTAACGGATGGACTGGATGGCTTGCTTGCAGGGACATCAGCCATTGCATTTGGTGCATTTGCTGTGCTGGCTTGGAATGCAGAAATGACAGAAGCTGCTGTTTTTTCAGCAACAATCGTTGGCGCAGTCCTGGGTTTCCTTGTATTTAATGCACATCCGGCAAAAGTATTTATGGGGGATACTGGCTCTTTAGCGTTGGGTGGCGCGATAGCAGCTATTGCGATCTTAACGAAGTTAGAGTTGTTGCTGATTTTAATCGGTGGTGTCTTTGTTGTCGAAACATTATCGGTTATTCTCCAAGTACTTTCTTTTAAACTAAGAAACAAACGAATTTTTAAAATGAGTCCGATTCATCACCATTTTGAATTGATAGGCTGGTCTGAATGGCGTGTTGTTGTAACGTTCTGGGCAGTTGGAATGGTGTGTGCAGTACTCGGTATTTATATTGAGGTGTGGGTATGATGAAAACAAGTTGGTTTCAAGGAAAGCATGTTCTAGTAATTGGCCTGGCAAAAAGCGGTATGGCAGCATCAAAACTTTTGCGCCGCTTAGGTGCTCATGTGACTGTTAATGATGCGAAAGATCTAACCGGGACAGAGGAAGGGCGTACTTTAAAAGATGCAGGAATGACAGTAGTATCGGGAGGCCACCCATTGTCTTTATTCGATTCAAAAGTTGACTATGTGGTGAAAAACCCTGGTATCCGTTATGATACGCCCATTATAGAAAAAGCGGTAAGCTTAGGAATTCCGGTTGTTACCGAAATGGAGCTGGCAGGACTTGTTGCTGAAGGCGATATCCTTGCTATTACCGGATCAAATGGAAAAACAACGACCACGACATTAATTTATGAGATATTAAAAAGAAGCAATGTCCATGCTCATATTGCCGGGAATATTGGCAAAGTGGCTTGTGCTGTAGCAGAGAATACAAAAAAAGACGACGTGATGGTAACAGAAGTATCTAGTTTCCAATTGAAAGGCACGGAGTACTTTCATCCGAAAACAGCGGTGCTTTTAAATATTTATGATGCCCATTTAGATTATCATGGAGATCGTGCGGACTATGAGTATTCCAAAGGGAAAATTTTTGCCAACTTAACAGCTGGTGATTATGCGGTTTACAATGCAGACAATCCATCTGCCGCATCGCTTGCACAGGCATCGTCTGCAAAACTTATACCCTTTTCTGCCAACACAGAAGTACCAGAAGGCGCTTATGTGAAAGATGGTGCTTTTTATTTTCAAAACATGTATATTCTTTCGGTGAAAGAGGCTGCACTGCCTGGACGTCACAATCAAGAAAACATGCTTGCTGCGATTGCAGCAAGCATGCTTCACGGTGCAGAAGCAGAAGAGGTACAAGCTGTATTAAAAACATTTACCGGTATTGAACATCGTCTGCAGTATGTCGGCGATGTCCATGGACGAAAAGTCTACAATGACTCTAAAGCAACCAATATTTTGTCTACGCAAAAAGCGGTGGAAGCATTTGACGGCCCTGTTGTATTGATTGCGGGTGGACTGGACCGCGGGAATGAATTTGATGCATTAATTCCCTCTCTGCAAACTGTAAAGGCAGCTGTTTTTTATGGTGAAACAAGAGACAAACTAAAAAAAGCAGCACAAGCAGCTGGTGTAGCCGATACTGTAACGGTTGACTCATTAACAGAAGCGGTAAGACATGCTTATGCGTACACACAAGAGAATGATGTTTTGCTGCTTTCTCCGGCTTGTGCAAGCTGGGATCAGTTTCAAACGTTTGAAGAGCGCGGCCGTTGTTTTATAGAAGAAGTAAATAAGCTGTAGGAAGTAAGGCTTGTCATTTGAGAAAGCATGTTCACCTCTTTTTATTCATACATTTGAAAGAAGAATACAGTTCATAGATGAAGAGGTGAACAAACGATGGACAATCAAACGCGTCCGTTAGATCCAGTACTGCTCGCAGCCGTCATCGGCCTGTTGGCTGCAGGTCTGTTTACGGTATATAGTGCCAGTTCGGCCTGGGGAGAGTTTGTGCAAGGAGATGCTTTTTATTTTGTGAAACGGCAAATGATTTTTGCTGGTGTAGGCATCTTTGCCATGATTTTTATTTCTAAAATAGACTACTGGTTTTGGCAGCGCTGGTCGCTCGTTATATTACTTATCTGTTTTGTGCTGTTAATAGCAGTATTAATTCCTGGCATAGGTATGGTGCGCGGTGGTGCTAGAAGCTGGATTGGAGCGGGTGCTTTTTCAATTCAGCCTTCGGAGTTTATGAAACTTGGTATGATTATGTTCTTGTCGCACTATTTAATGCAGTATCATAAGCGGATTACATCCTTTCAAAAAGGGATGCTGCCAGTCTTAATGCTTATTTTTACTGCTTTTGGATTAATTATGCTGCAGCCCGATTTAGGTACAGGGACTGTCATGGCAGGGACGTGTTTTGTGTTATTGTTTGTAGCCGGGGCTCGTATTCGTCATTTCGTATTGTTAGGGATGGTTGGTATAGCTGGATTTGTAGGGCTGATAGCATCAGCGCCGTACCGTATACAGCGTATTACGTCGTTTTTAGATCCGTGGTCTGATCCACTAGGGGCTGGTTTCCAAATTATCCAATCATTATATGCGGTTGGACCAGGAGGGTTATTTGGTTTAGGCTTTGGTGACAGCAGGCAGAAATATTATTACCTTCCTGAGCCGCAAACCGACTTTATTTTTGCTATATTAGCAGAAGAAGCGGGATTTATCGGTGCAAGTTTTGTGCTGGTTTTGTTTGGTATTTTGCTGTGGCGGGGAATTGCTACAGCTTTGACGGCTCCTGACATGTTCGGTGCATTTTTAGCAACAGGCATATGCGGAATGATTTTTATCCAAGTATTAATTAATATCGGTGTTGTCACCGGGCTGTTTCCGGTTACTGGTATTACACTGCCATTCTTAAGTTACGGAGGGTCATCGCTCACATTGATGTTAGTGGCTGTTGGCATCTTATTGAACATTACGAGGTTTCGAGTGAATTATCATCAGTAGAACAGAAATGCAGGAGGATATTATGAGAGTGATTGTAACAGGAGGGGGGACCGGTGGTCATATTTACCCGGCTCTTGCCCTAGTAAAGACGATAAAGCAGATGAATCCACACAGTGAGTTTTTATATATCGGTACCAAAAATGGATTAGAAAAGGATATTGTGCCAAGGGCAGGCATTCCTTTTCAAACAATCACAATCAGCGGATTTCGGCGTAAACTGTCATTGCAAAATGTAAAAACGGTTTGGCGCTTCCTTCGAGGGACGAAAAAGGCCAAACGTGTGATTAAAGAATTTGGAGCAGACGTGGTAGTTGGAACAGGAGGTTATGTTGCAGGTCCTGTCGTTTATGCGGCAGCGAAATTAGGGGTGCCTTCCATTATTCATGAACAAAATAGTGTGCCGGGGTTAACAAATAAGTTTTTGAGCCGTTATGTCGATAAGGTGGCGGTGTCATTTCAAGATTCCGCGGTTTATTTCCCAAAAGAAAAAGTGCGTTACACAGGAAACCCCAGGGCCTCCGAAGTGACACGCAGCACGTCGCGTAATCCACTTCCTGATTTTGGTCTGCACTCAAATAAAAAAACAGTCGTTATCGTTGGCGGCAGCCGGGGGGCCAGGCCGATAAATGAGGCGTTTTTGGCATCTCTGCCGAGAGTGGAAAACAAAAAATGGCAGTATTTGTATGTAACTGGAACTGTTCATTATGATAAAGTAATAGAAGAAGTAAAAAAAGCAGGCAGTCCCAATAACGTTGTGATTGAACCTTTCCTTCACGATATGCCTGCTGTTCTTTCGTATGCAGATCTTCTCGTGACAAGAGCAGGAGCTACGACGTTAGCTGAAATCACTGCTTTAGGGCTTCCGTCTATTCTTATACCAAGCCCCTATGTGACGAATAATCATCAGGAAAAAAATGCGGCGGCGTTAGCGGATGGCGGTGCAGCAATTGTCAGGAAAGAAAGCGAGTTTAATGCTGATGTGCTGCTTGAAGATATTGATCATGTTTTGACAGATGAGAAAAGGTGGCAGCATATGCATCAAGCAGCTTTGCAATTAGCAGCTCCAAACGCGGCTGAAAATATATATCAATTAATGGAAGAGTTAATGACTCCGTAATAACTAGGTTTGACACGTTTGTTCTTCTGTAGAAGCAAGGAGGGTAAAAGATATGAAAGAACTGATAACCGACTTACAAAATGCGCAAGTAGGCCGCGTGGCAGAAAATGAACCAATGGCCAAACATACAACATGGAAAATAGGCGGTCCGGCAGATGTTTTCATTGAACCAGACGGAGTGGACGGTTTAGTGGAGACGATGAACCTTATTCAAAAACATCAAGTGCCATGGCGGGCGGTCGGACGCGGTTCGAACTTGCTGGTGGATGATGCAGGTATTGAAGGTGCCGTCATCAAGCTGGGGCAAAACATCAGCCATTTAGAAATAGAGGATGATATCATCCGTGTCGGTGGTGGCTATTCTTTTATTAAGTTAGCAACCATTATTAGCAAAAAAGGGTTATCCGGACTCGAATTTGCAGGCGGCATACCAGGAACGGTTGGCGGTGCTGTTTTTATGAATGCTGGTGCACATGGATCCGACATGTCCGACATTTTGATTGAAGCTCGTGTGCTGTACCCGGACGGAAGTTTAGCCTGGGTAAAAAATGAAGACATGGATTTTTCGTATCGCACGTCTATTTTGCAAAAACAGCAAGGAATTTGTGTGGAAGCAAGGCTGCAAATGCAGCAGGGAGATAAATCATCCATCGTGGAAGAGATGCAAAAGCATAAAAGTTACCGCCGTCAAACACAGCCCTGGAATTATCCGTGTGCAGGCAGCGTCTTTCGCAATCCCCTCCCTGAACATGCTGGTGCGTTAATTGAAAAATCTGGTTTAAAAGGGTACCGTATCGGCGGTGCACAAATTTCTGAACTCCACGGAAACTTTATCGTTAACGTAGATAATGCCAAAGCACAAGATGTGTTAGCGATTATTTCCCACGTTCAAGAAGCAATCAAAAAACGTTATGACATCGATATGAGAACGGAAGTGGAACTCGTCAAAAGGCAGGCATAGTCCTGTCTTATTTGAGAGTTCTTTTGTCGTTGCGTGCGCTGTCTGCTTTATATGGAGGGATGAACATGGCAGATAAAAAAGTTGTCACCATCGATGACAAAATTCCCGGGTTGAAAGAAAAGCGGAAGAAAAGGTCCAACCGCCGCCTGCTTGTGTATTTGTCAATCTTTTTTTTACTCATTCTTTTAGTTATTTATTTTCAATCACCGTTAAGTCATGTACGAAATATTGATGTGGCTGGAAATATACATACAGACAATACGCAAATCATTCGCACGAGCGGAGTGGAAGAGGGAGTAAGTTTGTGGGATGTTGATCGTGATGACGCAAAAGAAAACATTGAAAAATTAGCGGAAATAAAAGAAGTGACAGTGAAAAGAAAACTGCCGTCAACGATTCAGATAAATGTTGTGGAACATCAGAGGATTGCATATGTGTCAGCAGGTGGAGATCAGTATATTCCTATATTAAAAAATGGAAAGGTCTTGCTTGAAAATAAAGTGGATATCCTTCCTGCTGATGCACCTGTATTATATGGATTTGAAGAAGGTCCAGTCTTGCAAAAATTTGCAGAGCAATTAAGCCAATTGGGAAATGGTATTACCAATCGTATTTCTGAAATTCATTTTAAAGAAGAAGAGCTGGTGACCCTTTACATGAATGATGGCATTGAAGTGGAGAGCGTGGTGGCCAACTTTGCAGAGTATATGTCTGCTTATCCATCTGTTGCAGCAGAAATAGATCCCGATATACCAGGAGTGCTGCACATGAAAATGACCCCGTATTTTGAAGCAGACCAGCCAGAAGAAGAATCAGAAGAAGAATCAATAGAAGAGGACGGCGAAGCAGCAATGGACAACTCCGGGTCAGAGGAGGTGGAGCGTGAATAGCGGAGCAGTAAAAAAGACAGCAGTTATCAGTCTGATTCTCGGTTTTTTATTGACGGTTGTGTACCAAACAACAGCTGAAAAAAGTGGCCAGGAAATCAGCAGCGACCGATGGTACAAAGAAGAGGAATTACGGCAGTCTATTTTGCAGGAGCAAAAAGAAAATAGGCAGTTAGAAGAAGAGTGGCGTTCTTTGCAAAGAGACGTGCGTGCGGTGGAAGAAGAGATGGCACATAGAGAGGTCTCTACATTTAACTTGGTTGAGGATTTGGAGAAACTGCGTATGCTCAGCGGTGAAGTAGCGGTAAAAGGACCAGGAGTTGAAGTGACATTAAACGATCACACATATGTTCCTGATGGCAATAATCCCAATGATTATATTGTCCACGAACGGCACATTCAACAAGTAGTGGATGAACTTATGCTTGCAAGTGCTGAGGCTGTGTCCATCAATGGAGTCCGTATTACTCGAAATTCGTCTATTCAATGTGAAGGGCCAGTGATCAGTGTTGATAATTATACGTCCACAGCTCCATTTGTTGTGCGAGCCATCGGTGACCCGGACCAGTTAGAAGCAGCCCTGGAGCTTTCTGGCGGGGTGAAAGATCAACTAGTCAATGAAAACATTGAAGTTCGTATGCAGCAGCAAAGCGAAATATTGATGGATACAGTAGTAGGTGAAAGAGAAACATGAAGAAACAACAAAAGGTATTCATTGCGGGGCTCTGTGCAGCAGCTGGCTTTCTGGTAATTAATAATATTGATTTTTCATCAGAAAGCAGCGCCCGTGAAAATAAGGATATAGTGGAATTACGAAAAACACTGGAAGAAGAGCAAGAACATAGGCAAAAGTTGTATGAACATATTAGAGAACAAGAACAATTGTTAGAAAGATATAAAACGGAACAAAAAAACAGCAGGGAAGAAGCCATGGAAGAGGCAGTAGCGAATTTGGAGGAAAAAGCGGGTTTGACAAAGCGGCGTGGAGAGGGGGTAACGATACAATTAACAGCAGATACCAAAGTAGAAGAGACCGCTGATAATTTTATAGGCCCTGAGGTGTTGCGAAAGCTCGTGAATGAACTATACCGCTTCGGTGCCAAAGACATTTCCATTGAAGGCGAACGGATATTAGAAACGTCAGCGTTTCGGGATATTGATGGTGAGGTCCATATCAATGGACAGCCGCTTTCTGGATTCCCTATTACAATTAAAGCGTTAACTGATGACCCAAAGGCAGTACATAACCAATTTATGGTTTCGGATTCGTGGGAATATTTAACGTATGAACAAATTGCGATTGAGTCATCAATTGAACAAGAACTTGTTATACCGGCTTATGAGGAAGTTAGAAGAGTACGATTTATGGAAGCGGCAGAGGAGGACTAACCATGTGGCTGCCGGTTGTTGGTGTATTATTTGGTGTGCTGCTTGGGCTGTTAACAGGGGCGAGCGTTCCTGCTGCCTATACAGCTTATTTATTGGTAGCGGTATTAGCGACGGTGGATACGCTGTGCGGGGGAGCAAAAGCGGGTTTGCAAAACGAGTTTGATGATGCGCTGTTTCTATCCGGATTTCTTATGAATCTGGTTGCAGCCTTAAGTTTAACTTTTCTAGGTGAGCAACTTAGTGTAGACTTGTATTTAGCAGCTGTTTTTGCTTTTGGTGTGAGGCTTTTTCGAAATATTGCTATAATACGACGGGAACTTATCACACGGTGTAAATATAGAAAACGTTTATAATAGTTTTTCCTTTTTGGACAAGGGATTTGTAAAGCAATTGTTGAATTGTAATAACATTGAAAAACAATCGTAAATAATTTTTTGTTCGTTTTTTTACACCATCCATCTGTATGCATGCTAAGATGGAAGGAAGATTAACTAACTAGAAATAAAGAGAATAATAGATGCAGTTAAGATATGCAACGGGAGGTGCCAATACATGAACAACAAAGATATTTATGTCAGCCTTGATATCGGTACGTCCGGCGTTCGGGTAATTATTGGTGAAATGTCCGGAGGCTCTTTGAAAGTAGTCGGAGTCGGAAGTGCTCCTTCTACCGGTTTGAAAAAAGGAGCTATTGTAGATATCGATGAGACAGTAAGATCGATTAAACAGGCTGTCGATCAAGCAGAACGAATGGTAGGATTACAAATAGAACAGGTCATTTTAGGTGTAAACGGCAATCATATTGATATGCAAGAATGCAGTGGTGTGGTGGCAGTGTCAAGCCCTGATCGGGAAATAAGAACGGAAGATATTGACCGGGTAATGGATGCAGCACAAGTGCTTTCTATTCCACCAGAACGCGAAGTCATTGATGTGATTCCGAATCAATTTATTGTCGACGGATTAGAAGGTATTAGTGATCCGCGCGGCATGCTTGGTGTACGTCTAGAACTGGAAGGAATTATTATTACTGGAGCGAAAACAGCATTACATAACTTGCTTCGTTGTGTTGAAAAAGCTGGACTAGAAGTGGCTGATATTTGTCTGCAGCCTCTTGCTGCAGGAACGGTGGCACTGTCCAGAGATGAAAAGGCACTAGGGGTAGCTCTTGTGGATATCGGTGGCGGTTCGACTACTGTTTCTGTCTTTCGAAATGGGGTTATGCAATCGATGTCTGTGCTGCCAATTGGAGGCGATCACGTAACCAACGATATTTCTGTTGGAATTCGGACAACGACAGAAGAAGCGGAACGGGTGAAAAGAGAACACGGCCATGCCTTTATCGATGAGGCTTCAGATGAAGTGACATTTGAGGTGCAGACAATCGGCAGCGAAGAGAGTGAAGAATATTCCCAGTATGAAATAGCCCATATTATTGAACCTCGTTTTGAAGAAATACTAGAGCTGGTTGATAATGAAATATATAAAATGGGTTTTTCTGATCTTCCCGGAGGTTATATACTTACGGGAGGTTCTGTTATGGTTCCAGGAGCGCTGGAGCTAGCAAGGGATGTCCTTCGCCATAATGTGCGAATGGCAGTTCCAGACTACATTGGCGTAAGAGAGCCAATATATACCACAGGTATCGGGTTGATTGAATTTGCTCACCGAAATGTTAAAATTCAAGGTAAGGAGGCAGCTGCTTCCGTTTCTTCACAGAATAAGGAAAGTGAAGAAGAACCGCAGCAGCCTGCGCCTAAAAAGGAACAACAAAAAGATCCCGATAATCCTGGAATGAAAAAGAAGATGAAAAACTTCTTCAAAGTTTTCTTCGAGTAAAGTGATGCAGGATTGATAGATTTGAAGAATTAGGAGGACCTTGAATGTTAGAATTTGAGATGGATATGGAACAGTTAGCACAGATTAAAGTTATAGGCGTTGGAGGAGGCGGATCTAACGCTGTCAATCGAATGATTGAAAATGGGCTGCAAGGAGTAGAGTTTATTGCAGTTAACACAGACGCACAAGCGCTTCAATTGTCTGAAGCAGAAACAAAGCTGCAGCTCGGTGGAAAGCTGACGCGCGGCCTGGGTGCTGGTGCGAATCCAGAAATTGGCAAGAAAGCAGCAGAGGAAAGCAAAGAACAAATTGAAGAAGCCTTAACCGGTGCTGACATGGTATTTATCACCGCTGGTATGGGCGGCGGTACTGGAACGGGAGCAGCTCCAGTCATTGCAGAAGTAGCCAAAGAAATAGGAGCACTCACTGTAGGAGTTGTCACAAGACCATTTACATTTGAAGGACGTAAACGTTCGGGACAAGCATCCACTGGTATTACCGCGCTAAAAGAAAAAGTAGATACGTTAATCGTTATTCCAAACGACCGCTTGTTAGAAATTGTTGATAAAAATACACCGATGCTTGAAGCATTCCGCGAAGCAGATAATGTACTTCGTCAAGGTGTGCAAGGTATTTCGGACTTGATTGCTGTACCGGGGCTCATTAACCTTGACTTTGCCGATGTCAAAACGATTATGAGTGAAAAAGGATCGGCGTTAATGGGAATTGGTATAGCAACTGGAGAAAATCGTGCGGCAGAAGCGGCGAAAAAAGCGGTATCAAGTCCGTTGCTTGAAACATCTGTGGATGGGGCGCAAGGTGTATTAATGAATATTACCGGCGGCACGAATTTAAGTTTGTTTGAAGTACACGAAGCGGCAGAAATTGTTTCAGAAGCTTCCGATCATGAAGTGAATATGATATTTGGCTCTGTGATTAACGAAAATCTAAATGATGAAATCGTTGTGACAGTGATTGCAACAGGTTTTGAAGACAATGAGGATAAAAAACAGAAGCAATCACAGCGTCAATCTAACATGCAGCAGCGGCGTCCGCAGCAAAGTGCAGGATCAGCACCACGTATGAATGCGCCGCAACAGGAACGCCCTTCAACAGAAGAAGTGAATGAACCAGAACGTGAACAGCAGCCTCAAGAGAACACAGAAACATTGGACATACCGACATTTTTACGTAATCGCAGACGCAGAAAGTAAATGCAAACCTGTCCTGTTCCCCGGATTTATCGGGAAACAGGACTTTTTTGTGGATGGAAGGAGAACAGCTGTGGTTATGGAAATGGAGACCAATAGCACAGACCTCTAATGGTTGCTTATAACCTTCAGTACATTTCTTTATTCTACGGCGTTTTAGCATTTATCTATCCCTTGTTTTAATAATTAGCAATATTCTATCTTTTTTTTATGACAAAATCTCTAAAAAGAACAAGAAAAAGCTGTCATGAAATGACAGACTTCTAAATAGATTACATATATAATTAAAATACTCTGTAAGAGCAATGCACAAGAGGGTGATATGAATATATTATCTTGATTTGTTATGGGGATTAAACATGATCATTCACCTTGTATTGTTTGCGGGAACGGCAAAGTTAGTAAAACGCCGGATATCGAAAAAAAGACTATGGTTAGCGGCACTTCTTGGTTCTTGCAGTATTTTTATCGTTTTAACTCCGTGGGAGGACTGGCTCATACATCCGCTAGGAAAATTAGCATTATCCATTCTTTTAGTATGGACAGCATTTGGTTTTCCATCCTTAGCTTTATTTTTTCAAAGCTTATGTATGTTCTATGTGATGAGTTTTTTAGCAGCAGGGACGATGACAGCGGTTGAAACACTACGGTTTTCGATGCAGCAGCAGTCTGGCTTTCTGTCAGAGTACACATCATCAATGTATAGCAGTTATTCAGTAATGCTTGTTCTGTTTTCCATTCCGCTTGTTTGGTTTGCAACGAGGTGTACCGATAACATTACCACAGCACGAAAATTGCAGGCAGCGAAAATAGCAGATATCAGTGTCCATGTAAATCAGGCTGTTTATCAAGGGAAGGCTTTAATTGATACAGGGAATCAGCTGAAAGATCCAGTTACACGTGCTCCGGTAATGGTGATGGAAGCATCCCTTGTACAATCACAATTAGCTGGTGAGCAATACCAACAACTCTATACAATGATTAGCAAAAAACGTATCGAAGATTTGGAGAATCTCACGTTTTGGGAAGGGAGGTGGCGGCTTGTACCGTTTCGCTCTGCTGGACAGAGCAGTCAAATAATGTTTGCTCTAAAGCCGGACGTTATAACCGTTCAATGGGAAAACACGACGCTGCGGTTTGAAAATGTATTGGTAGGCCTAGAAGCAGAAGCTTTGTCAGCGAATCAGGATTTTCAAATGATTTTTCCATCTGATCCACTGCAAGCACAGGCACATGAAAGTGCCTAATATGCTAACGTGGGAGGTTGTTTGCTTGCTAAAATTGAAGTTTAAGCTGTTATGGTATAGGCTGCTGCAAAAAATTGGTTTGAAGCCGGACGAACTATATTATATTGGAGGAAGTGAAGCATTGCCGCCTCCTCTTTCAAAAGAGGAAGAAGCTCATTTGATCAGCTTGCTGCCAAAAGATGATGAGGCGGCACGTTCGATGTTAATTGAAAGAAATTTACGTCTTGTTGTCTACATTGCGCGTAAATTCGAAAACACAGGTATCAATATTGAGGATCTAATCAGCATTGGTACGATTGGTCTAATTAAAGCTGTTAATACATTTAATCCAGAAAAGAAAATTAAACTGGCCACGTACGCTTCCCGTTGTATCGAAAATGAAATTCTTATGCACTTGCGTCGTACAAATAAACTGCGCTCAGAGATATCATTTGACGAACCATTAAATATTGACTGGGACGGAAATGAGTTGCTTCTGTCCGATATTCTCGGTACAGAAGAAGACATTATTACAAAAGGAATTGAAGATAAAGTAGACCGCCGTTTATTAAGAAGAGCATTAAGTACGTTAAATCCACGAGAAAAGCAAATTATGGAAATGCGTTTTGGGCTTGCAGGACAGCCTGAAAAAACACAAAAAGATGTGGCTGATTTATTGGGGATTTCGCAATCATATATATCTCGTTTAGAAAAACGAATTATTAAAAGACTGCGAAAAGAATTTAATAAGATGGTGTAATAGCCTGTTTCAATAAAACATCGGGCTATGAGAAAATTCGTCTTGAGACAGCACATTTGAATAGAAGCGCAGGCAGACTGAGAAAGACTGTATTGTTTAAGCAAACATCATGTGTAAACAGTTAAAGAAAAACTAATGATATTCATATATTCTTTATGTATAAAAAGGATAGCCAGGATCTATGGGAAGGTCCGGCTATTCTTTTTATATAAAGAGGTAATTTAAAAAAATGTTAATTTATATATGGAAAATAAATGCGCGAAAACAGTGTTGATACAAGAGATGACATGTTAACTATATGAAACAGTCCTTTTTTCCATCATTTGCTTTCTGCATAATTTTTCTTTCCAAGGACATACTGAACATAAACATACAAGATTGACGGGGTGTACATACATCCCCCTACATCATTGCTTGGGAGGGAACACAGTGGCACGTAGCAAGGTGGAGATTTGTGGTGTTGATACTTCTAAACTTCCCGTTCTAAAAAACAAAGAAATGAGAGAGCTTTTTAAGCAAATGCATGAGGGAGATGAACAAGCTAGAGAAGAATTAGTAAATGGAAATCTTCGTCTTGTTCTCAGTGTCATACAACGTTTTAATAATCGCGGAGAACATATGGATGACTTATTTCAAGTCGGATGTATTGGTCTTATGAAATCCATTGATAACTTTGATTTGTCGCAAAATGTCCGGTTTTCAACCTATGCGGTGCCGATGATTATTGGCGAGGTGAGACGTTATCTGCGCGATAATAATCCTATTCGAGTATCCAGGTCTTTGCGGGATACGGCGTATAAAGCCCTTCAAGTTCGTGATCAGTTAATGGCAGAGAGAGCTCGTGAAGAAGAGCCGACTGTACAGGAAATCGCAGCGAAATTAGATATGCCAAAAGAAGATGTTGTTTTTGCCTTGGATGCTATTCAAGATCCGGTGTCGTTATTTGAACCCATTTATAACGATGGTGGAGATCCTATTTATGTGATGGATCAAATCAGTGATGACAAAGAACAAGATAAAAAATGGCTTGAGCATCTAGCTTTAAAAGAAGCAATGGTGCAATTAACAGACAGAGAAAAAATGATTTTAAATATGAGATTCTTTCAAGGGAAAACGCAAATGGAAGTGGCAGATGAAATCGGTATTTCACAGGCACAAGTGTCTCGTTTGGAAAAAGCAGCGATTAAACAAATGAATCGTTCAGCGAGTAGTTAACACGTATGTCCCCGCCATCATGTGGCGGGCTTTTTTTTTGTGACGAACGAACATAGAAGGCTGTAAAGTTTTTTATTTCAAGTGATATGTTTAACGAATGAGTCACATATAATGAAGTACGCAACTATTGGATAAAGGGGCCAGTGTAGATGAGAATATCTGATTTGCAGTCCAAAGATATTGTGAATATGCACACGGGAAAACGCCTTGGTCATGCTGGTGATGTAGATATTAACGTAGAAACTGGTCAAGTCGATGCCATTATTGTCGGCGGAGCAGCAAAAATGATGACATTATTTAATCGTGAACAGGAGTTTGTTGTTCCGTGGACACAAATTGTCAAAATAGGCTCGGATGTTATATTAGTTAATTTATATGAAGGAGACGAGTGAGGTAATGCTGATGCGGAAATTGCCAGAACGTGCAACATTTTCTATGGGAAACACACAAATTATGTTAAAATAAAAAGAACAAATATGACGAATGAGTGCGAAGGAAGTGGTCCGATGGAAAAAGATCCTTTTGCAAAAGAACATGACAGTATTCTTTCCGTACAAAGTGAACCGTTTCAACAAAATCCCTTGCTCGTAAGCGGTATGACCACGCGAAATGGTGGGGTCGGAAGGCACCCTTATGAGACATTAAACACCGCTTTTCACGTAGGAGAAGACATAGATACTGTTATCGAAAACCGTCAAAGGATTGCACGAGAACTGAATTTTCCACTTTCTTCCTGGGTGGCACTCGAACAAGTGCATGGGTCAGACATTGTAAAAGCCGCTAGTACAGATAAAGGAAAAGGCTCTGTTTCACGTGATACAGCACTAAGCAAAGCAGATGGGTTTTATACAAATGATAAGGGAGTGCTGTTAGTGAGCTTTTACGCTGATTGTGTTCCCTTATTGTTTTATGCACCAAAAGCTGGGTATATTGGTCTTGCTCATGCTGGCTGGAAAGGGACGGCTTTAAATATTGGCGGAAAATTTGTTGAAACGTGGAAGAAAGAAGAACATATTGATGCAGAAGATATATATGTTGTAATTGGTCCATCGATTTCTGAAGCTGCCTATGAAGTTGACAATAAAGTGATTACACAAATGAAAGCGGCACTTCCAGCTCAACAACAAACACCGTGGTATACGAAGGGAAATGGAAAGTACCAACTAAACATGAAACAAATGAACAGGTACTTGTTAGAATCTGCCGGCATTTCTCCCGATCACATTTTCATCAGTTCTTATTGTACATACACAAATGATGCGTACTTCTTCTCACACCGAAGAGATGGGCAGAAAACAGGGCGGATGATGACATTTATTGGGTTTAGAGATAAAGAATAGAAAGGAGAAAGAGACACCGTGGACATAGCAGAACAACTTCATACCATTCAACAAAACATTAAAAAAGCATGTGAGCGCTCCAATCGAAATTCAAATGATGTAACGGTAGTTGCGGTAACGAAATACGTGTCTGTGGAAAGAACAAGACAAGCCATCGAAGCGGGTGTCGAACATATTGGTGAAAACAGGCTTGAAGGTGCTTTGGAAAAATGGGAAGCTTTCGATGGACAAGCAGCGTTTCATTTTATTGGCACGCTGCAGTCAAAAAAAGCCAAACATATTATTGATAAGTATGACTATCTTCATTCATTAGACCGTTTATCACTCGCTAAAGAAATCGAAAAGCGATGTCCGGAAGGAAAAAAAATTCGTTGCTTTGTGCAAGTGAATGCATCAGGAGAAGCATCTAAATCCGGGCTTATCCCGGAAGAAACGATGGATTTTATTGAAAAGTTAAGGGATTTTCCATCCATCGAGGTAGTTGGATTAATGACAATGGCACCACTTGAAGAAGATCCGGAACAAACACGTCCAGTATTTAAAAGGTTAAAGCAGCTGCGTGATGATATTCAAAAGCAAGATTTTGACCACGCGCCTTGTCATGAATTATCCATGGGAATGTCTAATGATTATCAGGTGGCTGTAGAAGAAGGGGCAACATTTATTCGTTTAGGCTCTACGTTAGTTGGTCGTGATAAGGCGAATGGCTAAAGGGAAGAAGGAGGGAAGAGGATGAGCTTCAAAACGAAATTCAAGCGTTTTTTTGAATTGGAAGACGAAGAATTTGATGAAACAACTAGTTATCAAACAGGAGCAGACCAAGAAGACGAAAACTATGACACACGCGGCAAAAATGTGGTTAGTTTGCAAAGTGTTCAGCAGTCTGCCAAAATGATGCTGGTTGAACCGCGCACCTATGATGAAGCTCAAGATATTGCTGATCATCTGAAAAATCGCAAGTCAGTCATTATTAATGTTCAGCGTATTCCAAACGATCAAGCCAAACGGATTATTGATTTTTTAAGCGGCACAGTCTATGCCATTGGCGGAGATATTCAAAAAGTCGGGCGGAATATTTTTCTTTGTACCCCGGATAATGTGGATGTTTCCGGCGCGATATCGGAAATTTTATATGATAAAGACGATTGATTGTGGTAAAGGAGAATGTAAAAGATGAGTACAATTGGATCATTATTGCTGTTAGGTATGCAGCTATACTCGTGGATGATTATCATCTATATTTTAATGTCCTGGTTTCCTAATGCTCGAGAGTCATCTTTTGGGCAAATGCTTGGCTCGTTAGTCGAACCATATTTAGAACCGTTCCGAAAAATTATTCCGCCGCTTGGCATGATTGATATTTCTCCGATTGTTGCCATTGTTGCATTGCATTTTGCACGCTATGGTGTCATGGCGCTGTTTTTCTAAGGAGTATTATATATGTCAATTCTTGTACATTTCCGAAAAGATGAGCATGCATTTGTCGAACAAGTATTGGAATGGAAAGAAATGGTAGAAACGCGTTATGAACGGAAGCTTACTGATTTTTTAGATCCAAGAGAACAAGATATCCTCACGTCCGTTATTGGCAAGGATGATGTGGTACACGTTCAATTTGCAGGAGGGCAAGGTGGCTGTGAAAGAAAGCGGGCGCTCTTGTATCCATTTTATGAACAGCCTGCTTTGGCGGATTTTGAATTAGCATTATTTGAAGTAAGTTACCCGAAAAAGTTTGTTACGATCGGCCATCGCGACGTACTTGGGTCGCTGATGGGACTTGGGTTAAAGCGCAGTAAGTTTGGTGATATCGTCGAAGGAGACGGATTGTTTCAATTTGTAGCAGCAGAAGATATCCGTTTGTTTATTGAGATGAATTTAAGTAAGATAGGAAGCGCGTCGGTCTCTGTGCAGCCAGCTCCCATAGAGAAGATGCTTTTTATAGACGACAACTATGAAGAAATAGAGTCGACTGTTTCTTCTTTTCGTCTGGATGTCTTGATCGCTGATATGTACCGTTTATCACGAAGCAAAGTCATTCCTTTTATTGAAAAAGGCCGTGTGAAGGTAAATTGGAAGACGATTGACCAAGCTTCATTTCCTCTAGAGCCAGGAGATTACGTATCAGTACGTGGAATGGGGAGAAGGAAGTTTTTACATGCCGGGCATAAGACGAAAAAAGGCCGCTATAAAATAAGGTATGGAAAAAAACAGGATCCTTAACAAAAAAGCAGGATTTAAGCAATCGTTGTCGAAATAACCGTTACGCAAAAACTAAAAGGAGGTGCAGCCGTTGCCTTTAACGCCGTTGGATATTCATAATAAGGAATTTACGAGAGGGTTTCGAGGGTACGATGAAGATGAAGTCAACGAATTTCTCGATCAAGTCATTAAAGATTATGAGAATGTTATCCGGGAGAAGAACGAGTTATTTGGTAAAGTGGATGAATTAGAAGAACGTTTAGAACATTTTTCGAACATAGAAGAAACGTTAAATAAGTCAATCCTTGTCGCGCAAGAGTCAGCAGAAGAAGTACGGCAAAATGCCAAAAAAGAAGCACAGCTTATCATCAAAGAAGCAGAAAAAAATGCGGATCGCATTATTAATGATGCCTTGAACAAATCACGAAAAATTGAACTAGAAATTGAAGAGTTGAAAAAGCAAGCATCTGTGTACCGGATGCGTTTTAAAATGTTAATTGAGGCACAGCTGGAAATGTTACATAATGATGATTGGGATCAAGTGGTGGATGGAAGTGAAGAAGAAAAACTAACAGTATCGAATGATGAGGCTTCTAATCAGCTTGACTAACAAAGGAAGAATGTTCTATAATTTTCTTCACAAAACACGTTAAAAACGAAGAAAGGGACGCGCCGATTGTTACGTTTTCTTTAGCGAGCCGTGGATGGTGGGAGCACGGTGAAAAAGTCAATACGGACATCACCCTGGAGTTTCGGAACCGAAGATGTTTTATCGAGAGGCTTCCGACGGTACATGCCGTTATCATGATGAGCCGATGTTGTACATACAGCATAACTAGGGTGGTACCGCGAGACCTTCTCGTCCCTAACAAGGGATAGAAGGTCTTTTTTTATTGTAGGGCTGTAAACGATGAATAAACGTTTTAATAAACAGAAGGAGGAAAACGATGAGCTATAAAGAAACACTATTAATGCCAAAAACAGCGTTTCCAATGCGAGGAAACCTGCCAAACCGTGAGCCGGAAAAGCAAAAAGAATGGGACGAACAAAACATTTATGAAAAGGTGCAGGAGCGGACGAAAGGACGTCCATTGTTTGTACTGCATGATGGACCGCCGTATGCAAACGGCGATATTCATATGGGGCATGCTTTAAATAAAATTTTAAAAGATATGATTGTCCGTTATAAATCAATGAACGGTTTTCACGCTCCATACGTTCCGGGATGGGACACACATGGTCTTCCAATTGAAACAGCGTTAACCAAAAAGAAGAAAATAGACCGTAAAAAAATGAGTGTTGCGGAGTTTCGAAAAGCATGCGAAGAGTATGCGCTTGAACAACTCGACCGCCAGCGTGAACAGTTTAAGCGGTTAGGAGTACGGGGGGATTGGGACAACCCATACATTACATTGACAAAAGAATATGAAGCGCAGCAAATTAAAGTGTTCGGAGAAATGGCGAAAAAAGGGTATATTTATAAGGGTAAAAAGCCTGTTTACTGGTCGCCGTCTTCAGAATCGGCGCTTGCAGAAGCAGAAATTGAGTACCACGACAAACGATCTCCTTCAATTTATGTCGCGTTTGACGTCAAAGATGGAAAAGCAACTTTAGACGGTGATGAAAAGTTTATTATCTGGACCACAACACCTTGGACGATTCCAGCTAACTTGGCTGTTACCGTTCATCCTGACCTCGATTATGCTGTTGTAAAGGTGAAAAATGAAAAATATGTGGTGGCAAAGGATCTCGTAGAAGATTTAGAACAAGAGCTGGAATGGGAAGAGGCAACTGTGCTGAAAACCGTAAAAGGACAAGAGCTTGAGCATGTAATGACGTCTCACCCTATTTACGGGCGGGACTCCCTTGTTATTCTAGGTGAACATGTTACCATCGATGCTGGTACAGGGTGTGTGCACACAGCACCTGGACATGGGGAAGATGACTATGTAGTCGGCCAGAAGTATGGATTAGAGACGCTGTGTCCAGTGGATGATAAGGGCTACTTTACAGGCGAAGCACCTGGATTTGAAGGAATGTTTTATGACGAAGCAAATAAGCCGATCACACAAAAGCTTGATGAATTAGGAGTGCTTTTAAAACTTCAGTTCATTACCCACTCGTATCCGCACGATTGGCGTACGAAAAAGCCGGTTATTTTCCGGGCCACTGCACAATGGTTTGCTTCTATTGACGACTTTCGGGATGATTTGCTAGAAGCAGTGAAAAGTGTTACATGGCTGCCAGAGTGGGGCGAAACACGCCTTTATAACATGGTAAGAGACAGAGGGGATTGGTGTATTTCCAGACAGCGCGCGTGGGGCGTGCCAATTCCGATTTTTTATGCTGAAGATGGTACAGAAATCGTAACCGATGAGACTATTACACATGTCTCCGAATTGTTCCGTCAGCATGGATCAAATATTTGGTTTGAATGGGATACAAAAGACTTGCTGCCAGAAGGATTTACTTCATCACATAGTCCAAACGGTAAGTTTACCCGGGAAATGGATATTATGGATGTGTGGTTTGACAGTGGTTCATCTCATCAAGCGGTACTCGAAGAAAAGGATGGATTAGAGCGTCCGGCCGATATTTATCTGGAAGGGTCCGACCAGTACCGCGGCTGGTTTAATTCATCGCTCTCCACCAGTGTAGCTGTTACTGGAAAAGCTCCATACAAAGCGATTATTAGTCACGGGTTCGCTTTAGATGGGGAAGGCAGAAAAATGAGTAAATCAGTGGGCAATGTGGTTGTGCCAAATAACGTCATGAAACAGCTGGGAGCTGATATTTTACGGCTGTGGGTAGCTTCTGTAGATTATCAAGCTGACGTGCGCATTTCTGATAAGATTTTAAAACAAGTTGCAGAAGCGTATCGTAAACTGCGTAACACCTTCCGGTTCCTGCTTGGAAATCTTCATGATTTTGATCCAGCAAAACATCGCGTACAAGACGATGACTTGCCGGAATTGGACAAATACATGATGATAAAACTGCAAGATGTCATCAATCAGGCGAAAAAAGGCTATGATGACTACCAGTTTGCTTCGGTATTTCACAGCGTCCATAATTTCTGTACGATTGACTTGAGTTCGTTTTATATGGATATTGCCAAAGACACGCTTTATATTGAAGCACCGGACAGTGAAGAACGCCGTGCCATTCAAACGGTAATGTATGACACGCTTGTCGCACTTGTGCGTCTGGTATCACCGATTATTCCGCACACTGCCGATGAAGTGTGGGCATTTATTCCAGGAGTTGAAGCAGAGAGTGTTCAATTGACTGATATGCCGCAAGAAAAGGATATTGAGTCATTTAACACGCTGAAAGAAAAATGGGACAAAATCATGGATGTGCGCGATGATGTGTTAAAAGCGTTAGAAAACGCAAGAAATGAAAAAGTAATCGGAAAGTCGTTAACGGCGTCTGTAACATTGTATCCAACACTTGAAGTAAAAAATATCTTAGAAGAAGCTGGCGATTTGGCGAAGCTCTTGATTGTATCTAACGCCGAAATCGGTGGAGCAAAAGAAAATGCGTCTGCTCGTGCAGAATCATTTGAATATGTAGCGGTTGATGTAAAACCGGCAGAAGGTGAAACGTGCGAAAGGTGCTGGACTGTTACAGAAAACGTAGGCAAAGATGAAAAACATCCTGGATTATGTGATAAATGTACCGATATTGTTAACACTCACTACAGCCACGTATAAGTTAAACATCCGGAAGCTGTGCGTACGGCATGGTTTCCGGATACTTTTTAAATAATTGCCGAATTTCTCGGTGAACATAAAGAGCAGGGTGGATGGTAGGATGGTCATTTTATGGTATTATTTGTTAAGTATAGTGGTTATTGGTATTGACCAATTAACGAAATATCTCGTAGCAGAACATATGGAAATAGGGGAAAGCATCGAAGTTATTTCCGGCTTTCTTTATTTAACGTCCCATCGCAATGCCGGCGCTGCATTTGGAATTTTGCAAGGACAGATGTGGCTGTTTTTTATCGTGACCGTCATCGTTATTATTGCGGTGATTTATCATTTGCATAAATATGCAAATGACAGCGGCGTTACAGGTATTTCACTTGCACTCATTTTAGGTGGTGCCATCGGCAATTTTATTGACCGGTTAATGTTTGGAGAAGTTGTTGATTTTTTTGATGTCTATATTTTTTCATATAATTATCCTATTTTTAATATTGCAGATTCAGCTCTTGTGGCGGGAGTTATTCTCTTGATCATGAAAATGATAAGAGACGAATGGAAAGAAAAGAGGAAAAAAGCATGAACAAACGCGAATGGATCGTTCAACAAGATGATGAGCAGATACGGATTGATAAATTTCTTTCTCAAAAACACAAGGAATCACGTACGGCTGTACAAGCATGGATTAAAGAAGGAAATGTGCTGGTAAACGGAAAAAATGTAAAAAGCAATTATATTGTCCAAGAAGGGGACGTTATTGTCGTATATGTAAAAAAGGCGGAAGAACCCAATATTCAGGCGGAAAACATCGCGCTTGATATCCGCTATGAGGACCAAGATATTGTAGTGGTGAATAAGCCGAGAGGAATGGTGGTGCACCCAGCACCTGGTCATTATTCGGGAACGCTTGTAAATGCACTGTTGTACCATTGCCAGGATCTCTCTGGTATTAACGGAGAATTGCGTCCAGGTATTGTGCATCGCATAGATAAAGACACGACTGGTTTATTGGTGGCGGCTAAACACGATAAGGCACACGAGCACTTAAGTAATCAACTGCAAAACAAAAAGATAGAGCGCGTATACCGCGCGGTTGTACATGGAGACATTCCACATGATCACGGGACGGTTGATGCTCCGATTGGAAGAGATCCAAAAGACCGACAAAAAATGGCGGTAACAGAAAAAAATGCCAAAGAAGCAGTAACGCATTTTAATGTTCTAGAGCGCTGGAATGACTATACGTATATTGAATGTAAACTTGAAACAGGAAGAACTCACCAAATTCGTGTGCACATGGCTTATATTCGCCACCCAGTAGCAGGGGATCCAAAATACGGACGCCAAAAAACGCTTCCTATCCAAGGACAAGCTTTGCATGCTGGAAAGCTGGGTTTTTTGCATCCAGCTAAAGATGAGTATATGGAGTTTGAAGCACCTCTGCCTGATGATATGTCAAAAATCATTGCTGGTTTGCAAAAAAAGTATTGACCTTTCATGGGTAGTTTGCGATAATCAGTTACAAGATAAAAATAATGTCCCTTTAAGACAGTCCCGTGAGGCTGAGAAGGAGTTTGTGTACTGGTCGCTTTTTTAGTGGCAGTATGTCTAAGTATAGGAAACTCATCCTCTCACCCATCGGGCGGGAGGATTTTTATATGCTTCGAGGCCATAGAGGGAAAAGAAGTATTACGAAAAATAGATAGGACGGTAAATACAATGGATACACAAGAACGCGTATTGTTAGATGATCAAGCCATTCGCAGAGCACTGACGCGGGTATCACACGAAATTATCGAAAAAAACAAAGGCATTGAAGACTGCATTCTTGTTGGTATTAAAACGCGAGGCATTCATATTGCTGAACGGCTTGCCCAAAACATTTCCCGTATTGAAGGCAAGGAAATCCCAGTAGGCGTAGCCGATATTACTCTTTATCGAGATGATTTAACGCCGCAAACAGAAAATGCGGATCCGGAGTTAAAAGGAACCGATATTCCTTTTGATGTCCAAGAAAAAAAAGTCATACTCGTTGATGATGTCTTGTATACAGGACGGACGGTCCGTGCAGCGATGGATGCCGTGATGGACCTTGGAAGGCCGTCACAAATTCAGCTGGCTGTTTTAATTGACCGAGGCCACCGTGAATTGCCAATCAGACCAGATTATGTTGGCAAAAACATTCCTACATCAAAAGAAGAAGTTATTTCGGTGAAAGTAGCAGAAGTTGATGAAAATGATCGAGTCACGATCTGCCATAAAAGTAAATAGAGAACACCTCTTTAAATCAGTCCAGAGAGGCTGAAAAGGGGTATAAATCAAGCAGGGTTGGACAATGCTCATGTTCTTATCCGCTTGTCATTTGTACCTCTTTGTCCTCTTAGGGCAGGGAGTTTTTTTATGCCGGTGATAAGGCGAGGGAAACTTCTTGCAGCTGTGAGGAAGCGACAAACACAGAAAGAACCATAACGGGAGGGACAAAGGATGGAAAACGAAACAAAATTACAGATTCACGAAGTACCCAAATGGAACCAGTGGCTGATTTTAAGCTTGCAGCACTTGTTTGCCATGTTTGGAGCAACGATTCTTGTGCCTGTATTAACCGGATTAAGTCCAGCCATTGCTCTTATATCAAGCGGGGTAGGAACAATTGCTTATTTAATTGTGACAAAAGGGCAGATTCCGGCTTACCTTGGCTCATCATTTGCTTTTATTATGCCGGTTATTGCAGCGATGTCTATTGGCGGACCAGAAGGCGTTATGATAGGGACATTTACAGCTGGTGTCATTTACGGCATTACAGCATTGCTGATTAAAACGACAGGTGTCAAATGGCTGATGAATCTATTGCCGCCAATCGTTGTTGGTCCGGTTATCATGGTCATTGGTTTGGGACTGGCAAGTACAGCAATTGAGATGGCTATGAACTTTGACGAAGAAACCGGCACATACATCGATCCGATGCTGCACTTTAGTGTTGCGCTTACTACACTATTTATCACAATTGTCGCATCGGTCTATTTTAAAGGCTTCTTTAATCTCATTCCTATTTTGTTTGGTATTGTCGGTGGATACACAGTGGCTGCTTGGCTTGGTCTGGTGGACTTTGCAGAAGTTGCTGAAGCACCGTGGTTCAGAGTTCCTGACTTTGTTACTCCATTTGCTACATTCGACCCGCAGTGGTCTTGGAGCATTGTTGCTATTATGGCACCGATTGCGGTAGTGACGATTGCCGAGCATATTGGTGATCAAATGGTGTTAAGTAAAGTAGCTGGAAAAAACTTTGTCAAACAACCAGGTTTACACCGCTCGATTCTTGGTGATGGGATAGCAACCATCATCGCATCACTTGTAGGCGGTCCTCCTAACACTACGTATGGTGAAAACATTGGCGTCTTAGCCATCACGAGAGTGTTTAGCGTGTTTGTCATCGGCGGCGCAGGAGTGCTTGCGATACTGTTTGGCTTTATCGGAAAAGTTGAAGCATTAATTGCCAGTATCCCCGGAGCAGTCATGGGCGGCGTCTCAATTTTGCTCTTTGGTATCATTGCTTCCTCTGGAATGCGGATGTTAATTGACAATCAAATTGACTTTGGTGTGAAACGAAACTTGATTATTGCGTCTGTCATTTTGGTTACAGGCATTGGCGGCGCATTCATACAAATTGGTGATACGTTAGAGATCGCCGGTATGGCACTAGCAACACTTTTTGGCATTGTTCTGCACGCTATTTTGCCTGGAAAAGAACACGGACAAGGAAATGGAAAGATGTTTGGTTCCCTTCACGAACAGGTAAGAGAAAACAATAACGACCGTGCTGCATAAACGACATCCTTTAAAAGAGTACAGAGAGACTCTCAAGGGTGAACGTACAGAAGCTAGAGGGACAATACACAGGCGACGTGTACTGTCTTAGCTCTGGCTGATAAAGCTGTATGTATCCCCCCTGGAGAGTATCTTCAGGGGGGTTTTTATATGATGGAAAGCAGGGCATTTTCGCATGGGTGAGTCATTGATGCAGTGAACGTTTTGAGGCAGTTCCTATACGTCCAGCACGGCTGCCGCCTGTACCTAAAGACTTAGTGACAGCCGCGTTTTCTTTAGAAATGAATGCTGGCAGCAGTGAAGCAAAAACATGGGATTGGATGGTTTTTTCATAAACATTTCGATGGGGAGATGATGGTGGAATGATGATGCAGACTGAACTGGAAAGAAAATGGGAGCGATGTAAACCGGCACACGTATTAACAGTAGAAGACTGGAGTGTTTCAGAGATTCACAGCATACTGGATGCAGCAGAAACTCTGTCACATGCGCCAAAGCAGTTTTCTGGCAGGGGCTTGTTTGCGGCTAATCTATTTTTTGAGCCGAGTACACGCACAAAAATAAGTTTTGAAGCTGCTGAAAAAACACTGGGACTGGATGTTCTTCCTTTTGAAGCTGATACATCAAGCGTAAAAAAAGGAGAAACATTATACGATACGGTAAAAACACTGGAGAGTATCGGAGCTGATGTTGTGGTGATCCGACATAGCAAAGAGCGCTATTTTGATGAACTTCGCGATAAAATCAACATCCCGATTATTAATGGCGGTGATGGCTGCGGGCATCATCCAACCCAATCTTTTCTCGATCTGCTGACGATAAAACAGGAATTTGGACAATTTAACGGCTTAAACATTGTCATTGCTGGTGATATTTTTCACAGCCGTGTGGCCAGGTCCAATCTCGATGTGCTGGAACGCTTAGGTGCAAATGTTTATGTGAGCGGACCAAAAGAGTGGATGTCAAAGGAGTTAATGAGTCGGTATGTAACAATGGATCAAGCAATGGAAATGGCAGATATTATGATGCTGCTTCGTATCCAGCATGAGCGTCACGCAGTAAAAATGGTTGCTGGTCCTGGTGAGTACCACAAACTCTATGGGTTGACCGCACAAAGAGAAAAGAAGATGAAGAAACATAGCATCATTATGCATCCAGCTCCTATCAATCGCAACGTAGAAATTGCCGATGAGCTTGTTGAATGCAAACGTTCGAGAATCTTTAAGCAAATGAAAAATGGTGTATTTGTACGAATGGCCGTGTTAAAGCACGTTCTTGACCAACATAAAGGAGGATTTTTTCAATGAATGGATGGATTATCGGTGCAACGGTATTTACAGAGAATGAAGAATTGGAAAATAACGATGTGTATATTGAAAATGGCATGATTAAAGAAGTAGCACAAGCACCAGAACATGCTGATGTGTTGTTGCGCGCGCATGGCAAACTGCTTTCCCCGGGATTTATCGATGTGCATGTTCATCTGCGTGAGCCAGGCGGGGAACATAAAGAAACGATTGAAACAGGAACCAAAGCTGCAGCTAAAGGCGGTTTTACAACGGTATGTCCCATGCCCAATACCCGTCCAGTACCTGATACAGCACAGGAAATGAAAAACCTCTATGCACGCATCAAACAACACGCACATGTTCATGTGCTTCCGTATGCAGCCATTACAACCCGTCAGCTCGGCAAAGAGCGAACTGATTTTGAAAGGTTAAAACAGGCAGGAGCCTTTGCTTTTACAGATGATGGTGTCGGAGTACAAGATGCTTCGACGATGCTTAAAGCGATGAAAGAGGCGGCTCGAATGGATATGCCGATTGTTGCTCACTGTGAGGAGAATACGCTTGTTAATAAAGGAAGTGTGCACGAAGGGGATTTTTCAAAAAAACAAGGTATCAACGGTATTCCGTCTGCTGCCGAATCGGTACATATCGCAAGAGACGTTCTATTAGCTGAAGCGTCTGGTGTTCATTATCATGTTTGCCACGTGAGCACAAAAGAGTCTGTTCGTGTGATTCGCGATGCTAAAAAAGCAGGCATCCATGTGACCGCAGAAGTAACACCACATCATTTGCTGCTGACAGACGAAGATATTCCTGGATTAGATGCAAATTTTAAAATGAATCCACCGCTTCGCAGCAACGAAGATCGGCAGGCATTGCTAGAAGGATGGCTGGATGGAACGATTGATTTCATTGCGACCGATCATGCTCCTCATGCTAAAGAAGAAAAAGACGTTGGCATGGAAAAGGCACCGTTTGGAATTACTGGATTGGAAACAGCTTTCCCATTGTTATACAAACACTTGGTGAAAAAAGGCGTATGCAGTCTCGAGCAGCTGCTAGCCGGATTGACAAAAAAGCCGGCTTCGGTATTTAACCTCTCAAAAGGTGTCATCGCACCTGGAAAGCCGGCAGATATCACATTCATTGATTTGGATAAAGAGGAAACAGTGGATCCTCACACGTTTGTCTCAAAAGGGAAAAACACTCCGTTTACAGGGTGGAGCATAAAAGGAATGCCTGTTGCTACTATGGTTTCTGGCAAAATCGTGTACGAAAAGGAAGGAGCATATCAATCATGAAACGCAAATTAGTTTTAGAAGATGGCACAGTATTTATTGGAGAAGCACTCGGAAGTGAACGTGAAATATCCGGTGAAGTCGTATTTAATACAAGCATGACAGGATATCAAGAAATTCTTTCAGACCCTTCTTATTGCGATCAAATTATTACATTAACGTATCCTCTCATTGGCAACTACGGTGTTAATCGTGATGACTTTGAAACATTGAATCCGTCAGCCGGGGGGTTGATTGTACGAGAATCTGCTGCTCACCCTAGTAACTTTCGCAGTGCGCAGTCGCTCGACCAATGGTTAAAAGACAAAAATATTCCAGCAATATGCGGCATCGATACGAGAATGCTGACACGTTTAATACGAAACCAAGGAACACTGAACGGACGAATTTGCCACGAAAAAGCCGATGAGAAAGAAGTATTGGAAGAGTTGCAAGCTTTTCAGCCGTCCAAAGATAAAGTAAAAAAGGTATCAACTAAAAATGCATATCACGCACCTGGTTCAGGCCGGCGGGTAGTTCTTATGGATTATGGCGCCAAACACGGTATTGCCCGAAATTTAATTGAACGCGGCTGTGATGTATTTGTTTTGCCCTTTAACGCCACGGCTGATGATATTCGTGCCTTCAATCCAGACGGCATCATGTTAAGTAACGGGCCGGGAGATCCATCGGATGTGGCGCAAGCAAGTGAAACCATTAAAGAATTGCTTGGTGAAATACCGATTTTTGGTATTTGTCTTGGTCATCAATTGCTCTGTCTGGCTGCGGGAGCCCGTTCATCAAAGCTGAAATTTGGACATCGCGGCGGAAATCATCCTGTCAAAGATGTTCGTACAGGACGAGTAGATATTACGTCACAAAACCACGGATATACGATTGACCGGGACTCATTAATGGGTACAGATTTACAGCTGACACATGTCAATGTCAATGACGGCACTGTAGAAGGGGTTGCTCATCACCATTACCCTGCATTTAGCGTGCAATATCATCCGGAAGCAAGTCCAGGCCCGAATGACTCCAACGATTTATTTGATGACTTTATTACCCTCATGGATAAACAGAAAACGGTAATTAGCTAAACGAAAAGGAGAGAGGATCATGCCAAAACGAACAGATATACAAAAAATACTTGTTATTGGATCCGGACCAATTGTTATTGGTCAAGCTGCTGAATTTGACTATGCTGGCACACAAGCTTGCCAGGCTCTGAAAGAAGAGGGCTATGAAGTAATTCTTGTCAATTCAAATCCGGCCACAATTATGACGGATACCAACATGGCCGATAAAGTGTACATTGAACCTATTACACTTGAGTTCGTCAGTCGGGTGATTAGAAAAGAAAGACCAGATGCCCTTCTTCCGACGCTTGGCGGGCAAACGGGGTTGAATATGGCAATGGAACTCTACCAAGAAGGTATTTTAGACCGGTACAATATATCACTTTTAGGAACAGAGCTAGAAGCCATTCAAAAAGCAGAAGATAGAGAAGTATTTCGTTCACTCATGCAAGAACTAGGCGAACCGGTGGCAGAAAGTGAAATCATTCATAATTTGAATGAAGCCAAAACGTTTGTTGAAAAAATCGGCTATCCTGTAATCGTTCGTCCAGCTTACACGCTCGGCGGAACAGGAGGTGGCCTTGTTCACAATGAGGAAGAACTCCACGACATTGTCAGTTCCGGTTTGAAATACAGTCCGGTTCATCAATGCCTGCTAGAAAAAAGCATTGCAGGTTTTAAAGAAGTCGAGTATGAAGTGATGAGAGACAGTGCTGGTCAAAGCATTGTTGTGTGTAACATGGAAAACATTGACCCGGTAGGCATTCACACAGGAGACTCAATTGTAAGTGCACCCAGTCAAACGTTGTCTGATCGTGAGTATCAAATGCTGCGTGACTCTTCTTTAAAAGTTATCCGTGCATTAGAAATCGAAGGCGGCTGCAACGTGCAGTTTGCACTTTCACCGCATAGCTTTGAATACTACATTATTGAAGTAAATCCACGAGTGAGCCGCTCTTCTGCATTAGCATCAAAAGCAACTGGATATCCCATTGCTAAGTTAGCGGCTAAAATTGCGGCAGGATATCGGCTTGATGAGTTGGAAAATCCAATTACTGGTACAACATACGCCAGCTTTGAGCCAACGCTTGATTATGTTGTAACGAAAATTCCACGCTGGCCGTTTGACAAGTTTGAAGCTGCTAACCGGACGCTTGGCACACAGATGAAAGCGACAGGTGAAATCATGGCGATTGGCCGTACATTAGAAGAGTCCATCATGAAGGGGATTCGTTCGCTTGAAATGAACAAACTGCACATGACAGATGCAGCGTATGCTTCTTACGATGACGACACCATCAAAGAGAAGTTAGTAAAGGCAGAAGATGAACGCCTGTTTGTTATTGGAGAAGCGTTTAAACGAGGCTGGTCGATAGAGACCCTTCATGAGTTAACAAAAATTGATCGGTTCTTCTTAGAGAAATTTGCTGGAATTGTCATGACGGGGGAAGAATTAGCGGATCATCCTGGGAACGTGATGATGCTAGAACGTGCCAAACAGTTAGGGATTGCTGATGCTTATATTGCACAAAAGTGGAACTGGAGCGAAAAGGAAGTGTATGAATACCGCAAAGAAGAGAGTCTGATGCCGGTATATAAAATGGTGGATACATGTGCAGCTGAATTTGAATCACAAACCCCTTATTACTATTCATCGTATGAACGGGAAAACGAAAGCATCACTAGTGAGAAGCCTTCCGTATTAGTACTTGGCTCCGGTCCTATCCGTATCGGGCAAGGAATTGAATTTGACTACGCAACGGTTCACACAGTCTGGGCGCTGCAGCAAGAAGGGTACGAAGCCATTATCATTAATAATAATCCGGAAACGGTCTCAACAGATTTTAGTGTATCGGATAAATTGTACTTTGAACCGCTCACGTTAGAAGATGTGATGCATGTTATTGATCAGGAACAGCCAGAGGGGGTCATCGTACAATTTGGAGGGCAGACGGCCATCAATTTAGCTGATGGGCTTCATGAACGCGGCGTCCGTCTTCTTGGAACTGCACTAGAAGATATGGATCGAGCAGAAGATCGTGACAAATTTGAGTATTCCTTGCAGCAGCTGGGCATTCCGCAGCCATTAGGAAAAACAGCTACGTCTTCGAAAGAAGCAGTGACGATTGCTTCTGACATCGGCTATCCGGTTTTAGTACGCCCTTCTTACGTGTTAGGCGGCAGAGCAATGGAAATTGTCGATAACGAAACAGAACTTCTTTCTTACATGGACAGAGCGGTGAAAGTCAATGAGAAACATCCGGTATTAATTGACAGGTACATGATAGGAAAAGAAATTGAAGTAGACGCGATTGCCGACGGTGAAACGGTATTTGTTCCGGGCATCATGGAACATATTGAACGCGCCGGTGTGCATTCAGGTGACTCCATTGCTGTTTATCCGCCGCAAACGCTGTCCGAAGACATTAAACAAAAACTCGTTGAGCGGACGATTGCTATTGGAAAAGGCTTAAATATTAAAGGATTATTAAATATCCAATTTGTCATTCATGATGACGAAGTATATGTTTTGGAAGTCAATCCGCGAGCGAGCCGGACAGTGCCGTTTTTAAGCAAAATCACCGGTGTGCCGATTGCATCTATTGCAACAAGAGTCATGGCGGGGCAAAGCCTGATTGCACAAGGATTCAATGATGGCGTATTGCCAGAAAAACAAGAAGTCTCCGTCAAAGTCCCTGTCTTTTCATTTGCAAAACTGCGTCGAGTTGACATTTCTCTTGGACCAGAGATGAAGTCAACTGGAGAAGTAATGGGGCGTGATGTTTCACTGGAAAAAGCACTATATAAAGGTTTAATCGCGTCTGGTATGAACATTCCGGAACACGGCTCCGTACTTTTTACCGTTGCTGATAAAAATAAACAAGAAGCATTGATGCTTGCCCGGCGTTTTCACCAAATCGGCTATGATCTGCTGGCGACAAAAGGCACTGCAGACTTTTTGCGAAAGGAAAACATTCCAGTAACGGTTGTTAATAAAGTCGCGGATAACTCGCCGAATATTTTAGACATTATTCGCGACGGCAAAGCACAATTTGTTATCAATACATTAACAAAAGGAAAACAACCCGCACGGGATGGGTTTAGAATTCGCCGGGAAGCAGTGGAAAATGAAGTGGTTTGTATGACGTCTATTGATACAGCAGACGCACTGTTAAAGGTATTAGAGATGATTACGTTCTCTGCAGAAGCTATGCCGGCCATGGAGACAAGACAATCATTGCCAGCAAACGAGGTGACGGTGTGAAAAAAGAGAACATGACAATCTGTTCCAATCAGGAAATTGCCGAAAATACTTTTGAAATGGAGCTGACAGGTGCCCTTGTCCAAGACATTCAGGCACCTGGACAGTTTCTGCATATAAAGCCATCCCATGAAAACGTGCCATTACTGCGCCGGCCTCTCAGTATTTGCGACGCTGATCAAAGGGGAGGAACACTGTCTATTATTTACCGGACAGAAGGGATTGGAACCAATCTGTTATCAAAAAAAACAAATGGTGAGACCGTTGATGTGCTTGGCCCATTAGGTAATGGATTTTCTCTTAGTGATATCAATCAAGAACAGACGGCATTAATCGTTGGCGGAGGAGTAGGGGTGCCTCCGTTATACGGATTGGCGCGTGAACTAGCGCGAAAAGGGGTTCATGTCGAAACCGTTCTTGGGTTTTCGGATGCCGAAGCACTCTTCTATGAAGATGCATTTAAAGAAACAGGTAATGTGTATGTCAGCACAGTAGATGGAAGTGCCGGCCAAAAAGGTTTTGTAACCGATGTGATTGACCAGGAAGATCTGGCTTTTGACCGGTTGTATGCTTGTGGCCCGACACCAATGTTAAAAGCATTGGAAAACAAATTTCCAAAAGCAGAAGGTTTCATTTCATTAGAAGAAAGAATGGGCTGTGGCATTGGAGCATGTTTTGCGTGTGTATGTCATACGCAAACTGATCCAGAGGGCAGCGAATATCGGAAAGTATGCAGCGATGGACCTGTTTTTCCGCTAAGAGAGGTGGTGCTGTGATGAGTTTGCAAACGAATCTGCCGGGATTGCCAATGAAAAATCCGGTGATGCCGGCATCTGGCTGTTTTGGCTTCGGAGAAGAGTTTGCCAAGTGGTATGACTTGAATACACTTGGTGCTATTGCTTTAAAAGCAACGACAGCAGAGCCAAGGTTTGGAAATGAAACGCCGCGTGTGGCAGAAACACCTGCTGGCATGTTAAATGCCATTGGGCTGCAAAATCCGGGGTTGGAAAAAGTGGTTTCCGAGAAGCTTGCTTGGTTAAAGGCGCTTGAGACACCACTTCTTGCAAACATTGCCGGAACGACAATGGAAGACTATGAAAAAGTCGCAGCAGAACTATCGTCCACAAATCTTATCGGGGCCCTTGAATTAAATATTTCCTGTCCAAATGTAAAAGAAGGCGGCATTGCTTTTGGGACGGACCCGGATCTGGCGGCTGAGCTGACGAAGCGGGTGAAAAAGGCAGCCAGCTGTCCGGTATATGTGAAGTTATCTCCAAATGTTACTGATATTACGGTATTAGCCAAAGCAGTGGAGCAGGCAGGGGCAGATGGATTGTCTATGATTAACACGCTTTCTGGCATGAAAATCGATACTCGTTCCAAAAAACCTTTGCTTGCAAATGGAAGCGGTGGTTTATCGGGGCCTGCGATCAAACCTATTGCCATTCGAATGATTTATGAAGTACGCAAGCAAACAGAACTTCCCATCATCGGCATGGGAGGAATTTCTACATGTGATGATATCATTGAGTTCCTCATGGCTGGTGCGGATGCAGTAGCGGTTGGAACGGCCAATTTTACGAATCCATTTATTTGTCCGGAATTGATTGAAGAGCTAGAAAAATGGACGTTAGAACAAGGGATGACATCCATTCAAGATATTCGCCGTCAAGGGGTGATATCATGAACAAACCGCTCATCATTGCAATGGATTTTGCCGATAAGCAAACAGCAGATGCATTTCTAGGACGTTTTGAAAACGAGAAACTATTTTTGAAAATAGGAATGGAATTGTTTTACCGAGAAGGGCCGGCATTAGTAAATCAGTGGAAAAGCGAAGGCCATGATATTTTTTTAGATTTGAAACTGCATGATATTCCCAATACCGTTAAACAAGCAGCCAAACAGCTTGCTTCGCTTGAGGCAGATTTAATTACCGTACACGCTGGCGGAGGCATTAACATGATGGAAGCGGCGAAAGAAGGGTTGGAAGCGGGACAGCCTGTTGGTTCGTCTACAAAATGTATAGCTGTTACACAGCTGACAAGTACATCAAAACGTATGTTAAAAGAGGAACTGCTGATTGAAAAGCCACTCGAAGACACTGTGGCAGAGTACGCAGGAAACACAGACAAAGCAGGTCTTGACGGTGTTGTGTGTTCTGCGTTAGAAGTACCTTTGATAAAAGAACATGTTCGCACAGGTTTTCAAACTGTTACTCCAGGTATTCGACAGCCTGAACATGCAGCAGATGATCAAGAGCGTATTGTAACACCAGAAAAAGCAAAGGAACTTGGCAGTGATGCAATCGTTGTAGGCCGAAGCATTACTCGTGCTGATGATGCTGTTTCAGCGTATCAGCAAATCAATAAGGCGTGGAGGAATGAAACATGAAACAAGCGATAGCAGAAGAATTATTAAAAATAAAAGCAGTCAGTTTGCAGCCAGATGATCCGTTCACATGGTCATCGGGGATATTATCTCCTATTTATTGCGACAATCGTTTAACACTGTCCTACCCGTCATTGCGGCAAAGCATTGCAAACGAATTACAAACACTGATTGAAAAGCAGTATCCGGATGTGGAAGTGGTAGCAGGGACAGCTACAGCCGGTATTCCTCACGCTGCATTGGTTGCCGACAAAATGAATGTACCAATGATTTATGTAAGAGGTTCCTCCAAATCACATGGAAAAGGCAATCAAATTGAAGGTGTTGTAAAAGAAAACCAAAAAGTTGTTATTGTAGAAGATCTGATTTCGACTGGAGGCAGTGTCATTGGGGTACAAAAAGCACTGCAGCAAGCAGGAGCAGACGTGTTAGGCACAGCCGCTATCTTCACATATGGATTAGAGCGTGGAAAAGAGAATTTACAAGCAGCTAATCTGAAAACAGAGACTTTAACGGATTACGAGGCATTAATTCAGGCAGCTCTTTCAAAAAACTTTGTAACAACAGAACAATATGAACGGCTGGAAATGTGGAAAAAAGATCCTGAAAACTGGCTGCAAGCATTATAGAAAGAAAGTGTGAGTTCATTTGCTCACACTTTTTTTGTTGAAGAAAAGTGCGCGGTGTTCTACGCTTAAAAAGGGAAAGAAAGGAGATATATGATGCGGAAAATGACAGGAGATGATTTTAGCAGACAAGTAACGTTTTTTCATCAAATGGCAAAAACGTCTTGGATGATTCATTTACACGAACAAATTCAGGAACAAACTCGCTCATGGAAAAACCAGCACGTTCTTGACATCGGCTGTGCAACTGGAGAATTGCTCCGAAAAGGGGTGGAAGAAGCAGCATCTATTACAGGTGTTGATTTATCAGAAGACATGGTAAAAAAGGCAAGAGTGGAAACTGCTCCATGGGAAGAAACAACAGACTGCTCCTTTTTGGTCGCAGACGCCTATTCGCTGCCATTTTCAAATCAAACGTTTGATATCAGTTTGTCGACATTAGTAATGTTTTTGCTTCCAGAGCCGAAAAAAGGTTTGCAGGAAATGGGGCGGGTGATGAAACCAAATGGAATCAGTGTGCTTTTGAATCCTAGTCCATCGATGAACCCGAAGGCAGCTGAACACTATGCAGACAAAATGTCTATCAGCGGCTTTGAACGCGAAGCATTAATAAAGTGGTCCGGAGTAGCAACGCAAAGACACCGCTTTCAGCCAGAGGAATTAGGAGATTTGCTGTATCAGCATGGTGCTGAACATGTCGAACATAGTGTTTCGCTTGGGGGGCTGGCATTGCTGACAAAAGCAGAATGGTAAAGAGAAGAAGCTTGCCTGTTTGTTTGGCAAGCTTCTTGTATTTATTTATCGCGCAATTGATACAGCAGCTCTTCATCTGGTGTTACAAAAATGGTAGATTGCTGCTCATACGTAACAAAACCAGGCTTTGCCCCGTTTGGTTTGCGCACATGCCTAACCTTTGTATAATCGACGGGAACCGATGCTGAATCTTTGGCTTTGGAATAATAAGCAGCGATATTAGCCGCTTCTGCCAATGTTTGTTCACTAAACGATGCACCGCGAATAACGACATGAGAGCCGGGGATGTTTTTGGTGTGCAGCCATGTATCTTCTTTATTTGCGACTTTGGAGGTTAAATATTCATTTTGTTTATTATTTTTTCCGACAAGAATATCCGTTCCATCGGTAGACGTATATTTTTCAAGTGCCGGCTGAGATGATTTTTTTCGTTTATTTCGCTTGGATACTTGTTTTTTAAGGTAGCCTTGTTCGGATAATTCCTCACGAATGTCAGCAATGTCGCCGACAGATGCAGATTCCACCTGCTGGATTAATTGCTCTATATACGTCATTTCTTCTTTGGCTTCTGTAATCTGCTGCCGGCCCATTTCTAATGATGTTTTGGCTTTGTTGTATTTGCGAAAATAGCTTTGTGCATTTTCTGAAGGTGTTTTTTCTGGGTCCAGTGGAATCGTTAAGGAACCGCCATTTTCATCGTAGTAATCCATTACTTCCACTTCTTTTTCCCCGCCGTGAACGAGATGCAAATTGGCGGTAAGCAGCTCTCCGTACTTTTGGGACGAGAGAGCTTTTTCTGCTTGTTGGATCGTTTGTTCAAGTTTTTTAATTTTTTTCTTATTTTTTTGCCATTCATTTCGCAGTAGTCGTTCTAAATCATGGGCTTGCTGTTTGACACGATCTCTCTCAGCTTTTCCGGTGTGGAAGCGCTCGAGCATCTCAGATACCGAATCGAAATATTGGCTTTTCCCATCTGTATGGGTCAGCTCCATCACCGAGTAGTATTCTTTGCTGCCAGAGAGCTTGATATTTGGGCGGTAACAATGGTTGTTGACGTTTTGCATCATCTTAATAAAGGTATCAGCGATTTTTTCGGCACTGCCAAGCCCAGCACGGTGAACAATTTCTTTCGCTGTTTGAGGAGAAAGTCCTGTGAACGCTTGAACGAGCTGGCGGTCAATTTTGCCTTGATTAGCATCTAATGCTTTTAGAACATCAGTTTTTTCAGCAGGTAACGGGTTGCGTTTGTTTTGTTTAGGCGGTTCAACATATGGACGTCCCGGCAGTACCGTGCGGTGGCGATTGACGGAAGGAGGCAGGTGTTTCATACTGTCTAAAATTTGGTTGGATGATTCGTCAACGAGTATGATGTTGCTATGTTTCCCCATAATTTCTATGATTAAGTGTTTTGTAGACGTATCGCCAATTTCATTTTTTCCTTCAATGACGAAGGTGACGACTCTCTCCATGCCATCTTGTTTTATTTCTCGAATGAATCCGTTTTCAATATGTTTTCGAAGCAACATACAAAACATTGGCGGCTCCGCTGGGTTTTGAAAACTGGCGCTTGTGAGCTGCATTCTGGCAAAGCTTGGATTGGCCGATAAAAATAGCTGGTGATTTTTTCGGTTCGCCCGAACAGTGATTAATAAATCAGTGGGATACGGTTGTTTTATTTTCGTGATTCTGCCGTTTGCTAAGTGTTCGAATAATTCATGCACAACGGCTCTTGTCATTATTCCATCAAAAGACATAAATGTCTACATCCTTTCTCGCAAGTAAAAAACCTATCATGTTCGTGATGAAAATACAATGAAAACGCTTTGCGTATGAGCAAAGAAGGACATTCTATTTTCTCATTAGTATAGCATGATTTGCTGCTTGTCTGAATATGATGTGTTGATACGTTTAAGCAGGGGTGAGGGATGGAATGAATTGGCATCAGCAACCGAAAGAAAAACTGGAAGACCTATTACAAGTATCTACCACGGCTGGACTAGAAAATGGACAGGCCAAAGCACGTTTAAGACAAGTGGGGCCGAACACGTTGGAACAAAAGAAAAAAGTACCGGGCTGGCTGCTTTTTCTTCGTCAATTCCAGGATACCATGATACTCATCCTGATTGCAGCAACTGTCATTTCTGCGGCATTGGGAGAATATATCGATGCCATTACGATTGTTTTTATTGTCATCATGAATGGCATTTTAGGGTTTATCCAAGAGAATAAAGCAGAAAAATCGCTCGATGCTTTAAAAGAGCTGGCTTCCCCTACAATGACAGTCAGGCGCAGTGGGCAGTGGATGACAATCCCGTCTGCAGAAGCCGTCCCAGGGGATATTGTTAAATTAACGGGTGGAGATAAGATCAGCGCAGACATTCGTTTGTTGGAGGCAAGCAATGTAATGGCTGAAGAATCGGCACTGACAGGGGAATCATTTCCTGTGCAAAAACATGCGGATGTTCTTACATCCAGTGACGTTTCGATTGGTGAAAAAGAAAATATGGCCTTTGCAGGAACACTCGTTACAAAAGGGCACGGCATTGGCGTGATTGTTGCAACAGGGATGCAAACTGAAATGGGTAAGATTGCCCATATGCTAAGTGACTCAGAAAATAGTGAAACGCCATTGCAGAGAAGGCTTTCACACCTTGGGAAGATGCTCATCACTGGTGCCCTTATATTAACAGCGCTTGTTGTAATCTTAGGAATTATGCAAGGACAACCTGTGTACAAAATGCTCCTCTCCGGTGTTTCTTTGGCTGTTGCGGCGATTCCAGAAGGCCTTCCAGCAATTGTTACGGTCGTATTGGCACTTGGCGTGCAGCGTATGATTAAACGTAATGCCATTGTCAGACAGCTCCCAGCCGTAGAAACCTTAGGCTGTGCGTCTGTGATTTGTTCGGACAAGACTGGAACATTAACGCAAAATAAAATGAAAGTGACCGCATTAGCCGGTGGGAACGGGTTAACCTTTCGAAAGTCCAAAAAGCCGTTTGAACGTGCTAAACATGAAAAGTTATTGACATATGGAGCGTTATGTACACAAATAGCAGTTGAAAAACAAGAAAATCCAGGTATGAAAGAAGAGCTTCGCAGAGATCCAACAGAAAATGCACTGCTTGAAGCGGCCGAGGCTAGTGACATTTCACTGCCATCCATTCTAGCGGCGCATACTATTAAGAAAGATTTCCCATTTGATTCAGATCGAAAACGAATGTCGGTCGTTGTGACAAACAAAAAAGGGCAGTCGTTTGTCATCACGAAAGGAGCTCCTGACTTATTACTTGAAAGAACAACGCAAATAGAAGCGAATGGACGAGTGGAACGTTTCACGCCGATGAAAAAACAGGAAGTAAGACAAACAATTACATTAATGGCCAATAAAGCACTTCGTACAATTGCAGTAGCTTATCGTCCATTAAAAGCAGGTGAAACGATATCGAGCGCAGAAACAGCAGAGCGAAACTTAATTTACCTTGGCGTCGAAGGGATGATTGATCCCCCGCGCCAAGAAGCAAAAGATGCCATCAAGGAGTGCCGCCAAGCAGGGATTAAAACAATTATGATTACTGGTGACCACAAAGATACAGCGGCTGCAATTGCAAAAGAAATCGGCCTGCTTCCCGAATATGGCCTTGTTGTTACCGGAAAAGAATGGAATCAGGCATCTGATAGAGAAAAAGCTCGTATGATCCAAAAGACATACGTGTTTGCCAGAGTGAGTCCAGAAGATAAGTTAAATATTGTCAAAGTATTAAAAAGCCAGGGGCATGTCGTTGCTATGACTGGCGACGGTGTGAACGACGCGCCGGCTCTTAAAGCTTCTGATATAGGCATAGCAATGGGGAAAACAGGCACAGACGTTGCCAAAGAAGCCTCCGCATTAATTTTAAGGGACGATAATTTTTCAACCATTCGTTCTGCTATCAAAGAAGGCCGCAACATTTATGAAAACATTCGAAAGTTTATTCGTTATATGCTTGCTTCTAATGTCGGCGAAATTTTAGTTATGCTCTTTGCGGTGATGCTTGGCATGCCGCTTCCGCTTGTGGCTATACAAATTTTATGGATTAATTTAATCACCGATGGCCTGCCGGCGATGGCGCTTGGCCTCGATCAGCCCGAACGTAATGTAATGAAACGGCCGCCCCGCTCTTCAACAGAAAGCATCTTTGCCCGTGGAATGGGATGGAAAATTATTTCGCGCGGCTTCTTAATTGGTGTTGTTACGCTAATCGGCTTTATGACAGCACTTTATGAACAGCCCGATCATTTAGTAAGAGCACAGACCATTGCATTTGCAACACTTGTTATGGCACAGCTTATCCATGTGTTTGACTGCCGCACCAATGGAACAATATTTGACCGAAATCCGTTGGAGAATAAATATTTAACGTTAGCAGTATTGTCTTCTGTAGTTTTACTGGTACTCGTTATTTATACACCGATGCTGCAGCCGATCTTCCACACCACTGCTTTAACAGTTGTTGAATGGATGCTCGTATTGGCGCTTGCTTCCATTCCAACATTTGCACTGGCAGGCAGAACATTATTCCGTCCTGCTTCGCGTAAACCAGCGAAAGCCTAAGGAAATAGAAAAAAAGCGAAGCAAAAAAGCTATTTTCCTTTTCAATTGCTTGTGAGAGGTGGTAAAATTAGTTAGAATGTAAGAAGCGGATGTGATAACCATGGCAGTGAGTATGACTGGATTTGGCCGCGCGGTTGTCGAACAAGACGGCGGCCGAATTCTTGTTGAAATGAAATCAGTAAACCACCGTTTTTGTGATATTCAATTTCGAATGCCAAGGCAGCTGTTATCGTTAGAAGATCGGTTCCGTACCATTATTTTGGATAAAGTGGAGCGCGGCAAAATCGATGTGTTTATTTCGATGGAGGGGCTGACGCCGCTTGAGCGGACGCTGCGTGTGGATTGGCCGCTCGTGCAGCAATATCTGGATCAAGCAGAAGAGCTTGACCGGCTGAATGTCTTTGAATCGAAGTTAAGACTGCAAGACTTTCTTCTGCATCCAGATATCGTTGTTATTGAGGATGCCGAAAAAATGGACGAAACGCTTGAGCAGGCAGTAGAAGACGCTGTGGCAAGCGCAGCAGCTGAATTGTATGATATGAGAGTGCGGGAAGGCATGAAGTTAAAAGAAGATATCGAAGCACGAATCGAGCACGTGCAGCAGTTAACCGGTATGCTTCAAAAAGAAGCTCCTTCTGTGGCCCAGCATTACCGTGAGCGGATGTATGATAGAATAAAAGCATTTATGGGAGATTATGAACCGGATGAAGAACGCCTTATACAAGAAACTGCATTTTTTGCAGAAAAGTCGAATGTAGAAGAGGAGCTAACGAGGCTTTACTCTCACTGTGATCAATTTCTTGTTTCTCTCGATGCAGGCGGAACAAAGGGCAGAAAATTAGATTTTCTAGTGCAGGAAATGAATAGGGAAGCGAACACAATTGGTTCTAAAGCAAACAATGCATCACTTAGCCACCTGGTTGTGGAACTGAAAAGTGAACTAGAAAAAATAAAAGAACAAGTACAGAATATAGAGTAGCCAGCGAACGCATTTTCGTATATATTTATAAATATGTGGTAAAAATAGAGCGTAGCTGTCGCTTTTGAAGAAGTGAGGGATACTAGTGAATATTAAACTGATAAACATAGGTTTTGGCAATATTGTATCAGCTAACCGTATCATTTCCATTGTTAGTCCTGAGTCAGCACCGATTAAACGCATTATTCAGGAAGCAAGAGACAGAAACATGCTCGTTGATGCTACGTACGGCAGAAGAACGAGAGCCGTCATTATTGCTGACAGCGATCACGTCATTCTTTCTGCTGTACAGCCAGAAACTGTTGCACAACGTTTAAGCACAAAAGACGATTTATCCGATGATTAAATCGTTTCACTTGGATTTTTTGCAGGAAAGGCGTTGGAAACTATGAAAGATGATAAAGGATTATTGATTGTTTTGTCCGGGCCGGCCGGTGTAGGAAAAGGCACGGTCTGCAATGCCTTGCGTAATGAAGATACAGACATTGAATATTCTGTTTCAGCTACGACAAGACAGCCGAGAGCAGGAGAAACACATGGCATTAATTATTTCTTCAAAACCAAGCAGGAATTTGAAGAAATGATTGAGAATAATAAGTTGCTGGAATGGGCGAAGTATGTCGATAATTATTATGGTACTCCGCTCGATTATGTAGAAGAAACGATTGATAAAGGAAAAGATATTATTCTAGAAATTGAAGTACAAGGGGCAAAGAAGGTAAAAGAAAGATATCCAGATGGGGTATTCATCTTTTTAATGCCGCCAAGCCTTGCTGAACTTCGTAATCGTATTGTCGGCCGGGGTACAGAAAATGAAGATCTCATCAATAAACGGATGAATGTTGCCAGAGAAGAAATTGATATGATGGAAAGCTACGATTATGTCGTGGAAAATGATGAGGTTGAAAAAGCTGTCGAACGGATTAAATCGATTGTTACAGCCGAACATTGCAAAAAGGATCGTTTAATAGAAAAATATAAGCAGCTCGTGGAGGTAGAATAAAATATGTTACATCCTTCTATTGATGAACTAATGAAACATATTAACTCGAAGTATACGTTAGTTACCATTTCTGCACGGCGTGCTCGTGATTTGAAAGAAATGGAAGAGGCAAAGCCGCTGGTAGATAACCATGAATCATCCAAATTGGTTGGTGTGGCACTAGAGGAAATTGAGAATGGCAAACTTGGCTACAAACATACAGAGTAACATGTACTAAACAACAACCTATATGATATAGGTTGTTGTTTTACTTCAGACTTTCGAAATGCTTATATGTGCTGAAAGTTCATCGAAACAGAAACGAACAGGCGCGTGTTTTTTGTTTTTATAAAGCGTTACTGTTTATAAAATGAAGGTGGAGAGGAATAGACATGCTTGATAACAAACGTATCTTGTTAGGTGTTAGCGGAGGTATTGCAGCATATAAGGCGTGTGCGCTTGCAAGCAAATTAACACAAGCTGGTGCGGCCGTAAAAGTAGTGATGACAGAGAATGCAAAGCAGTTTGTTAGCCCTTTGACGTTTCAAGCGTTAACGAGAGAAAGAGTCTATGATGATACATTTGCTGAAAAAGAACCGGATAAAGTTGCTCACATTGATATTGCCGACTGGGCTGATTTTATTGTGGTAGCTCCTGGCAGCGCCAATATCATTGCTAAACTGGCTCATGGACTAGCTGATAATATGCTGTCAACGACTATGCTTGCAGCAACTTGTCCGGTATATATAGCTCCGGCTATGAATGTGAATATGTATGAGCACCCTGCTGTGCAGGAGAACATGCGAACGTTGAAAAAAAGAAATGTCCGCTTTATCGAGCCTGGAGAAGGGTATCTTGCCTGCGGTTGGGTTGGTAAAGGCCGCCTGGCTGAACCAGAAGATATTGTTGCTTTTCTTCAGCAAGAAACATATCCCAAACAGCTGCTTTTCAAAAAACGTGTACTTGTGACAGCAGGACCGACATATGAATATGCTGACCCTGTCCGTGTTTTCACGAATCCATCGACGGGGAAGATGGGATTTGCGATTGCAGAGCAAGCAGCTAAATTAGGAGCTGACGTCACGCTTGTAGCTGGTCCTGTTCAACTTGAAACGCCAACAGGGGTGAACCGGATAGATGTCACTACCGCAGAAGAGATGTATGAAGAGGTGACAAAACGGTATCCAGATTGCGACATTGTCGCAAAAGCAGCGGCGGTAGCGGACTTTAAACCAAAAACGGTAGATACAAAGAAAGCTAAAAAACAGCCCGGTGATGTAGTGATAGAGATGGAGCGTACAAAAGATATTTTAATGGAGCTTGGCAAGAACAAAACGCACCAAATACTAATAGGGTTTGCTGCCGAATCCAATGATGTAGCAGAATATGCCCAAGATAAATTGAAACGTAAAAATCTTGATATCGTCATTGGCAACAATATTACAGCAGAAAATGCTGGTTTTCGTTCGGAGACGAATGAAGTAGTGATTGTAGAGAAAGGAAAAGATCCTGAGTATTTGCCGCTTATGACGAAACGAGAGACGGCTGAAGAAGTATTTGCGCGTGTTTTAACTTACGAAAAGAAGGAAGCATAGTTTATGTATGCAAAAGTAATTGTTGACGTACCGGCCAATCAAACCGATAAATTGTTTGATTATCTTGTTCCAGAAGAGCTGGAACGCTTCATTTCACCTGGCATGCGCGTCGTAGTGCCATTTGGTTCAAGAAAGATACAGGGATTTGTATGGGAGATTACAACTTTTACATCCTTACAAAAAGTAAAACCGATTACGGAGCTTTTGGACCCATTTCCTGTATTAACACCCGAAATGATGAAGCTTGCAGAGTATTTGGCTAACGAGACGGTTTGTTTTCTTATTACTGCACTGCAATCAATGATCCCAGCAGCGATACGTGCCAAACCAAAAAAAATGCTGACATTAACAGCAAATAAAGCGGAATTGCCGCCTGTATTACAGGCTGTTTTTGGAAAGCAGCATACATTGGAATGGAAGGACCTTCCTCATGAAAAAGGCGTCTTACAGCTGGTGAAACAAGCATCTGAAAATGGTGATATCGACATTGATTATGTTGTAAGCGATAAAACAAACAAAAAGATAGTCCAAACTGTTTCCATTCATCCAGATTATAGAGGCGAAGACGTGCAGAATATTGTTGGAAATAAGGCAAAAAAGCAGGCGGCTGTACTTCAGTGGCTGCAAGAGAATGCTGGAAGTGCTGCAATAGCGGTGAAACAACTGACTAAAGAATTACATACGACACGGCAGACAGTTTTAGAACTTGTTCGCAAAAATCTATTAGTGTTAGAAGAACGAGAAGAATATCGTGATCCTTACCAATCGCGTGTGTTTCAGGAACAAGAGCGTCCTGCTTTGACAACACAGCAGCAGCATGTGTTGCAGCCTGTTCAACAAGCGGTTCATGACAAAGAACATATGACATTTCTTTTACGCGGTGTAACAGGAAGCGGCAAAACGGAAGTTTATTTACAAGCGATTGAAAAAGTACTGGCTAAAGGAGAAGAAGCGATAGTGCTTGTTCCAGAAATATCGCTCACACCTCAAATGGTGGAACGGTTTAAAGCCAGGTTTGGCTCCAAAGTAGCTGTGCTGCACAGTGCGCTGGCCGCTGGTGAAAAGTATGATGAGTGGAGAAAAATCCACCGCAAAGAAGTCCAAGTGGCTGTAGGAGCACGGTCGGCAGTATTTGCGCCATTTGAACATTTAGGTCTCATTATTATTGATGAGGAACATGAAGGAAGCTACAAGCAAGAAGATCATCCAAAATACCATGCCAGGCAAGTAGCGATTTGGAGAGGAAAGCATCACAATTGTCCGGTAATGCTAGGGAGTGCGACGCCGTCATTAGAATCTTATGCAAGAGCAAGGAAGGGCGTCTATAAGCTGTTGGAGTTAAAGGAACGTGTGAACAACATTGCTATGCCGGTAGTGAACATTATTGATATGCGGGAAGAGTTGAAAAAAGGCAACCGCTCGGTATTTTCCGAGCTGCTGTTAGAAAAACTGCGCACGCGTATCGAAAGAAACGAACAGGCAGTACTGTTTTTAAACCGGCGTGGTTATTCGACATTTGTTATGTGCCGAAATTGCGGGTATACAGCAGATTGTCCGCACTGCGAAATTACGTTAACGTATCATCATACGAAGCGTCAGCTCAAATGCCATTATTGTGGATTTGAAGAACCGATGCTTCAGCGGTGCCCAGATTGTGACAGTGAACATATTCGTTTTTTTGGAACCGGGACACAAAAAGTAGAAGAGGAGCTCACAAAGCTTCTCCCTGAAGCCAGAGTTATCCGCATGGACGTAGACACCACAAAGCGAAAAGGATCGCATGAAAAGTTGCTGCAGTCATTTGGACGAGGAGAAGCAGACATTTTACTAGGAACGCAAATGATTGCAAAGGGATTGGATTTTCCAAAGATTACGTTAGCTGGTGTATTGGCTGCTGATACGCTGCTGCACCTTCCAGATTTCAGGGCGTCAGAACGGACGTTTCAATTGTTAACGCAAGTAAGCGGAAGAGCAGGAAGAGATAAATTAACAGGGGAAGTAGTCATTCAAACTTACACCCCGGACCACTATAGTATTCAACACGCAAAAACTCATAACTATGAAGCTTTTACATTAGAAGAAATGGGACATCGAAAACGAAGCGGCTACCCTCCTTACTATTATTTGGCGCTCCTTACTATTGCTAGCGAAGATGTTGTTCAAGTTATCCAAACGTCTGAAAAGATAGCTGCATACTTGAGACAGTCTCTTTCTTCCGAAACGAAGGTGCTTGGTCCGACGGTGTCTCCTATTGCACGGATTAAAGATAGATATCGTTACCAATGCATGATAAAATACAGAAATGAACCAAATCTGACACAGACACTGCAAGTTGTAGCGAGTCACTATCAAAAAGAAATAGCGTCAGAGAAGATGTTTATTTCCATTGATATGAACCCGCAGATGTTCATGTGACAAGCAGCCCCGCTGTACCAAAACTTTGCGGGGCTTGTTTTATGAACATGAGAAAGGACGGATAGAATGAAGATGATATTTATGGGAACACCCGACTTTTCTGTTCCTATTTTGCGAGGGTTGGTCGAAGCAGGCTATAACATTCAAACGGTCGTGACACAGCCGGACCGTCCAAAAGGAAGAAAAAAGAAATTAACGCCCCCGCCAGTAAAAGAAGAAGCACAAAAACATGGTTTACCTGTGTTTCAACCGGAAACACTGAAAGATAGAGAAAACCTGAAGCACCTTTTACAATTGGAACCAGATATGATTGTGACCGCTGCATTCGGACAAATTTTGCCAGAAGAATTGTTAGAAGCACCTCGTTATGGTGCGATTAATGTACATGCTTCTCTGCTTCCAAAATATAGAGGCGGTGCACCGATACACTATGCTGTGATGAATGGGGAGGAAAAGACAGGTGTGACGATTATGTATATGGCCAAGCAGCTGGATGCAGGAGATATTTTAACACAGACAGAAGTAGAGATTACAAAAACCGATACGACCGGGAACGTACACGATAAGCTGAGTATCGCCGGACGCGATTTGCTGCTTGAGACGCTTCCTGATTTGGCAGAAGGCAACATAAGGGCGGTGACGCAAAATGAGAAAGAAGCAACATTTGCTCCCAACATCAAACGTGGCCAAGAGCAAATTAATTGGAACCGAAGCGGCGAGACTATTTATAATCACATTCGCGGCATGAATCCATGGCCGGTTGCTTTTACAACATACCGCGGCAAACCGTTTAAAATCTGGCAAGCACGTTTAGCAGCTGCCCGTGATAACACATTGGCACCGGGGACGATAGAAGCGGTGAAAGAGGACAGCATCATGATTAAAACGGGAGATAGCTGGTCATTAGAACTAACAGAATTACAGCCTTCTGGCAAAAAACGCATGAAAGCAGCCGATTATTTACGCGGCAATCATCCATTTGAAACAGGAGAGCAATGTGAATATGACGAGTAAATCACAACAAAATGTAAGAGCAAAAGCAATAGATGTGTTGCTCCGCATCGAAAAAGAAGGGGCTTACAGCCATTTGCTCTTAAACCATGTATTAACACATGGCGGAGTAGATGAAAAAGATGAATCTCTTTTAACAGAGCTTGTATACGGTACGTTGAGGCGTAAAAATACCCTTGATTATTATTTAACTCCTTTTATCAAGAAAGGATTAGACACACTCAATGACTGGGTGCTTGTATTGCTGCGGCTATCGTTGTATCAACTTGTCTATTTGGACCGGATCCCAGATCGAGCAGTTATTCATGAAGCCGTTAATATTGCAAAAAAGCGGGGACACCAGGGGATAAGCGGGTTTGTAAACGGTGTGCTCCGCTCGGTGCAGCGCAAGGGAGTACCGCGAACAGATATGCTGGAAGGAGTAGAGAAGCTTTCTATCGAAACAAGTCATCCAGTGTGGTTATTAGAAGAGTGGATTGCCGCTTTTGGAGAAGAACCAGCTGAAGAAATGGCCAAGGCTAATTTAGAACCGCCGCCTTTCACTGTACGCGTAAACGTGGCACAATCGACAAAGAGTACCGTGGCCAAGATGCTTGAAGAAGAAGGGGTGACCGTTCGAGAGGGGCATCTTTCGCCTGATGCACTCCATATCACGTCTGGCAGTGTGTTAAACACAGAGGTTTATAAGCAAGGAGCTGTGACGATTCAAGATGAAAGTTCAATGCTTCCAGCCAGAGTACTGGATGTAAGTCCGGGCATGGCAGTCTTAGATGCATGTGCAGCGCCTGGCGGTAAAACCACTCATATCGCGGAACGTATGAAAAATAACGGGGAAGTCAAGGCGTTTGACCTTCATAAAAAGAAAGTAAATTTAATTGTTCAACAAGCAGAACGGCTCGGTTTAACGATTATTGATGCTAATCAGCTGGATGCGAGAAAACTGCCGTCGGAGCTGGAAGCAGGAAGTTTTGATAGAGTCCTTGTAGATGCACCTTGCAGTGGATTGGGTGTCGTTCGCCGTAAACCAGAACTGAAGTGGCAAAAGCAAAAACAAGATCTTACGCGCTTTCCAGTGATTCAAACGGAAATCTTACAACAGGCATCTAAAATGGTTAAACCGGGCGGTAAATTAGTATACAGCACGTGTACGGTACGCCCTGAAGAAAACGAGAAAGTTGTCGAAACATTTTTAAACAACCATCCGACGTTTACAAGAGAGTACGATGCATTTTTGCACGAAAAATTTGGTGCAGAAAATGGACAAGCAACGATTTTGCCGCACCAATATGGAACAGATGGCTTCTTCGTAGCCTTGTTAAAAAAACGAGACGAATAATCGCTTGAAAGGAAGTATACCCATGCAGCAGCTAAAGAAAAAAGTCGCCGCAGAGGCACCAGGCAAAACATCAATATATACGTTGCGTTATGAAGAATTAAAAGATTGGTTGAAAGAGCAGCATGAACCTGCGTTTCGTGCTGATCAAATCTTTGAATGGCTGTATCAAAAGCGCGCACAAGATTTTGAAGAAATGACGAATTTATCGAAAAAACTACGCCAGAAGTTGGCTGATTCATTCTCTATCACTGCACTAAAGCAGGCCACTAAACAAGAGTCTCAAGATGGAACAGTGAAACTATTATTTGAACTGCAGGATGGATACACAATAGAAACGGTTGTGATGAAACATAACTATGGGAATAGTGTTTGTGTCACAACTCAAGTTGGCTGCCGGTTAGGCTGTACATTTTGTGCTTCAACGTTAGGCGGTCTAAAACGCAACCTAGAAGCTGGGGAAATTACTGCCCAAGTATTAGAAGCGCAGCGTGCATTAGATGAAAAGGGAGAACGTGTTGATTCTGTAGTTGTTATGGGGATTGGAGAGCCATTTGATAATTACGATGAACTGATGTCTTTTCTTAAAGTTATTAATCATGATGAAGGATTAAACATCGGCGCGCGTCATATTACTGTATCAACAAGTGGAATGGTCCCGCGCATTTATGATTTTGCAGATGAGGGTATGCAGGTTAATTTTGCGATATCGCTGCATGCGCCTAACACGGAAATCCGCAGCAGATTGATGCCAGTAAACCGTGCATGGCCGCTTGATAAGTTAATGGATTCTATTCGTTACTACCAGAACAAAACAAACAGACGTGTTACATTTGAGTACGGGTTGTTTGGCGGGGTAAATGACCAAGTGGAACATGCCGAAGAACTGGCTGATGTCATTGAAGGGTTGAAATGCCATGTGAACTTAATCCCAGTCAACTACGTTCCTGAACGCGATTACGTAAGAACAAAACGAGATGATATCTTTGCGTTTGAGCGGACCTTGAAAGAACGTGACGTTAATGTGACCATTCGCCGTGAGCAAGGACACGACATTGATGCAGCATGCGGACAGCTGCGCGCAAAGGAACGGAAACAAGAAACGAGGTGACCCCTGTTTGTGAATACTGTATTTTTAACGGATACCGGAAAGGTTCGTGAACACAATGAAGATGCTGGCGGTGTGTTTGTGAATAAAACAGGAGACTATCTAGCTGTGGTGGCCGACGGAATGGGCGGCCATCAAGCTGGAGATGTTGCCAGCCAAATGACAACGGACATGTTGAGGGAGTCGTTTGAAGGTTTAAATGAAACATTAACACCAGACAAAGCAGGGAAATGGTTAGAACGTGCTTTCCAAGAAATAAATGAGAAAGTGTTCGAACAAGCTGGCAAAAATCGTCATTTGCAAGGAATGGGAACAACACTTGTCGCTGTTGTATGTACCCGTTCGTTTATCGTCATTACACACGTTGGAGACAGCCGAGCTTATTTGTGGACCGACCAAGAGCTGCAGTTGAAAACGGAGGATCATTCGCTTGTAAACGAGTTGAAAAAAAGTGGTCAGTTGACGGCTCAAGAAGCAGACAATCATCCGCAGAAAAATATTCTCACAAGAGCATTAGGTACAGAAGTTTCTTTGAAAAGCGAGCAAACGGTGTTGGAGTGGAAAAAAGGAGATGCCGTTGTGCTTTGTTCCGATGGGTTAACAAATAAAGTGACCGATAATGAAATCGAACAGACGCTTTCTCAGCAGTCTTCTCTCCGTGAACAGGCTGAACATCTTGTACATATGGCAAAGGATCGCGGCGGAGAAGATAACATTACACTGGCTGTTGTAGAAAATATCCCGCTTGAAGAGGGGCTGATGTAATGTCTGAGCTAATTGGCCAGAGAATAAGCGACCGCTATCATATCGAAGAAAAAATTGGCGGCGGCGGAATGGCTCATGTTTACAAGGCGCAAGATATTATTTTAGAACGTCCGGTTGCTGTCAAAGTACTTCAGCCTCAGTATAATTCAGATGAAGAATTCATACGCCGCTTTCATCGAGAAGCACAAGCGGCTACAAGCCTTGCTCACCCAAACATTGTAAATATTTATGATGTAGGCGAAGAAGAGAATCTATACTATATTGTCATGGAGTATATTGAAGGGGAGACGTTGAAAGAGAAAATTCAGCATCAAGGGCCGCTACCTCTCGAACAGTCAGTGGAGTTAATGGGAAAAATCCTCGAAGCAATGGGCCATGCCCATGCGAATGGCATTATACACCGAGATATAAAGCCTCATAATATTTTGTTAAACCACTTTGGTGAGGCGAAAGTTACTGACTTTGGTATTGCTCGTGCGTCTTCTGCTCAAACGATTACACACACAAACTCAGTGATGGGGTCTGTCCATTATTTATCACCAGAACAAGCCAAAGGCGGACATATAACGGCTCAATCCGATATTTACTCGCTAGGCATTGTGTTGTATGAAATGGTAACAGGTGCTCTCCCTTATACAGGGGATTCTGCTGTCAGCGTTGCTTTAAAACATTTGCAAGAACCCTTGCCAAAGCCGTCAGAAAAACGCCCAGGTCTTCCGCAAAGTGTAGAGAATGTCATTTTAAAAGCAACAGTGAAAGATCCGCATGACCGATATGAAAATGTCTTTGCGATGCAAGAGGATTTAAAGACTGTTCTATCGCAGGAACGTCGTAATGAAGCTCCGTTTGTCATTGAAGAGGACAAAGAACAAACAAAAGCAGTACCGATAATAAAAGATGAACAATCTGTATCAGAAGAAACGAAAATAGCAGAGCAGGAAACAACAGTAAACCGCGATGTCACAAAAGATATCCCCCCGCCTGTCTCTCCGAAAAAGAAAAGCAAAAAGCGCTGGATATGGATTCTTCTGTTTCTGCTGCTTTTCTTCACAGCGGCTGCAGCCACGGCGTTCACGGTACTTCCTAGTTTGTTTACAGTCGATGAAACAGAAGTGCCGGACGTGGGAAATATGGTAGAAGAAGAAGCAGTTGCACAAATTGAATCGGCCGAGTTAGAACCTGAAATTGAAACGATAGCCGATAATGACATCGAAGAAAATCACGTTGTTAATCAAGATCCCGGCGGGGGCACAACAGTGAAAATGGATAGTACGGTGACGCTTTATGTAAGTGAAGGACCCGAAAGAGTCGAAATGCCAGATGTGACCGGTTTAAATCGTAAAGAAGCAGAAGAGAGGCTGAATGACTTTGAACAAGTAGAGTTTGCCTCGCAGGAAACGTCCGAGCATCCACCTGATACCATCATTGGGCAGAGTCCGGAAGCCGGAGACGAAGTTGTTCAAGAAGACACAACTGTCCAATTAACTTATAGCACGAGACCGGAATTCACCTTGGATAACTTGGAAGGTGAGTCAAAAGATGCAGTAGAGAGATATTTAGAAAATCACCGGTTGAATGGAAGCTTTGAAACAAGTTATTCTGAAGAAATAAGAAGTGGACGTGTGATTGAACATACACCTGGGCCGTACACCAATGTTAAAGAAGGTGACGAAGTGGCATTTGTGATTTCAGAAGGCCCGGAGCAAACAGAAGAAGAAACGGCAGTGGAGCAAATAGAAGCAGTGATACCAGTAGAAGTGGAACAAACGGAAGACAGCGAAGAGGCACCAGCATTCGATATCCGTATCGTTTACGAAGATAATACAACAGAGCAGGAAGAGGTTTTTGTTGAAGAAACAATTTCTGAGACGAAAACATATCGTGTGCCTTTAGAAGTAACACCGGAAACAGATGGACGCTACGTTTTGTTTGTCGACGACGAAGAAGTTCAATCGAACACTTTTTCTTATGGAGATGAATAGGAGGATTTATGGACGAAGGGATTATTATTAAATCTTTGAGCGGCTTTTATTATGTAGAAAATGAAAATGGTGTATTTCAGTGCCGAGGCAGAGGATTGTTTCGAAAACAGAAAATCAAACCTCTGGTTGGAGATTATGTATTTTTTGAAGCAGAACAAAAAGAAGAAGGATATATTTATGAAATAAAAGAGCGCCGTAACGAAATAAACCGCCCGCCTGTTGCAAACGTCGACCAAGCGCTGCTCGTTTTTTCTGCCGAAGAGCCAGCGTTTTCCACGCTGCTGCTTGACCGCTTTCTCGTCCACATGGAATCGCTTGATATTTGGCCGGTAATTATTATTAATAAATTTGATTTAGCGGCTCAAAAGCGTGAGCAGGAGCTGCTTGAGTGTCAGCATGATTATCAAGTGATGGGGTACCCATTTGTGTTTGTTTCTAGTAAAAACAATCAAGGAATGGAAGAAATCAAACCTTGGCTTGAACAGAAAGTGTCTATCGCAGCAGGTCAATCAGGTGTCGGAAAATCGACATTATTAAATGCGCTCGATCCGTCGTTGGAGCTGGAAACAGCCGAAATTTCCACGCATCTTGGCAGAGGAAAACATACGACAAGGCATGTGGAACTTCACTCTGTCCACGGTGGCTGGGTGGCGGATACACCAGGGTTTAGTTCGCTGGATTTTCAGGCTGTTCATGAAGAGGACTTAGATGTATGTTTTCCAGAAATGAAAGACAGGCTCGCTCAGTGCAAGTTTCGTGGTTGTACACATCGCAAAGAGCCGGGCTGTGCAGTCAAACAAGCAGTGGAGGATGAAAATATCCCGTCGTATCGTTACAATCATTATTTGCAGTTTTATGAAGAAATACATGCACAACGGAGGTATTAGCAGATGATAAAAGTAGCACCATCGATATTGTCAGCGGATTTTTCGCAATTGAAAGAAGAAATTATTGATGTTGACCAAGGCGGCGCAGATTATATTCATATTGATGTAATGGACGGACACTTTGTTCCTAACATAACGATTGGACCGCTAATTGTAGAGGCTGTCCGCCCTCACACGAAACTCCCGCTTGATGTTCACTTAATGATTGAAAAGCCAGATCATTACATCAGTGATTTTGTCAAAGCCGGAGCTGATATCATATCAGTGCATACAGAAGCATGTCCGCACTTGCACCGTACGATTCACCTCATAAAGTCACAGGGGATAAAAGCAGGTGTGGTAATCAATCCAGCCACGCCGGTAGAGGCTATTAAACATGTCATAAAAGATGTGGATCTTGTTTTATTAATGACAGTCAATCCTGGTTTTGGAGGACAAGCATTTATCCCTGAAGTGCTTTCTAAAATCGAGCACGTTCAAACAATGCTGAAAGAAGCTGGCAGTGATGCAGATATAGAGGTGGATGGCGGGGTGAATGCCGAAACCGCTAAATTATGCCGAGAAGCCGGAGCAAACGTATTAGTGGCTGGTTCTGCTGTTTATAAGCAGCAAGACCGCGAAGCAGCCATTTCAGCCATACGCGGAGAAAATTCCTAACATAGTATAGCAGAGCTGTTCTTCCTTGTTTTTACAGCAAGGCAGGACAGCTCTTTTTATTAAGATAAGCAAGGATACAAGACAGGATGTTTCAGGTTCTCATACATATGTTATCGACCGGTTTTTTATACTAGCCCAAGCACCCGGGCACATACGACGTGACGCTCTCAGCTGAACGTCTTTCTTTTAAGGCGCCTGCGCTTTTCTTAGAGCTAAACCGGTTTTTTATGATTTTTTTCAAGATTTTCTATGTACTATTTTAAAGTTCCTGAATATACATATAAAAGAATGAAATTAGGAAAACGACGTTTGTATAGAAAGAGTGTATATGGAAAGGAAAAACGACGTGAATGAAAGCGGCGCGTGCCGCATTATAGTAAAGGAAAGAGGAGGAATTATCATGAAGTTTTATACCATTAAACTGCCGAAATTCCTGGGAGGATTCGTACGCGCCGTCATTGGTACCATCAAAAAAGAATAGGTTTATATAATTATATTATGTTAACTAAAAAGAAAACATGATAAACCCCGGAAACTGTCCTTCCATGAAAAAACAGTTCCGGGGTTGTTTTTTCCGTTTTTCACTTAAGGTTTGTATTATACGCGCTGGACTTTGCCTGATTTCAATGCGCGAGCAGAAACATAAACACGTTTTGGTTTACCATCTACCATGATGCGTACTTTTTGAACGTTAGAGCCCCAGCGGCGCTTTGTAGCATTGTTTGCGTGAGAACGGTTATGACCGGATTTCGGCCCTTTGCCTGTCACGTAGCATTTACGTGCCATGACATGCACCTCCTTATTCATTCCATCTTTCATTTTCAAAGCATACTTAAATATTTTAGCATAGTGCCTATGTTATTGCAATCGCAACTTGTTGGAAAGGCGAAGAGGAAACCCATGTATCGTTTGTATTTGCCGACTTTTAAAAAGAGAGAGAGTATAGTAAAATAAAGCGTAGCAATTTGAAGGTACCGGATAAGGAGGCTCTTTCATGACAATTGAAATGAATTCCCAGTTAGGATCGATAGATGTTTCAACAGAAGTCGTTGCGACTATTGCGGGCGGAGCAGCAGTAGACTGCTACGGCATTGTCGGAATGGCATCACAAAAACAAATCAAAGACGGATTATCTGAAATACTCGGACGTGATAATTTTTCCCGTGGAGTTGTGATCCGTGAAGCGGATGAAGGCATTCATATCGATATGTATATTATTGTAAGTTATGGAACGAAAATTTCAGAAGTAGCATATAACGTTCAAAGCAAAGTCAAGTATCAATTGCAGCAAATGCTTGGATTAACAGTTGATTCTGTGAACGTTTACGTACAAGGGGTACGAGTGGCACAGTCGTAGGAAAGAGGAAGTTAGGAGGAAATGGCATTGAGTGAAGCAGTAGAAGGTAAAAAGCTTGCCTCTATGTTTGAACAAGGAGCAGCAATACTCGCTAAAAATGTAAAAACAGTAGATGCATTAAATGTATTTCCGGTACCAGATGGAGATACAGGTACAAATATGAATTTAACGATTCAATCTGGCATAAAAGAAGTACAGTCTGCCGCAGATAATCATGCCGGCAAAGTGGCAAAATCTTTTTCTAAAGGGCTGCTTATGGGTGCAAGAGGAAACTCAGGTGTTATTCTCTCTCAGCTTTTTCGAGGTTTTGCAAAAGCGGTGGAAAAGAAGGAAACACTGAGTGTTCGCGACTTGGAACAGGCATTAGAAGAAGGTGTAACGACTGCGTATAAAGCAGTGATGAAACCGGTAGAAGGGACGATTTTAACCGTTGCAAAAGACGCTGCAGAAAATGATCAGTCAGAGCATAGCTCAGCAGCTGCATGGATGAGCTCTGTGGTTAAGAAGGCAGAAGCATCGCTTGAGAAAACGCCAGAACTTCTGCCCGTGTTAAAAGAAGTTGGAGTAGTGGACTCTGGCGGTCAAGGTCTTGTATATATTTATCATGGGATGCTTGAGGTGCTTGAGGGGAATATTTCCAAAGAGAAAGCGCAGTCACAGCCAGCTCCGTCTTTGGATGATTTAGTAAAGGTGGAACATCACCAAAACGCTCAATCCCATATAAGTACAGAAGACATTGAGTTTGGCTATTGCACAGAAGTTATGGTTTCCTTTGATGAAGACAAGTTAAAACAACATCATTTTGATGAGACAACGTTTCGAAATGAACTTGCTAAGTTTGGAGACTCGCTGTTAGTTGTAAGTGATGAGGATCTCGTGAAAATACATATTCACGCTGAATATCCAGGAGATGTGCTGACTACTTCCCAAAAGTACGGCAGTCTTGTACATGTGAAAATTGATAATATGAGAGAGCAGCACCGTGCGCTTCAGCAGGAAGAACAGACAAGTGCATCACATGAAGAACAGACAAGTGCATCACATGAAGAACAGCACGAAGCGCCAGCACCGAATGATGAAGCTCAATATGGGTTTGTCACGGTTTCCATGGGAGAAGGCATTAAAGCGTTGTTTAAAGGGCTGGGTGCCAATGAAGTGATTGCCGGCGGCCAGACGATGAATCCAAGCACAGAAGATATTATGAATGCGATAAAAAAGGTGAACGCAGAGCACATTTTTGTTCTTCCAAACAACGGCAATATTGTAATGGCGGCTGAACAGGCGGCTGATGTCAGTGACAAACATGTAGAAGTTATTCCTACCAAGTCGGTGCCAGAAGGATTAAGTGCAATGATTGCTTTTCACGACCAAGCCGGTTTTGAAGAAAACAAACAAGCTATGCAGGCAGCCAGACAAGAAGTCAAAACAGGTCAAGTGACGTATGCTGTCAGAGATACATCCATTGATGGAATGGACATAGCAAAAGGCGATTACATGGGAATATGGGATAAAGATATTGTAGCTTCTGGCAAAAACGTAGAGGAAGTAACAACGCAGCTTCTCGAGAACATGGTAGATGAAACCACAGAAATTGTAACATTAATACGTGGGGAAAACGGACAAACATCCACGGATAATGTCATTGTAAACTACGTGGAGAAAAACTTTGAAGACGTCGAAGTAGAAGTACATGAAGGCGGCCAGCCTCTCTATTCTTATATTATCGCTGTGGAATAACGGTATTAACCATCGGCCGTCTCAACGGAAATACGGTAGAAATGAGGAAGGGGAATCTGCGATGGGACGTGTAAAAATTGTTACAGACAGCACGGCCGATATTCCAAAAGATCTCGTAAAGAAATATGATATTACGGTAGTACCACTAAAAGTTGCGATTGGTAATGAAACGTTTCAGGACGGGGTAAATTTGACGACGGAAGCGTTTTACCAAAAAATCGAAAGCTCAGAGGAGCTGCCTTCGACATCACAGCCGACTCCTTATGAGTTTGAAACAGTATACCGACGAATTGCTGAAAATGAAGCCGATGAAGTAACAATCCTCTCTATTCATCTTTCATCTCAATTAAGTGGTACGATGCAATCAGCTACGCTTGCTGCTGAAGAAGTAAAAGACGCGGTACATGTGGACGTGGTTGATTCCAAGCGTGCTTCCTATGCAATTGGCATTATTGTTGTTGAAATAGCAAAGTTAGCACAGGACGGAGCTGACGTGAAAGCATGTAAAGAAAGATTAAATACGCTCCTCGAGGAGACAAAGGTATATTTCTTAGTTAATACACTTGAATATCTGCAAAAAAACGGGCGTATTGGTAAGGCTTCGGCATTGTTTGGAACACTGTTAAAAGTCAAACCAGTGCTTAGTTTGTCAGAAGATGGCCAAGTGTACCCGTATTTTAAAGCCAGAGGACGAAAGAAAGCATTGGCAGCCATTCGTGAAGCTGTGAATGAGCAGTACGGCAGCAAGCCGGTTCACATTGGCATCTGCCACGCGAATGCCTTAGAAAGCGGAGAGGAATTGTTAGAAAAAACAACGTCCTCCCTTCAAGTAGAATCAACAACTATTACAGAAATCGGTGCAGTAATTGGTTCTCATGTGGGACCTGAATCGGTAGCGGTGACAGTTATGCCCGCAAAGTAAACATGGGGCTGTCCTAGATAATATTTATAGGACAGTCCCATGTTTCATGCAGTGTAAGTGTTTACCAGTTCAGTTAGCGGCAGGAGGATGAAAAATGGATACCGGAAGGAAAGAAGGATGGGACATGAAGGAGAGTACTCCGGTGAATGAAGGTGTCTAAAGAACTAAAAAAACCGATCTCCATGTTAAAAGGGGTAGGGGAAGAAAAAGAGAAAGATTTGCAGCAATTAGGAATTGAAACAGTATCTGATTTGCTGCAGCACTTTCCTTATCGATACGATAACCATGAAGTGGAACCGATAGAGCAGCTTCGGCATGATGATCATGTAACAATTGCAGGTACTATTCAAACAGAGCCGGCTATTCGTTTTTACGGCAAAAAAAAATCAAGAATGACAGTTCGTATTCTTGCTGACAATATCCTTATCACCGCGGTATTTTTCAATCGAGCATTTTTAAAAAACAGGCTGAAGCGCGGGGAAATGATTACGGTGTCGGGAAAGTGGAACAAACATAAGCTGACGATTACGGTGCAGGATTTTAAACAAGGAGAGCCCGATCCAACTCAGGAGCTTCAGCCGGTATATTCGGCAAGCGGCAGCGTGTCTGTCAAGCAGCTGCGCCGATACATGAAAACAGCTTTGAGCGAATACAGTGACCTTGTCCAAGAAATTCTTCCTCTGTCATTTCTGTCAGCTTATAAGCTGCCCAACCGAAAGCAAGCATTATCTGCGATTCATTTTCCCAGGAACAAGCAGCAGTTAAAGCATGCACGGCGGCGTTTTATTTATGAAGAATTTCTGCTATTTCAATTGAAAATGCAAGCTTTTAAACGGCAGGAACGTTACAGCGCTGGAGGTCACTATCATGTGTTTAGCGATGCAGAGTTAATAGAATTTATTAACGAGCTTCCATTTGTGTTAACCGGCGCCCAACGAAAAGCCGTCAAAGAAATCACCAATGATTTACAAGAGCCGCTTCGAATGAACAGGCTGCTGCAAGGGGATGTTGGTTCGGGGAAAACCGCTGTTGCTGCTATTGCTATGTACGCTGTTTATCTAGCAGGGAGCCAGTCGGCTTTAATGGTTCCGACAGAGATTTTGGCGGAACAACATTATCAAGGCTTGCAGGAGTTGTTTCAGCATACCGGTATCGAGATTGTGTTGTTGACTGGGTCAACCAAAGGAAAAGCAAGAAAAGAAATAACAGCGGCGGTTGAACAGGGAACTGCTCATATTGTTATAGGCACCCATGCTTTGATTCAAGAAGATGTTGCATTTCGGCGCTTAGGACTTGTCATTACTGATGAACAGCATCGTTTTGGTGTAGAACAACGTCGGGCACTTCGTGATAAAGGCTATGAAGTAGATGTTTTATTTATGACAGCGACGCCAATTCCGCGGACACTTGCTATTACTACATTTGGTGATATGGATGTATCCGTTATAGATGAACTTCCATCCGGGAGAAAACCAATTGAAACGTACTGGGTCAAGCATCAAATGCTTGAACGGGTGCTGCGATTTATTGGAAAGCAAATAAACAGCGGCAGGCAGGCTTATGTTATTTGTCCGTTAATTGAAGAATCGGATAAGCTGGATGTACAAAATGCCATTGACGTGCATGCGCAGTTAGCACAATATTTTGCGGAAAATAATGTAGGAATTTTGCATGGAAGGCTTACGGCGCAGGAAAAAGAGCAAGTGATGGAGCAGTTTGCTAGTAATGATGTGCAAATCCTTGTATCAACAACGGTCGTTGAAGTAGGCGTAAATGTTCCAAATGCTACTGTCATGCTCATCTATGATGCCGATCGGTTCGGTTTGTCCCAGCTCCACCAGTTAAGAGGACGTGTAGGGCGCGGCAGCTACCAGTCATACTGTATTTTACTAGCAGATCCAAAAGGAGAAACAGGAAAAGAGCGAATGCAGATTATGCAAGAGACAGAGAATGGTTTTGCTTTATCAGAAAAAGATCTGGAGCTGCGTGGTCCTGGTGACTTTTTTGGCAAAAAGCAAAGCGGTTTGCCAGATTTTAAAATAGCCGATCCTGTCCATGATTACAGAGCATTGGAGACAGCAAGGCAGGACGCAGCTTCACTTATTCAAAGTAAAGAATTCTGGAGCGCTTCTTCGTATCAACATTTACGGGAAATCGTTCAACAAAGCGGTGTTATAAGCGGAGAGAAGCTGGATTAGTTCACAGATTGCCAGAAAAATGCTTGAAAACAAAAAACTGGAGATATATACTACTTTTAGTACCTAGTCATAGAAGCGGATGGTGTTAGGATTGAAACGCAGTAAACGAGAGCGGCAGCAGCAGCTAAAAGAAAAAATAGCCAATGACCCTTTTATTACCGATGAAACGCTGGCGGATATATTTGGTGTGAGCGTACAAACCATCCGTTTGGACAGGCTTGAATTGTCGATTCCAGAACTGCGGGAGCGGATTAAGCATGTGGCAAGAGAACATCTTGATGAGGTGAAAGCACTGCCTTTAGAAGAGGTCATTGGAGAAATTGTGGATTTGCGCTTGGATGAAGAAGCAATATCCATTTTAGACATCGGAAAAGAGCATGTTTTTTCCCGAAATGGTATTGCAAGAGGACATTACTTATTTGCCCAAGCTAATTCCTTGGCTGTTGCTATTATTAATGATGAATTGGCATTAACGAGCAGAGCCAATGTTCATTTTACGAGGCAAGTTAAAGAAAGCGAAAGAGTTATTGCCAAAGCCACCGTCCAAGAGACAGGAAAAGTGAAGACGGTAGTCGAAGTGGCAAGCAGGGTTAATCAAGAAATTGTATTTCAAGGCGAATTCGTTATGTTTCGTTCTCATAGATAAAGTAATTTCATATAAAGGAGAAAACATTCATGAAAATTGTCATCGATGCAATGGGGGGAGACAATGCCCCGAAAGCACATGTGGCAGGTGCGATGGCGGCAGTACGCTCTTTTAAAGATATTGAAATTGCATTAGTAGGTGATGAGCCGAAAATTCGCGAGCACTTAACGAAAGCAGAGAATATTTCTGTATTACATACGGAAGAAAAAATAGAAGATGAGGACACACCAACGCAAGCGGTTCGCAGAAAGAAAAACGCTTCGATGGTGTTAAGTGTACGTGAAGTACGGGAGGGACGTGCTGATGCGTGCATTTCATCTGGAAATACGGGGGCATTGATGACAGCGGGGCTCCTTCATGTTGGACGGATTGATGGAATAGAACGCCCGGCGCTGGCACCAATGCTTCCAACCATTGATGGAGAAGGTTTTCTTCTCTTAGATGTGGGAGCGAATGTTGATGCTAAGCCAGAACATTTGCTGCAAAATGCGTATATGGGTTCTGTTTATATGGAGAATGTCAAAAAAGTGCAGCGTCCAAAAGTTGGTCTGGTTAACGTTGGAACAGAAGACGGAAAAGGCAATGAGTTAACAAAAGCAGCATTTACCTTATTGCAAGAAGCCCCTGTCCATTTTGTCGGCAACGTAGAGGCCAGGGATTTATTAAATGGTGTATGCGATGTAGCTGTTTGTGATGGGTTTTCTGGCAACTTAGTATTAAAATCAATTGAAGGGACAGCAGGTACGTTATTTTCGATATTAAAGCAGGAGTTAACATCAAGCTTCACGAATAAAATTGCAGCTGGAATGTTACGCTCAAGTTTTATGAATATCAAAGAAAAAATGAGCTATTCACATTATGGCGGAGCCGGCTTATTTGGATTGAAAGCTCCCGTAATCAAGGCGCATGGCTCATCTGATCATACGGCTGTTTATCATGCTATCCGCCAAGCTAGACAAATGGTTCACGAGCATGTAACAGAGGTGATTAGCGAGGAAGTGCGTAAACAGGAGGAATAAGAGATGTCGAAAACAGCATTTTTATTTCCAGGACAAGGATCACAATTTGTCGGGATGGGAAAAAGTATTTATGAAACGCACCCACAAGCAAAAGAAACGATAGACAGTGCCGATGAGACGCTGGGCTATTCATTGTCTGCACTTATGTTTAATGGACCGGAAGAAGACTTAAAGCGGACAGAAAACGCACAGCCTGCTCTTTTAACGATGAGTACGGCACTATGTGAGCTCGTCCAAAAACAAGGGATTACAGCAGACTACACGGCAGGGCATAGTTTAGGGGAATATTCCGCGCTCGTTGCAGCGGGTGTTATCCCATTTGAAAAAGCGGCAGAGCTTGTCCATCAGCGCGGTTTGTTTATGGAAGAGGCGGTTCCTGCTGGAGTAGGAACGATGGCTGCAGTGATGGGAGTAGAAAGAGATGAGTTGAAAAAAATAACGGAGCACGTATCACAAACAAGCGAGCCTGTACAGTTAGCCAATTTAAATGCGCCGGGACAAATCGTTATCTCCGGTGAGAGAGAAGCAGTGGAAAAAGCCGGGGAAATGGCAAAAGAACAAGGTGCTAAGCGGGTGATTCCGCTGCAGGTGAGTGGTCCATTTCATTCCACGTTAATGGAACCGGCAAAAGAAAAATTAGCAGACGTTTTGGAGCCAGTACCATTTCAAGCGGCGGGTGTGCCAGTGATTACGAATGTTTCAGCAAAAGAAGAAACGTCTGCGGCAGAGTTGAAAAAGCAGCTGGTTAATCAAGTAACGTCACCAGTTTATTGGGAGGATACAGTGCGACGGCTGCTGGAGTTAGAAGTAACGAATTTTATTGAAATCGGGCCGGGCAATGTATTAAGCGGTTTGGTGCGCCGTGTGCAGAGACGAGGTATCAATGTCTTTGCTGTACAGGATGAAGAATCCCTTCATAAAGCAGTGAAGAAAATAAAGGAGGAATCCTAATTGTTACAAGGAAAAACAGCACTAGTGACCGGTGCTTCACGAGGAATCGGCAGAGCAATCGCAGAAGAGCTGGCGAAAAATGGTGCTAACGTGGCTGTGAACTACGCTGGCAGTGCCCAAAAAGCAGAAGAAGTAGTGGCTGTTTGCAAAGAATATGGCGTTGAATCATTTAGTATACAAGCAGATGTGTCTAATGAAGCTGATGTGAAAGACATGTTAAAAAAAGTAATGGATACATTTTCTCGTATAGACATATTAGTGAACAATGCGGGAATAACAAGGGATAACTTGACTATGCGTCTAAAAGAAGAAGATTGGGACGCTGTGTTAGATACGAATTTAAAAGGCGTCTTTCAATGTGCCAAAGCAGCTGCCCGGCCGATGATGAAGCAGCGCGGCGGTCAAATTATTAATATTGCCTCTGTCGTTGGTGTGCTGGGAAATGCTGGCCAGGCAAACTACACAGCAGCAAAAGCTGGCGTGATAGGTTTAACGAAATCACTGGCCCGAGAGTTTGCGCCGCGCGGTATACGAGTCAATGCGGTGGCTCCAGGGTTTATCGCAACAGATATGACGGATGAACTTGGTGAAGACGCGAAAACGGCATTATTGGAACAAATACCTCTCGGTGCATTAGGTGAGGCTGAAGATGTTGCCAAAACTGTTCGGTTTCTTGCTTCTGACGATGCCAAATACATGACCGGCCAAACATTGCATGTCGATGGCGGTATGGTCATGCCATAAGCTGAACAAAACCTTACAGGCAAAACTAGCAAATAGCGGTCATTTCTCTTATAATGACAATTAGCTAAGAAGTGAACAATCTTATAAAGGAGGTGAAAGGAAATGGCAGATACACTAGAACGTGTAAAAGGCATCGTGGCTGATCGTCTTGGGGTGGAAGAGTCAGAGGTAACAAAAGAGGCTACTTTCAAAGACGATTTAGGTGCTGATTCACTTGATGTTGTTGAGCTCGTCATGGAGCTTGAAGATGAATTTGATCTAGAAATTTCTGATGAAGAGGCAGAAAAAATCTCTACTGTTGCTGATGTGGTTAACTACATAGAAGCACAGCAATAATGGCTACATTGTAAAAGAGGCCGTTACAAAGGCTGTTTTAGGTATTAGACCTTTAAACGGTCTCTTTTTTCTTTACGTGATACAGACAAGGGGATTCCTCTCTGAAAATACGTGATATGATACTGGGAAGAAAAACGGAGGACCTGCTATGGCACACTCATCTCATAAACCATTGAAAAAGCATTCGCAATCACGCGGACGCAGATCAAGAAAAAAATTAGTGCTTACAGAAGAACATCGTCAAAAGCTGCAGCACATGTTGGCGAAGCTTGATCTACATTTTAAAGATGACAAACTTTTAATACAAGCTTTCACCCATTCATCCTATGTGAATGAGCATCGGATACGCTCGGTTCATGATAACGAGCGTTTGGAATTTTTAGGAGATGCTGTATTGGAACTAGCTGTTTCCCAGCACCTTTTTAAACGGTTTGCTACGATGAGCGAAGGAGATATGACAAAATTGCGCGCGGCTATTGTATGTGAAGCTTCGCTTGCTAATCTAGCAGAAGAGCTCCATTTTGGAGAATTAGTATTTCTTGGAAAAGGCGAAGAGATTACTGGCGGCAGGAAACGCCCTGCGCTATTAGCAGATGTATTTGAAGCATTTGTTGGTGCTCTGTATCTCGATCAAGGCATCGAAAAAGTCTATGTATTGTTAGAACAAACCGTATACCCGAAAATTGATGACGGTGCTTTTTCTCATATGATGGATTTCAAAAGCCAATTACAAGAACATATTCAGCGTGATAACATGGGGACGATTTTTTATGAAATTACAGATGAAATTGGTCCAGCTCACAGCCGCGAGTTTGTCTCTGCCGTGTATTTAAATGACAGTGTATTAGGAGAAGGAAGAGGCCGCTCCAAAAAAGAAGCAGAACAGCATGCTGCACAGCAAGCATTGTCGAAGTTAGAACCAAAAGGAAAAGAAGAGTAAGAAGCCACGCGCATGATACGCGTGGTTCTTTTCACGAGATTAAGACTTTTTTAACTTTCCCAATTCTGAGATAATCGCATCCATTTCACTAACACTAAATTGGTTTTTACTTTGGACCATCTCGTAAAGGTCTTTAATTTCTTCATAGTTGTTTAAATCAAAGCTGTTGCTTTCCATGGCAGCCTTATTCACAACTTGCAGTTTTGCTGTAATTTCACCAACCATAAATTGTAAATTTTCTTGGGACTTTTCTTCTAAATTCACTCTTATTTCCCCGCCTTTACATAAATATATTTTATGATGTCTCTACTAGTCCACATCTTATTGTAGGGGTTTTTTTTAAAATGCGCAAACGGGCGGTGAAATCCATGGCTGTGATTCTTCTTTGGGGATGGCAGGTGTGGTAAAATAGGATAGCCCCCTTCAGAGTGCTGTACGAATGTGCAATAACACCCAAGAAATTAAATGGAGGAGGATACAGGTTTGTTCCTCAAACGATTAGAAGTAAAAGGTTTTAAATCTTTTGCCGAAGAAATGAATATAGAATTTGTTCCCGGAGTGAATGCCGTTGTCGGCCCGAATGGAAGTGGAAAAAGCAATATTGCTGATGGCATCCGCTGGGTGTTGGGAGAACAATCGGCACGAAGTCTGCGTGGAGCAAAAATGGAAGATGTCATATTTGCAGGCAGTGATACACGACGTTCTCTAAATCTTGCAAGTATTACGGTAGTACTCGACAATACGAATGATGAACTCTTGCTGGGATTCAGCGAGGTAAGTATTACACGAAGGCTCTACCGCTCTGGCGAGAGTGAATACTTAATGAACCAAAAGCCGTGCCGGCGAAAGGATATCGTAGAGCTGTTTATGGATTCTGGACTGGGAAAAGAAGCATTTTCCATTATTGGGCAGGGGCGTGTTGAAGAAGTGTTGTCCAGTAAACCTGTGGAAAGGCGGGCAATTTTTGAAGAAGCAGCCGGTGTCGTCAAGTATAAGCAGCGAAAACAGCAGGCTGAGAAAAAACTGACAGAAACACGCGATAATCTTTACCGTGTTGAAGACATTTTATCTGAGTTGGAAGGACAACTAGAACCATTAAAACAACAGGCGTCGGCAGCAAAAGATTACTTAACAAAAACAGAAACCTTGAAAGAGTATGAAATCGGGGCGCTTGTTGAAGAAGTCACAATGAAACATCAGGTGTGGACCGCGCTTCACGAGGAAATAGAAAACATAGAAAAACAACAAACAGTTTCTGACAAAGAGCTTAAACAACAAGAGGAAAAACGAAAAGAATGGCAGCAAACCATAGAGAATATGGAAAAAAATATTTCTGCTGTACAAGATGCCCTGGTTGCTGCAAGTGAACAGCTTGAAAAGGAAGAAGGGCACCGCCGCCTGCTAGAAGAGCGAGGGAAAAACGCAGGGGAGAAAAAAGCAGAGTGGGAAAAGAGGCTTTGGGAAACGGCGGAAAAAAACAAACATACAAAACAACTGCTCAAACAACAAAAACAACAGCTGAAACAGAGTACAAAAAAAGTAAAAGAATTAAAAGAGAAGCTCAAAGAAAATCAATCGCAATGGCAATACTATGTGGCAAGCAAACAGGAAGAAATCGAATCGTTAAAAAGTGAATACATTGAACGTTTAAATGAACAGGCAGCGATTCGAAATGAAGAAAGGCACATTGAAGACCAGAAAACACAATTTGATCAACGATTTCAATCGTTACAGGTAGAAAATGATCGCTATCTCAAAGAACGAAAAACGATTGAAGAGCATGTTGAAACATGGAATACCTATACAGAAAAGCTCGCAAAAGAATACGAAGAGATGAAACAATCGTATCAACAGCTGCAAAAGCAGTGGCAGCAAGCCGCAGAAGAGTCGGACCAGCAGGAAGAAAAACTGTATGAAGCTTATCGTTATTTAGATAAAACGAAATCCCGCGTTAATGTATTAGAAGAGATGGAATCAGACTATACAGGTTTTTTCCATGGTGTAAAAGAAATCCTTAAGGCTCGAAATACCAATATAAAAGGAATTATTGGCGCTGTCGCCGAGTTAATCAATGTACCTTCTTCTTATGTCACAGCAGTAGAAACAGCGCTTGGCGGTGCACTGCAGCATGTTGTGACCGAAACGGAAAAAGACGCAAGACATGCCATTCAATATTTGAAGACGAATAAAAAAGGCAGAGCAACGTTTTTGCCGGCAGACGTCATACGCCCGAGAAGCTTGTCACATGCTGTAAGGGAAACGTTAAAGGCACAACCGGGTTTTGTAGCCGTCGCCTCTGAAGCAGTAGAAATAGAGCGGGCTTATCAACATATTACGGATAATTTGCTTGGACAGGTTGTGATTGCTGAAACGTTAGAAGCGGCAAACAAGATGGCACGGTTATCACAATATAAAGTGCGCTTTGTTACGCTGGATGGGGATGTCGTCAATCCGGGTGGTTCGATGAGTGGCGGAGCTGTAAAACAACAAAAACATCAACTGCTCGGACGTCAGCAGGAGTTACAAGAATTAAAACGTAAATACGCAGTGATGCAGGAAAAAACAGCAGCCTTGGAAAAAAAAGTGCAACAGCTGAAAGAACAGCGTGATAAGCTGCACCGCGAGTTAGACTCCTGCCGTCAACAGGAAGAAAAAGCTCGCACGAAATTAGAAGAAGCCAATGAAGAACGCCGCAAAAAAGAAGCAGAATTGGCGCGCTCCCATTCACGGCTGTCGCTTTTTGACAGGGAATCGGCTTCTTTAAAAGAAGAACTGAATAAATTGAATCAGCGCCAGCAAGTGTTAGAGGAGAATAAAACGTCTCTTTCCGGGAAAATTGCCGAACTAGAACAGAAGATTGCAACTCTGGAGTCTTCTGAAAAGCAGCGTGGAGAAAAACTAGAAGAACTAAAAGAATGTGCCAATGAGTGGAAAATAGAACTAGCCGCATCACAGGAAACAATGTCTCATGAACAGTCAGAAGTGAAACGAATCGAATCACAGGACCAAGAGGAAGAACAATTCATTCGCTCGCTGGAAAAAGACATTCGCCTGCTTAATGAGCAGCTTTCTTCGATTGATGGCGGGGATGATGCAGCAGCGGTCGATATCGATGAGTTAAAAGAGAAGAAAGCACAGCTAACGGCACAGCTTGCCTCCCTTCGTCGTGATAAAACAGAGGCAGGACAAGAGCTCGAACATTTGAAATTACGTATTCAACGCATGACGACAGCCTTTAATGAGCAGCAGAACCACTTGCATGAACAACAAGTGGAACTCAACCGTTTAGATGTGGAACTAGATACTAAATTACAAGAGCTGCAAGAAACACACGAGTTAAGCTTTGAACGTGCCAGGCAGCATTATTCTCTTTCTATCGATATAGAAGAGGCCAAACAAAAAATAAAGTTATTGAAGATGGATATTGAAGAACTGGGCACAATCAACCTTGGTTCCATTGATGAATTGGAACGTGTCAGCGAACGGGTGTCTTTTTTGACTGCACAAAAAGACGACTTGCATAAAGCGCAAGAATCATTGTTTGCTGTAATCCAAGAAATGGATGAAGAAGTGAGACGTCGTTTTTCTGAAACATACAGTGTAATTCGGAAGCACTTTCAAGAAACATTTGTAGAATTGTTTGGTGGTGGTGATGCTGATCTTCTTCTCACAGAGCCTGATGACTTGCTTGAGACAGGAGTAGACATTATGGCGCGTCCGCCTGGGAAAAAGCGTCAGCACTTGTCGTTATTATCAGGCGGGGAAAAAGCATTGACCGCTATTGCTTTGCTGTTTTCGATTGTCAAAGCAAAGCCGGTGCCGTTTTGTGTACTCGATGAAGTAGAGGCAGCACTTGATGAAGCAAACCTTGTGCGGTTCTCCGAGTACTTGCGCCGGTTTAGTGAAACGACGCAATTTATTGTTATTAGCCATCGTAAAACAACAATGGAAGCGGCTGATGTGTTATATGGTATTACGATGGAAGAGTCCGGTGTTTCTAAGATGGTTTCTGTTCGCTTGGAGGAAACGGCTAAACTGTTGGAGGAAACGACATAACAAATGAAAGGAGCAGCTGTATGGGTTTTTTTAAGAAACTAAAAAATAAATTCACAACGCAAACCGAAACGGTGACGGAAAAATTTAAAGAAGGGTTAACAAAAACGCGCGATTCGTTTGTTGGCCGAATGAATGAGTTGTTTGCACAATACCGAACCGTTGATGAAGATTTTTTTGAAGAGCTGGAAGAAATTTTAATTGGGGCAGACGTTGGTGTGTCCACTGTCATGGAATTGATTGATGAATTAAAAGATGAAGTGAAATTGAGAAATATAAAAGATTCCAAAGATATTGCACCTGTCATTAGTGAAAAGCTAGCTGAAAAACTGGATAAAAGTGGAGAAGATACAAAACTTAATATGCAAGATAATCAAATGACAGTGATTCTTTTTGTCGGTGTAAACGGGGTTGGCAAAACAACAACAATCGGTAAAATGGCACATTCCTTTAAACAAGAAGGCAAACGTGTTGTTATGGCTGCAGGTGATACGTTTCGTGCTGGTGCAATTGAACAGCTCGAAATATGGGGAGAACGTGTTGGCGTAGATGTAGTGAAACAGCAAGAAGGCTCTGACCCTGCAGCGGTGATGTATGATGCCATTCAATCCGCACGTGCTAAAAAAGCAGACGTATTGCTTTGTGATACGGCAGGAAGGTTACAAAATAAAGTGAACTTAATGAAAGAGCTGGAAAAAGTTAAACGCGTGATCTCGCGCGAAATACCGAATGCTCCACATGAAGTGCTGCTCGTATTGGATGCAACGACAGGACAAAATGCAATGACACAGGCAAAAACGTTTGGTGAAGCCACAGATGTTACAGGAATTGTGTTGACAAAACTCGACGGAACGGCAAAAGGCGGGATCGTTCTTGCTATTCGTAACGAGCTGAACATACCGGTAAAACTGGTAGGCTTAGGTGAAGGGATGGATGATTTGCAGCCATTTGATGCTGATCAGTTTGTGTATGGTCTGTTTAAAGAATTAGTAGAAGCAGAAACAGGGGAAGATGCAGAGGAAGAAGCAGACAATTCTTCCGTACGTTAATACATTCGTAAAGATATTTTCTTGACACTGCCACGAAATTTTAGTATGATTTTTGTTTGTAAAGGGATTGCACTTAACATTAAGAGGGTGAACGATCATGCTTGAAAAAACAGTACGCATGAACGCTTTGTTTGATTTTTATCAGCCCTTGTTAACGTTAAAACAACAGAAGTACATGGAGCTTTACTTTCTTGACGATTTTTCACTCGGAGAAATTTCCGAACACTTCCATGTCAGCCGTCAGGCCGTGTACGACAACATCCGCCGGACGGAGGCAATGTTAGAAGAGTACGAAGAAAAGCTTGGTTTGTACCACAAATATCAAGAGCGGAGAAAACATTACCGAGAGTTAAGAAAGTATGCGAAAGAAAGCTCTCCTTCCCCTGGTCTGATGAAAACAATACATGAACTGGAAAAATTAGAGGAGGAGGGGACGACGTAATGGCATTTGAAGGCTTGGCGGAAAGGCTGCAAGCTACCTTTGATAAAATGAAAAGCAGAGGGAAAGTTTCGGAGTCCGACGTCAAAGAAATGATGCGCGAAGTACGGCTTGCCTTGCTTGAAGCAGACGTTAACTTTAAAGTCGTGAAAAAGTTTGTCAACGCTGTAAAAGAGCGGGCAGTTGGACAGGAAGTAATGAAAAGCCTCACTCCAGGTCAGCAAGTTATTAAAGTAGTAAATGAAGAGCTGACCGCATTAATGGGCGGGGAACAAAGCAAAATAGCGCAAGCACAAAAGCCCCCAACAGTTGTTATGATGGTTGGTTTACAAGGTGCGGGGAAAACAACGACGACAGCGAAGGTGGCTAATTTTCTCCGCAAAAATAATAACCGCAGCCCTTTAATGGCTGCAGCTGATATTTACCGTCCGGCAGCGATTGACCAGCTCCACACATTAGGAAAGCAGCTGGATATGCCAGTGTTTTCATTAGGTGATAAAGAAAAGCCGGTAGAGATTGCCAAAGGGGCTGTAGCACAGGCGAAAGAAGACCATCAAGATTATGTATTAATTGATACAGCTGGTCGTTTGCACGTTGATGAAGAGCTGATGGGAGAGCTTCAAGATATAAAAGAGGCGGTAAATCCTGATGAAATTCTCCTCGTTGTAGATGCAATGACTGGTCAGGATGCTGTTAATGTTGCAGAAAGCTTTAATGAACAGCTTGGTCTTACTGGAGTCGTTCTAACAAAACTAGACGGCGATACACGAGGCGGGGCAGCGCTGTCTGTTAAATCTGTAACGAATACACCAATTAAATTCGCTGGTATGGGAGAAAAGGTAGATCAGCTCGAACCGTTTCATCCCGAGCGAATGGCCTCGCGTATTTTGGGAATGGGAGACGTTCTCTCATTGATTGAAAAAGCGCAGACCAATGTGGATGAAGAACGTGCGAAAGAATTAGAGAAAAAAATGCGTTCTGCAGATTTAACTTTTGACGACTTTCTCGAACAGCTTGAGCAGGTAAGAAGTATGGGTCCTCTCGATGAATTGCTGGCGATGATTCCTGGTGCCAATAAGAAAGCAATGAAAAACATTCAAATTGATGAGAGTCAAATCGGCCGTGTTGAAGCCATCGTACGCTCCATGACAGCGTACGAAAAGCAAAATCCTTCTGTAATGAATGCCAGCCGCAAACGCAGGATTGCAAAAGGCAGCGGCACAACAATTCAAGATGTCAATCGTCTGTTAAAGCAGTTTGAAGACATGAAGAAAATGATGAAACAAATGACGTCAATGCAAAAAGGCAAGAAAAAAGGCAAAGGCGGCTTTCAGCTTCCTTTTATGTAGTGAAAAGGAAAAAGCCTTTACAGGAACGTAAATTCCTATTATAATGTGCTATTGTGTGAAATTATTTTTGCAACTAATGATGGAGGTGTCTATAAATGGCAGTAAAAATTAGACTAAGACGTATGGGATCAAAGAAAAAACCTTTTTATCGTGTGGTAGTGGCAGATTCTCGCGCTCCGCGTGACGGCCGCTTCATCGAGGAAATCGGAACATACAACCCGTTAAAAGATCCTGCTGAAGTAAACCTTAATGATGAGAAAGCTTTAAAGTGGATGCTTGACGGAGCAAAACCTTCCGATACAGTTCGTAACCTTTTCTCTAGAGAAGGCCTCATGGAAAAGCTTCATAACGCGAAGAACGAACAGTAAGTCGTGTTATCATTTTAATGAAGGCGGGGGACAAGCAGTGAAAAATCTTGTGGAAACCATTGCCCGTGCTCTTGTGGATTATCCAGACAGCGTGCGTGTTGAAGAACAGCAACAAGAAAATACCCTCGTCTTAACGTTGTCTGTTGATGAGAATGACATGGGAAAAGTGATTGGAAAACAAGGTCGAATTGCACATGCGATACGTTCGGTGCTGTATGCTTCAGCAACTCACCAAAACAAGCGTGTTCGCCTTGATATTGTAGAATAAGAGCAGACAGAGAAAGGTGAGGATACTTATATCCTTGCCTTTTTTTGGACTCTATGAAAAAAGTGTTGTCAAGCAGGCAGCTGTTGGTTGTTTTAGGCAGGAAGATTTCCGTCTGAAGGGGAAAACGCGAGCAGATGGGAGAAAAAATTGCCTGAGTGCAAAAAACTTATGCTCGTTGTATACGTCCACTTTGTCCAAAAGAATTTTTAGGAAACCGTTGTACGAATGGGTGCTTTTTCATTGGTTGATTCTTTGGTTGTTTCCTTAAATGAGGTGAATCATGCGAGTCATAAAAAAAGTGAAAGTGAAACAAAAGCTGACAGAGGCTTGGAAAGAGAAAATGTGGACAGACTTGGAAAATGACAAGCAACGCTTTGAAAAAGAAATTGACCAGCTGCGTTTTCAACTGCAAAAACAATTAAAAGCTGCAGAGGCGCCGCACAAAAAAGCGCAAGTGAAAGAACGATTTGAAAAGGAAATAAAAAAACGGAAAGAAAAACAACATCGAGCTAAATTTCAACAGTCGCAGCTAAAACAGCTGCCACTTGGTTCTGAAATAGTAACTGGTGAAGTAGATGCGATTGAAGAGATACAGCCAGGTGATGCATGGCCTGTTGCTGAACAAGAAATTATAGTAGAAGAAGGAAAAATCGTTTCTATTCGTAAGGCGGATGATAATAATGGAATGGTTTAACGTTGGAAAAATTGTCAATACACATGGTGTTCGCGGTGAAGTAAAAGTGCTGTCTGTTACCGACTTTGAAGAAAAACGCTTTGCCAAAGGCGCCGTTCTTTATTTCGAGAAGGGCGCTGAAAAAGAGAAAGTTACCGTCAAGGATGTGCGCTACCACAAACAGTTCCTATTATTAACGCTCCATGAGTACACATCATTAAATGATGTGGAAAAGTGGAAGGGTGCATCAATCGTTATTCCTGAAACGGATTTAGAAGAATTAGAAGAAGGTGAATTTTATTATCACCAAATCATCGGTTGTGATGTGTATAGTGAAGAAGGCGAACAACTGGGAAGGATCAAAGAAATTCTCACCCCGGGAGCCAATGATGTGTGGGTAGTAAAACCTGCACGAGGTAATAAAGATATTATGATTCCTTATATCGATGATGTCGTAAAAGATATTGATATCGAAAACCAAATGGTTACCATTCACGTCATGGAGGGATTATTGTCATGATGAGAATGGATTTTCTCACGTTGTTCCCGGAAATGTTTCCGGGAGTACTGCAGTCATCTATATTAAATAAAGCCGCCGAGAAAGAGTCAGTACAGTTTAACGTGCATAACATAAGGGATTTCTCTGTCAATAAACACGGCAAGGTAGATGATTATCCATATGGAGGCGGAGCAGGCATGGTGTTAACACCACAGCCAGTGTTTGATGCAGTAGAACACGTAAAAGGTGCGGCCAATGTTGTTTACGCACCGCGTGTTATTTTGCTTTGTCCGCAAGGAAAGCCATATAAACAGGCCGATGCAGAAAAGCTGGCAAGTGAAAAACATCTTATTTTTATCTGCGGCCATTATGAAGGGTATGATGAAAGAATACGGGAACACCTCGTTACAGATGAATATTCCATTGGTGATTTTGTGTTAACTGGCGGTGAACTAGGAGCAATGGTGATGGCAGATAGTATTACAAGGCTGCTGCCGGGTGTGTTAGGCAACGATGAATCGGCAGAAAAAGATTCCTTTTCACAAGGTTTGCTTGAACACCCGCATTATACAAGACCGGCTGATTTCCGGGGATATCAAGTGCCTGATGTCTTATTGTCGGGCCATCATGAAAACATTGAAAAATGGAGAAAAGAACAAGCTGTAAAACGCACAAGGGAAAGACGGCCTGACTTAATCGACTAACCAATGCTGCTTCAAGAACGGAAAAAAGATCGATAGACTTGTTGCTTATACACATAGCTTGTGATATGATTTACGTTGTGGCGTTAAAGCCGTTGATTACGATGTTCCGCTGCTCGATAGATGGCAAGAGCATTTGGAGAAAGGGAGGCGAATACGATGCAAGACCTTATTCGCGAGATTACGAAAGATCAGTTGAAAACCGATCTTCCTGCTTTTCGTGCCGGAGACACTGTACGTGTTCACGTAAAAGTTGTTGAAGGTTCTCGTGAGCGTATTCAGGTATTCGAAGGTGTCGTTATTAAGCGTCGCGGTGGTGGAATCAGCGAAACATTTACTGTACGTAAAGTATCTTACGGCATTGGTGTGGAGCGTACGTTCCCGGTGCATTCCCCGCGTATCGACAAGATCGAATTGAAGCGTCGCGGAAAAGTCCGTCAAGCGAAGCTTTACTATCTTCGCAACTTGCGCGGAAAAGCAGCACGCATCAAAGAAATTCGATAAAACGGAAATTAAAAAGACTGTGGCGGACCCACTCCGCTGCGGTCTTTTTTACATCATATATAAAAGAAAGCAGAAATTAGATGCAGGTTATAGAAACATAGATGTGGCGAAAAGGACACGAAATATGATAAGAATCATTGGCTTGTTGGGATGAAAAGCTGAAGAGGCGATGATAGAAATGTTTCAGTTGAATAGACGCGTAAAAGAAGGGCTGCGGCTATTACTAATTGCTGTCACGATAGGAGTCCTTACACGAACCTTTTTAATTGCGCCAATGATTGTAGACGGTGAGTCGATGGAGCCGACATTGCAAGATAAGGATCGTCTTATTATTAATAAAGCAAGCTATTGGTGGCAAGAACCAGAACGGTTTGATGTTGTTGTGTTTCACGCAACAAATGAAAAAGACTACATAAAACGAGTGATTGGCGTGCCTGGGGACACACTATATTATGATGAAGATTTACTTTATATCAATGAAAAGAAAATACAGGAGCCATATTTAAAGCCGTTAAAAAACGATTTGACAGAAGGCTTGCTGACCGATAATTTTCGTTTAGAAGATGTTACTGGCGTCAAAACGATACCAGAAAATCACGTATTTGTGCTTGGAGATAACCGTCGGCACAGTTTTGATTCAAGAAGCATCGGGTTAGTAGAAATGGAAGATATTGTAGGAGAAGCAGTCTGGACATTTTGGCCCTTCTCTTTTTTTAACGAACACGGTGATATGGAAAGGAATGTAGACAGATGAGTATACAATGGTATCCAGGACATATGGCAAAAGCAAAACGTCAAGTATCAGAACAGTTAAATAAAGTCGATATCGTTATTGAACTTGCTGATGCCCGGATTCCTTTTTCCTCTAGAAATCCAATGTTAGAGGAGATGGTCGGCAATAAACCACGGCTTATCGCATTGACCAAAAGTGATATGGCTGATGCAGCAGTTACGGACCAATGGATTCAGGCATTTCAGCAAGCAGGTTTTGAAGCTGCAGCTATTCACGCGCTGAAAAATAAAGGTGCCAAGCCGATTGTTGACAAGGCCAAACAACTTACTGCTCCAATGTTTGAAAAAATGGCTAGAAAAGGGATTCGTAAACGAGCTATCCGTGCGATGGTAGTTGGTATTCCAAACGTTGGAAAATCAACGGTAATTAACCGGCTGGTTGGGAGAAAAAGTGCCAAAACAGGGGATACGCCAGGGGTAACGAAAGCACAGCAATGGCTGAAAGTAGGAAATGACATGGAACTGTTGGACACACCCGGCATCCTTTGGCCGAAGTTTGATCCTCCAGTAATTGGTTACCGCCTTGCTGCTACTGGAGCAATTAAAGATGAAATTCTCGATGCAGAAGAAGTTGCTTTGTTTACGCTTAATGTTTTAAAAGAAAGATATCCGAAGGCATTAAAGGAACGTTATCGTTTAGATGATGCACGTGTAGAAGGCGGTATGGAGCTGTTTGATGAAATTGGCAGAAAAAGAGGCTGTCTTCAAGCAGGTGGATACATTGATTACGAAAAGGCAGCAGACATTATATTAAGCGACCTTCGAACACAAAAGTTTGGCCGTGTCACTTTAGAAACACCGCAAGATATGGAAGATATCTTGCAGGAAACAACTTAAATAACATCTTTGAGCAACCGATAGTAATAGATAAGGAAGATGAAAATGAATGAAAAACAAGAAACCATTGCCCAAATACAACAAAAATTAAAGAGCGGATCTTTCGATACACATTGGATGGAGCGGCTGCGTCAAGACGAGCGCAAAGGTGTACAAAAACTTCTTTCACAATACGACAAAAAATTGGCCTTTATCGAGCGGCAACAACAAGAATATGCGCTGATTACACGTTATGAGAAAGAGTGGCAAGCACAAGGCTACCGTTATATAGCAGGAGTCGATGAAGTAGGAAGAGGACCGCTTGCCGGGCCAGTCACAGCAGGGGCTGTTATTTTACCGGCTGATACAACATTTCCTGGATTGACAGATTCAAAGAAGCTAAGTCGAGAAAAAAGGGAAGCGTTCTATCAAGAAATTACGGAAAAAGCAGTCGCTTACCATGTGGTACATATAGCAGCTGAGCACATTGACTCGATGAACATTTATCAAGCATCGATTGCGGCTATGGAAAAGGCTGTACAAGGTTTGCAAGTGAAAGCGGATGCGGTATTTGTTGATGCGTTGGCACTGAGTCTTCCTGTCCAACAGTTGTCCTTGACAAAAGGGGATGCAAAAAGTGCTTCGATTGCAGCGGCATCTGTGTTGGCAAAAGTGGAGCGTGACTACTACATGACAACGATGGCGAGCCGTTATCCGGAGTATGGGTTCGACCAGCATATGGGTTATGGAACAAAACAACATGTTGAAGCATTGAAAAAATACGGGGCAACGGCTGAACACCGTCAAAGTTTTGCGCCTGTAAAAGCTTGCCTACGATAACTATAACGTGCTCTACTTATTGCAGCAATTAACTTGCACACCGATATATTTTGGGTAAGGAGGGAGGCCTTCGTATGGGACAATCACTGTTTGCATTATCTTCTGCTCCAGCACCTTTATCGCCTGTGCGTGGACGTACTCTGTTTTTTAAAAAGGGGCAAATGTTTGAAGGAACTGTCTTAAAACTTTTTCCCAATCAAACCGCTCTGCTGCGGATGGGTTCGATGAATGTGACAGCCAGGTTAGAAGCTGCGCTTGCAGCGGGAAATCATTATTTATTTCAAGTGAAACAAAACGAAGGCGTTCCTCGTCTCAAAGTTTTACAGGCTGGCCGTGCTACATCTAATCAGTCACCAGGAAGTGTGCAGACAAGCAGTGCGTTAGAAGCGATGGGGTTAGCTAATAATAAGCAAAATAAGGCGATGCTTGAGATGTTGTTAAAAGAAGAAGTGCCTTTTTCCAAAGAGTTGATTACAAAAGGGGGACACATTCTTCAAAGAGCGGATACGTTTCACGAGCAAGGAGTGCATGTATTAAGCAACATGTATAAACAGCAGCTTCCGCTCACTGAGGAAGTATTCCAAGCGCTTTATCAAGCAGAAAAAGGAGTGCCGCTGTCACAACAACTGCAAGGATTGAAAACACAGCTTGAGCGCGCGAGCGAATCGAGGGCAACGTCTTCCTTACAGCAGCAGTCAAACCAGGCGGTGTACCAAAGCCTGATGGCAACACTAGAAGCAGGAGTGCTAAACAATAAAGGTATGCAAGAAGCCGCTCCTGTTTATATTCAGCAATTATTACACTTATCTGCCTTAGAAAACATTTCTTCAACATTAAAACAAGGCGCAGCAAGTTTAATGACAAAGGCAGGCGTAGTCCCGGATTCATTCGGGTCTGATGCGTGGCTTGCTTCTTTTCAAGCGATGGTTATAGACCAAAGGAATCGCGAAATCGTACAAAACATATGGCCGCATATGTCCGCCAAAGAAGGAATGCCTCTGCATACACTTGCGCCGAATGAATTCTACCACACATTAATGACACAGTTTTCTATGCAAGAAGGGAAAGCAGGCAGCAAGCAGCTTCAACAGTTGTTATCGTTATTTTACCAAGCTGCCGGAAAAACGCCAGATGCAAAGCTTCTGTATAATAGTATGCTGCACGCAGTGCCTCGATGGCAGGATATGATGTTATCAACATCTGAGAAACAAGCGTATACGGTGTTGTTGCAAGGGTCTTTTATGAACACGTCGTCTGACGAAAACAGTATGTCGTTTGTTGCTAAACAAATAACACAACTATTACAGCAAATCGGTATGCACCATGAAAGGGATTTACGCCAAGGTGTACCTCTGTCCCGTGAAGAAGCTGCAGTGTCTTCTTTAAAGCAAACACTGCTTGAATATACCCCTTATCTGTCTTCTGACGTAAAAAACAGCGCTGAAACATTGCTGGCTCGGCTGACTGGCCAACAAATATTAACACAACATCAAGAGGGGCTGGTTCACCAATCACTTGTACAGCTGCCGCTGCTCCTTGGGCATCACCGCACAGATTTAACCATACAATGGGAGGGCAAAAAGCAGGATAATGGCAGCATTGATCCAAACCACTGTCGTATTCTGTTTTATTTAGAGCTCGAACATTTAGGAGAAACCATTGCAGATGTACAAATACAACGGCGGTACGTGACGGTGAACGTGCTGAATGATCATCCAAAACCGGAGTTTTTGCTCGAACTTTTGCAGCCATTTTTACAAGAAAAACTATCTGAACACCATTATTCTCTAACATCTGTTAACTGGAAAGAACGACGAAAAGAAGCTTCGTTCAAGCCAGCGCCTTCTTCAAAGACAGCCGTCCGACAAGGAGTGGATGTGAGGGTATGAAAGAGACACAAAAACATGTGAAATCAGCTATTGCTCTTGGATATGAGGAAGAAACAGAGACAGCACCATCAGTGAAAGCCAAAGGCAAAGGCTATGTGGCAGAAGAGATTATTAAACGGGCTAAAGAACACAACATTGCTATTCAAGAAGATCCATCACTTGTGGAGTTATTATCTAAACTGGAGCTGCACCAGACGATTTCAGCCGAATTATACGAAGTCGTTGCAGAAGTGTTTGCCTTTTTATACCGCATCGATCAGCACACGTATGAAAATGGAAAGTCCGGAAATAATAGATAAAAAAAGAGGTGTGTGTATGGGCAAGCAGCAACCCTTTATCAAACGGGCAAAAAAGAGTCAATTTATGGAAGAGGCAGGTCATGAACTTGGTTTTTTTCGGAATATCGAAGAAATTAAGTCCTTAGCTTCGATCGGAAAATGGTGGGAAAAAGAGAAAGATGCAGATGAGAAAACAAAAAAAGACGATGAATAAGGCATATACGCGGCTGAGACAACAGTATAGAATCATAGATAGATCCGAACGATTTGTTGGAAATCAGTTCGGATTATTTGTTTATAAAAGTGAATTTCATCGTTGTTCCGTCAATATACTTTGTGTTATTTGGACACGATCTCAGTTAATTTGATAACGAAAAGGTCTTTACCACAAGGCTATTCGGCTCATGGAGCTGCCGCTCAGTCCAGCGTGTATTGACCTGTTTACATAAAATATACGTTCATGCACTATTGTTCGGCTTTTGAGCAGGCTGTTTTTAGTTTTGTCTCAGCCTCTGTTTTTTGGTTTCTTCAAGTTTGCAGGAGTTATCCATAACCCCCCTTTCTAGCCAGCTGGTTCTTCAAAATTGATTGCTGCAGGCTGCGTTTTAAGCTCATCGCAACACATCCTCTGCTGTTTCTGCAGGCGTCTTGCTTGACCATCATGAACGAAGTGACAGGTGAGAAAAGCGTAGCTTGCTGTCGAATCCTTATGGCGGAATAGAAAAAGATTTTTATAAACTTTTGAAGAATTGTTGAATTTTAAGGGATTTTTTTATACGATAATTGATGTGTGCGAAACAATGGCCGCAACACAAGCCAATGATTCCACCCAATCCTTGCCGCAGATAAACTGCATGGTATTCGTATCGAATCGTTAGGAGGATGGAGAGAACATGAATATTCATGAGTATCAAGGAAAAGAGCTCCTCAGAGAATATGGAGTTTCCGTTCCAAACGGGAAAGTTGCTTTCTCTGTTGAGGAAGCTGTTGAAGCTGCAAAAGAACTTGGGTCTGATGTAAATGTAGTAAAAGCACAGATTCATGCAGGAGGCCGCGGAAAAGCTGGCGGTGTAAAAGTAGCCAAGAATTTGGATGAAGTACGTACATATGCTGATGAAATTCTTGGTAAAACACTTGTAACACATCAAACAGGATCAGAAGGTAAAGAAGTAAAGCGTTTACTTATTGAAGAAGGCTGCGATATTCAAAAAGAATATTATGTTGGTCTTGTTCTGGACCGCGCTACATCTAGAGTTGTCATGATGGCTTCTGAAGAGGGCGGTACAGAAATCGAAGAAGTAGCGGAAAAGACACCTGAAAAGATTTTCCGCGAATATATTGACCCGGCTGTTGGTATGCAAGGATATCAAGCACGCCGTCTTGCATTTAACATCAACATTCCAGCAGAACTTGTCGGAAAAGCTGCTAAATTCATGCTTGGATTGTACAAAGTATTTACGGAAAAAGACTGCTCGATTGCAGAAATTAATCCACTTGTTACAACTGGTGACGGCAATGTCATGGCGCTTGATGCGAAGTTGAACTTTGATTCTAACGCGCTGTACCGTCAAAAAGACGTATTAGAATTTAGAGATCTTGATGAAGAAGATCCAAAAGAAATTGAAGCGTCGAAATATGATTTAAGTTATATTGCGCTTGATGGAAATATCGGCTGCATGGTAAATGGCGCTGGTTTGGCGATGTCTACGATGGATATTATTAATTATTACAACGGTCAGCCAGCCAATTTCTTAGACGTAGGCGGCGGTGCAACAGCAGAAAAAGTAACAGAAGCCTTCAAAATTATTCTTTCCGATGAACATGTAAAAGGAATTTACGTTAATATCTTCGGTGGAATTATGAAGTGTGACGTCATTGCAGAAGGCGTAGTTGAAGCGACAAAACAAATTGGTCTTGAAATTCCGCTGGTTGTGCGCCTGGAAGGAACAAACGTAGAACAAGGTAAGCAAATTTTAGAACAGTCCGGACTCAATATTACAGCTGCCGACTCTATGGCAGACGGGGCACAAAAAATTGTATCTCTAGTGAAATAGAAAGGCGGGACGAAGAGTAATGAGCATCTTTATTAATAAAGATACAAAAGTGATTGTACAGGGAATCACTGGTTCGACTGGTTTATTCCATACACAGCAGGCTGTAGAGTATGGAACGCAGATTGTCGGCGGTGTTACTCCTGGAAAAGGCGGCACAGAAGTAGAAGGTATTCCTGTATTTGACACTGTAGAGGACGCTGTGGAAAAAACAGGCGCCAATGCATCGGTGATTTATGTGCCGCCTGCCTTTGCTGCTGATGCGATTATGGAAGCAGTAGATGCAGAAGTTGATTTGGCGATTTGTATTACAGAAGGTATTCCGGTATTGGATATGCTGAAAGTAAAACGCTTTATGGAAGGCAAGAAAACACGCCTTGTCGGACCAAACTGCCCAGGTGTTATTACACCAGAGGAGTGCAAAATTGGTATTATGCCAGGCTATATTCATAAAAAAGGTCACGTTGGTGTGGTATCTCGTTCCGGCACACTTACGTACGAAGCCGTTCATCAGCTTTCCACAGCTGGTGTCGGTCAATCTACAGCCGTTGGTATCGGGGGAGACCCGGTAAATGGTACGGACTTTATTGACGTGTTAAAAGCATTCAACGATGATGATGACACAGAAGCTGTTATTATGATTGGGGAAATTGGCGGTACCGCAGAAGAAGAAGCAGCTGAATGGATTAAAGCTAATATGAAAAAGCCAGTTGTTGGCTTCATTGGCGGCCGTACAGCACCTCCAGGAAAGCGTATGGGACACGCAGGTGCGATTGTTTCCGGCGGCAAAGGTACTGCAGATGAAAAGATTTCTACTCTTGAAAAATGCGGAGTCAGCGTAGCAGATACACCAGCAGATATTGGTGATACGCTAATTGCTTCATTGAAAGACAATGGTATCTATGATAAATGCAAAACGCATGATGCCGTCAAAAAATAAACAATGACAAACAGGACAGGGAAGGGCCTGTCCTGTTTTTTTACTGTTCTGTGAGGTTTTTTAGGGTTATCAATCTCCCTTTTAGCCGGGTGCTCTTCTGGCTCACTTCTTGCTGTGGATAACGCTTTAAGTTCACCGGGAATACCATCACAATCGAGTTTTAAATGCTGTTTTTCCCTCAAGTGTCTCCTCTGATTGCGCCATCTCCTGGTCATAAATGAGAAAAACTCACCTTGCCGATGGGCTCCAAGAATGGGTGTCCGTCACCTTCGCTGAACTTCCTTCTTTACAGGGCGCTTATGCTTTTCTTAACCTTTCATTCTTTACCGAAGAGAAATATTCCTAATGTACAAACCAGCTATGTCCTCAACATTTGTATGAACCCTTGTTTTATATTCATTATAGAGGGAGGAACGTATGACATTAACTGAGAAACTTCTATTATTACATGAAGCACCTGCTATGACATGGAAAAGACTGATGGCTGTCTATCAGCAGGACTCTACGTTTCAGCTGCCGTTTCATATGCCCCCGCATCACCTTTCCCGCTTTTTTCACTTAAATCCCCGCCAAGCTGCATCTCTCTATCGTTTTTTGCATTCACGTTCTCCTTCAGAAAAGCTGCATCACTATAAAAAAGCCAATATCCACGTTTTGACTCCTTTTCACCCACAATTCCCTGAACGTCTCAAACAGATGCACGATCCTCCCTGGATTTTATATGCAAAAGGCAACCTCGACCTTCTTCACGCAGCAAACAGCTTAGCAGTCGTAGGAACAAGAAAACTGACTGAATACGGAAAAATGGCGATGCGAGTGCTGCTTCCGCCATTGCTAGAAGAACGTGTGACGATTGTGAGCGGTCTTGCTGCAGGTACAGATACGTATGCTCATATGTTAGCCGTACAACATCATGGCACAACGATTGCTGTGTTGGGCTCTGGCTTTGACCACATTTACCCAAAAGGCAACATGCAGCTTGCGGGCATTTTAGCAGCAAAACATTTGCTCATCAGCGAATATCCCCCCGATCTCCCACCAAGAAAATGGCATTTCCCAATGCGGAACCGCCTTATTAGTGCTCTTTCTGATATAACGTTTATCACGGAAGCAGGAAAGCGCAGCGGTTCATTAATTACAGCACATCAAGCACTCGAACAAGGCCGTGATGTTCGTGTTTTGCCGGGATCTATTTTTTCTCCTATGTCTAAAGGAACCAATGAACTACTATCTGAAGGAGCCGCTTTGGTTGCGAAAAGCGAAGATTTATGGTGTGATAGATGGAAGAAATTATGAATATGTCTGTATCATACAGGCAGAATCCTTTCACTGCATACAAAAAATCTAGACATTTTGGGTAGACAGGGCACATAAACTGTGAAAAAATGATTGTGATTTGTTTCCCAAATAAACAGCGATGTGATTTTTCTTTTAGCGGAAGAAAAGAGAGACAGTAATATAGATAGTTCGGTTTGTTATAAAAAAGAATGTATACAATTTGACAAAGTACCTTAAACTGAATGATAATATTTAAAATTCTTTCAATAACAAAGGGGGAGGAAACAAGAGATATGGCAGATTATTTAGTAATCGTTGAATCTCCCGCTAAAGCAAAAACAATCGGTAAATATCTTGGGAAGAAATATATCGTCAAAGCTTCCATGGGCCATGTTCGCGATTTGCCGAAAAGTCAAACGGGAGTTGACGTCGAACATAATTATGCCCCAAAATATATAACGATTCGAGGGAAGGGGCCTGTTCTAAAAGAACTAAAAACGGCGGCAAAGAAAGTAAAAAAAATTTATCTGGCTGCCGACCCCGACCGTGAGGGAGAAGCAATTGCCTGGCACTTAGCGTACAGTTTAGGAATTGATGCAGACAGCGAATGCCGGGTTGTCTTTAATGAAATTACAAAAAGTGCGATTAAAGATGCATTTAAAGACCCAAGGCCTATTAATATGGACTTGGTTGATGCTCAGCAAGCCAGGCGGGTACTTGACCGCTTAGTTGGTTACAATATCAGTCCGTTGCTTTGGAAAAAAGTAAAAAAAGGACTGAGTGCTGGCCGGGTGCAGTCTATTGCTGTAAAAATGATTATTGACCGTGAAAAAGAAATCAAAGAGTTTGTTCCAAAAGAGTACTGGAGCATTGACGGATCTTTTACGTATAACAAAGAAACATTTGAAGCGAAATTTTATGGTATGGATGGGAAAAAGAGAGAGCTCGGCTCAAAAGAAGAGGTTGACGAGGTTCTCTCGCGCTTAAAAGGCAGCGAATTTTCGATAAAAAAAGTAACGAAAAAAGAACGGAAGCGAAATCCTGTCCAGCCGTTTACGACATCATCTCTTCAACAAGAAGCAGCACGCAAACTGAATTTCCGAGCAAAGAAAACAATGATGGTGGCTCAACAGCTTTATGAAGGGGTCGACATTGGTAAAGAAGGCACTATTGGTTTGATTACGTATATGAGAACCGACTCGACCCGTATTTCCAACACCGCCAAAGAAGGAGCAAAGGCTTATATTGAAGAGAAGTTTGGAGAGGAATATACGCGCAAAGGTAAGCGCGCAGATAAGCAAAATAATAATGCACAGGATGCACATGAAGCGATTCGCCCCACGAGCGTAGAGAAAGACCCAAAAGGTATTAAACAGTATTTAAGCCGTGATCAGTATCGGTTGTACAAATTAATTTGGGAAAGACTCGTAGCAAGCGAAATGGCACCGGCAGTGATGGACACGATGTCTGTCGATTTAGAGAATAACGGTGTCACATTCCGTGCTAACGGTTCTAAAATTAAATTTCCTGGTTTTATGAAAGTATATATTGAAGGCAGAGATGATGGAAAAAAAGAAAAAGAAAAATTTCTTCCTGATTTAAAAGAAGGCGAGACTGTTCAAAAACAAAAGCTGCAAGAGAATCAGCATTTTACTCAGCCGCCGCCTCGTTACACGGAAGCACGTCTTGTAAAAACAATGGAAGAAATGGGCATTGGCCGTCCATCTACGTATGCTCCAACATTGGATACCATTCAACGAAGGAATTATGTAGCACTTGAAGACAAACGCTTCATTCCAACAGAGCTCGGAGAAATTGTATTAGAGCTGATGGCAGAGTTTTTCCCAGAAATTTTAGATGTGGAATTCACCGCTAAAATGGAAAACGACCTTGACTATATTGAAGAAGGGCGCCAAAATTGGATTCAGATTATCGATGAATTTTATCAAGGATTTGAAAAACGCCTTAAAGTGGCAGAAGAAGAAATGAAAGAAGTAGAAATTCGGGATGAGCCGGTCGGTGAGGATTGTGAGAAATGCGGAAGCCCGATGGTATATAAAATGGGACGATATGGAAAATTTATGGCGTGTTCGAATTTTCCAGACTGCCGTAATACCAAGGCGATTGTCAAAGAAATCGGTGTGAAATGTCCTAAGTGTAAAGAGGGGAACATCGTTGAACGAAAAAGTAAAAAACAGCGTAAGTTTTATGGCTGCGACCGTTACCCTGAATGTGATTTTGTATCATGGGACAAACCGATTGCGCGGCCGTGTCCAAAATGCAGTTCTCTCTTAGTAGAGAAAAGAACGAAAAAAGGCGTCACCGTTCAATGTACCGAATGCGATTATAAAGAAGAACCGAACTAACAATATATTTGTGAAAAAGATCCCCTTGATAAAAGGGGGTTTTCCTATGTTCGTTGCGAAACCTAAAGGAGGAATCATCGTATGTCAGTAGAAGTAAATGTCATTGGAGCTGGTTTAGCTGGCAGTGAAGCAGCTTGGCAGCTTGCCAAACGGGGAGTGCAGGTGAACCTTTACGAAATGAGGCCAAACAAACAAACGCCGGCACACCACACCGATAAATTTGCAGAGCTCGTTTGCAGCAATTCCCTGAGAGGCAACAGCCTGGCTAATGCAGTTGGTGTTTTAAAAGAGGAAATGCGCCAGCTGGATTCGGTCATTATTCGAGCAGCTGATGCATGTTCTGTTCCTGCAGGAGGGGCTCTTGCTGTAGACCGGCATGAATTTGCAGCAAAAGTAACGGAGCTAGTTAAAGGACATGATAATGTTCGTGTGCATGAAGAAGAAATTCAAGAAATTCCAGAAGGACCGACTATTATCGCAACGGGACCTCTTACAACAGAAGGCTTATCTGAAAACATTCGAGAATTAAGTGGTGAAGACCACTTGTATTTCTATGATGCAGCGGCGCCGATTATTGAAACCGACAGCATTGATATGAACCAAGCGTATGTAAAGTCCCGCTATGATAAAGGAGAGGCAGCTTACATTAACTGTCCAATGACAGAAGAAGAATTTGATCGTTTCTATGAAGCACTGGTAGAAGCCGAAACAGTTCCATTAAAGGAGTTTGAAAAAGAAATATTCTTTGAAGGCTGTATGCCAGTAGAAGTTATGGCAAAACGCGGCAAAAAAACATTGTTATTCGGCCCGATGAAACCGGTCGGACTTGAACATCCGGAAACAGGCGAGCGTCCACATGCAGTTGTACAGTTACGTCAAGACAATCAAGCGGGTACACTTTATAATATTGTAGGGTTTCAAACGCACATAAAGTGGGGGCCGCAAAAAGAAGTGGTTCGTATGATTCCTGGCTTAGAAAATGCTGAAATTGTCCGCTATGGGGTGATGCATCGCAATACGTTTATTAATTCGCCGAATTTGCTTGAGCCGACGTACCAGAGCAAAAAGCGGGAAGATCTCTTTTTTGCCGGACAAATTACAGGAGTTGAAGGATATGTAGAATCAGCCGCAGCAGGTCTGATTGCAGGCCGAAACGCCGCACGTTTGAGAAAAGGAGAACCGCTGGAAATACTGCCAGAAGAAACAGTGATTGGCGGCCTCGCGCAATATATTACGACGGCGAACCCTGATAATTTTCAGCCGATGAATGCAAACTTTGGTTTGCTGCCGCGTCTTCCTGAAAAAATAAAAAATAAAAAAGAACGAAATGAGAAATTAGCTGAGCGAGCATTGGGAGCCATTCAGAATTTTGTGAAGTAATCGTTAACTATCTTGCCTGTGATAACCTGCTATGTTAGAATTTAGTAGCTTTTGTGTAAAGGATGAAAAAAATGGCTGCAACCAAGTACACGTTTTCGGAGCTAGCCCGCGCATTCAAAAGATATTTGCAAGTGGAGAAAAATGCGTCCGAACAAACAATAAGGGCGTATGAAAAAGACTTGCAGGACTATCGTGAGTTTTTGGCAGCTGAAGGCTTAGCAAGCCCGCTGCAAGCAGATTCTTACGTCGCACGGACATATTTCAGCCATTTATACAATAAAGCGTATCAACGTGCGACTGTTGCGCGAAAAGTTTCTGCGTTACGTACGTTTTACAAGTATTTAAAACGAGAAGAGTATGTAGAAACGAACATTTTTGCTGTCTCGAGCCTGCCAAAGAAAGAGTCCACGCTGCCGCGCTTTTTATATGAGGAAGAATTGCTGCAGTTGTTTCATGCCTTTGATATCCAAAACGTGTTAGAACAAAGAGATCTTGCGATTTTTGAGCTGCTCTATGCAAGCGGCATTCGAGTAAGCGAATGTACTCGTATAGAGTTAGATGACATTGATGAAGAGTTATCAACGTTATTGGTGAAAGGAAAAGGTAATAAACAGCGCTATGTCATGATTGGAAGTTTTGCGTTAGAGGCGATTGCTTATTATAAAAATAATGCCAGAAAAAAGCTGTCAGCCAAAAAACAGGCAGCGAAGACAAATGCACTGTTTTTAAATAACAATGGCGGTCCGCTTACTGAAAGAGGTATTTGTTACACTGTTAAAAAGCGGGTGAAGGCTATCTCTCAAACATTAAATATTTCGCCTCACGATTTGCGGCATACCTTTGCCACTCATTTATTAAACAATGGTGCTGATTTGCGCACGGTTCAGGATTTATTAGGCCATGAGCACTTATCTACCACGCAGATTTATACACATGTCACCAATGACAGATTGAAACGTGTGTACCAAACAGCCCATCCAAGAGCTTGAAAGAGAGGTTGATGACACATGGATATGTCCTTTCATGCAACAACAATTTTTGCCGTGCAGCATAATGGTAAAGGAGCCATGGCTGGTGATGGTCAAGTAACATTCGGGCAGGCGGTCGTCATGAAGCATACAGCCCGAAAAGTCCGAAAGATTTATAACAATCAAGTTCTTGCTGGTTTTGCTGGTTCGGTTGCGGATGCTTTTACACTGTTTGACATGTTTGAAGGAAAACTGGAGCAGTGGAATGGCAATCTGCAGCGGGCTGCGGTAGAATTAGCTAAAGAATGGCGTAGCGATAAAATGTTAAGGCGTCTGGAAGCAATGCTTGTTGTGATGAACAAGGAAAGTTTATTGCTTGTCGCTGGCACAGGTGAAGTAATTGAACCTGATGACGGAATTATTGCGATTGGATCTGGCGGTAATTACGCATTGGCTGCAGGTCGTGCCCTGAAAGAGCACGCAAATCACTTAGAAGCGAAACAAATCGCTGAAGCAGCTTTAAAAACAGCTGGAGATATTTGTGTGTACACAAATGACCAGCTCGTTGTAGAAGAACTGTAAAAAAACCTGTCATGTAATTTAAAAAAGAAAGGGGATTATGCTAAATGGAAACCCCGCTTACGCCGAAACAAATAGTAGAGAAACTTGATCAATATATTATCGGACAACAGGAAGCAAAACGCTCTGTGGCTGTGGCTCTTCGCAATCGCTACCGAAGAAGTAAGTTAAGTGAAAGCCTGCGAGAGGAAATTACTCCGAAGAACATATTAATGATAGGACCGACTGGTGTTGGGAAAACAGAAATCGCTAGACGGTTAGCAAAACTTACCGGTGCGCCATTTACGAAAGTGGAAGCAACCAAGTTTACTGAAGTTGGCTATGTTGGCCGTGACGTGGAATCGATGGTGCGTGATTTGGTTGATACTTCTGTCCGCCTTGTGAAAGAAGAAAAAATGCAGGATGTGCGCCAGCAGGCGGAACAAGAAGCAAACAAAAAACTTGTCAAACTGCTCGTGCCAAAAAAGAAAAAACAACAAAATTATAAGAATCCGTTTGAGATGATATTTCAACAGCAGCAACAAGATACAACAGAAGACACCCAAGAAGAAGATCAGTCTGTTGTGCAAAGACGGAAACAGGTGGAACATCAACTTGCACTTGGAGAATTAGAGGATTCCATGGTTACGATTGAAGTAGAAGAACAAGCGGCAAATATGATGGATATGTTTCAAGGCTCAGGGATGGAACAAATGGGTATGAACATGCAAGAAATGCTTGGCAGCATGATGCCGAAAAAGAAAAAGAAGCGGCGCCTTCCCGTTCAGGATGCGAGAAAAGTATTAACTGAACAAGAAGCCCAAAAGTTAATCGATATGGATGAAGTCAGCCAATTAGCTGTTTCAAAGGCAGAGCAGCTGGGTATCATCTTTATAGATGAAATTGATAAAGTAGCGGGAAAACAGCAAAATAGTGCAGATGTCTCACGAGAAGGTGTTCAGCGCGATATTCTTCCTATTGTGGAAGGTTCCACGATTACAACAAAGTATGGACCGGTGAAAACCGATCACATTTTGTTTATTGCTGCTGGTGCTTTTCATATGTCGAAACCATCAGATTTAATTCCTGAACTTCAAGGCAGATTTCCGATTCGTGTAGAATTAAACAGCCTCGGCCCAGCTGAATTTAAACAAATATTACAAGAGCCTGATCAAGCGCTGTTAAAACAATACCAGGCTTTATTGAAAACGGAAGGTATAAATGTGGAATTTTCTGACGATGCTGTTCATAAACTCGCTGAAATTGCTGAGGATGTCAATCAACACACCGAAAATATTGGTGCAAGACGGCTTCATACATTGCTAGAGAGACTGCTCGAAGACTTATCCTTTGAAGCTCCAGATATCACTATGGAGACAATTACGATTACACCAGAGTATGTGGAAGAAAAACTAGCAACCATCGCGAAAAATCGGGACATGAGCCGTTATATCTTATAAGAAAAACAGGAGGAAACATAAAATGGATTTGTTACAAAAAAGCCGAAAAATCAATGACATGTTGCAGAAAACAGCAGGAGATCACGTAAACTTTAAGGACATGGCTGAAACGCTTCGAGATGTGATTTCAGCAAATGTATTTGTTGTCAGCAGACGCGGGAAATTATTAGGATATGCCATCAAGCAGGAGATTGAAAATGAACGTATGCAAGAAATGTTAGAGCAAAGACAGTTTCCTGAAGAATATACGTCAGGATTGTTTAAAATCGATGAGACATCTTCTAACTTGGACGTTAATAGTGAATTCACAGCATTTCCAGAAGAAAGCAAAGAATTGTTCAGCTCTGGTTTGACAACGGTTGTACCAATTATCGGCGGTGGTCAGCGGTTAGGGACACTCGTTTTAGCAAGGCTGAACGATACGTTTGAAAATGATGATCTTGTGTTAGCAGAGTATGGTGCGACAGTTGTTGGCATGGAAATTCTTCATGAGAAAACACAAGAAATTGAAGAAGAAGCACGCAGTAAAGCTGTTGTGCAGATGGCAATCAGTTCCTTGTCTTACAGTGAACTTGAAGCAGTAGAGCATATATTTGAAGAACTAGAAGGCAATGAAGGTCTGTTAGTAGCCAGTAAAATTGCTGATCGTGTCGGGATAACACGTTCTGTGATTGTAAACGCGTTAAGAAAGCTCGAAAGTGCCGGTGTTATTGAATCCCGTTCTCTTGGGATGAAGGGAACATATATTAAAGTATTAAACGATAAATTTTTATATGAATTAGAGAAAGTAAAAGCATAATTTTATACAGAAGAGACGATAAGTAAGAGAAAGATGAATAAAATCTTTCTCTTTTTTTTTGGCTCTACAATATTTGATTTAGAACCTTTTCATTTGCTGTTATAAATACGTGCTAGAGTGCCTGCTAACAATATGTGAATATGGCAGGGGTGTATATCTGCGATAAAACCAAAAAAATCATGACAAAAGGATTATATGATGAATTTGTGAAGAGCTAGTCGATTTACAAAAAATTTAATAAAAATGGCTTAACAATTGGTTTGTACTGGGGTTACAATGACATATGGATTGATGGATATCATTTCCTTAAAAAGAATATATATCCTCCAATGGGTCTATAGTCGTATTAAAAAGAAGCGGCATGGAAAGAAAAAATAGAAAAACAACAAGAATTTTTTGACAAGGTTAGACAAATCCCGTTAATTTTTATACAATTTAGGCATGAAAGACTAAAATAACCATTAATTTTTGATAGGGAATGATAGCGGAATCGAGAAAATTCGACTTAAGTATGAAAAGTTTCAGATTTGAATAGGAAAAAAGAGGTGTGAATATGGGACTGTTTGACTCTGCTACGTTTCAACAGCTAGAGAATGGCTTGAAAGGGGCGGCCTTACGGCAAAAAACGATTGCAAATAATATTGCGAATGTAGACACACCAAACTATAAAGCAAAACGCGCCAATTTTAAGCACACATTAACCAATGCGCTGCAAGAACAGACGATACAGGCGAATCGGACCAACCCGCGCCATTTCGAGTTTAGTGGTCAGTCCAGTAAACCATTTTTTTCAACACACAGCCAGACGATGTATCATCACAATGGCAATAATGTGGATATTGATAAAGAAATGTCTCAGTCAGCAAAAAATCAAATCTATTACAATGCATTAACAGATCGTATAAGCAGCAAGTTTAACAGTTTAAAAACAGCAGTGAGAGGAAGATAAATGTTGGGACTATTTGATGGGATAAATATATCGGCTTCTGCTCTTACAGCACAACGTTTGCGTATGGATGTTACTTCTGCGAATCTAGCAAATGCTGATGCGACGAGAGGACGTCTTGTAGATGGAGAATGGGAACCGTACCGAAGAAAAATGGTCACAATGTCTCCAAAGCAATTGGATTTTTCAAGTATGCTGTCACAAGCAAAAACAGAAGCGTCAGCTGCTGGTTCTCATGGTGACGGGGTGCAAATTAATCGTATTGTGGAAGATCAAACGCCATTTCGGCAGGTTTATCAACCTGACCATCCTGATGCGGGTGACGATGGTTTTGTAGAAATGCCAAATGTCGATCCGTTAAAAGAAATGGTTAATATGATGGGGGCGACTCGTTCATACGAGGCAAACATTACGAGCATGAATGCATCAAAAAATATGATGTTAAAAGCACTTGAAATCGGTAGAAGTCAATAAATTGAAGGAGGTCAGCCGATGAATAATTATGTGACAAACAGTCTGCATAATCATGCTTTTTTTGAAAAAACACAAGAGAGTACAAGAAAAACGCCGGCTCAAGCACAACAGTCATTTAAGAACGCGCTAAATGATGCACTGAACGAGGTGAATAAAGCACAGCATGCATCCAATGAAATGACATCGAAGTTAGCAGCTGGTGACGTGGAGGATCTTCACGAAGTGATGGTTACAGCGGAAAAAGCAAGTGTCACACTTCAAACAACGATTGAAATAAGAAATAAAGCACAAGAAGCTTACCGGGAGATCATGCGGATGCAAGTATAGCACACCCGCCTGGTCAGGGAGTTTTTGCAGTCGGGAGGACCCATGAAAGAGAAGGTTTTGCACATAAAGAATCAAACACTAGACTATTGGAGCAATCGAACAAATGTACAAAAAGGACTTATCATAGGATGTTTTATTCTCTTTTTCCTCATTATTTCCCTCGTTATTTTCTTTGGAACTCGCACAAATTATGCTCCGCTTTATTCTGATTTAACAGCTGAAGAAAGCGGTCAAATCAAAGAAACGCTGGATGCAAGGGGGATTCCTTCAGAGTTAACAGATAACGGATCAACCATTCGTGTTCCTGAAACACAAGTTGATTCTTTAAAAGTCGATTTAGCTGCGGAAGGAATACCTGAAAGTGGTTCTATCGATTATACATTTATTGAAGACCAAATGGGATTTGGCATGACAGATAATGAGTTTAATGTTATGGAAAGAGCTGCCATGCAGACAGAGCTTGAAGGCCTTATCCAAAATATAGAAGGGGTAAATGCCGCAAACGTAATGATTACGCTGCCTGAAGAGTCGACCTGGGTAGCTGAAACGAACGAACAAGCGTCTGCGTCAGTAGTCATCGGCACAAGCACAAACGTCATGGATCAGCAGGAAGTTCAAGCTTTGTATCACCTTGTATCCAAAAGCGTCCCAAACCTCTCTGTAGATAATATTGTCATTATGAATGATAGATTTGAGCATTTAGATTATGAAAATCAAGATGCTGCTCAATCAACATTAAATGCATACGAAGAACAGCGCAGCATTCAGGAAGATATTGAAAAAGACCTCCAGTCACAAATTCAACAGATGTTAGGCACCATCATGGGCCGGGATAAAGTCATTGTTTCAGTAACGACAGATATAGATTTCACACAAGAAAATCGAGAAGAAGCACTGATAGAACCTGTTGATGAAGAAAACATGGAAGGAATCGAAGTCAGCGCGGAACGAATTACCGAAACATATGAAGGAGAGATGGCCGAAGACGGCGTGCCAGGAGCTGGAGAAGAAGATGTTGTGAATTATCCGGCAGGTGCAGGATTTGGGGACGGGGATTATGAGCGTACAGAAGAGAGAATCAATAACGAAGTGAATCGAATACATAGAGAAATTGTAGAAAGTCCATATAAAATTCGTGATGTAGGTATTCAAGTAATGGTCGAACCACCCGACCCAGAGGATCCTGCGTCACTTGACCCGCAAATTATGAATGATGTAGAACAAATTTTAAGTACAGTGGTTACAACAAGCATCGATGAAACATATTTAGAAGATGTAACACAAGAAGATATTATCAATGAAAATATTGTGGTCTCTTCTCACTCCTTTGACGGTAAAATGGACATCGATCCAACCGAGCAGGATACAATTCCTTTATGGATGTATATTATCGCAGGTGTATTAGCTGCAGCAGTCATTATTTTGCTGATGATGCTTGTTAGACGCAGGCGGGAGGAAGAGAGCAGCGAAGATATTAATATGGACGAAATCGTAGCCGAAGAAGAAATTCCAGAACTGCAAGGTGACGAAGACAGCGAGCAAGCAACAAGACGTAAGCAATTAGAAAAACTAGCACAGGAAAATCCTGAAGAATTTTCGAAACTACTTCGGACCTGGCTGTCCGATGATTAGGAGGTTGTCGTTGTGGCGCAATCAAAAGATGCATTAAGCGGAAAACAGAAAGCAGCGATGCTCCTGATTTCTCTTGGCCCCGACGTTTCCGCACAAGCATATAAGTATTTGAGTGAAGAGGAGATTGAAAAATTAACTCTTGAAATTGCAAACGTTCGTAAAGTTGACAGTAATACGAAAGAAGAAGTGCTGGAAGAATTTTATCAAATTGCTGTTGCCCAAGATTATATTTCACAAGGCGGTATAGGCTATGCCAAAAGCGTACTGGAAAAAGCGCTGGGCGAAAATGAAGCTATGCAGGTCATTAACCGGCTGACATCAACATTACAAGTAAAACCGTTTGATTTTGCGAGAAAAGCAGATCCGTCTCAGATATTGAATTTTATCCAAAATGAACATCCACAAACGATAGCATTGATTTTGTCGTATTTAGAGTCGGTGCAAGCCGGCCAAATACTGTCGGAACTTCCAGAAGAAGTGCAGGCCGATGTAGCTAAGCGTATTGCAGAAATGGACAGTACGTCGCCGGAGATTGTAAATGAAGTAGAAAGTGTCTTGGAACAAAAGTTATCGGCAACAGTCACGCAAGACTACACAGAAGCGGGAGGGATTGAATCTGTTGTAGAAGTGTTAAATAGTGTAGACCGCTCAACTGAACGGAGAATTCTTGACTCTTTAGAAGTTCAAGACCCTGATTTAGCAGAAGAAATTAAAAAGCGTATGTTTGTATTTGAAGATATCGTTACACTTGATAATCGTTCCATTCAACGTGTCATCCGTGACGTGGAAAACGAAGATTTGCAGCTGTCTATGAAAGCAGCAAGTGAAGAAGTTAAAGAGCTGGTATTTAGCAATATGTCACAGCGGATGGCTGAAACATTCAAAGAAGAAATGGAATTCATGGGACCGGTGCGCCTTCGTGATGTCGAAGAATCACAAACGAGAATTGTCTCTGTGATTCGACGTTTAGAAGAAAATGGTGAAATCGTCGTAGCCCGCGGCGGAGGAGATGATATTATTGTCTAGGCTGATTAAAGCAGCTCACCAAAGCCCGTCACTAACACTAGAAAAAAAGCCGATTCAGCTAAGACCGGTCGGGCAAAAACAAGAGGCGGAAACAAATTTTCCCGATGCGAAAGAGCAAGTGGTGCGAACGAAAGAACAGCGTCTTCAACAAAAATATGAGCAGATAGAAAAACAGAAACAAGAAATAGAGAAAATGAAACAAGAGGCGCAAGCAGAAGTAAATCAAGCGCGCAAGCTTATCAGCGAAGAAGAACAGGCATCGAAGCAACGGATTGAATCAGCCTTTGAGAATGCGAAGGCAGAAGGATACAACAAAGGGTATAAACAAGGTGAAACAGCCGGACAAGCTTCATATGACAAAGCCGTACAAGAAGCACAAGATGTCATACGTGCTGCAAAAGCAGCTTATAACGATTATGTAACAAAAGCAGAACCAGTCATACTAGACTTAGCATTTGAGGTGGCTAACCGCATCGTTTATACATCGCTGCAAAAGAATGATGATACATGGACAGACATTGTGAAAAATGTGCTGCAAGAAGTAAAAGACCACGAAGAGGTTACTGTTTATGTGTCCGCCTCTCGATTCTCCCAAACCAATCATGAACGGATGGAGCTAGAGTCACAGCTGCCGCACTCCAAGGAGTTAATTGTTTTGCCAGACAGCCAGCTGGATGACAATCAATGCATTATTGAGACCTCTTACGGCCGTGTGGATGCGTCCATAGACAGTCAGCTGCAAGAACTGAAAACAAAGCTAGAAGAAGTTTTGCAAGAGGGTGGAACGAATGAAAGCAGCTGATTTAATCGAAGTCGTCAAAAACTTAAATCCATATAAACAATTTGGCAAAGTTACACGCGTGGTAGGGTTAACGATTGAATCGCTTGGGCCTAAAACAGCAATTGGAGATATCTGTTTGCTTTATCCACATGAAAAGCAAGAACCAGCAATGGCAGAAGTGGTTGGTTTTAAAGAGGAAAAAGTGCTGCTTATGCCTCTGCGGCAAACATTTGATATCGGCCCAGGCTGTTTAGTAGAAGCAACGAGAAAGCCACTGCAAGTAAAAGCGGGTCAAGCTATTATTGGGAAAGTACTCGATGGAAGCGGGCGTCCGCTTGATGGAGAGCAGCTGGCGGAAGGGTTGACATCTGTTGCAACAGAAACCGCACCTCCTAACCCTTTACTGCGTCCGCGTATCGATACTCCTCTGTCACTTGGCATTAAAGCGATTGATGGGCTCTTAACAGTGGGAAAGGGTCAGCGCGTTGGAATCTTTGCGGGCAGCGGTGTTGGGAAGAGTACGTTGTTGTCGATGATTACAAGACATTCTGAAGCAGATATCAATGTGATTGCATTAATTGGAGAGAGAGGGCGGGAAGTGAAAGACTTCATTGAAAGAGATCTTGGTGAAGAAGGTATGAAACGTTCCGTACTTGTCGTTGCCACATCGGACCAGCCGGCGCTTATGCGCATAAAAGGAGCGATGACAGCCACTGCGATTGCCGAGTACTTTCGAGATCAAGGTATGCATGTCAATTTAATGATGGATTCAGTAACTCGATTTGCGATGGCGCAGCGTGAAATTGGCTTAGCTATTGGGGAACCGCCGGCAACGAAGGGGTATACACCATCTGTGTTTGCATTGCTTCCACGTTTATTAGAACGTTCTGGCACGAGTGAGAATGGGTCCATTACTGCTTTTTACACAGTACTGGTCGATGGCGATGACTTAAATGAGCCTATTGCTGATGCCGTTCGGGGGATATTAGATGGCCACCTTGTTTTGGACCGGAAATTGGCCGACAAAGGCCATTACCCGGCTATTAACGTTTTAAAAAGCGTCAGCAGAGTGATGGGAGACATTGTACATAAGAGCCATCGTCAGGCTGCAGAGAATTTTCGTCAATATTTGTCTGCGTATCGTGAATCAGAAGACTTAATAAATATTGGTGCATATAAAAAAGGTTCATCGAAAGCTATAGACCAAGCAGTGAAACTTTACCCGGCGATGAATCGTTTTTTACAGCAGTCCAATGATGATACACATCCTTTTGAAGAAACAATAAACCTGTTAGAAAAGCAGTTTACATAAGGAGAAGGTCCATGTCTTTTCAATATTCTTTTCAAAAGATTTTAGAAGTCAAAGAAAGCGAAAAAGCTGCAAAAGAACAAGAATATCAGCGTACGGTGACGCAATTTGAGGAAAAAGCTACAAAACTGTATGAACTGTTAAAACAAAAAGAAACGATGGAGGCAGCAAATAAAAGCAAAGTAAAAACAGGAATGACAATTCAAGAGCTGCAAACAAACGAACAGCTTGTCCTTCAAACAGATCGAGCTATTCAGCACATTCAACAGCAGACCAGCCAGGCTAGAAATGCGATGTACCAAAAAGAGCTGGAACTGCAAAGTGCATCTGTAGAATGGAAAAAGTACGATAAAGTCAAGGAGTGGCAAGAGCAGGAATATTGGCAAGAGTCGAAAAAAAGAGAAGAAGAACAGATGGATGAATTATCTCAACAACGATTTGTGCTGCAGCAATTATAGATAAAGAATTAGGTGAGAGAATATGCCAAAACAAACAAAGGGAAGGAAAAACAGCAAATGGCAAGGATTTTTGCTGTTGGTTGTTATTCCTATTGTATTTGCCGTCGTGATGGCCGGAATACTTTTATCGTTTGCTGGTGTTCACGTCATAGATCTGGGAAGAAGCGCAGCACAATCTGTGCCTGTTCTTTCATCTTTTACAGAAGAAGAAAATGAAACAAAGGAAGTTAATGAAGTACAAAAGCAAGCAGAAGAATTAGCAGGAAAAGAGCAGGAAATAAACCGGCTTGCTTTAGAGTTGGAGGAAAAAGAAAAAGCAATTGCTCAATTAGAAGAAGCGTTAGAGGAGGCAGAACTGGAGCTGGAAGCAGAAAGAACAGACCGCGAGCAAACAAGCATAGAGTTACAAGAGCTGGCAGAAGTGTATGACAATATGTCGACAGGGGCAGCTGCTGATATTTTGTCCGAACTTGAAATGGAAACGGTGCTTCGGCATATGGCAGAAATGGATTCCAAAGCAAGAGCTGCTATTATCGGCAAGATGGAGCCCGAACGCGCAGCAAATGTGATGAATGCATTGGAAGGGAGGTGAAAAGCCAGCGATGCCGATGATTCCAGGAATGATACATACACTGCAGTCTGTCTCATCTGAACCTGCGCGAAACCAAAAACAAGCAGCAACAGAAGAGGGGAAGAGCGCTTTTTTTCAAGTGCTCAGTCAAATGCTTGCTTCTTCTGAACAAGAGCAAAGTATATCAGCAAAAGAGGAACCTTTGTCTCCAGAGGCACTTTTGAATATGTTTAAACATAGTGAAGAGCTTGTTCATTCGTTTTCTGAAGAATTGCATCAATTGTTTGAACAATCATCTACGTTTTCTTGGAGTAATGAGCTAGGCGAATTGTTTCAGCAGCTGCCGCTGGAATTGCAAGATATAGCTGGGCAGTTTCAACAAAATGATACACAAGAGGTACTCGATCATATTATGAGCGCGTTCGCTGCATCCGCCACAGAAGGCAGTCATAATGTGACCAGTCAACAACACGTCAGTGAAGTGCTGGCTGGATGGCTTGCGGTCGTAAACCAAATGGAAGCAAACGGACAGAATCAAATACCTGCAGACGAGCCGCTGTCAAAAGCAGTTGATTCTTTAGCAGCTGCTCTTATGCACAAAGACACAGAGGCGGTTCAAAGCAAGCAGGTTGTCGAACAGCTGCGGCAGTCGCTGCATGCGAATACGGCGGGAAAAACACCATCGCTCGAGCAATTATTGAGTGTGCTGCGCAGCCTGGAAGGAAGCAACGTATCTCCTTTCCCTTCATTGCAGCAAGCAAACATCAGTCGCGCACAACGGATAGAACAGCTTTTATTATCTAGCGGCAGCTCACAAATGCGAGGACAAACTTTTTCTTCACTACCATATGCAAAAGAGCAAACAGATTATCTGCAGCAGCTCTTGCAGCGAGATGGACAGACAAAAGATCCATCATACAGTCCATTCAATAACACCAGCAGCAACTCTTGGCAGAGGACAGATGGAACATTGACGAATGTGCAGCAAATGGCAGTCCACGTGGGAGAACAAAAAAGTGAGCATGCAAGAGGCCAAGAGTTTGTGCGCCAATTTCAAAACGTTTTAGGGAAAAGTCAATTACAAACATTGAAAAATGGGACACAAGAATTGTCTATGAAACTTCATCCTGAACACCTTGGACGTGTGGATGTGAAACTCGTTCAACAAAACGGACAAATGACAGCCCAGCTGTTAACTACAACAAAAGCAGCCAAAGACATGATAGAGCAGAGCCTGCAACAGCTGCGTCAGGCATTTGTACAGCAAAATATAAGTGTAGACCGTATTGATATTTCACAGCAGCAGCTTTCCTATTTACAACAAGAAAGCGAAGAGAAACATCACGAACAAAGGGAACGCAGCCGAAAAGACAGCCATGAACAAAACCAACCCGAAGAAGATCACGATGCGTTTCAGGACATGTTAGACGAGCTGACTTTTCATGAACAAGTGTAGGTGATAAATGTGAGCAATTCCATTCAAGAGACATACGCCTTGCCGTCAAAGCAAGCACCAGTTGTTAAAGAAGAAAGCGCCGGCATGTTAGGAAAAGATGATTTTTTAAAAATACTGATGGTACAGCTGCAAAATCAAGATCCGTTAAACCCGATGGACGACAAAGAATTCGTTTCACAAATGGCACAGTTTTCCTCTTTAGAACAAATGACGAATATGTCAACACAGCTTGAACAGTTTGTTCAAGCGAACCAAAACGGCTCACTCGTTCAACATAGTGAATTGATTGGTGAAAATATTATTTGGGAAAGAACCATTGAAACAGACGGATTAGTAACTGGCACTGAAGAAGAGATAGGTACCGTCACGTCTGTGAAACGAGACGGCGACGGCAACATTCGGCTGCTGTTAGAAGATAACCGCTGGATTAACAGCGGCCAGCTTGTACAGGTAGGCAATATCGCGGCAGAAGAAGAGGAAAACAGCGAAGAAGTGGATAACACAGAATCTTCTCAAGAGTAGAGAAGAACAAATAACAGCTTCAGCAAGGACAGAATGAAAGAAAAGGGAGAGATGAGAATATGCTTCGGTCTATGTATTCTGGAATTTCCGGTATGAAAAACTTTCAGCAGAAACTTGACGTAACCGGCAATAACATTGCAAATGTGAACACATTTGGGTTTAAAAAAGGAAGAGCGACGTTTAAAGATATGGTCAGCCAGCAAATTGCTGGTGCTACTGCTCCAACAGATGTACGTGGTGGTGTGAATCCGCGTCAAATCGGATTAGGAACACAATTAGGAACAATTGACACAATACACACGCAAGGCAGTTTGCAAAACACGAACCGTGAGCTTGACTTAGGAATTTCCGGTGACGGTTTCTTCCAAGTTGCAGATGAGGATGACCAAACCTTTTATACGAGAGCGGGCAATTTTTATTTGGATGAAGAAGGAAATATCGTCAATGGTGACGGTTTTTATTTAGTAGGAGAGGACGGCGATGTTCCTTTAAGCATCCCAATAGAAGCAGAAAGCTTTAGCATTGGTGAAAATGGACAAATATCATATATCGAGGATGGAGATTTGGAAGAAGGTAGTCAAATAGCATTGGCTCAATTCGATAATCCAGAAGGCTTAGAAAAGGCAGGTGACAATTTATATCAAGCGTCAGCTAACTCGGGGGAGCCAGCAGAGGAATTGCCTGGTGAAGGTGGGGCAGGAATATTAGTTCCAGGAACGCTTGAAATGTCGAACGTAGATCTCTCCGAAGAATTTACGGAAATGATTGTGGCTCAGCGCGGTTTCCAGGCTAATACACGCGGCATTACAACCGCCGATGAAGTCCTGCAGGAACTCATGAACTTAAAACGATAGTGCTGATTTTCATTAAAGGAGGTATGAACCGGCCGGTGTCCGGTTCATTCAATACATATGATTGAACTAACCAAGCTGAACGGCGATACGTTTTTATTAAATGTTTCTTTCATTGAGCAGGTCGAAGCTTTACCAGATACGACCCTTACGCTTCATAACGGGAAGAAAATGGTCGTTAAAGAGGATGTCAAAGAAGTGAAACAGACCGTCAATGCGTTTTTTCGAAGAATTGGCCTAATGGGAATAGCGATTAGGTATGAGGAGGACAAGTGATGTTTCAAAACAAAATGATGAATACGATGTTTGTCATCATCTTAACGATGACTCTCGTTGGAGTTGTAGTATGGATGCTTCTTCATCACTTTTCCACCTCGGAAGCGGGAGCAGAACCGACGATTGATGAAATTATTGAAAACTCATGGCAGACTGAGGAAATTACAACGAACCTTGCAGATAATCATTATCTACGAGCACAATTTCAAATTCATGCAGATTCAAAGAAAGCAAGAGAAGAGCTTGAAAAGCGTGATTTTCAAGTGAATAATATCATTATTCATCAGTTGGCGAACATGTCATCGTCAGATATTGATAGTGAGGAAGGGATACAAGAGCTGGAGACAACGGTACGCTCGCAAATCAATGAAACGATGCAAACGGGTGATGTAATCCGTGTGTATACAACGAAACGAATTATTCAGTAACGGCTGCTTTCGTGAAGGCAGGTGAGACAGGTGGCCGATGTTTTATCGCAAAAGGAGATTGACTCTCTATTATCTGCTCTTTCGACAGGGGAAATGGATGTAGATGAGTTAAAGAAAGAAGAATCCGAAAAGAAAATAAAAGCATATGATTTTAAGCGGGCGCTCCGCTTTTCCAAAGATCAAGTGCGAAGTCTATCACGTATTCACGAAAATTTTGCACGACTATTAACAACCAGTTTGTCAGCACAGCTTCGCACGTTTGTGCAAATTTCGGTCGCTTCTGTGGATCAGCTTCCTTATGAAGAATTTATCCGCTCCATACCAAAGATGACGTTGTTAAATATTTTTGAAGCCTATCCGCTTGACGGCCGCTTGTTGATGGAAGTGAATCCAAACATTGGCTATGCGATGCTTGATCGATTGCTCGGCGGCAAAGGAGCGAGCCACAACAAAGTAGAAAGTTTAACGGAAATTGAAACGAAAATTATGACGCAGATTTTTCAACGTATGCTGGAGACATTTCAAAACGCTTGGGAGTCGGTGATAGAGATAGATCCCGTCATGCAGGACATTGAAGTGAATCCACAGTTTATTCAAATGGTTTCTCCAAACGAGACGGTCGTTGTTATTTCGTTATCAACGACGATCGGAGAGACAACGGGTATGGTAAACATTTGTCTGCCCCATGTCGTGCTCGAAGAAATATTGCCGAAGTTATCCGTTCATCATTGGATGCAGACAAAGAAAAAAGAACGAGATGAAACGGAAGTAGAGGCACTCGAGCAGACAGTCAAATCCGCACCGATTCTTGTGGAAGCTGTTCTTGGAAGAGCCAGCATTTCCATTGAGGAGTTTTTGCACTTATATCCCGGAGATGTCATCGAATTAGACCAAAGTATTTATGATCCGTTGCTAGTAAAGGTCGGTGGCCGGCCTAAGTATAACGGTCAGCCAGGACAATGGAAAAACAATATGGCTGTCCAAGTGACAAACGAATTGGAAGAGGGGGATAACAATGAATGATGATATGCTCTCTCAAGAAGAAATCAATGAGCTGTTAAAGAGTATCGGCGGCGATGATGAACAAAAGGGGCCTGATAATGCGAAAGAGCAGGCAGCGGGAGCGCCGCTGTCCAGCCAGCCGTCGTTGAACATTGAAGACTACTTGGATGAAATAGAGCAGGATGCACTTGGTGAAATAGGAAATATTTCGTTTGGCAGTGCAGCAACAGCGTTGTCACAATTATTAAATCAAAAAGTAGATATTACAACACCAGTTGTATCACTTATTTCACAAGGTGAACTAGATAAAGAGTTTCCAAAACCGCATGTTGCCGTCCATGTTCAATACACAGACGGCTTTGAAGGTACAAACTTGCTTGTTATCCGTACAACGGATGCAGCAATTATAGCGGATCTAATGCTTGGAGGAGATGGAGTCAACCCATCAGAAGAGTTGAGTGACATGCACATTAGTGCTGTACAGGAAGCGATGAATCAAATGATGGGATCTGCGTCCACATCCATGTCCACTATTTTTAATAAACGTGTTGATATATCTCCACCCGGCATAGATCTGTTAGATGTAAAAGAATCACGTGGTACAGGGAATATTCCCGAGGCAGACATGCTTGCCAAAATTTCATTTCGCTTAAAAGTTGGTAATTTGATTGATTCTTCCATTATGCAGCTCGTTACGATTCCATTTGCAAAACAAATGGTACATGATTTGATGTATGCCCCAGAGGAAAAGGAGCAGCAGCCAGTACAAAAGCAGGAAGAGGCGCCTGCAGCTGATGGTGCTGCTTTGGGGGAACCGGCAGCAAAACAAGCAAAGCATGAACCATCGAACACATACCCACCGGCCAGCTCATCTCCACGCCCATCCAGTGATAACCAAGTATTGGGCAGGGAACAACCAGATGGGGAGCGGGCTAAAAATGTTCAAGCGGCCCAGTTTTCTTCGTTTGAAGAGCCATCTTTAAATGAAACAGAATCAAAGAATTTAAACATGCTGCTTGATATACCACTATCCGTCACGGTCGAATTGGGACGGACAAAACGGTCGGTACAAGATATTTTACAATTGTCGCAAGGGTCTATTATTGAACTGGACAAATTAGCTGGCGAACCGGTAGATATTTTAGTGAACCAAAAATTGGTTGCAAAAGGGGAAGTTGTTGTTATTGATGAAAACTTTGGCGTACGGGTTACAGATATCGTCAGCCAAGCCGAAAGAATTAAAAGACTGAAATAAGATATGGCCGAGGAGGAAAACAGTTATGGCAAGGTCTGTATTAATTGTTGATGATGCATCGTTTATGCGCATGATGCTCAAGGATATTTTAGAAAAAAATGATTTTACCATTGCAGGAGAAGCAAAAGACGGACAGGAAGCAGTTCATTTGTACAAAGACACATCACCTGACTTGGTGACGATGGATATAACGATGCCGGAAATGGATGGGATTGCTGCATTAAAGGAAATTAAGGCAATGGATGCAAATGCTAATGTCATTATGTGTTCTGCCATGGGACAGCAAGCAATGGTTATTGATGCCATTCGAGCTGGAGCCAAAGACTTTATTGTTAAACCATTTCAAGCGGACCGTGTACTTGAGGCTATTCAAAAAACATTGGGATGATTTCATTATGAGCATGTCAAAAGTAAAAATTGCTGTATGGTTTAGTGTGTGGTTGTTGATGATTGCAGCCACACCAATGGCTGCAGAAGAAGAAAATCGTACTATTAAAGAAGCACTGGAAAGCGATGAAGAAGCAGTGGAGGAAGCAGACGTCGCAGATAGTGAAAGAGCGGTAGTGGACGGGGAAACTGATGGCGGCACAGAGCTGCAGCTGACAGAAGAAAAAAGTGTATTTTTCATTCTTTTGCAACTAATAGCTGCTTTGGCTGTCGTGATTTTCATTATGTATGCTCTCTTGAAATTTATTAATAAACGTACGATGCAGTATCAGTCCAATCGCGTTGTACAAAATATCGGGGGCGTGCCGCTTGGCCAGCAAAAATCTGTGCAGTTGATTCGAACAGGAAATCGCCTGTTCGTTATCGGTGTTGGAGATACGGTTACATTAATTAAAGAAATTGATCAGCAAGAAGAAATCGATGAACTGCTGTCTGCTGCAAATATTCATGTGAATACAAAAGCGCCGCAATCGGCAGTGACAAAATTGTTCAAGCGTTTCTTGACAAAAGATCAGACGCCGCAGGTGGACGCTTCTTTTCACCGTGTTCTCGAACAACAGCTTAGGGAATTGACGAAAACGCAAAAGCAAGCCCGTCAACACATAAAGGGGTCTCGAAAATGATGATATTTTTTATGCCAGGCATTGATACGGGCGGCCTTTTTAGCAATGACCCAGCTGATCTTAGTACAACGCTCCAATTAATTATACTTATTACTATTATTTCACTTGCTCCAGCTATTTTAATATTGATGACGAGTTTTACGAGAATCTTAATTGTTCTTTCGTTTGTTCGAATGGGTCTGGCGACGCAGCAGACGCCCCCAAACCAAGTGCTGATTAGCTTGGCGCTGTTTATGACATTCTTTATTATGGCGCCTGTTTTTTCAGAAGTGAACGACGAAGCAGTAACACCAATGTTAGACGGTGAATTAAGCCAAGAAGAAGCGTTTGATGCAGCATCACAGCCGATGAAGGAATTTATGGCAGAGCACACACGGGAGAAAGATTTGTCCCTGTTTATGGGCTATGCTGGCATGGAACGGCCGGAAACATTAGATGATGTTCCCTTAACAGCGTTGATTCCTGCTTTTGCTATCAGTGAATTGAAAACTGCCTTTCAAATTGGTTTTCTTATTTTTGTTCCGTTTTTAGTAATCGACATGATTGTAGCGAGTGTACTTATGTCGATGGGGATGATGATGCTTCCGCCAGTCATGATTTCTCTTCCATTTAAAATTTTATTATTTGTTCTGGTCGATGGTTGGTATTTAATTGTGGAATCGCTTCTGATTAGTTTTTAAATCGTAGTAAAGAAGGTGATACATATGTCGGCGGAAACAGTCATTAGTCTCGCAGAAAATGGAGTCTGGACAGTTTTTTTTGTAGCAGGACCGCTTTTAGTTGTCGCACTTGTTCTCGGTTTTGGTGTGGCCATTTTTCAAGCCACGACACAAATCCAAGAGCAGACACTGGCGTTTATTCCGAAAATATTAGGGGTGCTTGCATCGCTGGTGATATTTGGCCCCTGGATGTTGTCTCAACTTGTTCATTTTACGTACCAAATTTTAAACAACCTCCATGAATTTATAGGGTAGAGAAATATGAATACAGAGTGGTTAAATCAGTTACCTGTCTTTTTGCTCGTCCTCATTCGTGTCATAGCGTTTTTTACCAGCATGCCTCTTTTTACTTATCGGACAATTCCGGCGTCATTTAAAGTAGGTCTTGCCATATTTTTTGCATTTATTATGATGTTTACGCTGGATGCGCCAAGTCTTGAAATGAACAGTACATATATACTGCTGATTTTTAAAGAGATGCTGGTAGGCCTAAGCATTGGTCTTTTAGCCGGAATGATGGTATACGCTGTGCAAGTTGCCGGTATGTTTTTAGATATTGCCTTTGGCTTTTTAGTAGCCAATGTGATTGATCCGCAAACAGGGGCGCAGAGCCCGTTAATGGGAGGATATTTGTATACACTTACGCTTTTGTTTTTGCTTGCTGTAGACGGGCATCATCTTATGATGGACGGCATGTATTACAGTTATCAATTTATTCCAATAGAACAGCTGACGCTTCCTTTCGGGGAAGAAGCGGTAGCACAGCATGTGTTATCTGCGTTTAGCACAATGTTCATGATTGCTTTTCAAATGAGTTTTCCCATTGTTGGATCTTTGTTTCTAATTGATGTAGCACTTGGGATGATGTCGCGTGCTGTTCCGCAAATGAACGTGTTTGTTGTCGGGCTGCCGCTGAAAATTTTTGCTGGGCTGCCTCTTTTGGCATTAACGATGCCAGCGTTTTTTATGGCAGCGGATCATCTTTTTGATGAAATGTTTACGGCGATGCGTACGTTAATGGAATTGTTTGGGGGAGCATAAGGTGAAGCAGCGTATTGATCTGCAGTTTTTTGCGCAAGAAAAAACAGAAAAAGCAACACCCAAAAAACGTCAGGATACAAGAAAAAAAGGACAGGTCCCGAAAAGTACCGATGTTAATACAGCATTAATTCTCCTAGCTGTCTTTTTATTTCTATTTCTCTATGGAAAAGTTCTTGGCAATCATTTGTTTTCGACAATGGAGCATGTGTATAAGGAGTACATATTGCAAGACGTTACCGAACATGCCATTCCTGCTATGTTTAAAGAATTAACGATGGAGTCTGTATTAGTCATGCTTCCCATTCTTCTTATCGCTTTGATTGTCGGGATGGGGGCTTCGATGCTGCAAGTAGGGTTTATGTTTACTCCTGAAGCGATTAAATTTAAATTAGAAAAAATTAATCCATTGAAAGGCCTGAAACGAATATTTTCATTGCGCGCATTGGTCGAATTTCTAAAATCAATGCTGAAAATTACACTCGTCGGGCTGCTTGCTTCTTCAATTATTTGGTTTAGTCTCGATTCATTGATGTTGTTGTCGCTAAAAAGTGTACAGGATGGTTTTTTCGAAGTGGCAAGGCTTACTGGCATTATAGGTGCACTCACTGCTTGTCTGCTTTTATTTCTTTCGATACCGGATTATATTTATCAAAAATATGATCACGAAAAGCAAATTCGTATGTCAAAACAAGATGTCAAAGATGAACAAAAGAAAATGGAAGGCGACCCGCAAATTAAATCTAAGCGAAAGCAAAAGCAAATGGACATGGCCATGCAGCGGATGATGCAGGAAGTGCCGGAAGCTGATGTGGTCATTACCAATCCAACGCACTTTGCCATCGCTCTGCGCTATGACGAAGAGAATATGGACGCTCCTGTCATTACAGCCAAAGGAGCAGATTTTATAGCGTATCGGATAAAGACGGCAGCGAAACAAAACGAGGTTGTTCTAGTGGAAAATAAACCGCTCGCCCGGGCGTTATATTACCAGACAGATATTGGCGATAAGGTTCCAGAAGAACTATTTAAAGCAACAGCAGAAGTGCTGGCCTATGTATATCGTTTGAAAAATAAACTTGTGTAAAAATTGTGGTTGAAACATAAAGGAGTATCTATATGGGAGCAAGAGAGTTTTCTGTACTATTTGGCGTTATATTAATTGTTATTATGCTTATTATTCCGCTTCCTACGGTCATGTTAGACATTTTAATCATCATTAATATTTCTCTTGCCCTCGTGATTATTTTGGTGTCGATGAACACAAAAGAACCGCTCGAATTTTCCATCTTTCCTACGCTGCTCTTACTGGTTACACTGTTTCGTTTGGGGTTAAATGTGTCAACCACGCGCTCGATATTAGGAAATGCAGAAGCAGGTAATGTGATTGATACGTTTGGGAACTTTGTTATCGGAGGAAGCGTACTCGTAGGGTTTGTTGTTTTCTTAATTTTAATCATTATTCAATTTGTTGTCATTGTAAAAGGGGCGGAGCGGGTATCAGAAGTTGGTGCACGTTTTACGCTTGATGCCATGCCGGGAAAACAAATGAGTATTGATGCTGATTTGAATGCGGGAATGATATCGGAACAAGAAGCCAAAGAACGGCGCGAAAAAATTGAACAAGAAGCAGATTTTTATGGCTCTATGGATGGTGCAAGTAAATTCGTAAAAGGGGATGCGATTGCAGGTATTGTTATCGTCATTATTAATATGATTTTCGGCCTCGTCATTGGAATGGTTGAACACGGTATGGGTGTTGGAGAAGCTGCCGGCACCTATACACTTCTGACGGTTGGAGATGGATTAGTAAGCCAAATACCAGCTCTGTTAGTGTCTACGGCAACGGGAATTGTTGTGACACGGGCCGCTTCTGAAGGAAATCTTGGATATGATCTCACAAAACAGCTGTTTGCCTTTCCGACGATGTTGTTTGTGGCAGCGGGAGCAATATTTTTACTTGGGGTGTTTACACCGATTCAAATGGTGTTAACGACAGTTATTGCTGCAGTACTTGCTTCGCTTGGATATTTTCTAAAGCGCACGGAAGAAAAGGCAGGCCGAGAGGAAGAGGAACCTGAAGAGGCAGAAGAAGAAGGGGAGATGAAATCACCTGAGAATGTGGTGAACTTACTAACCATTGACCCGATTGAATTTGAATTCGGGTATGGCTTAATTCCTCTAGCAGATGCTAATCAAGGCGGCGATCTGCTCGACCGGGTCGTGATGATTCGACGCCAGCTGGCACTCGAAATGGGAATGATTGTTCCTGTTATACGCATTCGTGATAATATCCAGCTGCAGCCAAATGAGTATGTTATCAAAATGAGGGGAAATGAAGTAGCCGGTGGAGAATTGCTGTTGGATCATTACATGGCAATGAGTCCGGGAGTCGAAGATGAAAGTATTACGGGTGTTGAAACGATAGAACCAGCATTTGGACTGCCGGCACTGTGGATTGGTGAAGAAATGAAAGAGCAGGCAGAGCTTGCGGGTTATACGGTAGTTGACCCGCCATCGGTTGTGTCGACACATTTAACGGAAGTGATTAAGGCACATGCTCATGAGCTTGTGGGCCGGGAAGAAACAAAACAGCTTGTGGATCATCTAAAAGAAAGTTATCCAACGCTTGTTGAAGAGGTGACGCCAAACCCACTTGGATTAGGAGAAATACAGAAAGTATTATCAAATTTATTAAAAGAGAACGTGTCGATTCGCAACTTGCCGGCTATTTTTGAAACACTTGCAGAGTACGGGCCGTTAACAAAAGATATGACATTAGTAACAGAATATGTACGACAGTCACTGTCGAGACAAATAACGAAGCAATATGCCTCTTCAAATGAACCATTGTATGTCATTACATTAAGCGGAGCAGCTGAGAAAAAAGTAGCCGATTCTGTTCAGCATACCGAACACGGGAATTATTTGGCGATGAATCCAGAAGACTCACAAAAGCTAGTTGAGCGCATTGGAAAAGAAGCAGAACGGCTCTCAGAAATGGGGAGTGTCCCTGTGCTGCTTTGTTCACCCGCAGTAAGAATGTATGTTTATCAATTAATTGAACGCGTGTTTCCGCAAGTTTCCGTATTATCATACAACGAATTAGAGCCGACAGTAGAGGTTCAAAGTGTAGGAGTGGTGAACGTCGAATGAAGGTGAAAAAATTTACAGCAAGCAGTATGCCGGAAGCCATGGAGAAAATCCGGAAAGAACTTGGAGAGCGCGCGGTGATTCTTCATTCTAAACCTGTCCATACAAATGGCGTGCTTCGTTTTTTGAAAAAGACAAAGTTAGAAGTGATAGCAGCTCTTGATGAACAACAAGCAGGCTCCAGCCAGCCTGTCCATCGAACAGCTGTATCTCCGCCGCCAATGAAAGAAAATAACACGCATACGCTAGAAAAAGAGGTGCGGGAATTAAAAGCGATGATAGCCTCTATTCAACAACGGGAGGAGAGTACAAAAAAAGGCTATCCTGCCCCTGTCCAAGCGATGGATCAACACTTAAAAGAGCAGGAAGTGGCAGAGTCGGTGCGTTTGCGTGTCATAAAAGAATTGCTTGCAAAATGGTATAAAAGTAAGGATGCAAACGATGAATTCGTCAAACAGTGGACAAAGGAGTGCATCACGCAATTGCTGAATGAAGCGAGCGAATGCGGGCCAAGTGATTCATCGAAACGAATTATTAACCTTGTTGGTCCGACAGGTGTCGGCAAAACTACAACGATGGCAAAACTGGCAGCTTTTTATCAGCTGGAGCAGAGCAAGTCCATTGCGTTTATCACGACGGATACATATCGGATTGGTGCAGTGGAACAGCTAAAAACGTATGCAGATATTTTAAATGTTCCTATGAAAGTGGCCTATTCGTTGGAGGACTTTCAACAAGCTAGACAAGAATTGAAAGACCGCGATTATATTTTTGTTGATTCTGCTGGACGGAACTTTCGCAACCCCTTGTATGTAGAAGAGCTGCAGAAGATGATTGATTTCGATGAGGGAATGGCAACCTATCTAGTATTATCTCTTACATCTAGATATCAAGATATGAAAAACATCTATAAACAATTTTCAATCATTCCTATTGAAAAATTTATTTTTACGAAAATAGATGAAACAAGTTATGTTGGAAATCTTATTAACTTGCCTGCTAAAACAAATATAGGAGCTGCCTATATTACCAATGGTCAAAGCGTCCCTGATGACATAGAAGCAGCTGATCCGAAGAAAATGAGCGAATGGATAACAGAGGGGGATAATGATGAGTGACCAGGCACAGCACTTGCGGCACGTGGTAAAAAAGCAGCGCGGTGTGAATAAACGACATACCAGCGTCGTAGCCGTTATTAGCGGAAAAGGCGGAGTTGGAAAGTCGAATGTTTCGTTAAACTTTGCTTTAGCTCTTCAACAACAAGGCAAAAAAGTACTGCTGTTTGATTTAGATATTGGTATGGCCAATCTTGACATATTAATGGGTATTACTCCGCAAGGACATATTGTTGATGTGCTTGAACACAATAAAACAATGTTTGACATCATGGAAAAAGGACCTGAAGGTGTGTCGTTTATTGCAGGTGGTTCTGGCCTTGCCGGTATTTTTTCGATGTCTTCATCTAAACGAGAACGATTCTCCCAGCAAATGGCTCTTTTAGACGGCTTGTTCGACATTATTATTTTAGATATGGGTGCTGGAGCAAGTGAAGATAGTTTGCAATTTATTTTGTCTTCTCATGAAACTTTGTTAGTAACCACACCGGAGCCCACTGCCATTATGGATGCGTATGCGATGTTAAAGTATATTCATCAACAAAACCCGCGGCTGCCAAGCTCTATTGTTGTTAATCGAACAGATTCTAAAAAAGAAGGCATGCAAGTTGCAGCTAACTTAGAGCGGGCTGCCGCACGCTTTTTGCAAAAAAACACCTCATATCTTGGCAGTATTCCTTATGACAAACATGCAGTAAAAGCGGTGAAGCAGCAGGAAGCATTTGTTTTATCTTATCCCCAATCACCAGCAGCCAAAGCAATGCGTGTGTGTGCCAACACGTTTCTTGGCCAGAACAAGTCTTTGACTCCACCTCGTTATGCAGAATTCCTTCAACAGTTAAAAGGTTTTTTTAAAAGGGGTGGAACGGCATGATACGTGTCTTAGTTGTCGATGATTCTGCTTTTATGCGTAAACTGATTTCTGATTTTTTAAATGAACAGCCAGACATACGTGTCGAAAACACCGCAAGAAATGGAAAAGATGCACTACGTAAGCTGTCCAAAAAAACATATGACGTGGTGACACTAGATGTGGAAATGCCTGTTATGGATGGAATAGAGGCATTAAAGCAGATAATGGCAGCACACCCTTGTCCCATTGTTATGGTGAGTTCTCTGACACAATCAGGAGCCAAACAAACGATAGAAGCACTAGCAGCTGGTGCTGTTGACGTTGTGGCAAAACCTTCGGGAGCCATTTCACTTCATCTTCACGAAGTAAAAGATGATCTCGTTCACAAAGTAAAAGCAGCAGCTCGTGCGAACATACATGCATCAACCCGAAAATACGAACCGGCTGAGCAAACTTCGCGTCACGCAGACAAAAAGTCAACTTCATATGCTCGTCAAGAACATATCGTTGCGATTGCTGCTTCGACTGGTGGCCCGAAAGCGTTGCAGCAAATATTGCCGCGTTTAAAACCAGGTTTTCCAGCTCCCATTTTTGTGGTACAGCACATGCCGCCGGCTTTTACTAAATCATTGGCGGAGCGTTTGAACCGTCTCAGTGCTATTACGGTAAAAGAAGCAGAACATGGTGAAACTGCCGAAAAAGGCACAGCATATATTGCGCCTGGCGGATATCATTTGCAGGTGAAAAGGCATGGATTCCACTTAGTGAATGATATTGTCAGTACACCACCGCTGCAAGGAAACCGTCCTTCTGCGGATATATTATTTTCTTCTTTGTCTTTACTGAATGATTACCAAACGAGCGTGCTTGTCTTGACTGGGATGGGTAAAGATGGAAGCAAAGGGCTTTTACAAATGAAACGGCGCCAGCATGATGTTCTTTCTGTCAGCGAATCAGAACGAACAGCTGTAGTATATGGGATGCCGAAAGCAGCAGCGGAAACAGCGGGGACAGATTATCAGATGGACCTTGATTATATGGCATCATTTTTAAACAAACAGCATGGTGAAAACGAGTGAGTATCCAAAAAAGGGGGAAGACAAGATGGAGGAAAGCCACGATTTGCACCCGTTTCAACTTGATATTTTACAAGAAGCGGGGAATATTGGAGCAGCCCATGCTGCCACCTCTTTATCGAAGCTTTTGGATCGGAAAATACAGATGGATGTGCCGTTTGTCCGCACCGTTATGCTGCAAGAAATGGAAGCGTTGGTGGGTGGGGCGGAAACGTGTGTAGCGGCAGCCTTTATGAAAATTTCTGGAGATGCGCCGGGGCGGATGTTTTTGGTTTTTCAGCAAGATGAAGCCAAAGAGCTGGCTGCTTATTTAACGGGAAAGTCGCTCGATTACCCAATCCTGTTGATGGATGAGATGGGTGTATCGTCTTTGCAGGAATTAGCCAACATTCTCGCGGGTGCTTATTTGTCTGCGATTGCTGATTTTACATCTATTTGGATGCAGCCCTCTCCGCCGTTGTTAGCAATTGATATGGCTGGGGCTTTATTAAGTGAAGGGATTGCTGAACTTTTTCAATCCAGTGATGCGGCATTGGTGATTGATACGGTGCTTAACACAACAAAAGGAAGTAAAGATATCACAGTAGCAGGAAAAGTTTTCTTTGTGCCAGAACCAGGAACATTTGCAACGATATGCCAGGCATTAGGAGATGGCCTCTTATGAATCAAACGAATGCACGGCTGATAACCGTTGGAATGGCAGAATGGAAACATACGAAAGCACCGTCGTGCCTGCGCACATGTGGTCTTGGATCGTGTGTTGGTATTGTGTTATATGAAGAACAGCAAAAGGTGGCAGCACTTGCTCACATCATGCTTCCAGATTCAAGCTTAGCTCGCAATAAAGCAATCAAACGATCTAAATTTGCTGACACCGCTGTAGAGGATATGATTACATATTTCATAAAAAGCGGATGCCTGAAGCGGCGCATAAAAGCAAAAATAGCGGGAGGGGCTCAAATGTTTTCCGTTTCTACCAGTCATAACGTGATGAAAATTGGTGCGCGAAACATAGTGGCAGTTGAAGCCGTGCTAAAACAACATAGCATCCCCGTTATTGCCAGAGATGTAGGGGGCCATAAAGGTCGTACGATAACGTTTCACGTAAGCAGCAGTGATCTTCACGTGAAAACGCTGCAGCAAGGCGAGGCGGTTATTTAATGAATGGGAATACGTGGAAGATGAATGCGGTGACAGCTAGTGCTGGCTTTCTCTTATTTTTTGCGTTGAGTGTGCAAGTAAACCTGATCATGACAGCATTTATTCGCGCCCTTGCTGCTGGCAGCCTGCTTTTTATCTTAACGTACCTGTTTCGTTGGGCGTTCTCTGTCATTACAATGGATTCATCTGCCCAGATGAAAGAAACGGGTCAAAAAAGTATTTCAATAGAAGAAGAGGTGCCTGAAAATGGGAAAGAAGGGGCCGGAACAAAAAGAAAAAGCGAGGATGGTCTTCAAGAGGAAGTACAAGCGGCTTCTCGTTATATAAAAGAGAAGCTGAACGAATGAAAGGAGGCAGCATATGTCACGTTCAACGGCACATCCCCACCAACACTTGTGGAATAAATGGATAAAAGAAGGTGACGGGCAGGCTGGTGATCAATTAGTAGAAAAATATATGCCGCTCGTTCATTATCATGTTCAGCGTATTCAATTCCATCTGCCAAAAAGTGTGATAAGAGAAGACCTCATTAGCCATGGATTAAATGGTTTATATGATGCTATGAAAAAATTCGATTTTTCTAGAGATTTAAAGTTTGATACGTATGCTTCGTTTCGTATTCGCGGTGCCATTATCGATGGCTTGCGACAGGAAGATTGGATGCCGCGTTCTTTAAGAGAAAAGGCTAAAAAAATTGAAGAAACGACAGAAGAGCTTGAACAAGAATATGGCCGTCATGTGAGAGAGGAAGAAGTAGGCAGAGTCCTTGGCATGAGCAAAGAAGAAGTCAGAAAAGTAACAGCAGAGAGTTTTTTCGCCCACACACTGTCAATGGATGAGGCAACTCCAGAAGGGGAAAGAGAAGAGACGTTTACTGCTTCCATTGCAGACAAAAATGTGTTGTCACCAGAAGAAACTTATATAAAATCAGCGGCATTACAAGAACTAGCGGATGTGATTCAACATCTTCCCGAGAAAGAAAAGGTTGTTATTGGTTTATTCTACCAAGAAGAAATGACATTAACTGAAATCGGAGAAATTATGAGCCTGTCCACATCCCGCATTTCACAAATTCATTCCAAAGCGTTGTTTCGCTTGAAACAAACTCTGAAAAATCGTTGGAATACATAATAAAGAAGGTTTGATAATATGCGGATAGAAGAGTGCTTTGACGTACACATTGCAGAAGATGGGATGACCGCTTATTTGACGATATTAGAAAAATCAGATGAACAGGAACAGTGGGAGCTGGATGTATGGGAAAGTTTCTTGAAAGCGAATGGCGTAGTTTACGGTATAAAACACCAAACGCTTGAAGCTGTAGTGGAACAGCCGCAAGAGCTGACCTTTCCGCTTGTTATAGCGGAAGGAATCTCTCCACAAAATGGAACAGCCGCTTTCATCCAGTCTGCGCTAATAGAAAGGGAAGTCCATACATCAAGGACGCAGGCCGGTCAGCAAATAAATATCAATTTAAAACAGGTAATTGATATACCAATGGCAGAAGAGGGCGAACTGGTTGGGGAAAAAGTTGAAGCTACTCCCGGAGTAGATGGCACTACGGTCACCAATGAATCCATTAAAGCAAAAGCCGGCCGGGACTTTGTTCTTCGTCCAGGAAAAAACACACGCATAGAAGGCAATCAGATTTATGCGTTATCATCAGGGCAAGTAAGTGTCCACAAAAAAACAGTTCATGTCTATCCTGTCTATGAAGTATCAGGAGACTTAGATCTGCAAACGGGCAATATTGATTTTACTGGTAATGTTGAAATTAGAGGGAATGTGCCATCTGGTTTTGAAGTGAAAGCAAAAGGAGATATTAGGGTGCGTGGGACAGTGGAAGGTGCTTTTATTGAAGCGGGTGGATCTGTTTATATTGGAGAAGGTATTAGTGCACAACATAAGGGGTATGTGGAAGCAGGAAAAGATATACAGGCGACATACCTGAATGAAGCACATGTCGAAGCTGGTGATAACATTGTTGTCCAGGAAACAATAATGCACAGCCGTTGTCATGCAGGTGGAGATATTATTTGTTTAAAAGGCAGAGGCCTTGTAGTAGGAGGTTCTCTCTCTGCCGTTTCGGCTGTCTGTGTGAAAGAAGCAGGCAACGTGATGAATACGAAAACGTCGTTTTTCCTTGGTGCAGCTGAACAGCTCATTAATAGACAAAAAGAGCACGAGCAAACACTGGTTCAAGCAAAAAATGAAAGCCTGAAACTGCAAAAGTTTTTAAAAGATTTAGATAACAAAAAAGTACCTGCAGCTAAGAATCGTGTCATGAAGCTAAGAGCACGGAATGCGTTAAAAACATTACAGATTAAAGCAAAAGATGCCGCTGAAGAATTAGAAGTAATGCATGACGTATGGGAAGATGCCGGAAGGGGATATATTATCGTCAAGAACCAGCTGCATGAAAATGTCGTGATTCATTTTGGGAAATATAGCAAAACGACTCGAAGAACATATTCAAATGTGAAAGTGACGTATGAAGAAGGCGATATTCATATGAAATCATTGTAAATGGAAGGGGCCAGCTATGTTTTTACGTGCCGTTGCACGAGAGCATCAAGCTGTGCATAACGTGCAGCATATCCCTTCTTGAAAACAAGAAAAAACACGTGAGAGGAGGAATAGTTATGACTGTGGCTTTTATAGTGTTAAGCTTTTTCGTTCACATTGTAACGATAGGCTTTCTTGTCGTGATATCTAAAAAACAGAAGGCCTTACAAAAAGAGCGCGGCAATCTTATGAATGTTCGTGAGGATGTCAAAGGTTTGCTCGAAACCTATACCAATGAAGTGAAGCGAGAAAACGAAGCGCTAAAACAATCGCTGCAAACTCAAACGTCAGCACCCAGAATATATGAGCTGCAGCAGCAAACACAACAAGCAGCAGAAGAAAGTGATAAACGTCCTGAACAGCAAGAGCGCACTGATAAGAGAGAAAACATACGTGAAAATAATTTTTCTATTCCGAATAAAAACGAAGACATCGAAGATACAGAAGATACATATGAAGTATCGTTCAAAGCAAAAGTACTCTCATTAGCCAATCAAGGGTATGAAAAAGGAGAAATTGCGAAACAATTGAATATGGGAAAAGGCGAAGTAGAGCTGCTGTTAAAATTTTATCAATAAAAACGGATGACAATCTTGCTTTGCTGTGTGACGTATGGTATATTAATCCACGGTGTTATTACACACGTTTGGCTGATTTAAGCAATGGTGCCCCGCATGAGGGTTTTGCTTAAATATGAAGCAGACGGAGGAAAAAACCTAAGGAGGAATAAAAATGGCTGTTATTTCCATGAAACAACTGCTCGAAGCAGGGGTTCACTTCGGACACCAGACTCGCCGCTGGAACCCAAAAATGAGCCGTTATATCTTTACTGAAAGAAACGGCATTTACATCATTGATTTGCAAAAAACAGTAAAGAAAGTAGAAGAAGCGTACAATTATGTGCGTGATCTTGCCGCTGACGGCGGAAAGATTTTGTTTGTAGGTACGAAAAAACAAGCTCAAGATTCTGTACGCGAAGAAGCGCAGCGTTCTGGAATGTATTATATCAATCAGCGCTGGTTAGGCGGAACACTAACAAACTTTGCTACGATTAGAAAGCGTATTGCACGTTTGAAAGATATTGAAAGAATGCAGGAAGATGGAACGTTTGATGTTCTTCCTAAAAAAGAAGTAATGCTGTTGAAAAAAGAAATGGAGCGTCTTGAAAAGTTTTTGGGCGGCATTAAAGAAATGAACGAACTTCCAGATGCCATCTTTATCATTGATCCGCGCAAAGAACGCATTGCTGTAGCAGAAGCGCATAAATTGAACATTCCTATCATTTCCATTGTGGACACAAACTGTGATCCAGACGAAATCGATAAGGTAATCCCTGGTAATGACGACGCTATCCGTGCCGTTCGTCTATTAACTTCTAAAATGGCTGATGCTGTAATTGAAGCAACGCAAGGAGCAGAAGAAGCTGTTGAAGAACAGCAGCAGGAAGCGGCAGAAGAGAAGGAAGAAGAAGAAACCCTTTCTTAATCTTCCTAAACGCTCTGTACAGCAGATTGTTATATGTTTAACCATAAAGGGTGATAAAAGGGGGATGCCCTTTGTCACCCTTTTTCCTTGCAAAACATATGCACAGGATATAAATGTTTGAAATGAATACATTAGAGGAGGAATATGGAATGGCTATTTCGGCTAGCATGGTAAAAGAACTACGCGAAAAAACGGGTGCAGGAATGATGGACTGCAAAAAAGCTTTGACAGAAACGGATGGAAACATGGAAGAAGCAGTGAACTACCTTCGTGAAAAAGGTATTTCCAAAGCTGCTAAGAAAGCAGACCGTGTGGCTGCAGAAGGTCTTACTTACGTTACGAGTGAAGGTAATAAAGCAGTCATTGTAGAAGTGAACGCTGAAACGGACTTTGTTGCGAAAAATGAAAATTTCCAAACACTTGTAAAAACGATTGCTGATTACTTGTTGGAAAAAGAACCAGCTGACGTAGAATCCGCTCTTTCCAGTGAAATGAAAGATGGTACAACACTAGAAACATACATTAATGATCAAATTGCGAAAATCGGTGAAAAAATCTCATTGCGCCGTTTTGAAGTACTTACAAAAGGTGATAATGCAGCATTTGGCTCCTATTTGCATATGGGAGGACGTATTGGCGTATTAACAATGCTAGAAGGTACAACAGATGAAGATATCGCAAAAGATGTTGCCATGCACGTTGCTGCTATTAACCCAAGCTATGTTTCCCGTGATGAAGTGCCAAAAGAAGAAGCAGAAAAAGAGCGTGAAGTATTAAAACAACAAGCGCTTAATGAAGGAAAGCCTGAAAATATCGTAGAAAAAATGGTAGAAGGCCGCCTTAATAAATATTTTGAACAAATCTGCTTACTTGACCAAGAGTTTGTCAAAGACTCTGATCAAAAAGTTGGCAAATATGTAGAAAGCAAAGGCGCTGCCGTAAAAACATTTATCCGTTATGAAGTAGGAGAAGGCATGGAAAAACGCGAAGATAACTTTGCAGAAGAAGTTATGTCACAAGTGAAAAAATAACTGCACCAAAAGACAGGGGCTTAACAGCGTAGTGTAGTAGTGGCCGTCTGATGAAGATATATCATACCTCTTCATAAAGTCACGTTGCCTGTAAGCCCCCTTTTTGTGACGACGTTTTTGGGGACTGTTTCGATGACACCGATAACAGCCCCTGTTTTTCAATAAGAGCCTTCTTTTACATCACGATCACATGACAAATCACGACGTTATTGCAAGCAAAAAAACGGGGGTTAATCATGGCGAAATACAAACGGGTAGTATTAAAATTAAGCGGGGAAGCGTTGGCTGGCCAGCAGGGTTATGGAATTGATCCAGACGTCATACAATCCATTGCGTCCCAAATAAAAGAAATAGTAGAATTAGATGTAGAAGTTGCTGTCGTTGTAGGCGGAGGCAATATTTGGCGAGGAATGGCCGGAAGCTCAAAAGGGATGGATAGAGCTACAGCAGACTACATGGGAATGCTTGCGACTGTTATGAACTCGCTGGCTCTACAAGACAGCTTAGAAGATAATGCCGTGGAAACAAGAGTGCAAACGTCGATTGAAATGAGGCAGGTAGCTGAACCTTACATACGCCGCAAAGCGATACGGCATTTGGAAAAAAAGCGTGTTGTTATTTTTGCAGCCGGTACAGGTAACCCATATTTTTCCACCGATACAACAGCAGCACTTCGCGCAGCGGAAATTGAAGCAGAAGTAATTTTGATGGCTAAAAATAATGTAGATGGCGTATATGATGCAGACCCATCAGTACATGCAGATGCTAAAAAATACCAAACGCTGACGTATTTGGATTTATTAAACGGAGGATTAGGAGTTATGGATTCAACCGCTTCAACGCTCTGCATGGACAATAATATCCCGCTGCTCGTATTTTCCATTATGGAAGAAGGTAATATAAAAAAAGCGGTTCTTGGTGAAGATATTGGAACCGTGGTCAGGGGGAAAGAATAATGGCAAAAGAAATAATTCAAGAAGCAAACGAGAGAATGAGCAAATCGGTTGATGCACTCAGCCGTGAATTAGCTACGTTGCGAGCTGGACGAGCAAATCCTTCCATGCTTGACAAAGTCATGGTTAATTACTATGGAGCAGAGACGCCGTTAAACCAGTTAGCAACGATTTCTGTACCAGAAGCGCGCCTTCTTATTGTCACGCCTTTTGATAAATCCTCAATTGGTGATATTGAAAAAGGGATTCAAAAAGCAGACCTTGGTTTGTCTCCGAACAACGACGGCGGTGTGATTCGCATTAACATTCCTTCCTTGACAGAAGAAAGGCGAAAAGAGTTAAGCAAGCTCGTGAAAAAATATGCAGAAGAGGCAAGAGTGGCTGTGCGCAATGTACGCCGCGATGCAAACGATGGTTTGAAAAAGCAGCAAAAAGAGGGCGAGATTTCGGAAGATGAGTTAAAAAGGCATCAAGATGAGGTCCAAAAGATTACCGATAAACATATACAGGCAATTGACAAGGCAGCAGAAAATAAAGAACAAGAAATTATGGAAGTTTAATGCAAATCACGTTACAATGAAAGCATGTTATGAAACCCTCTTCTACGTTAGGAGGGTTTTTTTGCACCATTGTATGTTATTTTCTCGATGCTACATAGATGTGATACTTTTAACAAAGGCTGGTGCCCTCTACATGGATGATCAATTTTTTCATGCTAGAAATGCAAATGCGATAGATAATACTCAAGCAACAAAACTTGGCAATATTCCGGAACATATAGCCATTATTATGGATGGAAATGGGCGATGGGCAAAGCAAAAAGGTCTGCCGCGCGTAGCAGGTCATAGGGAAGGCATGAAAGTGATTAATAAAATTGTTGCAAAAGCATCAGAGGTGGGTGTTCGATACTTAACCCTGTACGCTTTTTCCACCGAAAATTGGAAGCGGCCTAAATCAGAGGTTGAATTTTTAATGAAATTGCCTGACCGTTTTTTGTCGAAAGAGCTGCCGAAGTTAAAGAAAAATAATGTACAGGTGCGCACAATGGGAGAAAAGTCATTATTACCTGCACATACTCAAAAAGCAGTTCAAAAAGCAGTGCGGGAAACGGCAGACAACACAGGGGTTGTGTTAAACTTGGCTTTAAATTATGGAAGCCGTCATGAACTTGTTTATGCCATGAAGGAAATTGGCAAAGATATAGAAAAAGGCAAACTTGCAGCAAAAGATATAGATGAAAAGTTAATTGCAAGCAATTTATTATGCAGTGACTTGCCAGAGCCGGACTTGCTGATTCGAACGAGCGGAGAGCAGAGATTAAGTAATTTTATGTTGTGGCAGCTGGCGTACAGCGAGTTTTGGTTCACCGAAGTATTGTGGCCTGATTTCACAGAACATGACCTTTTACAGGCAATTCAAACGTTTCAGCAGCGCAAAAGGCGGTACGGCGGTGTATAATGGAGGATAAATAATGAGACAGCGGCTTATTACAGGAATAATTGGAGCAGTTGCTTTTATAAGTGTAGTCATTATAGGAAATACAGTATTCACATTAGCTATTGCCATCGTTGCATCGATGGCGATGTTTGAATTGCTGCGAATGAAACGAATTCGGCCGTTTTCTTTAATGGGGGTTATTAGCTTATGTATTATGTGGATTTTGCTTGTACCAACTGAATGGCTAAACATTGTTTTTTTTATGCCTGTATCAAAAGCGGAACTATTTTTAATGACTATTCTTTTACTGCTGGCATTGACGGTGTTCACGAAGAACACGTTCACCTTTGATGAAGCAGGTTTTGTCATATTATCTTCCGTCTATATAGGGTATGGGTTTTATCACTTTTTGGTGGCGCGGAATTTAGAAGAAATCGGACTTACGTTGATATTATTTATTTTGTTTCTTATTTGGTCCACTGATTCAGGTGCTTATTTTGTTGGCAAACGCTGGGGGAAGCACAAGCTTTCTCCAGATATCAGTCCAAAAAAAACCATTGAAGGATTCATCGGCGGCATCGTTATGGCTGCAGTCGTCGGCGGAATCTTTCATTTCTTTTTTCCGATTTATTCGTCCATAACGACATTAATACTATTCATCGTCGTGACATCTGTATTTGGACAACTTGGTGATTTAGTGGAGTCGGCGTTAAAGCGTCATTATGCGGTGAAAGATTCCGGAACAGTCCTTCCAGGCCATGGAGGCGTGCTGGACCGCTTTGATAGTTTGATTTTTGTGATGCCCGTTCTACATTTCTTCCATTTTTTCTAACAGCTCTGCTGCAGGTAGCAACTTCCTATGTAAGCAGGTGGATAACATGAACTGATCATTCAATGTGCGAAAAAGACACTTGTTTTGCGAGTTTCAGAGAAGGAAGTTTTTCTCCGTAAGCATAGCCGATAGTACCGCCATAACAACAGCAATATGAAAAAGAACCTTTTTAACAAAAAACGTCCATCATGACACAAAGGAGTATCTTCATGAAAAATATTGCACTCATTGGTTCGACTGGCTCGATTGGAACCCAAACATTGGACATTATTCGAACACATCGAGATGAATTCAATTTAGTTTCGATAGCAGCCGGCCGTAATATAGAGTTAGTGCTCAAACAAATTAGAGAGTTTTCGCCCAATGTCGTAGCAGTTGAAAGAAAGCAGGACGCAGAACATATTCAGCAGCAAGTAGACCCAGCTGTTAAAGTGTTACATGGGAAAGAAGGCTTGCTTGAAGCAGCTGTTGCAGACAACGCGGATTTTTTAATGAATGCTTTAGTGGGAAGTCTTGGCTTAGAGCCAACGCTGCAAGCGATGGAAGCAGGCATGGATATAGGTATTGCCAACAAAGAAACGTTGGTTACTGCCGGACACCTTGTCACTGAAAAAGCAAAAAAACATCAGGTGCAGCTTTTACCAGTAGATAGTGAGCATTCTGCAATCTTTCAAAGTTTAGAAGGCAATCGGCGTCAAGAAGTAGAACGGTTAATTGTGACCGCGTCAGGAGGAAGTTTTAGAGACCGAAGCCGCAGTGAATTAGAAGGGGTGTCCGTAGAAGATGCACTTAAACACCCGAACTGGCAAATGGGTGCAAAGATTACCATTGATTCTGCTACGATGATGAACAAAGGGTTTGAAGTTATTGAAGCTCATTGGCTGTTTGATATGTCTTATGATGACATTGATGTTGTTCTTCACAAAGAAAGCATTATTCATTCACTTGTAGAATATCGTGATAAAAGCGTACTTGCCCAGCTAGGTTCTCCAGATATGCGTGTGCCAATCCAATATGCCATGTCTTATCCAAATAGGCTTGAATTAAATGATACGGAAAGGTTAAACTTATGGGAAATAGGGAAACTGCACTTTGAAAAGCCTGACTTTGACCGGTATCGTTGTCTGCGCTATGCTTATGAAGCAGGACGAACGGGAGGGACGCTTCCAACAGTATTAAATGCAGCCAATGAAGAAGCAGTCCGGCACTTTTTAAACGGTCAAATCACCTTCTTATCAATTGAAACCCATATTGAAGAAGCGCTTGGACGGCATCAAACGATACAACATCCAGATTTGGATACGATTTTAGAAGTAGACAAGGAAACAAGGGAATTTGTCAGCTCTCGAATAGGATGAAGGTGGGAGAAATGTGGATACTTTAATTGCGATTATTATCATATTTGGTGTGCTCGTAGCGGTTCATGAATGGGGACATCTTTATTTTGCTAAAAAAGCTGGTATTCTGTGCCGTGAATTTGCAATTGGTTTTGGGCCTAAGATTTTTTCGACAAAGAAAAATGAAACGGTTTATACCGTTCGACTTTTACCTTTAGGCGGGTTTGTCCGCATGGCGGGGGAAGACCCGGAAGCTGTCCAAATAAAGCCAGGATATGAAGTCGGACTGGTATTTAACGAAGCGAACAAAGTCCGTGAAATCATTGTTAATAACAAATCGAAACATCCAGAAGCGAAAATTGTTTCTGTTGAGAGAATAGATCTCGAACGCAAGTTGCAAATCGAGGCGTATACCGATGAAGAGGATGGCTTGAAGTCATTTGATGTGGATGAAAAATGTGACGTCATTGTTGATGAAAAGCCTGAACAGATTGCTCCCATCCACCGGCAATATGGTTACAAAAAGCCATGGCAAAAAGCAATGGCCATTTTTGCCGGTCCGTTTATGAACTTTGTGCTTGCTTTTGTCATTTTAGTTGCATTCGGTTTGATTAATGGCGTTCCTCAAGACGACGCAGCACTAGGCGAATTTACGGAGGAGAGCCCGGCTAGGGATGCAGGGCTTGAAGAAGGAGATCGCGTTGTCTCTATCGAAGGAGAAGAGGTAGACAGCTGGACGGAAATGACGAGAGCAATTCAACAGCACCCTAACGAAGAAATTGCCTTTCAAGTTGAGCGAAACGGAGAGTTATTGACAGTTCCTGTTGAAACCGGTTCGCGGTATGATGAAATGGCGGAAGAAGAAATCGGTATTATTGGTGTTACGAGCGTCATGGCCCATTCTCCACTAGAAGCCGTGCAATATGGAGCGAGTCAAGTCTATCAGGTAAGTATGTTAATATTTGATGTGCTCGGCATGATTGTGACCGGTGATTTTTCTTTAGACTATTTGTCAGGTCCTGTAGGGATTTATAATTACACAGGGGAAGCGGCAGCTTTAGGTATTGCGGTATTAATTCAATGGGCAGCGATGCTCAGTGTCAACTTAGGTATTGTGAACTTATTGCCGCTGCCAGCGTTAGATGGTGGAAGGCTGTTGTTTATATTTGCAGAAGCCATACGGGGAAAACCAATCGACCCGCAAAAAGAAGGCATGATTCATTTTATCGGCTTTGCCTTGCTGTTTTTACTGATGCTTGTTGTAACGTGGAATGATATAAATAAATTTTTCATGTAAGAAATTGACGCAATAACATAAGAAAGAAGGTTCTATGTTTATGAGACAGCAATTATTTTTTAGTCCTACCATGAGAGAAATTCCGCAAGGGGCGGATATTCCCAGTCACCAGCTGATGTTAAGAGCAGGACTTGTCCGTCAGACAGCTTCTGGTATTTATTCGTACTTACCGCTTGGAAAAAAAGTGCTTCGCAACGTTGAAGAAATTATCCGTGAAGAAATGGACAACGCGGGAGCACAAGAGTTATTAATGCCTGCCATTCAGCCAACGGAGTTATGGGAAGAATCCGGACGGCTGAATAATTACGGTCCAGAGCTCATGCGTTTAAAAGATCGGCATGAACGTGACTTTGTATTAGGGCCAACACATGAAGAAGTCATTACGAGTCTTGTTCGTGATAATGTGAATTCGTATAAAAAACTACCAATGAATTTATACCAGATTCAAACGAAATACCGTGATGAACGCCGTCCTCGTTTTGGGGTGCTGCGCTCACGAGAATTTATGATGAAAGATGCCTATTCGTTTGATACGGATAAAGAAGGGTTAGACAAGAACTACCAGGCCATGTTTAACGCCTATACAAATATCTTTTCGCGCTGCTGTCTTGACTTTCGGGCAGTAAAAGCTGACGCAGGAGCCATTGGTGGCAAAGGTGGAACTCATGAATTTATGGTGCTGTCTGATGTAGGAGAAGATACGATTGCCTACTCGGGTGCTTCTGATTACGCAGCGAACGTTGAAATTGCTGATTTGCCTGATATGTATGAAAAAGCAGAAGCACCGAAAGAGACAATGGAAGATATCCATACCCCAAACATGCGGACGATTGAAGAGCTTACACAAGGTCTTCAAATCAACAGTGATCGTTTATTAAAGTCGCTTTTGTTTTTAGTTGATGACAAGCCGATTCTTGTTGTTTGCCGGGGCGACCATGAAATTAACGAAATCAAAGTAAGTAATGCGTTTGAAGCAGAAGACGTAAGACTTGCCGAGGACAAAGAAGTTTTTGATATCATGGGAGTAGAAACCGGCTTTATCGGACCGGTAAACGTTCCAGAAGAAGTGACAGTTGTTTGTGATTTTGCGGTTAAATCTGTTGTATCAGGTGTTTGTGGGGCAAATAAAAAGGACAAGCATTATCAAAATGTTCATCCAGAGCGCGATTTTTCTGTGACGTCATATGGCGACTTCCGCCTTGTCCAAGAAGGAGATCCGTCTCCAGATGGCAAAGGGACCATTCAGTTTGCAAAGGGCATTGAAGTTGGTCATGTGTTCAAGCTTGGCACGAAATACAGTGAAGCGTTAGGGGCTGTGTATTTGGATGAAAACGGCCGTTCTCAGCCAATGATAATGGGATGTTATGGTATTGGAGTCAGTCGAACAATAGCTGCTATTGTCGAACAGCACCACGACGATAATGGACTAATATGGCCAAAGTCCATCGCTCCTTTTGATGTGCACGTCCTTGTATTAAATACAAAACAAGAAGAACAAGTGAACCTCGGGGAAAGTTTATATGAATCGTTGAAAAAGGCAGGATATAACGTGTTGATTGATGATAGAAAAGAACGTGCTGGTGTAAAATTTAAAGACGCTGACTTATTAGGGCTGCCGATTCGAGTAACGTGTGGAAAGAGGGCAGCAGAAGGAATTGTCGAAGTGAAAACAAGACGTGACGGCAATATGGAGGAAGTTCATGTTGATGAACTGGATTCTTACTTGACAACATTGTATCAACAAATACAGTAACAACATGCGGGCTGTTTATCAGGCTTTCACCCTTGAAGCCTATTAAAACAGCCCTTTTGTTTCCATTGTTAGGAGTATTGTGTGACAAAATACATGTGTGTAAACGCTCAGCATGCCTGTACATGCTGAAAGAAACCATAGGGAAGCTATGTGCTTTTTGTGAAGGAGGATTATAATCCAGATGAGCACCGGGGAAGATCACATTAGACAAGAACGCTTTCAATTGCTCCTTCAACAGGTCATGATGCCAGAAGATGTGGTAAACAAATATTTTAGTGAAGGAAGAGTTGACAAGTTAACAATTTGGAAAGAAGAGAAGAAATGGCATTTTCAATTCACTTTACCTAATCCTCTTCCATATGAAGTGTATGTACAGCTTGAACAGCGAATGACCAAAGCTTTTCAACAAATAGCAGATGTACATTTTTCGATATCGTATAGTGAAAAAGCGCTGCCGCTCTCTGATTTACCGATGTACTGGCCCTCTGTTGTTAGTAAGCTAGAAGGGCTTGCACCATACGCCAGGCAACGGCTGCAAGGGAATACACCAACTGTCAACGGAAACATTGTGACAATCACTTGTAAAAATGAAGCAGAAGGCTCAGCGTTGAAGCGTCGGTTACAAGAGCCATTAAATGAAGTGTTAGCATCATTTGGGTTTTCATTTTGTCAAATCGATACGTTGGTTGAAACTTCAGCAGAAGAAGTGGCACAGTTTGAAGAGAAAAAGAAACAGGAAGACCATTCTAAAATAGTCGAAGCTATGATGGAGAAGAAAAAGCAGGAACAGCAAGCGAGTCAGGAAAATAAAAACAAACCTCTTCAAATCGGCTATCCGATTAAAGATGAACCAGTGCCGCTTGAGACTATTCAAGATGAGGAAAGAAGAATGACAGTGCAAGGTTATGTGTTCGAAGCAGAGACCAAAGAGCTTCGCAGCGGCAGGACACTTTTAACGTTTAAGATAACAGACTATACGGATTCAATTTTAGTAAAAATGTTTTCCCGGGATAAAGAAGATATTCCTAAGTTAGAAGCCCTAAAAAAAGGAATGTGGCTGAAAGTACGGGGCGGCGTACAAAATGACACGTTTGTCCGTGACTTAGTTATGATTGCTAACGATATTGTGGAGATACAACCGCAGCAGGTGCGTGCGGATGAGGCGGATGAAAAACGAGTGGAGCTGCATGCTCATACGGTCATGAGTCAAATGGATGCAACGGCAACTGCATCGCAGTATGTAGAAAAGGCAGCAGAGTGGGGGCACGACGCAGTGGCCATCACAGATCATGGTGTGGTCCAGGCGTTCCCGGAAGCTTACAATGCCGCACAAAAACATGGCATTAAAATATTATACGGCATGGAAGCAAATCTTGTGGATGATGGTGTGCCGATTGCTTACAATGAAGCAGACCGGGATTTGTATAGTGACACGTATGTCGTCTTTGATGTTGAGACAACCGGTTTATCGGTAGTGTACGATACAATTATTGAACTGGCAGCGGTAAAAATAAAAGACGGCGAAATTATCGACCGCTTTGAATCATTTGCAAACCCACACCAAAAGCTGTCAGATACAATCATCGATTTAACAGGTATTACTGATGATATGGTAAAAGATGCTCCAGAAGTGGACGATGTGCTGCGAAAATTCCATGCCTTCACCCAAGGTACGGTGCTCGTTGCCCATAATGCTAGTTTTGACATCGGCTTTTTAAATGAAGGCTATAAAAAAGCAGGACTGGAAAAAACGGAAAACCCCGTGATTGATACGTTAGAGCTCGGCCGCTTTTTATATCCACAGTTGAAAAATCACCGCCTCAATACGCTTTGTAAAAAGTTTGATATTGAATTAGTAAGTCATCACCGTGCGATTTACGACGCCGAAGCCACGGGCTATTTGCTTTGGAAAATGGTAAAAGATGCGACAGAAGAAGGCATTAAACAGCATTATGAGTTAAATAAAAATATGGGAAAAGGAGATTTTCACCGTCTTCGCCCGTCTCATTGCACAATTATTGCAGAAAACCAAGAGGGCTTAAAAAATTTATATAAACTCGTGTCCATGTCGCATATTGATTATTTCTATCGTACCCCGCGCATCCCTCGGTCGAAGCTTCAGCAGCATCGAACAGGCTTAATTGTCGGTTCTGGGTGTGACAAAGGGGAAGTGTTTGAAACAATGATGCAAAAATCGGCGGAGGAAGCAAAAAAAGCAGCTGAGTTTTATGATTACTTGGAAATTCAGCCGCCGGAAAACTATCAGCATTTGCTTGAAAAAGAGCTGCTTCCAAACGAAGAAGCCATTTATGACGTGCTGAAAAAAATTGTTTCTCTCGGGAAAGAACTAGAAAAGCCAGTTGTTGCGACAGGAAATGCACATTACATGGAGCCGGAAGATTATATTTATCGCAAAATATTAATCGCATCACAAGGCGGGGCAAATCCGCTTAATAAACAGACGCTTCCACCTGTACATTTCAAAACAACATCTGAAATGCTTCAGGCATTTTCGTTTCTAGATGCTGATACGGCAAAGAAGGTCGTGGTTGACCATTCTCAAGATATTGCTGCGCGTGTAGAGGAAATACATCCGATACCAGATGAATTGTATACGCCTAATATCGAAGGCTCCGATCAAGAAATTCGTGATATGAGCTATGGTAAAGCCAAAAGTATTTATGGCGACCCACTTCCAGAAATCGTGGAAAAACGGCTCGAAAAAGAATTAGAAAGTATTATAGGCCATGGTTTTGCGGTTATTTACTTAATTTCACAAAAGCTGGTAAAGAAATCGTTGGATGATGGCTACCTAGTAGGTTCACGCGGGTCCGTGGGGTCATCATTTGTTGCGACGATGACAGAAATTACAGAGGTTAACCCGCTGCCGCCTCATTATGTATGTCCGTCTTGCAAGCATTCGTACTTCTTTAATGATGGCTCTGTTGGGTCGGGCTTTGACTTACCAGATAAAGAATGTGAAAAATGTGGAGCAATGTATATTAAAGATGGACAAGATATACCATTTGAAACGTTTTTAGGATTTAAAGGTGACAAAGTGCCAGATATTGATTTGAATTTTTCTGGTGAATATCAGCCGGTAGCTCACAACTACACAAAGGAACTATTTGGAGAAGACAGCGTTTATCGTGCGGGTACGATTGGAACCGTTGCGGATAAAACTGCTTATGGGTTTGTAAAGGGGTATCAAAGCGATTTAGACATTCATTACCGCGGTGCTGAAATTGACCGGCTCGTGTCGGGATGTACTGGTGTGAAACGCACGACTGGCCAGCACCCGGGCGGCATTATCGTTGTTCCGGATGAGTATGATATCCATGACTTTTGTCCCATTCAATATCCAGCAGATGACAAGGATGCGGAATGGAGAACAACACATTTTGACTTCCACTCTATCCACGATAACTTGTTAAAGCTGGATATTTTAGGCCATGATGACCCTACTGTAATTCGTATGCTTCAAGACTTGAGCGGGATTGATCCCATGACAATCCCAACGGATGATAAAGAAGTAATGAAAATTTTCAGCGGACCGGAAGTGCTTGGTGTTACACCAGATCAGATTATGTGTAAAACAGGAACATACGGCATACCAGAGTTTGGAACGCGTTTTGTACGGCAAATGCTTGAAGAAACAAACCCCAGCACCTTTTCAGAACTCGTTCAAATTTCAGGTCTTTCTCATGGTGCTGATGTATGGCTTGGCAATGCGCAAGAGCTTATTCAAAGCGGGACATGTGAACTTAAAGATGTGATTGGCTGCCGTGACGATATTATGGTTTATTTAATTTACAAAGGAGTGGAGCACTCTCTAGCATTCAAAATTATGGAGTTTGTTCGAAAGGGCAGAGGGCTCGAAGAAGAATGGGTAGAGGAAATGAAAAAACACGGTGTGCCGGATTGGTATATCGAGTCGTGTCTTAAAATTAAGTACATGTTCCCTAAAGCCCATGCGGCAGCTTATGTATTAATGGCTGTTCGAATTGCGTATTTCAAAGTGCATTACCCTATTTTATTTTACGCAGCGTATTTTACGGTACGTGCCGATGATTTTGATTTGAATACAATGGTTAAAGGTGCATCTTCAATACGCGGGAAAATTGAGGAAATCTATGCAAAAGGCATGGAGGCCTCTCCGAAAGAAAAAAGTTTAGTGACTGTTTTAGAGCTGGCGCTTGAAATGTGTGAACGGGGCTTTTCTTTCCAAAAGGTAGATTTATATCGTTCACAAGCAACTGAGTTTGTCGTAGATGGTGATAGTTTAATACCGCCTTTTAATGCGTTGGATGGTGTAGGCACAAATGCTGCAATTAACATTGCAAAGGCACGAGAAGATGGAGAATTTTTATCTAAAGAGGATTTGCAGCAGCGCAGTAAAGTAACGAAAACAGTCATGGAACATTTAGATTTGCATGGCTGTTTAGAAGGACTGCCGGATTCAAATCAATTATCGCTTTTTTAAAGTCTCCTTGTCTGTATGGAGGTTTGTTGCATTTGATGGCAGAGTATGGTATTCTTTTCAATGGATACTTCGAATAAGTACGGGGGAAGAGTGGGTTATTGCCCACTCTTTCGTTTGCTATTAGATATGCTTTTGATGCAGAAAGTACATGTAATACGTTGATTAGTAAATACTAAAAAATATCTGTTTACTGTATACACAAACTTGTCAATAGAGTGTGTGTATGGTCAGCAGATAATGCCCTTCTTGCACTAGACAACTGATGCATTCATCAAAAGAGCAAAGATTTTTCTTTAGAAGGAGGCAGCACATGAGCGGAAAGATTAAAGATACAGCGGCGAAATTAGCTGAACCAATACTAGAAGAGATGAATTTGGAATTGGTCGATGTAGAGTATAAAAAAGAAGGAAAAAACTGGTTTCTGCGCTTGTTTATAGACGGTGAAGATGGTGTTGACATCGAAGAGTGCGGGAAAGTAAGCGAACAGTTAAGCGAGAAACTTGATGAAGAAGACCCCATTCAAGGAATGTATTACCTTGAGGTGTCCTCACCTGGGGCAGAACGGCCTTTAAAGAACGCTTCTGATATACAAAGATCTATTGGAAAACATGTCTATGTTACGACGTATGAAGCAATAGATGGTGATAAAGCCTTTGAAGGGTGCCTGCAAGACTTTGACGGTGATACGTTAACGATAGAAGGAAAAGTAAAACAAAAAAATGTAGTTTACAAGGTACCTTATGATAAGGTAGCTAAAGCAAGGTTAGCTGTTCAATTTTAAGAGGATGCCGGCGGACACATGATCAGCCGGATCATAAAGGGGGAACCAAAGTCCATGAACAGTGATTTTATGGATGCATTAACGACATTGGAAACGGATAAAGGTATTGAAAAAGAAGTCATTATTGAAGCTATTGAAGCTGCATTAATTTCTGCTTACAAACGAAATTTTAATCAAGCCCAAAATGTACGAGTGGATATTAATCGGGAGAATGGAAGTATCCGTGTTTTTGCTCGCAAAGAAGTAGTGGAAGAAGTTTTTGATCCCAGACTTGAAATTGCATTGGAAGCGGCGAAAGAGATAGATCTGAACTATGAGTTAGATGACGTTGTCGAGTTAGAAGTCACCCCAAAGAACTTTGGGCGCATAGCTGCTCAAACAGCGAAGCAGGTAGTAACACAACGAGTGAGAGAAGCGGAACGAAGCATTATTTATTCCGAATTCATTGATCGGGAAGAAGACATCATGACAGGTATTGTGCAGCGTCAGGATAATCGATTTATTTATGTGGATCTCGGTAAAGTGGAGGCATTACTTCCGCAGGGCGAGCAGATGCCAAATGAAACGTATAAACACAATGATCGGATTAAGGCGTATATTACGAAAGTAGAAAAAACGACAAAAGGACCGCAAATACTTATATCCCGCAGTCACCCAGGGCTGTTGAAGCGTCTGTTTGAACTTGAAGTGCCCGAAATCTATGATGGTACTGTAGAAATTTTGTCCGTTGCTAGAGAAGCAGGAGACCGCTCAAAAATTTCTGTCTATGCAGAAGATCCGGAAGTAGACCCTGTTGGTGCTTGTGTCGGGCCGAAGGGGCAGCGTGTGCAAGCTATTGTAGATGAATTGAAAGGGGAAAAGATTGATATTGTTCACTGGTCCGAAGATACATTTGAATATGTGAGCAATGCTCTGAGTCCGTCCAAAGTACTCGATGTGCAAGTGGATGAAGGAGACAAGAGTACACTTGTTATTGTGCCGGACCATCAGCTTTCGCTGGCAATCGGAAAGCGCGGGCAGAATGCGAGGCTGGCAGCCAAATTAACGGGTTGGAAAATTGATATAAAAAGCGAATCAGAAGCGGTTAAACTAGGATTATACGACCCGAATGCGCCGGCGGCTGCTCCGCTGGAATCAAATGAAACACAAACAGGTGTGGAGCAGTTCACAGGTGAAGATGAGCAGGCACACGATGAGCTTCGTCAGGATGATGAGTACTTCGATGATAATCATGAGTTTGTAGAAGAAGAGTAACAGACGGGGAAAGGAGCGGTGAATGGTGAAACGTAAAAAGCCTATACGAAAGTGCATTGTTACCGGTGAAGCAAAAGAAAAAAAAGAGCTCATTCGCATTGTAAGAGATCCTGATGGCCACGTATTTGTTGATCATACAGGCAAAAAGAATGGTCGTGGTGCGTATTTAACCAACGACGAACAATGCTTTATCAAGGCCAAGAAAACAGACGCGCTTTCCCGTCATCTAAATGTCAAAGTGTCGCCAGAAGATTATAATCGTCTACTTGATGAACGAGAGAGAGGAAGAACATAATGACAGCATCTTTTCTTTCTTTCCTTGGACTGGCTGCAAGAGCTGGGAGAGTCAAGACGGGAGACGATACCGTTTTAAAAGAAATGAGAAAAGGCTCACTTCATCTTGTCATTATAGCCAGCGATGCTTCACCAAATACGCAAAAAAAATTTAGAGATAAGTCCAGCTATTATCACGTGCCAATGTTGATTGCAAAAGATCGGGATTCTCTCGGTCAAGCTATTGGAAAACATAGCCGTGTAATTGTAGGTGTCACAGATAAAGGGTTTGCTAACAAGCTGATCTCAATGCTGGATGATTAGAAGGTGGAGGTTATGCTTATGAAAAAAATGAGAGTATATGAATATGCGAAATCGGTAAATAAATCAAGCAAAGAAGTTGTGCAACAGTTGAAGAATATGAATGTAAATGTGACGAACCATATGTCTGTGATAGATGAGCATACGATTGCAAAATTAGAAGGAAAAAAACAAGGCAGCCAAGACAACGCTCAGACAGATAGTAAGTCATCCAATAACAATAGTGGACGAGGAGATAAAAAGAAAAACAATATGAATAAAACTAAAAATAACCCGAACCAAAACAAAAACAACAAAAAAGCGAAAAAGCAAAAAAGAAAAAGGGATAATCATCAACAATTTAAGCAAGGAAAACAGCTTGCTCAAACACCAGAAAAGATCACGTACAGCGGTTCATTGACCGTTGGCGAATTAGCAGAGAAATTAAACAAAGATTCCTCTGAACTGATTAAAAAGCTGATGTTCTTAGGTGTAATGGCGACGAAAAATGAAGATTTGGAAAAAGAAACGGTTGAGTTAATTGCAGAAGACTACGGGGTGGAAGTTGAGGAAATCGTAGAAGTAGATGAGCTTGATATCGAACATCAAGTAGAAGAAGACGATCCAGAATCTTTGGAAGAACGTCCGCCAGTGGTGACCATCATGGGTCACGTTGACCACGGGAAAACAACACTTTTAGATTCTATTCGCCATACAAAAGTGACTGCTGGGGAAGCAGGCGGCATTACACAGCATATTGGTGCATATCAAGTCAGAGAAAGCGGGAAGAAAATAACGTTCCTTGATACACCAGGTCACGCTGCTTTCACAACAATGCGGGCGCGCGGCGCACAAGTGACGGACATTACTATTCTAGTCGTTGCAGCAGACGACGGAGTCATGCCGCAAACAAAAGAAGCGATTAACCATGCGAAAGCAGCAGAAGTGCCAATTATTGTTGCGGTAAACAAGATGGATAAAGAAGGAGCGAACCCTGATCGAGTGATGCAAGAGCTGACAGAATTTGAACTTGTTCCCGAAGCATGGGGCGGTGACACAATTTTTGTTAACGTGTCAGCTTTAAAAGGTAATGGTATCGATGAACTGTTAGAAATGATTCTACTTGTTGCAGAAGTGGAAGAATTAAAAGCGAATCCAGATAAACGAGCGCGTGGAACGGTTGTTGAAGCAGAACTTGACCGTGGAAGAGGTCCAGTTGCTACGCTGTTAGTACAAGAAGGGACAATGAATGTTGGTGATCCAATTGTTGTTGGTAATACGTATGGTAAAATACGAGCCATGGTCAATGATTTAGGAAAGCGTGTCAAAACCGCCGGGCCTTCAACGCCAGTTGAAATTACCGGATTGAACGGAGTGCCAAACGCGGGGGATCAGTTCGTTATCTTTGGTGATGAAAAGAAAGCCCGCCAATTCGGTGAAGCCAGAGCCACTCGTGCTAGGGAAGAAGAAAGAAATCTTACTTCTAAAGTAAGCATTGATGATTTGTTTGAACAAATCCAAGAAGGAGACGTCAAAGAAATTAACGTCATTGTTAAAGCAGATGTACAAGGGTCTGTGGAAGCAGTGAAAGGTTCCTTGGAAAAAATTGATGTAGAAGGCGTTAAGATTAATATTATTCACGCAGGTGCCGGGGCTATTGCTGAATCAGATGTGATTTTGGCGTCTGCATCTAATGCATTAATTATTGGTTTTAACGTTCGTCCGGATGCCAATGCCAAACGAACAGCAGAAGCAGAAAAAGTAGACATTCGTCTGCATAGAGTCATTTACGACGCGATTGAAGAAATTGAATCAGCGATGAAAGGGATGCTCGACCCAGAATATCAGGAAAAAGTGATTGGGCAAGTAGAAGTTCGTCAACTCTTTAAAGTATCGCGCATTGGTACAATTGCAGGAAGTTATGTCTTAGAAGGCAAAATTACAAGAGATTCCACAGTACGTCTCATACGTGACGGCGTAGTTGTTTATGAAGGCGAAATCAATGCGTTGAAACGCTTTAAAGATGATGTGAAAGAAGTACAAGCAGGTTATGAGTGCGGGATTACACTCAAAAACTATAATGATGTCAAAGAAGGCGACATTATTGAAGCTTATATCATGGAGGAAATCAGGCCTGCATGATTGGAGCAGCACATTGCGAATGTTATATTTATCAAGCCCAGTCGTTAAAGGAAAAGCGAGCCGTGTTAAAAAGTATAACTGCTAGGTTAAAGCAAAAGCTAAATGTGTCGGTTGCCGAAATGGATTATCAAAATCTCTGGCAGCGTACCGCAATATCGATTGTTGCAGTTAATCATGAAAGAACCATGGTGGAAAAAGAGCTGCATACCGCTCTTGATATGATTGACAGCATGCCAGAGATAGAACGTACAGTAACGGAGTTTGAATGGCTTTAACGAAAGGAGTCAATAAATATGAGCAATGTCAGAGCAGATCGCGTCGGTGAACAAATAAAAAAAGAACTTGCTGATATTTTAGCTCGTGAAGTCAAAGATCCACGTGTACAGTTTGTGACAGTCACTGGTGTGGATGTAACAGGTGACTTGCAGCAAGCTAAAGTATTTGTCACAGTGCTTGGGGAAGAGAAAGATAAAGAAGAAACATTAACAGCACTGCAAAAAGCCAGAGGGTTCATCCGGAGCGAAATTGGCAATCGTGTACATTTACGTAAAACTCCCGAACTTTCGTTTCATTTTGATGAATCGATTGATTATGGAAACAGGATTGAGCGGCTGTTAAAAGAAATTCATGACGAAGATTCAAATGAAAATCGCTAAAGCTTATTTAAGCTGTCTCTTTATAAACGAAGGACAGGCATGCATACCGTGTGTTCCTTCGTTTACAGGCAGCTTCTTTTTTTTAAAAGCTAAAGGCAGTCAGAGGCAGGTGAGTGACATATGCCAAATGGAATCATACCGCTGTATAAACCAAAAGGGATGACATCGCATGACTGTGTTATACAGATGAGGAGATTATTTGAAACAAAAAAAGTTGGTCATACAGGTACACTTGATCCTGATGTGGAAGGTGTGCTTCCCATTTGTATCGGCAGAGCAACAAAAGTCGCTGAGTACATAACCAATCTGCCAAAACAATATGAAGCAGAAATAACATTAGGATACAGTACGACAACAGAAGACGCCAGTGGTGAGATTGTTGATAAACAAACAGTGGCACCCGGTCTATCAGTACAGACCATTCAGCAGTCCTTGACATCTTTTTTTGGCACAGTAGAACAGACGCCGCCGATGTATTCAGCGGTAAAAGTAAATGGGAAAAAACTATATGAGTATGCTAGAGAAGGAATCACTGTTAAAAGGCCAACAAGAACAATACAAATTTTTGATATAACGTTGTTAGAAAGCAGCATTCGAAAACAGGAAGAGACGCTCTCCTTCCGGATTGATATTACTTGCAGCAAGGGAACATATGTGAGAACACTTGCTGTTGATATTGGAAGAGAGCTTGGATATCCAGCTCATATGTCAGATTTAGAGCGCACGAAGTCTGGTCCATTTACGACGGATATGTGTTATACATTAGAAGAATTAAGAAGAAAAAAACAGCAAGGGCAACTAGATGCAACCATTTTGAATATTATTAATGCTCTTGCACACATGGAACAAATAGAAGTAGACCAGCACATGGCTCGTAAAATCATGCATGGAGCGGTGCTTCCTAAGCGTGAGCATGTTAAAAGTTCTACATATCTGTTGCTTTATAACGGGAAAGCGCTGGCTATGTATGCTGATCATCCGAAAAAGCCCGGATACATGAAACCGAAGACGATGCTTGTGACAAATGGTGAAGATGACATCAAGGTATGATGTGTTTGGTAAAACCGAAAAACGGCAGGTGAAAGACCGTGGAAACAATATATTTGTATCATGAACAACAAGCTCAAAACACAACGTATCCAGAAATGGTGCTTGCTCTGGGATATTTCGATGGAGTCCATCGCGGCCATCAAAAGGTGATACAGACTGCCCGCGACATTGCAGAAAAACAAGGAAAGGCGCTTGGCGTCATGACTTTTCATCCCCATCCTAAGGCTGTACTCTCGCCCGCTATTTCTGAAAACGATATGCGTTATATCACGCCGCTGCCTGAAAAAGAAGAGCAATTAAAGCAAGAAAAAGCAGACTATTTATTTATTGTGCATTTTGATAAAACATTTGCTTCTCTCTACCCGCAAGAGTTTGTTGATCAATACATCATTGGTCTTCATGCTGTTCACGTTGTGGCAGGATTTGATTTTTCCTATGGGAAACTTGGCAGAGGCACAATGGAAACGCTGCCGTTTCATTCACGGAATACATTTGAACAAACGACTGTTGGAAAAGTAACTGATCACGATCAAAAAATTAGTTCGACACGTGTGAAGCACCATATTCAAATGGGGGAAATTCAAACAGTCAATCGATTGCTGGGGCGTTTATACCGTGTAAAAGGAATGATTGTTAAAGGCGAGCAGCGTGGAAGAACGATTGGTTTTCCAACAGCAAACGTCAAGATGACAGATTCATACCTTCTTCCTGCTGTCGGTGTCTATGCTGTACAAATACATATCGCTGGCACGTGGTATAACGGAGTGTGCAATGTTGGATATAAGCCAACGTTTCACGATGATAAAACAGCAGAACCTGTTATTGAAGTCCACATTTTTGACTTTGCTGGTAATGTATACGGAGAAAAAGTGACGGTGGTATGGCATGATTATATTCGCGGGGAAAAGAAGTTTGCTTCTGCTGATGAATTAGTAAAGCAGATTGAACTCGATAAACAGACAGCTGCAAGGATTCTTTCGTCTGCAGAAAGCAAATAATTGCAAGGAATTCATCATCTTCTCTTGCATTTTCACGTTAAAAAAGGTATTCTAATCAATGTACAAAAAACAGCCATTTGCTTGGCCAGCACGAGCAACTCCGACGGTTGGCTAGGGAATTGGTGATAAAGAAAATAAAGGAGGTGTTAGGATGGCTTTAACACAAGAACGTAAAAAGGAACTAGTAGAAGAATTTAAGACACATGATAAAGATACTGGTTCTCCAGAAGTTCAAGTAGCTATCCTTACAGAGCAAATTAACAGTCTAAATGAACATTTACGTGATCACAAAAAAGATCATCACTCCCGTCGTGGGCTGTTAAAAATGGTCGGTAAGCGTCGTAATTTGTTAACATTTTTGCGTAACAAGGATGTTACACGTTATCGTAATCTTATTAAGAAGCTCGGTTTGCGCCGATAAAAAAAGCGGGAGAAATCCCGCTTTTTGTTGTACAACAAACATGTTTGTATCATAACTTGGTTGCAGCCGGCCAAGTTTTTTCTCATTATGTATAAATGGATACATACGGTGATACAACCATAAAGGAGACAATATCTTTATATAGAAAAAGCAAAAAGTTTATCTTTTCTCACATTATATTTGTAAAATAGAGGATGTACGGCTAAACTAAGAAGTATAAACGTTTAATTGTGCAATTATGTTTGAAACAGGAGGAAGATCCTTTGGAAATGGAACAAGAATTAAAAACATTTACGTTTGACTGGGCAGGCCGAGAGTTGAAGGTGGAGACCGGTCAACTGGCCAAGCAGGCAAACGGATCAGTATTAGTCAGATATGGAGATACAGCAGTACTATCGACTGCAACCGCTTCAAAAGAAGCGAAAGATCTTCCGTTTTTTCCGCTGACAGTGAATTATGAGGAACGTCTCTATGCAGCAGGGAAAATTCCGGGAGGTTTTATTAAACGAGAAGGCCGTCCAAGTGAAACGGCGGTTTTGACAAGCCGCTTAATTGATCGTCCGATTCGTCCACTGTTTCCGGACGGATTTAGAAATGAAGTACAAGTTGTCAGCATGGTGATGAGTGTCGACCAAGATTGCTCATCAGAAATGGCTGCTATGCTTGGTTCTTCTCTATCGCTTTGCCTTTCCGATATTCCGTTTTCAGGCCCTGTAGCAGGTGTGAATGTCGGAAGAATCGATGGGGAGTTTATTATCAACCCAACATCCGAACAGATGGAAAAAAGTGATATTGAGCTGACAGTAGCAGGTACAAAAGATGCCATTAATATGGTTGAGGCTGGAGCGAGTGAAGTACCGGAAGAAATCATGCTTGAAGCAGTGATGTTTGGCCATGATGAAATTAAGCGCCTCGTCGAATTTCAAGAAAAAGTCATGCAAGAAGCCGGCGTAAAAGAAAAAATGGATGTAGAATTACAAACGCTTAATCAAGATTTAACGAAAAAAGTCCGTGAAGTGGCGGAGTCTCAATTAAAAGAAGCTGTACAAGTGAAAGAAAAGAAAGCAAGAGAAGAAGCTATTGAAAACGTGAAAGCAGAAGTAGCTGATACGTTTGAAGAAGAAGAGCAGGAAGAAGTTAAAGAGATTTTGCAAATGCTTGTTAAAGAAGAGTTCCGCCGGCTTATTACGAAAGAGAAGGTACGTCCGGATGGAAGAGGCCCAGATGAGATCAGAAACTTGTCATCTGAAGTAAAGATGCTGCCTCGAACGCATGGTTCTGGTTTATTTACACGGGGACAAACCCAGGCGTTGAGCGTTTGTACACTAGGTGCACTTGGAGATGTACAAATTTTAGATGGGCTGGGCATGGAAGAGTCCAAACGATTTATGCACCACTATAACTTTCCTTCGTTTAGTGTAGGAGAAACCGGTCCAATGCGAGGACCAGGAAGGCGTGAAATTGGGCATGGTGCTCTTGGTGAACGTGCGTTAGAGCCGGTCATTCCGCCTGAAAAAGAATTCCCATACACTATTCGCCTCGTTTCAGAAGTGTTAGAGTCAAACGGATCCACTTCACAAGCAAGTATTTGTGCCAGCATATTGGCCATGATGGATGCCGGGGTACCGATTAAAGCACCTGTTGCAGGGATTGCAATGGGGTTAGTGAAAGAAGATGAAGATGTTACTGTATTGACGGATATTCAAGGCATGGAAGATGCGTTAGGTGATATGGACTTTAAAGTGGCGGGAACAGAACAAGGTGTAACTGCTTTGCAAATGGATATAAAAATATCCGGTATTGACCGGGATATTTTGGAATACGCGCTTGAAAAAGCAAAATCTGCGCGGATGAAAGTACTTGAGAATATGTTAACAGCCATTAGCGAGTCAAGAAGTGAACTCTCTGTTTATGCACCAAAAATCCTGACGATGACAATTGATCCTGATAAAATCCGTGATGTGATTGGTCCAAGCGGAAAAACGATTAATCAAATCATTGAAGATACAGGAGTTAAAATTGATATTGAACAAGACGGTACCATTTATATATCTTCTACGGATGCAAAAGCAAATAATGAAGCTAAACAAACTATCGAAGATCTCGTTCGTGAAGTGAAAGTAGGCGAAACATATCTCGGTAAAGTCAAACGTATTGAAAAATTTGGCGCATTTGTTGAGCTGTTTAAAGGAAAGGACGGACTTGTTCATATTTCTCAGCTGGCAAATGAGCGTGTGAATAAAGTTGAAGATGTTGTAAAAATCGGTGATGAAATTATGGTGAAAGTAACGGAAATTGATAACCAAGGAAGAGTAAATCTTTCACGTAAAGCGTTATTAAAAGAACAGAACCAAGAATAATGCACAGAAAAGACGCTTGGCTTTGGCCAAGTGCTTTTTACTGTTTGCGATAAGCGGTTGCAAAATGAACGTTCTATCCCCCAGCAGCGTGTGCATAGTATATGGACAGGGGGGAGAACGTATGAAAAAGCACTGGATGGCAACCATTCTTTTTATCGTTGTACTTTTATTGTTTGTGCAAAAAGAGCTTTCATTGGATGTCGTTCCGTACATACATGATAAAGATGAGTCTGCAGCACCAGCAGCGAGCAGCCCGTCCTCGCTGTTTGAACAAGTTGAAAAAGCAGCAGACTCATTGAATGAGCCGCCTGTTGATGCAGTGGTTGATAAGGTGTGGAAAGCTGTTCCGGGTTATAACGGTAAAATGGTGGATACCAAAGCGTCGTATGAAAAAATGAAACGAGACGGTTCCTTTGATGAACGAAAATTAGTATTCGAAGAAGTATCCCCAGAGGTTCACTTGGAAGATTTGCCACCAACGCCTGTGTATAAAGGTAATGCCCAAAAACCAATGGTTTCCTTTTTAATCAATGTGTCGTGGGGAGAAGATTATTTGCCATCCATATTAAAAACCTTGAGAGAAGAAAAGGTGAAAGCTACGTTTTTTCTAGAAGGGCGCTGGGTCCAGAAGAACCCGAAGTTAGCGAAAATGATCAAAGAAGAAGGACATGAAATTGGCAGTCATGCTTACTCGCACCCTGATTTAAGCACTTCATCACGGGCACGCATCAAAGAAGAGCTTCAAAAAACGAATGAAGCGTTAGCAGCTGTTTTATCAGTGGAACCGCGCTTATTTGCTCCCCCATCTGGAAGTTTTAATCAAGAAACGGTTGATATTGCGCATGATATGGGAATGTATACCATCTTATGGACGGTGGATACGATTGATTGGAAAAATCCAGAACCAATGGACATGGCAGTAAAAACTGCCTCGAAAGTGGAGAATGGTTCGATGATTTTAATGCACCCAACAGCATCTACAGCAGGTGGATTAAAGGAGATGATTCGAATCATCAAAGAAAAAAATTTGCAAATTGATACTGTTACTCATTTATTGGACGAAACACGAATGCAAACAACATCCTCATCAACCAACTAAAGGAGGCCCCATTCATGGTAGAAACGCTTACATTAAATAATGGTCTTCGTGTCGTAACCGAACATATATCTTCTGTACGTTCTGTGACAATGGGCATATGGGTGAAAGCCGGTTCAAGATACGAACAGCAGCAGGAAAATGGTATTTCTCATTTTTTGGAACATATGTTTTTTAAGGGGACAAATTCGCAGTCGGCCGCTGATATTGCAGAAAGTTTTGATAAGATTGGCGGCCAGGTCAATGCGTTGACATCCAAAGAATACACATGCTTTTACGCAAAAGTACTTGATGAGCATGCGCAGCGAGCACTGGATATTTTGGCTGACATGTTTTTTCATGCGACATTTGACAGTGATGAATTAGAAAAAGAACGAAATGTTATTTTTGAAGAAATTAAGATGGTTGATGATACACCAGATGATATTGTGCACGACATTTTAAGTGAAGCAAGTTATGGCGACCACCCGCTGGGAAAACCTATTTTAGGGACAGAGCACACGGTTTCTCAATTTACCAAAGAACAGCTGCAATCTTATAAATCGCGTTTTTATACAGCCGAAAACGTGGTTATCTCCTTGGCAGGCAATATTCATGATGCACTGCTCCGCCAGATAGAGAAAAAGTTTGGGTCGTTTGCAAATCAGCACCATGCACAGCCAGTCACAGCCCCAACGTTTCAGACAGGGAAAAAGACAAAGAAAAAAGATACAGAACAAGCACATCTGTGCTTAGGATTTCCCGGTCTTCAAACAGGAGATGACAACATATATGCGTTGATTTTATTAAACAATGTGCTGGGTGGCAGCATGAGCAGCCGGCTTTTTCAAGATATACGTGAAAATAAAGGGCTCGCTTACTCCGTTTTCTCTTACCATTCGGCTTTTCAAGATAATGGTATGCTGACGATTTACGGTGGTACAGGATATCATCAGCTCGATGAGTTGTATGAGAGCATTATGCACTGTGTGACGGATTTGCAGGAGAATGGTTTAACAGAAAAAGAATTAGCCAATGGCAAAGAACAATTAAAAGGGAACTTAATGCTCAGTTTAGAAAGCACTAGCAGCCGCATGAGCAGAAACGGAAAAAATGAATTGTTATTAGGGAGACACCGTTCGCTAGACGAGTTAATTGAGCGTGTGCAAGCAGTTGATTTAAACGATATTAAAACAACAGCCAATCAAGTCTTTCAAGGTGATTTTGCGCTGTCATTAATTAGTAAAGACGGCAAGCTGCCTGGCTCTGTCAATTAATACAGGAAGGGGTCATGAGCATGCGATTGAATGACATCTCAAAAAAAGAAGTGCTGGATGCAAAAACCGGTGAAAAACTTGGTATGCCAGGCACAGCTGACATTATCATTGATGAGGACTCAGGAAAAGTCCTCTCTCTTTTGCTGCCTGCATCGGCATCACCATTTCGGAAACGCCGAAAAGAATGGGTAATTCCATGGGATAACATCCAACGGATTGGTGAAGATTTCGTCATTATTGACAGCGGCTACCTAAAAGAACCGAAAACATTTGAATAAAGAAACAAAAAAAACAGCGGTCCAGCGAGGCAGCTGTTTTTTTAAGTTCTATAAAGTGTGTGTCGATAATCATCATTTTCTTATTTCTGATTAGATGGTTCTTCCAGATCATTTGTGGTGGGCGATGGAGAACATCACCCCGGTAAATCTCCAGCTGTTGCTTCGCCTGCGAGTATCTCACCGCGTCATTATTAACGAGGATAGAGCCGACAGAAAGTGTGCCGTACACTCATCCTCGACATATGAATAACTTGCCGGCACTTTCCATAAGTGCAGGGAGAACGACACGTGTGCCGCTTGGTCTTTATACATTAGGAACTTCTAATACTGTTAAAGAATGGAAGTACAAGTGAAACAGCGGCTTCGGCCTTTTGGACTCAAGGAAAAAGAGGTTTTCTAACTAGTGTTTCCCTGTTTTGTTTCAGGACAATAAGATTCTTCTGCATAAATTTCTCTTGTCTAGCTGGGCAATTATATTTCACTATTACGCGAATTTCTCATAAGGTATTAAAGGCGGATATGCAGTGCGAAGGAGAGGAAGAGAACATGGGAAAACCAAATAAATTGGCATTCATTGGAGGAGATGCCAGGCAGATTGAGATGGCTGAATATCTATGGGCACAAGGTGATGAGATATACTTGTTTGGGTTTGACCAGTGGATGAGAAACACTGCAGGCATTACAAAAGCAAAAAGTGACCAAGAGATACCATGGGATCAATTACATGCTGTTATTCTGCCTGTCAGCGGATTGAAAGCAAATCAAAAAGTAGAAGCCTGTTTTTCATCTAAAGATGTCATATTAAATGAAAAATGGCTGAAACAAACGCCAGAGAGCTGTGTTATCATCAGTGGAATTTCTACACAAGAACTAGAAGACCTGTTGCAAAAAGTGAAGCGAAAAACAATAAAGTTGTTAGAAAGAGATGATGTGGCCATTTATAATTCCATTCCATCAGCAGAGGGGACGCTGCTAATGGCTATGCAGGAGACAGATATTACCATTCATAAGTCAAATACAATAATTTTAGGATTTGGCCGCACTGGGCAAACAATTGCAAGAACCTTTTCTGTGTTAGGTGCATATGCAAAAGTAGGAACGATACATCCAGCCGAAAAAGCACGTGCAGAGGCAATGGGGTTAGAAACGTTCGAATGGAAAAACTTGCAAAATGAAGTGCAGTCTGCAGATCTTTGCATTAATACCGTGCCAGCTAGCGTATTGACAGAAGACATTCTTGTACATTTTCCGGTTCGTTCCGTCATTATTGATATCGCTTCTCCGCCTGGTGGCACTGATTTTTCATTTGCCAAACAAAGGGGTATCAAAGCAATCCTAGCACCTGGTCTTCCTGGAGCAGTGGCCCCGAAGACAGCAGGACAAATTTTAGCAAAAGTAATTAGTCAGTTGCTTGGTACAAACCAAGTAGAAAAGGAGGCTTAACATGCCTTTTCAAAATAAGAAAATAGGTTTTGGTGTAACTGGTTCACATTGTACATTAGAAGAAGCAATTCCGTATATGAAAGAATTAAGGGATAAAGGCGCCGATGTTTATCCTTTCATTACACCGACTGTGTTAAAAACGGATACGAAATTTGGCGCCGCAGAAAAATGGTTGAAAAAGATTCAAGAGGCTTCGGGAAAAGCAGAGGTCGTTGACTCCATCGTCAAAGCAGAACCGTTCGGTCCCAAAACACCGCTTGATGCTATGGTGATTGCTCCTATGACAGGTAACTCCATCAGCCGATTTGCAAATGCAATTACTGACTCTCCTGTACTCATGGGGGCAAAAGCAACGCTTCGAAACGGCCGTCCCATTGTTTTGGCTATTTCAACAAATGATGCGTTAGGATTAAATGGATCGAATATTTTGAAGTTAATGAATGCAAAAAATATTTATTTTGTTCCATTTGGTCAAGATAATCCAGTTAAAAAACCTACGTCTCTAGTAGCCAGAATGGAAGATATCTCATTAACATTGGAAGAAGCTCTTTCTGGTCGCCAATATCAGCCAGTCATTATTGAAAAATTCAAAGATTAAACGATTACCGCTATTGCGAATTATTCTATCATCTTTTATGTTAAAATAGATACAGTTATACACGAAGCTTCCATCAAGTTTATTTGGAAGAAATTTTTACGAAACGGAAGGAGTCATCATTCATGGCTAATGAAACAGGTTACAATGTAGCAGTTGTTGGAGCAACTGGTGCTGTAGGTGAACAAATGCTAAAGACGCTGGAGGAAAGAAATTTTCCTATCAAAGATTTAAAACCACTTTCTTCTAAGCGCTCAGCAGGAAAAAAAGTGTCCTTTAAAGGAAATGAATATACAGTAGAGGAAGCAACACCAGAAGCGTTTGAAGGGGTGGACCTGGCGTTGTTTTCTGCAGGAGGATCGGTATCAAAAGCACTTGCTCCAGAAGCAGTGAAAAAAGGAGCAATAGTTGTTGATAATACAAGTGCTTACCGTATGGACGAAAATGTTCCGCTCGTTGTCCCAGAGGTAAATGAAGCGGATTTGAAAGAGCATAATGGTATTATTGCCAACCCTAACTGTTCAACGATTCAAATGGTTGTGGCACTGGAACCAATCAGAGAAAAGTATGGTCTGAAGAAAGTAATTGTTTCGACTTATCAAGCGGTTTCCGGCGCTGGTCTTGCGGCAGTGGATGAAATGAAAGAACAATCAAAAGATGTGCTCGAAGGAAAAGACATCAACCCTGAAATTCTTCCAGTTGGAGGAGACAAAAAGCACTATCAAATTGCTTTTAATGCGATACCCCAAATTGATAAGTTCCAAGATAATGGCTACACGTTTGAAGAAATGAAAATGATTAATGAAACGAAGAAGATTATGCACCAAAACGATTTAGAAGTAGCAGCAACTTGTGTGCGTCTTCCAGTAGAAACGGGTCACTCTGAATCTGTTTATGTAGAAACAGAGGACGGCTCACCAGAAGTAAGCGAATTAAAAGACTTATTACAAAGCGGTGCAGGTATTACGCTTCAAGATAACCCGTCTGAACAAGAATATCCGATGGCTGTTGACAGCGTTGGCCTTTCAGACGTATTTGTTGGAAGAATTCGTCGGGACCTTGACCGTGACAACGCTTATCACTTCTGGGTTGTATCAGATAATCTGCTAAAGGGAGCAGCATACAACTCCGTGCAAATTGCTGAAAGTCTTGTGAAATTAAATCTGTTAAAAGGGTAAAAAGAAGGGTTGCCTATGAAAAAGCTCGTTCAGAAATTCGGCGGAACCTCTGTACAGAATGAAGACATGCGAAAAAGAGCAGCAAGACATGTCAAAAATGCAGTAGCACAAGGATATAAAGTTGTTGTTGTCGTGTCGGCAATGGGAAGAGAAGGTGATCCGTATGCAACGGACACCTTGCTCAGTCTTGTTAATAAACAATCATCTCATGTAGGCACAAGAGAGAAGGATATGCTCATCTCTTGTGGAGAAGTGATTTCGTCAGTGGTGTTTACGGAACTGTTGTTATCAGAAGGAATCAGCGCTACGTCGATGACAGGTGCACAGGCGGGTTTTCTCACAAACGAAGAATTCGGAGAAGCTCGTATCATAGATATAACATCCCGCCATCTAGAAGATACGCTGTCTCATGTCGATGTTGTCGTTGTTGCCGGCTTTCAAGGGGTGTCTGAAAATGGAGAGTGGACGACACTTGGCCGCGGCGGCAGCGATACGTCAGCAACTGCGTTGGCGGCTTCCCTGCAAGCAGAGCGGGTTGATATTTTCACCGATGTAGAAGGTATTATGACAGCAGACCCAAGAATTGTAGAAGAAGCGACGATTATTGATTCAGTGACATACCAGGAAATTTGTAACATGGCCTATCAAGGAGCAAAAGTGATTCACCCGCGGGCAGTTGAAATTGCCATGCAGGCTAAAATACCGATTAGAATACGATCAACAGTTTCCAGTGCACCGGGTACTCTGATTACAGTTGGGGCGAATGAACAGTATGACGTACAAGATCGTCCAGTTACAGGAATTGCACATATGTCTGGAATTTCACAGATTACGGTGCGGGGAAATGATTATTTATCGCTTCAAACCGACGTGTTTCAAGAAATGGCAAAAGCAAATATATCGGTTGATTTTATTAATATCCAGCCAGCTGCGGTGGTGTATACGGTTCCAGATGAACGGGCAGAGCAGGCAATGCATGTGTTAAGAGAAAAAGGATACGAACCGGAATGTTTATCGAGCTGCGCGAAAGTTTCTGCCGTAGGCGCCGGGATGACGGGTGTTCCTGGTGTAGCATCGAAAATTGTTGCTGCGCTGGCAAAAGAAAATATTCAAATTTTCCAATCTGCGGATTCGCATACAACCATTTGGGTATTGGTAAAAGAGGAGGACATGGAAAAAGCAGTTCTTGCTCTTCATGCTATGTTTCAATTGGAAAAACCGAATAACTCTGCCACAGATGAAGGTTAAGAATGCGGTGTTAATTCTGCCGCTGCAACATGAGTTGGCGGATAAGAAAGAAAGGGGCGGAATATGATTGAATTTCGGTCGATTGCTCACCGCTATGGTAACGCCTTTTGATCAATATGGGGGACTGGATGAAGACGCATTAGAGCCCTTGGTTGAACATTTAATCGCCACTGGCACGGAAGGTCTTGTCGTTGCGGGAACGACAGGGGAATCCCCTACGTTAAAAGCAGAAGAAAAATTGTTCCTTTTTAAGCGTGTGAAAGAAATAGCCGGCAGCCGTACGAGTGTTATTGCGGGGGTTGGCACAAATGATACATCTTATTCAAAAGAATTAACCGAAAAAGCTGCTAAAACGGGGATTGATGGTGTAATGGCAGTCACCCCGTATTATAATAAGCCGAATCAAGAGGGGATGTATCATCATTTTCAAACCATTGCTAATGCTTCGTCTCTTCCCGTCATGATTTACAACATTCCTGGACGTTGCATTGTAAACCTGCAGGCAGATACGTTAATTCAATTAAGCAAGCTGCCTACGGTTACGTCTGTGAAAGAAGCAAGCGGTGACTTAGAACAAATTTCTTACATCATAGAAGAAAGTCCTGAAGACTTTTATGTGTACAGTGGTGATGATTCGATGACGCTTCCTATTATGTCCGTAGGAGGACACGGAGTAGTATCTGTGGCGGCTCATATGGTTGGAAAAGAAATGGCAGCAATCATCAAAGAATTTACAAGCGGCAATGTGGCAGCTGCTTCTAATAAGCATCGAAAGCTGCTGCCCAAAATGAAGGCCTGTTTTATTGCACCGAGCCCAGCGCCCGTAAAAGCAGTACTTGCACAAGCAGGAATATTGTCAAATTATACGAGACCGCCAATCCTGCCGTTAAACGAAACTGAAAGAAAGCAGTTAGAACAATGGTTCAGCCTGGCATAAAGCCAGGCTTTTTTCGCTTTAGAATGTTTCATTTTGCGAAAGGCTGGAAGTATCAGCAAAATAATTACCTTCTGTCATTTGAAACTTGACGGCATGATTATTGTCTTTATGATATACAGGATTTCGGCGTTAATGGCTAGTTGAGATTGTGATTATACGGGCGCTGGACAAATAAAAATACGTGCAGGTATGGAAGAAAACGCACCATCTGGCTGGTGGATAAATATGTTTTTCTTATATTTGTAAACAGAGGAATACACTTGTATTCTTTAATACAAGTAAGTTATACTACTATCAAGTGATTTGTCCGGATACAAATAAATAGAGGTAAAAGTTTGCGTACAAACGTCACAAAGCAAGATAGAAGAGAATGCAATACTAGGAGGAAATGAAGTTGTCAAAGCAGTCATTAGAGAGCATACGTGTTTTTGCACTGGGCGGTGTCGGTGAAGTTGGCAAAAACATGTACGTTGTAGAAACAGATGAAGATATATTTATGATTGATGCGGGACTGATGTTCCCTGAAGACGATATGCTTGGTGTCGACGTTGTGATACCAGATATATCATATATTGTTCAAAATAAAGATCGTTTTCGCGCCATCGTTTTAACGCATGGACATGAAGACCATATCGGTGCACTTCCTTATATTCTGCGGAAAGTAAATGTTCCGGTATATGGCACAAAATTGACATTGGGCTTAGTGGAAGATCATTTAAAAGAAAAGGGTCTTCGAAAAAAATCTGACCTTCGTCTTATTCATGAACGCAGTCGCATTAAGGTTGGTCAAATCCCATTAAGTTTCTTTCGTGTTAATCATAGTATCCCGGATGCGGTGGGCATCTGTGTGCATACGCCGCAAGGAATTATTGTGCACACGGGAGACTTTAAATTTGATCAAACACCAGTTGATGGCAAGTTTACAGATATGAACACATTAACGAATGTTGGAAAAAAAGGCGTTCTTTGTTTGTTATCAGACAGCACCAATGCAGAACGTCCTGGTACAAGCCCTTCGGAGACTTCGACGGGGGAAGGAATAAAAGAAGTGTTTCAAGAGGCAACCGGACGAATTGTTGTTACAACGTTTGCGTCGAATGTACACCGTATCCAGCAAGTCATTGACGCTGCCAGAAAACAAAATCGGAAAATTGCTGTTGTCGGTCACTCCATGAAAAAAGTAATTGATATTGCACGCGGTATTGGTTATTTAGAATATCCGGATGAATTGTTTGTTGATACCGATAAAGTAAATGACTTGGATAATGATAAAGTGACAATTTTGTGTACAGGAAGTCAAGGAGAGCCGATGTCTGCCTTGACACGGATGGCAAAAGGGGCTCATCGGCAAGTAACCATCGAAAGCGGAGACACTGTTATTATTGCGGCTAACCCAATACCTGGAAATGAAAAGTCTGTGTCACGTATCATTGACTTTTTATATCAAATCGGTGCAGAAGTGGTGTATGGCGATAAGCATGTACATGCTTCTGGTCATGGTTGTCAAGAAGAATTGATGCTGATGCTCAATATTTTAAAACCACAGTATTTTATTCCTGTACATGGTGAATACAGAATGCAGCACGCTCATGGAGAGTTGGGTGAAAAAGCAGGTGTTGATCCGAATAATATCTTTCTCATTGATAAAGGAGAAAGAGTAGAATTCACTAATGGAAAAGCGAAACAAGCAGGAAAAGTTCCTTCGGGAAATGTGTTGATTGATGGCCTGGGTGTAGGCGATGTCGGTAATATTGTGCTGCGTGACCGCAGGTTATTGTCAGAAGATGGTATTCTCGTTGTTGTTGTTACACTTGATAAGAAAAACGGAGGTATCCGCTCGGGTCCTGATATTATCTCAAGAGGATTTGTTTATGTGAGAGAGTCAGAAGAACTGCTAGAAGAAGCGAACAATAAAGTGTCGGCAACGTTAGAAAAGTGTATGAGTGAAAATGTCAATGAATGGTCTTCCTTAAAAAGCAGTATCCGCGACGTGTTGAGTCGTTATTTATACGAAAAAACAAGGCGGCGTCCGATGATTTTGCCTATTATTATGGAAGTTTAATCGACATCTGAAAAACGGCATGTATTCGGCTTTTCTGGAATGCAAGCCGTTTTTTTATGTTTGTTCGTGAAGGCAGGGGTTTTTGTGCATGAAGATAGGGTGTGGTTGTCATACTACTGGTATACTCATATAGGGAGGTATGACAACATGCCGAATAACGAAAACCCATCAACGCCACAGCAGCCAAATCCGCAAACGTCTCCAAATCAACCCCCGCAACAACCAAATAAAGATGATAAAAGCTCGAGTCTTGTTAACAAAATACAAGAGCTCGGACAAACCAACGTTGCACAAATGGAAAATTCGAATATTCACTGTATCACGGTTGTTGGGCAGATTGAAGGACACATGCAGCTGCCTCCGCAAAATAAAACCACGAAGTATGAACATATCATTCCGCAATTGGTAGCGGCAGAACAAAATCCAAAAATAGAAGGGCTGCTGCTCATTTTAAATACGGTGGGAGGAGATGTGGAAGCGGGCCTTGCTATGTCTGAAATGGTAGCAAGTATGAGCAAACCTACCGTGACAATTGTATTAGGTGGAGGCCACTCCATTGGTGTTCCAATTGCTGTTGCAGCAGATCACTCTTACATTGCAGAGACAGCGACAATGACAATTCACCCGATTCGTTTAACAGGGCTGGTTATTGGTGTGCCGCAGACATTTGAATATCTCGATAAAATGCAAGACCGTGTCATTAGCTTCGTGACGCGTCATTCCAACATTGAGGAAGAGAAATTTAAAGAACTCATGTTTGCAAAAGGTAATTTAACAAGAGATATTGGTACAAATGTTATTGGCGGAGACGCTGTCGAATACGGCCTGATTGATGAAGTGGGCGGGATTGGAAAAGCATTAAAGAAATTAAATACACTCATTGATGAAGCAAAAGAAGACAATGGCGGGGAGATGCTGCAATGATTATTTATACACCGCTTGGCATGGAGTCCATTTTCCCTCCAGATGAAAAGGATTGGAACAATAAAAAGCAGGTGCCGATTGAAAATGGAACAGTAATGATTGAAAAAGCAGATGATTTTACATGGAGAGTGGTCGCTTTAAACAGCTCTAACCCAAATGATTACATGCTTCCTCAATATCAGCCAGGTACAACATGGACGGGCGGACAATAAAGTTTTTTCAAGGAAAGGCAGGAAAATTGTGTTATAATGAGAATAGAATAGTCAGACTGTAAGGGCTGTCTCCGAATACGTGAAACGTCGAGGCAGCCCGCTTCGTTGTGGTCACCATCTGTTACCAACACTTTGTATACATACATGAACCACAGCGATAAAGAGCGGGAGATGGAGGTGATCAGATGGGCAAAAAGAAAAAACGCAAGAAAAGGTCGTCGAAAAGCTGGAAGTCACAAATGAAACATGAGTTGACGGGTCTTTTTTTGTTTACATTTGGCATACTGGCGCTGTTTCATTTAGGGCGCGCTGGTGAAGTGACAATGTCTTTGTTTCGCTTTCTTGCAGGAGAATGGGCAGCGGTATTGAATATTGGACTGCTGGTTTTTTCTGCAACACTGATTATCAAAAGAAAAATACCAACCTTGTATGAGAAGCGCTTAGGCGGTATATATTTAGCTGTTTGTACTCTGTTGTTACTCAGTCATGTACAAATGTTTGAGAACTTGGGAAGGCAGGGAGACTACGTAGAAAGTTCTGCACTTGTTACAACATGGGAATTATTTTTTTTAGATCCTTTTGCTAATGGACGCGTGGAAGATATCGGTGGAGGAATGCTTGGGGCAGTTTTATTTGTTACATCCCAATTTTTGTTTGATACCGGTGGTACCCGAATTGTTGCTGTTTTGCTATTCTTATTATCTTTTTTACTCGTCACAGGTTTATCGATGCAAGATATCTTGCAGTATATTTCTAAAAAAAGCGGACCAAAATTAAAACAAGCAGCTTTATCTCTCAAAGAAAAAGCAGCAGAGCAGCGAGAGTCTATTCAACAACAAAAAAAAGCAAGACAACAGTCTAAAGAAAGGAAGCCTGCACAAAAAGAGAAGTCAGTGCAGCCTGAGACGGCCGAAGCAGAACCAGTACAAGAACCTGTTATTTATAATTTTGCCGAACAAGCGTATCAGCGCTCGGATGTGGAAGATCATCAGGAAGAACAGGGAGAAAAGATTACGCAAGAAAGGCCGCCGTCTTTTGAAGGGCAAGAGAAAACAGAGGAAGACGAGGTGAAAACCCCGCTTTTATCTCATGAAGAAGAAAACAAAGACTATGAATTACCGGCTCTTCATTTGCTCGGTGCTCCAAAACATAACACACAAAAGCATGAACGCAGCTTGATTTCCTCCAATGCGCGCACATTAGAAGAGACACTGCACAGTTTCGGTGTGAAAGCACGTGTGAACGAAGTGCATTTAGGACCAGCAGTAACAAAGTATGAAGTGCAGCCCGACACCGGGGTGAAAGTCAGCAAAATTGTTAATTTAGCTGACGACTTAGCACTTGCGCTAGCGGCCAAAGATATCCGCATTGAAGCTCCTATTCCTGGAAAAGCCGCCGTTGGTATTGAAGTGCCAAATCAGGAAGTAGCGATGGTGACATTACGGGAAGTACTGGAAGCAGGTTATCAAAAAGAAGACCACGTCTTGTCCGTAGCACTTGGACGCGATATTTCTGGTGAGCCGGTACTTGCATCCCTTCATAAGATGCCGCATTTATTAGTTGCCGGTGCTACAGGAAGCGGAAAAAGTGTATGTATAAATGGCATTATCACCAGCATTTTGATGAAAGCTAAACCACACGAGGTCAAGTTAATGATGATTGATCCAAAAATGGTGGAGCTTAACGTTTATAACGGTATTCCACATTTGTTAACCCCTGTGGTTACCGAACCGAAAAAAGCAGCACAAGCATTGAAAAAAGTGGTTGCTGAAATGGAAAGACGTTACGACTTATTTTCTCATACTGGTACTAGAAACATTGAAGGGTATAACGAACTCATACGCAAGCAAAATGAAAAAGAAGAAGAAAGGCAGCCAGAGCTTCCTTATATTATCGTATTGGTTGATGAATTGGCTGACTTAATGATGGTTGCATCAAGTGATGTGGAAGATGCTATCACGCGTTTAGCACAAATGGCACGAGCAGCAGGCATTCATATGATTATTGCTACACAACGTCCGTCAGTTGATGTTATTACAGGCGTTATCAAAGCAAATATCCCATCCAGAATTGCTTTTGGTGTATCGAGCCAAACCGACTCTCGTACGATTTTAGACGCTAGTGGAGCGGAAAAGTTATTAGGAAAAGGGGATATGCTGTTTCAGCCAGTAGGTTCCAATAAATCAACCCGGGTGCAAGGTGCTTTTGTTTCCGATGAAGAAGTAGAAATGGTGGTTGATGCCGTTGTTGCACAACAACAGGCGAACTATCAAGAAGAAATGATTCCAGAAGACAAGCCAAAAGTCCAAGATGAAGTAAGCGATGAATTATATGAAGATGCAGTGGATTTAGTTACACAAATGCAGACTGCTTCGGTGTCAATGCTGCAGCGCCGTTTTAGAATAGGATATACAAGAGCGGCAAGATTGATTGATGAAATGGAGATGCGGGGTATTGTCGGGCCGTATGAAGGGAGTAAACCGCGTGAAGTTTTGATTCACTCCTACAGCGACCATAATGAAGAAGCTACGAGATAGCTGCAATAATACCCCCAACAACTGAAGGAGGTTCTTATTCAACATGGTAGAAGAGCAGGTAGTTAATACAAATGGATTAGACGTTCATGTTATGAACACGAACAAGTACAAAACGACTACATTTGTTTTACAAATAAAAGCGAACCTGAGCAAGGAAACAGCAACACACAGAGCGCTGTTAGCGAGCGTGTTAAAAAGTGCAACCGAGCAGTTTCCATCGCGCAAAGAAATTAGATTATATTTAGATGATTTATATGGTGCTTCGTTTTCGGCAGATGTGGCTAGAAAAGGTGAAAACCATATTATCTCGCTGAAATTTGAAACAGCAAACGAAAAGTTTTTGAAAGATGATTCATCGTTGTTTACAAAAAGTATTCAATTTTTAAAAGAAGTCCTAGAAAACCCTTATTTCGAAGGTGACAACCAATTCTCTGAAAAAATTGTGCGGGAAGAAAAGCGCACGTTAAAACAAAAAATGGCATCGATTTATGACGATAAAATTCGCTATGCAAATAAACGCTTAGTCGAAGAAATGTGCAAAGGCGAAGCGTATGCTGTTCATCCATTTGGAGATCAAGAAACACTTGATACCATTACGAGTGACGATTTAAAGCAAGAATATGAACGTCTCTTGCAAGAAGATGACATACGTTTATATATTGTTGGAGATATTGATGTAAAACAAGCGGAAGAAGCGGCTCAAATTTTTTCTGTTACCTCTAGAAATGCCAGCAGTGCTTTAGAAGAGGGATACAGCAAAAAAGATAAAGTAAACGAAGTTACAGAAACAGATGATATTCAGCAAGGAAAGCTGCATTTAGGGTATCGAACAGAGGTCATGTTTAATGATGAACGTTTTCCAGCTATGCAAGTAATGAATGGCTTATTTGGCGGCTTCCCACATTCCAAACTGTTTATGAATGTTCGCGAAAAAGAAAGTATGGCTTATTATGCTGCTTCTAGGTATGAGAGTCTGAAAGGGTTAATGTTTGTATTTGCAGGCATTGAGGCAGTAAAGTACGAAAAAGCAGTAGATATTATTAAAAAACAGCTGGAAGATATGAAAGAAGGTCAATTTAGTGAAGAAGCGGTGGAACAGACAAAAGGGATGGTGAAAAATCAATTATTAGAAACAGCAGATTCAGCAAGGGGGCTTGTTGAATTATCTTATCAGCACGTGATTGCCGGAAGTGATCGATCGCTTTCTGATTGGCTTAAGGCGATTGATAAAGTGAGTAAAGATGACGTTATAAAAGCTGCACAAACGGTAGAGTTGGATACGAGCTACTTTTTACGAGGCAAGGAGGTAAATCATGGCCAATAAAAAAACATTTGACCAGCTTGAAGAAACCATTTACAGTGAAAAACTTGACAATGGACTAACAGTATTTGTTCTCCCAAAACCAGGGTTTCATAAAACATTTGCAGTGTTTTCAACGAATTACGGGTCTATTGACAATCATTTCGTGCCGTTAGGAAAGCAAGAAGCAGTAAAAGTTCCCGATGGTATTGCGCATTTTCTGGAACATAAGATGTTTGAAGATGAAGAAGGCGATGTTTTTCAAACGTTTGGGGAGCAAGGTGCTTCCGCTAATGCGTTTACAAGCTTTACGAAAACAGCCTATTTGTTTTCAAGTACACAGGAGACATATAAAAATTTAGAAACGTTGCTGGATTTTGTTCAACATCCATACTTTACAGATGAAAGTGTGGAAAAAGAAAAAGGAATAATTGAACAAGAAATTACGATGTATGAAGATAATGCGGATTGGCAGCTGTTTTTTAATCTGCTTGGCAATTTGTACCACAACCACCCTGTACAGATTGATATTGCCGGAAGTGCTTCCTCAATTTATGATATTACAAAAGAGGATCTTTACGAATGCTACCACACCTTCTATCACCCGTCGAACATGGTGTTATTTATTGCTGGCGATGTTGACAGCGAAAAGGTGTTTAACTTAGTGGAAAATAATCAGAGTCAAAAATCTTTTAAAGAACCCGAAAAAATTGAAAGGTTATTAGATGATGAGCCAAACGAAGTGAAACAGAAAAAATCTGTACAAGAAATGAGTGTTAATACACCAAAGTGTATGGTTGGATATAAAGTGGACGCCAGCACAAAAACAGGGTCAGATTTGCTTCAATATGAATTTTCGATGCAGCTGTTGTTAGATGTTTTGTTTGGGCCGGGCTCTGAAGCGTATGAAAGTTTTTATGAAGAAGGCTTGATCGATGATTCGTTTTCTACCGAGTTTACAGCAGAGAGGTCTTTCTCATTTTTAGCTGTCGGTGGTGACACCACAGACCCGGACCAGCTTGAAAAGCGAATTATTGACACCATTGAAAAAGCGGTGGAAGATGGTATTTCTAAGGAACAGCTGGACCGAGTGAGAAAGAAGAAAATCGGCAACTTTTTCAAACAACTCAACTCCCTTGAGTTTGTCGCCAATCAATATACCAGCTTTGCTTTTCACGATATCCATCTATTTGAAGCAATACCAGTGCTTGAAAACATAACGGCAGAAGAAGTAAATGAGCTGTTAAAGACCCATTTTCAACAAGATACACGCGCTGTGTCCCAGATCACTAAAAAACAGGCGGGATAATATGACAGCATTTACTGTCATTACAGGAGCCAGCGGCGCAATAGGAAGCGCCATTGCTCTTAAGCTGGCAAAAGAGGGCAGGCCGCTGTTTCTGCATTACCATCGTTCAGAAGATGATGTTCTCCGGCTTCAAGAAAAATGCGCTTGCTATGATGTCCCCGTTTTTGTTGTACGCGCTGACCTTTCCAAAAAAGGCGGAGCACAAGAGTTGTATGAACAGCTGCATTCTCCGGTAGATACACTGATTTATAACTGCGGTGTGCAACAGTATCGGTTGTTTCAAGACATCCAGGAAGAAAAGCTGTATGAAATGGCTCATCTGCATTTGTTAAATGCGATGCTCCTCAGCCAAAAATTACTGCCTGCAATGGTTTCAAAAAAGCATGGGAATATTGTTGTGATATCGTCTATTTGGGGAGAGCGGGGAGCAGCAATGGAAGTGGTATATTCCGCTTTAAAAGGCGGGGTAAACACGTTTGTCCGAGCTCTGGCTAAAGAGACAGCTCCATCCGGCATTCGTGTCAATGGTGTTGCTCCCGGTGCCATGGATACGCCGATGTTACACGCTTTTACCGATGAGGAAAAACAAATGCTGTTAGAAGAAATACCTAGCGGAAGGCTCGGAAAAGCGGCAGAAGCAGCCGATGCTGTTGCCTTTTTAACTAGTGAGCAAGCCTCCTATATTAACGGGCATGTATTGGATATTAATGGAGGCTGGTAATAAAATTTTCCCTCATAAATTTCTTCGTAATCGAACATCCTAAAGGCGATGACACCTTTAAGGAGGGAAATACATGTCTGTATTAGATAATTGGGATCAGTGGAAACAGTTTTTGAATGGAAGATTGGACCAGGCAAAGCATGATGGAATGCAAGGAAATGTGGTATCTGATGTAGCTTACGAGGTAGGCGAATACCTTGCCAACAATGTTGATCCAAAAAATGAGCAGGAACGAGTACTAGCTGATCTGTGGAAAGTAGCCGATGAAGACGAACAGCATGCCATTGCTAATATGATGGTGAAAATGGTACAGTCAGACTCTTCACGATAAGTATTAAAAGTAAAAGCTGTCCTTCTCTCTTTGAAGAGAGGGCAGTTTTCCTTTTCTTTAAAAAAAATGATTCCAAGAAGAGATGAATAGCGTATAATAAAAAATAAAGGATCTTTGTTTGAAAATAGTGTGTTAATACTGTTCAAAAACGGAAAAATAGCGTAAAATGACAAATGTCTAAAAAAGAAAGTTTTGTTAGCAGAGGTGAAAGAAGGATGGAGCAGAAAAAAGAGTGGTATTTGGAATATGAAATTCACCAGAATCGCCCAGGCCTTCTTGGTGACATATCCTCTTTGCTTGGTATGCTTTCGATTAATATTGTTACGATTAACGGGGTAGAAGACAGACGCCGTGGCATGTTGATTCGCAGTAAAAACGATGATCAAATCACACGTTTTCGTTCCATATTAGATACCATAGATAACATTACCGTCAGAAAACTTCGAGAACCAAAGCTGCGTGACAGGTTAGCAGTAATGCACGGCCGTTACATAGAACGTGATGCGGATGATAAAAAAACGTTTCGTTTTGTGCGTGATGAATTAGGGCTTCTTGTAGACTTTATGGCAGAGCTCTTTAAAAAAGACCGACATTACCTGATGGGGATACGGGGAATGCCTCGTGTCGGCAAGACGGAGTCATTAGTGGCTGCCAGTGTTTGCGCCAATAAACGCTGGTCGTTCATCTCATCGACGCTGTTAAGGCAAACGGTACGCAACCAGCTTGCCGATGATGAACTAGAAGAGGGGCATATTTATATTATTGATGGCATTGTCTCGATGATGAGAGCGTCTGAAAAGCACAGAATGCTGGTGGATGACATATTAAGACTTCCGGCGGTAAAGGTTGTTGAGCACCCGGACATATTCGTTAGAGAGTCAGCTTATACCCTGGATGATTTTGACTGTATTATAGAATTGCGAAACGATGAAAAAGAGGAGATAACATATGAAGTGGTAGAATCTGGTTTTTCTTCTTTTGATATCAGTTAGGTGGTAGGTGTTAACATTGTCAGAGCTTGGTCAGTTTTTGAAAACAAAACGTGAAGAACAAAACATCTCCATAGAAAAAATGCAGGAGATGACAAAAATACAAAAGCGTTATTTGGCTGCAATCGAAAATGGAAATTATGACGCACTGCCAGGTGCATTTTATACAAGAGCATTTGTCAAAAGTTATGCTGAAGCACTTAACTTAGAACCCGATGATATTTTTGAAGCGTATGGCCAAGAGCTTCCTAAACCAAAACAGCAGCCGACTGATTTGCCATCTCGAACCGAGCGGGCAAGGCCAAGGGCGAAGAAAAAGAAACAAAAAGCAGCAAATGTGTTTCCTGCTTTAATGGGGATATTATTCGTTATTGTCATTGCTGCAGGTGTATACCTCGTTGTACAAGGTACAGGAAGCGGGAGTACTGGAGGGGCGTCATCTCCAGAAGAAAATCCGTCAATTGAAGTAGACTCTAATGAAGATGCAGATACGGATGAAGAAACACGTGCGGATGAAAACGAAACAGACCGCCCATCTGAGGAAGAACAAACATCTGAAGAAGAGGAAGCACAGGAAGAAATGAACGAAGCAGCAGAAACGGATACAGAAAGCGAAACCCCGGAATTTGTATCAACAGAGAATCGCCGCTCCACATTTGATGCATCAACATCAGATGAACTTGTCATTGAATTGGAACTAACCGGCGACTCTTATTTAGATGTAAAAAACAGAGATGGTGAGCATTTAGATGACCTTTCAAACGTTTCAGATGGTGATACAGTACAGTTAGACTACAGTGACGAAGAGTATGTCATCTTAAATATTGGCAATGCGTCAGTCGTTACTGTTTCTGTAAATGGAGAAGAGATTGAATATCCGCTGAACCCCTCTGAAGTTGTTCACCAGTACTTGATTTTTGACAAAGAAGAATGATGTATCCCTGGGGCAGGCAATGACCCAGGGTTTTTATTTTGGGCTCTACAATATTTGTTGGGGTTATAAGAATTTCCTCTTTCTGATTGGACGGCTTTTCCGGTTTGCTTCCTGCGGACAGTACTTTAAAGTTACCGGGAACATCACCTCTGACAGATTTGTCCGGTGCTGCTGTTTGAGCAGGCGTCCCCTGAGCTGCCATTAAGCAGGGATATAGATAAGAACAACCCGGCTTACTTTTTAGGTTCTTATAGAGGAAACCGCCGTTTTTCTTATCTTATTATCCTTTAACAAAGGTAAATATTCATAAGTGCCAAAAAGCACATTATCTATGCATACCAACATGTGTACGGGAAACTTTTTTTATTGTCTCTGCCTCGTTCTTTTAGCTAATATGATACAATAGCGTCTAGGAAGTGCGTGATTTTAGAAGAAGCGAGGGAATGCAATGAACTTGCCAAATAAAATAACAATAGCCCGTATTTGTTTAATACCTGTTTTTATGGTTTGCATGCTCCTACCTTTTCCAAATGGGACGATGGAAATACATACAACACAGCTTCCTGCTGCACATATTGCTGGTTTGATTCTATTTGTTATCGCTGCTTCTACAGACTGGCTTGATGGTTATTATGCAAGGAAATACCAACTAGTAACAAATTTTGGTAAGTTCCTCGATCCATTGGCTGATAAACTTTTAGTTACAGCGGCATTGCTTGTTTTTGTGGAGCTGCAGGTTCTGCCGGCTTGGATGGCAGTCGTTATTATCAGCCGAGAATTTGCTGTCACTGGTATGCGGCTTGTCGCAGCGTCTGATGGAGAAGTTATTGCAGCCAGCCCTTTAGGAAAATGGAAAACGGTGTTTCAAATGTTCGGATTAGCTGTGTTGTTTATCGATGGTTTATTTATAGCAGCATGGAATGTGTCTTTAGGGATGGTTTTGATATGGATAGCAGTTCTGTTGACAATTGTTTCAGGCATTGAATACTTTTGGAAAAACAGGCATATTTTCAAGCATTCCATGTAAATGTGTGAAGAAGGTGGAAAAATGAACGCAGAAGTTATTGCTGTAGGTTCAGAATTATTGTTAGGACAAATTGCTAATACAAATGGTCAATTTTTATCTCAACAACTGGCAGGAGTTGGTTTTAATGTGTACAGACATACAGTTGTTGGAGATAATTGGGAGAGAATGAGAACAGCATTTGAAGAAGCTAGTGAACGAGCAGATGTTGTATTTGTAACTGGAGGTCTTGGCCCAACACAAGATGACTTAACAAAAGAAGTCATTGCTGAGTTAACGGAGAAACCGTTGCAGTATCATGAGGAGACGCTAAATAATATCAAACAATTTTTTGCAAAACGAAAACGGCCCATGTCAGCAAATAATAAAAAACAGGCTCACTGTACAGAGGGCAGTCATGTATTTTATAATGGAGCCGGACTAGCCTGTGGTATGGCTGATGTGTATAAGGAAACAATGTTTATTTTGCTCCCGGGTCCTCCTCGTGAGTTGAAATATATGTACGAACATGAGGTTCAACCTTATCTGGCTAAGAAGATGCCCCAAGATGCTGTGGTTCTGTCGAGAGTGTTACGCTTTTTCCATATTGGCGAATCACGTTTAGAAAAAGAGCTTATAGATTTGATTTATAACCAGTCCAATCCAACCATTGCTCCTTTGGCATCAGAAGGGGAAGTGACGATTCGGCTGACTGCAAAAGCTCAAACCGCAACAGAAGCAAATCACATGCTGGATAAGACAGAAACATTGATTACAGATAAAGTGGGGCATTATTTATATGGAAAAGAAAAAGATACGTTGCCGGTTCAAGTTGTAAAAGCGTTCACAAATGACAAGAAAACATTAGCAGCTGCAGAAAGTTTAACCGGCGGCTGGTTTGGAAAACATATCGTCGATGTGCCCGGGGCTTCAGCTGTGTTTGAAGGGTCATTGACCGCTTATTCTTCCTCTGCAAAAATAAAATTATTAAATATCTCAAGCCAGCTTATTGATCAGTACGGGACAGTCAGTAAAGAATGTGCGGAAGCGATGGCAGAAAAAGCGCGGCAGCAGTATCAAACTGATGTGGGAATTAGTTTCACTGGTGCTGCTGGTCCGGAAGCACTAGAAGGCAAAGAACCGGGAACTGTTTGGATTGGGATAGCCGATCAACATGGGGTGACTGCTCATGAACTACATCTCGCCGGGAGCCGTGAAAGCATTCGCCGATTAGCTGTGTATTATGGCTGCTGGTTTTTATTGAAAGAAAAGGTGGTAAACAAATGACGTACTTTGATGATTTTGATGTGAAAGATGAAATTAAAAAAGCAATCCGGGAGATGGGGTTTGAAGAACCTTCTCCTGTACAGGCAAAAGCTATTCCTGAAATTTTAAAGTCTAACGATGTTATTGGACAAGCGCAGACGGGGACAGGAAAAACCGCCGCATTTGGCATTCCATTGATCAACCGCATTACAAGTGATAAAAACGTCCAGGCAATGATTTTGACACCAACAAGAGAACTAGCAATCCAAGTGTCCGGGGAACTGCAAAAGCTATCCAAATACTTAAACATTCGTACACTGCCTATTTATGGAGGGCAATCCATTGGACATCAGATAAAAGCATTAAAACAGGGTGTTCAAATTGTTATTGGTACACCGGGTCGGGTACAGGACCATTTGCGCCGTAAAACATTGAAATTGGATCGCGTACAAACTGTAGTGCTGGATGAAGCTGATGAAATGCTTGACATGGGCTTTATTGATGATATTGAAACGATTTTAAAACAAATCAATATAGACCGGCAGACACTGTTATTTTCTGCTACAATGCCACCTGCTATCCGCAAGCTGTCAAAGCGTTACATGGTCAAGCCAGTAACTGTATCCATTAGCAAAAGTGAAGTGACTGCTCCTTCGATTGATCAGTGGTACTATAAAGTACTTGAGCGCAATAAGCAAGAATCATTGTGTCGTATTTTAGACAGTCAAGATCCTGAACTTGGCATTATTTTTTGCCGGACGAAAAAAGGAGTGGCTGAGCTGGCAGAAGTGTTACAGGCTCGAGGATATTTAGCGGATGGGCTGCATGGCGATTTGACTCAGTCACAGCGTGATGCTGTAATGAAAAAATTCCGGGAAGGAACAATTGAACTGCTTGTAGCAACGGATGTCGCAGCACGGGGCATTGACGTCCAAAATGTCAGTCATGTGATTAACTATGATATTCCACAAGACCCAGAAAGTTATGTCCATCGTATTGGCCGTACCGGAAGGGCAGGACGTAAAGGACAAGCATTAACGCTTGTAACACCAAGAGAAATGAAACACCTCCGCTCAATTGAAGCAGAAATCAATATGACTGTTCCATCAAAAAGCGTTCCTTCTATTGAAGAAGTCGTCGAAAAGCAGCAAGAGGCTTGGAAAAATCTTATTATTGATCAGTTTGAAGACGAGCAAGAGCTATCGTTGTTTGATGACTTAGCTGATGAATTGCTAGCTGAATATGATCCAAAAAATATCATTCGCTCTTTGATGAAAATGAATTTTTCTGCTGCTATTGGGGAAAATGATGACGGCTATAACTTTGGAGAAACAGGCGGAGCAAAAGGAATGATTCGTTTCTTTATTAATGTTGGCCGCAATGTGAATATGAGTCCAAAAGTGTTAATTGAAGAAATATCAGATGCTGTTGGTATTCCTGGTAAGGCTGTCGGGCGAATTGATATCTTTGAAAAGTTCACATTTGTAGAGGTTCCAGAAGAAGTCGCTCCGTTTGTATATGAGGCGCTGCGTTATTCTCGCATTAATGGAGCACGGGTGAATTTAGAGCCGGCTAAACCTCGTCCTAAAAAACCTGCACACACTGCTAAGTCACGTTCTCACAAATAAACGAACGCTGAACTGTTCAAAAGATGGGTTGCCATCTTTTGAACAGTTTTTATTCTATAAGAGGTAATGACAGCAATGCTTCATTCGCTTTGCTTTTGGGTGCTATAAAGTTTGAGAGAATCAGCATGACCTCTTCCTGCTGGTTATGCACTTCAACATTTGTGTGTGAACCTGTTTTTGAAGGAGCTTCTGCACGTTTGCCGACGTCCTGTTCACAGCAGAAACCATCATATCCTGGAAAAGGATAAAAAAGCGAATGAATGTTCGTGAAAACTATTGGCAAACGAATCAAAAACAGGTATGATGAAATAGGTGGTGAAACACATAACGGTCCTTTGGTACAAAGGCGTTTAAAATAGTTGTATTTTTTGTTTAGGGGAACAAGAAAAAGAAAGCATATGGAATTTTTTTATATCAAAGGAGAGATATACATGAGTGAACGGAAGGCAGCATTAGATCAAGCGCTCAAAAGCATCGAGAAACAGTTTGGGAAAGGTTCCATTATGAAGTTAGGAGAACAAGCAGAACGGAGGGTATCTACTATATCCAGTGGTGCTTTGGCGGTTGATATCGCTCTTGGCGTAGGTGGCTATCCGCGCGGAAGAATTGTAGAAATTTATGGGCCGGAATCATCAGGTAAAACAACGGTAGCACTGCATGCAATTGCTGAGGTGCAGCGCAAGGGCGGCCAAGCTGCATTTATAGATGCTGAGCACGCATTGGACCCTGTTTACGCGCAGAAGCTTGGAGTAGACATTGATGAACTGTTGCTGTCTCAGCCAGATACAGGAGAACAGGCGCTAGAGATTGCTGAAGCGCTTGTCCGAAGCGGAGCCGTAGATATTATTGTAGTGGACTCTGTAGCAGCACTTGTGCCGAAAGCGGAGATAGAAGGGGAGATGGGAGACAGCCACGTAGGGCTGCAGGCACGTTTGATGTCACAAGCTCTTCGCAAACTGTCCGGTGCAATTAGCAAGTCGAACTCTATTGCCGTATTTATCAATCAAATTCGTGAAAAAGTTGGCGTTATGTTTGGAAGTCCCGAAACAACTCCCGGGGGCCGTGCCTTGAAATTCTATTCTTCGGTTCGCTTAGAAGTGCGCCGTGCTGAAACGTTGAAACAAGGCAACGAAATGGTTGGAAATAAAACGCGTATTAAGATTGTCAAAAACAAAGTTGCGCCTCCATTTAAGCAAGCCGAGGTAGATATTATGTACGGGGAAGGCATTTCAAGAGAGGGGTCCATTCTTGATATTGGTGCTGAGCTTGATATTGTCCAAAAAAGCGGAGCTTGGTATTCCTATGAAGGAGAACGCCTGGGACAAGGACGTGAAAATTCGAAGCAATATTTAAGAGAAAATGAGGATGTAACGGCAGCAATTGAGCAAAGCATTCGAGAACATTACAGCCTTGATTCGATTCAGTCTCAACAGGAAGAAAAATCAGAGGAAGACGAGAGCTTTTTGACAGACACGGAAGAATAAACGTTAAAGAAAGCCACCTGCCGCTAAAAGGTGGCTTTCTTTATTTCTTCAGGCTTCGTGCCCGTGAGGTTGGGAAGTCTTGACATGTCTATATCGGAAGGATACAATTAAATGGAGTGAGACTTTATATGTCTCACAGAATGTTCACCGTATTTGCTTTGAAAAGGCGTTTTATCAAAGAAATTAGTTCATAATTTCAAATAAAAACAGCCTTTTTTACTGACAGCACAACCGGTCGACACCACGTCAAAGAAACATTCAACACGTATGCACACGTACTACACTCTTGAACGAAGATGGAAGAAAAAGCCTAACAACAGCAGGTAGGCACAACTAGATAGCAAGAGGAGGTGAAAAGACTTGGACAATATCTTTCTCATCTCCATTTTGCTTGTTGTCGTTGCAGCTTTGAGTGGATTGATTGGTTATTTTGTTCGTAAATCTATTGCTGAAGCGAAGATAGCGAGCGCGGAACAAGCCGCCAAACAAATCGTAGAGGATGCAGAGCGGAAAGCAGAAGCAAGTAAAAAAGAAGCAGTGCTGGAAGCGAAAGATCAAGCGCATCAGCTTCGTGCAGAAGCAGAAGAAGATTTGCGGGAGCGGCGAAATGAAGTTCAGAAACAAGAAAACCGCTTAATGCAGAAAGAAGAGATTCTTGACCGGAAAAGCGAGACATTGGACAAGAAAGAGGAATCGTTGGAAAAGAGAGAAGAATCTCTCGCCGACAAACAACGACAGGTAGAAGAAGATCACAGCAAAGTGGAGGAGATTTTAGCCAAACAACAAGAAGAGTTAGAGAGAATATCAGGAATGTCTCGTGATGAGGCGAGAACCATGATACGTCAAGACGTTGAACAAGAGCTGGAACATGAAACAGCGATTATGGTCAAAGAACATACAGAACGCGTAAAAAGCGAGGCCGACAAGAAGGCTCGTCAAATTTTATCTTTGGCGATACAACGTTGTGCAGCCGATCATATCGCTGAAACAACAGTTTCTGTCGTTAACCTGCCTAATGATGAAATGAAAGGGCGTATCATTGGAAGAGAAGGACGTAACATTCGTGCACTGGAGACATTAACTGGAATTGACTTAATTATTGATGATACACCAGAAGCTGTTATCCTCTCTGGCTTTGATCCTATTAGAAGAGAAATTGCCCGAACGTCTCTTGATAAACTCGTCCAAGATGGACGCATTCACCCTGCTCGCATTGAAGAGACAGTGGAAAAGTCCCGGCGTGAAGTGGATGAGTTAATTCGTGAATACGGCGAAGAGACAACATTTGAAATGGGTATTCATGCACTTCATCCCGATTTAATTAAAATACTCGGGCGTTTGAAGTTCCGATCCAGTTATGGGCAGAATGTGCTGAATCACTCGAAGGAAGTAGCACATTTAACAGCGCTAATGGCAGCTGAACTTGGTGAAGATGAACAACTAGCGAAGCGTGCTGGTTTACTTCATGACATTGGAAAAGCAATTGATCATGAAGTGGAAGGCAGCCACGTTGAAATAGGTGTTGAACTCGGAGAAAAATACAAAGAACACCCGGTTGTTATTAATAGTATTGCTTCTCACCATGGAGATACAGAAGCAACTTCGGTGATTTCCACATTGGTGGCTGCAGCTGATGCGTTATCTGCTGCCCGTCCGGGAGCTAGACGAGAAACCCTTGAAACCTATATCCGCCGCTTAGAGAAATTAGAAGAAATTGCGGAATCGTTTGAAGGGGTAGAGAAGACCTATGCTATTCAGGCTGGACGTGAAGTAAGAATTATGGTTAAGCCTGACTTAGTGGATGATGCTGTCGCTCATCGTTTAGCAAGGGACATTACCAAGCAAATTGAAGAAGAACTCGATTATCCAGGGCATATTCGAGTTACCGTTATTCGTGAAACAAGAGCAGTAGAATATGCAAAATAAAGCGGCAGAAACGCCGCTTTATTTTTATGATGACAGCAATGTCTGAAGGATAAAAATATAATTTGAATTTCTTCTTGCTGTTTTGTTATAAATAGATATAGAAAAAGGCTTATATTAAAGGAGTTATTTCATGAAAATCTTATTTATAGGTGACGTTGTCGGGTCTCCTGGCAGAAAAATGATACAAGAGTACCTACCAAAATTGAAAAAAAAACATAAACCAACAGTCACCATTGTTAACGGTGAGAATGCTGCGGGTGGCAAAGGCATTACAGAAAAAATTTACAAAGGTTTTCTCGAGCAAGGAGCCCAAGCCATTACACTAGGAAATCATACGTGGGATAATAAAGATATCTTTGAATTTATTAACGATGCGCCTTTAATGGCACGTCCTGCTAATTATCCGGAAGAAACTCCCGGAAATGAGTATATTATTACAAAAGTCAACGATCTAGAGGTAGGGGTTATTAGCTTAATGGGGCGTACATTTATGCCTCCAAACGATTGTCCGTTTAAAAAAGCAGAAGCGCTGGTGAACAAAATAAAAAAACGCACTCCCTATATTTTTGTTGACTTTCATGCCGAAGCAACGAGTGAAAAACAAGCAATGGGTTGGTTTTTAGATGGGAAAGTGACCGCGGTGGTTGGAACGCATACCCACGTACAAACAGCAGATAATCGTGTGCTTCCAAGTGGAACAGCTTATATCAGTGATGCGGGAATGACTGGGCCTTTAGATGGAATTCTTGGCATGAAACGTGAAGACATTATTAATAAATTTTTAACAAATTTACCTGTCAGGTTTGAAGTAGCAAAAGGCAGGGAACAATTAAATGGGATTCTTATCCACGTTGACAGCAAAACAGGTCTTGCTAAAGCAATGGAGCGGATACAAATCAGTGAAGAACAACCATTTTATGAATAACATTCAGGCTATTGATTAGAAAATTTAGAAAATGATAGAGAAGTTTGCAGGAATAAACGAACAAATCGTGAATATAGTTAGTGAGGGGCATTATCCCACATAAGGAGGTACTAAAAATGGAAGTATTAAAAGTATCAGCTAAATCCACTCCCAATTCTGTAGCAGGCGCATTGGCAGGAGTTATTCGAGAAAGAGGAGCTGCGGAAATTCAGGCGATAGGCGCAGGTGCCCTGAATCAATCGATTAAAGCAATAGCTATAGCGAGGGGATTTGTTGCCCCAAGCGGTATCGACCTTGTTTGTATTCCAGCATTCACAGACATTCAAATTGATGGTGAAGAACGAACGGCAATAAAATTAATTATAGAGCCCCGTTAATTCCATATCAGCACATTTAAACCTGGCTGTCAAATAGATCAGCCAGGTTTTTCTATGCATATGCGGCGGCAGCTTTCAGGATAGGATAAGTTTAGTAAATAATAATAATAATAATGCACTTAACGGTTGATTTTTGTAAATTTTCATTCTATTATATAGGAATATATACATTTTATCTTTGCAGGTGTATTACATAAACGCATGCCTAGATAAACAAAGTAGTAGGGATAGGAAGGACTGGAAAGGATGAGAAACACATGATTGATCAACTTAGTTGGAAAGTTGGCGGACAGCAGGGGGAAGGGATAGAGAGTACAGGGGAAATCTTTTCTACTGCCTTAAACCGCCTTGGTTATTACTTATACGGGTATAGACATTTTTCATCACGAATAAAAGGTGGTCATACCAACAATAAAATTCGTGTAAGTACAAAGCCTATAAATGCTGTTTCTGATGATCTGGATATTTTGGTTGCTTTTGATCAGGAAACCATTGACGTGAATTATCATGAGCTACGGAGTGGCGGGGTGGTTATTGCAGATGCGAAATTTAACCCGTCTATTCCTGAAGATGGAAAAGCAACATTATATGAAGTGCCATTTACGGAAACAGCGAAAGAATTGGGTACTCCTTTAATGAAAAATATGGTTGCAGTCGGGGCGTCTAGCGCTATTTTAGGCATCCCTGCTGACTATTACCAAGAAGTCGTAGAAGAGATATTTTCGAAAAAAGGCCAGTCTGTTGTTGACAAAAACATGCAAGCGCTGCAAACAGGGGCAGAACAGTTTCGAGAGCAAGCTGGCGATAACGTAGATGCATTCCTTTTAGAAGAAGCAGATGGTAAAAAACGAATGTTTATGATTGGAAATGATGCCATAGGACTTGGTGCGGTAACAGCTGGTTCGCGTTTTATGGCAGCGTACCCTATCACCCCTGCTTCGGAAATAATGGAGTATTTAATTAAAACGTTTCCTGATTTCGGCGGTACGGTGATTCAAACCGAAGACGAAATTGCGGCAGCTAATATGGCGATTGGTTCCAATTATGCCGGTGTTCGCGCATTAACAGCATCTGCAGGTCCTGGATTGTCGCTTATGACAGAAGCGATTGGACTTTCTGGGATGACCGAAACACCTTTGGTTATTGTGGATACACAAAGAGGCGGACCAAGTACAGGGCTTCCAACAAAGCAGGAACAATCGGATATGATGGCAATGTTGTATGGTACGCACGGGGAAATTCCAAAGATTGTTATTGCTCCTAGTACTGTACAAGAAGCCTTCTATGATACGATTACAGCATTTAATATGGCTGAGGAATATCAGTGTCCAGTTATTTTAATGTCTGACCTTGCATTATCATTAGGCAAGCAGACTGTGGAACCATTAAACTTTGATAATGTTCAAATTCGAAGAGGGAAGTTAGATCAAGCTCCAGATCTGCCTGTACAAGCACCAGAAGAATACTTTAACCGCTACGAGTATGAGGCGGAAGGAGACGGCATTTCAACTCGATTGCTGCCAGGAACAGAAAACGGAATCTATCATGTTACTGGAGTGGAACATGACGAAACGGGGAAGCCATCGGAAAAACCAGAAAATAGACAGCAGCAAATGGACAAGCGATTAAAGAAGACCCAAACGGTGCCTTATCGTTTCGATGAGCCGGTATATCGGGATGAACCCTATGAGAAAGCAGACTTATTAGTAGTTGGGATTAATTCGACTAGAGGAACGATACAAGAAGCTGTCTCTCGCTTGAGAGAGGAAGGACACGCTATACATCATGCACATATTCGACTGCTGCATCCTTTCCCGGTTGAAGAGTTAGAGCAAGCATTAGAGCGTACGGAAAAGGTTGTTGTCGTCGAAAATAATGCAACGGCTCAGTTGGCTAACATTATTCGATTGAATACAGGGGTTAATGCTGAAAATATTTTGAAATATGACGGCAATCCATTTTTACCAGGTGAAATTTATCGTGAATGCAAGGAGTTGTTATAGGTGGCTACTGTAAAAGATTTTCGTAATAAAGTGAAACCAAACTGGTGCCCAGGATGCGGTGACTTTTCAATTCAAGCAGCTATTCAACGTGCAGCAGCCAATGTAGGCTTAGAACCACACGACTTAGCGTTGATTACTGGTATCGGCTGTTCCGGAAGAATCTCTGGTTACATCAATGCTTATGGGTTCCACGGTGTACACGGACGAGTGCTTCCTTTGGCACAAGGAGTAAAAATGGCAAACCGAGATTTAACGGTTATCGCTTCAGGCGGTGATGGTGATGGATTTGCTATTGGAATGGGACACACCATTCACTCGATTCGGCGAAATATCAACATGACGTATATTATCATGGACAACCAAATTTATGGGTTAACAAAAGGACAAACATCGCCAAGAAGTGAAGCTGGCTTTAAAACAAAGAGTACACCGGACGGTTCCATCGAGGCATCTCTTAATGCAATGGAAACAGCGTTGACAGCTGGAGCTACATTTGTGGCACAAAGCTTTTCAAGTGATTTAAAAGAACTTACCTCATTGATTGAGCAAGGCATTAACCATGACGGTTTCTCTATTATTAATGTATTCAGTCCATGTGTAACATTTAACAAAGTGAATACGTATGACTGGTTTAAAGAAAACTTGACGAAATTAGAAACAGTCGAAGATTATGATTATACTGATAGGAAAAAAGCGATGCAAACGTTAATGGAACATAATGGTTTAGTGACCGGGTTAATTTATCAAGATGATTCGAAGCCTTCTTATCAAGACCAAATTCCAGGATACAAGTCGACACCGCTTTCTGAGTCAGAATTGAAGTTAGAAAAAGAAACATTTGAACGTCTAGCAAATGAATTCATGTAAACAAAAAGGTTGGCCACTTGCTACAAGCAGTGGCTGAACCTTTTTTGTTTGTCTTTCTTAGATATTGTTGTCAGGCACTACCGGTGAACATGTGCGGCTTCAGCAGTCGCCAGTATGTTAACATGCTGGCTGAGAAATCTTATATTTCTGTTTGTGCAAGGCGCATCTCAGAGAATGATAAGTAGAAAAGTTTACATGAATGATAATGACATTTTACAGAGCATTTTGTTTAAAAAGTGCTGCTTGCGGAAATAGATGCAGAGGATAAAGAAAGAAAGGAGACAAAAAATGCAGCAACTGATACAAACATTGCAACGAATTGATAAGAAAGGATACAAAGCATACAATGATATAAAAGGGACGTACACCTTTTCGGATTTTCATCTGCATCTGGATCATATTCAGGCTGATCCGTATGCAAGTCCATCTCGAGCACGAGTGGTGTTGAAACGAAAAGCACTTGGTTTAGGAGCAGAGTGTGATCAAACTGATGCGAGAAGGATAGCGACCATTGATTTTTTTGCCAATCGGCTGCAGCACGAACTGCACAAACGAAATGGAAGGATTGGCATCGTTATAGATGGACCAGGGCAAGAAGTTCTTGATCGGACAGCTGTTGTTTTGCATCAAAATGATATAGATATTCGTTTATCGATACATTTGCCAGCACGAGGCAGGACAATCCTTGGAAAACAAGCCATCGACCGTCTGACACGTGACCTTCCTGACGTCGTCATAAAGGCTGTAAAAGAATTTAATAAAAGTGCCTTAATGAAACAGTTAGAGTTGGCCGACCAGCAAGAAGCCATTCGCCATTTCTTAAAAGAGAACAACTATGTGACTTTTATTGCCAATGGCTCAGTGCTGCCAAGAAAAAGTGGTATTAGTAATAAACCGCTGGAAGGAGATCAAGTTGTTCCTTTTCAATCACCGTCTTCGTTAGAAGTAGAAATTGACATTCCCCATCGCTCTACTGTTAAAGGGATGGCATTAAAACAGGGAGTCAATATTATTGTCGGTGGCGGATACCATGGAAAAAGCACGTTGCTGGAGGCGATTGAGCGAGGCATTTATAATCATCGGGAAAAGGACGGCCGTGAGTTTGTCATTACGAATGATTCAGCAGTCAAAGTACGTGCTGAAGATGGAAGAAGCGTAGAAAGTGTTAATATTTCTCCATTCATTTCCAATTTGCCTGTTCAAAAAGATACGCGCACCTTTTCAACAGAAAATGCAAGCGGCAGTACATCACAAGCTGCAAACATTATCGAAAGTTTGGAAGCAGGTGCTTCGTGTTTGTTAATTGATGAAGACACTAGTGCGACTAATTTTATGATTCGCGATGCCCGCATGCAGGCACTCGTTGCAAAAGAGAAAGAGCCCATTACACCCTTTATTGATAAAGTAAAAACATTGTATGATGAACACCGTGTTTCAACGGTTCTCGTTGTTGGCGGGGCTGGTGATTATTTTGACGTTGCTGATACAGTCGTTATGATGGAAGAATATCGCCCGCATGATGTCACCCAAAAAGCAAAAGAGATTGCTAAAAGATATGGCTCGGAGCGTAACAAAGAAGCGGGGACGACGTTTGGTGAAGTGACACCGCGGACAGTGGTGACAGACAGCTTCCAGGCAAGAAAAGGGAAAAAAGAGAAAGTGAGCGGGAAAGGTCGAACAACGATTATGTACGGCAAAGATATCATCGACCTTTCCGGTGTTGAACAGCTGATTGATCACAGTCAAACCAATGCCATTGCAAACATGATTCGTTATGCTTGTAAAAACATTGGTCAAACCGCTTCTCTTTCTGCTATTCTTGATTTTTTAGAGCGGGAAGTAAGTGAAAAAGGACTTGATGTTTTATCTCCATTTGCAGGAAAGCACCCTGGCGATATGGCAAAGCCGCGGCGTACAGAAATCGCAGCAGCTATTAACCGCCACCGGAAACTAAAGATAAAATAATGACACAGCGCACTGCTTGCAAGCGGTGCGCTATTGTTTTCTTTGTCTATAAAAGGTATAATTTAAAATTGGATCTTCCCTATGCAACGGAAATAAAACGCAATATTTATATAAACAGCAGTGTTTATGAAAAGGTGCTGGGTGTTTTAGTGAGGAATTGATGTGAAAGGAGAGCAGGTTTATGAATGAAGAACAACGCAAGCAGCAGCAAGGTGAAGCGCCTTCTGAAGAAGTACAAGCTAAAAAAACGAATGCATCAACGAAAAAAGATTACAGTAAATATTTTGATTTCTCTCATGCAAAAATGGAACATTCAAAAGACGGTAAGCAATATATGAAAATTGGCGGCCGCAGTATTTTAATTAACGAGCAGCCAGATTATAAAAAAGGCAAGCGCCGTGGAAAAGAAGACGTGGAAGTTCACTATAACTTTTCTATCCCAGACGAAATGAAAGGCATTGGTGCAGGCAAAAAGTATTTAATCCGTACGTATGGCTGTCAGATGAACTATCATGATACAGAAAACATGTCCGGTATTTTAGAAGAAATGGGTTTTTCTGAAACCGATCAAACGGAAGAAGCGGATGTTATTTTCTTAAATACATGTGCAATTCGTGAAAATGCAGAGAATAAAGTATTTGGCGAAATCGGCAACCTTAAAACATTAAAGCGGGAAAAGCCGGAGTTGATTCTGGGTGTCTGCGGCTGTATGTCCCAGGAAGAAACTGTCGTCAATCGCATTATGCAAAAACACCAGCACATTGATTTGATTTTTGGTACCCACAATATTCATCGCGTTCCGCACCTTTTAAAGGACGCCATACAAGGAAAAGAAATGGTTATTGAAGTATGGTCTAAAGAAGGCGATGTTGTAGAAAATATGCCGCGAAAACGCGTGGGAAAAACCCAGGCTTGGGTAAACATTATGTATGGATGCGATAAATTCTGTACGTACTGCATTGTACCGTATACTCGCGGAAAAGAAAGAAGCCGTTTGCCAGAAGATATTATTGCAGAAGTTCGTGACTTAGCTCGTCAAGGGTATAAAGAAATTACTCTCTTAGGACAAAATGTCAATGCTTATGGAAAAGATTTGGACCGGGACTATGGATTAGGTCACTTAATGGACGAGCTGCACAACATTGATATTCCGCGTATTCGTTTTACGACTAGCCATCCGCGTGACTTTGATGATCACTTAATCAATGTTTTAGCACAAGGCGGCAATCTGGTAGAACACATTCACTTGCCGGTTCAATCAGGAAACAACGATGTGTTAAAATTAATGGCAAGAAAGTATACAAGAGAACATTACGTGGAGCTTGCTAGAAAGATTAAAGAAGCAATGCCGCATGCTTCATTTACGACAGATTTGATTGTCGGCTTTCCAAATGAAACGGAAGAGCAGTTCCAAGACACGCTTTCATTAGTGAAAGAAATGGACTACGACAGCGCGTTTACGTATATTTATTCTCCAAGAGATAATACGCCGGCAGCAAAAATGAAAGACAATGTGCCGATGGAAGTGAAAAAAGACCGTTTGGCACGCTTAAATAAAGTTGTCAATGAAATCTCTGCGCGCCGTAATAAAGAGCTAGAAGGAAAGATTGTAGAAGTACTTGTAGAAGGCGAAAGCAAGAAAAATCCAGATATTTTATCCGGGCGTACGCGTACGAATAAGCTTGTTAACTTCCGTGGTCCCAAATCAAGCATCGGTGAAATTGTATACACAAAGATTACAGAAGCAAAAACGTGGACGCTTGACGGTGAAATGGTTGAAATGGCAGAGGTGAATAAATAAATGAGCGAAGCAGCTTACACCAAACAAGATGTACTCAACAAGGCAAAAGAATTAGGCAGACTCATATCAAAAACCGAAGAAGTCGACTTTTTTAAGAAAGCTGAGACAAAGATTAATCAAAACTTGAAAGTACAAGAGCTTATTGGCAAAATCAAGAATAAACAAAAGCAGGCAGTAAACTTGCAGCATTATCAAAAGCACGAAGCATTAAAGCAAGTTGAAAAAGAAATTGAGGAATTAAACCAAGAAATTGATGAGATTCCACTCGTACAAGAATTTAAACAAAGCCAAACAGAGGTCAATCACTTGCTTCAGCTTGTGTCCACGACGATATCTAATACCGTAACTGATGAAATAATTGAGTCGACCGGCGGCGACAAACTGCAAGGCACTACGAATAAAAGTCCATTTATTGATATTAATTAAATAATACTTCCCCTTGCCGTTCCCTTTACACGCGGCAAGGGCTTTTTGGCTTCAAAAACACGTCACTGTTTAACAGTATCATGTAATCAGGCAGCGGATAGCGGGTACTGGTATTTCTCAAATTGTACATATCGTTTTTTTATAAGTTCTCGACTGTTTATTGCGTGAGAGAATGTGTAGGTTATTTTTGATACTTTTAAAATTTCACGTACCGTATTTTTATAGACATAAATAAAAGGCTTTCTAAATACATATAAAGTACAAGGCTAATATTTGTTGTGATTAGCCGGTTCTCAGCCAAAAGACATACCTTGCAAGGCGGCTGAATAAAATTGACAACATAGACGTTTATCATGCATATAGTTTAAACATGGATGAAGCGGAAGACATTTCAGGGTGTCTTTCACGTTTGAAAAGGAGGGTGCACATGTCGTCGGAAAAAGATAACGCGCGTTATCGAGAGATTGTTACTAAAGCCGTGTGCGGAAAAGGGAAAAAACATTGTAAAGATACTCATGTCGTTAAACCGCCCCAAAAACCTACAAGTATTTTAGGGTGCTGGATTATTAATCATGAGTATGAAGCAGATCGAAAGGGAGATTCTGTAGAGATTGTTGGAAGCTATGATATTAATGTGTGGTATTCCTATGATGAAAACACGAAAACCGATGTTACTTCTGAAAACGTCACGTATTCTGAAGTAGTTCCCCTGGCAATGAAACAAAAAGAACTTCTTAGTGATGAGGTAGATGTGATTGCGAGAACATTAAAGCAGCCAAATACAATTGAAGCATCCATTGGCGACAAAGGAAAAGATGTGAAGGTGGAGGTGGAAAAAGAATTCTCGGCAGAGATTGTAGGTGAAACAAAAGTCTGCATTCAAATTCATCCGGATGCAGAAGATGATGATTATAGAAATATCAGCTTTGATGAACAAGTATCGGATGAAGAGTTAAAGAAAATCGACACAGATTTTTTAGATGATAAAAAACATTAATTACAAAAGGAACGGCTGTCTAGAGGATTAAAAAGCCCTTTAGGCAGCTTTTTTCTGTGTTATTACTTACGGGAAGATGACATAGGTGAGAAAGAAAAATCCCTTAAAAGACAGCTCGCTGCCTTCTAACAACGACAGCGGTCCGCTTTGTGATATAATAAAAAATAAATACGTTTTGATTCGATTAGTTGGAGGAATAAGCGTGGCACAAGAAACACCTATGATAAAGCAATATAACAAAATAAAAGCGGAGTACGAAGATGCTTTTTTGTTTTTCCGACTTGGTGATTTTTATGAATTGTTTTTTGATGATGCCATCAAAGCTGCACAAGAGTTGGAAATTACGTTAACAAAACGAGGGAGCAAAAATGAAAAAGATATTCCGATGTGTGGAGTTCCTTATCATTCATCGGAACAATACATATCGACGTTGATTGAAAAGGGATATAAAATTGCGATTTGCGAACAAGTGGAAGATCCAAAAACGGCCAAAGGGGTAGTCAAACGGGAAGTCATTCAATTAATTACTCCTGGAACGGTGATGGAAGGAAAAGCAATTCAAGCAAAAGAAAATAATTTTATTGCTGCACTATATCCTTTTGAAGATCAAACTGCAGCTTTTGTAAAAGCTGATTTGACAACAGGAGAGACAGCTGCAGCGCTGCTAACAGCTTCTCCAAGTAACTGGGAAAGAGAGATAACACGTGCTGATTTAAAAGAACTCATCGTTCCACCTGGATTTAATGAAGAAGCAATTCAATCATCCGTGTTATTTTCGACGGAAGCGGCAGATGAGCTTTCATCCGAATTCGAGCATCTGTGTGATGAATTAAATTCCGATAAGCTAAAAAAAGCAGCAGCGTTATTAACCAATTACTTTAAACGGACACAAAAACGTTCCTTATCGCATTTGCAGCGGATTACACTATACCACCCTCAAGAGTATATGCAGCTTGATTTACATTCACGCCGCAATTTGGAGTTAACCGAGTCGTTACGGGAAAAAAAGAAAAAGGGTTCGCTACTTTGGTTAATGGATCATACCGTAACGGCCATGGGAGGAAGACTTGCTAAAAAGTGGGTAGAAGAACCGTTATTAAATGTAAAACAAATAACCAAACGTCAGTCGCTTGTTGAGACATTTTTAGAACATTACTTCGAACGGGAAGAGTTACGCGAGCGGCTGCGGCATGTGTATGATTTAGAAAGGCTTGCCGGTAAAACATCGTATGGGAATGTAAATGCACGTGAACTGGCGCAATTAAAGCGTTCGTTAAATGAATTACCTGCTCTTTTTTCCCTGCTGCAACGTGTACATAATGATTACGCCAATGAACTAATAAACCAAGCCAGTGACTTTCAAGATTTGCGTGACTTGCTTGAAGCCAGTTTAACAGATGACCCCCCGATTTCTATTACAGAAGGAGGTATCATAAAAGAAGGGTATAATGAAGAGTTGGACCGTTATAAAGAAGCAAGCAGAGACGGAAAAAGCTGGATATCTAACTTGGAGCAGCAAGAACGTGCTGAAACAGGTATTAAATCGTTAAAAGTTGGCTTTAATAAAGTGTTTGGCTACTACATTGAAGTTACAAAGCCCAATATTCCATACTTGCCGGAAGGGCGCTATGAAAGAAAGCAAACACTAACCAACGCAGAACGGTTTATCACTCCGGAATTAAAAGAAAAAGAATCTCTTATCTTAGGAGCAGAGCAAAACAGTACAGAACTGGAGTATGAGCTGTTTATTGATGTTCGGGAGAAAGTGAAGCAATACATTCAAGCCATTCAGCAAACGGCTCAAATAATTAGTGTGATAGATGTCCTGCAAGGTTTTGCTTATATCAGTGAACAAAATCAATATGTCCGTCCGGAATTTTCAAATGACCGGACCCTTTCGATTGAGGAAGGCCGTCACCCAGTCGTTGAGCACATGCTTGAACAAGGGGAGTATGTGGCAAACAATATTAATATGCATAAACACCGGGAAATGCTACTTATTACAGGGCCGAATATGGCTGGGAAAAGCACATATATGCGTCAGGCAGCGTTAATAGCCGTTATGGCACAGACCGGCTGTTTCGTTCCGGCGCAAGCAGCTACTCTTCCGGTGTTTGATCAAATCTTCACACGTATTGGTGCGGCGGATGATTTAGCTTCTGGTCAAAGTACATTCATGGTTGAAATGCTTGAGACAAAGCATGCACTTTCCCATGCGACGCCCGAAAGTCTTATACTGCTTGATGAAATTGGAAGAGGAACCTCGACATACGACGGTATGGCTTTGGCACAAGCAATTGTTGAGTACATTCATCATCACGTTGGAGCAAAAACGTTGTTTTCGACCCATTATCATGAATTGACTGCTCTTAGCGAAACGATGTCATATTTACAAAATGTACATGTGCGTGCAGTGGAAGAAGACGGAGAAATTGTATTTTTGCATAAAGTGGAAGAAGGAAAAGCTGATCGCAGTTACGGTATTTATGTAGCTAAGCTGGCTGATTTGCCAAACGAAGTATTAGCACGAGCACAAACTCTTCTGCAGCAGTATGAAAGTGCCAGCGTCGGCTCATCAACGATTAATGATACAACGTACGTGCAGGAAGACGGTGCTGTTCATACAGAGACTGCAGCGGCAAAGGAAAAAGATGAACCGGCCCATACATCTGAAAGTCCGCAGCAGTTGAGTTTGTTTGAAGCAAATGAAGAGGAAGAGTCCCTTTCTGTGTCCAAAAATGAAGAGGATATTATTAGAGCGTTAAAAGATATCGATGTCTTACATCTGTCGCCAATGGAAGCGATAGAGACGTTATATCATTATCAACGCCGGCTCCGATCATAAGAAAGGAGGTTGCGTATGATGCAAGTAAAAAAATTATCTGATGACCTTTCCAACAAAATTGCTGCCGGAGAAGTGGTAGAAAGGCCGGCATCAGTTGTCAAAGAACTGGTTGAAAATGCCATTGATGCAGGCGGCACACGGATTGACATACAATTGACAGAGGGCGGACTGTCTGAAATTAAAGTAATAGACAATGGCAACGGTATGACAAAAGATGATGCAGAAATCGCGTTTTTACGTCATGCAACGAGTAAAATTCAAACAGAACGTGACTTATTTACAATCGCTACGCTAGGATTTCGAGGAGAGGCGCTGCCAAGTATTGCTGCCGTTTCTAATTTAGATTTGGAAACAGGAACTGGTGAAGGTGCGGGGACATTAATTCGTTATCAAGGCGGAAAACGAATCGCATTCTCGTCAGCAAAGGCAAGGCGCGGTACAGAAGTGACAGTTAGAGAGTTATTTTTTAATATGCCAGCACGGTTGAAGTATATGAAAACTATTCATACCGAAATTGGAAACGTCAGCGATGTTGTTAACCGCCTGGCTCTTGCGCATCCCTCCATTTCGTTTCGTCTTGCTCATAACAAAAAGCAGTTATTGTTTACAAATGGCAATGGAGACGTTCGGACAGTTATCGCTGCTATATATGGCAGACGTACGGCGCAAGAGTTTGTCCCGGTTCAAGCCGAAACGCTAGATTACCATATAGAAGGATTTGTAGCGAAACCAGAAATTAATAGAGCTTCAAGACAATATATTTCTACATTCATTAATGGGCGGTACGTGCGCCATTTTCCGTTAACGAAAGCAATCGAACAAGCTTTTCACACACTGCTTCCAATAGGCCGGCATCCTTTAGCGGTACTTCACATTACGATGGACCCTATTTTAATTGATGTGAATGTTCATCCAGCAAAACTCGAAGTTCGGTTAAGTAAAGAAAATGAACTGACAAAAGCGGTGGAAGAAGCGATCAAGAATCGTTTAACTGATTTACAGCTAATTCCAGAAGTGGAAAAATCACGAGGGAAACGTCAAGATAATACACAGCTTTCCTTCGAATTTCAAGAAAGCAGTCATGACCAGGCTGCTCCTATATCCGATTACAAGCAGCCGGCTCAAATTAATCAATTGCCTTCGCACGTTGAAACAAAGGAAAACTCCGCTGTTTTTTCTTCGTTTCAGGAAAAAACAGCTCAAGTGACGGATGACAAAAAAGAGAAAAGTACGAGCAATCCCTTGCCTACAAGTGAATACCAAGACAATGATGGGACGACGTATCATTCTGTTCGTGAAATCCCTCGAACTGACAAGGACATACGGGGAAGTACCGCAGCGCAGGAAACGGAGTCTAAACGTGTTCCGGCTTTGGAAATCATCGGTCAAATGCATGGTACTTATATTTTGGCACAAAATGAAGACGGCTTATACATTGTTGATCAGCATGCTGCACAGGAAAGAATATTTTACGAACAATTTCGCGAAAAAATAGGTGAGACAAGCCCTCATTTACAGGATCTTATCGTTCCTATCACGCTAGAAGTTTCTCCCCAAGAAGACATGGTGATTTCTGCATACAGAAACGAATTAGAACATGTTGGTGTTTACCTAGAGCCATTTGGAGTTCGGACATACCGAGTCAGCACGCATCCAGAGTGGTTTCCAAAAGGGGAAGAAGAAAACACGATCCGAGAGCTTTTGCAACAGTTGTTTGAAACCAAAACGATTAATGTGCACAAGTTAAGAGAAGAAGCAGCGATTTTAATGTCTTGTAAAGCAGCCATTAAAGCAAATCGCTATTTGAGAAATGATGAAATGAATCAATTAATGAACCGTTTGCGCGCTTGTGAAGTACCATTCACTTGTCCGCATGGGCGCCCGATTATTATCCATTTTTCTGGGTACGATATGGAAAAAATGTTTAAACGTATTATGTAATGGCAGTGCTCCCAAAAAATGTTTACATGTTTGTCACAATTTCATGAAATATTAACATTAATGCCATGTTATAATTGCATGCAAAAGCAGGTTGAAGGGGAGTTTATCATGTCACCATTGGATCTTGTAGTAGTATTGGGAGTTTCTGCTTTTGTTATTATCGTCAGTCTTATCATGGCTATGTATATGCTTAAACAATCCCAATCTGACAATTAATAACGAAGAAAAAGGCGCTTTATAAAGCGCCTTTTTATTTTGTTTTTAGAAGTGCGCGAAACAGAAGCAAAAGAAAATATTATATGGGTTTTTTTTCAAATAGAGTGGTATAATGGAAAGTATGGAGACAGGTAAGAATGATTATTACAACAGGTAAAGCAGTATTAGAAAATGATGTAAAAGAAGCCAAACGTCTAGCAGAAAAATGGGGGACTGTTTTCCGAGAAAGAAAAAAGCGTTCTTTTAAGAGCTGGATGCAGCAAGAAAATGACTGTATTTATGTTGTGAGTGAAAAAGCAGGAGATAAACTTTATCATCCTAAAGCGGAAACTCCCTTTTCTTTTCATCCAAGCATGGCTTGGCTAAGAGTGCAGCGATTAGAACACGGGCAGGCAGATCCAATGGTTGATGCGATGAAACTGCAGCCGGGCATGCGCTTTCTTGATTGTACATTGGGGTTTGCATCAGATAGCATCGTAGCTAGTTTTGTTACCAATGAATATACGACAGGGTTAGAAAAGAGTACGTATGTGGCTGAAATTGTAAGAAAAGGTTTAAAGCATTGGCAGGAAAAGTCACATGCTTTTAATGAAGCGATGCGCCGAATCCAAGTGTGTGCCACAGATTTTTATGACTTTCTAACAATGCAGCCTGATAATGCGTTTGATGTCGTATATCTTGATCCTATGTTTGAACGTGCAGTAGAATCATCGGTTCATTTCACGCCGCTTCGCTATGCTGCTTACTATGACCAAATAGAGCGGCATCATGTAAGTGAAGCATTACGAGTAGCGAAAAGGCGGGTGGTCATCAAAAGTTCTTTTCCGCATCCATACATAGAAGAGCTTGGTTTTACGTTTCGCACCCGCAAGTCAACGGCTTCTTTTGCTTATGCTGTGTTGGAAAAGGAAGGAAACGGATATGAATAAAGAAAAATTACTCGTCGTTGTAGGTCCGACGGCTGTTGGAAAGTCGGAATGCGGCGTATTACTTGCCAAACATTTTCATGGTGAGGTTATTAGCGGAGATTCTATGCAAATTTATAGAGGGCTTGATGTTGGTACAGCCAAAGTGACAAAAGAAGAACAACAAGGCATTACGCATCATTTAATTGATAAAAAAGCCCCTTCCGAGACGTATTCAGCAGCACAGTTTAAAGAAGATGCAGCACAACTCATTACTTCGATTCATAAAAAAAATAAACTGCCAATTGTGGTCGGTGGAACAGGTTTTTATATACGCTCTCTGACAAGAGATCTTGCGTTTCATAAGTCACCGTCAGATCCAGCCTTTCGACAGGAGATGGAGAAGGCTGCAAGTGAAAAAGGAGCACATTTTCTTCATCGTCAATTAGAAGAAGTCGATCCGAAAAGTGCGCAAGTGATTCATCCAAACAATATAAAAAAAATCATTAGAGCATTGGAAATTTATCATGTAACCGGGCAGCAGCGCAAAGAGTTTTCTCAGCAAACGGACGCCCAGTCACCATATCAATTAGTAATGCTTGGTCTAACGATGGATCGTCAGCTATTATATGAACGCATTAATAAGCGTGTCGATGCTATGCTTCAAGATGGTATTCTTGAAGAAGCCAAATGGCTTTACGAACACTATCCAAAAGATTGTCAAGCGGCTCAGGCGATTGGCTATAAAGAGTTTTATCCATATTTCAACGGTGACTATTCATTGGAACAAGCGGTACAAGCCTTGAAGAAGAATACGCGCCGGTATGCAAAGCGTCAGTTAACATGGTTTCGGAACAAAGAAAACGTGGAATGGTTTGATGTAACGTGTGAAAGTGCTGTGGAAAAAATAGAGGAAATGATTTCTTGTGTTGAAGGAAATATGTTTTAAAAGTCGAATACACCTAGTAGAGTATGATGAGGGGGACTGAATTGAGATGAAGCAGCCTATTAATATTCAAGACCAATTTTTGAATAGTTTACGTAAAGAGAAAATACCAGTAACTGTGTTTTTGTTAAATGGTTTCCAATTGCGAGGACAAGTGAAAGCATTTGATAATTTTACGGTTGTTCTAGATAGTGATGGGAAACAACAGCTTATTTATAAGCATGCCATTTCTACCTTTGCACCACAACGTCATGTCTCCGTTCAAGTGGAAGCTGAAACAGAGAACGCTTCTGCTCATACGTAAACAGGAAAAAAGCTTCCAGGATTCTGGAAGCTTTTTTATATTGAGAGGAAAAAAACAGCATCTTCGTACAGACGAATGGTGGATATTGTTTACACGTGGAGGAAGTCAGTCTTTCAGGATGACAGCTGGGTTTTCTTTATTTGTTTTTCTCTACGTAATCAATGTATTTATTAAGCGTTAAAATGGTATTCAGCCCTAGCATTTCCTGCAGTTTCTCTGGTGTTGTTCCAGCTTGAAGGGTGCGCACGATAAATGTATTGCGAAAGTGACGGGCTGATATCGCACGGTCAATACCTGCACGCTTTCTTTCTTCTCGAACCATTTTTTGAATAGCGATTTCTGTTAAGTTTTTCGGTGCGTCTGTTTCATAACTCCAGCGATATGTTTGTCGCTGGAAATCAAACGCTACAAAGAGGGGATCTTCTGGATACACAGGACGAACAGCTTTTGGAATGACTTGTACGTAATGATAAAGCAAGTTCTTATCATCTTTTGTCAGGGTCACTACACGGGGGTTGCCTGTCTGCTCAGGTATAGAGAGTTCTCCTAAACCTTGATTGACATGTTTCATTCTAAGAAGAGAAATCTCTTGCAAGCGAAAGCCATAATGTAAAAATAAAGAAATTAATAACAGATTTCTAGGGGCTAAAAGCGGCCTGGATGCTGCTTGTTTGTGCGACATTCCACTGTCATAAAATAAGGAATCCTTTAGCTGTTTTTCCTCTGAGTGCGTAATAAGTTCTTCTTCAGTTAACGTATTCCAAACCGAATCGTCGACATGGAGTGCGGTCATCGGATTTACGTTTATATAGCCAGTGGACTGCAGATAATGAAAAAAACGCTTTAACACCGTTTGTACACGCTTTAATGTACGGAGCTGGTAATGCCGTTCTTCTTGTAAAAGATAGAAATATTCTTCAATCATCTGTGGAGTTATCGCACCATCCTGCTTTTCACCCAGCTCTTCTTTTACTTCAATAAAACGGTAAAAATCAGCTAAGTCATATCGGTATCGTTTGATGGTGCTTTCTTTTCGCTGCCTGGCGGTTAAATGATTTAAAAAAGCTTCGGCTTCAAAAGGAATATGCCATGATCTCTCTTCCATCCCACATCTTACCTTTACGCATTTTCTTTTTATTATAGCAAATGAATCAATCACCAATAAATGATTTTTGCGTATAGTATAGGTAAACGCCCGCTTTATACTTAGATAGAAGAGAGGGGATTTGTTCGTGATGATGCATACAAAAGGACGAGATAAAATTCAAATCACGATTAATTCAGCACATAAGGAGGTTTCACCGAAACAGATTACTCCTAAACATTCATCAAAACATTCGCTTTCATCCGAACAGCATTACCCGCTTCTAAAAGCGGAAAAAAGTTTGGATTCGATGATTGGTATGAAAAACGTAAAAGAATTTATGAGAGAGATGTATGCTCTCGTTTATGTCAATCAAAAGCGGGAAGAAAGAGCGCTGGCTTGTGCAAAACAAAATCTTCATATGCTTTTTATCGGGAACCCAGGTACAGGAAAAACAACTGTCGCCAGAATCATGGCTGAGATGCTAAAAGATATGAAAGTTATCGAGAAAGGTCATTTTATTGAAGCAGAGCGTGCTGACTTAGTTGGGGAATATATCGGGCAGACGGCTCAAAAAACAAGAAACCTCATAAAAAAAGCAGAAGGGGGGATTCTGTTTATTGATGAAGCATATTCACTCGCTCGTGGCGGGGAAAAAGATTTTGGCCGTGAAGCGGTTGATACGATTGTTAAAGCAATGGAAGATCAGCAGCACAAATTCATTCTCATTCTAGCTGGTTACCCTGAAGAAATGAAACGTTTTTTGAAACTTAATCCAGGGCTGCCTTCGCGTTTTCCAAATAAGTTGCAATTTCAAGATTTTTCCGGTGGGCAGTTGTTCGAATTATTTCAGCGTATGGCGAAAGAAAAAGAATACGTAACAACAAAAGCGCTCAACGAAAAGCTGCGGTCTCATTTTCATTCGCTTTCCTATTATGATAAAAACACACAGAATGGCAGGTATGTACGTAATTTATTGGAGAAAATGATTAGAAAGCATGCGCTTCGAATGTTAGACTACAACGATACGCTTGATAAACAATCACTCATGACATTAGAAGCGCAGGACTTTATAATAGAAGAGTACTGAAAAGGGGTGGGTGTATGAAAGAACAAGTGATTATGGTCGGCTGCCGTTTGAATGATCAATCTGTTTCATCATTTCATATGTCGATGGATGAATTAAAAGCACTCGTTCATACGGCAAACGGAGACATTGTTGACGAACTGGTGCAAGTGAGGGAAAGACCTGATCCAGCCACGTACATCGGGAAAGGGAAGTTGCAAGAATTGTCCGAGGCCGCAGCAGAAAAGCAAGCAGATTTAATCGTCTTTAATGATGAATTATCTGCGGGCCAAGTAAAAAATATCGATGAATATGTGAACGTGCGGGTGATTGACCGTACACAGCTCATCTTAGATATTTTTGCTGCGCGTGCTCATACCAAAGAAGGGAAAATTCAAGTAGAATTAGCGCAATTGATGTACTTATTGCCTCGTTTGTCCGGACAAGGTCAAGTGTTGTCCAGACTTGGCGGGGGAATCGGAACGAGAGGTCCTGGTGAGACAAAGTTGGAAACGGACCGGCGTCATATTCAAAGGCGGATGGATGATTTAAAAAAACAGCTAAAAGATATTCAAGCTCATCGAGAAAGCTACCGTAAAAACCGTCAAAAAAACAAGGTGGTTCAGTTTGCACTTGTTGGCTATACGAACGCCGGGAAATCAACGCTGCTGCATCAATTAACCAATGCTGATACGTTTCAAGAAGATTTATTATTTGCAACGTTGGATCCGCTCACAAGACAGGCAGAACTGCCCTCTGGTTACCCCATTTTGTTAACAGATACAGTAGGGTTTATTCGAGATTTGCCAACAACGTTAATTGCAGCATTTCGTTCAACGCTAGAAGAGGTGAAAGAAGCAGATGTGCTGCTGCATGTCGTCGATGCTTCTCATCCCGAGGCAGAAGAACAGATGGAAACAGTGGACAAGCTGTTAATGGATTTAAACGCACATATGATCCCTTCCATTACTATTTTTAATAAAATAGATCAGGCTGATACGTCTTCTGTTTATATAAAAAATGATGCACCTTCGATAACAATGTCCGCTTTTCGGGAAGAAGATGTCGAGGATTTGCTTCATTTAATGGAAAAAACACTGCAAGACCAAATGAAGTATTTTCAAGTAGAAATCCCAGCTGAAGATGGAAAGAGTATAGCTGATTTGAAACGTTTTGCAATGATAACCGAAGAAAAAGTCAAAGAAAATGACAGTCAATTTTTGTATAAGGGATTTGTCTTAAAAGAACATCCGATTCATCGTGTGTTAAAACAATATCGAGCAATGATGTAGAAAGTTGGAATAGAACATGACAAGTTATTGGCATCATAAACGAACAGATGATTTGATTGATCGTGCGGAAAAAAAGGCAGAGCCAATGTTTAAACAGGCAGAAAAAACAGCTGAATATAATCAAGCCTGCTTGTTGGACATCTTTCGGGAGGAAGGAGTGTCTTCTTTCCATTTTACCCCCTCTACTGGATATGGATATGACGATACAGGCAGAGAGACACTGGATCGTATATATGCGAATGTGTTTGGAACGGAAGGTGCCATGGTAAGGCCGCAATTTATTTCGGGAACGCACGCTATTTATGCTGCATTATTTGGTATTTTACGACCAGGAGATACACTCTTATATGCAGGAGATCCTTATGACACATTGCAAACAGCGATTGGACTTGGCGAAGATTCGGCAGGAACGATGAAAGAATATGATATACATTGTGAAGTAGCGCCATTGAATAAGGATGGGTTTCCTGACGTTCCCACCATTATCGACTATATCACCCCATCAACGAAGGTGCTTGCGCTGCAGCGCTCAAAAGGTTATGCGCTTCGTCCGTCTCTTTCAATAGAAAAAATGGAATCGATTATTAAAGCTGTTAAAGAACGGTATCCAAATATTATCGTTTTTGTGGACAATTGTTATGGCGAGTTTGTGGAGGCAAGGGAGCCTGGTCATATTGGAGCAGATATACTTGCAGGTTCGTTAATTAAAAATCCAGGAGGTGGTTTGTCGCGCACAGGAGGTTATATTGCGGGGAAACAATCATTGATAGAACAAGCTTCGGCACGATTTGCAGCACCAGGTATCGGATTGGAAGGCGGAGCAACATTAAACAGCCTTCTTGAAATGTATCAAGGACTTTTCATGGCTCCTCACATTGTGTCCCAAGCATTAAAAGGGGCTTTTTTTACGGCTTCTTTGCTGGAAGAGGCAGGTCTGACAACCTTTCCGTCTTCTTGTGATGAGCGCACAGACCTTATCCAGGCAGTCTGTTTTGAAGATAAAAAAAGAATGGTTCGCTTCTGCCAAGCAATTCAAGAAGCATCTCCGGTGGATGCAATGGTTAAACCGGAGCCTTCCAGCATGCCGGGATATGAAGATCCAGTCATCATGGCTGCGGGTGCGTTTGTTCAAGGCTCAAGCATTGAACTATCTGCAGATGGTCCGCTGCGGCCCCCATATACAGCCTACGTTCAAGGCGGTTTGACATATGCCCATGTGAAGCATGCTGTTTCTTACGCCTTGCAAACGTTATTTGAAGAACAACTATTGTAAATTCTTCCCTTTTGAGTACTTGAAGCTGATCAATGCTTTATAATCCTTATGTAAAAAAAGTTAACATGAACTTGACTGAAAACTTAACATCATGTAAGATGAAAATAACTTCTTAAGGAAAGGAGGCATTCTCGTGGCTGAGGGAGATCATATTCGGCGCAACATGCCTTTGTTTCCGATTAGTATCGTAAAGAAGCTGACTGAATTATCGGCCAGACAAATCCGATACTACGAAGAACATGGTTTAGTGCATCCTGCACGAACTGAAGGAAACCAGCGGCTATTTTCCTTTAATGATGTCGATAGGCTGCTAGAAATTAAGACGCTTATCGAACGAGGTGTCAATTTATCAGGAATTAAGGAAATTTTTGAACTTCAGAAAGAGAACGAAGAAAATCAACATAAGCCTGCGTTAAAAAATACAGAAACGATGACTGATAAAGAATTACGCCGTCATTTAAAACAAGAAGTCATGGTTGCAGGCAAGCAAGGCAGAACATCGATGATTCAAGGACAATTATCTCGTTTTTTCCACTAATCATTTGAATACCTTTTGTCTATAATAAGGCAGAAGTTTTCATACTAATCATTATTGAAACGAAGAGAGGAGACTCACCAATGGCCAGCAAGTACTCAAGAGAAGATATTACACGAATGGCTGAAGAAGAAAACGTAAAGTTTATTCGATTGCAATTTACAGACCTTCAAGGAATTATTAAAAACGTAGAGATTCCAGTAGATCAGCTTTCTAAAGCGCTTGATAACAAAATGATGTTTGATGGATCTTCCATCGAAGGATTTGTTCGCATCGAGGAATCTGACATGTACTTATATCCAGATTTAGACACATGGGTTGTTTTTCCTTGGACACCAGAAAAAGGAAAAGTTGCCCGACTTATCTGCGACATTTATGAACCAGGTGAAGTAGGCGGATCACCAAAACCATTTGCCGGGGACCCGCGCGGCATCTTGAAGCGCGTTTTAAAAGAAGCGGAGGAAATGGGCTTTACTGCATTTAACATTGGGCCAGAGCCGGAATTTTTCCTGTTTAAAAATGATGAAAAAGGCGAACCAACCATGGAGCTAAACGATAAAGGCGGATATTTTGACCTTGCTCCAACAGACCTGGGGGAAAATTGCCGTCGTGACATCGTGCTTGAGCTGGAAGACATGGGATTTGAAATTGAAGCATCTCACCACGAAGTAGCACCAGGCCAGCACGAAATTGACTTTGAGTATGCAGATGCTATTACGACATGTGATAACATTCAAACCTTTAAACTCGTTGTGAAAACAATTGCCAGAAAGCACGGATTGCACGCAACCTTTATGCCAAAACCGCTGTTTGGGGTAAATGGCTCCGGTATGCACTGCAACATGTCTTTATTTAAAGGCAAAGAAAACGTGTTCTATGACGAAGGTACTGAATCACAGCTAAGTGAGACAGCCATGCAATTTTTAGGCGGCATTTTGGAACACGCGGAAGCATTTACAGCGTTAACAAACCCAATTGTTAACTCTTATAAGCGTCTTGTTCCAGGATTTGAAGCGCCAGTTTATGTTGCTTGGTCGCTTAGAAACAGAAGTCCGCTCGTTCGTATTCCATCTTCTAGAGGATTGAGCACACGTGTAGAAGTAAGAAGCCCAGACCCAGCAGCTAATCCATATTTAGCAATGGCTGCACTGCTGGCATCTGGTCTTGACGGCATTAAGAAAAAGGTCAAAGCACCAGAGCCAACAGACCGCAACATTTACGTGATGAGCAAAGAAGAGCGCGAAGAAGAAGGCATAAAAGACCTTCCGGCAGACTTAAAACAAGCGTTAGACAGCCTGCTTCAAGATGAAGTGCTGGTTAATGCGATTGGTTCACACGCTATCGAGCACTTTGCAGAAGCAAAAGAAATTGAATGGGATATGTTCCGCTCTCAAGTTCACCCTTGGGAAAGAGAACAGTTCTTGTCCACTTATTAAAATGCAGTCCCCCTTGGTGTCAAAGCACCAAGGGGGTTTTTGTATGTGTGATGAATTGTATAGCCGCTGAAACATTTCTTGAGAATGCAGAAAATAAAAGGAAGCTGATAAGAGAGTTTTATTTTGTTGATAAAAAGGAAACAGCAATGAAAAAAGTGGGGTAATGCACAAAAAGCGGAAGCGGGCATATAGTATGATTGGTGATTGAAAGTGAATAAAAGAATATCATTACAAGAACTGCGCAACGGGGGATATATCTTTTATACGCGGCATGCACAGGCAACAGTGGGAAATGATCAATTTATGCTGGACTTTACAGATTGTTCCACTCAACGAAACTTATCGGAAACGGGCAGAGAACAAGCGATTCGTTACGGAGAAGCATTAAGAAGGTTAAACATTCCTATTTTTATTCCTGTCATAGCGAGTCCCTTTTGCAGAGCAAGAGAAACCGCTGCGCTGGCTTTTGGAGAAGGAAATGTTCGTGTCGACTCGTTTTGGGCGGACGTGTACCGCTTAAGCTTGAATATTACAGAAGCAGAAAAGGACAGCACATTACAAAGACTGCAACATTTATTTGAAATGGAAGTGCCAAGCGGGAAGAACGCTGTTGTAGCGGCTCACAGCTTTCCTCCGCACATCGGCTTAGGAGAGCTTGCCGACATGGAAACCGTTATCATTCACCCCTTTGGATCTAATAACGGTTTTAGGATCATCGGCCGGATACAGCTTGAAGACTGGGAAAGAAATATCTAGTTATTATTTGTTTATATTTTTTGGATGTTGTTTTGCAGTTGTCTAAACCATTTAAGGGTAACTTTCATATATTATTAGTGAGGATAGAGACAGGGAGGGATATGAAATGGGATACGGATATAAAGACAATTTTGCGCTGATTGTCGTGCTGTTTATTTTGCTGATCATCGTTGGTTCGGCATATGTAAAATACTAAATAAAGCCAATAAAAAAGCCGGCTCTGAAATTAGAGCCGGCTTTTTTATTGAACAGGTGCATGCATCATGAGCTGTTTACTTCAGCATGCAGCTTGCTGTTTTTCGTCCGCATTGTCACACATATTATGTGCGTTCATATAAAGACAGTTTGCCGGAGCTACTGCAAAGTTCGAAATACACCTGTTACCCTGCCTAAAATAGTGCAATTATCTAAAATAATCGGTTCTAAAGCAGCATTTTCAGGCTGTAAACGAATGAAATTTTCTTCTTTGTAAAAGCGTTTTACTGTTGCTTCGAGTTCATCTGTCATGGCAACAATAATATCGCCATTATCAGCTGTTTGCTGCTGCCGCACAATAACTAGGTCACCGTCGTAAATGCCAGCTTCAATCATACTGTCTCCTTGAATGGTTAATACGAATACTTTTTCATCTGAAACCATACGCTCTGGTAAGGGGATATATTCTTCGATATTTTCGATAGCCGTAATGGGGTTACCAGCTGTAACTTTCCCCAACACCGGAACATAAACAGCCGTACTCTCAGAAATTTCAGGCTCTATATCTTCAAATTCAAGCACTTCAATGGCTCGCGGTTTGGTAGGATCTCGGCGAATCAAGCCTTTGTTTTCTAGTCTCGACAAATGGCCGTGTACAGTGGAACTTGAAGCAAGACCGACAGCTTCGCCAATTTCACGTACAGAAGGAGGATATCCTTTTTCACGAACTTCGTCTTTTATAAAATCTAAAATTTGCTGCTGGCGTTTAGATAATTTAGGCATCGATTGGCACCTCTATTTTCCTCAAATTTTCATGTTTTTAGTATAGCATGGAAAACATATGTACGCAAACACCCGTTCTAATTTTTCGTTGACACGAACAATAGTTCTGTTTAAACTGAACGATAGAAAAGGGAACATACATTCTTGTTTTTTCGGAGGGGTTGTCATGTTCACGAAATTAAAACAGTTAAGTAGTGAAGAATGGCTGATATTGATATTGTTTATTGTATCTATTATATGTCTTGTCTTGACTGTGCAGCTGACATCGACGGAAGAAGGTGAAGGGATGTCAGTTCATATGTTAGATGAAGAGCATCAGGATGTGGTAACCTATGGTTGGCAAAAAGAATAAATGTATATGGGGCGAGTGGAATTGAAAAGGTGTATTATATATTGCCGGGTTAGTACAAGAAAAGATGCGCAACAATCGTCGTTAGAAAGGCAGAAAGCTGAACTGGTTGACCTTTCTGAAAAAAAGGGTTTTCAAATTGTTGATATTATTGTAGAGTCGGCAAGTGGTTATTCCATCGAACGAGAAGGACTGCTTGAGGTGATGGATTACTTTACAGAGGAAAAAGCAGATGTTTTATGTGTGCAAGATGATACAAGGCTTGGGCGTGGAAATGCAAAAGTAGCGCTGCTGCACCAATTGTTCAAGGAAAATATACCAGTTTATACGGTGAAAGATGAGGGAGTGCTTCAGTTATCTGAGACAGATACGATGCTGATGGACATTTTGTCAATGGTAGAAGAGCATCAGCGGAAACTACATAATTTGAAAATTAAACGTGGAATGAAACGCGCTGTTGAAAATGGCTACCGGCCTGAAAATAACTTAAAGCACCAAGGCCTCGGCGGAAGACATAAAAAGGTGGCTCCTATTGAAGAAATTGTCCGCCTGCGCAACCTGGAGTTAACGTTTCATGATATTGCCGCTACATTGAGAGGGTTTGGATATGACGTTTCAAAAGCGACGGTTCATCGAAGATACAGGGAGTACATGAAGAAAGCAGGAGATAATTTAGGGTAGATCTTTCTTTTTTCGGGAAAATTGTTTATCATTATCTGTAAAGGCTTCTCTTTAGAATTTATATTAGTTGCGTATTGAACTTTTATCGTTTACATTATTAGACAAGTTAAAATAGCGAAACCGCTAGGAGGGTTTCTTACATTTATGCTATCCCAAGAGAAGATTGCACGAATTAATGAATTAGCCAATCGTTCTAAAACGACCGGACTAACGGAGGAAGAAGAAAAAGAACAGAAGCAGTTGCGTGAGGAGTATTTGTCTAAGTTTCGTTCTTCTTTTAAAAGTCAGCTGCAGTCGGTGAAAGTTGTTGATCCAAATGGGCAGGATGTTACTCCACAGTCATTGGCTAAGTCTAAACAAAATGGTTCCTATAAACATTAATAAATGATTACAAACAAACGTCTGGTAGAGACAGCTCTATCAGGCGTTTTTGTTTCATTATTCTCCTGAAACCGACTAAAGATGGATTTGGTAAGAGATTAGCTTGTGAAAAAAACAGAGAACGTTTATGATTAAACACGTAGGCTTATAATACATATACAATGTGGGAAAGGTAGGGAACATTTAATGACAGCGAAGAATAATGTAGAAGAATTAGCGATTAATACGATTCGAACACTGTCTATTGACAGCATAGAAAAAGCCAACTCTGGGCATCCAGGTTTACCAATGGGCGCTGCACCAATGGCTTTTGCGTTATGGACAAAGTTCATGAAACACAATCCGGACAACCCAAAATGGTTTGACCGTGATCGTTTTGTATTATCAGCAGGCCATGGTTCAATGTTGCTGTACAGCTTGCTGCACTTAAGTGGTTACGAGCTGTCGATGGATGAGTTGAAGCAATTTAGACAATGGGGAAGTAAAACTCCAGGACACCCTGAATACGGAGAAACACCTGGAGTAGAAGCCACTACCGGACCGCTTGGACAAGGGCTGGCGATGGCAACTGGTATGGCGATGGCAGAAAGCCATTTGGCGGCTGTATATAATAAAGATGACTTGCAAGTGATTGACCATTATACGTACGTGTTGTGCGGCGATGGAGATTTAATGGAGGGTGTATCAGCGGAGTCGGCCTCGTTAGCTGGCCACTTGCAATTAAGTAAACTTATTGTATTATATGATTCGAACGATATTTCCCTCGATGGGGATTTGCATCAATCTTTTTCTGAAGATGTAAGAAAACGGTATGAAGCATATGGATGGGAAACTATCCTTGTCGAAGACGGGAATGATATTGAAGCAATAGAACAGGCAATTAAACAAGCTCGAAACAGCAGCCGTCCATCTCTTATTGAAGTGAAAACAGAAATCGGCTACGGTTCACCAAATAAAGCAGGTACAAATGCCGCACACGGTGCTCCGCTAGGAAAAGATGAAGTAACACTTGCGAAAGAAACGTATAAGTGGGACTTTGAACAAGAATTTCACGTGCCAAGCGAAGTGAGTGAGTTTTTTGCAGAAAGAAAAGCAGAAGGAAAGCATCGAGAAGAACAATGGAACGAACAATTGAAAGCGTATAAAGAAAAATATCCAGAACTGTTTGACCAATTGTCGCGCGCAATGAATGGAGAATTACCAGCGGATTATGATAAAGAACTGCCTGTATACAGTGACGAAAAACTTGCAACAAGAGCAGCTTCTGGTGAAGTTCTGCAGCAACTTTCCAAGGCTGTGCCTTCCTTGTTCGGCGGTTCAGCAGACTTAGCTTCTTCTAATAAAACATTGATTAAAGAAGAGACTGATTTTAGCCGCGATAATTATCAAGGGCGAAATATTTGGTTCGGTGTGAGAGAGTTTGCCATGGCTGCTTGCGGAAATGGCTTGAAACTGCATGGTGGTGTACACCCTTATGTATCAACGTTTCTTGTATTTTCTGATTATTTGCGTCCTGCGCTTCGCTTGAGTGCATTGATGGAACTGCCGGTAACATACGTATTTACTCACGACAGTATAGCTGTTGGGGAAGATGGTCCAACACATGAGCCTATTGAACAAACAACTTCGCTTCGGGCGATTCCAAATGTCAACGTTATACGGCCGGCGGATGGTAATGAAACAACGGAGGCTTGGAAAGCAGCTCTTGAAAGTGAACATGCTCCGACAGCGCTTGTGCTGACACGTCAAGGTTTGCCGACACTTCCTGGTACGAAAGAAAAAGCAAAAGAAGGCATGGAAAAAGGTGCGTATGTTCTCTCTTCTGCTGATAAAACACCAGACCTCTTGCTGTTAGCAACAGGTTCAGAAGTAGCGCTTGCTCTTGACACGAAGGAGGCACTTGAAAAGGAAGGGATCTATGCGAATGTTGTTAGCATGCCTAACTGGAAAGCATTTGACGAGCAAGATGAAGAATATAAAAAACAAGTGCTTCCTGATGGTGTGCCGGCACTAGCAATGGAAATGGGGGCATCCCATGGCTGGTATAAATATGTTGGTGCCCATGGAGCGGTTCTTGGAATTGATCAATTTGGTGCAAGTGCTCCTGGTAATGAAATCATAGAAAAATACGGGTTCACAGTCGAAAACGCTGTTGCTAAAGCAAAAGCATTGCTAAATAGATAACAGCTTCTCTCCGCCAGCGTATACGATGTGTATATGCTGGTGGATTTTTTAGCTAGGACAAAAGTTTTGTGCATCGATATTCCTTATTTATCATTCGACAAAAACAGTTTAAAAACATTTCAGAAATTGACAGCACTTTTATAATATTTCCGCTATGATAGAGATAAATGAGCAGCAAAGGAGGAAAATATTTTGGCTCAATTTCAAATGGTTATTGTCACAAAGGAAGTCGCTTTGCAATATTACCGATCAGAAGATAAATTGTATCGTTTATTTCTAGATTACGAACGCGCATATGAATGGGCACGTCCTGTTCTTGAAAGACAAATTCGATATATTACCGAAGAAATTTCGTCTGTACATTGGAGTCAATCTTTGTCTGGTTATTTGCGTGAAAAAGGATTTCTCGAAAAAAAGGCAAAAGATTATTATTTCTATTATTCGGAAAAATCAGAAAGTGAAATAATGGTCAATGGCCGGTTTATTTATTACTATCACATGGGTCCCCCAAAAGAAGAATGGGATGTTTTTGACGGTTTGAAAAAGCTGTCTCCGTATGTATTTGCGATGAATATGGAGCGTGAAACATTTGGATGGCTGCGTCCGTTGAAAGTGTTTTCCGTATTGTAATAGCCAAGAGAAAGAAATCGTATCTCCCTCTTTTAATAGGGAACAGTATACGTTATAATTATATAGGTTAAACGTGGCAATTATGACAGAATGATACGTTTTAATGGTTGCAGAAGGAGGATACGAACAGAATGGACTGGCTTTGGTTTGTACTCGTCGGTGTTCTATGTTTATTGGCGGGTGCGGCATTAGGTTTTTTTATTGCACGCAAAACAATGATGAACTATCTAAAGAAAAATCCGCCGATTGATGAACAAATGCTTCGTGTAATGATGATGCAAATGGGACAGAACCCATCGCAAAAGAAGATAAATCAGATGATGAAAGCGATGCAGAAACAGCAAAATAAAAAATAACTGCTAGACTGTTTCAAAAGAAGTGTTGCAAGCTGATGAGCGTAACACTATATTTTTGAAACAGTCTTTTCATTGTGGAAAAATTCTGTTTGCAAGAAAAATGGTTATCGTTGTATGATAAAGTTATTGTTTTTGTAGGGATACCTGCGTTTATGAAGCAGTGACTTACAAGCAGGGAGTTGGAAATATATGAACATCATGTTCGTGCTAATGACGATTGGTGCATTTGTGATGGCTGTTATTGCCATGATAGTTCGCATGAAAGCAATCAAAAAACCCGCAACAGAAAAGAAAATTATATTGCCGCCGTTGTTTATGTCTACTGGATTTTTGATGTTTTTGTATGAACCGACACATATCAGCGCGATTCAATTTTTCGAAGCTTTTTCGGTAGGACTGTTGTTTTCGGTTCTTCTCATTAAAACCTCGCAATTTGAAGTAAAAGAAAGTGATATTTATATGAAACGATCCAAGGCATTTGTGTTTTTGCTATTCGGTTTACTGATTGCCCGGGTTGTTTTTAAAATAATTATTGGTGACAGCATAAACATAGAAGAGTTAGCCGCGATGTTTTTCATTCTTGCCTATGGCATGATTATCCCTTGGCGCATCTATATGCTTATCGCCTTTCGGAAAATGAAAAAGCAAATGGACGTGCAGCATAATACAACGGCAGCTGTCCGGTCATAAGACATAAGAAAGAAAAGCGCAAGCGCTCTGAAAAACGCCAAACTTTTATACTTTCCTGTCTGTTAAAAAAGACTGCCCAGTTTCACCATGAAAGGGCAGTCTTTTTAAGAGAAGAGATGTTCGTAAGGGGAAAAATCAATATTTTTTTCATACAGTTTGTTGCGGAGAAATTTATGATCCCGTTTTGGTGTTGCCATGATATAGCCGCGTATTAATAGGTCTTCATCGATAACCGGTGCATTTTCCTCTAAGGCCAATTCCCCGATTTTTCCTGCAATTTTTTCTCTGGCCGTATCTCGAAATAGTTCTGGCACCGGTTCTACTAGTTCCTCTAGCAAGTCTTTTTTATCTTGCGGCCACAGGTGGATTGTTTTTTCTATGTAGTAATCTTGCCAATCTAAAATAGATTTGCCGTCTTCTTTTGGCAGACGTTTTAAAAATTTGCGGAACATAAAATAACCGCCAATAAACATGATGACAGTAAGAAAGACAGACCATAAAACAATAAACCACATGAATAGACCCGAAGGCATTTGCCCCACCCCATTTGCCAAATCTCTTCGTTATTTTAACATAGATAAGCGAAAATTACAGGGAGGAAAGGCTGTTGCTATCATATTTTTATATTGTCATCTTATTGAATTTGATATACTGCAAAAGAAGGGAGGCGTGTGTATGTGGTTTGAAATTATAAACTTTATTATTCATTGGCTCACAGCGTTATCATTTTTTGTATTAATTCCACTGCCGTTTTTCTTAAAAGGCATGACAGGAGACAATGTATATTTCATTAAGAAAGTATACCGGCCGATGATACATATTGCTCATGCTGGTTTGATTGTTTCTGTGATTACTGGACTCTTTCTTGTTCAAGACTGGCTGTCTGCCTGGACGTTTGCAGTTCTTATTCTTTGGCTGCTTATTGGTGCCTTCTTAGGTTTGACGGCTAAATCGCTGCGTCTATCATTAGAAGACGAAACAGCCAAAACTCCTTTATTAAAGCACAGCACCATACTAACCATTGCGATACTCATCATGTTTCTGTTGAAATTTGCCAGCTGGTTTTAAAAGCATTTTTGTTCCATTAATAGAAAAAGACTATGTTACCGGACGGAACATAGTCTTTTTTTCTATGAAATAGGTTAGGGCAAAAATCTTATTTTATAGATTTATAAAACATGTACCCTGACAAGCTGAACAGGCGGGAATATACTAGCACTGATAAGATATACAGCATGGAAGAAGGAGGATTGGTTATCTGTTGAAAATAAATGGGAGAAATAAATGGAAACTTTACCTTGCTATGAATAAAAAGAAAGAGCTGCGTCCTTATTTGGTACTGACCAAAAAATGGGCGAAAAAAAACTTTTTAGCCATGTTGAGAAAGTATAAATCGATTGTAGTAAAACCAAATAAAGGCTTAAAGGCCACGAATGTTTATTTTATCACGAAACGAAAAAAAGACTATGCCGTGCAATTATATGAAAATAAATGTTATTTTCCAACCGCTCAAAAAGCGTATATGTATATGAAACAGAAAATCAAACAAAGCTCATATATCATTCAGCGAAGAATTAGAACCGCAAAGGTGAATGGACGTATTTTTGACATGCGCGTCATTATCCAACGAAAATCTACACGTTCTCCATGGACGGCAACAGCTTATAAGGCAAGAGTTGCAAGAAAGGATAGATTCGTTACAAATGCCAGCAAAGGAGGAAGTACGCTTACGTACCATGAGGCAATGAATCAAAGCAACGTGTCTGCTGTTGATTATGACGAGCTGTTGCAACAAATAAAAGAGGTGTCAGTATTAGCGGCCCAGTCGCTTAATCCGTATTACCCAAACAAGCGTCTTTATGGTATTGATATTGCTGTCAGGAAAGATGGGTCTCTCCATATCTTTGAAATTAATCGTAAACCCGCATTAAAAGGTTTTTCTGCCACACAGCAAGAAACAATAAAAACCTTTAAGCAAGCGGGATAAATCTGGATTCATGCTGTATGTTTTATCTTAAAGGCAAATATGGAGTGATAATATATGGCCGTTAAATTAAAAGGAAGAAATAAATATAAAATGCATCAAGCGTTAAAAAGAGACCGTGTGTTGCGTCCTTATCTTCCGGCTACGGTGATGTTTCGCAAACAGAGTATGTACCAAATGATAAAGAAATACAAAGCGGTGGTTGTAAAACCAACCAATGGCCGGCAAGGTCACAATGTGTATTTTATTGAAAAGCTGAAAAAGAAAAAGTACCGTGTGCAGCTAAACAAAAAGCGCCGCTATTTTAAAAGTATTAAATCAGTGTACAACTATGTGAGAAGAGCCACGAAAAAAAGAAAATATATTATTCAGCAGCAGATTGATCTTGCGACAATAGATGGAAAACGCTTTGATTTTCGTATTATCGTGCAGCGGTTCTCACGGAAGCACCCGTGGGTAGTAAATGGTATCATCGCCAGAAAAGCAGGAAATGGTTATAAAGTGACTAACAAACGGCGCCACGGAATTGTTTTACCGTTAGAAACAGCTTTGACAAAGGTAGAAGGAAAAAAAGGAATAACCAATGGAGTTGTGAACGAACTCAAAAAAATTTCTATCCGGGCTTCAAAAACACTAGGGAAATCTTTTTCAAAACAAAGAATTTTCGGCGTCGATATTGGCATGACAAAACAAGGGTCGCTGTATATTTTCGAATTGAACCGCTGGCCGTTAATTCAAGGCTTTAAAGGCCTTGATGATCAAACACAATACAAGAAAATTATTGCTTATAAAAAGCGGCAGCCCCTTCAAGTGTAATCGTTAAAGGGGAAAGAGACAGGGAAACATCATCGTTTCATTTTTGAAGGTAACACGGTTTTGACATGTATCATATATAGATAGTACTTCTTCTTTTAAGGAGGGTACTTTTTTTATGTATTATTACTGTCCATGCTACTGCTGTTATTCTTCTCACCTGCACCAGCCGTTGATAAGACAAGAGCCGCATCCAGTTTTTCTGCAACGTTCAGCCGAAAACATGCAGCAGTTGCTTAGTGAAGCTGATGTTGTTTCAAAACGGTTATCCGAGTCATATGATGATGCAGCACAATTAATGCAGGCAGCACAAGATTCAAAAAAAGATGAAGTGTTAGAAATCATTCGGTCTTTTGGAGTGACAGAAGAGTGTGACGTGTTTTATACACCGGATGGCATACAGGTTGAATTTATGTCGTATATTGATGACGTTCATTGCTGTAAGCTGACGATGCTGCTGCGCTGGATGTAGAAAAAACGAGAATAAAACACGTACATCTAAAGAAACTAGAGGGAGGAGGTGTTTTACACAAGATGAAAAAAAGGGTGCCAAAGAAAGAAAAAATGATAATATTTTCGCTGTGCTGTTTATTTCTTTACATAGGTGATGATACCGCTGTGGTGAGAAAGGATACGGTTGCACATGGAGAGGGAAGTACAGTAGAAGTGCATACGTTGTCTGGACAAGACATTCCAAATGAGGCAACATTAAAAGTGTAAGGTGAAAGAAAGACAAGAATGGCGGGACCGTCTGGGAATCGAACCCAGCGGAGACGGCACGCGCCTCCCTGAAGGTTTTGAAGACCTCGGCGTGCACCAGCATCACAACCGGCCCCATATAAATTCCACCCCGTATTGTACCGCTAAATTACAGCAATTGCAAGCAGCATGATTGTTTTCATTGCAGCTTACTTATAGTAAGATAGTGATAGCATAGCTGTATGGAACTGATAGGAAAAAGGCGGGAAGCGAAATGACAAGAACCTATACGATTGGGATGGCTGGACATATTGATCACGGAAAAACATCACTAACCAAAGCATTAACGCAAATAGATACAGACCGCTTAAAGGAAGAAAAAGAACGAAATATCTCGATTGAACCCGGCTTTGCACCTCTTTACATAAATGATGATATGCACGTATCAATTATTGATGTTCCGGGTCATGAAAAGTTTATACGGCAAATGATTGCTGGTGTCGCTGGTATTGACGCTGTCGTTTTAACAGTTGCAGCTGATGAAGGCGTTATGCCGCAAACAAAAGAACACCTTGACATTTTATCGCTTCTGGATGTGAACGGTGGATTAATTGCAGTCACAAAAGCAGATAAAGTAGATAACGAATTGCTGCAGCTAGCAGGAGAAGATATTAGAGAAGCAGTGAAGGGAACCCCATTTGAGCACGTGGATATGGTGTATGTCGACAGTCTTTCAGGACAAGGGGTAGAGGATGTTTTACATAAAATCGAGGAAGTGTTAAAAGACATTCCGCAGCGAAATGCAAAGGGGCCGTTCCGGCTTCCAATCGACCAAGTGTTTACAGTGCATGGTCAGGGAACGGTCGTAAGAGGAACGGTATATGAAGGGAGTATTCAAGAAGGAGAAAGTGTACAAATACTGCCTTCTCAACAGAACAGTAAAATTCGACAATTGCAAATACATGGAGAGAAAGTAAAAGAAGGCACAGCAGGGCAGCGGCTTGCTATGAATCTAAGCAGTATCGCAAAAGAGAATGTAAAACGAGGAGATGTCGTTGTTTCCGCAGACCATTATGTGACAACTTCTGTCATCCATGTTGTTCTCTTTACGGCCGATGACTTTCGTTATGCATTAAAACAGCGCGGATTTGTTAAATTGCATTTAGGAACAGCGGAAGTGTACGGGAGAATTGTCTTTTTTGATCGCAATGTATTAGAACCTGGGCAAACCAATGAAGTTGTTTGTCAATTAAGACTTGATGAACCAGTGGTGACCAAGCGTGAAGACCGGTTTATTTTACGGAGGCCTACTCCTGCTGAAACGATTGGAGGCGGCTGGGTTATTAACCCGAATGGCGAACGCCTTCGTTTTGGCAAGGAATCGATAGAGCGTTTGCAAAGAGAGCAGCAAGGAACACCCAAAGACCACATTAGCGACGCCTTGCGAGAAGAAAAGTGGCTGACCCTCGCTGAACTGGCAGCTAGAACTGGACTGATCGAAGAGGAAGTGGATAAAAAGGTCAGGGAGTTAATAGATGAAGCTGTCGTATGGGAATTATCCAATGAAAAGTTTGTGCTGACAGAAACATACAAGCAGTTTATCGAGCATGTGACAGATGAATTAAACGAATTTCATCAGGCACATCCGCTTCGAACGGGGAAAAATAAGGAAGAGCTGAAAGCCGCGCGGATAGGTGAGCTGCCAAAAGAGGTCACCGAGCGTTTTCTGGAAGAAGCTGAAAAGAAAAACCTGATAGAGCGGCAAAAGCAATACGTAGCACTTGCTTCGTTTGAGCCTCATTATCCAGCGGGATGGGAAAAAAGAATGGAGCGGGTGCAGAAACGGTGGACAGAGGATGGTCTTTCCGTTTTACCGTTTGATGATTATGCGAAGGGAGAAAATCTTCCAGCTGATCTTGTGCAGGAATTAAAATGGTACGCAGTGGAAACAGGAATTGCTGTGAAAATGGATGACAAGCATCTTTGGCCGGCCGTATCTGCCGAACGCGCAGCAGATGAACTTTACCGTGCCCATCCAACATCGTTTACGCTGCAACAAGCAAAAGACGTGTTAAACGTATCGAGAAAGTATCTCGTTCCGTTTTTAGAATGGATGGACGAAGCGAAGAAAACAAAAAGATTAGACCAAGAAAGAGTGTGGCAAAAGAAACATGAAAATAGATAAAAAACAGCATGTGTTATATTTAACGCCATATTACGATTCCAAACGAGGCAATGCAACGACTGCCAAGCGGATGAAAGAGCATTTGCAGCAAACGGGGATAACGGTTCGTGTTTTTGCATATGAAGAACAAACCGATTCTATCGAGCCGTATATCGATGAAGCCGATATTGTCCATGCTTTACATGTGAGAAGAACAGCGGAGTGGTTAAACGAAAACGGAATAGAAATCACGAAACCGTTTGTATTAACAACAGGAGGAACGGATATTAACATCGATGTGAATGACTATAATAAAAAGCGGCAAATGGACGTGCTGTTAAAAAAGGCGGACGCGTTAACAGTTTTTACTGAAGATGGCAAGACGCGGGTCCTTCATGACTTTCCTTTTCTTGAAGAAAAAACATACGTTATTCCTCAGGCTGTCAAGCAGCCTGCCTTAACGAAAGGTTCTTCCCCGGTTCCGCTGCCTGAAGGGTATCCCGCTGTGCTGCTGCCAGCGGGGTTGAGGCCAGTAAAAGATGTGTTATTTATACTAGAGCAGCTTAGAGAACTTACATTAATATTTCCGCGGCTGCAGTTTATTCTGATTGGTGAAGCTTTGGATGATGAGGTACACAAAGAGGTCAGGGCCGCTTCAGCACAAATACCATGGTTTACATATCTTCCGCCTGTAGAATCGGAGGAGATGCATCATTTGTATCGCTGGGCGGATGTCGTATTAAATACATCTGTATCAGAAGGGCAGCCAATCAGCTTATTAGAAGGAATGGCAGAGCATGTGCCGGCTCTTGCGAGAAACAACGCTGGAAATCGCAGTGTTGTTCAGCATGGTTATAACGGGTATTTGTTTCACTCAACAAGTGATTTTATCAAACAGTTTCAAAAACTGTTCGCAAGCAAAAATGCGTATAACAAGTTTTGCGAACAGGCGTATATATACGTGAAAACACATCATCATCCCAAAGAAGAAGCTCTTCGTTATAAGCGATTGTATGAGGCAATTCGTTAACGGCCGGTCGTTGATTTCCATACGGTTGCTGCTTGTTTAAAAGCAGCAATTGTTTCTTTGTATTGATTTTTTTTAGAGTAAACAATATAAAAATGGCGGGTTTTTGGCAAAAAGCCTTTAAATGTACAGCCTCTGTTTTCAGCAGAAGGCAGGGCAGATTCAGAAACAAAGCCGTAGCCAATTCCTGCTTCCACAAGGGAGAGTAAACTCTCTGTATTTGGGACCACTGCTGCTGTTTCCAATTCTGCTAAAGATCCTTCCCAGCTTTCTAATGCTTCTTCCACCGCTTGATAAGTGCCTGAGCCTTGTTTTCTTTTGACAAAAGAAACGCTTTGTAAATCGGCAAACTGTTTTACGTGTGTACGAGAAGAATGAGGAGGTCCAATGACAGCAAGCCGGTCCTGCCACAACGGATACGATAAAACAGAAGCAGTGTCCGTGTTGGACCCGACCACGGCAATATCAATTTCTCCTTCTAAAAGTAATTGAAGAATGTCGATGGAATCATCGATATAAAGGTTAAGACGTATATGAGGGAACTGCTCTTTGCATTGTTTGCAGATGGCAGGCAAAAAGTATGTTCCAGGTGTTGTACTCGCACCAATACGAAGGGTTTCGGCATATTTGGCTCCCCGCTGCTGGCAAACATTTCGAAGTTCTTGCCATTCTTTGAGCCATGTTTTTGCTTTTTCAAACACTAGCTTTCCTTCTTCTGTCAAACTTACCGTTTGCCGGTCAATGAGCGGGCTGCCGAGCTCTCTTTCCAGGCTTTTCAATTGCTTGGTTACGGTCGATTGGGAAATGCCAAGCTGATATGCCGTTTTAGAAAAGCTTTTTTGGGCAGCAAGTTCTGTGAAAATGTTTAATTGTCTTTCATTCATTGGTTACTGTTCTCCTTTATTGTTACAAACAAGCTGGCTACCTTTTGTGCAAATCTCTTTACAATGATAATAAACAGTGGTAGCTTGATTACGCAAGGCTTATTCGCAAAACGAATAATATTGATGATGTTTTAGAATCATTAGGGGGAGGAAACAAGTGATGAAAAAATGGCCTTTGATTGCTGCAGCCAGTTCCTTTCTGTTTTTAGGAGCATGCGGCGGTACAGAAGAAGAGAGAAATGAAGGAGAAACAGACCAAAGCAGTAGTGAAGAAGCGCTGGAAATTGCGGTTATTCCTGCTCAATCATCAGGAGAGATGGATAGTGGTTTGAATAAATTAGAAGAAGTTTTAAATGAAGAAATGGAGCAGTCTGTTACTATTGAACATTATCCAAATTATAACGCGGTAGTGGAAGCTCTCAATTACAGCCATATCGATATGGCATACCTTGGCCCGCTGACGTATGTCATTGCTCATGAAGAAAGCGGTGCGGAAGCGATTCTGACACAAGAAGTAGATGGAGAACCTTATTACTATTCTTATATCGTTACGCATGCAGACCAGCCTTGGACGAATTTAGATGAGCTGTTGGCAGATTCGGAAGAAGTGGATTTTGCGTTTGGCAGCATTTCTTCTACATCTGGTTCGCTGATACCAGGACTTGAATTACGCAACCAAGGCGTGTTTGAGTCAGAAGAAGACCATGAATTTGCTTCCGTGCGCTACACCGGATCTCATGATGTAACAGCTAGTGCTGTTGAAAGCCAGGAAGTTGATGCTGGTGCCATTGACAGTGCTATTTTCCATGAGCTGGCAGCAGACGGTGTGATTAATGAAGATAATTTCACGATATTGTGGGAATCTGATCAGCTGTACCAATATCCTTGGGCTGTTCCAAGTGACATGGATGAAGAAACGAAGCAAGCATTGCAAGATGCATTTACAAACATTGATGACAAAGAGATTTTAGAAATATTTGGCGGTGCCTCTGCCTTTGTTGAGACAGAACACAGTAATTACGAAAGCATCCGTCAGGCAGCAGAAGACTTTGGCATGCTAAATATGGAATCCATTGATTAACTAGGTAAAAGGGGAAAAAGGCGATGAGTTGGTTTAGAAAAAGAGTCTGGCTGTATGCTGTTTTGTTAGGGTTGTTCACATGGTGGAGCATGGGAAAAACCGAATTTGAGGTGAGCAGCTTTCAAGAATTCAGCAATGCGTATTCATTTATACACGACCGGTTTCTTCCTGCTAGCTGGGAAATATTACCGACCCTGATTGACCCTATTTTAGTTACATTAGCTGTAGCTTTTTTAGGAACATTTATCGCCCTGCTCATCGCTTTGCCTCTCAGCTTTGCTGCAGCAAAGAACACAGCTGGAAATCGATTGTTTTATTATTTTAATCGGTTTTTCTTGTCTGTGCTGCGCTCTGTTCCAGAAATTGTATTCGGTTTGATATTTGTCGTCGTGTTAGGGCTAGGTCCCTTTCCTGCCGTTATGGCTATTTTGCTACATAATATCGGCGTGCTGGGTAAACTAATTTCAGAGCTCATTGAAGCTGCAGATGCGGGCCCGCAAGAAGCAATGCAATCGGTAGGTGCGGGAAGACGTATCGGGAATTTATTTTCTATCCTTCCACAAATATGGCCAAATGTGCTTTCCCATTACTTTTACCGGTTCGAAGTAGCGATTAGAACATCGCTTATTCTAGGGTTTATTGGCGGCGGTGGTATTGGTCAGAAACTATTTAACGATTTTAACAGCTTTAATTATACAGCCGTAACAGTAGAAGTGCTTCTTATTATGCTTCTAGTGATTATCGTCGATTTATTTGGAGCATTTGTTCGCAAACGCGTCATTTAACCAAGTACACGAGGTGATAGCATGATTGAATTTCAAGACGTAACTGTTTACTATCCGAAGTCCAATGAACCTGCTCTTTCTCATATAAACCTAACATTTCAGCAAGGTGAATTCGTATGTGTACTTGGACCAAGCGGTGCGGGGAAGTCTACCATGATTCGGACGGTTAATGCTTTGCAGCCAGTAACGGCAGGGAACATATTCATTGACGGTCAAGATCTCGATAACTGGACATCTTTAGAAAAGCGTCAATGGAGAAGCCGGACCGGCATGATCTTTCAACATTTTCATCTCATTCCTCGTCTGAGTGTAGAGCAAAATGTGCTAACAGGTTTATTCGGCTATAAACATCCAATGGCTGCATTTGCTGGCGTTTTTTCGCAGTCGGAAAAAAAGAAAGCGCGATCTATTTTGCAGCAAGTAGGATTAGGTGAAATGGCAGAGCGTCGTGTGGAATGGCTGAGCGGTGGACAAAAACAGCGTGTCGGCGTGGCACGTGCCCTCATGCAGGAACCGGATGTATTTCTAGGTGATGAACCAGTAGCCAGTCTTGATCCAGGCACAGCGCAATCCATTTTTGCACTATTAAAAGACGTTCACGTAAGAAATGATTTAACGACTATTATCAACGTTCATGATGTCGCACTAGCCCGCTCGTTTGCAACACGGATTGTCGGTCTGTCGCATGGAAAAGTCATATTCGACGGCAAACCAGATGAATTAACGGAATCAGGGCTTGAACATATTTACGGTACTGTTTTACAAGCATAAAAAAACGGCTGTATTAGCTTTGTGCTAATCAACAGCCGTTTTTTTTTTACTGCAGGCTAATCGCGTGTGAACCTCGTTTCTCTACATATCCAATGATGCTTGTGTCTGCTTCGTTCTGTTTATGCATCGCTTCTACATATTGTTTTGCTTCATCTTCTGGCATAGCAGCTAATAAGCCGCCAGAAGTGATAGCATCACATAAAATAGTTTGTGTTAACGAAGAGACATGGTCAGCACGCCGGATGTGGTCAGACAAATAATTTTCATTTGATTTAGAACCTCCTGGAACAATGCCTTGTTCTGCTAGAGAGCGTGCACCGTCTAATAATGGAATGGAGGCCGTGTCAAATGTAAATGTCACATTACTTGCTTCTGCCATTTCAAAAGAATGGCCAATCAAACCAAAGCCTGTCACATCCGTTACAGCATGTGGTTGATAATCCATTAATGTTTCAGCGGCTGCTTTATTGAGCTTAGCCATCGTTTTGGTCACCGCTTCTTCTTGAGCCGCTGTCGCTTTTTGCCGTTTGATCGCCGTCGTTAAAATGCCTACTCCTAAAGGCTTTGTTAAGACGAGTACGTCACCAGGCTCGGCTCCTTTATTTGCCCAAACTTTTTCAGGGTGTACGATACCGGTAGCAGCTAAACCAAACTTAGGCTCTTGGTCATCAATGGAATGCCCGCCAACGATGGTAGCACCAGACTCTTCCACTTTATCTGCGGCCCCTTTCATCATGCCTGCTAAAAGGTAATCTGGTAATTCTTTAATAGGGAAGCCTACAATATTTAAAACAGTAGTTGGTTTACCACCCATCGCATATATATCACTTAATGCATTTGCTGCTGCAATTTGACCAAACATATAGGGATCATCAACAACAGGAGTAAAATAATCAACCGATTGAACGAGAGCGATATCATCGGTTAACTTATAGACACCGCCATCATCAGATGTGTCCATTCCTACTAAAAGGTTCGGGTTTGTTTCTCGTTCTGGTAAGTGACGCAAAACTTGCGTCAAGTCCTCTGGACCAATTTTGCATCCTCAGCCAGCTTTAGAAGATAAACTTGTTAATCGAATGCTTTCTTCTTTGCTCATGTCAGTGTTCACCTCCAAACATCATTTCTTTTCTATTATAATCTCTTTGTTTGCAAGAAGACAAACCATACACTAAAATGAAGATGGAAAAAATTAACGAAGGGGTGGGGAGCATGAAGGTGACCATTGAATTTTGCATGCAGTGAAACTATGCACCAAAAGCCGTGAGTCTCACGGACAAACTGTATGATACGTATCGGGGAGACATTGAGTCTGTGGAGCTGATTACTGGTTCAGGCGGAGTTTTTGAAGTATCTCTGAACGGGGTAAACGTGTATTCCAAAAAAGAAACAGGTGAATTTCCGGAGGAAAACGAGCTAGTAGACAAGCTTGGACGCTTGTAACCGTTCAGCAACGACATAACAGTTCGTTTGTCCAGTTATGATGGGAAAATATTGACAAAGGGTCTCCTCGGTGAAAAGGAGCTAAATCATGAATGAAAAAGTAAGGCAAATTCCACCAGTACATGAGTTGCAAAAACACGATGTATTTCAAGAAGCTGTTGAACAGACAGGAGACGTATCCATTGTCACAAATTGGCTTCGAGATGAAGTGAATAAGCTTCGAAAGCAATTCTTAAATAATCATGGCCCTGATGTTTCTAACAAACAAGCAATAGCTGATTACTTAGTTGAACAGACTTTGCATAAAAGCCAGCAATTTACGAGCAATCGGCTGACACGTGTTATTAATGGAACAGGCACCATTTTACACACGAATCTGGGGCGGGCTAAGATGAGTGAGAAAGCTGTCCAAAAAGTAGCTTTAGCCGCTCGGCACTATAGTAATTTAGAGTTTGATATTACGAACGGCAAGCGAGGTTCTCGACACGACATTCTTGAAGACCTTATTGTCGAATCTACAGGCTGTGAAGCAGCAATGGTTGTCAATAATAATGCAGCTGCGGTGTATTTGGTGTTAAAAGCACTGGCTCATGACCAAGAGGTTGTTGTATCACGCGGTCAGCTTGTTGAAATCGGCGGATCATTTCGGGTGTCATCTATTATGGAAGAAAGCGGTGCTCAGCTAGTAGAAGTAGGCACGACAAATAAGACACATCCGTATGATTATGAACAGGCCATCACCGAAAAAACAGCAATGTTAATGAAAGTTCATACGAGCAACTTTAAAACAATCGGCTTCACAAGAGAGGTCTCTGTAGAAGAGCTCGCTCATATCCGAAACAAACACGAACAAAAGCTCATTTTGTATGAAGATTTAGGCAGCGGAGCCATTTATGATTTTACACAACATGGCATCGGGGAAGAGCCTACTGTCTCGCATGTTTTAGAGCAAGGTGCAGACCTTGTCACCTTTTCTGGCGACAAGCTGCTTGGCGGCCCGCAAGCAGGTATTATTGCAGGAAAGAAACAGTGGATTGACCGTTTAAAAAAACACCAACTTGCCAGAGTGCTGCGTGTCGATAAGATGACGCTGGCAGCATTAGAGGAGACGTTAAAAGCATATGTAAAAGGAAAAGAAGAGTTGTTGAATATTCCCACAGTCAAACAAGTGCTGGAGTCAAAAGAGTCTATAGAAGCGCGGGCTGCTGCGTTTGTGCAAAAAACATCCTTTAAGCTGTGGAAGCCATATATACAAGAGGATGTATCAAAAATAGGCGGTGGAACGATGCCGGAAGTGACAATTGCAACTGCTGTAGTTTGTATCGAGACAAAGCCAGTACCTGCGCATACGGTGGTGGAAAAGCTCCGAACAGAGGAAGATCCGCCGATTGTTGCTCGAGTAAGTGATGAAAAAGTGGTGTTGGACTTTCGTACATTGACTTCAGAAGAAAGCGATACGGTGTTAGAAGCACTGCAAATGATAGAAAAAGAGCTGTCCCGCAAGTCGGGATAGCTTTATTCTATGGATATTTCCGTTGAAGCGTACTTAAAAACTATGCATACACTGGCTGAGAAGAGGAATGCACACATTCTCTAGCAAATGCAAAGGCTTGCCTTGTCATTAGACAGGGGTAGAAAACCTGATTGGTTAAAGCCGCGGCTGGGATGGTGCGGAGAGCGATGTTTGTTCACGGGAAATAAAGGTCTGTGCCATAAACCGGGTTGATTTTATTTTTGATGAACAGCAGCTGAAATATATGTGGATACCTGTGGGACAAGCAGCAGCAAAAGATTCCGCAGTTAGCGAATTTTGCTCATGAGAACCCGTGTAAGTGGGGAGCTAAAGGTGTACGTCAGCTAGAAATCTCCGTTTAGAATACCTCCTTTAACTTTTTCTTTATCTTTTCTCTAACTTTTGCTATTCTAAAGAAGTGGGTTGAAATCATCGTATTTTTCTGCATATTACGAAGAAAGGCATTATGTTTCGACTTTTTTAGCAATCTGTTATATCATAGGTTTTGAGGAGGGAATACATATGAGTGCAAATCAAGATGTTTTTCAAGCCCGTAAATCATTTACGGCCAATGGAAAGACGTATTACTACTATGACATTCAAGCACTAGAAAAAGCGGGTATCGCTAATGTTTCAAAGCTTCCTTATTCGATTAAAGTGTTATTAGAATCTGTATTAAGACAGCTGGATGGCAAAGTCATCAAGAAAGAACACGTAGAAAGTTTAGCAAACTGGGGAACGGATAAAGGTGGAAAAGAAGATGTTCCTTTTAAACCATCCCGGGTTATTTTGCAAGACTTTACCGGTGTGCCAGCGGTTGTTGACTTAGCCTCTCTTCGTAAAGCAATGGCAGATATCGGTGGAGATGCAGAAAAGATTAACCCAGCTATTCCAGTTGACTTAGTTGTGGATCACTCTGTTCAAGTAGATGAGTTCGGTTCTTCTGATTCACTTCACCGCAACATGGATTTAGAGTTTGAAAGAAACGAAGAGCGCTATAAGCTGTTGAGCTGGGCCACAAAAGCATTTGATAATTACAGTGCTGTACCCCCTGCAACAGGAATTGTACACCAAGTGAACCTAGAGTACCTTGCTTCTGTTGTTCATACGAAAGAGACAGAAAGCGGAGAGGTAGAAACATATCCAGACACACTAGTGGGGACAGACTCACATACGACGATGATTAATGGCCTTGGTGTTCTTGGCTGGGGTGTAGGTGGTATCGAAGCCGAAGCAGGCATGCTGCAGCAACCATCTTATTTCCCTGCTCCAGAAGTTATCGGTGTGCGATTGAAAGGATCACTTCCAAACGGAGCAACAGCGACCGATTTAGCATTGAAAGTAACGCAAGTGCTGCGTGAAACAAATGTAGTTGGTAAGTTTGTAGAATTTTTTGGTCCTGGCCTTGCGGAAATGCCGCTTGCAGATCGTGCAACCATTTCGAACATGGCACCGGAATACGGCGCTACTTGCGGTTTCTTCCCAGTAGACCAAGAAGCATTAAATTACTTGCGTCTGACTGGCCGTTCAGAAGAACACATTAAGATGGTAGAAGAATACTGCAAAGCGAATAATCTTTTCTATGAAGATGGAAAAGAAGAACCAGAATTTACGAAAGTAGTAGAAATCGACCTTGCTGACATTGAGCCAAGCCTTTCTGGTCCAAAACGCCCGCAAGACCTTATTGCGATGTCTGACATGAAAAAGCAGTTTAACGAAGCACTGACAGCTCCTGCAGGAAATCAAGGGTTTGGTGCGGCGCCAGAAGATGTCAATAAAAAAGTAGAAGTGAAGCATCCAAACGGCAAAACGTCCACACTTGAAACAGGTGCGGTAACGATTGCAGCAATTACAAGCTGTACGAACACGTCCAATCCGTACGTTATGATTGGTGCAGGTCTTTTAGCGAAAAAAGCAATTGAAAAAGGGTTAGATGTTCCGGAATACGTGAAAACATCCCTCGCGCCTGGCTCTAAAGTTGTCACAAGTTATCTAGAAGATGCCGGCCTTATGCCTTATTTAGACCAGCTTGGATTTAACCTGGTAGGTTATGGCTGTACCACATGTATTGGTAACAGTGGTCCGCTTCCAGAAGAAATTGAAGAAGCAATTGCAGACAATGATTTGCTCGTTTCTTCTGTATTGAGTGGTAACCGTAACTTCGAAGGACGTATTCATCCGCTTGTGAAAGCAAACTACTTAGCTTCACCGCCGCTTGTTGTAGCTTATGCACTCGCTGGTAACGTGAACTTTGATATGAACAACGACTCTTTCGGTAAAGACAAAGACGGTAATGATGTGTATTTTGAAGACATCTGGCCGGCAGCTGCTGAAATTCAAGAGTACGTTCATAACAATGTATCTCCAGAATTGTTTAAAAAAGAATACGAAAGCGTATTCGATAACAATGAGCGTTGGAATGCATTGCAGTCTGATGAAAATGCAGCATTGTATGACTGGGATGAAGAATCCACATACATTCAAAATCCGCCATTCTTTGAAGAAATGTCTGAAGAACCGGATGACATTAAAGAATTGAACGACTTGCGTGTAATTGGTAAATTTGGTGATTCGGTGACAACCGACCACATTTCTCCGGCAGGTTCGATTGCAAAAGACAGCCCGGCTGGCAAGTATTTGATGGATAAAGGGTTAAAACCTTCTCAGTTTAACTCTTACGGCTCCCGACGTGGTAACCATGAAGTTATGATGAGAGGTACATTTGCCAACATCCGCATTAAAAACCAACTTGCACCTGGAACCGAAGGCGGATACACAACGTATTGGCCAACAGGCGATGTAATGGCCATTTACGATGCGGCAATGAAGTATAAAGAAGATAACACCGGTCTTATGGTGATTGCAGGTAAAGACTACGGGATGGGAAGCTCACGTGACTGGGCTGCAAAAGGTACAAACCTTCTCGGCATCAAGACGGTTATCGCGGAAAGCTTCGAGCGTATTCACCGCAGCAACCTTGTCTTAATGGGTGTTCTTCCGCTTCAATTTAAAGAAGGGGAGAATGCAGAAACATTAGGATTGACTGGTAAAGAGACATTTGATGTAAAAATTGATGATAACGTGCAGCCACGCGATTACGTTCAAGTAGAAGCAACAGATGAAGATGGCAACAAGAAAACATTTGAGGCGCTTGTACGCTTTGACAGTGACGTAGAAGCTGATTACTATCGTCACGGTGGTATTCTGCAAATGGTTCTTCGTAGCAAGCTTGCAGAAGCAAGAAGTGCCCAAAATTAAGAGACAGATATTTAAGAGCCGGACCTTTAACAGGTTCGGCTTTTTGTTATACATCATATACTAGAATAAAAATTTCACGTACCGTATTTTTTAACAAAATAGTATAAAAATTTATTCATTAGAACATAATGATAATAAAAATATATGGAGGTTTTCGTATTGAAGAAGAAAAAACGCATTTCATTAAAAGAACTATTAGAAGAAAATAAACAAGAAATTCTAAATAACCCAAGCATATTAGATAAAATTGAAGAAAGATGGGAAAATAAAAAAGCGATGAAATAAAACACAATACTTCATACAAAAAGCCGCCTTCATGGCGGTTTTTTTAAGTAGAAATTGTCGATAAAAATATCCTTTTTATATCTTGCTAAAAAACATAAAAAAAATCATAATGTAAAAGAAGGAGAAACCTAAATGGCAGGAGTAATAAAAATGGATTATTTAGAACCGCAGCATCGAATGAAACATAAACACCGCTTTATTCCTTGGAAAATGTTATTCATCCTTTTGTTATTGCTTTATTTTAGTGTTCTTTTTTATATCACATTATTTGCTTGGAATTACGGATCTTCCTATGGAGCATTAGGACCAGGAGGGAGAAACTATAACCTTATTCCATTTCGCAGTATTTATCGTATTGCCTACTACAGTCCAACCATTGATAATCCTCTGCGCATTCTTGGAGGAAATATCATGATGTTTATACCTTTTGGTGTTCTTACTGCTCTAATAAGCTATAGAAAACGCAGAGCGTTCTGGCTTATTCCTTTGCTTTCCGTTCTGTTATCTATGTTCATTGAAGTCAACCAATTCATTTTCACCCATCGCGTTGCTAATATTGATGATGTTATTCTTAATACAGCAGGCGGTATAATTGGTGCTTGGTTCACTTTATTCTTTTGCTGGCTATATCAATGGCTAAAACAGCATAAAACGTTTTAAGAGCTGTCTCAATCATTATTTGAGGCAGCTTTTTTGTGCTATATTTTTTATTTACCGGAAAAATAATGTAGAATAGAAGAAGATTACTAAGAAGGAGCGTTCACGATTGGCTATTTCAAATCACAGCAATGTAGAACATCATCTGCAAATATGGGAAGAGCATGTGGGGCACTATAGTCTGCAAGAAGCTCAGCAAATTCTCGATGAAGCAGATATCCAAATAGACAGCGAACGAAAGATAGCGGCGAAAGTGTATGCTCTTTTGGCAAGAGATCGATATGACAAACGCGGGCGATTTGACCCAATTGTTAAATATTGGATGGAATATACAAAAAGCTTGTATAACCAGGAGCCTGCCTATTTATATATGGCTGCTTTGGAACAACTAGAGTACATGAAAGAAAATATTTTTACACAGCCATTACCTTCTATGCGCGAAACCGACCAGAGCAGCGCACGAAAAAAAGCAGCCGGTCAGCTTCAAGATATCGCCGAAAAAGAACGGACTGTATTGCAGCAAACAATAGAAAATATCGAACACAATCATATATTCTGGCACACACTCGCATCTTGGCACGATATAACAAAAACAGATATTATGAACATTCTAGAGGAAGGCAAAGCGTCATTTGAAACGCTGCAGCAAGCTGCCAATGATTACATTCAAACTGCATCTGGTTCCTTTTATTCACCTGAAGCCGTTCAAACCATTAAATCGACCATTTCGCATATTAATCATCTGAAAAAAGAATGGTCTGCTCTTTTGAAACGATCTACGTCGCTGGCTTTAGATAAAGAAAATCCTCTGGTGGAATTGCAGCAAATGATTGGCCTGGAGAATATCAAAAAACGGGTACACCGTCTGTATCATTACCTCCAATACCAAGAACAACGCAAACAACGAGGCTATCATTTACAAGACGAAAGAAGCTTACATATGATCTTAACTGGAAATCCCGGTACTGGCAAAACAATGCTTGCCCGAATGCTTGCCAAAATATATCATCATCTTGGTGTTTTGCAACGTGATGACGTATTAGAAGCAGATCGTTCCCAACTTGTCGGCAGTTATGTTGGCCAAACTGAAGAAAAAACCATGAACCTTGTAAAAGAAGCTGTCGGCGGTGTTCTTTTTGTTGATGAAGCTTATAGCTTAAAAAGAGAAGGAATGTCCGGAAATGATTTTGGTCAAACCGCTATCGATACACTTGTATCTGCTATGACAAGTGGCGAGTATGCTGGAACATTTGTCGTGATTTTGGCTGGTTATCCAGACGAAATGAGACAGTTTCTCCAATCAAATCCCGGACTTCGCAGCCGTTTCCCCGAAAGCAATCACATCCATTTACCGGATTATTCTTTAGACGAATTAGTAGAGATTGCTGATAAAGTGGCGTTAGATAATGACTTTATCATCAACAATGACGGCAAACGAGAATTAACCAAGCGCATCGAAACAGAACAAGTAGATGAAACATTTGGCAATGCACGAACCGTTAAAAATATCGTTATGGATGCTATTTTTCAAAAAGGGGCAAGCATCGGCGGGGATACTGCCGCTGATAGAGATGATTTTGCTTTATTATCAGCCGAAGACATGAAAGACCCTGTGATAGAAGAAAAAGCTTTACACACCGAATCTCCTCTTGAACAACTAGAATCTTTAATTGGACTGGACGAAGTGAAACAAGAAATGAAGAAGTTAACAGCGTTTATTCGTATTCAAAATGAACGTAGAAAGGCAGATATGAAAACAGCACCGGTTCAACTGCATACTGTTTTCACAGGACCGCCCGGCACTGGAAAAACAACCGTTGCTCAGCTGTATGCCAGCATTTTGAAAGACATCGGACTATTGAAGCGCGGTCACACGATTGTATGTGGAAGAAGTGATTTGGTCGCTGAGTATACAGGCCAAACTGCTGCCAAAACAATGCGCAAAGTACGTGAAGCACTAGGTGGTGTCTTATTCATTGATGAAGCCTACTCTTTAGCTTCACCTTCTGGAGCAGACTTTGGAAAAGAAGCATTGGATACGCTTGTCGATGAAATGACAAAACACGGAGAAAACCTCGTAGTGATTCTCTCTGGCTACTCTCGGCCGATGAAACAGCTTTTCCAAGTAAATCCGGGTCTGACATCGCGTTTTAAAAAGACATTTTACTTTCCGCCGTTTACCTCGGAAGAATTAACTTCTGTCACTGTACAGTACGTTCAGAACATGGGATATTATTTTGAACAAGGAGCAGCAGACGAACTGCATCGTGTATATCAAACAATGGATACAAGTGGAAACGCCAGGTTTGCGGTTGATTTTGCTGAAGAAATATTTCAACAACATGCGTTTCGCATCATGAATGATAAAAAAACAAGCACTGATTCACTACAATTAATCCAAACAACCGATATATATGCAGCTAAAGCAGATAAACAAGTAGAAAGCGAGGATAATACGAATGAAAGTCACTCAAACAAACATTGATGTTCGATATGCAGAAACCGATCAAATGGGGGTTGTCCATCATTCTAACTATGTCGTATGGTGTGAATTAGGCCGGACCAAGTTAATTAACGAACTAGGATTTGATTATGCAGAATTGGAATCATCTGGTATATTATCACCAGTTATCAACATAAACCTTGACTACAAACAGCCCGCTCATTTTGGAGAAACGGTCACTATTTCAACATGGATTGAATCTTATGATGGAATCCGTGTGATTTATGGTTATCACACGGAAAACGAAAAAGGAACAACCTGTATGGAAGGGACGAGTACTCATGTCTGTGTGAATAAAGAAACATTTCGTCCGATATCCATCAAAAAACACTTGCCAGACTGGCACAAAACATACGAAAAACATAAAAAATAATAAACCGTTATATGGATTGGAATTGATGTAAATAGAAAGAAGGAAAAACAATGGCATTTGGAATAACAAAAGAAGAGTTAAATGCTTGGAAAGAAAAAGCATCTAACGAAGAAATAGCTTTTATCACCCATTACTGGTACGATGACCGCTTTCCTGACTGCAGTACGGTAACAAAAGCAGGCTGCAAAAACATCTCGAAATTAAAAGCGTGGGGAAGGGAGTACGGATTAAAACCGGAGTGGATTCATTATCGCAATCCTTTCCCTCACTTTGATCTGCTTGGTGAACGGCAGCGCCATATTTTGAAAGCAGAAAAACAATTCCAGCAAATCGAACGGTTTGCTTTAGATGACAGGACACGTTTGAAGGAAAGCGAAACCAGGAAAAGGTAATATAAACAATACATGGAGGGATAAAGATGCGTACCACACAAAACGACATTATTAATGACTTACAAGTACGTTCGACCATTGATTCCAATGAAGAAATAACAAAACGGGTACGTTTTTTAAAAGAGTATGCGAAACAAACTGGCAGCAGCGGTTTTGTCCTTGGTGTTTCCGGCGGTCAAGATTCTTCTCTAGCCGGTAAATTAGCTCAGCTGGCTGTAAACGAATTGAATAAGGAAGAAACAAAAACATATACATTTATAGCGGTCCGCCTTCCTTATGGGAAACAATTTGATGAAGACGATGCTGCTGCAGCCATGGCATTTATTTCACCTGACAAAGACATCACGGTCAATATTCAGCCAGCTGTCGATGCATCCGAACGTGCCTTTGAAGAAGGGGTAGGCCAAAAGATGAGTGACTTTAACAAAGGAAATACAAAAGCCAGAGAGCGCATGAAAGTACAATATGATATTGCTGCAGAATACGGATGTTTAGTGATCGGCACCGATCATGCAGCAGAAGCAGTAACAGGGTTTTTCACTAAACATGGAGATGGGGCATGCGATATTGCACCATTAGCTGGCTTAAATAAACGACAAGGAAAGCAGCTATTAAAAGAGTTGAATGCTCCAGCCTCTCTATATGAAAAAGTGCCAACTGCTGATTTAGAAAGTGATAAACCAGGTCTGCCGGATGAAGAAGCACTTGGTATGACATATGAACAAATCGATGACTTCTTAGAAGGAAAAACTATTGATACAAACACAGCAGAAAAGCTGATTAAAAAGTACAATCAAACGGAGCATAAGCGACAGCTGCCCGTTACCATCCATGACAGCTGGTGGAAATCGTAGCATCATTTATAAACTACCTGATTCCATTCGTTACAGGAACTCATACGATTTATCAGGCTTTTTCAGGGATAGAGGAGAGGGAAAACATGGATAAAAAGTATTGGTTTTTACTAGCACTCACATTAATTCTCGGTGTTTTCAGCGGAATGTTTATTGAATCACAGCGACATACAGGAGAGAACATCGACAGCAGCAGTGATCAATTCACCCAAACAGTTGCAGCCGATTCAGAACATTTACTGGAAATGGGGGAAACAGGGCGTGTCAACCGCTTTGATATTACGGTTCATGATGCGTACATAATGAGCCAGGAAGAAAAACATTATGTCATCGTAGACGTATCTTTTCTAAATACAGCAGAAGAGGTGCGTGAGATTCCTCTATTTAACACGATCGTTGTGGATGAAAGTGGTCATACATCGGAATATGAGACCACACATGATGACCAACGCCTTGTTGGCGGACAAATCCGTCCAGAGGGACTTCGCCGTGGAACCATTGCGTTTCCAGTTAAGTCTTCCTCGCACTATGAATTCTCTTATGTAGACCATACAGGAAGAGGCATGGCAACATGGAAATTAGAATTAAATGAAGAGAAAAACGCATAACAGCGTTGTCTTTATAGATTTTTATTCAGGCGGAGGGATTCGTCTGAATTTATGTTTTTAAGAGCAAAAATAAGAGAGTGTCTTCACTCTAGTTTTCCCATGCGATTATCATTAAACAATACGATGAAATTCTTGAAGAGGTATTGCCTATTTTCACAATTCATGATATTTTGTAGAATTAAAGCAGCTGTTCAAAGGACGAATATAAAATCAATCATATAAAGAAAAGAATAGAAATTCATGAAGGAGTACGAGAGACGTATGCCTATTAAAGTACCAGATCATTTACCGGCAAAAGATATATTAACTAAAGAAAATATTTTCGTTATGAATGAAAGTCGTGCGTACACACAGGACATCCGGCCTCTAAAAATTCTTATACTGAATTTAATGCCTTTAAAAGAAACGACAGAAACACAAATTTTACGTATGCTCGGCAATACTCCTCTGCAAGTGGATGTATCTTTTCTGCATCCTGATACGCATCGTTCTAAAAATACACCTCAAGAACATTTAGCAGCGTTTTATAAAACATTTGATGAAATCAGTTATCGTAAATTTGACGGAATGATTATTACCGGGGCGCCAATAGAAAAACTGGACTTTGAAGAGGTCGACTATTGGGAGGAAATGACAAAAATTTTACAGTGGAGTACAGAAAACGTTACCTCCACGCTCCATATTTGCTGGGGTGCACAAGCTGGATTATACTACCACTACGGAGTTCCAAAACATTCACTTCCAGAAAAGAAATTTGGTATTTTTAAACATAGAATTAATAATCCCCATCATCGTTTATTAAGAGGGTTTGATGATGAATTTTACGTCCCGCATTCACGTTATACAGAGACACGCAGAAGTGATGTGGAAAAAGTTCCAGAATTAGAGATTCTCTCAGAATCTGAAGAAGCTGGCTTGTACCTGGTCGCCTCCAAAGATGGCAAGCAAATTTTTCTGACCGGCCACAGTGAATATGATAAAGAAACACTACAAGATGAATATATAAGAGATAACCGCAGAGGAATAGGAACCGACATCCCTGAAAACTATTTTCCAGAAAACAATCATTTATTAGAACCGCGGCTTAAATGGCGGGCTCATTCCAATCTATTGTATTCCAATTGGCTGAACTACTTTGTTTATCAACAAACGCCTTATGATTTTGCGTGAAAGCAAGGCACACATGAATCTGTATAAGAAAGAAGCTCTTATACAGATTTTTTCGTTAAATTAGCTGATGAATATAGGTGATATAAAATGGATGTACTCGATGTAGTTATGAATAAAGGAAATGCTTTTCCATTCTTTCAACCAATCATAAGTGCAGACAAACAAGAAGTAACCGGGTATGAAGTGCTACCACGCTATCAAAAAGAAAACAACGATATTATCAGCCTTAGTCCGATATTGAATGACACTGCTATTCCCGAAGAATATCGAGTAGAATTGGATGAGCATATCCGCCATCAAGCATTGCAGCACTATATCACAGAAAACCGGGATGACTATTTGTTTCTAAATGTTGATGCTAACGTTATAGCAGCAGACGGCGGAGAAACATTTTTTGAAAAACTTGCCTATTATACAAATCAAGGAATTGCCTTGGAGCACATTATTTTAGAGATAAAAGAGCACCACTTTCAAGGCAGCACTTCCCAATTGAAACACTTCATTCAATATGTTCAAAGCATGAACATGAAAGTGGCACTTGATGATGTTGGCAAAAGTACCAGCAATCTAAACTCTATTACTTATTTAGAACCGGATATTATAAAAGTACACTTAGGATTTATGGAAGATCACTCATTTCCAAGCATTTTCCGCGAGATGCTGCATTCCCTGTCCATGATTTCAAGAAAAATCGGAGCTTCGCTTTTGTTTGACAACATCTCCGAATTTCACCAGTTAAACTATGCTTGGCGTCACGGAGCGCGATATTATCAAGGTCACTATTTAGGAAGACCAAGTAATACAACGGTAGACAAAACAACATTCGCTGCCTCGCTTCGAAAAGACTTCCATCACTTTTTACAGTTTGAAAAAAAGAAAATCCAAGCACAGTACGGTCTCATAGATACCCTTAATGCACGTCTATATGAACATATAAAAGCAACCAAAGAAGTTAGTGACATTGATAAACTAACACAAGACGTTGCCAAATCTTTTGAAGATATTGCTTTTCGCGTTTACATTTGTAATCAGGAAGGTTTTCAACAATCAGGAAACGCCTTGCTGGACCAAGATGGTCAGTGGCAATACCGCAAAGAAGAACGTCATCGCAACTGGAGCTGGCGTCCATACTTTTTAGAAAATATTATTAAAATGAATTATGAAAAACGCGGTATTCTATCAGATTTGTATACCGATATCCATAAAGGGGAGCGCATACGCACATATTCCTATCCGGTCAACGAAGAGTTATATGTGTTTTTGGACATCCCTTATTCTTACTTATATGAACAAGATTTTTTATTATAGAGAAAGGAACAACGCAGGCTGAGCACGTACCGCTCGGCCTGTATTTTATGAAAAACAGGAGGATATGATTATGGTGCGCGAAAAAGGCATACTTCCTTTAATGACCTATCTGTTTTTTGCTTATTCTGCTTTAACGATTATTATTAGTTACGCTCCTGTTTATTTTCAGCACAAAGGTATTTCCCAGACACACATTGGCTGGCTCATGGCCATTGGTCCGCTTGCTTCTGTATTTGCGCAGCCTTTTTGGGGATATCGAAGCGATAAATGGAAATCCGTTAAAAAAGTTCTGATGGTCTGCATGGGGAGTGCCATCATAATCAGTATCTTCTTTTTTCAAATGAACTCGCTTCTGATGCTGATGTTGTTAATGTTTTGTATGTTTCTCTTCTTAGCCCCCTGCACGGCTTTAGGTGACAGCTTAGCTCAAAAAACAGCTGTCGAGCGGAAGCTGAATTTCGGCTCTATCCGTATGTGGGGGTCATTGGGGTTTGCTACCACATCTCTTATGACAGGGTTTATTCTAGAAGCATACAGCCCAGCGCTCATTCCGCTTCCCTTTTTAGCTTGTGCTCTCACAGCTTTCATTTTCATTTTTCTTTTGCGTGATGTGACACCATCTAAAAAGCCAGTTACCTTATTAAATGCCGTGAAGTTTGGCAGAAAACCACAAGTGTTTATATTTCTTATTCTGATATTTTTTATTTCCGTTGGCCACCGTGCCAATGATAGTTTCTTAGGGCTGTACATTTTAGAACTGGGAGGAAAGGAATCGTACATAGGCAGAGCGTGGTTTGCAGGAGTTGTTTCAGAAGCTGTTGTTTTTTTCTTAACGGCGTTATGGTTTCGGCGGTTTCATCCACTTGTCTTCATTATCACAGCCGGTGTCATCTATGCCGGCCGCTGGCTGATGATGGGGATAATCAATGATCCTGTACATGTCATATGGTTGCAAATGTTTCACGGACTCTCATTTGGCTTTATGTATTTTTCTTCCTTAACTTACATGACCCGGCTCGTACCAGAAGAACTGCAAGCTACCGGACACTTGCTGTTTATTACGACATTTTTTGGTATTTCAGGTATCGTTGGTTCATTGGGAGGCGGCATCGTGATGGATACATGGGGCGGTGCCGGGCTGTATCAATGGCTTGGTATTTTCGGAATCATTGGGACGCTGTCATTAATCGTGTACACGTTCGTACTCCACAACACAGCACACACTGGCAAGGAGGAAGATAAATGAACAACACAGATATTTCTCCATATTTATTATCACCATCAGACCGCTGTCATTTATTTAACGAATCGAGTTTTGCAGACGAACATATCAATAAACTGCACCATTTCATAGAAAAGATTGCTCTTGATTATCGTCATGATGACGCATTGAAACATATCTATGCGTTAAAAGAAAAGTCGCAAACTAAACGGTACACAGCCGCATTCTGCGGGCACTTTTCAGCTGGAAAATCGACGCTTATTAACCTTCTTATCGGAGATCAAGTGCTGCCGGCACACCCAATCCCTACCAGTGCCAACATCGTACATTTTCAGCGAGGTAAGGAGGCCACCTTTTCTTATCAAAACGAAAGCACTGGCAAGAAAACGTATATCCCAATGTCTCAATGGAACAAAGGATGGTTTACGGATGCTTCAGACATGAAAGAAGTATACTTAACCCTTCCTGTCGAGCATTTGCCAAACTACTTTGAAATATTAGATACACCCGGTATTGACTCTACTGATGCCAATCATAAACATTTAGCAGAATCACGGTTATTTGAAGCAGATACCGTGTTTTACGTAGTTGATTACCAAAAAGTGCAGTCAGAAGAAAACTTCGCTTTTTTAAAACAATTAAACGATTCTTACATAAAACCGGTATTGATTGTGAATCAAATGGATAAACACGACGAAGATGAAATGCCTTTTAATGATTTTAAAGAACACATTACAAAAAGCTTAAAGCAATATCGTATTCATCTGCAAAACATATTTTTCTTATCAGCAAAACAACCAGCACTTTACAAATCTGATTGGAATGCTTTTTTAAAGAATTTATATCCTGACTCCAGGCAAAGCGTTCACGATACGGTAAATCAGACATGTGCCCTTCGTTTATATCAGCAATTGGAGAAGACGGCGCTTATGGTTTATGAAAATATACAACCGGGCCCAACGACGCTGGAATATATGCATCGTTATCGTTTTTTGCCGCTGTTAAAACAAACATTACAAGAAAAACAAGCAAGTTTAGAGAATATTTTTGAATGGGAACATGTTATTGAAAAAGATATTTTTGCTTCTAGTGATACCATTTTTAAAAATGCAAAACTTACCCCGTATCACACAAGAAACCTTGTACGGGATTACTTGGAATCAAGACAGGCGTCGTTTCGTTTAAAAGGATTGTTTGCAAAAAAGAAGACAACCCGTGAAAAAGAAAGGCGAAAGCAGCACCTGCTTGACAGCCTTAATCAAAATGTCAGCAATTATATTGATGTCCACTTGCGGCAGCGTTTGCAGGATATCTTGGCTTCTTACGGCGTTCATCCAAAGTCCTTTCAAAAGACATTGTTATCCATTCATTATCATATCGATGAATCCCTGCTGCGTCGAGCAGAAAGGCGTGGGGCACTGTTCACACAAGAATACGTCTTAACATACAGCCGATTCATCATTGATGAAATTAGAAAGCAGTATAAGCAGCTGTTCATCAATATACTTCCAGATATCAAACATGCAGTAAAAAATGAGCAGCACCGTGAAGCAGCTAAACGCACAGAAGAAATTGAAACCATCAAACAGGCCATAACGGACTGGGAACATTTTAACGAAGAAAAGCATCAATTCGTTCATCGTATCAACGATGTCATCGCCACGTTGAAGCAATACGCAAAACCGCTTGCACTGCCGGCAAGTTTTGATACACACACGCATTCCATAACAAAAATATGGCAGAACTTCATCAATGAGGAACAAGAGGTGGATTTAAGCACGTTTTATCACAACAAACAAAACATGCAAAACAATGGATTACACGTTTTAAAACAAACATCTATCCATCAGCTGCAAACAGCAGCAAGCATGCTTCCAGACAGCTTGTCAGATATCCAAAGTTCGCTGGCCGACAAAGCAGTGCGCCTTCAGCAAAAAAACTATCGCATCACATTATTTGGCGGCTTTAGCGCTGGGAAATCTTCATTGGCGAATGCACTGTTAGGAGAACATTTCCTTCCTGTCGCAGCCAATCCAACAACCGCTGCCATTCATTACATTCAAGCACCAGATGATACACACAGCCATCGTGAAGTGAACGTCACATACAAAAGCAAAACGGACATTTTAGAAGATATGAATGATGTGCTGCAGCAGGCCGAAATCATACTTGATGATATTGAAGACTGGCATACGCTTGTGACAGAAGAGACAGAAAAGAAAACAGCTGGCACAAATGAAACAGAAAAAGAACAAGGAAATACAAAAGATAATCATCCATTGTATGTATTAACAGATGATGAACGACAAACCGCTGAACAGTATTATCAATCCTATCATCAATATGCTGATAGAATAAACACGACGGAACACCTTCGCGTAAAGGAGTACCAACGCATGACCTCACGTGAGGACTTGGCCGTGCTAATAAAAGAAGTAAACGTGTATTTTGATTGTCCCTTTACAAAAGAAGGTTATTGTCTCGTGGACACACCTGGAATCGGCTCTATTTACCGGCGGCACAGCCAAATCGCTTTTGAAGAAATGAAGCGTGCTGATGCCATCTTTTTTGTTTGCTACTATAATCACGCCTTTTCCAAAGCAGACCGTGAGTTCTTGCTGCAGCTTGGACGGACAAAAGATTACTTTACATACGATAAATTTTTCTTCTTAGTAAATGCTTCCGATCTTGCAAAAGACGACCATGAATTACGTTCCGTATTGGACTATGTAAGTGATCAGCTGCGCCGCCTGCACATTACATCGCCCCGTGTTCTGCCTGTTTCGGGAAAAAAAGGGCTGCAAGCACACGAAAACAATCATCAACAATTATGGCAGCTATCCGGAATCGAAGGATTTTTGAAACATTTTCAGCAATTTGCTGTCGACTCCTTAGAACAAACCATCGTGAAAGAAGGAACAACAGAAATTAAGCAAGCTATTTCATATTTACAGCAGCAAGTCGCTCACACCAAAGCAGAAGAATCCGAGCGGCAGGCACAATACGATAGATGGAAACAAGAACTTCTAGAACTTGTCGACCGGCTTTTTCACTATGATCCGCACACCGAATGGCAGTGGATTGAACAAGAATTAGAAGAACTGCTGTTTTACGTAAAACAACGTGTGTTTTACCGTTACTATGACGAATTTAAAGACTTGTTTCATGCTGCACGCTTTGATGACAATGCCGACTTTCCTTTGCAGCTGCAGAGAGCTGTCAATCACCTCATTTACTTTATTTTTCATGAAATTGCACAAGAAATACGCGCCACTATTATACGTATGGAATATTTTATCAAAAAGCAATGGGGGGAGCTTCAAGAAGATATCCTTGCAGAAGTCAGCACGGAGATACGAGGCATTTTCGTCAAACAGCAGCTTCCGGATTTTCCAGAAATAACGATTCATGAAGAAATCCCTGTCCAAAGCAGCACCTTTCCTTTTATAAAAGAATACAGCTCATATTATGCTTTCTTTGTTGAGCAAAAAAGCAAAGAAATGAAAGAACGGTTCGAAGAGCATTTGCGGCCCTATGGAGAAAAGGTCGTTGACAAACATCATCAGTTTTTACAAGACACATACTATGTCTTTTTTAAAGAAGCATGGGATCACTACCGGCAACATTTAACGGACTCTCTAATGAAAACGGTCACCGAGTGGGAACATGCAGCAGATACGGCCACAACTGCTCAGCTGCAGCAAACGATTCATAAACTGCAACAGCTTGTTTAAAGGAAATTTTTGTTTGTGTATCATCTGTGATATAATGAATAGAAAAGGCGCAAACATCGCAAAGTTCCGACAGAGTTTGTAAAAAAGGATGGATAACCATACATGGAACAACGTAACATTTTCCTTGACGATGTTCGCCCTAGTCCGGATGATCACATTCTCGTAACAACTGCTGAAGATTGCATGTTACTTTTAAAAGAAAACTTACCGGTATATCACCTATCTCTTGATCATGATTTAGGAAGTAAGCATACCAATGGATTTGAAGTCGTCTTGTTCTTATTAAAAAACAAAACCTTTCCAAAACGAATTACTATACATTCAGCAAACGCACCTGCCGGGAAAAAGATGTACAACCATCTCATTGATGCAAAACGAGCCGGTGTACTACCAGCACATGTCAAAGTTTTTCATCGCCCATTACCGATCAGGTTTCCGTAAGGAAAGGAATGTTTCCAAACCAAGGGAACATTCCTTTTTTTATGATAGATGGAAAGGAGGCAGAGACCCATATGCAGCGAATCACCTTGACAAATAGAGGGGTATCTTATCTCACCAACCATCCCCATCTAAAACAACACATCCTCATCCTGACACACACGTTAGAAGGCAACTGAGGGGGAGATGTCACCTTTTCTTTGATTCAGGTAGAATCAAAAGCGAAAGAACCTGCCGTTCTTGCAGAAGATAACACATATGCACATATAGGCGAAAATCCTGTGCTTGATTATCATCCAGCCATGGGGCTGATAGTAAAAAACAAAAATGAAATGGTTGCTGCAGGCATCCGTATCATAAGAAAAAAAGCTTAAGAATGCATCCACACACAACGAACCCACTTATGCATATCGTAGTATACAAAAGAGGAGAAAAAAGGAGATAAACACCATGATCATTGCCGACACGCACTGTGATGCATTGTGGAAAATGCTGCATGCGCCAGCCCCTTCTTTTCAGGATGCAAACTTGGCTGTAAATGCAAACACCTTAAAGCAGGGAAACGTCTCGATTCAACATTTTGCGCTGTACACTTCTGTTGATGAACCGAAAGCTGTCCAGAGACAGAACATTATGAAACAGCTGGATTACTTTCATCAACACATTACAACCAACCCTCAAATCAAATGGCAGCCAGCACAACCACTTACCGTATCGAATATGTACACCAATGCCATTTTATCCTTAGAAGGAGCAGGAATGTTTGCCGACCAGCTTTCCGAGTGGGAAAATTTAAAAAAACAAGGCGTTCAAATCGCCAGCCTTACCTGGAATGAAAAAAATGACCTTGCCGCCGGCAGCGGCGCATCAAACAGTTATGGACTTACGAAAGCGGGAGAAACCGTCATTGATTGGCAAAATAACAATGGGATGATCACAGACCTCTCTCATTTAAATGAACAAAGCTTTTGGGACGTCATCGAACGTGCTGACCGTGTTATCGTAAGTCATGCGAATGTGAAAGCATTATATCATCATCCTAGAAATATAAGTGATGAACAAATAAACAGCTTAAAACAAAAAAACAGTTTTATTGGATTAACATTCTATCCCCCATTTATCAATGGTACAAAATCAGCTGCATACACAGACTTAGCCAAACAAATTGACTACTTGTGCAGCCTCGGAGCGGAACACATGATTGGATTTGGTTCTGACTTTGACGGCATCGACTATTCGCTTAGCGGATTAAACACCCCGGCAGATTATCCGCGACTGCTTGAGTGGCTGCTTCGTCACTTTCCAGAACATGTAGTAAAAGGTGTAGCTGGACAAAATTTTCAACGCTACTGGAAAGAGAACAGCCAAGCTTAATTTTTTAGGCATATTCCTTTGCAAATATATTATTTTCGGCTAAAATAAAACAATAGAAAGAGGTGATATTTCGTGGATATTACAAACCAAGCAAGAGATTTTATTCAAGATGTGATGAACGAACATGATTTATCAACCGTTCGCGTTGTTTTTTCAGGCATGGGCTGAGGAGGCCCTAAGTTAGGACTGGCTCTGGATGAGCCAGCAGAAAGTGATGTAAAACAAGAAGTGAACGGTATTCACGTTGCTATCGAAGAACAAGTTGTTTCTCACGTTCAAGACATCACATTAGATGTCGAACGTTCTGATGATGGGCAAGTAGGTCTTGTTATGAAAGGCGGCTCCTCAGACAGCGATTGTTGTTAAAGATAGCGAAGACACCCCGCTTGTTTTATAAGAGGGTGTCTTTTTCATTAGGGGAGCGTCCTTACAAAAAATGCCATGTGTTTAGAAGGAGGAATCTATGACTACAACAGATGCCTTACTGCGCTTTGATGAAGTGAACGTTACAACCGGGGGTACGAAGCGGCTGCAAAATCTATCGTTTGCCATCAATCGAGGAGAGCATTGGGGGGTGTTAGGTCTCAATGGCTCGGGAAAAACAACATTGTTAAAAGTCATTGCCGGATACGTCTGGGCAAGCAAAGGACAGGTCACCAGCTGGCAAGGTACATATGGAAAAATTGATATACAGCAGCTCCGTCAAAAAATTGGCTGGGTTAGCGATTCTCTGGATGACCGGTACCGGACAAAAATGAGCCATACTGCTCTAGAGGTAGTATTAAGCGGATTATATGCATCTATTGGGTTATATGAATCAACCAGTCAAAGAGACATCTCTCACGCCGAACATTGGCTGGACTTTTTTGGAATTTCTCACGTGAAACATCAGCCATATGGACAGTTGTCACAAGGTGAAAAAAAACGAGCCCTTCTAGCAAGGGCATGGATAGCCAAACCAACGTTGCTGCTTTTGGATGAGCCATGTACAGGTCTGGATGTGAAAGGACGAGAAGAATTTCTTTCGACTTTGGAAGGTTTGCTGCAGCTTGACGATGCACCAACACTGTTATATGTCACTCATCATCTAGAAGAATTACCATCTTCTATTGAAAACGTATTGTTATTAAAAAATGGGGAAATCCTGCAACAAGGAAAGAAATTTAACACGTTAACCGCGGATAACATACAAGAAGCTTTTCAAGTCAATGCTGATATTATTTGGGAGAACGAGCGCCCTTGGCTCGTTGTATCAAATTCTTAGCACAATAACCACCGTTTTCCCATTCACATGCCTGTATCCTTGTCATGTGATACAATCAAAACAAATGTTTTCATAGAAGAAAGGAGCAGTCGTTTGAGTACAAAACCGCTTTTGTCACTGGTCCTGTCCATGATTTTGCTTGTTGCTGCCGCTTGTGGAGAAAAGGACGAAGAAACAGAAAAAGGACAAGTAGGTCAGGAGGCCGAGCCGACAAATGAAGCAGAAGAAACAGCAACTGATACACCAGACCAATCAGATTTACCTGACCCTGATTTAGAAGATATTCCAAGCATTGTTGCAGAAGTGAACGGAGATGCCATTGCAAAAGAAGAATTTGCCGAGCTCTACGTGTCTACTTTGCATACCTATGCCTTACAGGGATTAAACGTAGAAAAACAAGATGATGGCGAACTCGAACAACAAATCAAAGAACAAACCATTGAAACATTAATCGGGCAAACATTATTGATACAAGAAGCAAACAATCGCAGCCTTACCGCTTCACAAGATGAAATAGAAAAAAGATGGACTTCGTTTAAAGAACAATTCGCGTCAGAAGAAGAGTTTCACCAAGCACTCCAGAAAGAAAACTATACCGAAAAAAACTTAAAGGAAGATATTAAAAATCAAATTAAAGTGGAAAAATTAGTAGAAGACGAAGCCAGTGATATTAACGTCTCCGAAGAGGAACTAAGGGAAATGTATGAAGAGCTGAACCATGGACAATCCAGCGAAGAATCATCATCTCCTTCTTTTGAAGAATCCAAAGACCAGCTTAAACAGCAAATATTAGAACAAAAAGAAGGCCGCCACATCCAAAAATTAGTAGAGGACTTACGTCAAAGTGGAAGCGTGTCTGTATATTTAGATCATTCGTAGGACCGACAGAAAAATCTGTCGGTTTTTTATTGCAGTCGCAACATAATCAGGTAAAATAGAGACAAAAGTACTATTCAGCTCATGAAGGAGAGAAATAACGATGTCTATGCACAGCCATGCCTCCAATATTTTACTTGAAACCGGGACGAATGAGTTAGAAATTGTCATGTTTACTGTCGGTGCCAGTACATTTGGGATAAATGTTTTAAAGGTACGCGAAATCATACCAGCCATGAAAGTGACAGAAACACCGAATCGCCATGAACATTTAGAAGGAATTATTCGATTGCGCGAAGAGGTTATACCCGTTATTGATCTAGCGAAAGTATTAGAATACCCAGCATCACAGCAACCAGAATACGACAAATTTATTATTGCAGAGCTTAACCAAACGAAAGTCGCATTCCACGTCCATTCTGTGTCCAGAATTCACCGTATATCCTGGGAACAAATTGAAAAACCAAATAACTTATCCAAAGGTCATGATGCTAATACAAACGGAATTGTGAAAATGGAAAAAGAGATGGCGCTGCTTTTGGACTATGAGAAAATTGTCATGGATATTTCTCCCCCAACGGAAATGGCGCCTCCAAAAGCTGACCAAGCAAGAGAAAAAGAACGTGAGGAAAAATTGTTAATGATTGTGGAAGATTCCGCGGTGCTCCGGCAGTTATTAGAGGACACCCTGCAGGAATCCGGTTATACTAACTGTATCGTATATCCAGATGGCAAAGAAGCACTTGATGCACTTTTATCCGCCATATCTTCAGAACCAGCAGCTGCCAATAAGCTTCCTGATGCAATTATTACAGATATTGAAATGCCGAGAATGGATGGACACCATCTTACGATGAAAGTAACAAACCATCAAGATCTGCAGCATATTCCCGTCATCATTTTTTCTTCGTTAATCACGGAAGACTTATTTCATAAAGGTGAAAAAGTGGGAGCAAGCGCTCAAGTCAGCAAGCCGGAAATTGTACAATTAGTAGACTGTATTGATCAAGCCATTTTGGATTAGCTTCAAAAGCTTTAGAAGGGAAATCCTTTTAAAGCTTTTTATTTTTTGTTATAAAACAGTTGACTGTTTTATAACACGTGTGTATAATAGCTATTAACATATAACAAAATGGGAGTGGTTATAATGAAACAAACGCACAAAAAGACAAATGAACGCCGATTTACCCCTGCGAAGGAAGAAAAATCTGTACTACAAATGATTAATGACTATTACACAACGAGATAAAAATACTAGCAAACTATTATTATATTTATCATTTCTTGAGAGCTGCAATTCTCTGTGATAATACACAATATTTGCCTTACATGCTGAATATTTTCTGCTCTTTGCGTGTACGATAAATAACAAACGGTGCTTTTTAGAGGGGGAACGGTCTATGAGGGAAACGGATCGCACCAGCCTCATTCAAGAATTAGAAGAGCTTTGCGGCATACCGGAATCTCTTTTGACTCGTTTAAATAATCAAGAAATTGAAAAATTGCATAATGAAAGAGTAGCTGAACGTACACCACCTGCCAATTAGCTGCTTACTACCTCATTTGCAACTGCCGCTAAATAAAGGCAGTTCTTTTTTTATGTTTTTATTGGCGCGCCTGCTGTCATTTGCCTGTATGTCTTTTACAATTGGAAAACAAACACCTATTCGCTAGAATGGAAGTACAGAGGTGACGAATATGCAAAAAAAATCACTTGAACAAATACTTGACTGGATACATCAAGAACCAGCGTTAAATGATCATGTTGAATATTGGCATACAATCGAGGAAAAGCCGGCAAAAACGATGCCATTTCCTTCATCCTTGGATCCGTCTATTACACAAGCCCTAACAAGACGCGGCATACCTTCCCTTTATACACATCAGCACGAAGCATTTATAAAAAGCGGCATGGAAAAGCAACACACAGTCTCTGTCACACCAACTGCTTCTGGAAAGACGTTGTCTTATAATTTACCAGTTCTTCAATCTATCATGGAAAATGATCAGACGAGGGCACTGTATTTATTTCCGACAAAAGCACTCGCACAAGACCAAAAAAGTGAAATAAATGAGCTTATTGAGGAAATGGGGGTCAATATTAAAAGTTATACATATGACGGTGATACGGCTCCAAATATCCGCCAGGTTATTCGCAAAGCCGGGCACGTTGTCATGACTAACCCTGATATGCTTCATGCAGCAATACTTCCTCATCACACGAAATGGATATCGTTGTTTGAAAATCTACAGTATATTATTATTGACGAACTTCACACGTATCGGGGAGTATTTGGCAGCCATGTCGCAAATGTCCTCAGGCGGCTGAAACGAATTGCACATTATTATGGCAGTTCACCGGTTTTCATTTGTACGTCCGCAACAATTGCCAATCCGAAAGAGCTGGCAGAAACACTCACTGGGGAACCGTTTCATCTTATTGATAATAATGGAGCGCCACAAGGGAAAAAGCATTTTGTCTTTTACAATCCACCTATCGTCAATGAAGCGTTAAATATCCGCAAAAGTGCTACCGCGGAAGTAAATAAGGTAGCGTCTCTATTTTTAAAAGAAAACATACAGACCATCGTATTTGCGAAAAGCCGTGTTCGTGTAGAAATCATTTTAAGTCATTTACAAGAGCTCGTAAAAAAACAGCTTGGACCCAAATCTATCCGAGGTTACCGTGGTGGATATCTGCCAAAACAACGGAGGGAAATTGAACGCGGACTGCGCGATGGGGAGGTTATGGGAGTTGTGAGTACTAATGCTCTCGAGCTGGGTGTGGATATCGGCCAGTTGCAAGTATGTGTGATGACAGGGTATCCAGGGTCAGTGGCCAGCACATGGCAGCAAGCTGGCCGTGCCGGCCGCAGACAGGATGAGTCGTTAACCCTTCTTGTCGCAAGCTCCGCACCTGTTGATCAATACATGATACAGCATCCGGAATTTTTTCTCGAACAAAGCCCAGAAACGGCTCGCATTCATCCCGATAATTTAATTATTTTAGTCGACCATATAAAATGTGCTGCTTTTGAACTGCCTTTTCGAGTCGGGGAAACGTTTGATGGGGTGGAAACAGCAGATATTCTCGACTACCTGGCAGAAGAACAAGTACTGCACCGGCATGGCCGGAAATGGTACTGGATGAATGACGGTTTTCCAGCTCACGGCATCAGCCTGCGGTCTGCTTCCCAAGAGAACGTCATCATTGTTGATCAAACGGATGTGGCTAATGTTAAAGTTATTGGGGAAATGGACCGTTTTAGTGCGATGACACTGCTGCATGAAAAAGCGATATACTTGCATCAAGGTATTCAATACCAAGTTGAAGAGCTTGATTGGGACGAACGAAAAGCATACGTACAAGAAGTACAAGTTGAATATTACACAGATGCCAATCTGGCTGTTGAATTAAAAGTGCTAGAAGAAGATAACACGTCTTACTACCCTTCATTTGAAACAGGGTTTGGCGATGTGATGGTCAATGCCAAAGCGACTATTTTTAAAAAAATTAAACTGACAACCTTTGAAAATATCGGTTCCGGCCCGATTCACCTGCCGGAAGAGGAGCTGCACACAAATGCGTGTTGGGCAAGCTTTCCGGAAGAAACGGTGCACTCATTCGGCAAAGACCAATTAGAACAAGCATTAATCGGTGCTGCTAACGTCCTTCGCCATGTGGCACCTGTTCTCGTTTTATGTGACCAAAGCGATTTGCATGTCGTTCCGCAAATGAAAGCGGCTCATTCAGAGCAGCCGACGATTTTCTTATATGATCGTTATCCCGGCGGGGTAGGCTTGTCGTCTGCCGTATATAAACGTTTTCTCACCCTGCTTCAAAATGCAAAGAACCTTGTACAAACGTGTCCATGTACACATGGCTGCCCGTCATGTGTCGGTTCCGATGTAAATGGCAGCGAAGAAGCGAAAAGCGCAACACTTCAATTATTGAACATATTAGAGGAGGAGCATTCGATTGAGCGTTAAAAATAAATTGCATCGCATGAAACATCATATGCGCCACCCCTCTTCCGGTTCTGATGATTCCAAACAGAAACAGCAGACCGAAGAAATTCCGGCATCACATGCAGACATTCCTTATGAAGAGGAATGGAAGAACATCGATGCGTCTGCCTGCTTTTTTGATGACCAATTTATTATAAAAAGAGAAATAAATTATCCGCTTGATTACTCTCATGGCCGCTATCGCTTGGGTGAGCTGCATGATGTGTTTCAGGAGTGGGGAAATATGGATGTATATCATCCGCTTCACCCTGAAAAACGAAAACCAGATGATCTGCTGTTTTTTGATACAGAGACGACTGGACTCAACAGCGGCGCTGGTAATATGATTTTTTTGTTGGGCGGTGCGCAATGTGTCGGCGGTTCCCACGTGAAAGTACAGCAGTTTTTCTTACCAGGCCCGGATGCAGAGGTTGCGCTGTATCATCACTTTTTAAAAGATACTGCCTCTGCCAAATACTTGGTGACTTATAACGGAAAGGCGTTCGACTGGCCGCAGTTAAAAACACGCCATACATTTGTTCGAAATGAAGTGCCGAAACTTCCTGCATTCGGTCATTTTGATTTGCTTCATGCTTCAAGACGCCTATTCAAACATCGGCTGTCTTCATGTAAGCTTACGAATGTAGAGCAGCATATGCTGCATATGGTACGAAAAGATGATACGCCTGGTTATTTAGCACCCATGCTTTACTTTGATTTTTTACACGAAAAACATCCTGACCTTATCAAAGGTGTGCTGCAGCATAATGAATGGGATGTTCTTTCGCTGATTACGCTCTATATTAATTTATCAAAACGGATTTTAAACCATGGAACAAATTCCAGGGAAACATATGAAATTGCTCGCTGGTTTGCACAATTAAAAGAGTGGGAAAAAGTTGTTTTTTGCTGTAAGCGGGCACTAGAAGATGATACCGAAACAGAAGAGTGGCACAGCAGCTGTCTGTTCTTACTTGGACAGACGTATAAAAAACTAAAACAACACCACAACGCCTTGGATTGTTTCAAGCATGTGCTATCCCAAAACAGAACAGAAGAAGCAAAAGCTGCTGCTGTGGAAATTGCTAAATATTATGAGCACCAGGAAAAAGACGTAGAACAGGCGCTGTATTATGCATTAAAAGCTAATACACTGGCAGACAGAGAAAATCCTGAATTAAACAAACGAATAAAGCGCTTACAAAATAAACAGGAAATACAGAAATAATGCCCGCATGTATTTCCCGGGCAAGCGCATATTATAACGAAAATAGGTAAAACATCCTGTTTTACGACAGAATATGTAAAAGAAACAAACGGAACGAAAATGAACAGTGTCGAAAAGAAAAGAATTTCTGTATGGAAATATAAAAAGGATGATTCGTTGAAAGTACTAGCTGTTACTGGTTATAAACCACAGGAAATGGGAATTTTCAAACCACATGCTGACGAAATCATGTATATTAAAGAAACGTTAAAAAAACGGCTGATTGCTTTTTTAGAAGAAGGATTGGAGTGGGTTGTCATTTCCGGCCAGCCTGGTGTAGAACAATGGGCTGCCGAAACCGTGCTTTCGTTAAAAGAATCATGGGATACACTGAAACTAGCTGTTCTGCCTCCTTTTCTTGAACAAGACAATATTTGGCCGGAGCATTTACAAGAAGCATATCAGCGTATTATAAATAAGGCCGACTTTACAGAAGCCATTTCTAAAAAGCCCTATGATAATCCAGGTCAGCTTCGGGCCAAAAATGATTTTATTATTTCCAAAACGGATGCACTGCTTATCCTTTACTCTGAAGAGCAGGAGGGAACACCTCGTTATTATTTACAAGCAGCTGAACGAAAAGCTAAATATCATCATTATCCTATTTACCGGATTACACCAGATGAGCTGCAAGAAACTGTTGAAGACATGTCTCAAGCACTAGACCCCTTCATGGAATAAACAGGGATTCAAATTGACTTTTCCGCAAACTTTTGAAAAAATAAGTGACAAACATGCGTTATCCTTTATCCTTATCGTATTTTAATAGATTGTTACAGGGGTGAGCCTTATCATGCAAAATATTCAATTGTCTGCCAAAGAGATTTTAGATAAAGATTTTAAAAGCAGCATGAAAGGATACAACAAAGATGAAGTCGATCAATTTTTAGATATTGTCATTCAAGATTATGAAGCGTTTGAAGAAAGAATTAACGAGTTAGAGAAAGCGTTAGAACAATCACAACAATCAACGAAAGCGGCAGGAGGGGCATCACGGTCTCAACGCGCTAACCCAACACCCGTTTCACAAGACCAAACCGCTCCAGCAGGCGGAACGAATTACGATATTTTAAAACGGCTGTCAAACTTAGAAAAGGAAGTGTTCGGAAAGAAGTTATATGACTAATTCAGCCTGCCATGTTGCGTTAGCTCAAATGTATTCGGAACACGGAAATGTAGAGAAAAATCTCAATCGCTGCAAGCAGATGATGAATGAAGCATCGTCTAAAAACGCAGGTCTCATTATATTCCCTGAATTAGCCGTGAGCGGATACTGCTTGGATAAAGAAACATTTTATGGTGTGAGTGAACAAGCAAGTGATACTTCCCATACGATACAATATTTTAGACAACTCAGCTATGACACTAATATGGCTGTTGTTATTTCTTTTCCAGAAAGAAACGGGAAACATCTGCATATTACGTGTGCCTTCATTGACGAAAACCATCAGCAGCTTGTTTTTTACCGTAAATCAACATTGTGGGGAAGAGAGCAGCATATTTTCACACCTGGAGCTCCAAACTACCAGCCCTTTGCAACAAGGTTTGGGAAACTGGGCATGCTGATTTGCTATGACATGGAGTTTCCAGAGCCTTCCCGTAAGCTGGCACAAAAAGGAGTTGATTTGATTATTTCCCCGTCTGTGTGGAGCCTAGAAGCCAAAAGACGCTGGGAGATACAGCTTCCTTGCCGGGCATTAGACAATCAATGTTTTGTTGCAGGCGTAAACACAGTACGTGATGGAGCATGCGGGGGCAGTCAATGGATTACACCATATGGAGAAGTCGAGCAGCAAGCTTCTTTGAATCAAGACATGTTATTGATTAGTACGTATGATGACACCATCATCCATCAATGCCGGGAACAAATTCCTTATTTAAAAGAATTGCACCAGAAAGGCGTTATTTCTTTCCACGATTAATAAGAGTGTAGTCATATGCAGGAGGGTTACATCAAGGTGCTGAAAATATTCATCGATGGAGCAAGTGCCGGAAATCCTGGTCCAGCAGGTGCTGGCATATTTGTTAACAAAGGCAGTCATAACAATGAACATCACGCAGTTCCGCTTGGTCATATGACGAATCACGAAGCAGAATTTGCCGCTCTTCGCATGGCTTTACAAATGTGCAAAGATAACCAATGGAGCATGGTTTCTATATGTACCGATTCCAAACTCGTCGATGAAGCGGTAGAAAAACGATATACAAAAAAAGCTTTATTCCGTCCATATCTCCAAGATATACTCACATTGCTCGATGCGTGTGATCTCTGTTTTATCAAGTGGATACCATCAAGTACCAACCGGGCAGCCGATCAATTATCAAAAAAGGCTATCCAAAAGAACTAATCTTACTATTATTTTTCTCGTATATTGGGTTGCTAAGCAAACGTATTCGCGATATAATAGCATTTGTCACAAAATGAAGCATAAAACATCCTGGCAGTCGCTGCATGTTCAGTGCAGAGGAAAGTCCATGCTCGCACAGCCTGAGACGGCTGTAGTGTTCGTGCCTGACGAAACCATAAGTCAGGGCAGTCTGGTATGTAGATACTAGATTGACGGCGGGGAACAGACCTGTGTTGCTTCCATGCAATATGGTCTTATTACCCTGAAAGTGCCACAGTGACGTAGTTCGTTTGGAAACAAACGAAGTGGAACGCGGTAAACCCCTCGAGCGAGAAACCCAAATGTTGGTAGGGGCGCCTTTCTGAAGGAACCAAACGGAAGGAAAGGGCAAGAGTACATTACTCTTGCAGATAGATGACTGCCTCCAGCGTGCAAGGCGAACAGCCGCAGCAGCACAATGGAACAGAACATGGCTTACTAGAATGTTTTATGCCTCTGTAACCGAAAAACCCCTCATGAGGGGTTTTTTTTATTTCAAACGTACATAATGAAAAAAGAGATGAGGAAGCAGTATGCTTATGATACACTAGCAGAGACATGCAGCTGTGTAAAAATTTGTTACAATCAAAAACCTGATTACATGCTCTCGTGCAATATGATTGATTTCGTATACAAAGGAGTTTCCAAAATGAACGATCACTTAACATTCATCGCCACAGCTACTATGGGTTTAGAAGCGCTGGTTGGCAAAGAAGTAAAAGCACTCGGTTATGAAGGTATTTCTGTGTACAACGGAAAAGTAGAATTCAGTGCACCGGTATCGGCGATTGCCCGCACTAATTTATGGCTTCGTACCGCTGACCGTGTAAAGCTAAAAATTGGTGAATTTAAAGCTACCTCGTTTGAAGAGTTGTTTGAACAAACGAAAACGCTCCCATGGGAAAGCTTTCTGCCTAAAAATGCAGCATTTCCCGTTAGCGGCCGTTCCGTAAAATCAAAGCTGTACAGCGTCCCTGACTGTCAAGCCATTGTAAAAAAAGCGATTGTAGAGCGCTTAAAACAAACGTATCATGTTGACTGGTTTGAAGAAACAGGACCGCTGTTTAAAACGGAAGTAGCTATACATAAAGATACTGCTGTATTGTCTATCGACACATCTGGGGAAGGACTGCACAAGCGTGGATACCGTCCGCTGCATAACAAAGCTCCGTTAAAGGAAACGCTGGCTGCAGCTATGGTAGAGCTGACCAATTGGCACCCAGACCGTCCGTTCCGCGATCCCTTTTGCGGCTCCGGCACTATTCCGATTGAAGCCGCACTGATCGGCCAAAACATTGCACCAGGCTTTAACCGTGAATTTGTCTCAGAAATGTGGTCTTGGCTGTCTGATTCGATTTGGGAACAAGCTAGAGAAGAAGCAGAAGATAAAGCCAATTATGACCAGCCACTCGATATTCAAGGTTCTGATATTGATCATCGGATGATTGATTTAGCAAACGACAATGCGATGGAGGCAGGTTTGTATGGAGCTGTTTCTTTTAAGCAGATGCAAATGACAGATTTCACTGCCGACAAAAGCTACGGCTGTCTCGTCTCCAACCCGCCATATGGGGAGCGCCTTGGCGACAAAGAGGAAGTGGAAGAACTCTACAAGCAGCTCGGCAATGTTCTGAGCCCGTTTGATACATGGTCAATTTATATATTAACGTCCAACGAAAAATTTGAGTCTCTATTTGGCAAAAAAGCCACCAAAAAGCGCAAATTATATAACGGTAATATTAAAACGGATTATTATCAGTATTGGGGAAAACGTCCGCCTCGTCAAAACTGATGCGACAGGGGATGAAAGAACATAAAATGTTGTGATTAGAGGTTTCCGAGAGTATTTTTGTATCAGCCGGATTATTATCTTTTCCAATGAGGACAGTATTAAATGTTTAATACAATATATTGAGGGAGGTTATTGATATGGAATTCAATAATATTGTGATTCCTATCGTTCTAACCACGTCACTAAATACTATCCTGTAGAGAGTTCGTTTTATTTCTCCTTGAGGCTCTCTGCGGGATAGTAATTATCTCAAGGAGAGGACGTGGTTTTAATGGAACGAAATCGTGCTTATTATCGACATCAAAGAAAAAAAGCGATTAACAAAAAGAGTCGTATCATAAAGAATACGCAATTATTTGATGATAAAGATGAAATGATGGATATTCGTTTAAGGCAACCCGGAAGACTACATAAAATGAAAGTGCATTGTTCTTGCAAGATGTGTAAATATGAGAAACACTTTGCTATTCCTAAAGCCCGTTTAAAGGCAGAATGGCGTGCGATGGAAAAAGAAATTGAGGATTATTTAAATGATAGTTATTGATTGAGTGAAAGGTAAAGCCGTTTCATGCTCTTAGACTGCTGAAGCGGATTTATCTTCTCTTTTCATGACCGATTCGATTCAACGAAGGGTGGATATCCCCCCTTAGCATTAGGGAAAAAGCAAGAGAGACAAAATGCCCCTCTTGCCTTTTTTATTATGATCGGTTTCGGCGGTGTCTTTCTTTGCCGCCTTTCATGGCATTTAACTCTTCTTTGCTTTTGTTCTTTTTCTTTTTTCCTTTATTTGTACTCATGCACAGCCCTCCCTTATCGATTAGTTTGAACCATAATTAAAAAAGCATGTAACAAATTCGTCATATAAAACATGGGGCAGGAAAAGACCAATGCTGATCCTGCTCTTTTTAACGGTATGTTTTACATATGGACCTCTCGGGAAAATAAGGAATATAGAAAGTTATATGTGGAAAACTGTAATATGTATTCTTATCTCCAAAAATTGTTTTTCATCAGAGGAAGGATTATCCTGCTCTACAAAGAATTGATTTATAATTCATAAAATTCCAAATAAAAAGGGGAGATATTTTATGATGAAAACGCTTTCTTTTCTAAAACCAAAGAGGTCTTGGCATGACTATAATACTTTCGAACGTAAAATATGGGTGCAGCTTTTGAATGAAAAAACGTCAGAATTACGAAGACGATTTGGTCATTCCATTGAATGTTATCGAATAGCCAAACGTTATGCAGATCAACAAATGAAGTATTTAGGATAAGGGGAAGGAAATATTGACTGCAGACAACAGCCCAAACCAGAAGTGTTTTTCTGCAAGAAACCTTGACCCTCTTCACTTAAAAAAGTGAACCAAATCAGCCGCTGATGATTTTATATTCTGTATATGGACGAGACAGAGGAGATACAAATGCATAACGGTATAGGAAAGGACTTCAAGCATAAAAGGGGCTGTATCAAAAGGTCATGAAAAATGACCTTTTGACAACCCTTTTTTCGATTCTATAAGGTTTGTGGTTTGGATGAACGTATACCCTCTCATATGAATGGCTCTTCAGGTTCGCTTGCCGCGGGCAAGGCCTCAGCTAACCGACGGAAGACCGCCGTCGGTGGATCTTCAGCTCTTGCTTTTCCCGCAGGCGTCTCACCTGATCGCCTTTCAATGATGGGAAAAAATACCATGGACATCACCTGGAGGGATGGTGTCCATGGTATTTTACGTTACGGGCTTTTGATACAGCCCCTTTGTGATGATATCAAACAAAGCGTAAAGCAAATTAGCAAGGAAAAAAGGAGGACAGTCACCCCTTTTCCTTTTTTCCTTACGTTCAACTGCATTGTATAACAGAAAAAAGCACTATTACTAAAGATACATACATAGGCATTTTCGCGTGTTCGCATCATTTTTTGAAAACATGGAATTTGTATCATATAAATGCGAAGGCGAATACGTACTATATACTGAACAAAGCCTGCCACGCAAAAGAGAATACCTGTAATCTCAGCGATGGCTTACACATTTCTTAAGAAATAGTCATATTTTCCACTCAAACTGGATATTATTTTAGAGTAATACCTTCAAGGGGGGAATAAGGTTTGCAGTCATTTCCGAAGTATCAACGACTCTCTTCATTAAAACAAATAGAAAAAGCAATTGGGAATGCCGAAAAAGCGTTTCACATGCACGACAAACCCGACCATCCACCTTCTGGTATGTCCGCTATAGAAGAAGCGAAACAGCAGCTGCAGCAAGCGTGGGATTACCACTTAAAGAATCAGCCATATTAACGATTAACGCGGATTCGTGACATCATAGATTTTTGGGTTGTCAAATGACAGATAGTCAATTTTCTTATCATAAGAAATCGTCATCCCATCCAGATACCACTGGTCCTGAGGGTTAACAAAAAACAACACGCCTTCTGCCTGAAGCACATAAGCATCTGCTTCGGGCTTTTCTTGTGCAACACCGACCGAAAAACCACCGGATCCCACTCCGCCAATTCGTACGAATAACCGTATATAGTCACCGTTGCGCAAGTCCATTTCTTCTTTATACAATTGAGCTGCCTCACTTGTAATGGTTAAATCCACTTGTATCTCTCCTCTCTGTTTGTTAGTTATAACATGAGAGGCATCTGTCATTCAAAAATAACAGCAGAAAAGCAGGAATTTCCGTGTTTTTTCCAGAAACTAGTGGCATTTACACTCTACATACTAAAGGAGCGATCATCGTGAGTATACAAGAAACAGAAAACGCATTTTTCGAACATATGAAAAAGTTATCTTCTTTTGAACAGGCCATGGGTCTTTTGCATTGGGATGCTCGTACGCACGCTCCGAAAAAGGGCAGCAAAGCGCGCTCTGAGGCACTTGGCTACTTAGCGACGGAACATTTTAAGTTAAAAACATCATCTGAAACAAAGGCATACACTGATGCACTGCTCGCTGACCATCAGCAAGAAACGCTTTCTCCTGTTACTGTCGCAGCCGCTAAAACATTGCAAAAAGAATATGAACGTGCGGTCAACATTCCAGAAGATGAATTTAAAGAATACAGTGTATTAACCGCTGAATCAGAAAGTATATGGGAAGAAGCAAAGGATAATAATGATTTTGAGATGTTTCAGCCGTATCTTGAAAAAATTGTCTCTTTCAACCGCCGTTTTGCCGATTACTGGGGATATGAGAACCACCCGTATAATGCTTTGTTAGAAGACTATGAACCAGGCATGACAGTAGATAAGCTCGATCACTTATTTGGGCAGTTAAGAGAAGGCCTCGTTCCGTTAGTTGAATCAGTTACGTCATCGTCTAACCAGCCAGACACGAGTTTTTTATTTCATTCATTCCCAAAAGAGAAACAGCGTGCCTTCAGCTTAGATATCTTACAACAAATGACTTATGATTTTGAAGCCGGCCGCTTGGATGAAACGGTTCATCCATTTGCGCTTGGTTTAAACCCAAATGATGTGCGTGTCACAACAAGGTATGATGAAAACGACTTTCGCACCGCCATCTTCGGTACGATTCATGAAGGCGGACATGCCTTATACGAGCAAAACATATCGAGCCATTTGCACGGTACTGTTTTATCCGATGGTGCATCCATGGGCATTCACGAATCTCAATCCCTCTTTTACGAAAATTTTGTTGGGCGCAGTCTTCCTTTTTGGGAAAAAAATTATGACCTGTTGAAATCATATGCGAAGGGACAGTTTGATGATGTATCGTTAGAAACATTTTATCACGCCATCAACGAAGCAAAACCATCGCTGATACGAATTGAAGCCGACGAATTGACGTATTCGCTGCATATTATTTTGCGCTATGAATTAGAAAAATCACTCATTACCGGTGACCTTGCTGTCAAAGATTTACCGTATGCATGGAAGGAAAAAGTGGAAGCATATCTTGGGATTACACCACCTGACAACAGCCAAGGTGTACTCCAAGACGTGCACTGGCCCTCTGGTGCATTCGGCTATTTCCCTTCTTATGCACTCGGTTATATTTATGCTGCCCAATTAAAACAGGCTATGCTTCGTGATGTCCCTGCCTTTGATAAACTTTGTCAAAACGGAGACTTAGCACCTATTCGTACATGGCTGCGTGATAACGTCCATCAATACGGACGTATGAAAAACCCAGAAGACATTTTAAAAGACGCAACCGGTGAATCAATTAATCCAACTTATTTGCTCACATATTTACAAACAAAGTACACCAACTTATACAAAGCTTAATTTTCTAAAGACCGTCTCTCTCTGTCACGTTTCAGCTGCTGCTTTAAAAAACAATGACTGTAAGCAGGAACAAGAGGACAAGAGCCAGAAAAACTAGTAGATAGTATGTTTAACATCCCGAGATAAGAGGAAGTTTTTGAAATACAGACACAATATCGATACTTAATGACATGCCAGACTCGTGTAAAACATTATCTACAAAAGGAGGACTATGCATGAGCACATTAGAATACCCAACAGCGAAAGAAATTGAACACATATTAAAAGAAAGCCAGACCATTGCGGTCGTCGGATTGTCAGAGAACCCTTCCCGCACATCTTATCAAGTGAGTAAAGTCATGCAGAATTTCGGCTATAAAATCATTCCAGTTAACCCGAAAGCAGATGAAGTATTAGGGGAAAAGGCAGTTTCTTCATTGCTCGACATCGATGAAGAGGTGGATATCATTAATGTTTTCCGCCGCCAAGAGCATTTGCCTGCTATTGCTGAAGAAGCAGCAAAAACGGACGCTGATGTTTTTTGGACACAGCTCGACTTAGAAAATGAAGAAGCCTATCATATCGCCAAAGAAGCTGGCTTAACAGTAGTCATGGATAAATGTATTAAAGTCGAACGTGAAAAATTACAGTAACCTGATTATTGACGCCTGTTTGTATCAAATAGGCGTCTTTTTCAGCCCTTACGACTGTATACGTCAGGGAAGTCTTGCTGACTTTCCAAGTAGTTGTGTTTGCTCTTGTACTAACCAAAGCACTGGCCAAGTTTTCTTTATTCAAATACATGTCATATGTTGCTTTTGTATATGCTTACAATAAAATACATAATAAATAACAAAACACATGGTGAAACATACGTTCTATTTATGGTATGTTATAGTGTAGATTACAGGTTTTGCTTTTTTTAGAAAGGAGAACTAACCATTGAAACAAGCTTTTGAATATAACGATGATGCTATTCAGGTGTTAGAAGGGCTCGACGCCGTTCGTAAAAGACCTGGTATGTATATAGGGAGTACCGATGCCCGCGGTCTTCATCACTTAGTGTTTGAAATACTGGATAATTCGGTGGATGAAGCGCTCGCAGGTTTTGGAAATACCATTGATGTGACCCTGCATAAAGATAACAGTGTAACGGTTTCGGACGAGGGCAGGGGAATTCCAACTGGCACCCATCGCACCGGCCGATCTACACCAGAAGTCATATTTACGGTTTTGCATGCCGGCGGCAAATTCGGCCAAGGAGGGTATGCTACAAGCGGCGGCTTGCACGGTGTCGGCGCGTCTGTCGTGAATGCTCTTTCCGAATGGCTGACTGTCACCATCCATCGAGACGGACATACTTATCAGCAAAAATTTGCTAATGGCGGCGAACCAGTGACACCGTTGAAGAAACAAGGCAAAACAAAAAAGACAGGAACTGCGATTCGGTTCAAGCCAGATCCTGCTATCTTCAGCACTATAACGTATCAATATGAAACACTTTCGGAACGACTGCGTGAAGCTGCCTTTCTTCTAAAAGGAGTACAAATCCGTCTTACTGATGAGCGGCAGGCTGAAAAAGTGACGGAAACTTTTGCATATGAAACCGGCATCCAAGCATTTGTTGAATATTTAAATGAAGACAAAGAAGTTCTTCATCCTGTCGTTTACTTTGAAGGGAGCAATCAAGACATTGATGTTGAGTTGGCCTTTCAATTTAACGATGCCTACACCGAAAATGTCCTTTCGTTTGTTAATAACGTTCGTACAAGAGATGGCGGCACCCATGAATCAGGTGCAAAAACAGCCATGACAAGAGCGGTAAACGAGTATGCAAGAAAAATGAACTTTTTAAAAGAAAAAGACAAGAATCTCGATGGTTCTGACATACGTGAAGGTTTTACCGCTGTTATTTCTATCAAGGTGCCGGAGAATATGCTGCAATTTGAAGGACAAACCAAAGGAAAACTTGGTACAACGGAAGCACGCTCAGCAGTCGACCAGGTTGTATCAGAAAAATTAACGTATTTCTTTGAAGAAAATGCTGCTGTCAGCTCCATGCTCATAAAAAAAGCAATTAAAGCACAGCAAGCAAGAGAAGCAGCCAGAAAAGCACGCGAAGAAGCACGAAGCGGAAAGAAAAGCCGTAAAAAAGATGTCTTGCTGAGTGGAAAATTAACACCAGCTCAATCGAAAAATCCAGAACGAAATGAATTGTATCTCGTGGAGGGAGATTCCGCTGGAGGTTCTGCCAAACAAGGCCGGGATCGTAAATTTCAAGCTGTGCTTCCGCTGCGTGGAAAAGTCATCAACACAGAAAAAGCAAAGCTTGATGATATTATGAAAAACGAAGAAATCCGAACCATTATTTATTCACTTGGCGCAGGCGTTGGAACAGACTTTGACATAGAGGACAGAAACTATGACAAAGTGGTTATTATGACGGATGCTGATACAGATGGCGCTCATATTCAAGTGCTGCTGTTGACGTTTTTTTACCGGTATATGCGCGGCCTTGTCGAAGCAGGCAAAGTATATATTGCGCTTCCGCCTCTTTATAAAGTCGAAAAAGGCAGCGGAACAAAACAAAAGATTGAATATGCATGGGACGAAGAAGGACTGCAAGAAGCCATCAAAAAAGTAGGAAAAGGATATACGATTCAACGCTATAAAGGTCTTGGCGAAATGGATGCGACTCAGTTATGGGAAACGACGATGAACCCAGAAACGCGCACATTGGTCCGTGTGACCATCGATGATATTACCCGGGCAGATAAGCGGGTAACAACGTTAATGGGCGATAAGGTGGAGCCGCGCAGAAAATGGATTGAATCACACGTAGCATTTGGTTTAGAAGAAGAAACCAATATACTAGAAAATGAAAACCTTCATATTGCCGAGGAGGAGTAAACGTGGCAGAAGCTGAAAAATATTTAGATTTACCACTAGAAGACGTACTTGGCGACCGATTTGGCCGTTATAGTAAATACATCATCCAAGAACGGGCGCTTCCAGATGCAAGGGACGGTCTGAAGCCCGTGCAGCGCCGCATCCTGTATGCCATGTTTCAAGATGGCAATACAGCAGATAAACCATTTCGAAAAGCGGCAAAAACTGTCGGTAACGTTATTGGTAACTACCATCCACACGGTGACTCATCCGTCTATGAGGCCATGGTGCGGATGAGCCAGGATTGGAAAGGAAGAAACGTCCTTGTGGAGATGCACGGCAATAACGGGTCCATTGACGGTGATCCGCCGGCTGCCATGCGTTACACCGAAGCAAGACTTTCTCCCATTTCTAGAGAATTATTACGAGACATTGATAAAAATACGGTAGAACATATTCCAAACTTTGATGACTCCATCGAAGAGCCAGTCGTTTTGCCTGCGATGTTTCCAAATTTATTAGTAAATGGCTCTACCGGGATTTCATCTGGATATGCAACAGATATTCCGCCGCACCAGCTTGGCGAAGTCATTGATGCTGTGTTGATGGAAATGGATAACCCTCACTGTACCGTTGACGATTTAATGACGGTGCTCAAAGGGCCTGATTTTCCAACAGGAGGCATTATTCAAGGAAAAGACGGTATCAAAACAGCCTATGAAACCGGGAAAGGAAAAGTTGTCGTTCGGGCCAAAGCAGACATTGAAGAGGTAAGAGGCGGGCGAAAACAGATTGTGATCACAGAAATTCCATATGACGTTGTGAAAGCGAACCTTGTGAAAAAAATGGACGAGATTCGTTTTGATAAAAAAATTGATGGCATTGCTGAAGTTCGTGATGATACCGACCGAACCGGCCTGCGCATTGTCGTCGAATTAAAAAAAGATGCTGACCCAGACGGAATCCTGCGTTACTTGTATAAAACCACTGATTTACAAGTATCCTATAATTTTAATATGGTAGCGATATTCCATAAAACCCCGAAATTATTGGGGCTGAAACAGCTTTTACAAGCATACATTGAACACCAAAAAGAAGTGATTACCAACCGGTCACAGTACGAATTAGCAAAAGCCAAAGACAGACAGCATATTGTCGAGGGGCTTATCAAAGCGATATCGATTTTAGATGAGGTAATTGCAACCATTCGTGCGTCTAAAGATAAAAAAGATGCCAAGCACCGTCTCATGGAGCAGTTTCGATTTACCGAAGCACAAGCAGAAGCCATTGTAACGTTACAGCTCTACCGTTTAACCAATACCGACGTTACAACGCTTGAAAAAGAAGCGGAGGAGCTGCAAGCGGAGATTAAACGGCTTGAAGGTATTTTATCAAGTGAAAAAAAATTACTTTCAGTCATAAAAAAGCAGCTGAAAAATGTAAAAAAGACATACAACGATGAGCGTCGAACAGTTATCGAAGAAGAAATTGAAGAGTTAAAAATTGACCTTGAAGTCATGGTTCCTTCAGAAGATGTTATCGTTACAGTGACAAAAGAGGGATACGTCAAGAGAACGAGCCCGCGCTCGTATTCTGCCTCCAATGAAGATCCGCCAGGTATGAAAGAAACGGACCATTTGCTTTTTTCACAGGAGTTAAACACAACTAACACACTCTTATTATTTACGAAAAAGGGATATTATATGTTTATACCTGTTCATGAACTGCCGGATATTCGCTGGAAAGATAACGGACAGCATATTAGTAATATCGTTCAGCTCGATATGGATGATGCGCTTGTTCAAGCCATTCCTGTGACGGCATTCTCCGATGATTACTATGTTATATTCTTTACGAAAAATGGCATGATTAAAAAGACGCTGTTATCAGCATATCAAGCACAGCGTTATTCGCGTGCACTTGTTGCTGTTAAAGTAAAAGAGCAGGATGAAGTCGTTAACGTTGACGTGACAAACGGAGAAAATGAAATATTTATTGGTACCAATAAAGGATATGGGTTACGCTTTCACGAAGCAGAAGTATCACCTGTCGGACAACGAGCGGCCGGCGTGAAAGGGATTAATTTGAAAGAAGAAGACACGGTCGTCAATGGAGTAACGTTTGCTGAAACCAACAGCAAAAACACTGATATTATCATTGTCACTCAGCGCGGAGCCATGAAAAAAATGCCTGTAACAGAGTTTGAGCCATCCACTCGGGCAAAGCGTGGTTTGGTCATGATAAGAGAAGTAAAATCAAACCCGCATCACATTCACGGGCTGACATTACTGCAAAATAATGCAGCAGATACGTTAATCATGCAAACGGAACAAGGCAGCATGTTTCCGGAAAAACCTGCAGATTTAAAACGAAGTGACCGTTACAGCAACGGATCATTTGTTGTTGACACCAAAACCAATGGGGCCGTTACTGACATATGGAAAGAGATTGACTATCAGAATCTGACAGGGAATAACACATCAACATCTTCTTAATTGCACATAAATGTATTATGTAAACTAAAATTAATTATTACATCCATCGATAAGATAAAGATAAAAGGAACAAACCAGGATATAGAATAGAAAGGGATTACGTTATGAAAGCAGGAACACATGTCATTGGAGGGGTAGCAGCTGGGGCAGCGGGTTACAGTTTTATCTCCATGCCTTTTTCACCGGACAGTTTATATGGCATCACTTTTATAGCAAGTGGTGTCATAGGCGGGCTGCTCCCGGATATATGTCATCCTTTTTCTTGGATTGGCAGGAGGCTGAGACTTCTGTCTAGAATTATTCATTCCATTTTTGGACATCGCACTGTTACACACAGTTTTTTATTTATAGCAGTACTTTTTCTTTCCCTTGGAATGATTGAACAAAGCTGGGGAACACCTATACAGTACGGCATAACCATCGGAGCCGCCAGTCATTTGCTGCTTGATATGCTGACTCCGCGGGGAGTGGCGCTATTTTATCCAATTACGGTAAACATCAAGGCACCATTAACAGCCAAAACAGGATCCATTATGGGCGAAGGAGTTATTAATTTGCTCATGATTTTGTGGATTGTTTATTATGGTACACATTTGACGTGAATCATTCGCACAAAACAACAGCAGCTATTAGCTGCTGTCAAATTTTCATTCATTATTAAGGCCATTATTAAAGGCTATAGCTCAAAAATTTTATTCCGTCTCATTACATTGAGTTTACTCCAGTTTTGATACAACAAAATTCTCCTTTCCTATAACTTCCGATAATATATATTATGTAAACTAAAAAAACAAAAACATTCATTCCCTGTTATTCTTCGCTCCCCTGCATTGCTGACTTCTTCGTTCATATACACATCTCCCATTTTGGTTTCATCACATATTTCGTTTTTTTATTGATAACAGTTTTTTTGCAGAAACATTAGTCATTAAAAAATAGCCCTGAGTTTCCTCAGGACTACTATCATTAAATGAATAGTTATTGAGAAGCAAAATCTTTCACAGCTGCTTCAGGTACAGCGCCATTGAGACGATCGACTTCTTCGCCTTTTTTAATTAATACCATCGTTGGTATGCTCATTACACCAAACTTCTGTGCTAAATCAGGCGAATTGTCGACATCTACACTGTAAAAGCTGGCTTGTCCAGACAATTGTTCGGACACTTCACTTACAACTGGATCCAGTTGTTTGCACCCTGGTCACCAGTCCGCGGTAAATTTCAAGATAATAGGTTCTTCAGCATTTTCAACAACACTGTTGTAATCTTGTTCATTTAATTCTTTAAGCATCAATACCCCTCCTATTTTGCGATCTTATTTAACATTTACCCGTTGTGAACAATGTTATTCATCTTTTTTTACATGTTTTTTAAAAGCTTGTACAGGAAATACAAGGACTAAACGAGAAAACTTACAAAAATCTGTTACTTAGAAAGGCGGATGTGTTGATTTGAATAATAAAGTGTTTGTTTTCGATGTGTACGGAACATTATTTGACGTCCATTCCACCGCTTCTGACTGCAATCGTTTATTTCCTGGTTACGGAGAGCAGCTTGCTGCTGTGTGGCGTGACAAACAAATACAATATACGTTTTTGCGCCAAGCAATGGGAAAATACCAGCCATTTTCTAAAGTGACTCGGGATGCTTTACGGTATGCTGCAGCGTTCTTTGACCAAACATTGCAGCAAGCTGATGAAGAGGCGCTTATGAAGGCATATCAGTCTCTTCAGCTGTTTTCAGAAACCCGCGACGTGTTAAAGGAATTGTATGACCAACAACATTCATTGCTTGTTTTCAGCAATGGAACAAAAAACATGTTACATGCTCTTTTACACAACGGCGACATTGCTTCTTATATGAGCCACATCTTAAGTGTGGATGACGTGAAGCAGTATAAGCCGTCCCCCGCTTCGTATCAACTCATTTTAGACTACACGAAGACAAGGCGCGACCAAATTTATTTTGTTTCCAGTAATGGCTGGGACGTTAGCGGAGCAAAAGCATTCGGTTTTACAACGATTTGGATTAACCGAAATTCCCAGCCTGTAGAAGGCTTGCAGCTACCTCCAGATGCCACATATAAAAGTTTAACTCCACTGGCAGACAACTAAAAAGAAACAGGGGGCGCGTCTTCCCTGCTTCTTTTTATAGTACATCAAACGAATAGCCTTGATGTCGAATCTCATCGATCAACGATGGCAAAATGGCAGCTGTTTGTTCTAATTCATGCAAAAGAATAATCGAACCATCTTGAATATGATTGGTGACGTTTGGAATTATCTGTTTTGGTACTGATTTATATTCCCAATCATAAGATGTCACTTCCCACATTACCGGTTTTATGTTCAACTCCCGCAATACCTCCATTGTCTTTTCATTGTATTGGCCAAATGGCGGCCGAAAAAAAGAGACCGGTGTCCCTGTCACCTCTTCTATCAACTTTACACTCGTTTTAATTTGTTTGTATTGTTCTTTTTTTGTAAGAGCCGCTAAATTTTTGTGGCGGTGCGCGTGAGAGCCAATGATATGTCCTTCTTCGAGCACCCTCTTCCACGGCCTGTGCTTATGCAAAAGACGCGTATTCCAGAAAAAAACAGCTCGTACTTGCTTTTCATATAAAACATCTAACAGCTTTTCAAGATGACGGCTTGGGCCATCATCAAATGTCAAGACAACGGTGTGATGAGAATTGTTTTTTTTACGTATATTTTGTAACCAGCGCTTGTCCCTTAGGTCGTACACGACCTGTTTGGATATTACTCATGGATGCGGCATAACATATACACTCACTTTTCATTAATATCTTTTTCCTTCGTATTATATCAAATACATTCTTACCGACAAAATAAATGGCACGCAGCTTTGCTTTTCAGTTTGCATAAAGCTTATTTGTTTCCGGCAAACTAAAACCGACGTGCTTTAGCAGATGAGGAGGAAAATGGTAAATGAGACCAATCACACCGCTTATACAAACAGGCTATTCCTTACGGGCTTACTTTGACAATCGCTGGCCAACACCGCTTGCTTTTCTATCTGTAAACAACATCCAGGTAACAGGCGGGAATAACAGCCAGATTAAACCACTAATAGCAGCAAATCATCCTGTTATCCTTGCTGATTGGTAACGGCTTTTATAATGAGTAAAGCCAACTACCACACACGTAGTAAGAAGCTAGAAATGCTGCTATGGAGTATTGCCCTGCCTGGATTTGGTCATTTGCTAAACGGCAAATATATTAAAGGTATTGTATTAATTTTTTTAGAGTTTCTAGTAAATGTTATGGGTAATTTTAATCAGGTCATTGTTTTAAGCTTTCACGGGCAGATTCAAGAAGCAATCCAGCACACGAATTATCAATGGCTGATGTTTTATCCTTGTTTGTATTTTTTTGCTATTTGGGATGCATATAAAGATGCTGGAGGCGGAGAAAAGCCATTTGCATACTTGCCTCTCGCCTTTACTGCCTATTTTGTAACAGTAGGCTTAATTTTCTCCCCTGTATTTACAATATTTGGAATCAAATTCGGACCTATATGGCTCCCTATGTTATCGGTCCCCGTTGGTTTAGGCGTCGGCGCGTTGATCAGAAAAATCTTGTTACGAGGATATACTTAGTCAAATCGGTTTTATGACTCCTTGCTATTTTATTGCAGCGATGTACATCTCATTATCATAGGAGGCTTTGTTTATGTATGATAATAAAAATTGTTTAACATCAGCTGAAATTGGCTGTTTGTGGACGATGTATATGAATGACAGCATGTCGAAATGCATATTGGCATTTATGTTAGAACACCTCGAAGACGAAGATGTTGTTGAAGCGGTAAAACATGCTTATGACATATCACAGCATCACCTGGATGTTTTGGCAGATATTTTTGAAACAGCAAACTGGGCAAAACCGGTCGGCTTTCAAGCGGAAGATGTAAATTTGCATGCGCCATGGCTGTTTTCCGATGCTTTTTGTTTAACATACATTAACCATATGGCCAAAGTCGGTATGATTACCTACAGCGGTTTTGTTGCGATGAGTAAACGAAATAATATTCGGGGATTATTTAGTGAGGCATTAGTAAAAACGAACAATTTATTTAATGAAACCACTGAAATAGCGGAAAATAAAGAACTGCACGCAACACATCCATTTATTGAAATACCGCAAGAAACAGACTATATTGAAAGCAAAGATTATTACAGCGGACTAAACCCTTTGAAGCAGAAACGACCGCTCAATGCGATAGAAATATCCCATTTATATACGAATATTATTACCAATACTGTCGGTTTAAAGCTTAGCATGGCTTTTGCACAAACATCACAGTCTAAAGAAATTCAAGATTTTCTCTTACGCGGAAAAGGTATTTCCAACAAACATATCAAAATTTTCACCGACATTCTGCTTGAAAATGATATTGCCGCCCCCCGTCTGCCCGATTTAAGCGTCAGTGATTCAACAACACATACATTTTCAGACAAATTAATTATGTTTCATATGTCGCTTCTTAACTCAGCCGGCACCGGAAACTATGCGACAGCCGCTGCTGCCAGTCAACGCACTGACTTAGCTGTTAACTACGAGCGTTTGTCTCTAGAAATTGGCCAGTACGCCAAAAGCGGAGTTGATATTATGATCAAACACCATTGGCTCGAACAGCCTCCCGGAACAAAAGACAGAGAAATGCTTGCGAGAAAAAAAGAATAAAGCCACACCGAAGAGCAGTCTATTTTATAAGGACTGCTCTTTTTTATGGCGGTTTTTTATAAAAGCAACGATTAATAGAAAAACAGGAACGATGACTTGAAGAGGCAGATGCATATACAGCGGCACTATCGTAATCCCTTCATACATATGTTCAGCATAACTGCTCGCTTGTGTTAACGAGATAAATAACACAACGATTCCGATTGGATACACAAGTTTGGATTTGTTTTTCACGTTGCATATAACCGATACACTAATCACACCGGCATAAAAGAAAAGGCTGATTTTAATAAAACCACCAATAATTAAAGCAATCATAAAAAACACATCTAAACGCTCTAAAAACTCAGCAATTTGAATCGAGTGAATGGTATTTAAAAGCGGAAATTGTGTGCGTGCTGTTAACTCCACGCCTAAGACAGCAATGTTAATGCTCATCGTTACTATTAAATTAACGCCGCTCAATAGGATAGCTATAATACCAGCTTTTTTCATCGCTTTTTTGTTTTTGACATAGGGATAAATCATCGTAAAGACGATAATCTCTCCAAATGGTACGTACCACGTCTCTGTAAAAACCGTCTGCAGGACGGGCTTGAATCCATCTTCAAGCACCGGCTGTAAATAGGAAAAGTCAATTAACCCCGACACCACGACCAACACAAATCCGGCAATAGCTAAAGCATACAATATGACAAATAACAGTTCACCGGTACGAGCAATCACTTCAATGCCTTTATATACACCATAAACGACCGTTAACAAAAATAATGCATTGACGATAAACAGCGGTGTTTCATTATAAGCAAATGTAACAAGCATTTCCCCAAAATCACGCAGCACCCTTGCAGCAATATACAAAAAATACACCGTATATATACAGGCCACTACAGTTCCAAAAAACTTTCCCAACAACTCTTTAACAAATTCTGGCGGTGTTTTGTCAGGATAATAAAGATGCAGCCGCAGATGAACAAAAAACAACAATAAACCTCCGAGCATGCCAAAAAATATCGCCAGCCAAACATCTTGCTTTGCCTCAATACCTAGAGGGATTAATAGTGCACTGCCCAACTCAAAAATAAACATCAGTACGAATAATTGACCGGCATATATGTTGGCTTTTTCCACTATTTATCCCCCCTCAATCCATTCATTCCACGTCTTCTGAAAATGTCGGTTCATTCCTTAGTCCAGAACGGCGAATATATGCATCCGCATTTACGTTCACCTCAACAGTTGGAAAATGGTCTTCATTCCACGTTTTTTCCAGTTTCCTCCACAGTTTGGGATCTTTTCGATGCAGCAGTTCGCCAAAACCAAGATAATCTGTTTGTAATTCTTGTGCTTTTGCCACAGCCTGTTCAATTATTTTTTTGATTTCTTCACCAGATTTTTTTTCTACGGTGCCAGAAAGAAACGGATTGCTAACATTAATGGGCACATGTGCTTCCCCCACCTCTCCTTCTGTGGAAACTTGGATATCAAACACCGGGAGGTTATCTTGTATACGAACGGACACATCTGTTTTATTGCGTACAATTTGGAAAACGAGCGCATCTTTTTGTCCTTTCCAATCCAATGAAACGGCTGTCTTCTGAATATCATCCAGCACCCACAAGGCCCCTCTGGACGCTTCGTTAGAAATACGGTCAATCATTTTTCCGTCTTGCATCACTGCCATCCCTGTTGCTTCAAGACGGGCTTCCGGAGAAGTCGTCTGGATATTATCGATTTTTTTCCCTTTCTCTTCATCACCATGTAACGTGAATATGGAAACGAGCGGCTCATGGCCCGACTGACCAACATGCTTTAACACCTCACGCATGTTGGTATCTTTATGTTCTCCCCAAAATGACTCAGTCGTTTCTAACGTTTTAATGACTTTATTGGCTGGTATTTTATCCAAACTTGTTAATGCGGTCACAAATTCCCCGGCGGTCGTTCCTTCGGCAATGATGACACGCGTCGTTGTACGAAATTCAGGGTCCCGTTCAAAGGCATCAAAAACCTTTTCTAAACCTTCTTCCCTCGCCAACTGTTCTCCGACTACAAGTAAGTTTGTATGTGCGTAATAAGGACGGCGGGATACTTTTTCAGAAACACGCCGGTTCACTTCTGTCATCGTCGGACCCGTGCTGCTGTACGTTGTCACCGGAGGACTTTCCGATCCCCCGCGAGAAAGCGTTCCTTCTCCTGCCACATTGCCAGGATTAATTACTTGAAAAGTCGCAGCATATTGACCGTCACCTGTTGCATCCATCCCAACCGCTGAAATAAGCGCCAAATCTGGAAGCTCTTGGCTGCTCCAGCAGCCGGCAAGAAACAAAAGCAGTAATCCACTTATCCATGTCGTTACTCTTTTCATATAGTCGACACCTTTTCTTTCAACATAAAAAGGATTATTATTTCATCGTCCGGTCCGTTGGCGGAGATGGTTTCTGGTTGTCTCCTTGTCGCATCACATTCCCATCCACTGTCAATGCCGGCCTTTTTTTCACTTTCCACCACGGCATTCGAATGATTGTGTCTCCAGCTCCGGACGCATCGAATGGAGCAAGTGGTGCCATGTATGGCACACCAAATGAACGAAGGCTGCAAAGATGGATCAGCAGCACAATAAAAGTCAGGATAATACCGTAAAAACCAAACGTTGCCGCTGCAATCATATTTACGAAACGGATTAGCCGGGCAGCAATAGCGATGTTATAAGAAGGAGTAGCGAAACTGGCAATCGCCGTAACCGCTACCACAATAACCATCGCTGGTGAAACAATCCCTGCTTGGACAGCTGCCTGCCCAATAACCAACGCCCCAACAATGGATATCGTCTGGCCGACAGCTTTTGGCATTCGAACCCCTGCTTCTCGTAATACCTCAAAAATGATTTCCATCAAAATCGCTTCTACTACAGCAGGAAGTGGTGCTGCTTCACGCTGAGCAGCTAGCACGATTAGCAGCTGCGTTGGTATCATTTCTTGATGAAACGTTGTTGCTGCAACGTATACAGCTGGCGCAAACAAAGATGTAATAAAAATAATAATGCGTAACAGCCGGATACTGGTTGCAATATCAAACCGGCTGTAGTAATCATCAACAGATTGGAAAAATTGCACAAATACAGCTGGCACCATTAAAACAAATGGGGTGCCATCAATGAAGATGGCAATTTTTCCTTCTAGCAGGTTGCCCGTGACAACATCAGGCCTTTCTGAATGGGCAATCGTCGGAAATGTCGTCGCTGTTTGATCTTCGATGAGCTCTTCAATATAGCCAGACTCTAAGATGCTGTCGGTATTTATCCGGTTTAGACGGTTTTCTACTTCCTGGACAATGTCACTTTCCGCCAAGCCGTCAATGTACATAATCTCAACATCCGTATTCGTTACTTTGCCAAGTGTTATGGATTTCACCCATAATTTCTCGTTTTTAATGCGCCGGCGCACGAGGGATGTATTCGTGCGAATCGACTCGGTAAACCCTTCACGTGGTCCTCTAAGAGAAATTTCTGTCGGCGGTTCATCCACAGAACGGCTTTCGCCGCCCTTTGTATCCGTACTTACTCCTTCAGAAAAGCCTTCAATCAAAACAACTGTTTCACCATTAAATAACGCTTGAAACAGTTCGCTGTGATTATGAACGCGAGTTAATTCTCCTAATGCCACCACTTTTTCTGCAATCGTTTCTAATATATTGTCTGCTGGATTTTTTTTTAAGTCGTCATCGTTAATCAGCGAATGAATTAAAAAGTCATCAATGGCCTGCTGGTCTACAATGCCCTCCACAAACACAACAGCAGCTTTTGTATGCGCCTGATCGTTCAACGTAATTTCACGAATTGAAATATCTGCACTGTTTCCAGTTTTTTGTTTCACTGCTTCTACATTTTGCGCTAACGAATCGCTTAACGGTTCATTTTTTTCAGTTTTTGCTCCTTCGTCTTCGTTTGATTTGGATGAAGTTGTACGTGCCTTGGAAAGCTTTCTCAGCTTAAATGTCATAACGCATAGTATCCTTTGCATGTTTTTGTTAGTTTTTTGCAGGAAAGCCAAGTATTATACTAGTCTTTTTAGAGTAAAACAGCTCCACATGAAAGAAACTACTCGTAAGAGCGGGGTTGATAACGTGAAAATTTTAATGGTGACAATCGTATTGATGGTATTATTATCGGGTTTATCGCTAAGTTTAGATGTCATCATAGGGCTGGACAAACTAGAGGCTGTGAAAAACGCGCTAAATCCGTTTCGTGTGATGGAGACAGTCGAGATGTTCATCCTGGCCTTTCTCGTACTGCTTATATTTGTTGATGCATTAGTGTTTTGGTACAACAAACATAAAAAAGGCACAAGCAAATGACAGAATGCGGAAGCTGAAGGTGGGTTTTATTGTGGAAGAACAAATTTTATACCGGCACATTTTCAATTTAAAAGAAACGCTTTCTGCCTATACACAAACGTATTGGATGCAATACTCAAGTATTGACACGTGGTTTTTTTGGATGAATGTAGCCACCATTGTGATTCCGCTTATTGTTTTATATTTCTATATTGATAAAAAACGGTTATTTGAAGTTTGTTTTTTTGGTTACACAGCCCATGTCGTATGGTCCAATATTGACCGCATGCTGTCATCCTATAATTTGCTTGTACACCCGCACAGCCTGACACATGTACTTTTAATCCCTGGAGGTATCACCGTTACCACTGCCCTGTTTCCGGTTACGTTTATGCTTTTGTATCAGCATTGCACCGCACATAACAAACATTTTTGGCTGTACGCAATTGCTGCATCCATTGTTTTTTCCTACGGCTTTGGTGGCCTCTCTCTGTTAACAGATCTTCTTCGCATGCATAAATGGATGAATCTGACATACCTGCTTTTTATTGATGTATTCGTTGTGTTTATCAGCTACTGGGCAACAAAAGGCTTTTTATTCTTTAAGTACAAAACGTGATCCATCAATAACTTCCACGTCTGCCCGCTGTTGGATATCTTCCATGAGGTGAAATAATGCGGCGTCTTTTTTCTTTGCTTCTATCATGCAGTCAATTTGTTTCACACTTCCTTTGATTGTGTGTAAAAAATCAAAAAACATGTTAGTGTCCACATAATCAGCGTGATGTCGAAATTTCTGGGTGCTCTTCGGGCTGGAAATGTGCATTTTCACTGGATGCGGTGAATCTTTCCACGTTTGTACCACGCGGTTCCACTCCCTTTCCCACTCCCTTTTATTATGGTTAGCCAGATGATGATGGTAATCAAATACAAGCGGGACTCCTAACTTTTCACATAAGTATAATGTGTCTGCAAGCGTAAACGAGACATCATCATTTTCAAGCATGATCATTCGCTGCAAATGGGATGGGATCACCATCCAATTCGTAATAAAACGCTCAAGCGACTGTTCTTTTTCTTTGTATTCTCCTCCCACGTGTATGACACAACGATGCGTCGTATCAGTGTGCATGCCTTCTAACAGCCGGAAATGAAGCTGCAATGTTTTGATAGTATTTTTAACTACATCTTTGTCTTTAGCGTTAATCAGCACAAAATGATCAGGATGAAAATCAATCCGCATGTTATGCTTATTAGCAAATTCCCCCACTTCACTTAATACATCAGCAATGGGAGTCAGATAGTCCCAATCGTGAAGTTCTTCATGGTTGGCAAGCGGAATCAAGCGGGAAGTCAGCCGGTAAAAATGGATAGCCGAAGCAGCATTATGTTTTAAATGGCGCAAGGTATTTTCTAGATTTGACCGCGCGATTTTTTCCAGTTTTCGAATGGCCGCTTCTCTGTTATCAATTTTTTGAAACTGTGCAAATGTCATCGTCTGGGACGGCGAAGCATTCTCAAGTTCTGTGCTCATGGCTACATAACCAAGTCGAACCATTGTCATTTTTTATCACCTCTTCTGCTTAGTATGATAGATTGCAAAGGGGTTGATACATGTTGACCAATGAATCAGAGTCAACAAAAAAACAGGGCCCCATTGCGCAATGGAACCCTGTTTTACTCCCCTTGTTATGAGTAGATGCAGCTGCTTTTAATCATGAAAATTCAATCCAGATGTCACTTCTTGGACGTATCCTGCCCGAATGACATAATCCCCGAAACGCTCGCCGTCATTGCGTCCTTTCGCATAATCAAATAAAAGAGAGCGCAGTGTTTCTAAAATTTCCTTTTCTCCAATGTTTTCTTTATACAGCTTATTTAAACGCTTCCCCGTAAAGCTTCCCCCTAAGTATAAGTTATATTTACCTGGCGCTTTTCCAATAAACCCAATTTCAGCAAGTGTTGATCTTGCACAGCCGTTCGGGCAGCCGGTCATACGGATGGTGATTTCCTCTTCTTTCAAACCTGCTTCTTCTACAATATCTTCGAGCTTATCAATTAATGATGGCAAATAACGCTCAGACTCAGCCATTGCTAACCCGCACGTTGGAAAAGCGACACAAGCCATAGCATTGCGCCGAAGCGCTGAATCCCGCTTTCCGTCAGATAACCCATATTTCTCAATCAATTCATTAATTTGGCGCTTCTTTTGCGGTGTTACGTTACTAATCATAACGTTCTGGTTTGGCGTAATACGAAAATCTCCTGTATGAACACGAGCAATTTCCCGCAAACCAGTCATCAGCTTATAATCTTCCGTATCTTTTACACGGCCATTTTCAATAAACAACGTTACGTGCCAGCGATTGTTGATTCCCTTTACCCAACCATAGCTGTCTGTATTACTTTCAAAGTGGTACGGACGCGCTTCTTCTAATGAAAAATCAAGCCGCGCATCCAATTCTTCTTTTAACCACTCCAACCCGTAACGATCAATGGTGTATTTAAAACGTGCATTTTTTCGATTGGAGCGGTTGCCGTAATCACGTTGGATTGTTAATAATTTTTCGGCGACATCAATCACTTGTGCCGGTTTGCAAAAGCCTATCACGCGTCCTACCTGTGGGTATGTGTCTTCTTCACCGTGCGTCATGCCTAAACCGCCGCCGACACTCACATTAAATCCTTGTAATTCTCCGCTTTCGACAATTGCAATAAATCCAATATCTTGAGAAAAGACGTCAATGTCATTCGACGGCGGAACAGCAAGACCGATTTTAAACTTCCGCGGCAAATACACATCTCCATATATCGGCTCTTCTTCTGTCGAACTATCGATGACTTTTTCTTCGTTCAGCCAAATTTCATGATAGGCTTTCGTTTTCGGCAGCAAGTGCTCACTAATTTGCCCTGCCAAATTATACACATCTTGATGAACCTCGGATTGATGCGGGTTGGCATTGCACATCACGTTGCGGTTTACATCGCCGCAAGCAGCAATGGTATCCAGCATTACTTCATCCAGAGCCTGCATGTTCTTTTTCATGTTCCATTTGAGAATGCCGTGCAATTGAAAGGTTTGTCTGGTCGTTAGACGCAGCGAATCATTACCGTATGTTTGAGCAACTTCATCCATTTTCAGCCACTGTTGCGGCGTAGCGACCCCGCCCGGAAGACGGACGCGGACCATAAATGAATAAGCCGGTTCAAGTTTTTGCTGTCTTCTCTCATTCCGAATATCACGATCATCTTGCAGATAACTGCCATGAAACTTTGTCAGCTGCGCATCATCACTTGACACCGCTGCAGTGATCGAATCTTGCAGCGATTCTTCCAATGTCCCTCTTAAAAAGTTGCTTTCTCGTTTGATGCGTTCGTTATCACTTGGCGGTCCATCTTGAGTTGGTACAACTTTATTTTGTGCCATCATGAATCTCCTTTCCCCGTTCTATTAATACACGTCACGCTGATAACGTTTTTGTTGCTGCATATCTTCCACATAGGCAATGGCGTCTTGTTCACTCATACCGCCTTCATTTTGTAAAATCGTTAAAATCGCGTCGTGCACGTCACTCGCCATGTACTGCTCATCTCCGCAGACATAGACAACGGCCCCTTCTAGCAGCCAGTTATAGAATTCTTTGCTTTTTTCAAGCATACGGTGCTGGACATAGACTTTCTCTTTCCCATCTCGGGAGAAAGCGACATCCATGTTCGTTAAGGTACCTTCTTTGAGCCACCGCTGCCACTCTGTTTGATAAATGAAGTCGGTCTGGAAATGCTGATCTCCAAAAAACATCCACGTTTTGCCTGCTGCTTCGATTTCTTCTCTTTCTTCAAGAAACGCTCGAAACGGTGCTGCACCGGTTCCCGGACCAATCATAATGATTGGTGTGTCCGGATCTTCAGGCAGCTTAAAGTTTGGATTGCGCTGAATATATACCGGCAGTGTATCACCTGATTCTGTCCGCTCTGCACATTGCCCGGAGCATACCCCTGTGCGCTTACGGCCATGCGACTCATACCTGACCGTTCCAATTGTTAAGTGTACTTCATCAGGATTAGCACTGGGACTGCTTGCAATCGAATATAAACGTGGCGGAATTTTCCGCAAGATATTTACAAATTCACTTGCCGGTACATTCCAAGGAGCAAAATCCCGGCCTAAATCGAGCAAGTCTCTTCCGTCTATATACTCTCGTAACTTCTTTTCATTTCCTTCTTTCGTTAATTCATGCAGCGCTTTATTTTCTGAAAGTGGAGCAGCTTTTGCCAAGAGCGGTTTGGTTAATACCGTAATTTCATAAGTGGAAAGAAGAGCTTCCCGCAGCGTTTTCTGCTCCCCTTTTTTATTAACCGTTATCTTCTCGTCCGGGTCCCAGCTCATCTCATCTAACAGCTTATCTACCAGCTGCGGATCATTTTCCGGATAAATACCTAAACTGTCACCCGGCTCATATTCCAAGCCTGATCCCTCAAGAGATAATTCAAGATGGCGTGTTTCTTTATTGGACCCGCGTCCATTGAGATTCATATTTTCTAATACTTCGGCTCGAAATGGATTACTTCGTGAATATGATGGCTTAGCCGCAGCCTCTGGCGCCGCCGCACCCATCGGAGCGGTTGCTGCCGCAGCTGCACTGGCGTCTTGTGTTTCATTTAATGCAGCAATAACGCCTTCGATCCACTCTTGCGCTGACTCTTCAAAGTCTACATCGCAGTCAACCCGGTCATGTACCCTCACTGCCCCTAATTCTTCGAGGCGCTTGTCAAAGTCTTTGCCTGTTTGACAGAAAAATTCGTACGATGTATCACCTAAAGCTAAGACGGAATAACGAAGGTTTTCCAATTTTGGAGCGCGCCTGCCTTGTAAAAATTCATAAAAAGACAAAGCATTGTCTGGAGGGTCGCCTTCTCCATGTGTACTGACAATCACAAGCAATTGATCTACTTTTTTCAACGCTTTCGGCTTAAACTCATCCATAGAAGACAACGTTATATCATAACCTTGCCCTTTTAACTTCTCTCCTGCTTCTTCTGCTATCGACTGGCTGTTGCCTGTTTGAGAACCATAAAGAATCGTAATTTCCTTCGATGCAGGTGCTGCAGGCTGCACAGCACTTTCTGGCTGCTGAAACGTCTGTGCTTCTGTGCTTAATGGAGCTTGTGCTGGTACAGCGGCACTTGCTGCTTGATTCGCAGCTAAATAACCGCTTAACCAAATTTTTTGTTCCTCTGATAAAGTTGGCAGTAAACGATTTAAAAGTTCCGTTTGTTCTTGACTAAAAGGACTGTTGTTAATCAAAAGCTGCAACAAAATTCACCTCACAAAACGAATATTCCCACCTTTCTAAAAAAGATGGTCATAATGCTAGATAAAACACCATCATTATGTATACGAAAAATGCCGATCCATCCCTCAAAACAGGCATTATTCTTTCTTTTCTTATTGTGGCATCTAGCTTGAACAATGATTATGTTTTATCGTATCTTTATTATTCCTATGTGTCAAGTTGGTTTTTGATACTAAAAAAGAAAAATATCCACTTGTATAAAAAGAGAAGCATCCTGCGATAATATCTATACCGCGATATCACAGGGATTTTTTAGAAAAATCGCCCTTTTATTGGTACAAAACTGCGGACAAAGGAAGATGGACATGCAAGAATCTCTTGTCGTTGTCGTACGTGCTTTCATTACATTTTTTACGATATTAATCTATGCCCGAATGATTGGAAAACAACAAATCGGCAACTTCACAATGTTTGACTACATCAACGGCATTACGATTGGTTCCATTGCCGCTACTTTAGCCACAGATCTTTCCTCCAAAGCATTCGTCCATTGGATGGCACTCACTGTCTTCATTGTATTAACCATCTTTCTTCAATATATTGGGGTAAAAAACCGTTTTCTGTCTAAAGTCCAAGACTCTGAACCAGTGGTATTAATGCAAGACGGCAAAATTTTGGAAAAAAATTTAGCTGCCGCCAGGATCACAAAAGATGAGTTGATGGCACAATTGCGTGTTAAAAATGTGTTTTCCCCAGTGGAAGTGGAAGTTGCTTTATTAGAACCAGATGGGTCTGTATCAGTGCGCTCATTTTCTGGGTATCAGCCTGTTCAAAAACGAGACCTTCATCTTCCGGAACAAAAAAACTTTTTAACAACGGAGTTGATTATCGACGGCACTATTATTCATCAAAATCTCGCTCAACGAAACGTGAATGAATCATGGCTGATGACGCAGCTGGAAAAGCGGGGCGTGACATCGTTAAAAGATGTGTCGTTTGCAGCGATTTTACCGAACGACGTTTTTTATTTAGACACATTCGAAGACCGTATCTCCGATAAAATGAACGTCAGTGACTATCCAGGCCCTTATTAAGCGTGAAAGGAGAGTAACGGATAATGAAAAAATTTTTACTTTATGCTATTCCAACGCTGTTTATAGCTGTCTCTTGCCTCGTCATGACTGGAGGCAGCTGGTTAAAAGAGCCCCTGCATGGTAATCAAGACGACGTGATGAAACACCTTCAAACGATTGAATATGCGATTCAAAAAGAAGACTGGCAGCAAGCGTCAAAATCGTTAGACCAAGCAAATCGTGCATTGGATACAGTCACCAAGCGGATCCAGTTCAGCGTGGAACGCGATGATTTAATCTCCATGCATCACGCTTTAGCTAAAATTCATGGCAGCATCAAAACGAAAGACTCCCAAGCCGTTTCCTCTGAACTGTACTATTTGTACGACGTCTGGGAATCTTTAGGATAATCAGGATGCGCACATGATAAATGAGCAGCGCAGCAATTTTTGTTTGTGCACTTATTCTTTTACTTTCACAATGATTTTTCCATTGGCGTGGTTCGTTTCGCTTAAAGCGTGTGCTTCTTTGAGCGACGCTTCATCAAATGCGAACTCTTCGTAAATAATAGGTGTCAGCTCGCCTTTTTCATACATATCTGCCAGACGCTGCAGTTGTTCTCCTTTTGGCTGAAGCCAAACAAAGCCACTGTCGACACCATGCTCATCTGCCTCTTCTTTTTCTGGCGGCTTGGCAATCGAAACAAGCTTGCCTTGTTTTTTTAACACATGATAACTCTTGGATTGCACTCCCCCGCCAATGGAATCAAGCACAATGTCGTAATCATGCAATATTTGGCTGAAATCTTCTTCTTTATAATTAATAACTTCGTCCGCTCCGAGTGATTTCAGCAATGCGTGATTTTGACTCGCGGTTGTTGCAACATAGGCTCCAAAATGTTTTGCTATTTGAATTGCAAATGTACCCACTCCCCCAGATCCTGCATGGATGAGCACATTGTCACCTGATTGTATGTTGGCAAAATCAACTAAACACTGCCATGCCGTCATCCCGGCGAGCGGAATCGCTGCTGCCTCTGAAAACGTCATGCTCTCCGGCATAGGAGCAAGCAATTCTTCATCAACAGCTGTATATTCTGCATATGTGCCTTTATTGGTCGTTGCCGGTCGAGTAAACACGCGGTCTCCAACATGAAAATTTTTCACGTCTTTCCCTTTTTCTTTTATCACGCCGCTAGCATCCCATCCTAAGATAATGGGAAACGAAAATGGCAGCATATCTGTTAAATATCCTTCACGTACCTTCCAGTCAATTGGATTAATCGATGTCGCGTATATTTCAAGCAACACTTGATTATCTTTTAATCCAGGCATAGGCACATCCCGTTCTTGCAGCACATCCTTATCTCCATATTCTTCGATCACAATTGCTTTCATCTTAGCTTTCCCTCCTTATGCAGCATTGTTTATATGCTTCCCCTATAAACGTTGAACATAATCTTAATGTTGTAATTTACGATATGGAAGCTGCCATTGAAAAGTCACTGAAAGCATCCGCAACGTAACAATCGCTACAAGCAGCAGAATATAGCCTGGCATGGTTTGTATCCAGCCCAAACCAATAACAAGACCAGCAAGCATCGCCCAAGCGATATAGATGTCTTTGCGCAAAAACATGGGCTTTCGATCTGCCAATATATCACGTACCATTCCGCCGCCCGTTCCGGTTAATGCAGCAGCTGCAATAGCTGCGCTCAACGGATGCCCCATTTCCGTGGCATAAATCGCACCTTGAATGGCAAAGGAAGCCAATCCAATAGCGTCAAATAAAACGCCCCATCGTTTCCAACGATCAAGCCACAAAGACGGCAGCAAAAATGCAACCGTCATCACAATAAATGCAATCACAAACAAATTTCCTTGATCCCAAAGCGCCGATACAGGAACACCAATCAGCAAGTTACGAATGGCACCACCGCCAAAAGCGGTGACAAACCCCAATATATACACACCCATTAAATCATATTCTTCTTCCATGGCTACAACGACACCACTTAGCGCAAACGCAATCGTCCCGATAATGTTGAATAAATCCCATGTCATCATACCCATTCCTTTATACATATAAGATTATGAATGATGTTTCATTACTCACACAGTATATCACGTTCTTATACAGGAAAAAGCGTTTTTATAAGCTGACAACCATTCATATAAAAATAACTGTCGAAATTTTCCTGCGACTCTTCTACAATAAAAAGAAAAGGAGGTGTTTTTCGCTTGTTCGACTTGAGTATCGCTCACATCGTGCTTGTCGTGTTATGTGCTGTCTTTATCGGCGTTTCTAAGACAGGAATCCCTACGCTGAACATATTGGTTGTTGCCGTTATGGCTTCTATTTTTCCGGCCCGGGAGTCCATTGGCATCGTTTTGCCCATGCTGATTATTGGTGACATCGTTGCTGTTACATATTACAGGCGCAGTGTCGACTGGAAAACGCTTTTGTCTTTGCTTCCATGGGTGCTTGGCGGCTTATTGGCAGGTTTTGTGCTGCTTTATTTCATTGTAACGAGCAGGCCTATTGAAATTCTGCTTGGAGTCATTATTTTATTTATGGTTAGTATTCAAATCTCACGTGAGCGGTGGGGGATAAATAAATTGCAAGCTGTGCCAAAGACACGTTGGTTTGTCGCATTGATGGGAACACTGGCAGGTTTTACAACAATGATTGGAAATGCAGCCGGCCCGATTATGGCTCTGTTTTTATTAGCTATTTCTCTGTCGAAAAAAGAGTTTATTGGAACCGGAGCATGGTTTTATTTAGCTGTAAATCTCATCAAAGTACCTATGTATGCTGGTTTAGGTTTAATTACATGGGAGACTCTCTCGTTTAATGCATGGCTCATTCCTGCTATATTAGGAGGAACTGCCTTAGGAATCAAAGTCCTTCCGTTCATTCCGCAAAAAATATTTAATATCGTGGTGTTACTGTTATCTTTAGTTGGCGGAATGCAGTTGGTGATTCCTTAGTGCAAAAATGATGCTGTATAGTTATGACGGCGCTATTAACGTGCACTTGCTTGCACTAGAAACAAAGAAGCTGTCCTTTACGGGGTTCTCCCTTAAGACAGCTCTTTTTTGCAGTTTGTCTGTCGGTTCATTTTTGTATGTTCCAAACGAGCGGTTACTGAGCAGCGAAAACTAAATAGAAGCGCATACTACTAGATCATTCCGTATTAATATGGCTGTTTTTTCCGTTGTTTTTGTTTCTGCATAATCTCATGTGACTTTTCGATAATATCGGTTAACACTTCACCTTTATACACTTTTCCATATTTCGTGTGCTCTTGATAATAATCGACCACTTCATCGAGTAATTTTGCTGTGTCTCTATGTATGCGTACGTTGAGCTGCACTTTTTCCGATGCCATCACATTTCCCTCCCTGCCCTATCAGTTGATATACATGAGATAGCGCTTGCTATCATCTTTATATCAACTACTATCTTATACCTCATTCTCCGTCTATGTCAATATTTGTAAAAGTGTTTACAAACCTGAATCATGCTCGCGAAAAATGTGTAAATACCCATTTTATTGCTTCGTCCGCTAATTGATAGCATCTGCTATCAATTAGCGGACGCATCTTTTATTATACATAATGACAACTCTTCTTCAATATACTGGTAACGATACGATAGAAGCGAAAAGGGGTAACCTATGATTCAGATAGCCGGCATGGTTTTTCAGCCATCCCAGTACAGCCCAACTAATCCTACAGAACAAATCATCCTCGAGCGGCTGCAAGCTGATCGTTCATGGCATACGTATCCGTCTATAGGAGCATTGACCTTTGAAATTCGTTTGCGGACAAATATTATTGCCAGTGCAAAAGCTCTCTACGAAAGTGATGCCGCGTTTGAAGTGTTTGCTTCTACAAGGGCAAATCCGATGTATTGGTTTGTCACCTCGACCGGAGCGATTCAATTGAAGGAAGGAGTCCATCCATCGTCTGCTATACGTGATATCTTTTTAAACGGTTCGCAATATGGATTTGAGTGTGCAACGGCCATGATTATTATTTTTTATGACGGCGTGTTACGAACGATTGGAGACAACCTGTTTAATACGCATTTTCAGCACCTCGTGTTATACAGCTGGAACTTTGATCCTGACTTAGGGTTAACCACTGCCTACACGAACTATTTTATTCCAGGTGACGTTGTTTACTTTGAAAACCCGGACTTTCACCCACAAATGTCTCAATGGCGTGGTGAAAACGCTGTTGTATTAGAGAATGACAAGTACTTTGGCCATGGTGTGGGCATGCAGTCTGCACAAAACATGATTGCAACATTAAACGAATTGAGAAAGCCTAATGCGACGCATTCTGCCTATCTATCCGATATTGTGGCAAGGCCGAACTTTGTACAGCTTGCCCTTCTTTCAGGACAACGACAACAGCACAACCGGACCAAGCTTATTTACATCATTATTACCCACAATGAAAGTTCTATTTCTTTAGAACAATATATTTACTATTTACACAACGAGTACCACCGTTGGAGAGATCCTATGTAACCGTTTATAGTAACCGAAAAAGAGCGGAGCCATCCAGACCCGCTCTTTTTCGGTTTACATATCATGAGAAGCGTGTTTCTTCTGTCTTGTGTGATTTCTGTTTTTTACTTTATGTGAACCAGACAGCGGCTCACCATAAGGTTGCTTTGGACTTTGTGGAAGCTGCACTTTCTCTTGCTGCTTTGGCCCTTTTGGATTTTGTTTGGCCATTGTCATCCACTCCTTTATCCATGACCTCACTTATAGCATGTATCCGTTCACTGTTTTCATACCAACGTTTTCATCAAAAGCGCACGTTCTTGTATACAGTCATGTTCCAATCGGCATCACATATTCCTGATAAGAAAATGCTGGAGAAAATCCTAACTGCTCTGCCACTTTTTGCGATGCTTTATTCTCTTTTGCTGCATCCCAACATGGCATTTTATGATGCCGCAGACAATCATCAATGAAAGCTTGTGCAAGGACTTTCGCAATTCCTTGGTTTTGATGGGCTTCGGATGTTTCAATAGCCACCATTTCCTTATTTTCTGCTGCAAATGCTGTATGGCAAAGTCCTACAATTTCATTGGCAAACGTCACACAGTACCCACGCCCGCCAGTAAAAAACTCCTCTGCTGTCATCCATGATTCATCCAGTTTTCTGTGAAGGTAGGAAAGATTAATACACGTGCTGTTTTCATAAAAATCATGGGTGATTTTCTCTATGCGATATCCCGACGATAACGGCAGGGATACAGCTGCCTTTCCTTTATGGAGCAGATACATGATCTGCTCTTGCCGATAAAACGTGCGATGATGAAACCCCTTTTCTAACAGCGGATACCATGCTGGATGACGAGCGACGAGATTTATCTCTTTCAATCCTCTCTCCACCAGCTGAGGCTCTAATGATTGTTCGACAAACGATAACAATGACATACAGAATGCCTCATCATCCGCTTTGCCCGCAACATGCAGTCCATCATTATTGCCAAGCCAAACCATTGCCACTGTTGGAAACATTACACTATCTGCAAAAACACGGCCGGCATTCATCCGTTTACAGACCGCTGTTGCTTCCACATCTCGATTATTTAATAATGGCAGGACATGTTTAAAATCTTTTTCTTGCAATTCCATCATTTTTATCACTTCTTATTATGTTGTTATCTCCTATTATTTTCATATATATCCATTACTGCAATGCACAAAGAGTTACTTGTTTCTTTTTTACGTACATGTCGTGTCTTATTTCGGCAAAGCTAAAACAAAAATAAAGCAAAGAAGGTGGTTATGATATTCGATACACTAAAGGATATCGTACTTGTGTACGGACGGATACTGACCATACTGCCTGTCGTATTAGCGGTGGCGATTTTTATGGGAAGGCGCGCGATTGGAGAACTTCCTATTTTTGACTTCCTTATTATTATCACACTAGGAGCGGTGGTTGGAGCCGATATTGCTGACCCTAGTATCCATCATATCCCCACTGCAGCAGCTGTTGTCGCCATCGGCGTATTGCAGCGTCTCGTCGCTCACTGGAAAATAACCAGCCGCACGGTAGAACGCTTGATTACATTTGAACCAACTATCGTCGTATATGACGGTGTACTGTTAAAACACAATCTCCAACACATTGATTATTCCATTGATAACATTTTACAAATGCTCCGTGAAAAAGATGTATTTGACATTCGCGATGTTCGCCTGGCCATTGTTGAAGCCAATGGAGCATTAAGCGTTTTAAAAAAAACAGAAAAAAATCCTGTTACGACTGGTGATATGGGAATACAAAAACAAAGTGCTGTCGCATATCCTGTTATTATAGATGGAGAGGTACACGAACCTGTCTTAAAACACCTTCATGTCGATTACCTTTGGCTCCGGCAGCAGCTTATACAACACGGCATTGAGGATGTATCTCAAGTGTTTTTTGCATCCATCAATCCGTCACTAAAACTGCACATTTCCTTAAAAAATAACTCCACCACTCCCGTCCCCCCTCTTGTACACTAAGTGCTTACGAAAAATGTCTGCCAAACAGCGTCCAAGGAGTGTCCACTTTTACATATGAGACATCAGGGAGGCTCCGGGCGCTGCTTGGCGTCAAATCAAGCCAAATGCGTCGGTGCGATAATGCCGCTTGATTTGTTACAATACTCCATAAGCCGTGCTGTTCAAATACATCGTTCCAAAAGTATTTCACGTGATAGTAGCTGCCGATTCTATCGTCTTTCATTAAGAGAAACAAACGGGATCCTGATTGATAACATTGGCATTGATCTAAATACCTGTCACTCCATAACGACTCCTCAAAGGGCAGCGGACAATAAATATTGTATGGAAAGACTCGAGTGCGGTCATAATCGTTTGCTGTACGCTGCAGCAGCTGCCTTTTCTTATTGTTGTCCATTACTTTTTCCCACTCATGGCGGGAGCTTGTTCTTTGCGACAGTGCTTTTTCTCCAGCTGCTGTCAAATAACCGTAATACTGTGTTTGAACTGGTTCTAACATTAACGTTTGGGCGATTTTTATGGTTTGCTTGTTCGTCACTTGGGTGATAAACCCTGTCCATTGGACAGCTGGCTGTTCCAATGCTTTCGTCTGTACATATTCCATCATGATTGTGCCAATTCCACGTCCGCGATACGCCGCCGCTGTCCGCAGCCGGCCTAACATGGCATATTGTTCTGCAAATACTGTATATCCCGCTATGCTGATTAATTCATCTCCGCTAAATGCACCGAATAAGTGATCGTGACAAAGAAGGTACAAAAACTTTTCTTTTACATAATCGTGAGGAATTCCCGTATCCATCTTTTCCACCGCTTTTTGGTCGTGAAAAGCGAGCGTACGAATATACATACTCTTACCCCTTTTATGTCTTTCTATTCTCTTATGAGAACAGTGCTTATGATGAAGAGGACTGATCTTTTTTAGCTTCTCTAATCCGTGCGATCGTCGATGATACAGAAATCTGTTCTGGCTCACACATCACTTCCAACACAACGGGAACCCGGTGTTGTTTTGTATACTGCAATGCTTCTTCTAACCTTTGTGCAAATGCTTGATCATTATCCACGCGCCAGCCAACGGCTCCAACCGCGTTTGCGATGGTATGATAGTGCGTATCGGTTAACGTCGTGCCAAGCACATGGTGAGGAAATACTTTTTCTTGGTGCATGCGAATCGTGCCGTACATGCAGTTATTAAACACAATCGCAATCACTGCTGTGTTATACCGGACAGCGGTTTCTAACTCTTGCATCGTCATCATAAAGCCGCCGTCACCAGATAAGGAAATAACCGTTCGATCGGGATAAATCATTTTTGCTGCAACCGCTGCGGGAAAACCGTACCCCATCGCTCCTGATGTCGGCCCAATATAGGTTTTCGGCTTCTGGAACTGATAGAAATGATGCAGCCATCCCGCAAAGTTGCCAGCATCGTTAGTAACGACCGTATCCTCTGGCAGTACTTGTTGCATTCCTTGTATAATTTGGGGCATGTGCACCGCGTGTTTACTTGGATTTTTCACAATGGCCGCCGCATGTTCAAACACTCGTCGGCGCTGTTTTGCCCACTCTATCCATGCATGATTTTTTTCCCACGGACAAGCCGAGAGTGCTTTTAACGCTTCTGATGCATCTGCAACAATAGCGAGTTCAGGCACGTACCCTCTTGCGAATACATTCGCTTCGATATCAATGTGAATAAGTGCTGTCCTCTCCGATATGACCGAGTAATGTTGTGTGGTAATGTCAGATAAACGCGTTCCCACCGCAAGAATTGTGTCTGCTTGTTTGATGGTGTCTAAAATATTTGGAAATGTACCAAGACCAGAGTGGCCGACATATAACGGGTGATGATTGGGCATCACATCGTGACGTCTGAATGAAGCTATAACGGGAATGTGCGCACGCTGTGCAAATGTAAGCAGATCCTTTTCTGCTTGCGAGCGGCAAATTCCACCCCCTGCTATAATAAGAGGCCGCTTTGCATCACGCAGGCATGCCGCAGCTTTCTTCAAATCATCAGCATTCGGACAGGGACGTAAACGCTGGAATGTTCGATACGGCGTTTCATCGATTTCTTCTTTTAATACATCCTGCGGCACGGATATGACAACCGGACCAGGGCGCCCTGATTGTGCGAGGTGAAAAGCCCGGTGAACCATTTCACTCGTTCGATTGGCATCCTGTAACTCATATGTCCACTTTGCCACAGGTGAAAACATACGATCAAGATCGATTTCTTGGAATCCTTCCCTGCCTCGGCATGACCGCTCGACTTGTCCTAAAAAAACGACAAGGGGGGTGGAATCTTGATAAGCGGTATGAATACCAATCGCTGCATTAGATGCCCCTACGCCCCGTGTGGCCATGACAACACCAGGTTTATTCGTTACTTTCCCATATGCTTCAGCCATAAACGCTGCCCCGCTTTCATGGCGACACGAAATAAATCTCATGCTTTCATGAAGGTATATTTCATTGATGATATCTAAAAAGCTTTCTCCGGGCACCGAAAAAACCCGGTCTGCCCCCTCTTGATAACAGATATCCACTATTTGAGCAGCAACCGTTGTTTTGCTGGCCATTCTTTTTATCATCCCTTCTTTTCATATAAAGGCATAGTATGAAAGATCCTTGCAAACACTTCTTACTAGTATTGATGTTTTTCCTATTGGAGTGATAAACATGACAGACAAATTACCTCAAACCCCTCAATCCTACTGGCGGCAGACAACGGACCTTCCGGAATTTGACACGCTGCACGAAAATATTCAAACAGATGCAGTCATTGTCGGTGGTGGAATAACAGGTATTACAGCAGCTTATCTTTTGCAGCAGCAAGGTATGAATGTTGTACTGCTGGATGCCGGCCGCCTGTTAAATGGTACCACTGGTCACACAACCGCCAAAATAACTGCTCAACACGGATTGATTTATGATGAAATCATCCAGCATATGGGGAAAAGTAAAGCAAGGTTATACTATGAAGCAAACAGCCATGCCATGCAGTTTATCGAACAAACGGTACGCGATTTAAATATTTCTTGTGGTTTTATGAAACAAGATGCGTATTTGTATGCCACTACTGAAGATTATGCAAAAAAACTGGAAAAAGAATGGGAAGCATATCAAACACTCTCCATTGATGGCCAATTAGACGATACAATTCCTTTTTCCGTCAGTACGCACAAAGTATTGTCCATGCCGAATCAAGCGCAATTTCACCCGCTGCAATATTTAGCTGATATCGTTCAGGCATTTCAGGAAAAAGGCGGAAAGATTTTTGAACATACCGTTGCCGTAAATGTGGAAAGCAGCGGCCAGCAAGCTGCGGTTTTGACCAAAAATGGCCGACGCGTTACAGGCAAGTATGTTCTGGCCTGCACCCATTTTCCTTTTTATGAAGGCCGCGGCCTGTATTCGGCGAAAATGTATGCAGACCGTTCCTATATTTTAGCTGTAAAAACAAAAGAAGCCTATCCAGGAGGCATGTATCTCAGCGTAGATGAACCGGCTCGTTCGCTTCGTTCCCTGTCGCTGCCAAATGAAAATATTGTTCTTATTGGCGGAGAGAGTCATAAAACAGGACAAGGAAAAGATACACAGACGCATTATGAGGCTCTGCATACTTTTGCAAACAAGCTGTTCCAAGTGGAAGATATTGTGTACCGCTGGTCTGCTCAGGACTTAATTACACTCGATAAACTGCCGTATGTCGGTCCTGTTTCAACGAAAAACCCGAGAGTATTGATTGCTACTGGATACCGCAAGTGGGGCATGACAAACGGAACGGCAGCAGCCCAGCTGTTAACAGACATCGTCTTGCACAAGGAAAATCCTTATCAAGAATTATTCTCCCCTGCTCGGTTTTATGCGGATCCAAGTTTAAAAAAGTTTTTTATCGAAAACGCGGATGTCGCAAAGCATTTAATCAAAGGCAAAGTACAGCTTCCAAACACATCGTATGAAGATTTAAAACGAGACCAAGGAGCTGTCGTCTTAATAGATGGTAAACGAAAAGGGGCGTACAAAGATCAAGATGGGCAGATGCATATTGTCGATACTACGTGTACGCATGTCGGCTGTGAAGTAGAATGGAACCATGGCGATCGAACGTGGGACTGTCCGTGCCATGGTTCAAGATTTTCCTATACAGGTGAAGTCATTGAAGGACCGGCTGAAAAACCGCTCCAAAAAGAGGATTTTACAATGCTCGATAATGCGACAGATGAAAACTCTGGATATTAGTGATGCAGCACTGCATCAAGCGCTTCCTCTGTTACATCACCGTGGGAAGCATCCCATGTGACACGTCTGTCCTTCATAAGCAAAGCCTGGGGTGATTCATGCTTGACCCCTGTATCTTTTGCTATTTGTTGTGAAACAGGCCTGGATTCAATCACTTTCACGTAGGCAAACACTGTGTTTTCTCCTGTATTTTTTTCTATGACTTTTTGTACTTCATCCCAAGCAGCAGCACTGATGGGGCACGTTGTACTATGTTTGACAAGAAGCACCTCCTTCTCTTGAGACACCTTAAGCGTTTCTTTCCATTCTTCAGATGTTGTTATCTCTTGTAAATATGCCATGTCGTCCTCCTTTTCCTCTTATTTTCCTGTAAATTGCTACGCATAACATCATTTCCTTCCGAAACACGGTTAGCCGGGAGGAGATGATGTGTTTTCTCATACACCATTCTGGATCCATTAATCAAATGCCTGCTTTCTTTTTCCTGTCATTTAAACGTATGGGCCTAAACAGCAATATGCCCTTTCTCATCATGACTATTTCTGTTACAAATAGATCCATTGAAGAACGGTGTAGAGAAGCGGTATCGTTACAAAAGCCGCCAGTGTCGTGATGCATACAACAAAAGAAGAAAATTCTTCATCGCCTCCATATTTTTTCGCATACAGAGAAATCGTAGAAGCAGAAGGCATTCCTGTTGTTAATACAGCCACACATATAAGCGGAAATGAAAAAGATACCGGCAGGAAAAAAACAGGAATAACTAAAAGCGGCAGTAAAATTAATTTTAAAAACGTAATTTTCCAGACCATTTTCGTTTTTAAAAGTGTTATTACTTTATCATATCGCACAGAAACAAGTAAGCTGCCAAGCAGAATCATCGAGAGCGGAATCGTCATTTTACCGACATCTTCTAATAATCGTGACGCAGCCAGCGGCCAGTGAAATGGCGCGAAAAAAATGATCAGCCCGATAATGACGGCAGCAATGCCGGGATTAACAAATACCTGTCTCCATGCAATCCGCTCCGCAGAACGCACAAAAAGATACACTCCATATGTCCATATTAATATTAAGTACACAATATTAAACATGGTAGCGTACATAATGCCTGTATCTGCAAACAAAATAAATGCTACCGCATACCCGAGAAAACCTTGATTGCCAAAAATAATCAAACCTTCGACAACGTTTTCCTGCTGTTTTGGGATATAGAAGCGTTTCCTCACCCACCGTGCTATCACACATGCTAACAGTAAAATATATACAGACAAGACGATTAAAATCACCATATCAACGACAAGGTCCACAGAAAACGCTGTGTCCATGGCAAACAAAATAAGTGCAGGCAGTGTAATATATAAGACAAGCTGAGTAATCACCTGGTTAGCTGCCGAACTTAAAACACCTAGTTTTCGCGCCGCGTAGCCAACAATAAGCATGCCATAAAGTGCCAGCATTTCTTGAGCAAATAATCCGAGTGCATGCATCTATTTAACCTCCTGTCACTACGATATGTGTCAGACGTGCAGGAGGTTAGTTATACTTTTTTTGCATTCGTGCTAACATCACAAAAAGTTCTTGACGCGCAGTCAAGAACTTTTTTCTTGAACCAGCTCCATAATATGTTTATACACTTCTTCTTCACAAATAATAAAGAGGTTGGCATGAACAGGCAATTTTTCATCTAACTTTTTCATGATGTTAAAGTTCTCATCATCAGCAATTAAATGAGCCCCTTCGAATTTCAAATCGTCAAAAGCATCGCGATATGTCTCCCACTTGTCTCGTTTTGGAATGTTCCACAGGCTGACATCATATTTTCTGCTCAACAGCTTCATAAACAACGTGCTAGATCCTTGGAACATCGCCGACCGTGCCATTAAATCAGAAAGCGCTTCTCCAGCTAAGACAAACTCATCGACTTCTAAATGTTTAAAGTTAGCGATGTGGTTTTCTTTTTTTATCTCGACAAGCGTATACACATTCTTTTCTTTTTCCTGGCTCATAAAACTTTTTATGGAACTGGCTACCAGCAGCGTCATCCCATCTGCAGCGGTATCATCCATTGTCCCATCCGGTGAGAAAATTAAAATCGCTTTCGCTTCAGATAAGTTTGCTTTTTCATAGGTGTCTATGTTTGTCACATCTCCTTGAATATAAAACAAACGTGATGACGGGGTGAAAGGAGCCTTTGTGGTAGAATCAATGACAACGACATTCACATCGGGGTTAGACAGCTGCAATTCTTGAATCGTATTTTTACTTTTTTGGGACCAGCCAACCACAACATAATGGTCTTTCCCTTTGTAACTCAATTGCCCCTCCTCCTTTAACTTTCTGTAAATCCCAAAACCTTCAACAATTTTACCGATGACGACCCCGATTAATCCGACACCAAACGTATACAAGAATATAGCGAAGAGACGTCCCGCTGTTGTTTCCGGCACTAAATCTCCATACCCGGTCGTTGTAATAGTCGTCATCACCCACCAAAAACCGAGAAAAGGAGAAGTGAATACATCTGGTTCAATATACGTGATGAAGACGGAACTGCATACAATAAACAAAATAGCGACAAAAAAGATTGTCAGCTTTCTTGCTTTGATAACAGATTTCATTAATTCAAAAATGAACAGCATCATGTTCCTCCCTTTCCTATACTATTTTTCCCGCATATAGAAAAGGTATCCATCATGCCTTTGTTTTCGCAAAAAACGTGTAATAACAGTGCAAGAGCCATAACGAACACATATAAACGAAAAAGGTTCTGATGATGGTCCAGCCATTTCTGTATTTCACTTTGCCAAACAAAATCGCGCTAAATTCGACGGCAGAGGATACAACAGCAAACACGATGGTCCAAAATAACGTATGCGTCTGCTTTTTATACAATGTATAAATAAACAAACAGCCAATCATTGGAAAATAACCAAAGTTTTGCGGAAACGTCGTTAAATATTGTTGTTTTTTCAGCTTTGGCGTAACCAGCCAGTACTTATTGCCCGTTGTGTTAATAATAAGCGAAAGGATACTGACAAATGGAACAACTTTTCGAACCATCCGTTTGTCTTTTTTCCAAAAAAACATGCCGAACAGCCACGGAAACAAAAAACCAAAAATAATGTTAACAGCCATGTGATCACCTCTATCTGAGATAATCACCATTTTTCTCATCCCTTATTCATATTCGCTGATGCGGTGCAGCATATGCATATTGTACTTCTACTTCTGCTGTTATTGTTAGTTGTCCGGGTGCGATTGGTGTAGCCGCTTGCAAAGCATAGACGGATAGGTCTGAGGAAAGCGGCGGCTTTTCGGCAATGGTAACTGGAACAGCAGCCAGCTGCAGCTCGAGCGTGCGTGCTATTGTCTCAGCATGCACTCGAGCATTTCTTACAGCGAGGTGTAATGCTTCTTGATAAAAGCGGTTTGATGAAGCGAGAGAAAAAGACACTTCCGCCACTTGATTGACACCATGTGATACCGCTGTATCAATAATAACTCCAATATCATCCATCTGATTGGTCGTGACGGAAATGACATGGACCACCTCATATTCTCGAAACACTTGCTGTCCATCTACATAATCATATTGTGGTGTAATGGAATAGTTTATCGTTTGGATTTGTTCATCGGTTACGCCTAACTCCTGCAACGCTGCTGTGACTTCATTCATTGTTTCTGCGTTGATTGCCTGTGCTGTTTCCAGCTTTATATCCCCTGTTCTTACACCAAGGGTCATATAAGCAGTGTCCGGCTGCGCATTGACACTTCCTTTTCCATTCACCGTCATTAGTTTCGTTGCGTTTCTGGCATTAACCGGCAGATGATACATGAAACCGCCTCCTTCCCTTTTATTTCATGTTGCAAAAGGTATACATATGTATGCTTTTTTATTGTTGCTGCTTTTACCTCTAGAAGAAAAAGAAAAAACACTGTTTTCTCCTAAAGAGGAGAAAACAGTGTTTTTTCATGTCTGCCTAATATTCTTTAATGATACCTGCAAAACGTTTTTTGGTTCGTGGGTGAATACCCTGGTACTCATTTAACAATGTATCAAGCTGCTGGCTTGATTGTACCGTTCTCGTATCTGTGAGTCCATAAAGATCTGCTTTTTTATGCATGTCTCTTTTTTTCCACGTAATCTGACTTAACAACACCATTTTCCTAAAAATTGTTTCCATCTCCTCTAGTTTTTAATCTCTATATTATTTATATGTAGAGGGTCTTGGCTGTTACTTGCTACATATCTTATCATACAGGAAAATGTCTCAAAATATTGTAGAAAATTGTTCGTAAGCAGCATTATTTTTTCGACGAATATAGCCACATTACATGGAGATCTGAAAACCAACTTTTCCAAACTGCTGTGCTTCTTCTAACCTCTTAAAACCTTTGTGAAACTGTTCCAATGTATAGGTGCGGTCCATGACCGGCCTAATTTGCTGCGATTCGATCAATTGAAGCATGTCTCTATACTCTTCTGCACTTCCCATTGTCGAACCCAATAGGTTGTATTGTCCATAGAAAAACGAACGCAAATCAAGTTGAATTGTGTCACCGGCCGAAGCACCGAATGTCACCAGTGTTCCTCCACGGCGCAGCTGATGAAGCGATTGGTCAAATGTTGCAGCACCAACACTTTCAATTACAAGATCCGCTTGTGTCCCATGTAATTGTTTATCCCAGTCATCATTGCTGTCAATAGCAAGGTCCGCACCAAGCTCGAGTGCTTTTTCCCGCTTGGCTTCCGAACGGGACGTTACGTAAACGGTTGCACCTGCTGCTTTGGCAAACTGCAGTAAAAAGGTCGCCACACCGCTTCCGATACCAGGAATAAGCACTGTCATATCTGAGTGGATCTTTCCTCTTGTAAATAATGCCCGGTAAGCTGTTAAGGCAGCTAACGAAAATACACCTGCTTCCTCCCAATTCAAATGTTCGGGTTTTTTCTCTACGCTATCTGCTGAAACTGTAAGGTATTCCGCAAATGTTCCATTATCAGGAAATCCTAGTATTTGAAAACCTTCCGGCGGTGCATCACTATTCATTTCCCAGCCCAGTCCTGGATTAATGACAACTTCGTCACCAACATTTACCCTTTGAACGCCTGTCCCTACTGATTCAATGACACCTGCTCCATCAGAACCCAAGATGACAGGTGGATCTTCAGGTTTGTGCCGATCCAGCACAAAAATATCACGATGGTTTAAGCCAGCTGATTTCAGCTTCACTGTTACTTCACCTTGTGCCGGGTCTTTCTTTTCTATTTGACGCAGCGATAATCCCGCTTTTCCCATTTGTTTTTCGTGTACTACTGCTTTCACAAAAAATCCTCCTTTTTCTGCAAAAAATATAGTCATGTTTCATGAAACACAGCGATAAAATGAATGGATGATACTTTAGAAAGCCAGGTGATAACCAATGACTGCGCGTTTCATGAAAATTGCTGTCGTATACCTGTTTATCGGAGTATGCATGGGGTTGTACATGGGGATCAGCCAGCAATTTACATTCACCACCGTACATGCTCACCTTCACTTATTAGGATGGGTATCCATGGCTTTGTTTGGAGTTATTTACTATATTTATCCTACTGCAAGTAGAACGCGGTTAGCAACCATTCACTTTTGGCTTCATAATATCGGAGTGCCGCTTATGCAAGGAACACTTTTCATTATGCTGTGGAGCGAAAGTTATGCCCTCGTTTCTTTCACCATTACTGGTTCCGTTTTAATTGTGCTTGGCGCTTTGCTATTTATGATTAATGTGTTTCGACATGCCAATCGCGAACGCTCTGCCGCTTCATAAGAGAGCAGGGTAGAAAAAAGCCATGAGAAACAAGTTTCTCATGGCTTTTTCGCCTGATCCCATTCGTCAAAAAAGATTCGCTGCTGCAGCGATTGTCTTTGTTCCCAGTTCATTGTTTCTAAAATCGGTTTTTCTGGATAGTTATCGGTGTAGCCCAGTGACAACAAAGCCGTAGGATCAATGTGCGGGGGGATATTTAAGATATCACGCACATCGTTCTTTTTATAGAAGCTGACCCACCCCATGGCAAGACCTTCCGCGTAAGCAGCAAGCCACATATTTTGTATAGCACAAGCAGTTGATAACATATCTGTTTCCGGAATCGAATTACGTCCTAATACATGTGAACCGCCTTTGGTAGGGTCACATGTGACACAAATGGTAAGAGGGGCTTCTTTCAACCCTTCTACTTTGAGCTGTAAAAACTGTGTTTCTCTTTCTCCTTCATAATGTATTGCGAGCGCTTTGCGTTCTTTTTCCGCAGCCCACGCCAGCTGCTCTTTTTTCTCTTCGGCTGAGATTATAATAAAATTCCATGGCTGCATAAAACCAACGGAAGGAGCATGATGGGCGGCCTGTAAAATACGCTTTACCGCCTCTTCAGAAACAGGATCATGACGAAAGCTTCGTACATCGCGCCGGTTAAAGATTGCTTTATAAACAGCTTGTCTTTCTGCTTCTGAACATTTATTTTTCATTGCCTCACCCCTCATTTCAGCTACATGCTACGTTCATTCGTACAAACCAGTTATTAACCTATCCAATGTCATGGGAGCACGGATCCCCTCCGAAGCTGCTGATAATGGGATAACTGTAAATCTCTTTTCTTGAACAGCATCCAGATTTTTCATCACAGGATGGTCTACTAAAAATTGTATTTTGTCTTCTGCGCTGGTATCACCATAATCAATGATAATGATATCATCCGGGTTTTTTTCTGCAACTTTTTCCCAGCTCACTGTCGTCCAGCCTGTTTCTATCATATGAAAAATATTCTCTGCCTCTGCTAATTCAATTAATGTATTTAAAAAATTTTGACCAGCTGTAAGCGGTGCGTCCTCCCCGCTGTCATACACAAACACTTTTTTCTTGTCTTGGTTTACGGGGATATCTTCTGTTATCTTCTCGATGTCATGACGCATTTCCTCTATTAATGCTGCAGCTTCTTCTTCTTTTTGAAAAACCTTTCCGATATTTCGAATATCTTGAAAGACATCATCTATATTCGGCTGAACTGTTTGGGAAGATTCGTGTAAGTACGTTGTGATGCCGTATTCTTTTAAATCATCCCGACTCCCTGCCGCGCCAGTTTGAAAAGCACTTTCCCAGCCAGCATATAAAAAATCAGGATTAGCTTCTAAAATTGTTTCTTGTGAGGGGTATCGCTCAGCGAGAACAGGAATATCTTCATAAGCATCTTTCAAATCTGGGTGTATGTTATCATCCAAATAAGCAGTGCCAATCATTCTATCTTCGAGTCCAAGTGCAAGCATCACTTCCGTTACATGTTGGTTAAGTGTAATGGCGCGCTCCGGGGGATGTTCAAGCTTAATTTCTACATCACCGTTCTGTACGCTCAGACGTTCACTGCTTTGTGCTTGTTCTGCTTCTGGCGTATGACAGGCTGTTAACAAAATCACAAAAAAGAACAACCAAAATGCCTTCATATCGGTTTTCTCCTCCTAAACTGTATAGTGGCTTTTTCGCAGCAGCCAAATAAAAAAAGGACCTCCACAGACAGCTGTTATAATACCGATAGGAAGCTCTTCCGGACTAGCAATGGTTCTAGCTGCAATATCAGCCCAGATTAAAAACAGGCTTCCTATGAAAGCACTAACCGGCAGCAGAATTCTGTGGTCAGCCCCGACAATCATCCGAGCCACATGCGGTATCATCAACCCTACAAAGCCAATCGCACCACTGTATGCCACGAGTACACTCGTTAAGAGGGCGGTTAACATAATAAGAGCGATTTTAAATGTTTCAATGCGAAGTCCTACTGATTGGGCTGTTTGGTCATCGGTTACAAGAACATTCAAAGAACGGTAAGACAAGAAAAGATACATGTAGCCAAAACTAATCACCATCAGCGGCAGCCAAAGTTCAGACATTTCCGCCCCTGCCAAACTTCCTAACATCCAATATAATGCTGTCTGAATTCCTTCATCACGTGGATTTAAAATGACAACCAGGCTGGTCAACGCACTACAGATCATCGAAATTGCAACACCCGACAATAAAAGTTTGGTAATGGATAGGTGAAATCGCTCTTTTGCAAGCATGTACACGACCGCAACAGCTGACAATGCACCAACAAATGCAGAAACTGGTATGGCGAAACTTCCAATAAAAGAAAATGTACCAACAATAATTGCAAGTACTGCTCCAAGTGATGCTCCAGAAGACACACCTAATATGTAAGGATCTGCAAGAGGGTTTTTGATTAATGCTTGAATGGCGACACCGCATACCGCAAGTCCTGCTCCCACCGTTAACGCTAGAACTGTCCGCGGCAGGCGCAGGCTCCATATAATGTGTTCTGAGGTGGTCAATTCACCCCCGGCATTTCCAAACACTTTTAGAAACACATGGATGACAACGCGTGGTGAAAGCGAGGCAGCACCTATAAAAAGTGATATAAAACATGTGAATAACAGTGCGGCCGTGAGCCCGATGTATAAAAAGGGCATGGAACGTTCTTTACGTTTCATGGTTTACCCTTGCAGGCGCCTGTTCTTTGTTAAACCAATCGATCGCCTCATGCAGATGCACAACATCACCAACAATAATAATGGCCGGATGGCTGAGACCAGCTCGGTGAACAGTTTCCGCAAGCGTGATAAGAGAAGCGGTTACCGTTTGCTGCCAGTCTGTCGTTCCCCATTCAATAACGGCAGCGGGAGTGTCAGGAGATTGACCAGCATCAATCAGACATCGGGCAATCATATCTATCTGCTGCATGCCCATATAAAAAATAATCGTGTCTATCCCTTCCGCTAAAGCCTTCCATTTTTTATCATCTTGTTCATCGGGCAAGTGGCCAGTCAGCATCGCAACAGAACTGCTGTATGCACGGTGAGTGACCGGAATACCAGCATAAGCGGGCGCTGCCAAACCAGAACTGATTCCCGGAATAACGTCAAAAGGAATTCCCACGTCCGCTAAATGCTGAGCTTCTTCTCCGCCTCGGCCAAACACAAACGGGTCCCCGCCTTTTAAACGCGTAACGGTTTTTCCTTGGCTCGCATAATCACTTAACAATTGATTAATTTCTTCTTGGCGCAAACGGTGATTTTTTGGCAGTTTTCCGCAATAAATAAACTCTGCCTGTGCAGGAACGTGTTCTAATATATCGTTGTTTACTAATCGATCGTAAATCACAACGTCTGATTGCTGCAGTGCTTCAATCGCTTTGACTGTTAACAGCTTTACATCTCCCGGTCCCGCTCCGGTTATATAAACATACCCTGATTTCATAGACTTTCCTCCCTGTTTTTTTTCCACAGCGCCGCCTGCTCGACAAAGCGTTTGGCAATGCCAGGGTTTGTTCCAAAGTGAATATGGCTGTATCCTGCCGTCACATTATGACGGACATATCCTTCTTTTTCGGTTTTGCGCAATGTTTGTACCTGGTACGCTTGTTTCCATTCGTATGCCGGCCTCGTCATGGAATAATGAAACTCATGGCCTTTTGCTGTGTCACCAGCTTTTAAAATCGTTGTATCTTCTAATGCCGTAATGGTGCGATATCCCAACGCCGCCAGAGATGACTGCATCGCTGCTTCAGCTGGAATAATTCCTATCATTTCGTGTCTTGTGTTTTTCGTTGTAACAAGCGTCTCCATTAAATACATATAACCGCCGCACTCTGCATAGATGGGAAGACCTGCTTCTTTGGCTTGTTTGATGGAAGCTTTGACAGCTGCTTGCTGCTCTAACTGCTCGGCAAATTCTTCTGGAAACCCGCCGCCAATATACAAGGCGTGGCTGTTTTCCGGCAGAACGTCTCCTGCAAGCGGGCTGAAATACAATAAACGGGCGCCGTTTTCTTCTAGCATTTCGAGATTTTCTCGATAATAAAAATTAAAAGCCGCATCATAAGCAACCGCAATATTGACTATTTTTTCTGTTCGTTTTGGTGTGATTGATGGCATCGCCAGCTCTGGTGCGCTTTTTGCGATTTCTTGTATTTTTTCTATATCCACTTGCGTTTCAACAGCGGTTGTCAAGGAGCCAAAAAAAGAATCCAATTCCCCGCGCTCTATAGCAGGAATTAAACCGAGATGACGCTCAGGAATCGCTTCTACATCGCCTTTCTTTAAATAACCGACAACAGGCACTCCGCATTCTTTTTCAATAGCGGTTTGACATAGCTTGGCATGTCCTTCACTCCCGGCTTGATTGACAATGACACCGCCCACCGTTGTATCTTGTGATAACAGTTGAAATCCTTTTACTATTGCAGCAGCACTGCGAGCCATTGCGCCAATGTTTACAACAAGTATGACAGGTGCTTGCAGCAGCTTACTGATTTCTGCTGTGCTGCCGCGGTCTGATTCAGGACTTTTTCCATCATACATCCCCATGACACCTTCAATCACAGAAATGTCCGCATCATTTGCACCTTGTTGAAACACACGCTGCACCATCGGTTCATCTAACATCCAGCTGTCCAAATTCCGCGATGTCCGGTCTGTTACTGCTGTGTGATAACTTGGATCGATATAGTCAGGGCCGCACTTAAACCCTTGTACCGTCAGCCCCTTTCTCTTTAATGCTGCCATTAAACCAATTGATACTGTCGTTTTCCCTGTGCCACTTCCCGTTCCTGCAATTACTACTCTTGGGTGCACATTACTTCCCCCTCACTATTCCCATTCTTCAACGGCAATGGAAATTGTTACATTGCCTTGCTTTTCTTTTTCAATCAAGAGTGTTTCATTCCCTGATGACAAAACCGCGGCCGGCTCGCTGACACCATAAGCACCAGTGTACTTATAAACCACATCTGATGGGTGCGGGATCGACACACGATTGAGTTCGTTGGGCGTGTAATAAACAAAAGGCCACTCGTTTTTCTCGCAAACTTCCAACAGGCCTTTCTCGTCTTTTTTCAAATCAATCGTGGCTATTTTTTTAATAGAAGCTGGACTGAGCTTCCACTTTTCCAGCGTTTTCCGAATCACAGCTTCGATTTCTCCCGCTTCTGTGCCGCGATTACAGCCAATCCCAATATGAATAACTTTCGGACGATATACGACATGGATATGCGGCAATTTATTTCGATCGCTGTCCGAAAGCATTCGATGTGTAATTACAAGAGCGCAGTGAGCCTCTTGCAACGCTTCTTCTTCCATCGAAGACACTACGCGCATCTGCGCTGGTAATGGTTTAGCAGAAGGCCACCAGCTTTTTTCCCCTGACTCCTGCAAGATGAGCAGCGGCTCTTCGTTGACCACTGCCGCACTGGCTCTTGTGACATGTGTAAAATCTTCAATGGTCCACCCGAAGGATTGACCAAAAATATCAACAGGAATCGTCCCTTGAACGTCTGAGGCGGTTGTAATGACGGGGGTTGCGTCAAGTTTAGAAGCCACTTGCCGTGTTAAATGATTGGCACCTCCTAAATGCCCGGAGAGAACACTAATGGCAAAGTCCCCATTGTCATCAATAACAACAACTGCTGGATCTATCTTTTTATCTTTTAATAGTGGACTGATCATACGCACAACAGCACCTAACGAAATGATTAAAACAATGCCGTCGTATTGTTCAAACCAAGTCGGCAGCTGTTTTCTCACAGATCCTTCAAATAAGGTAAATCCCTTTTCATCTTCATCTCCACGTGCAAATTTTTGCATGTAGAACACGTCTGCCGGCAGGCCTTCATGATAAAGCCTGCGCGCTAATTGTGTGCCATGTTTGGTAATGGCAGCAACAGCAATTTTATTCATAAGAAGGCACCCCTTTTCGGTAGCCGTGTGTGAATGTTTTATCATACAGCTTTGATTGATACTTGCCACTTTGTAACACACGCTCGTCAGCAGCTTTGCTGATAATAACCATGGCTTGTTTGGTAATTCGGTTTTTCCGCATGTCTTCATGGAGATTTCCAAGAGTTGTTCGTACGATTTTTTCGTCCGGCCAACTCGCCTTGTATACAACTACACAAGCATCATCTGCACTCCAGCCTGCTGTAAAAAACGCATCAACCACTTTTTTTATTAGTGCTGCACTTAAAAAGAGCGCCGTACTGCATTGGTGTCGGGCAAGATCCACTAATTTTTCTTTATCCGGCATTGGCGTGCGGCCTTCGGCTCTGGTCAAAATGACGGTTTGTGTTAACTCCGGGACGGTTAGTTCCAAACCAGCACTTGCGGCAGCGGCAAATGCGGAGCTGACACCGGGAATGATTTCCGTTTCAATCTGCTGTTCATGAAGCATTCTCATTTGTTCTAACACAGCACCGTAAACGGTTGGGTCCCCCGTATGCACTCGTGCTACATTTTTTCCCGCTTTCACTGCTTCAACCATGAAGGAAACGATCTCTTCTAATGCCATTCCCGCACTTTTTTGAACGACGGCCCCTTGCTTGATATGTTTAAAAAGAGCAGGATTGACGAGTGAATCGGTGTACAAAATGAGGTCTGCTTCTTCTATAATACGCTGTCCTTTCACTGTAATAAGTTCTGGATCCCCTGGTCCTGCTCCAACAATGTAAACAGTTGGCACACTCATTGCAGCACCCCCTCTTTCTGTTTTCGCACCATCAATAACGTTAAATATTCCAGCTCCGCCGTCTTTAATTCAGCGACATCTTTCCATATCCACTCGTCGCGTGAAGTTACTTTTGTCGCCACAGCTGCGGTATCAAGAAGGTTCAGCTCCTCTAATAGATCAATTATCATCGGGAGTACTTTTGCCACTTTGATAAAGACGACTCCGTCATGATCAAGCAATGCTTGTTTCATGCTGGCGCGATTATCTGTTGCGGGAACAACCGCCGTCCACTCATCCCCATCGGCAAGCGGCACCATCATTGTTGAGGCAATTGCTGTCATAGAAGAAATTCCAGGAATAGAGGCTACTTCTACTTCTGGATAATGTTTTTTCATTGTTTTCCACAAATGGATAAACGTACTGTAAAGCATAGGATCGCCTTCGGTAACAAAGACAATATCTTTACCTTGTTTGGCATGTTCAAACAACGTAAAAGCAATATGATTCCACTCTTTTTCTAATACTTCCTTGTCCTTTGTCATCGGAAAAACGAGACCGATTTTTTCTTTTATGACATTTTCATAAGGTTCTATAATTTGATAGGCATAGCTTTTGGCACCTTTTCGCTTACGCGGATACGCAACGACATCTGCTTCTTTCAACGCTCGGTATGCTTTAATCGTCAACAATTCTGGATCTCCTGGCCCAACACCAGTCCCAATGATTTTCCCAAAACGTGTCATGTCTTCCTCTCCTTTGGCCTAGCTGTCACAATATAAACAGGATTTAACCCTTCAAAGCGCGTCATATGTAAAATCGGTTTACTGCGCGCCAGCTGCGTCATGGTAATATCAACTTCACAGCCAAGTTGATGCAGCAAGTGTTTTGCTGTCGATAATGTCTCTATGGTAGCTGCATTTAACACGATGCGGCCACCAGGGTTTAATTTTTTTACACATAACAGGAGTAATTCCTCCATATCTCCACCAGTGCCACCGATGAAAACAGCATCGGGGGCCGGCCACTCTTCCAAGTAATCCGGCGCTTTGCCGTGATAAAAATGGATGTCACTTCGCAGCCGGGCAGCATTTTCTTTAGCATAGGCGATATCTTGTTCGTTTTTTTCGATCGCATATACTTGCCCTTGTTCGCAAAGGTGTGCCGCTTCAATAGCAACCGAACCCGTACACGTTCCAATGTCCCACACCGTACTATTTTTTTGCACGTTCAAAGCCGATAAACTTAACACACGCACTTCTTGTTTTGTAATTAACCCTTTATCAGGCTTTCTTTGTATAAACATATCATCTGGTATCCCAATAGAAGGCTTTGTTTGTGGCTTTTCCGCTTTTAAAATAACGACATTCAGCGAGTCAGCCTGGTAACCAGCTGCTTCTTCAAGAGAAAGCCACTGTACATGTTCTTTTTTCGTACCAAGCTGTTCTCCGATGCACATCTTGTATTCACTCATTCCAAAATAAAGCAGGTATCGGGCAATACGTGCTGGATTGTTGTGCTCATCGGTTAATAAACATACCTTTTTCTTTCCTGAAACTTTTTGAGCCAGCCCGTCCATCTTTCTGCCATGTACGCTAATAAACGCTGCATCTTGCCAGCTTTCATTTATTCTTGCAAACGCAAGTTGAATGGAGCTTAATGCTGGATGAATACTGACATCCTTTCGTTTTTTAGCTAGATATGCTCCAATCCCAAAAAAGAGCGGATCCCCGGAGGCAAGAACAATTGTTTCCTTTGATTCTTCCCCCCAGCTGTCAATCGTTTGTTTTAAACCACGTTCAAGAACGACTTTCTCTCCTTGGTAATCAGGAAAATATGCTAATTGCCGCTTTCCTCCCGCTAATCGTTCACTGTTATTAATCCAATCTTTATAAAGCGGCAACAGCCCTGACGGCCCGTCTTCTCCCATCCCAATCACTCTAATCGTCATATTTCACACCTCGCATTCTCTTTCCCCGGCCCTTTATAGACGGTTTGTGCCAACAATTCATTTTTCATTGTCATTAATACGACTTCTACTTCGATTCCACCGCCTATATGTTCGTAACCAGCTATGGCTGCGCGTTGAGCGAGCAACGTGAAAAATTCATCCAATTCTGCATCTTTCATCACGTTACCAGCTTCTGTCGCTGTATTTGCTTGCTCTACCTTTTCCAAGAGCACCTCATCTGCACCAGCTTGTTTTGCGATATCTTTTAAAAAACCAAAATCAACCGGTGCACTTTTGGAATGTACCATCATAATTCCTTGTGCCACTTTTGAAAACTTCCCCATCATCCCAACCAGTGTTGCTCTTTTGCATTTTTTCGCCTTCACTTGCTTTAAACTAAAACCTACAAAATCACCCATTTCTACAAATGCTTCTTGCTGCAGGTCAGGAAATAGTGTCATGGCATACTTTTCGCTGCGGCCGCCAGTGGAGAGAATAATGTGATCACAGCTGCTTGTTGAAGCCACACTGACAGCTTGTGCAATGCTTGCTTTAAATGCCGCTGTTGAAAACGGAACGACAGTGCCGCGTGTACCAAGAATAGAAATGCCCCCAACGATGCCAAGTCTTGCATTCATCGTTTGCTCAGCAATGGTCTCGCCTTCTGGAACGGAAATAATAATTTCTGCTCCATGATGTTTTGTTTCTCCTAATACATCCTTCACTGCTTCTGTAATCATTTTGCGCGGCACTGGATTAATCGCCGCTTCTCCAACAGGTACAGGCAAGCCGGTTTTTGTTACCCGTCCAACCCCGATACCGCCGTCTATTCGTAAGTCATCATGCCATTTTACCGTGGCAATAATTTCTGCCAGGTGTGTCGCATCTGGATCATCACCTGCATCTTTAACAATGCTTGCTTGTGCTGATTGCGTATCAAACGTAATATCTTTCATTTGAAACGATACCCGTTTTCCAATTGGCAAGGTGATGTCTACTTGCATCACTTTCGACTGTGTCGCCAAACTCAGTACAGCCGCTTTCGCAGCCGCTGCTGCATTGGCTCCGGTTGTGTAACCATATCGTAAATCTTTTGGATCTTTTTTAGGTGTTTGCTTGTTCTTCATAAGCCACCTGTTGTTCGGCAATGCGAATCAGCGCATTAACAGCCGCGACGGTTACCGGGCTTCCGCCTTTTCTTCCTAGGTTCGTAATATATGGGATGTCAAGCTTGGCGAGTTCCTCTTTGGACTCTTGAGCTGATACAAATCCAACCGGCATGCCAACGACAAGGCCTGGCTTCGCTTCCCCGCTTTTGACTAGCCGAATGAGTTCGAGTAAAGCGGTTGGAGCATTTCCTATTGCAAAAACAGCACCATCTGCTTCTCGAATCGCTTTACGTGTCGACACAATCGCACGCGTTGTGTTCAAACGCTTCGCCTCTTCCATGACATCAGGATCAGAAATGTACACGCGAACGTCCCCGCCGAACTGCTGCAGTTTCGGCTTGCTAATACCTGCTTGAATCATCTGCACATCTGCGACAATTCCTTTGCCGGAGCGAACAGCGTGAACACCTGCCCGTACGGCATCAGGGTGAAATTGAACACTTTTTCCTAATTCAAAGTCAGCAGAAGCATGAATAATGCGCTGTACAACAGGGTATTGCTCCGTTGTAAAAGAATGATGGCCAATTTCTTCTGTTATCAGTTCAAAACTTTTCCCTTCGATTTCGGCCGGCTGGACCGTCAAAGGCTTAAATTCAGTTGAAAAATCCATCTATTTCTCCTCCTTCATGTAAACTCCTTGTAAATAATCAAGCACACCGTGTACACCATGAGTCACCTTTTCATAAGCGACAGTCGGTCGTTTAATTAAAATAACGTCTAAACCTAAATCCAAAGCCGCCGTCACTTTCTCATCAAAAGAACCTTGTTTTCCGCTTTCTTTGGTTACTACCACATCGACATGAAATTGTTTATAAAGGGCTTGGTTCAATTCTTTGGAAAACGGTCCTTGCATCGCCACAATATCTTTTTGTTCAATGCCAAGTTCCTTACACTTTTCCATGTTTTCCATTCGCGGCAGCATTCTGCAAATCATTCGAACGTTTTTGTCATCCAGCAGTTCTTTGGCAAATACATGCAACGTTTTGCTTCCTGTTGTTAAAAAAACAGTGCCGCTCTTTTTTTTCGCTTTGACTGCCGCTTCTTCGTACGAATCTACCTTGAAAAGGTGAGAATCATATGTATGAATCGAGCTGCGTTCATAGCGAATATAAGGAACGTTCGCGTCATTCGCTGCTTGTATCGCATGTTTTGAAGCGTCTTCAGCAAAAGGATGAGAAGCATCCACAACAATACTTACGGCTTCATCTTTTATCACATTTACCATCTCTTGGGCGCTTAAACGCCCCACTCTCGTTGAAATACGATTTTTTTCCAGCTTCACAGCTGCTTCTTCTGTCACCACCGAGGCCAATACGCGGTAGCCGTTTTGCTGCACCGCTTCTGCCAGTTCTTTTGCATCACTCGTCCCAGCCAGCATAAAAATCATCATATCCTTCCTTTCTATTAGTGCTCGTGGTCATGGTGGTGATGTATGTCCATGTGCTCCAGTGCAAATAATCGGTACTGGCACACATCACAATTTAAGCTGGCTTTACCTTGAAGTGCTTCTTCTGCTCGTTCTCTTAAAATGATTTCAAGACGTGGATGAAATCCTATCGGCTCGGTCATCGAAAAAGCAATGTCTGGATATTCTTTTTCAAAGTCTGCTAGTTTTTCATCCGAGCGGTCGACTAAGATTCCGCTGAAAAAGAAATACGGAACGAGGATAATTCTTTTTTTGCGAAGAAGAGACAAGCGAGAAACAGCCTCTTCGACCGTAGGTGTTGTCACACCAATATAAGACGTTTCTACTAATTGATGGTCTAATTGTTCCGACAAAAGCCGTGCTAACTTATATAATTCACTATTTGCATCGGCGTCACTGCTGCCTCGTCCTACAAGAAGGATAGCTGTTTCTGAAGGCTCTTCACTCCGTAAGTTCGTCTCTGTTGTTAGTTTTTCTACGAGGATATGAACGATTTCTGGATGAATGCCAATTGGTCGTCCATAACGAAAGCGTACCCAAGGGTATGCTGCTTTTGCTTTATCTATCGCTTGCGGAATATGAATTTTGGAATGTCCGGCCGGAAAAAACATAATAGGAACAATCGCTACCTCATCAGCGCCTCTTCGCACACACGCTTCTATTCCGTCAGTAATGGCTGGTGCTGCAAATTCTAGAAAAGCTGTTTCTACAATTGGCACCTCTATGCTTTGTTTCATCGTTTCTACAAAATCGATAATATCTTGATTTCCTTTTTGCTTACGGCTTCCATGGCCGATAAATAGTACAGCTTTCATTGCTTCCTCCTTCTATTCACAAGGGTTGTTCACTTCGACAGGTTCAGGCATCTTTTGATACGCAAAGCCTTGGATTGTTTGTACACGTTTGAAAAATTTATGGAAACGTTCATTTGGCATTCCTTTTTCTTGATACTCTTCCACAATGGCTGTCATCGTTTCTACTAACTTTTCCGGCGGCAAACCTTCTTGGACGGGCTGGCCGGTATGTGCATTTCTTCCGGTTGTTTTGGCGCCTAAAAACAAATCAAAAGCACCTTTTCGATAAATAATGCCGATATCATCTGTTACAGCACCGTAGCAAGCCATTCCGCAGCCATTAAATCCAATGTTCAACACTTTTGGGACTTTTAAGCCGCCAAGTTTTTCTTGCAGCTCTTTGGCATAAGGAATGCCTCCAGTTTTTTCTCCATCACAAAAATCACACGCTTTCACATGAATCACATCCCCAACCGGTGTTACCAGCCAGCCGTCTTCTTCAAGCTTTGCTGTGATAGTAGTCGGATTATCTGTTTCTAGAGACACTTGCAAGTAATGACTTGTCGTATAGGAAACCTCTCCTTGATCGCCAATTATCTCGGCTAAAGAAGCAAGCTGTCTGGCATTGACCTTTTTGTTCCACACACCTGGGGAGACAGCGAATTCAAAAACAGCTTTCTGTTGGAATTCTGTTTGTACCAGCTGCTGTGTTTCTGCGCTTTCTCCTGTTACAGCTGCTAAGGCTTCCTCTGCTGTGTCAACGGCAGACTGCAGACGCGGTTTTGCTGCCGCGGCATCTTCGCTCTGCCCGCCATGCAGCGCCCACGGTTCTGCTTCACGTTTTAAACGCTGAGCCGGTTTTAATGGCTGCTTTTCTTCTCCTAACGTATACTTGCGTTGATATCCCCTCGGTGTAATCATTTTGCCGTCATAGTAAAACGTAGAATTATTCCCAATAATTACTGTAGTCAGCATCCCTATTTCGTAGTTGAGCATATTCTCTAAATCAGTCATCACAATGTGCTGTCTTTGCCGGTACGCACTTTTCACGAGACCAACGGGTGTATTGGGGTCCCGGTGCTGCAGTAAAATACGCTGGGTTTCTTCAATTTGTCGGGTGCGCTTTCCGCTTTTCGGATTGTAAAGAGCAATGACAAAGTCCGCTTGTGCTGCGGCTTCTACCCTTTTCATAATAAGGTTCCAAGGCGTTAAATGATCACTTAGGCTGATTGTACAGGCATCATGCATCACTGGAGCACCTAATAAGGATGCACAGGAGTTCAGCGCCGAGATACCTGGAATAATTTCAACTGCTATGCCTTCTTCCTCATGCCAGTCTTGCTCCATCAGCACTTCATATACAAGGCCTGCCATACCGTATAAACCAGCATCTCCGCTGGAAATGACCGATACCTTTTTACCAGCTTGTGCCTGCTTGACTGCTTCTTGTGCCCGGCTGACTTCCTCTGTCATACCGGTTCGAACAATTTCTTTTCCTTGAATTAAATGCTTTACTAAATCCATGTATGTTTTGTAGCCAATCACACTATCGGATTCCACCAGTGCCTCTTTAGCACGATGTGTCATATGCGCCTCATCACCAGGACCAAAACCGACAACAAAAACCTTTCCATCCGCCACACGCCTCATCCTTTCTTTCATCAACGTTTTAAGAAAAGCGCAGTATTTTCCTGCCAAGCATAAAAAAAGCATCTTCAACACTCCATAGCGAGTGTTAAAGATGCTTACCTTTTTCTGTCTTATCTGTCAGGTAGAGTCCAATGGATAAAAAAAGACCCACGCACTTTAACACCTCCCTATGACCCGTAGGTTGAACGGTGTTGTTGAAAAAGGCAGGTCTCCTGGCTTCTGGTTTTCCGTTTGCTGTCCTTCCCTTCGATTTTTCAATCCGAAAGTGGCTTGTTCAGCAAACAACCCAGTTACAGTGGCGGGACCGCGCCGGTCTTTCACCGGACTTCCCTTTTAAGAAAACAGCTGCAGCAACTGCTTCCACCTTTTCCCCATCTATGCATTTTTTTATTATCTTGCTTTCTTTATTATAACTTAAGAGTAGAGGATAATTTTTCATCTGTCAACAATGTTTTCTCTGTATGTACATGATTCATAATCACCTATTGATGTATCAAACAGATAGTGTGATATTGATGCCAAAGTGCTTCAAAGTGTTTACTGCTCGTTCTTTTTCCCATCGCCACATCGCATCAGACAACGAATATGTTAATGGGGCATCGAGCCTTATTTTGGCTAACTCTCTTGAAATATACAGCATCTCAAGATTATTTTCTATTTTTTTCTTTACCCCTTTTGGCAGCTCATCCAAGTGTTGAAGGATAGTTTCGACGGTTCCATATTGCCGTAGCAATGCACACGCTGTTTTCTCGCCGATGCCTTTGACACCCGGATAATTATCACTGCTGTCTCCCATCAGTCCCTTCATGTCAATGACTTGGTCAGGACGATAACCTTTTTTCTCAATAAAGGTCTGCTCTGTATGCATCTCATAATTTCCTATTCCTTTTTTCATTAATGCCACGTGTATGTGCGATTCAATAAGCTGCAGCATATCTTGATCTGCCGTTAATATAACAACATCATGCTCTGGCGTAAGCGCTTTGGCAATGGTGCCAATACAATCGTCTGCCTCTAAATCTTCTATGCCGATATTTGGCACCGCAAATGCTTCATCCATCACTGTTTTCGCCATAGCAAATTGAGGCAGCAATTCTTCCGGCGGTTCTGGACGTTTGGCTTTATATGCTGGATAGAGTCTGGTACGAAATGTGTGGCTAGACGTATCCCAACAGCACATTACATGCGTCGGCTGAAACGTATCAATAGCAGAAAGGAAATGCTTTATCATTCCGTACACACCGTTGGTCGGTACTCCTTGCTGATTGTACATATAATTGCCATACACAGATGTAGCAAAAAAACCCCGAAATAATAATCCCATGCCATCCATCAATAAAACCTTTGGCTGTGTCAACGCTTTATCTCTCCTTTTTGTTAAAGAAAACTTGACTAATCCCCTTTTGATACAAGCAATAGCTTTGCTGTTATTGTCCTAGCTATCATCATGATTTCACTGTCCTTTCAAGAATTAGAAAAAGCCGCCAAACACTTGGTTTGGCGGCTCCACTTATTTATTTGCCTGTATGCATTATTTTTGAACGTTTGCTGCTTGTGGTCCACGCTGACCTTCAACGATGTCAAAAGAAACGTTTTGACCTTCTTCTAGAGTTTTAAACCCTTCTTCTTGGATAGCAGAGAAATGTACAAATACATCGTCAGCGCCTTCTCTTTCGATAAATCCAAAACCTTTTTCTGCGTTAAACCATTTAACTGTACCTTGTTCCATGTTGCTTTTTCCTCCTTGTGTGTCTTTTGCACACAAATAAATTCTTAAAACTTGTTCCACTCTGCTACAAGATAAAAAGGGAAACCTTTTTCTTTCCATTCAAAGCATGAACAACCTTAAGTACGTCAACTATATCATTTTCAAATCATGAATACAATGGTATTTGTTTAATTTATTAAATCTTTATTTAGTATAAAAATACGGTACGTGAAATTTTTTATTTTGTATAGTAAGAGACTAGTCAAATCTAAAACAGGTCACCCAATCGCTGAACGATAACTGAACGATAAAAGAAATGACGCTGAGTCCTTATGGCAGAAACCGCTTTTTTTCTTTTCCTTTCATCATTGAACAAAATGCAGTTTTCTAAAAGCATAAGCAAATAAGCCGAACGATTCTTATGAATCACTCGGCTTATTCTGTAGTTTTTACGTTTTTAACTCAGCTTCTGTTTAATGCTGCAGCTTTTGTTCTACCTGTTCACATATTTCATTTGAATTGTACCCATGGGCATTTACAACAGACCCTTCCATGGCTGTATTTTGAATATTCATCATGTTTTGGTCCTGTCCTGTAATGACGCAGCAGTCACAGCCATTTGCATCTGATTCCTGCCGAAGTGCTACCACCTCATGTCCTTGTTCTTGCAGTTGCTGCTGTACATCTGTCAGAGATTCTTCTACGCCAATTCGTGCCATTGTTTTTACCTCCTTGTTCTGTTCTCTTCTTTAATATGTTCTGTTCCCATTTTTTCATGCATTGGCTAAATACGCTTATTCACATGGAAGTTATCTTCTATTAACAGCCAATTTTGCGGAAATTCAGAGCCTAGCACCCAATAATAAAATCCGCGCAGCTGATACTCTTTTACTAAATCAAATTTCGCTTGAATACTTCGTGCGTCATCAAACCAGACTTCGTGCTCCACCCCATTTTCATCGTAATACCTAAAAAATGGCGCTTGTTCTTCTTCATCGTATTCAATCGCGGCATTGTATCTGGCAGCCCGTTCTATTGCTTGTTGATGGTCGATCGATTCAGCTTGTGTTTCTCCTTCTACAAATGGCAATTCCCAATCATAACCATACAACGGAATTCCCATCATGATTTTGTCACCAGGCATCACGCTCAAGGCATATTCTATGACCCGCCTCACTTCATTCAGCGGTGAAACCGCGCGCGGAGGCCCTCCTGTCCATCCCCATTCATACGTCATGAGAAACACAAAATCTGCAATTTCTCCGTGTGCTTGAAAGTCATGCCCTTCATATAAAACCCCTTGCATTCCCGGTTCCACTTGCGGTGCTAGTGCACTGGATAAGAAATATCCTTTTTCATCAAGGCGTTGTTTTGCTTTTCTCATCAACTGATTGTATCTCTCTTTGTTTTCTGCTCCTAAATATTCTAAATCAAAATCAAGCCCCAAGTAGCCTTTTTCATCCATGATAGCTATTGCTTCATCCAAGAGCGTATTCTGCAGCTCTTCACTTTCTAAGACAGTAGTAGCAAGTTCAGTGCTAAATTGATCATCTTCAATATTGGTAATAACCATCAAAGGGACAATATTATTTTCATAAGCAGTGTTAATAATGGCTTGATCATCGATTGGAGTAAGTGTCGCATCAGCATTCAGCTGATAGCTGAAGACTTGAAGAAAGGTTAAATATTCTCCTATTTCATTCACCACAGCTGTTGACTCGTCACCTGTAATAGCTGGGTCAATATATGCACCAACATCGACAGACGGCTTTTGCCTCATGTCATCTGGAATATGGATGCCATAACCAACTGGAAGGTGCGGCATCATCGGCAGTTGATTTCTCATTAAAAGGTATTCAACAGGAATGTGATAACGCTGGCTCACGTGCCATATGCTTTCACCAGGGCTAAGTCTGTGAACGCGGCCTTCTGTCGGTATGACTAACGCCTGGCCCACAACAAGCTGACCGGGGTTAGGAAGCTTGTTAGCTTCTGCAATCTCTTGATAGGACACTTGATACTGGTTGGCTATCGCCCATAACGATTCTCCAGGGGAAACAACGTGTATTTGCACAAATTCATCCTCCTGCTCATATGTCTTCTACCTTACCCTATTATCGTAAGGTCCATGAAATAACCCTTCCTCTCATAAAAGACATAAAACAGGATAGCATTCTTACGTGGTAATATACTTTTTTATCTTTTTATACGTATGTTTTCCAACACCGTTCACCCGTGTTAATTCTCTTTTCGAACGAAACGGTCCGTGCTCTTTGCGGTAAGATACAATGAATTCGGCTGTTACCGGGCTTACATAAGGAATCTCCGTCAAGTCGTCTTTTGATGCTTTATTGATATTGACAGGCTTATCCATATCATAGCTCGGCTCTAAAGACTGCACGTTCCGGGGAACAGGTGTCGGAAACTTCCTGCCTTGTCCCTCCCACGGCTTTTTTGAAACATGTATATGATGGTTGTACAAAGACACTTGAATATGCCCTGATTGTTCCGTTGTAAACGTCTTTGCCCCAATATTTCGCAGCCGGTTCACAACACTGGCATTGGGATGACCGAACGTGTTGTCTTTGTCATACGTAATCACCGCTATTTCCGGGTGCACTTCCTGGACAAACTTCTCTCCTGTTGAAGTAAGCGAACCATGGTGAGCGACCTTCAATATATCTGCGTTTACGTTATATTTTGTCACCATTTCTTTTTCATTTAAAATTGTTGCATCCCCCGCAAATAACACCGACATATCTTTGTAAAACATATGAAGCACAATGGATGAGTCATTACGCACATCACTCTCTTGATAAGCATTTAACACCTGCAGTTTATCAGCAATATCCGTGTTCAAACGCTCTCCTTCTTCTGCGATGAACAAGTCGATGTCATGTTTTTTTATCGTGTTCCGGTAGGTTCGGTATGTTTTCGTGTCGTGTTCTCTGCCGCTGTCTAGCACCTTCTCCACATCCACACTTTCCAAGACGTCAATCAATCCCCCAATATGGTCGATATCAGGATGAGTGGCCACAACCCATTCCAGCCTGTCAATACCCAGCGTCTCCAAATACCGGACAATGTCATCTCCGTTTTCGGGTTTCCCCCCATCAATTAACATACTCTCTCCTGTAGGAGCCACAATCAATGTGCTGTCTCCCTGGCCTACATCCAGAAAATGAATATCAAGTGTAGGATGATCCTCAGCAAATGCTGCAAACTGTTTGTAACTGTCATACGTCGTTGTCTTTTTCGTATCTGAATGAAAAAAACCATCCGCTTGAAACGATAGACTCGTTTCCAAAGCAAGTAGTACAGCAAGCAGTAAAATGGTAGCTGTGTAACGAACGAGCCGCATCGCCATCCCTCCGTATTTATACTATGCCTCATGAGAAAGACATTTATGAAGAGATGATGGATGTACAAACAAAGGTAATTGCTTTACGATAAGCAAAGAATAAATATTCTTTTAGGGGGAACGATACACATGGATAAAAACATAGAAGAAAAAATAATAAAAAGCTATCAAGAAGATGAACAAATGATGATTCTCGTTTTTGCACAGTGGTGTATTAACCACGGGCTAGACCCACATGATATGTATAAAAGAGCGTACCCAAGTCAAGAAAAAAATGCTGCTCTAGACCAAGCAGCAGCTTTAACCGTACCGAAAGAAGAAGCTGGAGACATTGCCGATGATACTGTTTTAGGCGTGCTGTCTCTTTACGGTAATGATGAATTAGCACATGTTGTAGCAAAGGAAATGAAAAAGAAATGATTATTCGTATCGGTTATGTGTCTCATGCGACATCGCTGTGGGACGCATCCCCTTCTAAAACATTAACATTTACAAGATGGAAAAACATGAAAAAAGATGAGCGAAACCATGCTCTGCATGACATTACGCGAAAAAATTTACAGCATACGCTGCGGGCGCTCCACTTTAACATTGCCCATGAAATCCGCCTGTATCGTTTTTCCTCTGCCATCGTCCCATTAGCTACACATGAAGAAGTAAACTGGGATTATATCACTCCGTTTCGGTCTCTGTATAAAGAGATCGGTACATTAGTTCATCGTCATCACATTCGAACAAGCTTTCACCCAAACCAATTTACGTTATTCACAAGTGACAAACCCCATGTAACAGAAAACGCAGTCAATGATATGACATATCACTATCATCTGCTTGAAGCAATGGGACTGCTCGATACAGCCAATATCAACATTCACGTCGGCGGAGCGTATGGAAATAAGCAGGCTGCCGTAGAACGGTTTCATCAAAATCTTCAGTTACTTCCTGCACCGGTAAAACAGCAGATGACGCTTGAAAATGATGACAAAACGTATACAACCACGGAGACACTGTCTATTTGTGAAAAAGAAGGCATACCAATGATGTTTGATTACCATCACTATAAAGCCAACGCTGAACCAAACGAGACGTTAGAAACGATTCTGCCGCGTTTTTTTCACACGTGGTCACAGTCTAACAATCGTCCAAAAATACATGTGTCTTCACCGAAATCTGCACACGCCTACCGCAGTCATGCCGATTACGTTGATGCAGCATTTGTGGCTCCCCTCATTAACGCATTAAAACAATATGATGTATCCGTTGACATGATGGTAGAAGCAAAACAAAAAGACAAAGCGTGTTTGCAATTAACGAAGGATTTAGCCTCTATGCGAGGAATAAAACGGGCAGAAGGAGCTGTCTTACGCCTTTCATAAGACAATAAACTCAATAATTCAGCCGCGATTTTCCCCTACCAATAACCTCCGCACCAAAACTTCTCTTTGATGCGGAGGGATGAAAACAAGGTGCAGCCAACATGCACATATGTATCCCAGCGGTTTCCCTAAACGTTGGTCAGACAGACCATTTCTTTTCTCCGCTGCTCACCCCAACCGGCGAAATGTCCAGCTGCTGCGTTTGCCGCAGATGTCTTATCTAGTTACAAACGCATCTGATACCTATTTCAACACCTGGTATAAAACTTATGTTATGAAAAACCGTGGTTACTTGACTTTTTTATATGGACGAAAAAACATGAAAGAAAAAGCACAGTTAGACTGTCAAAAGAGTTCACCGCTCTTTTGACAAGCCTCGTGCTTTTCAACAACCCCCTCAAACATCCTGTTCGTTACATGCCGCAATGCTCTGTTTCTTTACATGTCTTTAAAAAAAGCTGAATATCTTCTTTTTTTAATCCTGCGGCTTTTGCTTGTTTTATTAATTCCACCCATTCTCTGTCTAGATCTTTCACTCCATCCTGCACACTATCCCCTCCGAATTATGTTGCTGTCAGCAGGACTATTCTCTAGAAGTCTTCTTCTAGGATAAAAGATGCAGGTTAAAAACAGGTTAAAATGATGAGATTTTTTGGAAAAAATTATATTTTTATGGTATAAATTTATACCCAAACCCTCTTACCGTAACGATGTGCACGGGCTTGGCTGGATTTTTTTCAAGTTTTTTTCGTAAGTTCCGAATGTGAACAGATACTGTTTTTAAGTCTCCTAAACGTTCCCGCCCCCAAATTGTGTTATACAAATGCTCAACGCTAAACACTCGGTGTGGATGTTCGACAAACAGCAGCAGCAACTGAAACTCTTTAGCATATAAGTGGATTGGCTCATTTTTTAATGTCACGGTATAGCTTTTCACATCAATGCTTACATCACCGAATGAGAGCAAATATTTGTTCGTATCCCCTGACTGTTTACTCTTCAATGACCGCTGCGTGCGCCGCAAGTGCGCCTTTACCCTGGCCATGACCTCTCTTGGATCAAAAGGCTTTGTAATATAATCATCGGCACCAAGTTCAAGGCCATAAATTTTATCTTCGTATTCTTTTTTTGCACTTAAAAACAAAATAGGTGTGTCCTCATCTTCCTCTCTCCATATTCTGCAAACATCTAATCCGTCTATCTCTGGCAGCAAAATGTCTAAAATAATAATATCCGGACGATGTTGTCTCATGAGTGACAAGGCTTCGTTTCCACTATCTGAAACGAGCACATGATATTCCGTTTCAAGGTACATATGCAAAAGATTTCGTATATCTTCTTCATCTTCTACGATTAAAACACTCTTTTTCCCCATGAATATCCTCCTCAATATGACGAAAGAACCTCTCTAATATTCAAATATACTACTATTTTACTAGATAAAAAAGTATTATTTTGGAAAAAATTGATAACAGGAACAAACTGCTCTTTCATTCACATCACTTTCAAGGGGTGTCAAAAAGCTGCCCTTTTCTACTGAAGGGTGTGGAGATTTGTTTTCGTTCGTTAAGAGAGCCGTGCAAGCGACTTGAAAGAAATTCGGCTAAGTTGAAGGAACTTTTTAAGGTACTTCTACTAAGAACGCACACATTCTGCGTCAAGCACAGAAGTTATCACTTCATGTGAAAGCACATTCTGTTCGCCTGAGCGGCCGAGTTTCTTTGGCCAGACGAAAAAACACCAGCTTTTATACTTTTTGCTATCCGTATTAAAAGGAGGGAGACAGTGTGAAACAGCCGATTAGTCTGCAACAGTCCATTGTCACTTACCAAAACGGGACTTTTTGCTCAAAAGATGATGACATTGTACGTGAAGTACCTCTAACGATTTATGTGAACAATGAAGAATTCGCAACAATGGTCTGTTCTCCTTCTTATTTTGAAGAAATGGTCATTGGCTTCTTAGCCTCTGAAGGCATCTTGTTCTTCATTGACGACATTAAAATGATGGACATCGATGAAGACACCGGTTTTGCCTATGTCACATTAACGAAAAATCGCGTCAAACATCCATCTTATTACGCAAAGCGTGTCATTGGTTCATGCTGCGGCAAAAGCCGTCAATTTTATTTTCACAACGACACGGTTACGAGCAAAACATCGCTAACAACAACCACTATCACAGCACACCAATGCATTCATTTAATGGAAAACATGCAGCAAAACAGTTTTTCCTTTAAACAAACAGGCGGTGTCCACAACGCTGCTATCTGCACCCCGCATGAACTATTAATCAGCCGTGCAGACATTGGCAGGCATAATGCACTAGATAAACTATATGGTTATTGTTTATTAAAACGGATATCCGTACGAGATAAAATTTTAGTGTTTAGCGGCAGGCTGTCATCAGAAGTGTTAACAAAAGCAGCAAAAATCGGGGTAGGCATTGTGTTATCAAAATCTGCTCCGACGGATTTGGCCGTAAAATTAGCAGACGATTTAAACATTACTGCAGTGGGATTTATACGTGGAACATCATTTAATATATACTCTCATCCTCACCGTATCGTGTCTTAGCACCATGTCGCTTCTTTCGTTTCAGCGAACCCGGCATGTTTACATGTGCACATTTTCACTGCTTACGCAGCAAAGAAAGGAAAACATTTACTTATGAAAGAGACAATCCAGACTCATACCATAGCCGGCCTTGTGTTAGCCGGAGGTCAATCATCCCGATATAAAGCTCCTAAAATGTTTGTTGATTATCAAGGGGTGCCGATGTATGAACATAGTGTACGAGCTTTTTTAAACGGCGGTATTTCTGCCATATGGATTGCGACAAACAATGAGCTGGCCCCGAGCTTTTCTTGTCCAAACGCGAGTATTCTCATCGAAGATAAAAAGCATCAAGGGCCTCTCTATGCCCTGTATTATGCACTCAAGCATGTATATGATAAAACAGCATGGGTGTTCATACTGCCAGCTGATACACCATTTGTATCGTCTATGTTCATTAAAAAAGCATCATCTATGGCTCTTCATTCTCTCTTTCATAAAGATGCACTCGTTCCTGTTTCTGGAGAGAAAATACAGCCCCTGCACGGTATATACCATCGACGCTGCTTTCCTGTCATTGAACGTCTCATCTGTGATAACCGAAAAAGCATGATGCCTTTATTACAGTCTATCACCTATGAGACACTTTCTTATCCTGCAGGCCAGCGCGATTTTGTCAATATTAACCGCAAAGAAGACTGGCCTGTTTACTTAAAATAATCAGACAGTGTCACTACCATTGCACCCATACGCTGATTTTCCGGTGAGATAATTCGGTTGACACCATACTCTTGCAACGCTTCGGCTGTTACTTTCCCAACCGCTGCCGCTACGGTTTGATTGTTCAACATCTGCCGCAATTCTTCTTGAAATCCTGCCTTATTGGCAAATTGAAAGAGAGAATGCACTTGCATTTGTGTCGTAAAACAAATGGCATCCAACGCCCCTTCGTACAGTTCCTCTTTCAGCTGGAAAAGAGTCTCTTCTTTTGGGGGAAGGTGTCTATATGGCATTAGTTCTGTGATGCTTGCTGCTTTTTTTTCTTCTAAAAATTTAGCCAGGCGCGGTAATTTCACGCCGTGAAGCTGAATGACAACATGTTTTCCTTGAAAATCAATGTCTTCCATTGCCTCTAATAAACTGCTTGTTGTTCCGTCTTCATCGCGGATAACAGGAGAAACATCTATTTTTTTTAATGTATTATAAGTTTTATACCCTCTGACAGCGACGTTCTTTGTTTGTAATAAATCCTTTAGTGCTTCTCTTGTTTTTTCATTCTCTGCTGCTCCTAAAACAGATTCTGCTCCAACCCCCGTTGTGAAAATGAACCAATCTGTTTCTTTTTCATTGATAATCTGCTCCACATCATTTTTTATGTCATCTAACGCATCAAAGGTTGTACCTTGAAGCGGACGTACAACGGCTTGGCCGCCTTGTTTTTCCACCAAGGCCGTCATCTCTTCTGTTTTTCTTGAAGCCGCCAACGCAACGGTTTTCTCCATTAACCCCATACTTGTCTCCTCCCTTTGCAAAACTTGTGTATGATTATACCAATAACCGTTATGTTTTCATAACCCGTCAGTCAAACACCTTCTGCTCATTATCCCGCCTCCTGTTATCAACATCCATCACTTGCCGCCCGCTGGAAAAACAGAAATCGCAAACAAAAAATCAATACACAAGGAAAACGTATCTAGCATGAAGCCTTCACATGCGGGTATTCTCGCCTCTTACGCATGCGACTGCCCTCAAGATGTTCACGGCAACGCTTATTCACCCATGCTGTCATGCTCTCTGTTTCTGTCAGTGTAGAAAAAGAAACCGCTCTTTTTGACAATCAGAAAAGAAGCGGTTTCTCATGTGTTTATGTCTTTTTCAAAAAGAAACTGAGCACTAAACCGATAACACCAAATACAAATGCTACCCAAAAGGCCATATTCACCCCGTGAATCAGTGCTTCAGTATCCATGCTGGGACTTTTCCCCATGGCTGTCGTTGTCATCACTGTTACTAATAGTGCTGTTCCAATGGAGCCTGCTACTTGTCTGAGCGTATTATTTACTGCTGTTCCATGCGGAATCAGATGCTTGGGAAGTACGTTTAAACCAGCTGTTGTAACTGGCATCATGACCATGGCAATACCTATCATTCTCAGCAAATACATCACCGTCATATACGTAAACGATGTCGTTGTCGTAAGGTCTGTGTACATAAAATTAGACACCGACATCAGCAAAATCCCGATAATGGCTAGCGTCCTTGCACCAAATTTATCAAATATCTTTCCGGTAATCGGTGACATTAACCCCATTAACGCTGCACCGGGAAGCATCATCAGCCCGGATTCCATCGCTGTAAAATTACGCATATCCTGCATATATATTGGCAGGACGGTTGCCGCTCCTATCATCGCGATGAACACGAGCATACCAATTGCGGTTGACAATGTAAACAAGCCGTATTTCAGGACGCGCAGTTCCAAAATGGGCTGTGTTAACCGCAGCTGGCGGATCGAGAAGAAAAATAATGTAATGATTCCAACGGACATCGTAATAATGACCGGCCAGCTTCCCCAGCCTGAATTGCCTGCAGTACTAAATCCATACAAAATCCCGCCAAAACCTAGTGTTGATAAAATAATAGAAGGTATATCAACTTTTGGGAATCGTTGTTCGGTTACATTTTTTAACACATAATAAGCGACAATGATATCAACAGCAGCTATCGGCAAAACGATATAAAATAATGTCCGCCAATGAAAATGGTCTACCATAAACCCAGACAATGTCGGCCCAATCGACGGTGCAAACGCAATGACAAGCCCAATAAATCCCATGGCACTGCCGCGTTTTTCAATGGGAAAGATGAGCAGAATAACTGTCTGCATTAACGGCATCATCACCCCTGCACCGCTTGCTTGAATAATTCTTCCAACCATCAGCACAGGAAAATTAGGAGCCACAGCACAAAGCAGTGTACCGATCGTAAAGGTCGAAATGGCCATTAAAAATAATTTTCTCGTCGTAAATGTTTCAATTAAAAAAGCTGTAATGGGAATCATAATCCCATTAACAAGCATAAAAATACTTGTCAGCCATTGCGCTGTGTTGGCCGAGATGTTTAAGTCTTCCATAATAGGAGGAAGAGCTGTTGCTAACAGCGTTTGATTGAGAATCGCTACAAATGCCCCAATTAACAGCACCGCCATAATCGGTATCTTTTTTATTTGTTGGGGTTGCTGCGTAGTTTCCTCTTTATTTGTCATGTTATACGCCTTCTTTTCGTTAAAGTTTCCAGTTCATTGATATACTCTTCAAACGATGACAGGGCTGACACAAAAACATGTTCTTTTACATACGCAGTTACAGCGCGCAATAAAAAGAGACGCGGGTTTGATGTGTGGCATTCCTTTTCAAGAGTGTCCACTGCATCGAACAATTCCGCTTTTTTATCAGCAGACAAAGAGGACTGTTTAATCCCCATCGTGATTTCTTCTAGCAGCTCATCGCGCCTTTCTTCGACGGTTTTTGTTTTTGGCTGCTTTGCTAATGTTTCAAGCTCTTGCATCACATCTTCTGTTAACAACGGTTCACACTGCTGTCCATGTGTGACCAATGTATTGATGTAACCGACTATTTTTCTTGCAGCTTCTTCTGTTGTAATCGATTGTTTGCTGTCATCCATCACCGCTACATATTCCTTTAAAGCCCCCTGTACAAATAAGACAATATCCCAAATATAGGGAGACGCCTGTTCTCCATACACTTCTAAAAGCCATTCTTTATGCCAGTTCAGCATCGCTGCTTTCGTTTTTTTCAACATGGGAAGCACCGCTTTATGATCTTGAAAGGAAACAACTTTTTGCAAAAGCAGGAAAAACTCCCGATTGTTGTGTAAACTGTTTAATTCTAACGCTAACTTCCGGATGAGCTGCTCTTTAGGCGTTAACGTATCATCTAATTGAACACTCTTTGCCCGAAGCAGCATTTGCTGATGGTTATAACGAAACACTTCAATTAATAAATCTTCTTTAGACCGGAAAAAATTATAAAACGTCCCCTTTGCAATGCCGCAATCAGAGACGATGTCTTGAACAGAAGTAGCATAATAACCTTTTTTTGAAAAATGTTCCATCCCGGCTATAATCAACTTTTCTTTTTTATCCACGATTCGTATACTCCTTCATCCACTATATGACCAATCGGTCATAATAAAACCGATCAGTTTTAAATAACTCCTATATTCTATATCGATAATGGGCGGCTGTCAAAAATATTGTTTACACAGGTATATATGTTATGATGGCAATAGTTTATAGATAAAGGATGTATGTGAATGATTACTTGTCAAAATGTCGGGCTTCGTTACGGAGACAAAAAATTATTTGAAGATGTTAATATTAAATTTACACCTGGCAACTGTTATGGGCTGATTGGAGCAAACGGTGCCGGCAAATCAACATTTTTAAAAATCCTTTCCGGTGAAATTGACTCTCAAACCGGACATGTTCATATAGATAAAGGCCAGCGCGTTGCTGTGTTAAAACAGGACCATTTTGCTTATGAAGAAGAACGGGTACTCGATATTGTTATTATGGGCCACACACGCTTGTATGAAATTATGCATGAAAAAGATGCGATTTACATGAAACCAGACTTTTCTGATGAAGACGGAATGAAAGCAGCAGAGCTGGAGGCGGAATTCGCAGAACTGAATGGCTATGAAGCAGAAACAGAAGCAGGACAGCTTTTAAGAGGTCTTGGTGTGCCAGAAGATTTGCATGAAAAAAAGATGGCAGAGTTGACCGGCCCGGAAAAGGTAAAAGTGCTGCTTGCCCAGGCTTTGTTTGGAAACCCTGATATATTGTTAATGGACGAGCCGACGAACCACCTTGATATTGAAGCTGTTCAATGGCTCGAGGAGTTTTTAATTAACTTTGAAAACACGGTTATCGTCGTCTCGCACGACCGGCATTTTCTTAACAAAGTGTGTACGCATATTGCTGATGTCGATTACGGGAAAATTGAACTGTACGTTGGAAATTACGATTTCTGGTATGAATCAAGCCAGCTTGCCCAAAAGATGGCAAAAGAAGCCAATCGTAAAAAAGAAGAGCAAGTCAAAGAGTTAAAAGAATTTATTGCACGCTTTAGCGCGAATGCTTCTAAATCAAAACAAGCGACATCAAGAAAGAAAACGCTGGAGAAAATTACACTAGATGATATAAAACCTTCTTCGCGGCGTTACCCATTCATTCAATTTAAACCAGATCGTGATTTAGGAAAAGATTTGTTAACCGTAGATGGCATCACAAAAACAATTGACGGCGTCAAAGTGCTTGATAACGTAAGCTTTGTATTGAACAGCCATGATAAAGTCGCTTTTGTTGGAGACCATGAAATTGCTAAAACAACACTATTTAAAATTTTAACCGGTGAAATGGAACCGGACAGCGGTACATTTAAGTGGGGACTAACGACATCACAGTCCTATTTTCCAAAAGACAATTCGCCTTATTTCGACGATGTCGATTTAAACCTAGTGGAGTGGCTCCGGCAATATTCAGAAGATGATCAAACGGAAACGTTTATCCGAGGGTTTCTTGGCAGAATGCTGTTTTCAGGAGAATCCGTGTTCAAAAAAGCCAACGTTCTATCTGGCGGGGAAAAAGTCCGCTGCATGCTCTCAAAAATGATGTTAAGCGGAGCAAACGTCTTAATTTTAGATGAACCAACGAACCACCTTGACCTTGAATCTATTACTGCTTTAAATAACGCTTTAATCAACTTTAAAGGTTCTGTTTTGTTTTCTTCACACGACCATGAATTTATTCAAACTATCGCAAATCGAATTATTGAATTCACTCCGGATGGATTTATCGATAAACGCACATCGTATGACGAGTATATTGAAGACAAAAAAACACAGGCAAAATAACCAAAAGAGGCTGAGACAAAGGCATAAGAACCACAAAATAATCCGAACGGTTTACAAAAATCAGTTCGGATTATTTTGTTTTGTTTATAGCAGCAATTTTTATCATTGCTCCGTCAGCATCCTTCGTGTTCTGCGGATACACCTCCGCTGACTCGGATACTCATACCAATTGAACCTTCGCCTCGTGTTGTCCCTACTGAAGCCTCCCCTCCGTATGTTGATAACGATTCACCTATTATTCATCACTTATGGTCCAGCTTTTGAATAACCTGTCTTAGATTTGATCCGTCCTCTTTCAGGGTTTTAAAAACTGATGCACATCATCAATAGGAACTGCTAATCCCACTGATTCTTGTTCTGGATGCTGGATCGTCTTTTTTGCATAAACCACTCCTGCTACTCTTCCGTCTTCACCAATAACAGGGCTGCCGCTGTTTCCTCGATAAATGGGTGCTGAAATACCTAAAGCACTAGTATTCGTAATCGCTTCATCCAATACCCGTCCTTCATTGGCTATCTTTGTAAACGAAAGCGGGTTGCCAATGACATAAATGTGTTCGCCTGTGTGAGCATTCTCTGTCTGTAAAGGCAGTGCAGCCACATTTTCTGAAGGATTTGTTTGAACAAGCGCAAGATCTTTCTCTTCATCACTTTTTACTACCTCCCCCTCCAAAATCTCCCCTTCTTCTGTATGAATTCCAATTACACGAAGGTCTTCAATCACATGGTGGTTTGTTAATAGAAGGCCACTTTCTTCAATAAAAAAACCTGTTCCTTTGGTACATCCAAACCTCCCTTCTCCTTGTACGGTAACTACAGCTTCTTTCCAAGATTGCACTTGTTCGTCTTGTGACAATGTATAGGAGGTTTTCAAAAAGTCAATCGCATCCATGCGAAATGTATCAAACAAGTATGCACCCGCTTGAAACACAAGCATTATCGCTAACAGTGAGGCCATTATCGTTACTCCGCGGCGTTTACGACGTTTCTTTTTTCTCGCACGCGGCGGTAATGGCTGCTGTTCTTCCTCTAACACTTCCAAAAATTGTTCTTCTGTCATGTCGTCATACTTTTCATCATATAACTCATCATCGCTGTCTTTTTTCCGCGCCGCCATGCTTCATTCTCCTTTTTATCTAACAAACAGAAATAACATCCTTTATTCTAACTATACTATATAAAGACAAGCAGAAGGCAATGGTTGGATGTACAACAGAGGAGGTTTTTTTTGTGCAGCTGCGATATATCCGGCTTTTCGTTCAACGATTGAGAGAAAATAAAATTTTTGATATATCTGCTCAGCTTGGTTATTACTTTTTAATGGCTATGTTTCCTCTCCTGCTTTTTATACTAAGTATCATCAGTTTCCTGCCAATAACAAGCAATGATGTCCTGCGTTTTCTCTCCCCTTATGTACCTCCAGGGACACTTCAAATACTCACTTATAACGTGCATACCATTATCGATGTCCAGCGCTTAGATACGCTGTCCTTTAGCTCTGCTGCAACCATTTGGCTGTCTTTATTAGGGACGTTTGCGATTATTCGGGCAATTAACCATTCGTATCACCTGACCAATCCACCTTGGTACAAAATGCTGGTTATTGGATTTGGACTAATGCTTTCCATTTTGTTAGCCATTGTACTATCTCTGCTTCTCCCGATATACGGCAGGTCATTTGGTTTGTTCCTTTTTTCCTTTATTGGTTTAGATCATTATTTTATCTATGCTTGGGAATGGTTTCGCTGGGGTGTTAGTTTTATCGTTATTGGCCTGGTGTTGTTTTATATTTTCTTATCTGTACCAAACCGAAAAGTGACAACAAAAGAAGCACTTCCAGGCGCTATTTTTGCACTAATAAGCTGGCAGGCAGCTTCATTCGGTTTTTTCTTCTATGTGGAACACAATGATTATTCAGCCATCTACGGCAGTCTCGGCAACATTATTGTGTTAATGGTATGGTTTTATATTTCCGGATTTTCCATCCTGGCTGGCGGACAATTAAACGCTATGATTGCAGAAAGACGGCCTTAATCATCCCGGTGTTATATTTAACAAAACATTAAAGTTATACTAAAATAACTTTCATAATATAATTTTCATTTTACTATATTAAAATAACTATAGAATATAATAAATATGTGTGCTTTATAAAATTATTTCTGTTGTGTTGTCCTTTCACAGTGTACATTTAAGAACCTGTTATATTTTATTTTTTATTTTTCAGTGTTACAGAAAAAGAGCTGTATCAAAACCTTCGCGGCGATTGGTTTGTGTTTTTGGCATAAGAGGTGTTGGAGATTTTTTCGTCACTATGTTTGGGTGACAGTCAGGTGAGACGCCCGCGGAAAAAGCAAGAGCTGAAGCCTTATCCCCTTCTCCGCGGCAAGCGGACCTGAAGAGCCATTCATACGAGAGAGAATACGTTAACCTTAACAACAAGCCTTATAGAATTGAAAAAAAAGGGGCTGTATCAAAAGGTCATGAAAAATGACCTTTTGATACAGCCCCTTTTGCAATGATAATTGCCATATACATTTACAATTCTTCAAAATAATCTTTTTTAAAGCCACCAACTTTTCCAGTGTTATCAATCACGAAATAAAATTCCTCGGTTTCATTTTTCACATCGTATGTTTTACCGGGAGTTAATACTCTGTCGACCTTATATTTTTTAGCATTTGCATGTACACACTTAATCTGTTTGATAACAGCAGAATCAGTCCACGTCTTATGTATCATTTCACATTCTCCTTTTCAGTTTTTATCTCCCCTGCTATCATATCACGAATCAATCTTTCGTTCATCAATACAAGAAGCCAGCTCCTCATTACTAAGAAGTCTGGCTCTTATACATTATACAAACATTCCTGCAACAGCTGCACTTAATAACGATGCAAGCGCACCTGCTGCAACTGCTTTTACTCCATGCTTTGCTAATTCTTTACGTCTTTCCGGCACAAGCGCACCAATGCCTCCTAAAATGATCGCCATCGAAGACAAGTTGGCAAAACCACAAAGTGCAAATGTAATCACTACTTGTGCTTTGTCAGAAAATGTTTCCATTTCCGGTGCAAATGACGCGTAAGCGACAAACTCGTTTAATACTAACTTTTGTCCGATAAAACTTCCTGCTTGCAGAGCTTCTGCCCATGGAACACCAACCATAAAAGCAACCGGAGCAAAAATGACACCTAGAATTAATTCTAAGGTTAAGTTTTCTGCACCAAACCAGCCGCCGACTAATCCCAGCAAGGAATTCACTACCGCAATCAATGCAACAAAAGCCAACAGCATTGCCCCAACATTTAATGCGAGCTGAAGACCTGTAGAAGCACCTTTTGCCGCTGCGTCAATGACGTTTTGTGATTCGGTGTCTTTTTCTATTTTAATCTCATCAGTGGTTGTCGACACTTCTGTCTCCGGCATTACTGTCTTTGCCATAATTAAACCGGCAGGAGCCGCCATAAAGCTTGCAGCGAGTAAGTAATCCAACGGAATACCGAGCGCGTGATACCCAAACAACACAGATCCCGCTACCGATGCAAGCCCGCCGGTCATTACCGTAAACAGCTCTGAAGACGTCATTTTCGCCAAATACGGACGAACGACTAATGGCGCTTCCGTTTGGCCAACAAAAATATTGGCAGCTGCTGACATCGATTCAGCCTTGCTTGTTCCCAGTACAAACGATAAAAAGCCGCCAATGATTTTTACCAGCCACTGCATAATGCCGATATAATACAACACGGCAATCAACGAAGAAAAGAAGATAATAACTGGAAGTACTTGAAACGCAAACACGTTATCTTCTTCAATGTTAAACAAATCTCCAAATAAAAATGCTATCCCTTCATTGGCGTTATTAATAACACTTTGAACAGCGACTGTAATTTGCTGCAAAGCTCCGCTGCCAGCTTCTGTATAAAAAACAATAAAAGCAAAAAATACTTGAAAAGCCAGTCCTCCTAAAATTGGGCGCCATTTAATATAGGACTTTCTTGAAGACAAGAGAAAAGCCAGGAATAAAACAAAAATAATCCCCATGATTCCCCATAAAAAATTCATGCATCCACCACCGCTTTCCATAAACTCCTCTGAAAACGCTTACTACACTGCGCTTGAGGGACCTTTGTTAATGTATCAAATAAAAAATAAAATGTAAATAGAAATAAACACCACTTTGATTTATTGCAGGTTTTTCTTATTCTTTTTTAAAGCAAAAAAATTATGTAACACTTTTAGGAAAGAAGGTGGAGGCGAATATACGATATGTATTATTCTGCCTGTCCCCTGTCTTGCGGTAACATAACCGGACAACGGCGAAGAAAAGCAGCAGCCGAAAATAACGCGCTGACTAAAAAAATAACAGCACTATCCACAGGCATCTCCCCTGACTGCCGTTAATCAGGTTATCGATTCTGTTATAAAGGGAAATGCTCCTGCAGCGCTAGAAACATACAATACATCCATTCCAACATTTGTATAAAAACTAGCACATTCAACAAGGAGCTGCCCCAAAAGGCAGTGGATTACGGCCTTTTGGGCGGCCTCTTTAACAGTTTTATAAAACTTCAGAAGTTGTAACCTCTTTCACCTGGGTGAATGGCTCTTCAGGCTCGCCTGCCGCGGGCAGCGCTTCAACGCACAGGGCCGTGCTAATGTCGTGTGGGCCGCACGATGCGGCTGGCCTTAGCCGACGTTACGGAGGCGTCTCACCTGATCGCCAGCAACTAGGCAATAGATAAAAAACCACAAAAACCCGCCTCATTTGCTAACATGTAGTTAAATTTAATCGAACAAATTCCAAAAGAAATGCATCGCCTAAACCATCAGAGCATTAAAAAATTTCCACCAGTATCATTTAAATGATACTGGTGGAAATTTTATTTCAGGACTTTTAAAACAGCCCCTTTCATTCAACGCTTAAGCGCAAATCAGGCAAATGATTAAGAATGAATTGTGATTTATCTACATCTGTTTTTACCGAGAACTGTCTGTAATACTTTAAGGCTGTCTCAAAATGAGCAGGCATATGCTGATACGCATCTAACACACGATCAAACACATCATACGCAAGCATCAGCGCTGAGACTAGTTCTGTTAAAGGGAGTACATACGTTTTTGAATCGTGATAAGGCGCAGTACAAAGTGTCATTTGTTCAACTTGATGATCAAAAAATGAAGCAGATTCCTCTATATATGGGCGATACAGCGGATGAACATGCTTAGCCGTCTGCTCAAAAAATGAGCGCCACTCACGACAAAAACTAATCATATATGGCAAATCGTCTCTATCTACAACGATGTCAAATCCTGCCTGCCTGATTCGGTCCATGCTCATCGGCTCCATCGTTTGGTGATTCGCTCCAACATAATAAAATTTACGACGATACGCTCTCATTTGGCACCCCGTCTTTCAAGTTTTATCTCATTCTAACTTTTACATATTGTAACATGTATATTTTATGTTTCCTATAGTTTTTATGCAACTTCTTTACATGTTCCATAACTCTTCAGCAAGGATGTTTCATACCCTCAATCTTTTCCAGAAATTTTTGAGCGGTTCGTATAGTGGATTGAGGATTTTGCCCCGTCACAACGTTTCCATCCACTTCTACATTTTCTGTAAAAATTGGGGCAGAAACAAATGTTGCTCCTAATTCTCTTACTTTCGATTCTAATAAGAAAGGCATTTGTTTGTCCAGATCCATTTCTTTTTCTTCTTGGTTTGTAAAAGTCGTTAAGCGCCTCCCTTTTAAAAATGGCGTACCATCCGGCATCACTAACCTTGTAAACCCGGCCGATCCATGACAAACCGCTCCAATTACTTTATTTGCTTCAGCCATTTTCTGCAGAACACGCTGCAGTGTATCACTTCCAGGAAAATCAAACATCGTGCCGTGGCCGCCAGCTAAAAAAACACCATCCAATTGATCGCAATCCACTTGGTCCAGCGAAACCGTGTGAAGTAATGCCTCTACGGCTCCCTCCCACTCTTTCATCATTACATGGCCTGTACTGGTTGGATCAATCGGAGCTTCCCCCCCTCTTGGACTGGCAACAATAACATGATGTCCTGCATCATGAAAGGCAAGGTAAGCCTCAGCAAATTCCGATAACCATACCCCCGTATCCTTGCCATTCATGATCTTACAGGCATTGGTAACCACCATTAATATGCTAGCCAAAGATTTTCTCCCCTTTCCATAGAACCATCTATCTCTATATCTCTTTATTTTAATAGAAACATAAACATGATACAAACTTTTCTGTACTAGCTGCCTTGGTGATTCGGCCGAACAACAATTTCATTCACGTCTACAGAGAGAGGTTGTGAAACCGCATAGTAAACAGCATCGGCAATGTTTTCACTGTCGAGTGGAGAAAACGGCATTCCTTCTTTCATGTTGTCTAGTATATCTTGATCAGTAATAGAATCAGTCAATTCTGTTGCTACTGCCCCAGGAGAAATGGCTGTAAATCGTATGTTTGTATGCGCCATTTCCATTTTTAAACCTTGCATAATCGCATGCACTGCATGTTTTGTTCCACTATATACCGCAGACCCTGGAAACACTTTATGCGCAGCATCGGAAGACGTCGTAATCACATGTCCTTCATTGCGCTCAAGCATGTGATCACTAACCGCAGCAAAGCCGTTTAACACTCCTTTTATATTTACATCAATCATTTGATACCACTCAGCAATTTTCTTATTTTTCATATAGGACAGCGGCATGACACCTGCATTGTTAAATAACACATCAATTTTGCCGTATGTTTTCAACGTGAATGCAGCAAGCTCCTGCATGTTTTCAAGCGAGGTAACGTCTGCTTCAAATACAAACACTTTGCCTTCGCCAGTTAACTCAGCCTGTAATTGACTGAGCCTTTCCTTTCTTCTTGCCGCAAGCACAAGATTTGCTCCATGTTGATGCAGCTTCTTCGCAGCGGCTGCACCGATACCGCTGCTTGCTCCTGTAATAATAATGGATTTATTTTGTATCATGATTATCCCTGCCTTTTATAATGAAATTTTTCCTATGTATATACTTTGCGCAGTATGTACATTTTAACCATGCTCAACTTATCACAACAACTATGTATAGAACAAAAAAATAAGCGCACCCGAGAAGGGTGACGCCCTGTGTGGTTTTTATTCAGTTTACAGGCAGGACCAGCGTCTTACATCACTTACAAATTCCATAATTTCACTGTTTCGAAACTCGGTACTTTCCAACTCGTCAATGTAAAGATAAATAACGACCGTGTTTCGATCCCTGTTATCAATCATTTCCACTCCGCTCTTGCCTTCATTTCCATTTACTAAAGGAAGGTGAAGACGTTTTGAGATTTCATCTGCAGATGATCTTCCTCGCGGTACATCTAAAACGAGTTTCAAATGATCATCCATGTCATCACAAATCATGCCCCACCGCTTTCCAAACCACGCACGACATCCCGTCATACTCACTAATGTAAACCCATAAGGCGGCGTCGGCACAAACTTTGTGCTCGCCCAACCTCTCAATTCCATTGCACTGCAAAGTTCCTTTGCTTTCGTATGCACAAGCGTTTCTTGATTTTCTTTAACCGTCATTTGAATTCCTCCTTCATCATGCTCTACACCGTGCATGAACCATCTCCTTCATGTAATGTAGAAAACTTTTCAAAAAATGCACAGAATAAACATACCACAAAACAGTGAGTTTGTCGACTAATTGATTGAAAATTCGAACTTTTGTCACAAATTTGTTGTTTATACGATGGCATGTTTATAATACTGTATTTGAATGATAACGTAACAATAGGTTTGACGTCAATGAACATTTTATGAAATAGTCATACAAAAACAACGAAAGGGTGTGTATTATTTACCACCTCTCTGCCTGTTTTAAACACTCTATTTTCTTATTTTTGTTACAATGTATTTAACAATCGAAAGGGGATAAAGACAATGAATGTTTTTATTGGTGAAGTACCAGTAAAGGGAGTACGTCCTGACAAACAAACTCGCTGTGCTCATTATCACAAAAAAGAAGATATCGTCGCTTTTCAATTTCAATGCTGCGATGAGTTTTTCTGCTGTTACAAATGCCATCAGGAACTAACAAACCACCCTATAGAGCCGCAGCCACTACGTCAACAAAATCATCTGAAAACAGTTCTTTGCGGTTTTTGCAAAACACTTTTAACAATCAAAGAATATTTACATTCCGGCTATGCTTGCCCGGTTTGCAGCACCTCCTTTAATCCAGGCTGCCAGCACCATTATCATATATATTTTAAATGAGCCGTTTTATGAACGGCGCTTTGACAAGAAAAGCGTTTCATGTTGCACTGTTTTGACACACATTAAAAAAACCAAGTCATTGCCACCATTAAGAGCAGCCCACCAGTAAAAGAGTATGTTGCACTTAGCGCATAGCCGTCTCCATGACTTTCCGGTATTAATTCTTTATACACGATATACAACATCGACCCCGCCGCAAACGCTAAACCAATCGGTACGAGCTGGCTGGCAAATGCTGTCAGCCAATAGCCGATAAATGCAGCTGCCCACTCCATTAAACCTGTCGTAAAAGCAATGAGAAAAGCATGTGTCTTTTTCACACCTTGTTCAATGAGAAAAAAAGCAATAATAAATCCTTCTGGTGCATTTTGCACACCAATTGCCAATGCAATTAATAAGCCTAAACCTTCCACACCGCTATTGTAGCTGACACCAACAGACAGCCCCTCTGGAATATTATGCAATGTGATTGCAATAATAATCAAAAGAGCTTTTCTGTCCACCATGTGTATCGTACGTCCGCTCGAGACATTGCCTCTTTCTATATGTTCATGGGGAATATTCTGCTCTAATAATGTTAAGGTCAACATGCCCAGGAAAATCCCGATAATGGCCGCTTCATACCCTCCCAAATTTAAACTTTCTGGAATTAACTCAAACGTTGAAGCTGCCATCATCATGCCGGCACTAAAGGCAAGCAGCACATCTTTGCCATGGTGCGTTGTATGACGAAACAAAATGGCTGGAATAGCACCTATCCCTGTGGCTATAGCAGATAACCCGCTCGCTATAATAAACTCTTGCATGGTGTTACACCTCTTTTTGGCTGCTTCGTTGAACAACAAATTCATTTGCAACTGTAATCACTCTATTGTTTCCACTTGTACACATCTGCTCGTATAACCAATGCATTGCGATATTCATGACAAAAAACATTTTATTTTCCCATCTTATGCTTTATGTGCTGAGTTATACCAAAAATATTGATGATAAATAAGAAAAGCGCAAGCGCCTTGAAAGAAGAACGTTCAGCTAAAACCGCCACGTTCTGAGAAAGCGCTGAAACCAGTCATGAAAAACGCCTGCTTTTATGCTTTCTTGTTTTCCACGATACATGCCAGCATGCCTTAAAACATCAACCATTATAAGTACAAATATCTATTTGCTTTCCTGAATTTTTTAGTTTACATAATAAAATTACCGTAACTTTTATGTTTTTTCGATATAAACCCTGCTTCCTGCCCCGCCAGGTTCAGCCGGCTTTACATATATTTTTTTCGCCAAACGCTCTTGCAATTCGGGTACATGGCTGATGACACCAACAGATAAATCTTCCATCTGCAATTTTTCCAAAGCAGTCATAACAGTATCAAGCAGCTCTTGGTCAAGCGTGCCAAATCCTTCATCTAAAAAGAAAAACTCTAAAGGATGCTCTCCCTTTAATTGGATAGAAAGGGACAGCGCCAGCGCTAACGCTAAACTAGTCAAAAATGTTTCTCCGCCTGATAACGTTGTAACGGGTCTTTTTATTCCACCGTTTGCGTCATCTCGAACAATAAATCCGCCGCCAGAGTCTACTTCAATCGCATAACGGCCATTTGTTAAGGCGCGCAGCCGTGATGACGCCAGCCGGCTGACATGAATCAACTGCTCTTCAGCTAAAAATTCAACAAATCCTTTTCCTTTAAAAACAGATTCTAACTTTTGATAATCGGTTTCTTTTTCTATCACAGATTGTTTTTGCTTTTCTAAGTGTTCGTAATGCTGATGTTTTTGTTTCAGTTCTTCTGCATAAGTGAAGGCAGCTCCCCGTTTTTCACGAAGCGAGTCGACTTGTTCATGGATGGCGTGTTGTTTTTCCTGCCACTCCTGCCATTCTTCATCCGAGACCGCGCGGCTGTCCAATTGGTCACACAATTCCTGATACTTCGCTGACCATTGCTGCCATTCTTTTTCGTACGTTTTTATTTTCTCTTCATACTCCCGCTTTTGCGTGTCACTTAATATTGCTTGTTCAACCTCATTTGGGTCAGACCATTCCGTTGTATGCTTCGTTTTATTTTCCCATTCCGTGCGTGCTGTTTCTAGACGGCGGGCCGATTCGTGATAAGCATGTTCGCTGACAGCCTTTTGTTGCTCTACTTTGTGTTTATGTGCTGTTATGTCGTCTAGATTTTCTTTCAGCAATTTCGCCTTGTTTTCCCACTGCCGTGAATGCTCTTCTACATAGCGTTTCCACTCATTCACCGTATCCCCTTGTAAGATATGCTCAAGTTCCTGATGTTTTTCTGTGACGCGTTCCTTTCTTTCATCCAGCTTCGCTTCCATGTTTGATGCCTCTATTTCCAGCTGCTGAATATGATTAGCCACTTCTTCTTGTTCGCTCACAAGACGTTCGATATATGTTTTCCCTTTTTCTATGCGCTGAGACAATATTTCTTGCTGTTTTTCATTTTCCAGCATTTGTTCATATTTCTTTTCTACTTCTTCATAACGAAATGCTGCAAACCGACGATGCCAGGCGGTTTGTAAATCCTGCTTTTTCTCTTCTAAAGGGGTAATTTTATCGAGCGTTCTTTGATATTCACTTAAGGCATGCTCATATGCATATTGTTTCTGTTTTAACCGCTCTCTTTGGTTTTGGTATTCCTGCAGTTCCCCTCCAACAGCTTTTGCCAGTGCTGCTATCGTTTTTTCTTCGCTGTCCCATTGTTTTATTTTTTGCTGCAGGATTGTCTGCCAATCATCATCTAATGAAAGTACCGGCACTTCTTCGTTCAAGTCCTCCGCAGAGGACAGCATATCACTATCGATCACGTTCGAAATCGAAGCGGCCTGCTGTTCAAGATACCACTCTCTTTGCTGAACAGTCATCAGATACGCTTCAAGAGACTTCTTCCAAGATTCTAGATTTGCTGAGTCCGTATGAGAGATACTTGTTTCATTTGAAGCATGCACCAACGCAGGGCTTGGATGCGACGTCGATCCGCAGACCGGGCAAGGCGCATATTCTGTTAATTCACGAGCTAACGTTTGGGACATGGCTTGTAATTTCCGGTGATTTTCTTTTTCCATTTCTTCTTTCCATTTTCGCTCGAGCAGCTGGGTTGTATCATTTAGCCATGCATGGTCTGCTCGTGCTTTGTTGTACCAATATGATAATTGAGAAAAACGGGCAGCCGTTTTCTCTTGTAACGAGATAGTTTTTTCTTCCGCTGTTCGCTTTTCCTCCAACAGCGTGTCAAGCTGTTGTTTTTGCTGATTTTTTTCGCTTATCAGTGTGTGTGATTGACTTATTAAATGCTCGATTTGCTGTTTATGTTGAATAGCCTCAATAAGCTGGTTTTTTTCTTCCCTCGTTGCTGCTAACGCATCGTATCGCTGTTCTAAAGCGGCTAGTCCATCTGTTGATGTCTGCTTCTTTTTTAAAAGCTCCTTTTGCTGTTCATGCCACTGATGGTTTTTCTGCTGTAACGCACGATATTCTTTTTCTAGAGCAGTTTTTTCTTCTTGATAACGCAAAAGTTCCTGCTGTAATTGCTCCGCTTGATAAATCATTTGCTGCACTTGGCGGATATGAGCAAGTGCCTTCTCTTGTTGTTGTTGAAACACATCCCACTCTTTTTGCAGATTTTCTTCCTGTACGACTGTGTTTTTCCACGCTTCTGTACGTTCTTTTTGGCTGGCTGCCCACTCTTTTGTATCACTTTCGGCTTGCAGCAATGCTTTGGCGAATGGCAGTAATGCCTCTGCCTCGTTTGATGTTTGCATGTCTGCTTGGTATGTGTGAATAACAGGTTCTCGTTCTTTTAATCGAGAAAGCCGCTTGGCCGCTGCTGCTTTTTCTTCTTGCCAGTACCTGATTTGTTTCATTTCTTCGAATGCACGGTCTATCGCTTCTTTTTTTGATACAGCCGACTCCAGCTCACGTTCCCAATACGCCAGGTCAGATTTCGCTTGTTGCACCGCTTCTTTAGAAGCATCTCCAAGACCGGTTTGTTCCGCTTCCATTTTTTCTCTTTCATGTTTTACGGCCTGCAGGCTGGATTTAATTTTTGTCATTAACTCATCACCGTATTTTTCTAAATGAAAAATACGCTGCAGCATCTTGCGCCTTTCAGTGCCGCGAAGTTTAAGAAAATCTGAAAACTTGCCTTGCGGCAGAACCACTGCTCTTGTGAAATCATCAATTGTTAAGCCAAGCAATGCTTCCACGCACTTATTCACATCGTTCGCTTTATCCGCTAATACGCTGTCTTCTTGTTTATGTTCTGTCAGCCGGCAGACTGATGTTTTAACATTAAACTCATGAGAACGAACGTAGCGGCGTTCTACCGTATAGCGGACAGATCGGCCTTTTTTTCCTAATTCAAATGTAAACGACACGTACACAGACTGTTCTGCCTGATTCATAATGCCTTGTGTATTATTGTAAGCACGCTCTACTTTTCCATATAGTGCCAGCGTCATCGCATCAAGCAAGGAAGACTTTCCGCTCCCTGTAGGCCCAAATATGCCAAACACTCCGCCTTGGCAAAGAGTAGAAAAGTCAATGGTCTGTTTTTCTCTGAAACTATGCAAGCCTTGTACAGTTAATGTTACCGGGCGCAATTAACTTTCCCCTCCTTCTGTCAGCTCCATAAACAAGCGAACGAGTTTATCATCAGGTGACGCCCCGCCAGTCTGGCGCTCATAATACTTTTTAAACAACACATCGATTGGGATATCTTTTCTTTTTTCCTCCTGTTCCAGCTGTTCCATTTCAGGAAATACCGGGCGAATATGTATAATACCTTCATGTGCTTTTCGTATGCGGTGAATCTCTTCCATGGAAGGAGTATCATTCAAATGCAGCTCCAGATCAATCCAGGCATGGCTGTCTTTTTTCTCCTCCATCCATTGGAATACTTCTTCCATGCCGTTCACTGCTTTCCATGTAATTAACGGGCGCCCGCATGATAACGGTATTTCTTTTACATCCGGCTGTTCGTTTGGATTTATGTCAATGACTGTCACCGATTTGCTGTATCCAGCTTCCGAAAAGCTGAGAGCTAAAGGAGAACCGCTGTAGCGTATCAGCCGATCGCCTTTTGTTATCGTCTGCGGGCGGTGCAGATGGCCTAGTGCAGTATATTGTACATTTGCTGGAAACGACAGAGGCGAGACGGTATATGCCCCGCCCACTTCTATTGGGCGTTCTGAATCACTTGCCGCCCCGCCCGCTGTGAACACATGACTCATGGCGATAGAAGCATAATCTTTCTTAAAAGATGAAGTTAACTGTTGAAAAATCTGTGCTATTTTCTCATTGTACGCATGCTGCAGCGACGTTTCTTCACTGTTATCTGATAAGACTGTCTGCATTCTTGATTCAGATGGGTAAGGAAGCGCTGCAACCTGCAGCACTTCACTTTTCACAGGAACGAACAAAGGTGCAGCATCAGGGTACCCCGCCATGTACACCCCTCGTTGTTCAGCCAGCATTTTTGTTGCTTGTAACCTGCCGGGATGATCGTGGTTACCTGCAATCACGATTATTGGCAGCTCATATTTTTGGCTTAACACCGCTATATTTTCATAAAACAGCTCTTCAGCAAATGCTGGTGGATTGACCGAATCAAAGACATCACCAGCCATACATAACACATCAATCTGCTCATCTTTAATAATGAGCTCAAGTTCCTCAAAAAATGCCACATGTTCTTGTTTTCTGCTTCTGCCTTCTAACGTTCGTCCTAAATGCCAATCGGCTGTATGCAGCACTCTCATCCTGTATCTCTCCTATTTCATCATATCTATCACACAATGTCCGTCAAAAATATAAAGATACGCTTCAGCAACCTCTTCCTGCCAAATCGCTGATAACGCTTGGCGGTACACATCCAGCTGTGATTGATATTTCTCTCTCATTGCGTATTCAGCGCGTTCCCTATTACCAGGGTATCTGCTTTGAAAAGCATCTGTTTTATAATCAATTAATACAAGCTGCCCCTCTTTATCACGAAATACGCAATCAACGGCCCCTTGTATCAAAACGGTATCCCCATCATCTGTCTGCATGCCATAACTGAACGGAATTTCTCGAAATACTTGCGCTGCTGATGTAAGACGTTTGCCTAAGGCAGAAGACAAAAACATCATGATATTTTCAGCATCTACCATATTCTTTTGATCTTCTGTTAACAATTCCCGCCCAACGAGTGTATCGATAAACATTTGGCAGTCCTCCACCGTTTCCATATTGAGCGGAAGGTGCTCCATTACTGTATGCACAGCTGTCCCTTTTTCCTCAGGCCTTGTGTTCTTTTCTTGCATAAACAGCGGACGCTCCGCATATTGCGCGTGAAATTCCGGCTGAAAAACCGGTTCACTGTATTCATCATGAAACGCTCTTTTAAATTCACTGACGGTTTTTTTCGAACGTTCAGTAACAGCAGCCTGATATGGATATGACCAGTTTAATTTTTCTTCTACTGCATGTTTGTATACACTCTCCTGCAAAACAGGCTTCCGCTCTTTTAAAGCTGTCATTGTTTCATTGTTTTCTAGTTCGTCCGCTTCAGTAATTTCTTTAATATCACGTTGTTCGACAAGCGTAATCCGCCAATTGACAGGATAATGATAGACATCTGCACAAGCAGACGGATGCATCGTGTCATACCAAGAATCTGCTGATTGATGGCGGAAGATGGCAGGGCCTATCCAATCAGCATAAGATGCTGCTTTCACGCGGTCTCTTTCCGGAAGCAGCCAGTCTTCTACGTCTTTATACTGCGCCCATTTCGCTAATGTCTTTTCCGGATTTTTAACCGTCCCTACTAAACACAGCTTTTCTTTCGCCCGCGTCATCGCAACGTACAACACACGCATCTCTTCTGATAAACTTTCCCGATGGATGCGGTGTTTCACTGCTTGCTGCGCAACAGAAGACTTCATGACACGCTTGATCGGATCAATCGTTTTTGCTCCAATGCCAAGCTCCTTATGAAGCAGTACGCTGCGATACGTGTCTTGCAGATTAAAAGACTTGTTCATGCCAGCAATAAAAACCACTGGAAATTCTAAGCCTTTGCTTTTATGAATCGTCATAATGCGCACAACATCCTCTTGTTCTCCCAATGCCCGTGCTGTGCCAAAATCATCGCCGCGTTCTTGCATACGTTCAATAAACCGTAAAAACCGAAACAAACCGCGAAATGACGTTTTCTCGTATGTCCGTGCTCTATCATACAGCGCCGTTAAATTTGCTTGCCGCTGTTTTCCTCCCGGCAGGCCGCCAACAAAGTCATAGTAGCCCGTCTCTTGAAATAAATCCCAAATAAACTTAGGAAGCGCTTCGTTTCTAGCACGCTCTCTCCACCTGCACAATTTCTCATAAAAAGCTTGTGCTTTTTCCTGCCATGCCTCATGATTCGTTGATACGGCGTGTGCTGCCTGCTTTAATGCATCAAAAAACATTCCTTTTGGGTCACATAAGCGAAGCTTGGCCAGCTCTTCCTCATCCATTCCGACAATCGGAGACCGCAACACCGCAGCAAGTGCAATATCTTGACGCGGATTATCAATCACTTGAAGCAATGACAACATAATATTAATTTCCACGGCTTGAAAATAGCCTCCGCTTACTTCCGCATATACCGGTAATCCTTCTTTTTTAAACTCGTCCATCATAACAGCCGCCCACGGCATCGAACGCATAAGAATCACAACATCGCGATATGTCATTTTCCGCACAGCTTTTGTTTCTTTATCCAGCACTTGATATCCATCTTTAATCATGTTTTTAATTTTGCGCGCGATCCAGCGTGCTTCTAACGATGCGGTATCACTGTCTTCCTGCTCTTCATCAGGAATGCTGGTGTTGATAGGATCTCCTTTGTTAATAAGTGTAAGCTCCGGCAAAGCCTCATCATTATCCGGATAATCGGTATTGCCCGTCTTTAATTCCGCTGTTTCATCGTAAACGATATCTCCTACTTTTTCATCCATTAACTGTTTGAAAATAAAATTTGAGGCTTGCAGCACTTCTTGGCGGCTGCGAAAGTTTTGGTCAAGATTCACTTTCCAGCCTGGCTGTCCGTCGGTACGATTATACTGTTTATACTTATCTAAAAAGAGACTGGGCTCTGCCAGACGAAAACGATAAATGCTTTGTTTCACATCTCCGACTAGAAACAAATTGTCGCCTTTCGAAATGTGACGGAGGATCGCTTCTTGTATCAAGTTGGTGTCTTGGTATTCATCGACTAAAACCTCATCAAACCGGCTGCGATACTGCTCGGCTGCTTCACTGCCTTCTTCTTGTAAAATACGTAATGTAAAATGTTCTAAATCAGAAAAATCAACGACTCCTTTTTCTGTTTTAGCTAGTTGATATCGATTGGAAAACAATGAGACAGTGGACACAAGCGCATGCACCGGCTCTGCCATTTCTTTTATATCACGCAGTAAATCAGCAGGAGAGGCTGTGAATGTTTCGGTTTTCATATCGGTCACGTCTTTTTTCACCGCATCGCGCATGTCTTTCACTCGTGTTTTTAATGTTTCATCGATGTCTTCACTTTTTTTCACTGTTTTTAAACGTTTAAACACCACATCTTGAAAACGTGTGTACAATGTATCCCAGTTTGTAGCTTGATACAGCTCTTCAAGCATTTGCTTGTCACCGAGAAGCGTTTCCTCATAAGCAAGCGGCCCGCCTTCTTCCTGACACAGCGAGATCGCTTGTTGCAGCATATCGATGGATGCAGACAGGCGTGTCTTGACGTTTTCCAGTACTTCTTTTCCCCAAGGGGTATCTTCCATTTGTGACACACCCGTCACCTCATAACAAGCTGCCATGTCTTGCAGCCATTTTTCAGGATCAGGATGTGCCTGTGAAAAGCGGTATACTTCACGTACTACTTGTTTAAAACCTTCATCGGATTTATCACCGCTAAACCGCTCACTTGCATCCAAAAATGCCTCATTATTTTCCTTGCTGTACTGGCTTTCAAATACACCGTCTAATATTTCTTCTCGTAACAGCTCTCCTTCAATATCGTCAATGATGCGAAATTTAGGGTCAATGTTTAATTTATAATAATACTTGCGTACCAAACTCATACAAAAAGCATGCAGCGTTGAAATTTGTGCTTTATTTAATAACGCCAGCTGCCTTCGCAAATACAGCGATCCTGGCTTTTCATTAATGGCTGCTTCCAGCGCTTCCGCTATTCGATTTTTCATTTCAGCAGCTGCTGCATTTGTAAACGTTACAATTAAAAGGCGGTCCATATCAACTGGGTGTTCCTGATCGGTAATTTTATGAATAATGCGTTCCACCAGCACTGCTGTTTTGCCGCTTCCAGCTGCTGCTGAAACCAATTGATTGCTGCCCGATCCAGAAACTGCTTCCCATTGGCTGTCCGTCCAAAATGCTCCTTCTGGTTTTTGTTTCCACTTTAGCTTCATTCTGACTGCTCCTTCTCCGCTTCTTTTGCAAACATTTGTGTTTCCATCTTTTCTTTGCTTTCTGATAAGAGGCGGTAATCATTGGCAGCAAATGACGTGTCAAACTGGCATACCGGTTTAAAAGCACAAAACGTACAAGCTGTCATCTGCTGGCTTTTGTAAGGATAAATATCCGTTTGACCCTGTATGATACGTTGGCCGATATCTTGTAATTTTCGTCGTATAAATTTCCGCAGCGCCTGAAAATGGTCTGTTTGCAGAACAGACGAACTGTTGTAAAATGTTCCATCTTTTTTTATGGCCGCCGGCACCACTTGTGAGTGACCCGATGTTAAGTTTTGGTCCATTAAACGAACCGCCTGCTCGTCTGCTAGTAACAAGCCTTTCATTTTAAATCTCTTTAACAGCTCTTGTTCAATGTCTGTGTCACTAAGATGGGCTTTCGCTTGAATAAACGGATTATGCACATGAAAATACAGCATGCCAGCTGGAGCAGCCTGCTTGTCCAGCCACTCTTGTGAAAAAGACAGGACCACATCAAGATAAACCAGCATTTGCAGGGCTAACCCGTAATACACATCGCTCAAATGAATATCTTTGCTGCTCGATTTGTAATCAATAATTCGCACATACACACCATCGCTTCCCGAAGCCGTATCGACGCGGTCAATTCTTCCAGCCACTTCCATATCCACTCCTTGCGGCAGGGAAAAACGAAGCGGCGGCAGCTCTTCGTTTGGACCAAACCCTACTTCTACACCGTACGGGGAAAAACCAGAAACAGCTGCCTGCTGACGTAAAATGTCCGAGGCTTTCGCGACAGTATCCTCTAATTTTTTCTGTAAATACTTATACCGATCCGAGCTTAGTAAAATTTCACGTTGAATACGAGGACCAAGTGACTGAACACTTTGTTTGGCAAGCTTGCGGCATTCTTCAGCAGAAAGGCCGCTCCAGTCTTTATGGTTTTTTCGAATGATTTCGGTCATCTCTTTTAAGGCAGCATGAAACAATTGCCCAATATCTGGAGCCTCTAACTTATAAACCTCTCTTTCTTTTAAACGCAGACCATAAGAAGCAAACTGCGCAAAGGCACATGCTTCATATTGTTCTACTCGTGAAACACTAGCCTTTAATGTCCTGCCGTATAACGCTTTGCTCGTTTTTGCTGACAGCTTTACCGGCTGATTCGTGTAAAACAAGCTCTCTAGAACAGATGGAATGGCCGCTGAACGGTCCTGCTGGACATAATGATTATATACATCCCACCACACAGAAGATATTGGGTATCCTTTTTTCCAATGCTGCAGCTGTGACGTTAAAAACGATAACGTTTTGCGGTGTGCCCCGATAAAGTGCATTTGGCCGCTGGCGGTATACTCGTGCGGGTCATTGAACAACAGCTTTTCTTCTAAATCAGGAAATGTTTCTTTTAACTGTTGAATAACGACAGAAGGCTGCAGTGATTTGCCTTCTTCATCCGCAAGCGGATAACTAACCCATAACTTTTCTTCTGCTAAAGAGAATACACGATAAATAAGAAATTGTTCATTCAATAGTTTTTGCGAACTGTCTTCAGCAAGTTCTAGCCCCTGCTTTTGAAACCAATGCCGTTCCTCATCATCAATCATGCCGTCTTCATCAAGCGAAGCAGGCAGAGTGCCTTCATTAGCTCCTATCACAAACACCATTTTAATATTCGCCAGACGAGAGCGTTCCATATCGGCCGCTGTCACTTGATCAATAGCTGGAGGGACGATGCGGAAGTTCATCGATTCCAGCCCTGTTTCTACAATCTTATAAAACGAGGATAAACTCACTTCATCGTCTCCAGCCATTTCTACGACTTGTTCAAGCAAGTCAACGACCGCTCCCCACACTTGTTCATGTTCTCTCGCCTTTTCAATGTCACCTATTTCTACTGCCTTGTTTCGTAGTTTCTCAATTTTTTGGGGGATATAGAGTTCTTCTAAAAACTGAAACAGTTCTGCCGCATATTCTTTGATTGTTTTCTTTTTTTTCATTCTCTTTTCAAATTGCAGCAAAGCACTGCTGTACGTATCTCGTAAGGTTTGAATGCGCCGTTCAAATGCTTTTTCCTTCTCCCCTTGTACTTCTGTTTTATCGGCCACTGTTCGTTTGCTGTATGTCCACGGCTGTGATTGTTTCCAGTGCTTTTCTTTTATCCCATAAGCTAATACGTAATTTTCCAACTCATCGATTTGTTCTCTTGCTTCCTCCCAATCCTCTTCAATCGAGAAGAACATATCTGTTTTTAATGCGCGAAACAACGGCTCATAGCGCCAATGTTCCGTTATTGTCTCCAAACAAGAACGGATGCATTCAATGACAGGATGGTTTAGCATTGGGCGTTTTTGGTCATTAAACAGCGGAATATCATAATCGGCAAAGATTGTTTCCAGCATTTCCGTATAATCTTCAATGTTTCTACCCAAAATAGCGATGTCTTTATAGCGGCAGCTGTTGCTTTCAACCAGCCTGCGTACTTCTCGAGCCACAGATTCTACTTCAGTGCGTTTGTTGACCGCAGCAGAAATCGAGATACTATTATCTGGATCCGCCGTTTTCACAGGACGCTTTTCAAAATGCTGTTCTAAATGCATAAGGTTTTGTGATGCATACTTTTTGGAATCACGAAAAAGAATTGTTTCAGTGCTTTCACAACCTGCCGCTTCACACAAAGCATGTAATTTTTGATAGGAAGTACCTGTTTGTTGAAATAAATCAAGCATGTGCGGCGGCTCTTCGTCATAAGGGCGGTCAAGAGTTAGCGCAAATGTCATATGTTTTGCATGTTTCAATAATTCCCCAATAACGTGCAATTCTTGTGGAGTGAAGGAATGGAAGCCATCTACATAAATCTCCGCTCCCTCTAAAAAAGAAGACAGCTCTACTTTTTCTGCTAATAAACGCAAATAATCTTCTGTGCCGGCATAACGATCTCCTAGAAGCTCTTCTACTCCTTTCCATATGTGAACGATATCATGCAGCTTGTCGATAAACACTTGTCCCTGCGGGGCCGCTGTTTCCTGCGTACTGATTTCGGTATACTTCTGTTCAAGCGCTTCAATAGAAATCACTTGCTGTTTGAATTCTGTTAACAGCTGTTCCATCTGCTCGATAAAACCGTTCTTATCTACTGCTTGTTTATACAAACGCAGACGGTTCTTTTGCTCTTCCACCACTTTTCGCACGACCATTTGCATCCCGGTCTGCTGCAAGTATGTTTTCGTAATTCCCCCTGTCTCCTTCAGTACCCGCCATGCCATTCGGGAAAAACTAAGTACATGTCCTCGTGTCATCCCGGACTGGGTGCGCTCTAGTAAATCATATTCCGCTTGAAAGGTCATTTGATCAGGTACTAAATAGATAACTGCTTTGCCATCTGCCGGTGCCTGCAATAATGTATCTTTGATTTCTTCACGAATCGTGTAGGTTTTCCCCGTTCCCGTTCGACCTATGTAAAAAACTGCCCCCATATGTTATCTCCTCACTTTTTATAATCCACCATCATCCGATGCTCACTATCTATTTATTTTATTACACAAGCGCCCAAAAGATAAAGCCACACTCATGCAATAATAAAAAAAGAGACTGTTATGTCCGGACAACGCGGATAACAATCTCTTAGACGGGAGGACTCATAAATGAAACCTCCTTGTATTTTGTATTCTTTTGTATCAAACAAGAGTCCTTTTTTTCTGAAAACTATACGGCTGTACGCTTGCGAAAATGTTTAATGCCGCTGCAGCTCAAATGCTGGAATGGCCCAAATCCACTAATGCGGATTTTTAATTGGTTCTTTATATGAAGGTCTTGATGAATGTAGATGTGAACACCTTCAAATGGAATAGCCTCAAAACAGCTGTCATCATCTGGCTTATCAAATGTCAGCAATACATCCACTAAACCGCGTTGTTTTTTCTCACTAAACGGATAAAAAGGATGAAGCGTTACAATGCCTCCATTTTTTTTAATCCAGCTTATTGTTTTTTTATCCATGTGAATGCGATTCATGCATATCCCTCCCTGAGATAATAATAGGAATGATAATGTTACAACCACATTATAAAACAAGATATATATATTTATCAATAGATACAAAGAGATATTAGTATATAATTTTAACAAACACTTTTATATAGATGCACAAACAAAATAATCATCATATAAGGTGTTTTTTTGATATATCAACAAACTTTTAAAGACAGCTTAGCCAGCATAAACACTAATCTTCAAATAGATTAATGCCCCCGGCCGCTTATCCTTTATTGCAGAGCTGCTTTTTCTGCATAATAAAAGCTTTCCTCTGCCACAGCAGAGGAAAGCAAGCAACTACTTCCTATTATCCTTCTAGCAACAAGGATTCAGGGTCTTCTAACAGCTCTTTTACTTTTACTAAGAAGCTGACAGCTTCTTTCCCATCAACAATGCGATGGTCATAGGACAGAGCGATATACATCATTGGACGGTTTTCCATTTTTTCTTCATCAATAGCTACTGGACGCCATTGAATCTTGTGCATTCCTAGAATACCAACTTGCGGCCCATTTAGGATTGGGGTGGAAAGCAAGGAACCGAACACACCGCCATTTGTTATCGTAAAAGAACCACCTTGTAAGTCTTTCAATGTTAATTTGTTATCACGTGCCTTTTTCGATAAGTCGACAACTGCTTGCTCTAGTTCTGCAAACGATTTTTTGTCGGCATCACGAACAACAGGCACCACTAAACCATCATCGGTAGAAACAGCCATACCAATGTCATAGAAGTATTTTTGAACGATCTCGTTACCTTGAATCTCTGCATTGAGCAGCGGATAATGCTTCAATGCTGCAATAACAGCCTTCGTAAAGAAAGACATAAATCCTAAGCGTACATCATGCTGTTCTTGAAATGCCTCTTTTCTTCTTTTTCTCACGTTCATGACAGCCGTCATATCGACTTCATTAAAAGTCGTCAGCATGGCTGATGTTTGCTGGACATCGACCAAACGATTCGCGATAGTTTGGCGGCGGCGGGACATGCGGATACGCTCTACCGGTTTTCCTTCAAATTCATCTTTTGGCGCACTAGCATTTTCTTTTTTCGGTGCTTCTTTTGGTGTTGCCGCTGCTTTATTTTTCTCATAATCTTCTACGTCTTCTTTTCGGACGCGTCCAAGCGGATCTCTTGTTGGTACGTCGTTCAAATTCAATCCTTTTTCTCGAGCAAGCTTTCTTGCTGCTGGAGAAGCTACCGGACGATCAGACGGCGTGCTTTCCTGCTCTTTCGTATCACCTTTATTTTCACTCTTTTCAGCAGTTGTTTTTTCCTCAGCTGCTGGCTGTTCTTCTTTTTCCGGAGAAGCTTCTTGTTTCTCACTGCTGCCTGCTTCACCGTTTTCGTCGACTACCGCAATCACATCGCCAACTTCAACGGTGTCGCCTGGCTCTTTCAGCAGTTCTTGAAGCACACCGGATTTCTCTGATGTAATTTCAACGTTTACCTTATCTGTTTCTAATTCCGCAATATTTTCTCCTTGCTCTACTTGATCACCTGGTTGTTTTAACCATTCTGCAATCGTACCTTCTGTAATAGATTCTGCCAGCTCCGGTACTTTAATTTCAGCCATGATGAATGAATCCTCCTTATTGGTTTACTGTAAGTGCTTCGTTGATAATTCGGCTTTGTTCTTTTTTGTGTACTTTCGGATCACCCTCAGATGGACTAGAACGACGTCTTCTGCCAATGTATTCAGTCGTTACATTTGCTGGAGCAATATCACGCAATAGCGGCTGAATATAATTCCAAGCCCCCATATTTTCCGGTTCCTCTTGTACCCACTTAAATTCTTTCACATGCGGACAGGCTTGAACAACTTCTTTTATCTCTTGTTCAGGGAATGGATATAACTCTTCGACCCGTATAATGTGCAAATTATCTACTTGGCTGTCCTCTTTGATAGCTTCATGTAAGTCGACTGCCATTTTCCCTGAGGCAAAAACAATTCTTTCCACTTTTTCTTTTTCTTTTCCAGTTTTCGGCTCTTCAATCACTGGTGCAAACCGGCCCTGTTCAAATATTTCCGGTGAAGAAGCAACGTTTTGATTTCGAAGCAGACTTTTTGGCGTCATCAATACGAGCGGCCGTACTTCTTCTGTACCAAGTGTTGCTGCCTGCCTGCGGAGTAAATGGAAGTATTGAGCAGAACTAGTTAAATTAGCGACATTCCAATTATTTTCCGCAGCAAGCGTTAAGAAGCGTTCCAGCCTTGCACTGGAGTGCTCTGGACCTTGGCCTTCATACCCGTGTGGCAATAGCAGAACCATGCCGGATTTTTGACCCCATTTTGCCCGGCCGGCAGATACAAATTGATCGAAAATAACTTGTGCTGCGTTAGCAAAGTCACCAAATTGCGCTTCCCATAACACAAGAGTTTCCGGAGCGTGAACATTATAACCATACTCAAACCCAACAATCGACCCTTCTGACAGCGGGCTGTTATGCACCGCAAACGATGCTTTTGCTTTTGAGAGCGTGTGAAGCGGTGAATAAATATCACCGTTTTTATGGTCATGCAGCACAATATGACGATGCGCAAATGTCCCTCTTTGTGAATCTTGTCCAGTGAGCCGTACTGGTGTACCATCTGAAACGATCGTTGCAAACGCTAACGTTTCTGCATGAGCCCAGTCTACCTTCCCGTTTTCTTCCAACGCATCTTCTCTGCGTTCCAAAATCTTTTTCAGCTTCGGAAAGACACTAAACCCTTCAGGCCACGTAATTAGTTCCTTATTAATCTGTTTTAATTCGTTTAAGTCGTAGCCAGTATCTACATCTGGCAGCCTTTGTTCTACTTCCTCCGGTATGGCCACTTGTTCTGGCTCAGTCGATTTCTTATCTGCTACTTTGTCATACTGAGAAGATAAGAACTTGTTGGTATCCTCTTTCATTGCTTTTGCTTCTTCTTCCGACAAGAGACTATCATTTACGAGCGATTTCGCATAAAGGTCTCTTACCGTTGGATGCTTTTTAATAATACTGTACAAGTATGGCTGTGTTGCGACTGGCTCGTCCATTTCATTGTGTCCAAACCTGCGGTAGCCGATCAAATCAATCAAAAAGTCTTTATTGAAACGGTGGCGGTATTGATATGCCAAGTGAATAGCGGCCATACAAGATTCTGGATCATCGGCATTTACATGAACGATTGGGATTTCATAACCTTTCGCCGGATCACTGGCATACGTTGTCGATCTGGAATCATGGGTATCCGTTGTAAAACCGAGCTGGTTATTGGCAATAATATGAAGCGTACCACCGGTTTGGTACCCTTTCAATCTGCTCATATTTAACGTTTCTGTCACAATTCCTTCACCTGGAAACGCCGCATCACCGTGAATGAGCAATGCTACGGATTTATGGGTATCTTGCTGCGGGAACCCAGGTTGGGAACGGTCATCTTGAGCCGCCCTAGCATACCCTTCTACCACCGGGTTGACAAACTCAAGGTGGCTTGGGTTGTTTGCGAGTGTAATCCGGGCATCAAACGACTCTCGTTCTACTTTTTTATCTGCACCAAGGTGGTATTTCACGTCACCAGTCCACCCGTAGTTAATACCAATCGATCCTTCCGAAGGAACTAACTCTTTTTGCGGTGCATGTTGAAACTCTGAAAAAATCAAGTCATATGGTTTTCCTAAGACATGAGCTAATACACTGAGACGACCTCTGTGCGCCATGCCTATCATAACATTTCTAGCTCCGTCTTGAATGGAATCTTGTGCAAATTCCTCAAGCATCGGAACGAGCGTATCCACACCTTCGATAGAAAACCGTTTTTGACCAACGAAGGTTTTATGGAGAAATTGTTCAAAGCTTTCTACTTCCGTTAAGCTTTTCAGGATTTTTTTTCTTTTTTCTTCCGAGAGCGCCTTGTACAATTCCCCGGATTCGACTTGCCGGTTTAACCACTGATGTTCTTCCACATCATGAACATGGTCAAATTCAAACGCAATAGATTTTGTATACATTTCTTTTAAATGATTGATAGCTTCTAGCCCGTTGGAAACAGATGGCGGAGCATCTGGACAAATGACGCTGACAGGAATCTGCTTTAAGTCATCCTCCGTTAAACCATATTCATCAATTTTTAAAAAGGATGTTTCACCGCTTGGTTCTTGCAGCGGATTTACATCAGCCGATAAATGACCGTGAATACGGATGTTTTCAGCAAGCTTTACGGCTGCCGCAATCTTTTTAATCGCATCTGCATTTAATGCTGGTTCTTCATGAGATACAGGCGCGGTGCCATTAACAGGGGCTGCTTGTTCCACTTGAGGAGCCCCATGCTCGTCAAACCATTGTTTAGTCTCGGGTTCTAAAGCTGTTGGGTCTTCTTTGTATTGTTCATAAAGGTCCATTAAATAGCCTAGATTAGGACCATAAAATTCTTGCCAGGGCTCATCATGCTTGGCTGAATTTTTACTCATCAGGTTCTACCTCCAACTGCTAATAAATATTTGGTAAGGGTTGAAAAAATATGTACCATTTGTCTCTCTAAATAAACACTTTAAATCCTGTGAAAAGCTTTTTCAACCACTCCCCCTCAGGAATTATACCTGTTTAAAATACTGTCTTTATATCACTTTATAATTTTATTTCTCTGTGTCTTTTATTTTAACACGTTGTAAGCGCGTTCTCAAAAACTTATAGCTTTAAAACGACAGTATATGACAAGCAATATAAATATGTAGAAACAGATATAAAAAAATTATTTTTTTATGAATAAAAATGTATCAATGTGCCGACCTTCATTGTTATTGTACAACAAAATTCCGTAAATAAAAGTGCTTATGCACAATTTCTTTAATGCTTTCTCTTCTTGCAGCAGGTATAATATCGATATGGAAGAAAGGAGAGATACATATGATAAAAGCACTTATTTTTGACCTTGACGACACATTGTTATGGGATAAAAAAAGTGTAAAAGAATCATTGAGAATGGTGTGTATAGAAGCAGAAGCTAAAACAGGGATCAACCACAAGACATTTGAACAAACGATTCGCAAAGAAGCTGCTTCGCTATATGCTTCTTACGACACGTATGACTTCACTAAAAAAATTGGTATTAACCCATTTGAAGGATTGTGGGGAGACTTTACAGACAAACACAACATCGGCTTCCGCCGTATGCATGCAATGATTTACGACTATCAAAAAAAAGCGTGGACTAATGCCCTTAACGACCATGACATCGACAGTCCAAGCCTTGGTGAAGCACTGGCTGAACGCTACCGTTTCCACCGCCGTACACTGCCTTTTTTATACGAAGATACATTGGAAGTATTGACACAGTTAAAAAAAGACTACCGTCTCTTTTTATTAACAAACGGCGCCCCTACCCTGCAAGACGAAAAGCTGAACATGACTCCTCAGCTCCCCGGTTTTTTTGAATACATATTAGTTTCTGGAGCGTTTGGAGTCGGAAAGCCGGACCCCAGCATTTTTCACCACACTCTTCAACTATTATCGGCCACAGCAGATGAAGCGGTTATGATTGGAGATAACTTACACACGGATATATTAGGCTCTAATCGAGCGGGAATAAAAAATATATGGTTAAACCGGGAAAATAAACAACCGGATTCTGGTATCCCTTATACGTGGGAAGCTTCTCGTTTATCTGATATTCCTTCATTATTACAAAGCCGCTAAATATTTGATACGTTCAAAACGAAAGAGCTGACAGCTCTTTCGTTTTTTGTCGAATAATGTTTGAAAATTGATTTTATTATTTTTATACTTTATAAAAGATGCAAATGATGTTATTTTTATAAATACAGTTTTCGTTTTTATACATTTATTTTATGTTTAACGGTACAAAAAACCTGTATTAACCGTTATAAAAGTTTAATGAAAGTGGTGACGACATGAATAATTATTCAAATACAGACAAAGGATCATTTATTCGCTTTCTCCTTCCATCACTTCTAGGAATCTTTTTGTTTATGATTCCGATTGTTGTGGATGGAGAATTAACTATCCCCATTGCTGTGATGGCAAGTTTTCTCCAAACTGCGGCCGCTGATTACCTGCCTTTAGCAGCAACGATTTTTATTATTATTGCTTTTTTTGGGTCCGTCATTGTAAAAATCACTGGCAGCAAACATCCCTTTATTAAATCGTTGTTTGATGTATCTTTGGGATGGCTTGCCGTTCGTTTTTTCGGATCCGTTTTTGCCGTGCTCGTTCTACTCCAAATTGGACCGGAATGGTTGATTTCTCCTGATACCGGCGGGCTGTTATTATTAGATTTAATCCCACTGCTCATTACTGTATTTTTATTTGCCGGATTCTTTCTGCCCTTGCTCTTAAACTTCGGCCTGCTTGAATTATGCGGTGCTGTATTAAACCCTGTGATGAGACCACTCTTTACATTACCTGGACGCTCGTCCATTGACAGCGCTGCTTCTTGGATGGGAGACGGAACAATCGGCGTGCTCCTGACAAACCAGCAATATGAACAAGGGTATTATTCTAAGAGAGAAGCTGCCGTCATCGGTACAACGTTTTCGATTGTCTCTATTACATTCAGTATTGTCATATTATCTGAAATGAACCTTATGCAGTACGTCCTTCCGTATTATGGGACTATTTTGATTGCTGGTTTTATTGCTGCAATTATTATGCCGAGAATACCGCCATTATCCCGCAAAAAGGATACCTATTATAACAGCCAGGAACAACGTCATTCTCAGCCAAAGCCGTCCCATCTCAATCCGTTTCAATGGGGAATACTAGAAGCGTCAAAAAAAGCAGCTCAAAATAAAGCTTCGTCCATCATAACCGGCGGGATTAAAAATGTGTTAGATATGTGGATTGGTGTTTTACCTGTTGTGATGGCTTTGGGGACAACCGCTGTCGTTGTAGCAGAGACAACGCCATTCTTTGAAATGATCGGCCTGCCTTTTGTTCCCTTACTGCAGATGCTGCAAGTGCCAGAAGCAGCAGAAGCTTCTCAAACGATGTTAATTGGCTTTGCCGATATGTTTTTACCCGCTATTATTGGTTCCGGTATAGAAAGTGAATTAACACGATTTGTTATTGCTGCTTTATCGGTGACTCAACTCATTTATATGTCCGAAGTGGGCGGGCTGCTGCTCGCTTCGAAACTGCCGGTGTCATTTGTTGATCTTGTTGTCATCTTTTTAGAACGAACAATCATTACACTGCCTGTAATTATCGGCTGTGCACACCTTATTTTTTCATGAGCATAAAAAAGCTGGACGCAAGTGCGCCCAGCTTTTTTATGCTTCTGTGCGTTTTTTTCCATACCAATCGTCTAACACTTTTGCATCCAGTACTTTCTTTTCGATAAAACGCTGCTGTTCTTCCTGAAATTCCTGCTTCCAGTTGATATCCATTTCCTCTGCCAATTTAACCACAGTTAAAAGCTCTTGCCACGCCACATACCGTTTGTACCAAAAAAACTGAGGCTGTTCACTCATATAAGGATACAAGTCATCAAACTCCGTGTGCTTACAGTCAATCGTGCGTTCAAACTGCGTCTTGGCTTCTTGGAGCTTTCCTTTAAAAAAACCAGTAATATCTTTACTCATATCGTCTCCCCCTCTATACAGAGAATTCTTGCTTGTTTTTATTTTGCCACAAATATAGTGTTACGTTAAGTAAATTGCTTGAGAGGTTTGTGTTTATAATAGAAAAAACTCCCCGTATACCTTTTTCCGTATACGGGGACCTATACTTATCCAATCTCTTGCATTCGCTTTTCAAGCTTGCTGATTTTATATTCATCAGCATACATTTTATCAAATGATTTCACTAGCCTTTTCATTTTCTTTCTAGAAAAATCAGATGATAACAGCCCTTTATTAACCAAATACTTATGCAGAAAATCCAGGCGGCCACTGTCTATTTTATTATAATCTTCTACTCTCTCCAAGTATTGATACATTGCATCTTGTAATGTGTGATGGCTTTGTACAAAATCACCATAACGTTCGATATACATACGATAGTTGTTTTCACTCAATTTATTTAATAGCGCTGTCAAAAAACGCTCTTCATTTCCTTTCAACTGAAATCCTTTCTTCTCTAACAAACGGATAAAAACAGACAAATCCGTATTGTAAAAGTCTAACGCGAGACGCATTTCACTCGTTACATGAAGCGATACGGAAAATCTCCCTTGCGAACGTGCAATGAGCCGGTTATGAAGAGCGCGCACGACATCCGGGTTTAAGAGAAACGAAGGATGAATCGTATATAAATATTTTTCAATCTCTTGATGCAATAATTGATTAATCTCTTCTTGTTTTTTCATATAGCGCAAAGACGCTAGCCGCTGCTGTTCTGCGTACTCTTCAATTCGTTGAGCCGTTTCTTGGGCCCAGACATTTCTTTTTTGGTTAAATTTTTCTTTCATTGCCTTCAACATAGGAAAGCCTCCCTCCATCTCTTTTTTATGCCCGGCACAGCAGGCTTCTTTCTCTCTTTTTCGCTTTTCCACTGAAGAGTTTATCACATCCCATCTAAAAAGAAAATAGAGTATTTAAAAGTTTTTTTATCTATTTTGGACGTAATTGCACATATCATAAACTAATCCTTTCATAGAATCTCAAATCGTTTATATTTACGTTAAATTAATAAATACTAAAGAAAACGAGCATGAAAACAATAGAGACATATACGATACCAAACATTTACTAGCAATAGGTGAGTGATGCAATCACAAAACATTGCACTCCGCACATAGTCGAATGCTAAAACATGCATGCTGCATTTATATCCTTCATGCACTTATAAAAAAAACGCCCTGTTCACTCAAACAGGACGAAAAAATAAATTACGGTATCAGTGTAGTTAATGTACGTTTACCGACTAAAAAAGCAGCAATGGCAAAAGCTTCTGCTTCTTCTCTTACCCGCTGCATACCAGCGGGTACCTTTTGAACAGTAAGCGAAAACTCATCATCATATACGATCTCATCTGCCGCTGCTTTATCTAAAAATAATTCTGATTCATTTAATGCCATTTCACCGCTTTTCATCACTTCAAAAAAAGATACAAACCCATGCATCACTCCATTATACCGCACCGCTTGTACAGGAACCCCGGCTTCATGGAGTTTCTCTGCGTACAGCTCCCCTTCATCCCGCAGCGGATCATACTGTGCTGTCATAATCATTGCAGGCGGCAGACCATCCAGGGTATCTGCTTCTAGAGGGGATGTGTACGGGTTATTCCACATGTCTTCCTTTGGCGTGTAGGCATTCCTTGCTTTTAACATTACTTGCCTTGATAACAGATAATATCCGCTGTCATATGCCGTCCGTGACTCTAATTTCACATCTTTGAATGTGGTAAGAGGATAATAAAGAAGCTGCGCAATAATCTCTGGACCATGTAAATCCCGTGATTTCAATGCGGTTACCGCTGCTAAGTTCCCACCGGCACTATCACCCGCAACAGCAATTTTCTCAGGATTTCCTCCCCATTTTTCGGCGTTTTCATATACCCACTTTAACGATTGATAACTGTCATTGACAGCAGTTGGAAACACATGATCCGGCGCAACACGATAACCAGGACTCACAACAACTGCTTCCGTTTTTTCTGCAAGAGCACGCACAATGTTATCATGCGTATCAATACTTCCATACCCTTCTAAAAAGGCACCGCCATGGAAATACAAAATCACTGGCGCATGCTCCAGATCTGCATAATGGTATATTCGCACAGGAAGCGTATAATCACTGTCTAATGGAATTGTCGTATCTTCGCGAATAAGCTCTCGCTCTTCGGATTTTTTCGAGGCGGATAAAAGAAAACCCGGCGGCTCGATATCCGCATCAACCGTGACTAAATTATTATTAACGGCATGGAGAATGACGGCTGTTTTCGAAGGCAGCTTGCCTTGTGCAGTATGAGACCACTCTTCCATAAACCATGCGATCATTAAACTGACAATAACGTTCAATACGACTGTTACAGTCAGCAGTTTTTTCCACACCCCGTATCCCTCCCCCAACAAATCATCCTTTATGTACAGTATAACAAACATTTTTTAAATTTCTTCACTTTTTTACATATTTTCACATAATTGTACGTGCAGCATACTACACACCGCTCTGCGAGGCTCCTGTTGACACAAACAGCAGTTCAGAAATAAGAATAGACCGCTAAAGAAGGATGCCTCCGAATAGTTTCATTAATATACAAACTGCTTTCTTCTATTTGCATTTCCAAGTGCTTAGATACTGAACACTTCCCCTCTTTCTTCTCTCTACTAAAAAAGCATGTCCAAAAAGGACATGCTTACTACTTATGTACAATATTCATTGTAAGTTATTATACTTCTTTTAAACCCAGACTGATTTCAAGCGCCTCTTTCACTCGCTCCATCGTATCTTCATCCAAATGAGTGATTTTATCGGTTAAGCGCTGTTTATCAATTGTTCTGATTTGTTCTAAGAGGATAACACTATCTCGGTCAAATCGGTGCTTTGCGGCATCAATTTCTACGTGGGTAGGAAGTTTTGCTTTCTTTATCTGCGCTGTAATGGCAGCAACAACGACGGTGGGACTAAACCTGTTTCCAATATCATTTTGGATAATCAGCACAGGTCTTACACCGCCTTGTTCTGAACCAACTACCGGTGAAAGATCAGCAAAAAAAACGTCTCCACGCTTTACAACTTTTTTGGATTGTTGATAATTATGCGTATCACTCAACTCATCCATTCACCTCCTTCACCGGTTCCGTTAACAGGATATGCCGAAAAGAGCCGTCTTATTCCTACTCTTTCGCAACAATAAGACGTTCTCCTATACGCAAGGCTTCTTCTTCTGCTTGTTCAAACTCCTTGCACAGCTCGATATTAATTTGAGCCATCTCTAAATAACCCTGTTTCATTTGATTTTCTACATCAGATGATTTTCTTTGTTTGATTTGTTCTTGTAACACCTTACGAAAGAAAGAATTTTTCTCTTCTTCCGTAAGGTGCTCAATTTCAGAATATATATCCTCTGGAAGTTCTACTGCTATTTGCTGAAATTGAGACATACCTGGACGGCCCCCCATGCATGGTTTATTCCCACCCACCATTATATATGATTTTCTCACAAGAATAAAATACATTTTTAGAGGAAATGTATGATTCCTCGTATCTAACAAATGAAAAACGCACGAATAAACCCCTTCTTTTTTGCCTTATACTACATAATGCCACTTTATTCGTTCGTTTATGACGCTAAAAGAAAGGAGCACCATCATTGTATAAATTTTTTCTCTTGCTCATAAGTGTCATTTTGATTGCCGGATGTACTGACACCAACCAGCCAGAAGAACAAGGCGCAGATACAAGGGTCACTCCTGAACCAAATTCCTATGAGCAAAAAAAAGCAACGCCAAAAGACCCTGAGCTGCATGAAGCCGCTGCCGCTTACGGCGATTATCTGAAATATTTTCATCGTTCCTTACGGCAGGTGCATGAAGAAGTGAAACGAAATGACATCAATGAATATTGGGTAGAAAAACAGCTAGAGGATATGATTCGTCAAACAGAAGAAACGGCTGAACAGGCCCCTGAAGCATTTGCACCATTAAAAGAAGTGCAGCAAAGCACCTCTTATGAATTAAAGATGGCCAAGTCAAATGCCGATAACTGCTTTCACTCCCGAAGCGGCTGTGACACTATGCAAACGCATCTTAATAATTTATACCATGTTGATAAAATTATGGATGAAACGTATAAAGATGTGCTTTTTGATCATGGCATTTAATCACTTTTGAAAAATTTTCGGTAAAACGTCCAAAAACGATTGCATTTCTTTATCTCCTTTGGTAAAGTTTTCAGTACAGACAATTAATATTTTCCTACTTCTTTATAAGAAGTGAGGATAGAGGCGCAAAGACCATGAGTAAGCAGATGGAGGAACATGAGGTCCTTTGAAATTTGCTGAAAGGGGGATTTGCCGAAGCAGTCAGCCGCTCATGAGTTGATTGCTGGTTTCGTATTGAACAGGTACGGAACTGTCATATGGCACGTTCACTGGTGCTATATGGAGGGCTATCTCACGCATAAACGGTTCTGTTTACAGCTGGAACGTTCATGCAACAATGAGAGTCCTCTCATTGTTGTTTTTTTGCGTAAAACTGAATTTCCGGTGAGAACCGCCCTCCTCTGTCATTGACTTTACGATAATTTAAAACAGAGGGTGATTGAAGATGCATTTTGGTAGAATCAGTACAGCCATGGTAACACCATTTGATAAATCAGAAGAGATAGACTACAGTGCCGTTACAAAACTGGTCAATCATTTGATTGCAAATGGATCAGACAGTCTCGTGATTGCCGGAACAACTGGTGAATCTCCTACATTGTCTAAAGAAGAAAAGCTTACGTTATTTGAACATGTCGTTCAGGTCGTCAACGGCCGTGTTCCTGTGATTGCAGGCACGGGTTGTAACAATACAAAGGCATCCATTGAGTTAACAAAACAAGCGGAGAAAACCGGCGTAGATGCCGTGATGCTTGTGACTCCGTATTATAGTAAACCAAATCAAGAGGGAATGTATCTTCATTTTAAAACAGTAGCTGCATCCACCAATCTTCCGGTGATGCTGTATAATATTCCTGGAAGAAGTGCTGCCGGGCTGAACCCTGAAACTATTATTCGCCTTTCAGAAATTAACAATATTGTCGCTGTCAAAGAGGCTAGCGGTGACTTAGACGCAATGGCCACGATTATTCAGCATACGCCTGATAATTTTCTGCTGTATAGCGGGGATGACAGCTTAACGTTGCCTGTCATGTCTATTGGGGGAGCAGGGGTTGTATCCATTTCCTCACATATTATCGGTAACGAAATGCAAGACATGGTACAAAGCTTTTTGAACGGTCATCCACAATACGCTTCTAAATGTCATCGGGAACTTTTGTCAACAATGAAAGCAATGTTTACCGCCCCAAGTCCTGCACCTGTAAAAGCAGCGCTCGAGATGCAAGGTGTTATTTCAGGTGACGTCCGGCTGCCAATGGTACGCTTAAACGAAGAAGAAATGAATGTACTTCGCGGCACGTTACAACCAAAAACAGCTTTTTATGTAAGCTAAATATGAAAAGCACGAGCCCCTTAAATAAAAGAAGGACTGTTTCTATCAACAACAAAGAAACAGTCCTTCTTCTTGCCTGATTTCTAATCACAAACATCAAGACAGAAGGAGGATGGCTGTGAAAACAGTACTGCTTTCCATCATTTCTTTTTATCAAAAAGTAATTTCTCCTCTCACTCCACCGCGCTGCCGCTTTTATCCGACGTGCTCGCAATATGGAAAAGAAGCGATTCAACGATTCGGTGCAGTGAAAGGCGGATTTTTGACACTTGTTAGAATTTCTAAGTGTCAGCCATTTCACCGAGGCGGATTTGATCCAGTTCCAGAAAAGCAGCCAAAACATAAAACAAGATGAATGCCTCTCTCTACTTCATCTTGTTGTTCTCCTTGTACAAAAAAGAACATGCTCATGCTGCCCTTCAAAAGACAGACCGAGCATATCCTTTATCAATACATGTATCTTCTCCAGACAACTGGCTTTTCGAGAGTTGATGAATGCAGCTCAACTGTACATTTCGCTTGCTTTTTCTCTCCTAGAACATATTCATCCACTCCAGGAAACTTAATAACACAGAAAACGTAAATAACAACGTGAAAACAAATGCGGCATTCTTTTTTAGCAATGTAATGGGACGTTCGTTCATTAACTGGGCCCCCATTAAAATGGTACCGGTAAACGGCGAAAACTGGGTAGACAGCATCCAAGAGATCAGTAATAACAATCCCATAAAAACAGGTGATACACCAAAATGTTCAGGAGTTAATGAGCTGCCAAGCCCAGTCACAACGATGACTGGATGAATACCGACGAATGCTAACATCATCGTGGACAAACACAGTGTCAGCACCAAAAGAGGAATATATCCTTGGGAGATGAAAAGAACTCCGTCTGCCAGCATTTCACCAATCGAACTGTGGGATAATGCTTCTCCGAAGAATCCAGCTGTAATAAAGATACCTATTTCGTTACGCAATCGTTCAAATGAATGTGCCATATACTGAAATGAAGCTTGTATGTACTGTTTTCCCTCACCGGCAAACACTGCCCAGCAAAGCGGGTAGACAAGTGCCAGCAAAGATACAACCGTTAGCATGTTAAATGGCAGCATAGCCTCCATCGTAACCGAACAAAGCAGCAAGACAATAAAATAACAGACCAGCCCCTTTAACGGCGGGAGCTGTGCATTGGTATCATTCACTTTCGCACCATGATGATTCATCTCTTTATCATCAGAAAACGAAAGCCAGGGATAATATGCAGCAACAACAAATGAGTAGGCGATGGCTAAAATCATGCCATATAAACCAATATCCTGCCACCTTAAATCATAGAGCATTAACACAAGACCTACGTTCACAAAATAAGGAGACCACAGCATACAGAAACCGAAGCCACGAACTAGCATCATGGCAAACTTTTTATTTTTAAACGAAGTAAAACTTTCAACACCAATTTTATGTACAAGCGGCATCGACCCTAAATTTAACAACGATCCCATGGATGCTGTTAATGCATATCCTAATCGGTATGGATGTGCTTTTTTATGTTGTTCTACTTCTCTTTTTCGCAGTGTCATTTGCAATGTTTTTAAATAACCAGCCTCCGACATATAGACACCAAATAACGGAATCAATAAAAAGAGGCTGATTAAATGTAAATTTGCACCAAAACTCGTTATTACTTCCCACAATGTTGCATCATAATAAAAAAGCAGTACACTGCCGCCAGCTAAAAGCAGCAACAAAACTATACGGTTTATGCCTTTCATATTCTTTATGGCAAAGAACAACAGCAAAAACGCTAACAAGCTGTATGTAACAGCAACATATGGCGACGGATAAAAAACATTGCCTAAATAAAGAACTACAGCTGCAAAAGAGACGAATCCTAAATAGGTGTAAATCATGTGCATTTTCCGCCTTCCTTTGCTCACTTCCCTATCTCACTAAAGCATAACATGAAACAACAAGCTTTCCCAGCGGAAAGCCAGCTGAAAAAAAACTGTAGCGGCATTCATCCACTACAGCAGAAAACGGAGTTTACGATCCCGTTTGTTCTTTTGGTGATGTCATATGGCTGATTTGTGACGGTTCTTTAATATAAAGTTCTCTTGGAACATTCGCAAACGTTTCACAACCATTCTCTGTAATACGAATTGATTCTGTGATCTCTACCCCATAGTTATCCAGCCAAATACCCGGCATTAAATGAAAGGTCATATTCGGCTGCATGATGGTACGATCTCCTTTGCGGAAACTGACTGTGTGCTCTCCCCAGTCCGGGGGAAAACTTAATCCAATTGAATATCCCAACCGCGATTCCTTGAAATAGCCGCGTTTTGCAATCGTCTTGCTCCAAACACTCTCCACTTCTTCTGCCGTCATACCAGGCTTAATCGTATCCATCGTCGTTTCAATTCCTTCCACGACTACCTTTGCGAGATCTTTTACCTTATCGGGAGCTTTCCCTATTGCCATCGTTCTTGCCATTGGCGTGTGGTACCGCCTGTAACATCCCGCAATTTCAATCGTTAAATAATCACCGTGTTTATAGCGGCGGTCCGTCCAGGTCAAATGCGGGCTGGCTGTATTTTCGCTCGTAGGAATCATTGGAACAATCGATGTGTAATCTCCTCCAAATTCTTTCGTGCCGCTAATTTGTGCTTGATAAATGGCTGCAGCCACATCGTTTTCGCGCATCCCAACATCTGCTGTATAAAAGGCTGCATGCATCGCATTTTCCAAGATTTTTGCAGCTTTTTTCATACACTCAATTTCTGTATCCGATTTAATTAAGCGAACCCAATTGACGAGCGTGCTGAAATTACGGAATTCAGCATTCGGCAGCCCTTGTGTAATACGTTCATAACACATCCCTGTAAAATAAAACGCATCCATTTCTAAGCCAATCTTGCGGTTTCCTTGACCAATTTCGGTTAAAATGTTTGCAACAAAATCCATTGGGTGTCTGATTGTTGACTGTACAAATTCATCTGGATACGGAATAATGTGGTTTTCATCCAGCCATGTCGTTACCTTTGCACTATGTGCATCCATCTCTCGGCCAATCCAAATCGGCTGTTCTTCATCTATCATTACTACAAGTATTTGGTGTACATAAAAAGACCAAGCGTTATACCCTGTTAAATAGTACATATTCGAAGGGTTGGAAATAAGAAGAACTTCTACACCATATTCCATCATTTTTTGCTTCGTTTGATTCATTCTTGTTAAATATTCTTCTTTTGTAAACACTCTTGCCACCCCTTTCTATCTTTCTATCTCTGCAGAAAAGGACGTGCTATTCCGTAAAGAATAGCACTCCTTGAATGGTTTTATTCTGTTAATTTAAATCCTACAATTCTCTCTTCGGACATTTCACGGATGGCAAAAGCAACGCCTTCGCGGCCTAAGCCTGATCCTTTTACGCCACCAAATGGCATTGCATCAATTCGAAAGTCGCTGCTGTCATTCACCATCACACCACCAACGTGCAGTTTCTTCGCTGCCTTTAGGGCAGAGTTAATGTTAGCTGTAAAAATGCCTGCCTGCAATCCATAATTCACGTTGTTTGCACGTTCAATCGCTTCATCTAAACTTTTTACCTTAAACAACATAACAGCAGGGCCAAATACTTCTTCTTTTACAATCGTTGCTTTTTCTGGAACATGTTCGAGAACAGTCGGCTCGAGGTATGCACCTTTTCGCGTACCTCCGCGAAGGACTGTCCCTCCCATACTTACTGCTTCTCTTATCCAGTTTTCTACGCGAATCGCTTCCTTTTCATTAATAAGCGGTCCCATGTCGGTGGATTCTGATAATTTATGACCCACTTTCAGCTTTTTAACCTTTTTTAGGAACGCTTCCTTGAACACCTCATAAACGTCCTCTTCAATGAAGATGCGCTGTACACTGAGACAATTTTGACCAGCTGCTGAAAATGCTCCTGAAGCTGCCGCGTCTGCGGCCAAGTTCAAATCTGCATCTTTTCTAATAATAACCGGTGAATTTGAGCCAAGTTCCATGGACAGCTTTTTTAACCCTGCTTTTTTCGCAATTTGCTCCCCGGTTTCTAAGCCGCCTGTGAAACTAATCATTTGCACATCTTTGCTTTCTACAAGCGTATCACCGATATCGCGGCCGCGGCCGGTTATCACTGTCAATATTTTTTTAGGCAGTCCCGCATTCATAAGAGCTTCCGCTAATTTAAGGGCACTCAAAGGAGTTTGTGCGGCCGGCTTCAAAATGACCGCATTGCCTGCTGCAATAGCCGGCCCCAGCTTGTGGGCTACAAGATTCAAAGGGTCATTGAATGGTGTAATAGCAGCGACTACTCCAACCGGAAATCGAAAGTAGTAGCCCATTCGATCTTCCTGTCCAGGCATCTGATCAAAATTTATTGATTCGCCGTTTAGCCGCCTCGCTTCTTCAGCGCTTAATCGAAGTGTTTCTGCTGCTCTGGCGGTTTCACTGCGGGCTTCGTTGATTGTTTTGCTTCCCTCAAGAGCAATCGTTGTTGCAAACTTATCGATATTTTTCTCAATGAAAGAAGCCGCTTTATTTAAAACATTCATCCGATCACGGATAGATAAATCAGAAGCCACTTTTGCTCCCTGCTTGGCTAAAGCGATTGCTTTTTCAATATCAGCAGCTTTTGCAGCAGGAACTGTATCGATCAATTCATTATTTTCTGGGTTATACACCTCTATTTTGTCTTCTCTCTCTTCCCATTCACCTGCTATCAGCATTTTTTTACCCGCTAATTTCGTTGCCATCTTACCCGCCACCTTTCTGACCCAGAATATTCACAAAAGTCCTTACAAAATCCCTCTTTCTAAGTTAATAAGATCAATTAATAAAGCAAAACCTGTTTCAGGTATGCCTGCTCCGGCTCCTATTAACGTGACAGGTCCGGATAAATCACAATCATACGTAATCGCATTTAACGATCCGGAAATTCCGGCTAATGGATCATCATTCGGTATTTTCTCAGGTCCTACGGAAGCCTTGACGGCGCCATTTTCTTTTTTTATTTTTCCGATTAACTTCCACGTACAATGTTCCTCTTTTGCCCGCTTCATATCGTCAGGAGTCAACTCTGCAATGCCTTGGCAAGCAACATCTTCCTTTTTCACTGGTTCCTTCATGACCAAATTAGCTAATATAACGACTTTGTACAGCACGTCATAACCCTCTACATCACTTGTAGGATCAGCTTCGGCATAACCTTTATCCTGGGCTTCTTTTAATGCCTCTTCAAACGCCACACCTGATTCCATCTTTGTTAATATATAATTTGTTGTGCCATTTAAAATGCCTCGTATTTCCTGAATTTCATTTCCAGAAAGGGACACAAGCGGAAGGCGCAACGCAGGCGTTCCACTCATGACAGTACCTTCAAACAGAAAACGAACGCCATGGTGGTCAGCCAGCTGCTGCAATTCATCGTAAGCCAGCGCCACAGGTCCTTTGTTTGTGAGAACCGCATTTTTGCCGGACTGAAACGCTTTTTTACAATGGTCAATAGCCGGCTGTCCTGTTTTTATATCCGTAAAGGTTATTTCTATCATCGTATCAGCATTTGACTTCTCAATGGTTGTAAAGCTGTCCCAGCCGCGAATTAACCCTTCTTCTTCTGGATAGTGCTGCAGCGTTCCATCTGTTTGCACCGATTCTAATACTTTTTCAATATCCAATCCATCTGGATGATGAAGGGCCCCCTTATACAAGTCTGCAATGGAAACAATTTGAAAATCTGTCCCAAACTCTTCGCTTAACCATGTCCCTTTATTTTTAATAATTTCAGCCAGACCTTGACCTACACCGCCAAAACCTATAAACGCCAGCTTATGCGCCATGTGTGTCCCTCCTTACTTTTTGTTTTCCATTAAATATCGGAGAGCTGCTCCGGTGAGCAAAGTAACACCAATCGGTAAAATGTCTTCGTCGATATCAAATCTTGGCATGTGCAAGCCTCGATTATCCATCTCTGTAAAGCCAGCGCCTAAAAATAACATAGCTGCTGGTACTTTCTCTGCCATGTGACCAAAATCTTCCCCGCCTAATCCATACGGTTTGCGATGAACATGAAAATCAGAAAGTATCTCTTGAATAACCGTTTCGTATAAGTGAACAGCCCTTGCGTCATTATTCAACGCAGGCTCGCCGTGTTCAATGTCAAGCTTATATGTTCCTCCCATCGACGAGACCAATTCGAAAGTCTGTTTCAGTTCTTTTTCTAACTGAATGCGTGTTTGTTTGTCGTAGCTGCGCATCGTACCTTGCATAGTCACCGTTTCTGGTATCACATTTGTAGATGAACCCGCTTTTATTTCTCCTACACTAATGACAGCTGGTGAGAGTGGAGAAATCCTTCTTGATGGAATGGCATATATCGCTTGCAGGATAAACGACAACATATACATTGGATCTGTTCCAAGATGAGGATAGGCGCCATGCCCGCCTGTACCTTCAATCACGGCTTGAAATGTGTCAACGTTGGCCATACTTGGACCAGCATGAAGTTTGATATGTCCTGGTTTTAATTCAGGATCCATATGCAGGGCAAAAGCTATGGACACATCGTCTAACAAACCGTGTTCGATAAAATAAGAAGCGCCTGTACGTCCAGTGTCATCAGCATCTTCTTCTGCTGGTTGAAACAACAGCTTTATCGTTCCTGAAAACGCGATATCACGTTCTGATAACAAGTGAGCACAGCCAAGCAAAATGGCTGTGTGAGCATCGTGCCCGCACGCATGCATCACACCGTCATGCTTGGAAGTATACTCTGTTTGATTTTCTTCTTGGATAGGGAGAGCGTCCATATCCGCTCGCAAAGCGACAACTGGACCCTCTCCTTTCTTTATAATGCCAACAACCCCCGTCTCCGTCCCTGTCTCTTTTTTTCCAGCCAGTACTTCGATTCCATTCAGCTTTTCAAGTGTTGATTTAACAAATGAGGCCGTATTTTTTTCTTGAAAACTAAGCTCCGGATACTGGTGCAGATAACGGCGCCATTCGCTGAGAGACGAATACATCTCTTGTGCTTTTGCCTGGAGTAATTTCTCGGAGTTCATAGGGGCTTCCCTCCTGCTTTTACGTCATTTTGTACCGATTGTTGATGGAATATGGGTCATTGCCTGTTCCAAATCGTTAATTAAATCTTCTGTATCTTCTATACCCACTGAGTATCTAACTAAACTTTCAGGTATACCTAGTGCCGCTCTTTCTTCGGGTGTATTTTCAATATGGCTCGTTGTACGCGCCGGTCCTACCGTTGTTTCAACAGCACCTAGGTTCGCTGCACGGTTGGCATATTTTAATTTAGGCAAAAATGCCCGCACAGCATCCATGCCGCCTTTCATGGAGAAACTTAACATTCCGCCAAACTGACTCATTTGTTTTTTCGCAATATCGTGTCCAGGGTGATCTTTTAAACCTGGATAGAACACTTGATCAACTTGTTCGTGTGATTGTAAATACTTTGCAATTTTTATTGCTGACTCACAAGATTGCTTCATACGCAGGTGTAATGTCTTCATTCCTCGAATCATTAAATAGGCCGCCATCGGATCCATCGTCGCTCCATTAATTTCTCTATAGTGGAAGACTTTTTCTACTAGTTCTTCTCTGCCGCACACGGCTCCCCCTAACGCATCTGCGTGCCCGCCTAAAAACTTGGTTGCACTGTGAATAACAAGATCAACTCCATAATCGAGCGGATTTTGTAAAATCGGGGTAGCAAATGTATTATCGACAAACACATAAGCTCCTGCCGCTTTGGCCGCTTTTACCATACGCTTAATATCCGTGATTTTCACAGTCGGGTTTGTCGGTGTCTCCAGGTATAACACCTCACACCCTTTACTAATCTCTTTTTCCAATTCTTCATGGTTCCCTGTTTCACATAACGTTACGTTAATATTCATCTGCGGCAGAAACTCGCTGAATATTTTATTTGTCCCGCCATAGGTATCTTTTATAGACACTACTCTATCACCTGGCCGTAAAAACGTGAGCAGGGAGTTGCTGATGGCGGCCATGCCTGTAGAAAAACTTGTTGCTGCTTCCGCTCCTTCTAAGTCTCTTAACTTGTGTTCAAAAGATTCCACGGTAGGATTTGTGTTCCGTCCATAAATATGACCCTTTTTGTTGCCGGTTGCTACTTCATACCAATCGTCAAGATCGTCATAGGTATATGCAACACTGTGTACGACTGGAACCTGACTTGCACCATGCACTCTGTATTCTTTTTCACCGGCCCAAACTGCTCTTGTAGAACGATCAACAATCGGCTGATTATGTTTCTTCATCAGAACACCCCATTTTTAGAATGTTTGAATTATTTTTTCTTACTCTTATCGTATTAAAGAAATCACAAAAAACCATTCACCAATTTGTATGAAGTTTATTGCTTTCTACTCGACAGTCTGAATAAAAGCAAGATAATCGAACAGTTATGATAAAATAATATAATAAGAACCATGTTCTCGCTTATTTTAGGGGGGGATTGCACGTGTTTACTGTTCAAGATGTATTAAACCTTCCGATCATGAAACAAGCTTCGTTAGTGACAGAAGCTAAATCACAATTACAAAACCCAGTAGAATGGGTCTCCATCATTGAGATGCCTGTTGAAAACTTTGTGCGGAAAAACGAATTTGTTCTCTCCAGTGGTATCGGTTGTGAGCAAGATGCAAATAAATTGTTAACGTTTACTAAAGAAATTATGGAAGCTAAAGCAGCAGCACTCGTTATTGCTACTGGCCGCTACATTACATCTCTTCCTAAGAAAGTGGTTCACTTTTGTGAAGAACATGGTTTTCCGCTGATTGAACTGCCCTGGGAAGTCCGGTTTACAGATGTCAGCCATGCGGTGTCAACAGCTCTGCACCAAAAAGAACAAGGTTTTGTTCAGTACTCCGACAAAGTGCGAAAAGAAATGCTTGAAATCGTTTTAAAAGGGCAGGGAGTGGCAAAAATAGCCGCCTACTTAGAACAGTCTCTCCATATGCCTGTTGTCGTGACAGACCGGCGCGGGACTGTAAAATGTACGAGTAATCATGCCAAAGCACTGGAAGAACAGTGGAATGCTCATTTGCTGCACCATGGTGATCCTCTGTATTTTCAACATGAGGAAAATGCGGACACAGTCGCCTCTCCCAGTAATATGCACTGGATCCATACTGAAGCCGTAACGATGTTACAACTATCGATACAAACCGCTCGGGAAATTCAAGGCTATTTGTTAATAGGATGGCCAGAGGGCATCTCAGAAGATGACGTGTTTTCTGAACGTATTACGGTACTGCTTGAACATGCTGTAACCTCTTCTGCTTTGTGCTTTTTACATGATCAAGCTGTACTTGAAACAGAGATGAGATTGAAAGATGATTTTGTCTGGAGCTTAGCAAAAGGGAAGTTCGACTCTTATGATACCGCACTTTCACGAGCAAAGTCGCTCCATTACAACTTACACGTCCCCTATTTATGTCTAATTGCAAAACCCGAAAGCTTGTCAACATTGTATGAACAAGACCCGTATAACAGCATGTCTTTTGAAAATTGGGTCAAACAACTTGGTGATATGCTCGAAGAAGAGGTATATCACACCGGCAGAACGATGCATCGCAAAACGATGTCGACCTTTCAAAAAGAAGAACTGATTATTTATGTAGAACTGCTTACAGAAAAAAGTATCGAAGCGGCGTATCCATTTATTGAATTGCTGCAGTACCGTTTAAATCAAAAATGGCCCAGACTCACTGTATCATGGGGAATTGCTAAAACGACCGGAATTGATGCGTTTCATGCCGGTTATCAAGAGGCTTATTCTGCTTTAGATATTGGCAGAAGACAAAAAGGAAAAGGTTATATCAGTACGTATGCTGATACCCGATTCGATCGCGCCCTGCTTGCATTAGCAGAAAACGAAGAACTTCGTAAAATTACAGATATTATCATCGCTCCGTTACACAAATACTCCCGTGAGCGAAACATCGATTTGGTGCATACTTTTTCTGTTTATAACCGGCATCGTGGAAATGTCAGCCAAACCGCACGTGAACTCAATCTGCACCGTCAGTCCCTTCTCTACCGGCTTCGAAAAATTGAGACACTGACTGGCTGCAAACTTGAAAATTCTGACGATACCTTTTTAATTGATTTATCTGTGCGTCTCCATACCATTCGCGGCAGCACTGCGGCACCGCCAGTTATTCAGTAGACCTTCCGCTCACTCCCAAACAAATAAATAAAAACGGGAGTTGCCCCCTCCGACAAACTTTATTATATTGATGAAACCAACTCACAAAAAAGGCTGCTTAAAGGGATAGATACCCCTTAAGACAGCCTGTTTTCGTTTGCTTCATATGCATAATCTTTTTCTACCGTCTTTAGAGTGTCCAATGCTTTCTTAGAGTAATCGTCTTCTTTACTGCTTAGTTTGTTTTTTAATTCATCGACTGCTCTAATAAGCGATTTTTCATACGAAGGAAGCTCTTCTTCAAACGGCTTTGCCACACTTTTTGGCACCCATACCTTTTCATAATGAGCTAATGCCTTACGTTCATGAAACAGTGCTACATCGACTTGATTGGGCTGATGCAGGTCTCCTTGTTTTGGATGCTTCAAAACAGCCAGCACTTTAACAAGCATCTTATCTCCTTTTTCTTTCATGACTTCAGCTGCGTATTGTCCTGTTTTATATGGGACTTTAACCATTTTCACCTCTTCCACTAGGCACACCTCCTAACATTTTCTATGTATTTCTATTCTATCAGAAATAATTATAATTTTTATAATAAATACGGTACGTGAAATTTTAAATTGTTGTTACAAAAACCTCAGCTGTGTGCTCAGCTGAGGTTCATCCGCTTATACTAAGTGGGTGCTTCCCATTAAATATTTATCGCATTCACGTGCTGCTTCTCTTCCTTCATGTATAGCCCAAACAACCAGGCTTTGTCCCCGCCGGTTATCGCCAGCAGCAAAAACGCCTTCCTGATTGGTTCGATATTTTCCATATTCAGCAGCCACGTTGCTTCGACCGTCTGTTTCAATTTTCATTTGCTCTAAAAGTTCTTGCTCTGGGCCTGTAAATCCAATTGCTAAAAAGACAAGATCAGCTTTCCATACTTTTTCCGTGCCTGGTATTTCTTTTCTTACTTTTTTTCCGTTTTCATACACCGTATCTACTTCTACCGTGTGCAGCTCTTTAACATTGCCATTTTCGTCACCGACAAATTTCTTTGTCATCACTTTGTATGCACGCGGGTCATCACCAAACACGGCTTGCGCTTCTTTATGCCCTTCTTCTTGTGTATATACTTGCGGATACAGCGGCCATGGGTTATCCTCCCCGCGTTCTGTACCTTTTTCAGGATGGATATCAAATTGTATAAGCGAATTGCATTCATGTCGCAGCGATGTTGTGATACAGTCCACGCCTGTGTCTCCCCCGCCAATGACAATAACATCTTTTCCTTTAGCAGAAATATAATCTCCATCTTCATGCTGGGAGTCTAGTAAAGACTTGGTATTGGCACGGAGAAAATCCATCGCATAATGAATTCCATCCAAGCCTCTGCCTTCTGCCGGAACGTCACGATGCACTTGCGAACCAGTGCAGAGAATAACAGCGTCAAATTCTTTGTTCAATTTGTCGCTTGGATAATCGCTTCCTATTTCTGTATTCGTTACAAAGGTAACCCCTTCTTCTTCTAATAAATGTAAACGGCGTTCAATCACGTGATACGACAATTTAACATCTGGGATACCATAAGTAAGCAAACCGCCAATGCGGTCATCTTTTTCAAAAACAGTGACCGTGTGGCCTGCTTTATTTAACTGTGCTGCTGCAGCAAGTCCGGCCGGTCCCGAGCCAATAACCGCCACTTTTTTACCGGTACGCTTTTTCGGCGGAGACGGCTGAATCCATCCTTCTTTAAATCCTTTTTCCACGATATGATATTCAATTGATTTAATTGTTACTGGATCGTCATTGAGCGCAACCGTACACGACCCTTCACATGGCGCCGGACATACACGGCCCGTAAATTCTGGAAAATTATTTGTTTTATGAAGACGCTCTAGTGCTTGTTTCCATTTCCCGCGATATACTAAATCATTCCATTCGGGTATCAGGTTATATACAGGGCAGCCGATTTCTTCGGAACCTTCCATCGTTGTTCCGGTCTGACAAAATGGAACAGCACAATCCATGCAGCGAGCTCCTTGTGCTTGCACTTTTTCTTCAGGCATTATAATTTGAAACTCCTGCCAATTCTTCACACGTTCTAATGGACTCTTTTTCGGAGGAGCTTCTCTTGTATATTCCATAAATCCTGTTGGTTTTCCCACTTCTCTCACTCCAGACATTTTAAATCTTGATGTTTAAGGTAAGAGAGACAGCTTGAAACGCCCAAGCGAATCCATTTTGCTGTCTCTTTTTTTGTTTTATTTTCCTCCTACCCTTGCTTTACTCGTTTTTGTCTCATTAAAAGCGGTCATAACAGCTTCCTGTTCAGACAATCCTTGCGCTTTCGCTTGTTCAATAGACTCAATCATTTGCTTGTAATCTTTTGGAATGACTTTTACAAACTTCGAAACCGATGCTTTCCACTGCTGCAAAATACTTTCAGCCAGCGAACTTTCCGTATAGTACACATGGTTTTCAATCAATGTTTTTAACTGTTTTATATCTTTTGGATCTTCTACTGCTTCTAAGAGCACCATGTCACGATTACAACAATCTGAGAAATTGCCATCTCTATCCAACACATAAGCAATACCGCCAGACATACCAGCAGCAAAGTTTTTCCCCGTGCTGCCTAAATTGACCACTACTCCGCCGGTCATGTACTCACAGCCATGGTCACCAACACCTTCTACGACAACTTGTGCTCCACTGTTTCTCACACAGAAACGCTCACCGGCCACACCACGGATATACGCTTCTCCTGACGTAGCACCATAAAATGTTGTATTACCGATAAGGATACTTTCTTCTGGTGCAAACGTAGAATGTTCCGGAGGGTATGCCACAATTTTTCCGCCCGACAGTCCTTTACCCAGGTAATCATTGGCGTCACCAATAAGTGTCTGCGTCATGCCTTTTGGAATAAAAGCTCCAAAACTCTGTCCAGCGGAGCCGCGGAAAGTAAAACGGATTGTGTCATCTGATAATCCTTCCTGGCCATGATGTTTTGTCACTTCACTGCCAACAATAGTTCCCACAACTCGGTCTGTGTTTTTAATCGCAAACTCTCCGAATACAGCTTCTTTATGCGTAATCGCACGTTTAGCAGCTTTTAATAATGTCGTATAATCGAGCGAGCTTTCCAGCATGTGATCTTGCTCAAAGCGGGCAAAATGCTTTGATTGATCCAGCCGCCTTGGTCGATGCAAAAGGTTGGTTACATCAACCATATTCGCTTTCCAATTGTCTACAGCGTCTTTTTGGCGTAATAAGTCCGTTCTGCCAATCATTTCATCTACCGTTTTAAAACCTAGCGATGCCATAATTTCACGCATTTCTTCTGCAATGAAATACATAAAGTTCACTACATGATCTGGAGTGCCCATAAACTTTTTGCGCAGCTCCGGATTTTGTGTCGCGATGCCAACCGGGCACGTATCTAAGTGGCAAACGCGCATAATAACACATCCTAAAACCACGAGAGGAGCTGTTGAAAATGCATATTCTTCGGCACCTAATAACGCTGCCATCACTACGTCTCTTCCTGTCATTAGCTTCCCGTCTGTCTCCACGGTAATCCGGTCACGAAGATTGTTTAATACGAGCGTTTGATGCGTTTCAGCTAATCCAATCTCCCATGGCAGCCCGGCGTGTTTAATACTTGTTCTAGCAGCAGCACCAGTACCGCCGTCATATCCACTAATTACCAGGCCATCCGCGCGCCCTTTTGCTACACCAGCTGCGATTGTTCCTACTCCGGTACCTGAAACGAGTTTTACGCTTACTCTTGCTGATGGATTAGCATTTTTCAAGTCATGAATAAGCTCTGCTAAATCTTCAATCGAATAAATATCGTGGTGTGGAGGTGGTGAAATTAATCCAACACCAGCTGTCGTTCCACGGACTTCTGCTACCCATGGGTACACTTTGTTGCCAGGAAGCTGGCCGCCTTCACCAGGCTTAGCACCTTGTGCTATCTTAATTTGAATTTCATCGGCATTTACTAAATAGTGACTTGTTACACCGAACCGGCCAGATGCGACCTGCTTAATAGAGCTTCTCCGCAAATCACCATTTACATCTCGTTTAAACCGGTCTGGATCTTCTCCGCCTTCCCCTGTATTAGAGCGGCCGCCAATACGATTCATGGCTATTGCCAGGGCTTCATGTGCCTCTTTTGAAATCGAACCAAACGACATCGCGCCTGTTCTAAACCGCTTAAAAATTTCTTCTGCCGGTTCAACCTCGTCAATGGATACAGGAGTTGCTTTGTCTGTTGCAAAATCCAGCAGTCCCCTAAGAGATGTTTGCTCTTTTTCCTGTTCATTTATTGCTTTTGCATACTTCTTATACAAGTCATAGTCCTTTTTACGGGCCGCGTGCTGCAGCATATGAATCGTATGAGGATTGTACTGATGCGGCTCTCCATTTCTTCTCCACTGTAAATCGTCACCAGCATCTAATGTTGCGTCTTGACCTTCCCGATTTGTATACGCTCTTGTATGACGAAGCAGCACTTCTTTGGCAATCGCTTCTAGCGTTACCCCGCCAATACGCGACGGTGTCCACGTAAAGTACTGGTCGACGACATTTTCATGAATACCGACTGCTTCAAAGGTTTGTGCCCCACGATAGCTTTGAATCGTAGAAATCCCCATTTTCGATAGAACTTTCATTAACCCTTTCGTTGCAGCTTTTAAATATTTTTGAACTGCTTCGACATAAGAAGTTCCTTCTATCAGCCGATCTCTAATCATGCCGTCAATCGAATCAAAGACGAGATACGGATTAACCGCCTCTGCCCCGTAGCCGAGCAGTACCGCAAAATGATGCACTTCTCTTGGTTCTGCCGATTCCACTGCAAGGCTCACGCGCGTTCTCGTGCCGTTTCGAATAAAGTGATGATGTAAACCTGCCACCGCTAATAACGCAGGAATCGGTGCATAATCATGATCCACATTTCTGTCGCTTAATATAATAATGGCTGCTCCATTCTCAACAGCTTCATCGGCAGATTGAAACAGCTGATCTAAAGCTGGCTTAAGGCCTTTTTCTCCTTTGGATGCATCAAATACGATCGGAAGTGTTACGGACTGAAAACCTTGCTTTTTGTTCGCACGCAGTTTTGCAAAGTCTTCATTGTTTAACAGCGGCGTCTTTAAAAACAGCTGGCGTGCACTTTCTGGTTCTGGATGCAGCAAATTTCCTTCTCTGCCAATAGTCGTCCCCACTGCTGTGACTAACTCTTCTCGAATGGCATCAATCGGGGGATTCGTCACTTGTGCAAATAGTTGTTTGAAGTAGTTGTACAAAAGCTGCGGCTTTTTCGATAACACGGCTAAAGGAGAATCATATCCCATAGAACCAACAGGGTCCACGCCATCAACCGCCATTGGCTTCACCATTTTTTCAAGTTCTTCATACGTATAACCAAACGCCAGTTGTTTGTACGGCAGCTTTCCAAAGTCCGTATTATACACATCAGAGCTTTCCATAACATCTTCTAAATCGGCCATGTGTTCGTTGACCCACTCTTTATAAGGCTTCTCTGCTGCAATAGAATGCTTGATTTCCTCATCTGGCACAATGCGTCCTTCTTGCATATCGACAAGCAGCATATGGCCTGGATGCAAGCGCTCTTTGTATAAGACATCTTCTGGGTCAATATCCAGCACACCAACTTCAGAAGACATGAGAATATGGTCATCTTTGGTTACATAGTAACGGGCAGGCCGCAAGCCGTTTCTGTCAAGACAAGCTCCCACCTTTTGTCCGTCTGTGTAAGCAATAGCTGTTGGTCCATCCCAGGGTTCCATTAAACAACTATGAAACTGGTAAAATGCCTTCTTTTCTTCGTTCATCAACGGATCATTCTGCCACGGTTCTGGAATCATCATCATAGCCGTGTGCGGCATTGAGCGTCCAGCTAAAGTCAAAAATTCAAACGTGTTATCAAACATGGAAGAATCGCTTCCATGGTGGTCTATAACTGGATGAACCTTTTCCACATCGTCTTGAAACAATTCTGAACGAAACACAGCTTCTCTAGCATGCATCCAATTGACATTGCCTTTAATCGTATTAATTTCCCCGTTATGGATGAGGTAACGGTTTGGATGAGCGCGTTCCCAACTTGGAAAAGTGTTTGTCGAAAACCGGGAGTGTACCATTGCGACCGCTGTTTCAAAATCTGAGTCGTTAACATCTTGATAAAACTGCGGTACTTGCTCTGTCGTGAGCATGCCTTTATAAACAATGGTGCGTGAAGACAGGCTTGCAAAATAAAACGAGTCACCTTCTTCAAGGGCAGCACCTGCTTCCTTTTCAGCGCGTTTTCTAATCACATATAGTTTTCTTTCAAATACTTCTTGTACAGATATCTCTTCACTTCGCTGAATAAATACTTGATATATCGCAGGTTCTGCTTGACGAGCAGCTTTTCCAAGCATGGAATCATCAACCGGAACTTTCCTCCAGCCTAAAACGCTCTGTCCTTCTTCTGTTATAATTTTATTCATTGCTTTTTTACACTCTTCGCGTTTTTTAGTTCCTCTAGGGAGAAACACCATTCCTACTCCGTAATAACCTTCATCCGGGATGACAAAATCGAGGTCTCGTTCCTGTTTTTTAAAGAAGCGGTGCGGCAGCTGCAAAAGCATTCCTGCACCATCTCCAGTATTTGGTTCATCACCTTGCCCCCCTCGGTGCTCAAGGTTAACCAAAATGTCAAGGGCCTTTTTCACGATGTCATGTGATCTATTTCCCTTAATGTTGGCCAAAAACCCGATTCCACAATTGTCATGTTCAAAATCAGAATCATACAGGCCTTCTCTCTTTGAAATGTTAGGTTGTGTCATTGCCCTCTCCACCTCTCTACAAACTGTTCAGCATAAAACACTATCTCTATATTTGAAATCCGATATACGAAAGCATATCATTTTTCTGACATTTCGGCAAATTATTCAATAAAAAATCCCTCCGTGAAATCGCTTACTATAGCGACTTAACGGAGAAATTTAATTTTTATGCCAACTTCCAAAGAAGTGCATGTATTAATTTTTATGCAAATAAATTTAATAAATATACATTCATTCAAAACAATTCCATTGATAGTGTTTTTGTGTCACTTTACTGCCGCTTTCGTCAAAGGTTTTTTCTTCCACATTTATATCACCATTTTTATGGTATACCAACACGGTTTGAGACCTTGTGCCATACCCCGGAAGCCGAATAAACATCGGCGACAGCCGTCTTTCTAAGTCCTTGTCCACCCCGGTTTCAGGCAGGTCTTCTTCATTTGCTTCTGATGTGTCAGTAAGCAGATCAAATAAAGCGGGGAAAGATAATTGTTCTGGTTGAGGCGCGAGCATATCACGGAGTGCTTGCTTTGCCTTGGCTACTTTCGGCCACGGCGTATTTAACCGCGCATTGCTTAATCCATGAATACCAGGCTCCACGTGATGGAATGCATTGTGATCTTGATTGGTGCTGTAATAAATATTTGCTGCATCTCCTCCTATGACGTTGTAACCGTCGTACAGTTCGTTGTGCACATTACACGTTTCTAAATACGATGCAGGATCATTTGTGTCTAAAAATCCTGTCACGATTTCTCCTCGTGAACGAATTCCTTGCTTAGCTTTGCCTGCGCGCACATTGGTTACAGCAGCAAACCTCCCTGATTTGGTCACCCCCATCCATGTACCGCCCTTTTCTTCATCTTTTCCAGCAATAATGGACGAACCCGGCCACTCGTGAAGCGGTGTTGCCGGTCTGTGAAAAAATTCGTCACGATTTGCTACGATAATAAGCGGATAATCCTCATGCATGTGGTGAGCAAAAACAATTAAACACATATGTCATTTCTCCTTCTATTTATTCCTCTGTTCGGAAAATTCTTTTACGATGGTAAAACGTTTCGTCTAACCGGTGATAATGCGTAACAAATTCTTCTCCTTGCTTCCAGCATAATAAAACATATTCGTCACCTAGTTTACCTGGAAATTCAACAACACCTTTTTCAATGTCTTTAATATAAATGTGCTGCTTTTTTAACTGTTTGACATACGAACAGATTTGTATATGCAAAAAGTCATGCGCTGCTTCTAGTTCAAACACATGCTGGTAATCACCATGCACTATCTGATCCACGTTGTTTAGCATGCGGCGCTGCCTGTGTTTCATTTCACACTCTCTATTTAAGTACTGCAAATGGGCAAGCTCTTCTCTAACAACTGGGAGCAGCTCATTAGCCTGCTGGAGCGTAAAATAGTGTAAAAACATGCCTGTTCACTCCCCTCCCTGTTCATGCTTGTGAACATAACCGTTTGTGTGCTATGTATAGCTTACAACGTTTCGAATTCATTGCACAATAAAAAGAGATTAGAAGAAGAACACATCAATAAATGATATAATATGTCATATAAACCATGTATTTGCTTCGTCTATATGCAGATAGGAAGTCGATGAAAGGAGACGAAATATGACAGAGTCGTCAAACCACATACACTCAGATAATCACTCAGAAAACGATGCAAAAAAACAGGCGGAATCGTTTTTGCATCAGTTTAAAAATGCAGATAATTCCCGTGATCTCGTCTCTATATTAGGCGGTCTCGGTGAAACAGAACAGCAAAAAGCTGGTGAATCATTAGACGCATTGAAAAAACCTGTACGAGAAATGATGAACCAAAAAGATAATGAACTCCCTGAGAAGCTGCACGAATTAAAAGGAGTCGTCGGAGAGCTTGAACCTGAGTATTTAAAAGAGGGAAAATGGCAGAAAGCATGGAACAAACTATTACGTAAAGACCCCGTGGAGCAATATGCCAAAAAGTACGAAACGGTAGAAGCACAAGTTGAAAACATTATCGAAGGGCTGCTTTCTGGAAGAGACAGTCTGCAAGAAGATAACGTCATGCTTGAACAGCTCAAGGAAACGGCAAAACAACGGATCACAGAACTTGAGAAACAAATCGAAACCGGTAAAGTGCTAAACGAAATGTTAGAGCAGGAAATGCAGGAAGAACAGTGGCAGGACAACCCAAGCGCCCTCCAAAAAGGACAACAAAAAGTGATATCGCGTATCAATAACATGTCACAAGCTGTCATGGTGCTTCAACAATCTTTAGCCTCGGTTGACTTAATACTTGAAAATAACGAAAAACTGGAAGAAGCCATTTTTAATGCGATTACGATGACGAAAAATATCATTACTGTCACAGCGTCCATCCAGCTCGCTCTTGGCAACCAGCGCAAAGTCATTAATGCTGTACAAACCGTCAACAATGCTACAGAAGACATGATTTTGAAAAATGCTGATATGTTAAAGAAAAATACCGAGGATACATTAAAGACACTTGAAGAACCTGCAGTAGCCATTGAAACATTCCAAAAAGCATACGAAGATGTATATACTGCCATACAAATGACCGAACAATCTAACGAACGTATCGTACAAACAGGGAAAAAGTTTATTACAGAATTGGATGAACTAAACCAGCAAATGAAAACAAAGTTGCTAGAATAGTAATGAGCAAGTATGACAACAGTGTTGAAGAGGGTGTTCGTGTTGACAAGAGATTGGCTGAGTCATCCCTGGTTTGAAAAATTCCTTCCAGACCATTTAAAACCAGTGGATGATCATATATTTTCTGACCCGCATGGATTAGTGCTTATCGAAGATACAGAAAGAGCACTTGAGCGCCTAATCCAGCACGGAAAGCAAGTGAAATCATCGCAAACGTATAAAAAAAATGGAAAAACGTTTCATTTCCGCCTAAAAATTAACCAAAAACGAATGAAACTGTTAAGTTACGAAACACCAAAATCAGAAGCTGCAATTAAAAAACGCATTATTATTGAATACCTTCGTAAAACATACGTCACAAAAAGCCGCCGCGCCAGCCGCCTGAAAGAAGCCAGCATTCAATATATCAAAAACGGGCAGACATTTGTGAGAAGCATTAAAAAATCCCGGCATTTTGAGCAGATATTTTCAAAGCTTGAAACACTTGATGATGCGTTACTACGGGGGCTGATCGACAAACCAGCAGCCGATGCTAAACCAGCATCTGTGCCGCATTCCACTCAAGATAAAGATTTTATTCAGTCCTCTGAAGAACCGCTTCCATCTATTCGTGAATTAAAAGAATTTTTAATTCCACATTGTCATCAGCTTGAGACACTGCTTGAAAACCGGCTCAAGCGCCTGCTTGAAGAAGCAGAGCAAATTGCTGAAGTATTTGACGTGTTGGATGTAGAGGAAAAATATATCGTCAAGCGGCTGTTAAAGCGGGACATTCCTTCTCTCATTCAAACGTATTTATCGCTTCCTCACGACAAGCAAACAGAACAAACAGAACCATTGTATGAAACGTTAACAAAGATGGAGCTTAACATCCGCTCTATCCGTGAAAAAACAGAAGATATGAAAATAGAAAAAATGGAACAACTTCTTCGATTATATGACAAACGATACCCCAGCAAACAAAACAACGAGAACAACAATTAAATGGCGGGTTGCTCATGCTACACCGCCTTTTTTCATCTGTAACATAAACAAGATGGAAAGACTAATACCTTCACATGGAGTGATTCGATGAATTGGAAAAAGCCAGAATATTTAATGAACGACATTTGGATTTCTGATGGTTTCGATTTTCATCTTCCAAACAGAACCGGTACCTATATCATAAACGAAGAAGAGCTGACTTTGATTGATACTGGACCGAGCATCTCTATTCCTGCTTTAAAACAAAGTATGGCACATCTTGGCCGGTCTCTGGCAGATGTGAGCTATATTATTGTTACCCATGTTCATCTTGATCACGCTGGAGGAGCAGGGCTGCTGCTGCAAGACTGTCCGAACGCAAAAGTTGTCGTTCATCCGCGCGGCGCCAGACACTTAGCCGATCCCCAACGGCTTGTCCAAGGTGCACGTGCTGTATATAATGACACGTTTGACTCATTGTTTGATCCAGTAATCCCTGTTCCAAAAGAAAAAATTTTAATTAAAGACGATAACGAACAAATCACTTTCACCTCTGGAAGGGTTCTTCAGTTTTTTGACACACCCGGACACGCCGCTCATCACTTTAGTATAATGGATTCTCTTAGTAAAGGGATATTTACAGGTGACACGATAGGCATTCAATATGTTCATCATAAGGACATGTATCTGCCTTCAACTTCACCTAACCAATTTCATCCAGAACAAATGAAAGACTCTTTACGCCTGATTCTTTCCAAACAACCAACCTGCATCTTCTTTGGGCATTACGGTGTTAGTTTTGACATAGATGAAGTGGAAAGACAATTGTTGTTTTGGCTGCCGAAATTTGTGGAGTGGGGAAAAAGCGTAAAACATTCAGGAGGCGGATCAGACGCGCTGGCAGAACAAATCATAAAGCATGTGACCGATCATTATTCGCTGCACAACCTGGCTGATAACGATCCGCTTACAACATTTATCAAAGCCGATGCCTCCATTTCAGCCATGGGAGTTTTAGATTATTTATCTAAATAGTACTTTCGTTTTGCGGGGATTCTTGCCGGAACCCCCTTTTTTTTCGTATAATGAAAGAACTGCATCACTTGTAACATTAATGGGTTCTATACATTGTGTGTGGCTGGCATAGCACACGGATACTTTTATACATACATCATCATTACAACATGGAAAGTTGAGGGTTTACATGAATCGCATAGAAGCTACAAAATACAAAGGCAAAACCGTATTAGTCGATATTGGATCAGAAGGGGTTTTTTACGGCCTGTTGGAAGAAGTATATGCCCCCCCGAAAAAAACATGGTCTGGAAAAGTTTTCATCAAAGGTATGGCTAAAGCCCCTGTTCTAGAAAAAGCAGATACAATTGATGAAAAAAAGGAAGTATATGTCACCGTTGCAGGATCTAAAATCCACACGACTGAAGAAGAATGGACATTGTCGTTTAACGAATCAGTTGTTCAAGCTATTCAATCTGCGATAAACGAACTGCATGAAAACTTAAACAAACATACAGCACAAGCAAAAAAATGGAAAGACATTGGCTCGGTGTATGGGGATGTGCATGTGCCCTCTACACCTTCTTCAGCAGAAGAAGAGCAGGCGGTTGTACAAGATGATTATATCTATTATCAATTGGCAGAAGACGATGGCAGCGTGTACCTTCTCGAACCCATAAACAAAGATACGCTGGAGTTAGAAGGCTGCCCTTTTGAATTAGAAATTCAATGGACGAATAACACATGGATCCCTGTGACGTATCATCGTCGTTTTACGTTTATTGATAACAGAGGCAAACAATATCAAATCCAACCGCAAAGCCGGGTAAGAATCCATAAAGAGCAATTTCAGCCATTTACTATTCTTCTCAATGAATTAGAACATCCCGCTCGAAAAACGCTGTGGCAGCGAATTCATGCCTTTGGCTTTGAGCGCAGCCATTTAGAGGATTGTCACAACCGCTTACTGTATGAATTGCTTCAATCCGAAAATACGTCCAGGTTTAAAGGGGTTAATTTTATTACATTTCGAAAATCAGGCAAAACGCTGCTTATTCAGCATCATTATGAACGTGAGTTAAAAACGAACACACCAGATTACGTGTTTGACCGCTTTGAATGTACAACTGACAACGGAGAGCGGAGTGTTTCCACCTATACTAATGCGTACAGTAAAGATCACGAATCATAAGAAAAGCACAAGCGTCTTCAAAGAAGGAAGTTCGGCTAAGGTAAAAGAACTTCTGCTGCGTTCGCGAACGTCCTGTTCGCAACGCAGAAGCCATCACCGCCTGTGGAAGTACATCCTGTGATAATGCCGAATTGACTCTCATTCTCCAGGCCTGCGACAAGTCTCGGAGAACCGGCATATAGACAGCTGATCTTTTCGAAGGAATCTCAAGCGAGCAGGCACTTGTGCTAGACAATGAAAACGCCAGACATTCATACTTTCTTACCTTTTAAAAAACGCTCCTTCCCTTCTTTTATGATGTTGGCACGGAGATGAATAGAAGGTATTTCATTCTGTACTCCCCCATGAAAAAAGATTGAATATACACCTTCAGCAAACAAGAGACAAAGACAAGACGGAAAGTGAAATGGGATTTGCACTCATGGCGGCAAACTTGAAAAAGTACATCGCCAGAGCACGAGAGAAATCTAAATATCATCAAACGAAACGCTTCCGACCATCATTTTGATAACCGGAAGCGTTTTTTACTATTCAGAGACTGCTGCGTCCCAACCTCTCTTCTTTAGGTGGCAATCCTTTTTTATACCAGCGGACAATATCGTTATCTGTTTGCTCTTCTACATCTTTCAGCTGAAAAGATCTTCCGCCGGACGTGGACAGAATATCAGCTCTCATCGTGTGCAAGCGCCACCTTTTTTGCAAAAAGGACTGCTCCCAATGCACAGATTGGATCTTTCTTTTCGGAATAATGCTGCATGAGATAGAAACACTTCTATTTTGAATAATGCATACACCGTTTTCCAGCAGAAATCCACTGTCTGCATATCTTTTCCATCCCCACACCGACAAACATACTGGAACAAAAAACAATAATACCCCATATGTGTACGGCACAAAATATAAACTCAGAAGCCATAACAGCCAGCTAATAAGTGAGGTGCGCATCACATAACGCGGGACAGCTTTTTTCGGCAGCGGCTTTACCTGTGCAGGCATTTTAGCATAAGGCAGCAAGTCCTCCATCAGTTCATGTATATCTTTTTTGCGCCCTAGAGGAACAAGCAGCGTAGAAAGCTGCTCTTCTTGTGATCCCCCTCCCGCACTGTAGACGTATATACTCCAATAGCCTAATAACTGCTGCAGCGGATTACTATCGTACCGAACACTGGTAATGCGGTGCAAAGGCAGTGTTAACTGCCTTCTTTCAAGCAGCCCTCTAACAAGGATTAATTCATCTTCGTGATAACGAATAACAAAACGGCCGTACTGCACAACCGTAATAACAACCGAAATACCCCAGGCAATCAGCGCCATTACAAGTAATAATAAAACAATAAACATTGTTCCCATGGAAATGATGACCCCAATGGATTCTTCATAAAATGTTCGCGGTAAAAACTGTTCGATTTGCGTAAGCAGCGCTGCAGAAGCTGAAAAAACCAGTCCAACCTTACTAGATGTTAAGCCTTTTAAAAAAATAGCAGAAAACGGCACATCATATATCTTCATTGGAGGCTTTACCTTTTCTTCTTCGGTTTCATAAACATTTGTGAACGAATCGTTTTCTTTTCTCAGCAACTCTTTGATACGCTGTGCTTCTGTCTGCAACACTGCTTTTAATTCCACTTCCGGCTCGAGACCGCCGCCAGCTGTTTCAATTTTTACTTTTTCGACTCCAAACCATCTGTGTACAATATGCGAACTGCTGTCAACAGATTGTACCCGGTCTTTGTTTATGTAACGTTTTTTCTTGACGAAAATGCCGTGTTTTATTCGTAACTCTCCGCTTTCTAATTGGTAGGTAAAAAAGTACCAGTATAATACGCTATGTATTAAAAGAAACGTGAGCAGTACTGGAAACAGCAGCGATAGAATGGTAGAGCCAACCCCTGTGTTACCTGCAAAAAACGAAAAAAGCAGCGGAATAAGGAAGTCTTTTACTCTTGCAGCAAAAATGAAAAAAATGGCGGTGCCATGTAACTTTTTCCATTTATTCATGATTTTCCTCCATTCCCGCCAAATAAGCAATTTGGTCACGCAGTCTTCCACCAACTTCTTCCGATAATGCAGGTATTTCATGAATGCCTGCTGCAGTAGAAATTGTGACAGCCGTTAAGCCGTATCGTTTATAGATAGGTCCCTGCTCTGTATCCACATGCTGAATTCTTGTCATCGGTATCAGGGTATGACGTTTGATAAACACCCCCCGCAAAAGTTCCATTTCTTTTTCATGCACTTCATAACGCCATATTCTCCACCTCAACTGAGGCAACACCCATATGGTCCACACTCCTGTCAGTACTGTGAGCACTCCAGCACTTCCCGCTAAGTATATAGAAAAATTCATCCATAAATAAACGCTGTACAAGCTTATTGTTATGAGAAAAAACATCCCTGTTACCAAGATACCCTTCAGCTTCCACACCGCTAAAGCTTTTTTGGATATACGCTGCGTTGGCATATCACGCACACCTTTTCTTCCTTTCTTTTAACCGTCATCATCCGAGATGTAAATGATATTGACTCCTTCTTCTTTCAATATACGTGTCAATTCATCATTTAATGTCGCGTCTCGTAACAGCCCGAGTGACTCGACTAACTCTAATTCTGCTAGTTCCCCGTTTTCAGCCTCTTCAAGCAGCTCTAATGCTTCTTGCATGTCTTTTTGTTCTAATAGTTGTTTCATTTCTGCTTTTGTCATAACTTTCCCTCCTGCTGTTTGTTTCTCATTAACATGGAAAAACCGTCTCCTTCCTGCGAAGAAGACGGTCATTTTCACGGAAAGACAGCTGATTGTCTATCGATTTTTTCGATCCTCAGCCATTCTTTCGGTCATTTGTTTCCATACAGACCCTTTTGCTTCTTCTCCACCTTCAATACGCTCTAATGCCATTTTTGCTTGTAGTGCTACTTCAAACTCTGGATCTTCAGCTGCTTCTCTTAACGGCTCGATGGCTGTTTCATCACCAACTTCGTATAAAAACATCGCCGCTCGCCAACGCACTAGTTTATTTTTGTCCGTTAATGCTTCGATCATCGCTGGAATCCCAGCTGAATCGCCAATATCTGAAAAGCAGTCACCAGCTGTTCTTCTTACTGTTACTGACTTGTCCTGCAAGGCTTGTCTTAGCAGCGGGAGAACCACTGGCTTTTCAATCATTCCTAAATAAACAACAGCCAGCCTTCGTATCGAAGATTTCTCATCTGCTAATGCTTTTTCTAAAACAGGCAAGTCTTCTTCTTTTGGATCCATCTGTTCCAATGCGGCGTAGCGTTCTTTCCAGTCCGGATTATCTAACATGTCGGAAGTAACCTTAATATAGCGTTCTGCATGTTTTTGCGCCTGTTCTTCTCCTTTTAACGAAAGGTCAACCAGCCGATCCAGTCTTTCTTTTGGGTACGCAGCAGCTATTTCTTCTGCGACTTCCTCACCAATTGCTTCTAAATCATTTCCATAACGCACACCGTGGTCTTCCCACTGACGCTGCATAACGACATTATCATTTTCAGTTTGGGCTTTAAATGCAGCTTCTTGAAACCTTTCCGGCAAACCTTGTCTTTTTTCTTCGTCAGCTGTCATTATTTTTAATTGCATCGGAATGCCTTTAAATGTCTGCACTTGAATGTTCACTTCCCCAAATGCATCTCTTTGCTGGCTGCTTTCCTGTTCATCTGTGTTCACATCTGTTTCGCCAAATATGCTGCGCACTTGCGGAAGCAGTACTTTCCAATCAGATTTTGGATGCCGTTCTACAGCCATAAAGTCGGCTACGTGATACACCCCGGTTATCCCTTCAATACCAAGCAATGATTGAATGAGTGCCGGAGCATCCTCTTTGTTTTTTTCTGTGTAGTTATTGCTTTTACCAGATGCCAGTGATTCATCCACAATAATTTTCATAGTATTTGGACTTGGTGTTGGTTCAATCGTTACGATATTCATCATCTGTACAGACTCCTTTCTAACATATTCACCGCTCTACGGATAAGATAAACATGATTGTAACATAACCATTTTCTTATCAGCCAATGAGACAACCTATTAAACAGGGTTATGACTTATTAGTGAATCCTGTATAATGGAACTGTAATACTTTATCATTCATTCTTCATCTACATACTGTAGGAGGTATTCATAGTGCGAATTGCATTGTTATCCGACATTCATGGTAATGCGCGCGCGTTAAAAGCCGTGCTGCATGATTTACAAAAACAGAAAATAGATCGTATGTATATTTTAGGCGATATATGCTACCGCGGACCCGAGCCAAAAAATGCATTAGAAACGGTTCGTTCTTCTCCGGCAAAAGTGCTGAAAGGCAACGCAGATGAATGGGTTGTTCGAGGCGTCTTAAGAAATGAAGTGCCCGATCAAGCACTAGCTATTATGAATCAAGAAAGAGATTGGACGCTAGAGCGCTTAACAGCCGATGACTTGAACTATTTAGAGAACCTCCCTGAATCGTTTGTCGAACAATTCAGCGATGCTGCCACGATGCATGCCTTTCATGCGACGCCATCGAGCTTATTCGACGTTGTTGCCAAAGACCAGCCAGACGAACAGATAGCTGATGCCTTCATTTCAGCAGATACGAATGCAAATATTATCGTATACGGCCATATTCACACGCCATTCATTAAAACAATCGGTAATAAAACTTTTATTAATACCGGCAGCGTCGGCCTGCCATTCGACGGTGATCCCCGTCCTTCTTACGTATTGCTTCATGTTACAGACGATACGTTTTCCGCATCTATTGAACGTGTTTCCTACGACATAGACAGAGTGGTTAAACAGTACGACGCTAATGACTATCCTAATAGTGAACAAATGAAAGCGACCATCAAACACGCAAAAAAACCATAATTTTTTTGAACCCGGAACATTTTATCCGGGTTCGCTTTCATGAGAATCCATAACACGGTGCAGTCCTTTCATAATGTCAATAAATTTAGCATTATCGTTGAATCGGTTTACAATTTCCTGCTTTGCATCAAGAATAAATGTCGTCGGCACTCCCATGCACTGATAGCGGTCATAGATGGCTGTTCCTTCATCGAGTAAAACAGGAAACGTGTACCCTTCTCTTTCTATCAGCTGCTGCGCTGCCTCTGCTGCGCGTTCTCTTCCTGTAACATTAATGGTTAGAAAGTGCAGCTGATTTTTGTCTAAGTGATCATAAAATCGCTGCTTGTGCAGCAAATCCACTTGTGAATCAGGGCACCATGACGCCCAAAACGTAAGCAGCATCGGCTTTCCTTGGTATGAGCGCAAATGAATGACATCATTTGTATTCATTTTTTTTAGTTTGAAATCAGGAGCCGTCATTGGAATCATCCTTTCTAGAGCTGCTTAAAACATAATGCAGTCGATAAACAAGCGACGAAACGGAATGAAACGCGTAGATTTTTTGCACTGTTTGGCTATTTTCTGTAACAATCAAACACGGCACACTCTTTACTTTTTCCTGTTCAACGATACGCCGATTCACGTTAACATTTATTTTTATAAAACGGGTATCCCGGTAAACCTGCTCAAGCGGTTCAAGCATTTTTTCTGCCGCTTTGCATGTTCCACACAGAGGGGAATATAAAAACAGAAGCAGGCGTTCACCAGATTGTATTCTTTTTCGTACGTTCGTTTCGTTATCCTCTACCATCATTTCTCCTTTGTATCCCGCCGTATCTAACGGCTGTGGCACTTATTTCTGTTGTTTCAAAAATGCATTCACTAACTCTTTTCCATATGGAGGAATGTCAGGCGGGCGTCTGCTGGAAACAAGATGTCCATCTACTACAACTGCTTCATCTTTCCAAACAGCACCTGCGTTTTTCATATCATCTTTGATTCCCGGCGTGCTCGTTACTTCTTTTCCTTGTAAAATATCTGCAGAAATTAACACCCAGCCGGCATGGCAAATTTGGCCAATCACTTTCTTGTTCTCTTCCATGTGCTTAATCATTTCAATCACTTCGTCATAACGCCTAAGTTTGTCTGGAGCCCAGCCTCCTGGTACTAAAATACCGTCATATTCATTTGGGTTAATATCTTGAAAACCGGCTTCACTAACAGCAGGCACACCGTGTTTTCCGACATACGTTTTTCCATTTTCTTTTCCAGTTAATACCACCTCGGCTCCTTCTTCTCGAAGACGCATCACAGGCACCCACAGCTCTAAATCTTCAAAATCGTCTTCTACTAGCGCAATAATTCGTGTCTGTTGCAGCTGCATAATAAAACTCCTTTTCATTGTGTCACATCATTATTCATCTTGATATATTTTCGTTTATTCATCAAGGAATGAACCGCAATTTCCTCACTGTATGTTCTCCGTTTTCATATGCTGCTTTTATTCCTTCCGCTTGTATATCCTGCTTATAAACAATTGTCCCTTCAATTGCCACATGAAGTGGGGACTGCAGTGGAAAAGGCGTTAGTTGAATATCCTGTGCAGATGTAAAACGCGCTTGCACCGTTTCATGCTGCAAAAAAGAGAATGTATGTTGAAAACCATGTTTGAACCAGCTCAGCTCCTCTGCTTTTGTTGCACCAGGTTCATTTAAACAAGCGTACAGCGACACATCATCACAAAATTGCAACAAGCGCAGGTGAAACTCTTCATCTTCAGGATTCAAGGCATCTCTCAGCTGTTTTTGGCGTGCTTGTTCTGCATGCAAAAAAGCAGCTTCTTCCTCTGTATTGGTACTGTCTGTAAAAAACGACGTATAGTGCAGACTGTTTAACAATCCGCTGTATGGATGTTTTTCAGCTACGGTTTTTATACCGGTTTGGTAGGCCTTTAATTTTTCTTTTTCGGGATAATTGGTAAAATCACACGGTTTGTTGGTGTCAGGATTTATTTCAGGGTGTCTATCAAGTGTTATCCACGACCGATCGTGTTCCCGCACAGCAATTAACAGCGCTTCCCACAGCGAGCTGCGTGTAACTGCATCATCTCCCCAGTATTTGAAGAATTCATACGAAATGCGGGCGTGCTCGTGCTGTGTGATCATTTCAAAATACGTATCATATTCATTTACAATCATGTTCTTCCCCCTCCTTCTTTTCATCATACCCTTCATTCCCCCATATAAAAACCTTCCATTATGGAAGGTTAAATCAGAAAATGAAACAAGCTTTCTTCTTTATTAATCTCATGATAATGAAAACCCTTTTTTTGCATGCGGTCAATGAGCGGGAGATAGTCATCACTGTTTGCCAGCTCAATTCCAACCAAAGCAGGACCATTTGCTTTATTGTTTTTCTTATTATACTCAAAACGAGTAATATCATCGTCCGGCCCTAATACTTCATCTAAAAATTCCCGCAGCGCACCGGCTCTTTGCGGAAAATTAATAATAAAGTAATGCTGCAGCCCTTCATAACGCAAGGATTTCTCACGGATTTCTTCCATTCTGCCAATATCGTTGTTCCCGCCACTGACGACACAGACAACAGTTTTACCTTTAATGTCTTCTTTATAAAAGTCAAGAGCGGAAATCGGCATCGCTCCTGCCGGTTCTGCAACTAAAGCATTTTCATTATACAGCTCCAGGATGGTTGTACAAATTTTACCTTCTGGGACAAGGGAGATATCATCAATGATCGACTGGCATATTTCAAATGAAAGGTCTCCTACTCTTTTAACCGCCGCCCCATCGACAAACTTATCAATATTTTCGAGTTCCACAACGTGATTTTTGGCTAGTGACTCTTTCATTCCGGGTGCTCCCGCTGGTTCCGTGCCAATAATTTTTGTTTGCTTGGAAATGGACTTAATATACGTACCAATACCCGATATTAAACCTCCGCCGCCGATGGAACAAAACAGATAGTCAGGTGGATTTTCGATATCATTCATAATCTCCATCCCGACCGTTCCCTGGCCCGCAATAATCTTCTCGTTATTAAACGGATGAATAAAAGCCATGTTATTCTCTTCTCCGCAAGCATTCGCTTCAGCATAAGCATCATCAAACGTATCGCCTGTTAAAATGATATCTACGCATTCTTTGCCAAACAGCTTTACTTGATCAATCTTTTGCCGCGGTGTCGTTGTCGGCATGAATATTTTCCCTTTTACTTTAAGGGCTTTGCAAGAATATGCCACTCCTTGCGCGTGATTGCCAGCACTGGCACAGACCACTCCGTTTGTCAGCCTTTCTTTTGGCAGGCTGCGCATTAAGTGGTAAGCCCCGCGAATTTTAAACGAGCGTATAACTTGCAAATCTTCGCGTTTTAAATAGACATTTGCGTCATATCTTTCAGATAATACTTGGTTTTTTTGTAAGGGGGTATGAGTAACAACGTCTTTCAACGTTTGATTCGCAATAATAATATCTTCAATTTGTATCTTTCCCATCGTCATTTTCCTTTCATCGTTAAAACGTTTATATCTATTTTATGCATGCTTCTGTCCACCATTTATCATCAATCGTGAAAACAGTACTTATTATAACATGATTATACTCTGCAAAAAGCCGCTTGACTGCAATTGATAAATTCCTCCAGTACCGATATAATAAGAGGGACAATCTTTAGCACTTTTTTGTACATAATACAAATAAAGTTAAAAGGAGGAGCGATAATGAATAAGTGGTTTATCGCATTGATTGCTGTCTTGGCTTTGGCGTTTGTACCTTCTCATGCGTTTGCTTCTGTTAATGCGTGGAACGATGCTGAACCAATGTTTATTACAGCGTTTAGTATTCTTTCTGTTATCACCCTGATTTTCTTCATTTATTTAATGTTAAGAGATAACGGGTAAGACCATGGCCTTCCTGTTTTAAACAGGGAGGCCTGTTTTTGAATGTTTTATCAAATAGGTATTTGGTAAAATAATACTGAAAGACAATGACGTCTAAGGAGGCAGGTTGTATGAATGATATGCTCAAAAAAGGTTTTTTTCTTGGTTTAGGTGCTGCAGCCTATGGAAAAGAAAAAGTACAGCGTTATGTAGATGACCTTGTGACGAAAGGAAAAATCACTCCTCGTGAAGCAGAACAATGGAAAGAAGAATTTATCCAAAAAGGACGCGACACAGAGTTAGAATGGTCCAACCAGGCAAAGGAGAAGATGCAAGAGTCGTTTAAAGAAATGGGATTGGCAACAGAAAAAGACATTGAGGCCATTCACGAAAAATTAAAAGACATGGAACAACAGCTGGCAGCAAGAAACGCAAAAGACGAAAACAAATAACAAAACCTATCTTTTATGCTGCTGTCGATTTAGAAAGGAAATTTTCTTATGGCGCTCACTCGCGGATTAAAGCATGCAAATCGATATCGAAAAATTGCATCCACATTAGCCAGACATGGATTCGGTTATATTTTACAAGAAGTCGGTTTGTTTCATGTATTGTCGCTGCCAAAAAGGCTATCGGCTGACTCTGGCGAGGTCAATATGCACTCGATTGGAAAACGGATACGGCTTGTCATCGAAGAACTTGGTCCTACTTTCATCAAATTAGGACAATTGATCAGCACAAGAAAAGATATATTTCCGCCTTCGGTGATTGAAGAATTGGAGAAGCTGCAAGACAATGTGCCGCCTTTTCCTTTTGAGAAAGGAAAGCAAATAATTGAAAACGATCTTGGCGCTTCGCTAGATGACCTGTTTTCTTCCTTCTCCAAAGAACCACTCGCAGCAGCGTCGATTGGCCAAGTACACAAAGCAACACTTCACAATGGAAAAAATGTTGCTGTAAAAATTTCACGGCCGCATATAAAAGAGATTATTGAAAAGGATATTGATATTCTTCGCGACCTTGCGAAACTTTTGACACAGCGCTTTCAATGGGCGCGTTACTACCGGCTTCAAGATGTGATTGAAGAATACGTTGACGCGATTCGTGACGAAGTCGATTATTATGTAGAAGCGAGAAACACGGAAAAAATGAAAAACAATATGGCGGTTTTTTCTGAAATCGATATCCCAAACGTTTTAGATGATTATTCAAGCCGTCGTGTGCTGACGATGTCCTTTGCTAAAGGTGTGAAACTATCAGAACTCAATGATGCCACTCATCATGTTGATAAAAAAGCCGTGGCTCGTACATTAACCGACGCGTTTTTACACCAAGTGCTAGTAGATGGTTTTTTTCACAGCGATCCTCATCCCGGCAATATTATTTTCACAGGAGAAAAAACAGCAGCATTCATCGACTTTGGTCAAATTGGACGCTTGAATAAAGCCATGCGGCAACAGTTTATCAACTATGTCATTGCGATGACAAAAAAACACCCGGACTTGGTCGCCGATGCGATTTATGATATGGCTGATATTCCCGGCGACATCGATGACGATCATTTTGCTGAAGACGTTGAATATTTATTGCAAAAATATTATGACCGCCCTTTTCATGAAATCAAGATTGGCGAAGCAATTAATGATATCTTTGCGACGGCTCATCGTTATGAAATCCAAATTTATAAAGAATATACGCTGCTTGCCAAAGCCATTATTACATTAGAAAGTGTCGTGGAGCGTCTCGATCCTAACTTAAGTATCGTAAAGGTTGCTGAACCGTATGGACACATGCTGGCCAAAGAACGGCTGAACCCAAAAACCAATATCTATCATTGGCTGAAAGAGGGACGCCGCCAAAAGGATTATTTGCTTGACATTCCAAAGGAACTTCGCGACACACTAGAAAAAATCAGCAAAGATCGTGTTGGCATTGAGATGAACATTCCTAAAATTAATATCTTTTTAAACAAGCTGGACCGTATTAGCAACAGGCTGTCGTTTAGTATTATTCTATTAGCATTCAGTATTATTATGGTCGGTTTAATTATTGGATCGACATTTGGAGATTCTTCTTCGCCGCTTGTACAGCTTCCCGTCATTGAAATCAGCTTCATTGCTACGTTTATTATGTTTTTATGGTTATTATACGCTATTTTCAAATCCGGCAGATTTTAATATATGCCTTTCAACGCCTGTCTTTCTATAAAAAAATACTCCATAGAATGACATTCGCTGCATATAAAACATCAACACTCACCCACTGACAGTACGGCATTTTTTTCACGCATACAAACGAGGCTGTCAAACGGTCATGAAAAATGACCGTTTGACAGCCCTTTTTTCGGTTCTATAAGGGTTGTTGTTTGGATGAACGTAGCCCCTCTCGTATGAATGGCTCTTCAGGTTCGCTTGCCGCGGGCAGGCGCTTTTTCTGGACCATGAAAACGCCAAACTTATATACGTTCCTGCCTTACAAAAAAAGCTGTGGTCACCGTCTCTCTGGATGGCACCCATGGCTTTTCCGTTTAGAAGCTTTTGATACAGACTCGTTTTATTTTCCCCGTATATGAAGACAACCGGACCATTACGAGGATGAGTTATTTCCTTCTTTTAAAGCTTGCAGCACGCCCGTCAAAATGTAGTCAATTGACTGTATGCGCTCTCGAAACCGCTTTTCCTTCGTATCTGTTTGAAAAGCCAGAATTGAAGCGACACTTATATTTTCATGGGTGTCCTCTATTTGCTTTACATAGAAATAAACAGGTCTTTCTGCAAGCACCCATTCTTCCGCTAGTACCTTCCATTCATCTGCATATGATTGTACTTTATCCGCAAAAGGTTTCACTTCTTCATAAAAGTCAGGGGTATCCTTGTCACCTGTTTTTATGTGGCGAAATGTTTCTAACGCTGTATTGTTCATTGTCAGTAACTGCTCAGTTACCTCATATAATCGGTCATACATCTTTGCTCCCCCCTTCTGCTTTTCATCTTATCAATCAAGAAAAGGGATAGCAAACACGTGCAGCCAGTGCCGCCGTTGATATAGGTGTTTTCTACGAAGTCTTCATTACTGACAGCAAGTTGGCAATGCGCCGTTTATCTTTTTTTCCTGTGCTCCCTGCCGCTTCCTCTTTCCATCCTTTGCTCGTCTCCTCTATTTTATACAAACGTTCTTCGATTTTTCTCAGTCTTTTATTAATATCTTGCACTTCTTTTCGATGTTCTCTCAATTGAAACGACACGATGTCATCTGCTTTGTTAGAAACCATTCGTTCAACGATTTTTATTTTTTCTTCTAAACCGGCCATTTTATCTGTCAACTGCTGTGCAGAAACGGTCTCTTTGCGTTCAGCTTGCGGCGTATAGTGTTTTTGATTCTGATTTTTTATGTCTTCAAACAATGATAAATGCTTTTCTTCAAAACAATAATGACCATACTGATTCACGGAGAAAGGAATATCATGTTTTTTCACCCATTTTAACACCGTGCCCGTTGTCACATGGAACGTATTTGCCACATCCTTCGTTTTGTACACATGACTCTTCATCTTCTCTTCCTCCTTCATAAAGCTTGTGTAAATAATTCGCACTGAAGGAGAATTTACCCTGCTGCCATGACAGAACTAGTGCCGATTCGATGAAGAAAACAGCTTTTTTTTATTTTTCAACAAATCTTCTGTGGCAACGAGCATAATCCATATATGAACGGGGACTTTAACAGCATAAGGAGGGATTATCGTGGCGAAAAAACAAGAAATCGATAAAAAGAAAAACCGTAAAGAAAAATCACCCATTGGCTATGGCGATAAAAAATTAAAAGGCCCCAACGAACCAAAGACATAAGGATAGCTGCTTCCCTTCTTAAAAGAAAAAATATCAAAGGCTTTTTCTCGACGAAGCTTCTCATACAAATGCCGGGGTTTTTCTGTTTATCACCTGGTTGATGGCAGCAGAAGAGACGACCCTGTGAGAAAAGCAGCAGCTAAAGATTTGTCTGCAAAAAACCGCGAGATTTTTATGTCTTCGGCAACCTTTCCCAAATCTATATTAAAAAGCTCCGGTTCATTCCGGAGCTTTTCTTACTCTTCTTCATCATTGTTATCATGCAAGCGCTGTGCCACTGTTTCAGGCTGAATAGCGGATAAAAGAACATGGTCGCTATCTGCTAAAATAATACTTCTTGTTTTGCGGCCATTTGTCACGTCAATTAACATTCTTCTCTCTCTCGCCTCTTGAATCAGACGCTTTATTGGAGCAGAATCAGAACTGACAATAGATACGATTCGATCAGGCGGCATCATATTGCCAAATCCAAGGTTAACAGGCTTATCACTCATTATATCCCTCACTTTCTCTTCTTTTCTTATCGTAACATGACTATACCCATAGTTGTCCAATCGGAACAACGTTATGACTTTCATCCTGTTCTGTCAAACACGGATATATGCTACTATTAAATGATGAGTAAATAAAAAAGGAAGTGTCAGCATGGCCTTTCGCTATCCTAGCGGTAAAAAATACACAGCTCCCCGTTCTTTGCATAATAATCGTTTCACTCACAAAAAATTTGGGAATAGAGGGATGTCGCTTGAAGAAGATTTAAATGAAACGAATGAATACTATCGCTCAACAGGGCGGTGTGTGATACATAAAAAGCCGACGCCCATTCAAGTTGTTCATGTCGATTATCCGAAACGAAGCGCTGCAAAAATAACCGAAGCATATTTTAAGCAAGCTTCTACTACAGACTATAATGGAATATACCGCGGCCGATACGTTGATTTTGAAGCAAAAGAAACGAGAAATAAAACATCGTTTCCTCTGCAAAACATTCACCCTCACCAGGCAGAACATATGCGTGATGTAGTAAAACACGGAGGAATTTCATTTCTTATCATTCGTTTCTCTGCTGTAAATGAAACGTATCTTTACGATGCTTCGTATTTTCATTGGTGGTACTTTGAACAACATAAACGCAAGTCTATTCCAAAATCAGATATCGAAACATACGGGTCTTTCCTTATGGAGGGCTATACTCCACGTTTAGATTATTTAGCTACGATTGATAAGATTTATTTTTGACGGCGTAACCAAATTCGCTAAAATACGTCTATTCATGCGATCGCTTATATCCTTTTATGTGTTGTGTGCATCTAAAGAAAGGAAGAAACAAAAACTATGAGTGAAAATTATCGTTCAAGAACAGAAAGACGCAAAGCCCAAGAAGCCAACATGCAGAAACAAAAGAAAAAGAACAAAAAGCCAGGCAAACGCTCTCTTGGCAAGAAAATATTGATTGCTAGTGCTATTGCTTTTCTTATTATCTTTACTGCAGGAACTATTTCGGCAGTTGCTATTATTAGCCAGGCACCTGACATTGACCCGGATGAATTAGTTTTCGCCCAAGCAGCACAAATTTATGACCAAAATGATGAGCCCATTATGCAGCTGCATGCTGGGGAAAATAGAGACATGGTCGACATTGACGAGGTGCCTGAGCATGCAAAAAATGCGTTTGTAGCTGTTGAAGATGTTCGGTTTTATGACCACTTCGGTATTGACGTGCGTCGTGTTTTCGGTGCTCTGTTTGCAAATATTACCGAAGGATTCGGCGCTGAAGGTGCAAGTACGATTACACAGCAGGTTGTAAAAAATGCATTCTTGTCTTCTGATAAAACCATCACCCGTAAAATCCAGGAACAATATTTAGCCGTCCGGCTCGAACAACAGTACAGTAAAGATCAAATATTAGAAATGTATTTGAACTTAATTTATTTTAACCAAGGTGCATATGGTATTAGTGAAGCAGCGAACGTATATTTTAATAAATCGGAAGTAAGCGAACTGACTATTGAAGATGCTGCTCTGCTTGCTGCAATACCGCGGCGCCCAAATTATTACGATCCTACGCAAAATCCAGATGCGGCTAAAGACCGCCGCGATCATATCATTGATTTAATGGCAGAGCACGATTTTATTTCTAGTGATGATGCAGAAAACGCCAAAAATGTAGCGATTGAAGAGCAGCTGGACTTTCAGCCGACAGAAGAAGGCGTTTTATACGATTCATTTATAACTCAAGTACAAAATGAGTTAGAGGACATTGACGGTATCACAAGTTCTGATATTTACTCGAGCGGGTTACACGTGTACACAACTTTAGACACCGATGCACAAGAGTATGCAGAAGAAGTCATACACACAGACCAGCATATTGCCAACTACCCAGACAGTGAAGACTTCCAAGTTGGATTTACCTTGCTTGATACACAGACAGGTGCCATTAAAGCAATGGTTGGCAATCGTCAAAATCCCGATATCGCAAGAGGGCTAAATTATGCAGCCCGTTCTAATGCTCAACCAGGATCTACGATTAAACCACTTATCGCTTATGGGCCTGCGATCGAGTACAACCAGTGGTCCACATATCATCAAATAGAAGATGCTCCCCACCAATATTCGGATGGGACAGAAATTACCAATTACGGTGGAAACTATTCTGGTTACGTGAGTATGCGGGAAGCGCTGGTTCGCTCATTAAATATCCCAGCTGTAAAAGCACTCCAGCAAACAGGTGCAGGCAAGGCCGGAGAATTCGTTCGCGGGTTAGGCATTCCGTTGGAAAATGTCAATGAAGCTGCAGCACTTGGCGGAATTGGCCAAGGGGTTTCAAGCCTGAATATGGCTGGTGCCTTTGCAGCGTTTGGTAATAACGGAGAATACCATGAACCTTATGCTGTACGTAAAATTGAATTCCCTGATGGACGCACAATCAACTTAGAACCAGAACCAGCGTCTGCCATGAGCGATTACACCGCCTACATGGTTACCGATATGTTAAAAGATGCATTAACCGATCCTCGTGGCACCGGCCGTGATGCTAACATCCCTGGCCTTGATGTAGCCGGTAAAACAGGTACCACCAATTTTACCGACGATGAGCACCGGCAGTACGGAATCCCAGACGATGGTGATCCAGACGTTTGGTTTACTGGTTACACCACCCGGTATGCTGCTTCGGTGTGGACAGGATTCAGTGGTAACCGCGGGGAAAATTACCTGATTGGAAATGAGAGCAACATTGCTAAAGAAATCTTTCGACTGGTGATGAGCGAAGTCTCTCAAGGAGTAGACACCCCAGACTTCGAAAAACCTGATTCAGTAGCAGAAGTTCCAATTGACATCAACACTGGTAAACAAGCTAGTCCTTTTACTCCTTCGAGCCAGACGATAACCGAACTATTTGTGCAGGGAACAGCACCGGAAGAAGTGTCACGAGAAAACGCCACACCAGATGAAATTACTGGTTTAAGCGCCGTCTATAACGAAGAGGAAGATGCCATTAACATCAGCTGGAACTATAGCAGCAATGATTTAGAAGGCCGGGCATTTGTTATTGAACATCGTGTCGGTGACGGGGAGTATACATCTGTTGGCACACAGACTCAATCGTCTTATACGTTGCCGCAGCCGGAAAAAGGAAGCACTCACTATTTCCGAGTCACTGTTGTGAATCAAACTGGTCCTGATGATGCTAGTGATGCCAAGGAAACACAGATACAAGTTCCTAGTGATGAAGAGATAGAAGAAAATGAGGAAGAAAGCGAAGAAAATGAAGAGAATAATGAAGAAGAACAAGAAGAGCGAGAAGACGAAGACAACCTTCCAGTTCCAGGTAACGGTGATCAAAATGGAGAAAACAATAATGGGAATGGCAACGGCAATAGTGAAAATGACGGCGATAATAATGGGAACGGCAACAATAATGAGGAACCTTCCGATGAACCTCAGCAAGAGGAAGACAATGAAAATCAGCCTGACGACAATCAAGATTCACCTGTAGAAGAAAACGAAACAGAAGACAGTGAAGAGGACGATAACGAATAAAGAAAGAAAAAACACCTGCTGAAGTCGATTACTCAGCAGGTGTTTTTTTTGCAGCCAACGCTGTCTGTATATAACGATACTCTTCATCCAGCGCTTCCTTTTTGGATGGGTCAAACAGCCATATCATTCGTTCTGTTTCCTTCTCGGCTGCCTCTATTAGTGTTTCCACTGTCTCGTCTGTCAGCTTTTGCATATAACTTGCCAATTTTTCACTTACATCTGTTTCAAATTGCTGAATGGCTTGATGCGACTCTTTCTGTATATCATTTGTGACCTTTTCCTTTAAAGCCAACACTTTTTTATTCTCAAAAAAGTCTTTGTTGGATTGATACATATTCAGCAGCGCTTCTTTTGGTAATAGCAATTGGTCATAAAGCGTTACATTCCCGCGCACATCAATCGGTATAGATGGGGAAAGAATGTGCAGATCACCAGCATGTTCATCCATAAACGCAGTAGTGTATGTCTGCCATTGTTTTTTTAGTTTTTCCTCTACGCGAATAATAATTGTCTCTTGTTCTTGAGAGAGGTACCTTCTTGCAAAGCTTTCGAGCTCCTGCAAAGCACCTTTCAGTTGATTTTTTTGCTGCTTTTTCGTACTGCCGGTTACAGCAGACGGATTAACAGCATGTGGAAAATAATCTTGTACCATAAATGCTACTCGTTCTTTTAAATAAGCGCTTTGCTGCTGAATCTCTTCTTCTAATGAAGCTTGTGCAAATTGTAATGAAAAAGTATTTAATTTGTTTTTAAATACTTGCGCCTGTTCTTCTTTTTCCTTTAACTGCTGTTTTAGTTCTGCTTCTTTTTTATGAGTAAAAGCAGAAATAATCTCCTTTGACTGCTCGTAGATATTTTCCCAGACGGTTTGTACTTTTTGCAGGTGAAGTACTCGCAAATGATCCCAAGTGGATCGAGAAAACGCTTCTTCAAATTCTAAAAATGCCTGCCCGCTTTTAGATGCGTCGTCCGGCTGTTGTTTGGCTTTCAGCCCTTCTTTGCTCGATAAAGCAAACAAGCGCGGCTTCATAATACCGTTTTTTGCCAGCTGATCTTTCACATGGCTTTTTACACCGTTTAATTCGTACGGCGTGGATGCAAGATCACTGGCGTTAATAATAAAGAAAAGTTTATCTGTTTCAAAATGTTCATTCGCGCGGTGCAGCTGCTGCAAAAACACTTGATCAGCTTTAGAGAAAGCATGATTGTAATACGTTAAGTAAAAAATGGCGTCCGATTGTTTCAACTGATCAAATGCGACATTTGTATGGCGGCCGTGAATGGAGTTCACTCCTGGAGTATCAACTAGCTCCAGACCTTTTTGCGTCCACTCGCAATCATAATAAATGTGTACTTCCTGTACCATGCAGGCGCGCTCTTCGTTTGCTACCCATTCCTTCAGCTCATCAAGCGCTGTAACAACTGTATCTCCCGGCTTAGCGATTCGCTTGCGAATGCTGTTTCGCAGCGTTTGTAAATAATCTGCATACATCCGCTGATAATTATTTAACAGTTTAGGATTTGGGCGTTTCCATTGTTCAATCGAATCATAGTCTAGCTCTCTTGACAGCTCGCCTGCTACTGCTTGTATTTCCGCATTTAAAAATGCTTCATCCTTTAGGTAAATAACGACGGTTTCATGAGGATACTTTTCTGTACTTTTGCGCACTTTATTTACTGCTGCAGTCATTGGATGCGGCGAAACAGGAAGCACTATTCCTCCTAACATGGCGTTAATAAAGCTGGACTTCCCTGCGCTAAAAGCACCAAACAAAGATATGACAGCAGAATTATTTTTATATTGATGGATAAGTTCGTTTAAACGCTGTTTTTCCTCTTCGAACACAGGACGAGATGCAAATTGCTGCAAGTATCTCTCTACGTCATCTAAGAAACTGTCATCGACAGTAATCGTTTCGGAAACACTGGAAAGATACTCATCCTCTTCTTCAGCAATCACGCTTTCTTCTTCTTGAAATACTGGAATCTTTATGTCGGTTTGAGCTGGATACGTTTTTGCAGACAGCTGCTGCAATACGTCTGTAAACGGTGTATCATATGCCCGTTGTTCCATCCATGCTGTTAGTCTATCTACTGTACGGTCATATGAAGCCGCCGTCTCTTCCCACTTCTCCCACTGCTTGGTTAACTCTTTTGCAGACTGCAGTTTTTCTATTAATTCCTGTTCTTTTTTTGCAAATTTTTGTTCAATAGCTCGTTCGAATTGCAAAAACAAATCATGCGTTTGTTTTTTCATCTGTGTCGTTATTTCTTTGGTTACATTATCTGTAAACGTATAAACAAACGAACGATCTATTTCAGAAGCATTCGCATGTTTGGACAGCATGTCTTCTGCTATCGTAACAGATAAGGTCTGTACATTCTGTTCGTATGTCCGAAAGTCATGTACGTAGTCTTTATCTGCTTTTAGAAGCAGTGAACGCATATGAAAGAGCAGTTGTGTTTTAACCTTTTCATTTAATTCTTCGAGCAGTGATTGCAGACGGTTTTGTCTTTCGGCCGCTGTTTTTCGTTTTGAAAACAGAAGACCAACTTTAAAGTTTTTATGATTGCTCTCGAGCCACTCTCTTGCTTTTTCAGTCGTCGAATACGGAAATAAAATAACATTTTGTAATAATTGATTGCGCTCTTTGTACAAAGCAGAAATCTCTGCCTGCTTTTCTTTCTCCAAAGATTGCAGAGCTTCTTCCCACTGACTGCTCACTTTTGCATCACTTGGGTCAATGCCTTGTTCTTTTACCTCCTCTTCCCATTCCGCATACTTTTCTTGCTTCTCTTCCCTTACCCGTTCCATCAATTGATAGACAGCAGCGTTCTCAAGCATCGTCATGCTTTGGTCTTGAACAGCATGTGCATTGTACATAATCGACTTTAAAAATGAAGCAAATTCCTTATATTCATTAAACGGATGATCTGTGTATTTCATCGATGTAAAAAAGATTTGTACCGGTTTGATTTCATATTTTGCTAGCATGCTGCGAATCGAATTTTCAAACGATTGCAGTGTGACTTCCTTTTGATCATGTTTATCAATTTGATTAATGACTAAAATAATCGGTTTTTTCTCTTCTGCCAGCTGTTTTAAGAAGGTGATGTTAGTCTCTGATTGAACATGATTATAGTCGGACACATACACAATCATATCCGTCGTATACAGCTGCTCTGTTGTAACAAGCTGGTGATTGGGATCTGTCGAATCCACTCCAGGTGTATCAAGAATTCTACCGTGCTGGGCTAAAAATGGCAGTGGAGCAAAAATGTGAATAGACTGAATTTCTTCTCCATCCATTCCCCATTTTTTCGCTTGGTTCCATGGTATTTCTTCTTCCCATGCGTTTACCTCGCCTGCACTGTTGGTTATCTCCAGTCGAATCGGCCCATTTTCAATAGAAATAATGTTCGCGCTCGTTGGAATGGGGCTTGTCGGCAGCAATTCTGTTCCTAGTAAATGATTTAAAAGCGATGATTTCCCTGCAGAAAAATGGCCGCAAAATGCCACTTCAAAAGAGTTTTCTTTTCGTTTTTGTTCCAAACGTGACAGCCGGACATTATCTTCCGGATAAAAAGGCAGATCTTCTAGTGATACGACTGTCGTTGGCATATTTATATCCGTCATCTCTGTTCCTCACTTTTTATAAGGATTGTGTTTATGTTTTTGTTTGACTTTCATTACGGCAAACTGCTTTTTGTGTTCGCTGAACAGCTCATTTAGCTGCACGAAACTGTGGTAGTGGTCTGGAGATTCTAATAAAAAAGCAAGTCTCTCCCCTGCATTAACAGGGGCGTAAGAAAACGTTTCAACTTGTTTTTTTATATCTTGGATGCCAACCGAATCTACCATGCTGCCATTCATCCAATAAAGGGCATTCATGAAAGCAGCAATATGTTTAATCATTAGCGGTCTGGCATCTTTACGCCTGCGCGCTTCATAGAAAGCTTGCAGCGTGCTTTTCTCCTCTTCCCACACTTGCTGCAGCTTTGGGATATGGATAAAAGAGTGTTCGAACGGGGGGATTGTGATACAACGATTAAACCAAAGAATCTCCCCTATAAAAGGAGTGTATAACCAATTGTCATTTTGTGCAACATCGTCTGGAACCGTTATAATTGTCGTTTTATAGAACGGTTCCTTTGCTAATTCTGGCGGAATCTTTATGTTAAGCATCTACTTTCTCCTGCTTTCTCATTCTCTTTTGGCCTTCCCGGCACATGTCAAGCAGCGGACAAATATGACATTGAGGTGACTTTGCTTTGCAGTGATACCTTCCAAAGAAAATCAGGCGATGATGCGTCCTGGACCACTCCTCTTTTGGCACTTTTTGCATTAGTGCTTCTTCGACTTCCCGCACGTTATCTTTCCAGCGGCATATCCCTAACCGCTTCGACACTCTTTCTACATGGGTGTCAACAGCAATAGCCGGGGTATCAAAAGCAACAGAAGCCACAACGTTTGCTGTTTTGCGCCCAACACCTGCTAAGCTCATTAACTCTTCTCTTGTTTTCGGCACTTGCGAATCAAATTGTTCCATTAATGACTGCGACAATTTTTTTATGTTTTTTGCTTTGTTTCGGTATAAACCAATTGACCGTATATCATGTTCCAGCTCTTCTTGACTCGCCTTTACATAGTCTTCGGGGTGCTTATATTTTTCAAACAGGCTCGGCGTGACCTTATTAACGAGCGCATCGGTACATTGAGCAGACAAAACAACAGCAATGAGAAGTTCGAAAGGATTCGAATGGTGCAACTCACATTCCGCGTCTGGAAACATTTCTCCGATACGATCAAGGGCTTCTTCCACTTGTTTTTTTGATAACATCGCTTGTAAACTCCTTTACTAAGATTCATCAAGCCAGTTGATATTTGGATATTGCGGCAATGTTCCTTTAGGTTTTCCCGTTTTCCGATTTCCCGTTTGCTGCTGCCGGAATTTTTCACCGTGCTCTTTCGCTGCTTGAGGAGTCTTAATTCCATTTTTGTGCCACTCATGTAAAATACGATCCATATAGCGTAAATTTAACTTCCCAGATAGCACCGCTTCGCGCAGTGCTGCTTTTATTAATGCCGGTGTGTACCGATCTTGGTCGAGCCATACGCTGATGGTTTCATACTCCATTGGAGACAGCGGACGGGAAAACTCCTTTTCAAACACTTCAAATAACCTTCCATCGTCATCAACGGCTTGCTGATTGCCTTTTGTTTCTTGAAAAAACTCTTGAAGAATTCGTTCATAGAGCGATGATAATGAATAGGTTTCATACAAAACATTGTTTTCATCTTGATTTTCTTCCATCCGTAAACAGTCTTTTTTGATTAACGTTCGCAATAGTTCGGAACATTCCCTATCAGAAATAGACATCCGTTCTGATAATTCCATAGGAGTTGGAAAAGGATGACTATCTTCAATAAAACGGTTTATATGTAATAAAAGCATCATTTCCGTCTCTGTTAACCCGATTTGAGCGTAATAATCAAGTAATAACTTAGAAATGGATGAATGTCCATACTGCATTAACGCTACTACTTGAGAGCGCTTCATATGTATGACTCCTTTATAAACGCATATTATTAGAAAAACCCCCCATGAAAGAGGGGGGAACTTCAATGAAAACCGTGCACGTAAACAACACTGTTTCTCGTATATGAAGCTGTTACATCACATTATATCGCTTGCGTATAAAAAGCGTCAATGCATGTGCTACTTGGAATGTTTTGTTATAAATTGCTCCATTCTCTCTAACGCCTGCTCTATTACATCCAAAGATGTTGCATACGATAAGCGAATATTGTCTGGTGAGCCAAAACCGCTTCCTGGAACAACGGCCACTTTTTCTTCTTCTAACAAAGCGCTGACCCATTCATCTACATTCGCAAAACCACAATCTGCAGCTGCCTGTTTTACATTCGGGAACAAATAGAATGCCCCTTTTGGTTTGACACATTCTACTCCCGGCAAGCTTACTAATTTTTCATATACACGATTTAACCGCTCTTCAAATGCTTGGCGCATGTGTTCAACAGCCCCGTCATCTTTGGTATATGCTGCAATCGCACCGTATTGCGAACTTGCTGTCGGATTGGAGGTGGAGTGGCTGGCCAGGCTGGTCATGGCTTTAATTAAGTCCTTGTTACCAGCAGCATAGCCAATACGCCAGCCCGTCATCGAATGCGATTTAGACACTCCATTTACAACGACTGTCTGCTCTTTCAACTCCGGAGACAGTTGAGCAATAGAATAATGAACAGCTTCCCCGTAAATAAGTTTTTCATAGATTTCATCCGAAACAACCAGCAAATTATGCTTGCGTGCTGTTTCTCCAATCGCTTTCAACTCTTCTTTTGTGTACATATTACCGGTCGGATTGCTGGGTGAATTAATAATAACTGCTTTTGTCTTACTATGAACAGCTTGTTCTAACTGCTCTGGTGTAATTTTAAATCCGTTTTTTTCTAATCCATCCACATAGACTGGTTTGCCGCCGGCAAGTTTTACTTGTTCCGGGTAACTTACCCAGTAAGGCGTTGGAATAATTACTTCATCCTCTTCATCGAGCAATGCTTGAAACAGCGTATACAATACATGCTTGGCACCTGTGCCAACCATGATTTCATCGTGTGTGTAATCAATTTGCTGATCTGCTTTAAATTTGTCAATAATTGCATCCTTTAACGCCGGCAAACCGCCAGACGGCGTGTATTTCGTGTGGCCCTCTCTCATGGACGCTGCTGCCGCTTCAATTATGTATGATGGTGTATTAAAATCAGGCTCACCTGCTCCAAGTCCAATTACATCATGCCCTTCTGCTTTTAACGCTTTCGCTTTTGCAGTAATCGCCAATGTCGATGACGGCGTTAATGTCGCTACTCGTTTTGATAGTTGCATGTTCGTTGTATCCTCCTTGCATGGGATTCATTCCTAATCGTTCACATGATAAAGCTTTTTCCATATAAACAAGAATGGCTGGCAATAACGTCAGTTTATAAAAAGGCGGCGAGGAATTCAAGGTTTGTTTTTGCCAATGACACTGTCCAGCGCCGCTTCAACGGCTGTCTCGCTGTTACGCAAGGCCGTTTTTCATGATTGCTTCATGCTGTACCTTTTTATAAACTCACCATCCTGAAGATTCATGTAATAATAGTGCAGACGATTATCTCTTTCAAAGATCACTTCAAAAATCGGTACATCATTTTCATACCCGGGAGTAATCCTGCGAATATCTTGCAGTTGAAAACGGTTATTGACAAGATCTTTAGCCTCGCCAGCTGTAAGAGTTTCTTGTTTTGGTATTCTTTCTATTACCTCTCCCTCATGATAAAAAATCCACTCTTCTTCCCCGCTTGTGTTGACAGCCTCTAAGGTGTAGACCGCTTCCTCGCCAAAATAATGGTGAATGTTTTCCACATGCTGGATATCCTCCTCTTGCTGCACAGCGGCATTGGCCGCCTCGTACTCATCTGTTAAAAATGAGCGGGCATAAAAAAAGAGAATCGCCATTACACCGATGACCAGCAGTATGACAAGGCCGCTCATCCCTGCTATCGTACGCTTCATTTACGAACGTCCTTCCTTTTGTTTCACAAACATTCGTTCTAAATCATCAAAGCTTTGATTGATATCATACCTAATTCGTTCCTCATCAAGCGTTTGTAGCTGTCTGTTTTTCATCAGCTGACGGCCGTTGACAAACACATCTGTCACATCTGCTCCTGACGCTGAATAAACGAGATGGGAAAAAATATTGTGAACAGGCTGCAAATGTAGAGAAGATGCATCGAGTAAAATAAAATCCGCCGGTGCACCAGGCTGCAGCAGACCTTCTTCCAAAAATCCAAGCGCTTTTGCCCCACGTACGGTTGCCATGTCTACTACTTGCTCAGCAGTCACAGCTCCTGATTGATGGCCTGCTGCTTTTTGGAGAAGTGCTGCTGTGCGCATTTCCTCAAACATGTCCAAATTGTTATTAGATGCTGTACTATCTGTTCCTAATGTTACATGAAGCCCTTTTTTCAGCATGGCAGGTACTGGTGCAATCCCAGAACCTAATTTGGCGTTGCTCATTGGGTTATGAGAAATTGTCAGATTTGGTTGATGAACCAGCTCTATCTCTTCTTCTGTAAGATGGACCATATGTGTTAAAACCGCTTCTCCTTCAAAAAACCCAAGCTCATCAAGATGAACAACAGGCGGCTTTCCGTAAAGCTGTTTATGGCGCTCTACTTCCTCGGATGTTTCTGCTAGATGGATTCCAAGCGGCAGGTTGTTCTCATGAGCTTTAGCGATAACCATTTCTAAAAAGGGAGGCGGGCATGTGTACGGCGCATGCGGAAACAACATACCTCGAATCTGGCCATTTCCGTTTTTGTTCCACGCAGCAGCCAATGCTGTTGCTTCTTCTACTTTCTGGGCCTGTTCCTCCTTTGTTCCAAAACCAATCATTCCCCGGCTTAATACAGCTTTCATTCCTGCTTGCATCGTTAATTCAAATACATCATCCATATGCAAGTGATACATATCTAAAAAAGCAACCGTGCCGGACTTAATCATTTCAGCCAATGCTAAAGACGAACTGGTTTTTACTTTTTCCCGGTCGAGCAGCCCTTCACGCGGCCAAATTTCTTGTTTGAGCCATGTTTGTAACTCGACATCATCACTTACCCCTCTTAAAAGCGACATCGGCGTATGGGCATGCGTATTATACATGCCAGACAGAACGATTTTTCCTTTTTGGTTATATACCGTCCACTCTTTTTCTATGTGTTCTGGCAGTGGATGATGACCAATGTCTTGAATATAACCATCTTTGATGACGAGGTACATGTCCGTTTCTACCTTATACGGCACACCAGCTGTTATCATATCAACATGACTTAGCACATATTCCAACGTATCATACTCCTTTCTATTCCATCAGCTATCCAAAAAATCGGCAATGTCATTCAAGATATCATCCATCGGTTTATGAGCGACAGGCAGAGCTGGAATGGACTGCAGAAAATAACGCCCGTACGAAGACGTCATCATTCGTTTATCTAAAACCACCACTACCCCTTTATCACGTTTATGCCGAATCAGCCGGCCAAATCCTTGTTTAAAACGCAACACAGCTTGTGGAAGTGATAGTTCTTTAAACGGACTGCCGCCTTCTCGTTTTACTTGTTCTGTCCGTGCTTGGAGTACCGGTTCATTGGGTGGTGCAAAAGGAAGCCTGACAATAATTAAACAGCTTAAATCCTCTCCTGGAATATCAATTCCTTCCCAAAACGCATTGGTGCCTAACAAAATCGCTTTATTATACTGTTGAAACGACTTCATCATTTTCAAACGGCTGCCAGTTTTCAACCCTTGAGCAATTAATGCAAAATCACTGGCTTCATCCCACTGCTTTAATTGATAATACGTTTTCTTCAGCATGTCAAATGACGTGAACAATACTAACATTTTGCCTTCTGTAATCGAAGCTGTTTGATAAATAAATGCTGCCGTTTCTTGGATAAAATCCTGTTCATTATCTTTTACCGTAGTAATATCGCTAGGGACAAACAGCCTTGCGTTTTTCTCATACGCAAATGGAGACGACAGCTGCAGCGCAGGTGGTGCTACATCCAACAGCCCCCATTTTTTCATCACATAAGAAAATGAATCGTCAACGGTTAACGTTGCTGAAGTTAAAATGACGCTATCTTTTTGAGCAAAGAAAGAATCAGCCAGCTTTTCTGATACATCAATCGGCCTTGCATATAAGTACGCTGCGTTTGCTGCTCCTTTTTTATCTACTTCCATCCAGTATACGTAATTCGGATCTTCCTCGGCAATCAAATGAAAGAGCACATCACACATTTCTTCCGCTTCAGTGACTGCCGCGTGAAAATCATGCAGCAAACCCTGCTCCAATGAACCCGTATCAATATAGTCTTGTAAATGATGGACAAAACGATGCCATGCTTGTGCTTCTTCTTCAAATAAAAGCAGCACTCGTTTTAACGACTCTTTCACAGCTTCCCATAAAGGAGATAATTCTTTTTGCGGACGATACCTTACCGATACTTTGCCGATATCTGTTTCTTTTTGGTTCACTGTTTTTAAAGAATAGTGATGAAGCATTCGAAACAACTCATCTGCTTCATATTTAAGCAGCGTAAACGCATCTTTTCTTTGCTGGTGCCACCCCTCACCAAAATATGGACACATCGTTTCTTCCACTGTGCGCAGCCGTTGAAAGTCTCCAGATTCTTCAGCTACTCCTAATTTGTGAAACACTTGTGTAACGTGGAAATAATCGACTTGCATCCCCAGGCTCTTAGCAGCAACCTCTTCAAGATGATGAGCTTCATCGACAACAACATGTTTGTAAGACGGTAAAAGACCATTGCCATTTGACACATCCGCAAATAAAAGCGCATGATTCGTAACAATCACGTCTGCGTGCTTAGCATTCTCCACGGCACGATAATAATAATTTTTAGCATACCATGACAACGACGATTCATCACTTCGTACTTTTTCCCAAAATGCACTGTTGCTGCCGCCAGCAATGTTAATCTCCTCCACATCTCCAGTATCGGTTTCTAAAATCCAGACGAGAACCTGCGCTAATCCTAATACTTCCTCATACGTAGCCGGTGCTGTGTGCAGCAGCTGCCGAAACTTACGCAAACACAAATAATGTTGTTTTCCTTTTAATGTTACGGCTTCAAATTCATGCGGCAGTACCTTTTTAAGAAGAGGAATATCATTTTGCATTAACTGCGCTTGTAAGTTAGTTGTGTTCGTCGAAACAACGACACGCCGTCCTTGCTGCTTGCTAAATTGAACGACTGGTACTAAATACGCTAAGCTTTTTCCAATACCTGTGCCAGCCTCTAGCAAAAGGTGGCTTCTGTTTTCTAATGCATCTGACACGGCATCTGCAATTTTCTCTTGTCCCTGCCTGTATTCAAAACCTGCCCAACGGCCAGATAACGTTCCATCCGCTGAAAAAAATGCTTCAGTAAACGTCGTTTCACCTTGTGCCTGAAAGTGTGTTTGCTTTGGCGGTATTGGTTCGTGTTTTTTTATAGCAAGTCCTTTGTAATGTTCAATATCTTTTTCTATTTGTTTTTTCGTTGTAAGCATTGCCTCTTGTATAAATGCACTCAAATTGCTATCCATATGTACTGCTAATTTGCGCAGTTCATCTAGCGTCTCATACGGAAGAGTATAGAGCTTTTTTTTCATGTTGAGCCACAAATAAGCAGTAACAATCGCATCACTGTCAGCTTGATGAGGCCGGTCGTGATCAATATGCAGCCACTCGGCCAGCTGAGAAAGCTGATACCCTGGAGCTGTTGGATATAAAAATCGTGCGCATTCTACCGTATCGATGGCAGGACCATGAAACGGCGAAAAACCAGCTTGGATGAGTTCTTGATTAATAAAATGTAAATCAAACGGCACATTGTGTGCTACAAAATAAGCATCTTGCAGCAACTCCAAAAGCTGGGGGGCTGTTTCTTTGAAAGAAGGGGCTTGTTGAACATCTTCGTCTGTAATACCTGTAAGCTGCTGTATAAAGATAGGAATATGTTGGTACGGGCGCACAAACGTAGAAAACGTTTGCTGCACTTTATTGTTCTCGATGACTGCTGCACCAATTTGAATAATTTTATCACCTTTTTTCGGTGCATTGCCTGTCGTTTCCGTATCAATTACCACAAACTTATTTTTCATGTTATCCCCCCACGTTGCATCCGCGTATCTATGTATACAGTAAACGAGCTGTGTCACAAATGATTCAGCTAAAAGTACCGACACCTGCTGTGCTTCACATGAAAAGCCCCCGTCAGAACAGCTTTACTCCAGCGGGGGCCTTTGCTTTGTTCTTTATATAATCGTGGAAGGCGGCTCATTGGAGAGCATATCGACTATATGATTGCTGTCGTCTAGAACAGCTACTTTCGGCTGAAATGCCTGGCACTTCTCTTCTGGTATAAAACTATACGCCATAATAATGACTTGATCTCCAGGCTGCACTAAACGAGCCGCTGCTCCATTTAAACATATTGTTCCGCTGTCTGGTTCTCCGGCTATTACATATGTTTCCAAACGAGCGCCGTTATTATTATTGACAACTTGCACTTTTTCATTTTCGACTATATCCACAGCATCCATCAAATGTTTATCGATTGTAATACTGCCCACATAATGTAAATCTGCTTCTGTTACTGTCGCACGGTGCAGCTTAGATTTCATCAATATACGAAACATCGTAATAACCTCCCCGTCCTTTTTCCACGTGCACTAGTACATTATCAATCAGGCGCGCTTTTTCAAAGAAAACGGCACAAGCCACAATCACTGACCCCTCTAGTTGATGCAAGGGTTTTAATTCAGGAAAGGACAGCACTTGAACATAATCCATTTGTGCACCAATGTGTTCTTGCAGATAATGCTGCAGTTTTTGTTCCGCCTCAGCAGGTGTGATGAATGCCTGTCCTGTTATCCAGCGCAATGTGTGCTGTAATCCTTTATATAGATGAACAGCCCGGCTCCGCTCCCGTTCCGATAAATAGACATTGCGCGAGCTTACTGCCAGTCCGTCGTTTTCACGCGCCGTTTCACATGTTCTTATGTCGACAGAAAGGTGAAAATCATCGACCATGTTTTTGATCACAGCCACTTGCTGTGCATCTTTTTGTCCAAAATAAGCACGGTCAGGCTGCACCAATTGGAACAATTTCAAAACAACGGTTGCGACACCGTTAAAGTGGCCTGGGCGGCTTTTGCCGCACAACACATCCGTGCCCGAAATAACGTTTATCTCATTTCGCATAGGGCGCGGATATATGTCTCTTACACCAGGGGAAAAAATAATATCCACTCCTGCTGTACGAGCAATGTCTTTATCTTTATCTAATGTACGAGGGTAGTCCTCATAATCTTCGTTTGGTCCAAATTGCAAAGGGTTGACAAAAATGCTTAGCACCAATACATCATTTTCTTGTCTTGCTCTTTTCATGAGCGACAAATGTCCGGAGTGAAGAGCTCCCATTGTTGGTACAAATCCAATGGCTTTTTGTTGTTTTTGTATATCAGCCATATAGCGTTGCAGCTCAGAAACGGTATGAATCACTTTCACGACTTTATCCCGCCATACAGTTTATTTAATGTCTCTTCACTCATGGAAAAAGTATGTTCCGGACCTGGGAACACCTGCTGCTTCACTTCACTGACGTACATGGACAATGCATGTTCAACCTCTGTTTGTACATGAGCATACTGCTTCACAAATTTAGGCAGAAAGCCATCGGAAAAACCAATCACATCATGGAAGACGAGCACTTGCCCATCGGTTTCACTGCCAGCACCAATGCCAATCACCGGTATATCTAACAATGATGATATATGAGCGGCAACTTGCCTTGGAACACATTCTAACACCAAAGCAACGGCACCGCTTTTTTCAACTTGTTTGGATTCTTCTATCAGCTGTTTTGCTGCTTCTTCCGTTCTCCCTTGTACTTTGTATCCGCCTAAGACACCTACTGATTGCGGTGTCAGTCCTAAATGACCGATTACAGGAACACCTGCTTCGCTAAGACGTTGAATCGTCGAAAGCGTCCGCTTTGCTCCTTCAAGCTTGACTGCTTGCACGTTAGCTTCTTGCAGCAGCTGTTTTACCGCTTGCAGCGTCTCGGAAAAATCACCTTGATACGTTAAAAATGGCAAATCTGTCACTACAAATGTTTCTGGTGCTCCGCGTCGAACCGCTTTGGAATGCAGCAGCATGTCTTCTAACGTCACAGGAATGGTAGAGTCATAACCATGAACAGCCATTCCAACAGAGTCACCAACCAAAATCATGTCTACGCCTGCCTTTGCTGCTGCTTTAGCCGATGGGGCATCATAAGCAGTCATCATAGCAATTGGATCACGTTCTTGTTTCATTTTCATAAACGTGCTGATACTTTTCATGTTTCTCCTCCTTTGTCCGGAGAAAAGAGAAGGCAGCTACAACCCTTCTCCTCGCCTCCGTCCCTGTCCAGATTGGATCAAGGCAGATTGTTTATTTGTTTTTTAATGTATACACAGTGCAATTCGAAAGAGATATTGCCTGTACATGTAGTATAACAAATATTAGCGTCGTAGCGGTTAATGAATATCAGCACTATAAATATGTTCTATATCTCCATCTGGTTTTCGCAGCATTAACACACCATCTTCTGTAATTCCTTTTGCTACGCCTCGGATTGTTTTCTGCACTGTCGTTGCTGTAATTTCTTTTCCAATGGTAACCGACAGCTTCTCCCATTGTTGTTTTACTTTTGTAAATCCGTTCTTTAAATACTCATCATACCAATGCTCCAGCCGTTGAAGAATAACAGCAATCACTTGTGCACGCGAGTACGTTTGCTGGTTAGAAGAAATCGAAAGTGATGTCGCAACCGACAACAATTCATCTGGAAAATGTTCCATTTGCTGATTGACATTAATACCCATTCCAATAATGACAGCTTGAACGCGGTCTGGTTCAGACTGCATTTCTGTTAAAATGCCCGCCGTTTTTTTCTGGTCAATTAATATGTCGTTTGGCCATTTGATAGATGCATCTATACTCGTTGCTTCTTTAATGGCTTCTGTCACAGCTACAGCCGTCAGCAGCGTGAGCTGTGGAGCATTTTGGGGCGGAACATCCGGCCTTAATATCAAACTGCACCAAAGTCCTGTTCCTGGTGGAGAATGCCACTCCCTGCCTAACCTTCCTTTTCCTTCGCGCTGCTCATCTGCTACAACGATGGTTCCTTCTTCTGCTCCACTTCTTGCCAAGTCATGAGCCAGCGCTTGTGTAGAAGTAACTTCTCCTTTATATACAATGTTTTTTCCTAATCGATTTGTCGACAGCACCGCTTCAATCTCAGCTTTTGTTACATGATTAGGCGTATGGACGAGCCGATACCCTTTTCGCGGTACTGCTTCTAATTCATAGCCATTTTTACGAAGTTCTTCGATATGTTTCCATACAGCCGTTCGTGAAATGCCTAATCGCTCACTAATTTCTTGTCCAGATACAAACGTATCCGACGTTTGCATTAATAATTGCAGTAATTTACCTCTCATTATGCAGCTTCTCCTTTACAAATGTGACTAGTTCTTGACGGTCGTTTTTTACAGACCCCTCTACCACCTTGTGTTCCAGCTGCCGTAAAACATCTCCAATTTTTTCTTTTTTAATCAAAGGAACTGTCGCTAAAATATCCTTGCCATTAATGCGCAGTTCTTCTCTGCTTGTTATGGGCAGTGTGCGGTATACGGACTGTATATAAACAAAACGTTCCTTTTTCGTATGATCATACAGCCACTGATGAAGACGCTCCACCTGTAATGCCAGCGTCAATCCAGTTTGATAAATAAGTTGTTTATTCCATGGAATCGTCTCTGGATATGCTTCTGCAAATGAAAGAATCACTATCAGTTTCTGCTTGTCCCTATTTGAAAACCGCCATTTTTTGGGCATTTGTTTTGCCTCTTTTCCATACAAGAGCCACAAAAAAGCAGCCCACCGCTCTTCTGCGGTGATTAATGGCTGCATGTCGTAGTTGTACGAATGTTTACGGGCATGTATAGAAACGGGACGTATCGCCTTTGGAAAAAAAGCAGGGATATCGCAGCAAAACAAATACGTCAGCGCATCACGATGATCATCGCCCATTAAAAGCTTGCCGCATTCTGCTTGGACACGCTCTGCGGGAAGTTGCTCGAGCAGTGGCCGATGTTTCAATAGACACTCATGCGTACCTGGCTCGATAGAAAAATCCAGCTGTGCCATAAAACGAACAGCTCGTATCATCCTTAACGGATCTTCTTTAAACCGTTTAGCTGGTTCCACACTGCGGATAATCTGCTGTTTTATGTCTGTTTTTCCACCAAATGGATCAATAATAGCTGTTTTTCTATCTATCGCCATTGCATTCATTGTAAAATCGCGATGCAACAAGTCAGCTGTCAACGTTTTATTTTCACTGCGATACGTTGTCACTTCAAACGCTTCCTGTTGATATATCACCAGACACGTTGGAAAATGCTTGGATAACTGCTTCGCTTTTGGAAACATTGTTTTCATTTCATCGACAGAAGCGCTAGTAGCAATATCCACATCATGTATACGCCGGCGTAAATGAAAATCACGCACAGCGCCTCCTATAATAAACGCCTCAAACCCGTGTTGTGTTATTATATTCAATACTTCCAATGCTTTTTCCCAAAGGCCCTGTCTGTCCTTCACGTCAGCGACACCTCGTGGTAGATGGATTCATAGTATTCGACGATTAATGATGAGGCAAACACCTCTTCCACTCTCGCTTTACCAGCTGATGAAAACGCTTCATATAATAAAGGGTGTTGTAAAAGATGCAACGCCTTTAAGCCTGCCTCTTCTGCATCACCAACAGGACAAGTATAACCGGTTTCATTGTTAACGATAACCTCTGGAATCCCTCCTGTATCTGTTCCGATGACAGGAACTCCACAAGCCATCGCTTCTAACGCGGCCAGCCCAAAGCTTTCTTTTTCTGATAAAAGAAACATGATATCAGCGATATTTAAAAAATCAACAATATTTTTTTGGCTGCCTAAAAATAGAACATCTTCACTAATACCTCGCTGCACCGCATGCCGATACGCCTTATTACGATCTGGACCGTCTCCAATCATTAATAGCTTGGAAGGGGTGTGCTCATGTAAAACATGAAATGCTTCTACCACATCTACAACCCGTTTTACCGGCCGAAAGTTAGAAATGTGAACCACGATTTTTTCATGTTCTTGAATATGATACGCATGTTTCAACTCATTTTTCATTATTTGCGGTTTATACACACGCTCATCGATAAAGTTATAAATCGTCTCGATTGGCCTGGTAATGTGAAGAGATTCTTTTGTTTGTGAAGCCAGCGCTTGAGAAACTGCTGTTACTTTATCTGAGCGCTCAATCGCATATTTAATGATTGGTTTTAACGAGGAATCATGGCCTAGTACCGTGATATCTGTGCCATGTAATGTCGTAACCACTTTAATATCACGCTCCACCATATCTTTTGCTAATAATGCACAAACAGCATGAGGGACAGCATAATGGACATGCAATACATCGAGCTGTTCTCTTTCAATGACCTCTGCCATTTTACTAGCCAAAGTCAACGAATATGGCGGATACTGAAATACTTCAAACTGACTCACTTCTACTTCATGATAATAAATATTTGGATATGTCTTATTTAAACGAAAGGGCATGCTCGTTGAAATAAAGTGAATCTCATGCCCTTTTTCCGCTAATAGTTTGCCTAGCTCTGTAGCTACAACACCCGAACCGCCTACCGTTGGATAACATGAAATACCAATCTTTTGTTTCATTGACTGCTCCTTTTTGGAACCGCCGAAAAAACAAGCGGTGTTTCTCGTTTAAACCCTTCTGCAAACACAGTGTTTGCTTCTTTTCCAAACAACGAATCACGTGCTCTGACAGATTCTATATAGCGGTCGGTAAGCGGTGTTTTTATGCTGTCTTGCTTTGGTACAAATTGACTTTGAAACGCAGCAAGTGCTTTTTCTTTTTTCGGCTGTGTACGTGAAATATCTACATAGAAATCAGGGATTTGTACACCATTTATACAATAGTAAAACAAAGACGGGGTTTGATGTGCTGGTTGAGAAATACCAGGAAATTTATGAATCTTCGCATCAAAAACCGCTTCTCTTACTAAACGAGAACACGCTCCATGATCGGGGTGTCTATCTTCATAAAACGGTGCAAACACTGTATCTGGCTCTACATCCCTTATTAACGAAATCATGTCTTTGTATGATTGGTCCTCACGGCTCAGAAAACGATCGAAAAAGTTGAGCTGAAACCGCTTTGTTATACCTAATATGGCTCCTGCTTGATCTGCTTCATGCTGGCGTTGTTCGATGGTACCGTTTGAAGACAGTTCTCCGCGTGTTAAGCTGCAAATGTATACATCATCTCCATTTTCTGCATGTACAGCTATACTTCCACCCATACCAATTTCCACATCATCTGGGTGCGCGCCGACTGCCAGTATCACCCTTTTATTCACTTGCTTTCCGCTCCTTTGGCATTGCTTTACGAAATTCAAAAAACCCATGTTCCAGCCCTTTTATTAATACCTCAGCTGTTGCCATATTCGTTGCAACCGGCACACTGTGTACATCACACAGCCTAATCAATGCCGAAATATCCGGCTCATGAGGCTGTGCTTGTAGGGGATCTCTAAAAAATAAGACGAGGTCAACGATCCCATCGGCAACAAGAGATCCGATTTGCTGGTCTCCTCCCAGCGGTCCGGACAGATGTTTTGTTACATGAACTGCTGCTTCTTCTTCCAGCCTGGCACCGGTCGTACCTGTAGCGTGGAGAACGTGGCTGTCGAGCACTGGTTTATAGGCTTGTACAAAACGAACTAAATCTTCTTTTTTTCTATCGTGCGCAATTAAAGCAATGTTCATCGGCGCGCCCTCCTACTCCATAATGTTTTCAAGCCCATATACCAATGTGTTCACACGCAACACATTTTCAACTGCCAGTTTAACACCAGGCATGAACGATTTACGGTTGATGGAATCATGGCGAATCGAAAGCGTTTGTGAAGAGCCGCCAAACATTACTTCTTGGTGTGCAACAAGACCGGGCAGTCGTACACTATGTACACGCAAACCATCTACTTCCGCTCCACGCGCTCCTTCTAATTCCTCTTTTTCATCTGGATGCCCTTGAGATTTATGCGGACGTACTTCATTGATTAACGCCGCTGTTTTCGCAGCTGTACCTGACGGTGCATCCAATTTATTATCATGATGCATTTCAATAATTTCTACATCTGGGAAATACTTTGCAGCCATTTGTGAGAACTTCATCATTAAGACTGCTCCCACAGCAAAGTTGGGAGCTATAATCGCCCCGATTTCTTTTTCTTCTGCTTTTTGGCGCAGCCGGTCAATATCTTCCGGGCTGAACCCAGTTGTTCCTACAACTGGACGTACTCCATAATCCAATGCTAATTCCAAATGTTTTTTTCCTACTTCTGGAGTTGTCAAATCAACCAGAACATCTGCTTCGACAGCTTGCAGGCAATCCTCCATATCATCATAAACCAGCACATCTTCGCTAGGCATTCCCTCGAGATCTTGCACCTTCTTGCCATTATTTTTGGAATCAACCGCAGCAGCGAGTTGAAAATGTTCTGTCTCATGCACTAATTGGACAGCCTCGTGTCCCATTTTTCCCCTAGGTCCTGCAACAATTATTCGAGTTGGTTGATCCATATTCATTCTTTGTCATCTCCTTTGTCAATTTTCGTCCAACGATCTTTATCTCTTGTTTTAAATTTTTTCATTACTACATCGAATGCTTCTTCTAAATCAATATCTAATGAGTTAGCAAAGCAAATTAAGACAAATAAAATATCGCCCATTTCTTGTTCTAAAGACTTTTCCGTTTCACTTTCTTTTTTAGGCTTTTCTCCATAGTAGTGGTTCATTTCTCTAGCCAGCTCACCTGTTTCCTCTGTTAACCTTGCCAGCATAGCTAATGGGCTGAAATATCCTTCTTTGTATTGAGATATATGGTTATCTACTTCTTCCTGCATCGCTTGCATTGTTTTTTTATCCATATGTATCTAACCCTTCCCTTCCCATCTTATCGTATCGAATTCCCATTCATTTGACAATATAAAGGTACTTCTGCTGCTTTCACGAACGCCCTGTTCTGCAAGAAGAATCCATCACATCCTGTGAAAGGGCAAGTTGTTTGTTTGATTTGTTTTTCCTATAATGAAGCTTATCCGGCTTTATCAGAGGGGGATTGATAATGAATATAGCTGTCCACGTTAAAAATGCATGTCTCATCCTATTAGGATCTGCCATTATGTCATTTGGACTGGTTTACATTAATATGGAGAACAACTTGGCGGATGGAGGTTTTACTGGCATCACACTGATTTTATATTTTTTGTTCCACATTGACCCCGCCTACTCCAACTTCATTTTAAACATTCCTTTATTTATTATTGGCTGGAAAGTCCTTGGACGTACCGTCTTTTTTTATACGATTATTGGAACAATTGGCATTTCTTTATTTTTATGGTTATTTCAAGAATACCAGCTGATCCATCTTTCCCTTGAACAAGACATGACGTTAGCCGCGCTCTTTGCCGGCGTATTAATTGGTACCGGCCTTGGACTTGTCTTTCGATATGGCGGAACAACCGGCGGAGCAGATATTATCGCAAAAGTAGGATTTCGTTATTTAGGCTGGAGTATTGGCAGAACATTATTTTTGTTTGATACGTTCGTTATCACCAGTTCGCTTGTATACTTAGACTTTCGAGAAGCAATGTATACACTTGTTGCCGTCTTTGTGGCTGCCAAAGTGATTGACATGATACAGCAAGGAGCCTATTCTGCGAAAGCTTCCTTTATTATTTCTGATAAAACCAACGTCATTTCACAGGCTATTCTACAAGAAATGGACCGAGGAGCGACTGTTTTACGAGGCAAAGGTTCATTTACAGGGTCAGATAAGGAAGTGTTATATTGTGTGGTCAGTCGAAATGAAGTCATGCGGCTCAAGCATTTAGTTGAAAAGATTGACCCACAAGCTTTTGTGACTGTCAACGACGTGCAGGATGTATCCGGCGAAGGTTTTACACTTGATGAAAACAAAAGGCCGATTAAAACGCCGTAAAAAAACGCAAGCCACTGACAAAGTGCTTGCGTTTTGTATTACTCTTCGTTCATAAGGAAGTACATGTATACGAACCGAACAAGTTCTAGTACTGCCACAAGTGCTGCTGCTACGTAAGTTAATGCTGCGGCATCCAACACTTTTCGCGTTTCTTTTTCCTCGTCATTTCGAATAATGCCTGTAGAAACAATTTGTTCCATTGCCCGGTTACTGGCATTAAATTCAACTGGCAATGTCACAAGCTGAAACAAGACGGCTGCTGACATGAAAATAATACCGCCAAGCAGCAATCCGCTTGCTTGAAACAGTACACCAGCTAAAATCAAGAAAAACGATAAGTTTGAACCAAGATTCGCCGCTGGAACAAGGGTGTGGCGAAACCGCAAGAAAGCATAATCTTCTGCGTCTTGAATCGCATGCCCTACTTCATGGGCAGCGACAGCTTGACCAGCTACACTCGTGCCGTAGTAATTGTCTTCTGACAAGCGCACTACTTTTGCTTTTGGATCGTAGTGATCAGAAAGCGTGCCTTTGACTGGCTCTACATCTACATCAAATATGCCGTTTTCATGCAAAATCTTTGTTGCTACTTCTCTGCCGCTCATCCCAGATGAGTTAGAAACCTCTGAATATTTGCGATAGGCTTTTTTGACTTTCATTTGCGCCCATATTGGAATAATCAATAGTGCCGCTATATACAACAGCCACATTCCCATATTCGATGCTTCCCTCCATTTCCGTACATTTGGTATATTTTCATTTTATTTAAAACGTCAAATAAAGTCAATAAAGCTGCTCACGAGAGTTTGACGGGTTTTTGAACATTAATCTCTAATTTGCTGACGCTGCTTCTCTCCTTTATATTTTCTCCAGCCGGCATATGTTAATGACACAATAATTGCACTTCCTACCGAAAGCATTACCAGCCATAAAGAAGGATCTGCCGCTGATCTTTTCTCTTCATTCACTACATTTTCTAAAGCAGTCTTCAATTTTTGTATATCGTTTGTACTTGTTGATTGAAGCCAGCCGGCATGCTGGTCCATGTAACGCACGTAGGAAATAAACGGTAAATAATGTTGTTCCTCCACACCTGTATAGATGGCCGGCCGAATTTCTTCAAATTGACGCTGCCACTCTTGAAAAGTTTGTTTTGCATGCTCCACTTCTCCATTATGGACTTGCTGTTCCAACTCATCAAGCTGATGTAAAAGTTGTTTGGCAGACTGCTTCCACAACGGATTTTCTTGACTCACGACAGCATCTGCTGCAAGCCGAAAAGCAAAAAGGTACCGAAGCCGCTGCTTATCGTCTAATTCCGCTCGATTCACTGCTTCTTCGGCTCGTTCAAATGAACGCAGCAGTTCAGACAGCTGATTCGTATTCACATCATATTCATCAAATGGAACAGATGGCAAATGCTGTTTTAACCAGCTATGCACTTGCTTTGCATCTTCATAATTCCCCTTTTCTGCCAGTTCATACAGGAGAGCAGCTTTCTCATTCACTTCTTCCATATCCACAGCAGCATGCTCAGCACTAGTTTGTCCGACACAGCAGAAAAATAAAAAAAACATTGCAGCACTCAAACATCCATATATGAAAAGCTGCTTATGAAAGAAGCTTCCGCTTCGATAATGTATCATATCATACCCCTCCTCATCTCCTCGTTCCATACTTATGAATACTTGGACAAGAGTAGACCGGAAGGGTGTTATTTCTATACAGCTATTTTTTAAGCTCTGTTCTATGCGGAGATTGTTTTTGTGACGGCACCTCCGCTGGATACTTGAAGCAGATGCATTCTTGTCTTTCCAAAGCTGAACAAACCCGTTCGTCCCGCGTGATGTTTAGCTTGTACTTTTTGTACAGACATTACTGTTTGCCACGCTGCCATGCCGATTATTTATATAAACAACCGTTTCTTATACAGAATTTTATTTTCACGGAAGCAGCAGAGTCAGGCGTTGTTTTCTAACGCCTAAAACATAAGCCAGACCAATCGAAAAAATACTCAGCCAGAACGTAAAATATCCAATCTGTGCTATGTAATCATTGATGGCAGGTGAAACCCAAGGATACATACCAAAAACATAATCAATTATATCATTATGCAATGTCCATATAGCTGCTATCACTAAATGCCAGCCTTTTATACGATAATACGGAGAAAACAAAACAGCTTGAACAGCCATCCCTAAATGAGAAGCAATTAACATATAATTTTGCCAGTTCAGCATATCACCATGCACACCGGCAGCGATGTTCATCACTACCGCCCACAATCCGTACTTGACTAAAGTAATAAATGCCAAAGCCTCCATAAGCCCGTTATGCTTTCGAAACAAAAATAAAGCTAAAACGATACAGAAAAATAAGCTTGCTGTCGGGGAATCTGGTACAAACACAAGAAACACAGCCGGAGTAATTTCAAGCTGAGACCCATACCACCAATAACCATAAATCGTCCCGAGAACATTCACGACTAAAAGAAGACTTAGCATGGAAGGCGTTCCTAAAAACGTTATAAAAAGCTTCACTTTTTGCCACCATCCGTTTCTCGCCATAATGAAAGAGCTGTCCCTTTCAGGCAAGGGACAGCTGCTATTTGCTGCTTATTCTTCCGTTTCTTCGCCGTCTTCAGCATTTTCTTCTTCATCCGTTGTTTCGCCCTCTTCTTCGCCTTCACTGTCACCGCCAGCTTCAGGATTACCTCCGCTTGCGATGTATTCAGCAAGAAGATCTAGCTCTTCATCGGAACCATCAAACTGATCAGCTGGCATTTCGCCAATACCATTTACAGCAATGTCTTTAATGGACTCCGCATCATATGGCACATCAAAGAGAGCCGGACCTGCAGAGCCTGCACCTTGCAGCTGGTCGCCGTGACAGCCGATACAGCCTTGATCAGAATATATCTGATAACCTTCGGCTTCCGTGTCAACTTCTTCTACCGCTGCTGCTTCCTCTTCATCAAGCATCTCACCTTGTTCAGCTGCCGCTTCCCAGTCGTGATGGTCGACAGACTCCCATGTAAGATAGACTGTAGCAAGCACTGCTAAAAGCATTAGGCCAGCTGCAATTGGCCGCTGTGACGCTCTTCTTCTTGGGCCTTTATCCAGCCACGGTGCTAACAAGAGAGCCCCAAACGCCAAACCAGGCATAATAACTGCACCAATGACAGTAAAGTCACCGGCTGCATACTCATACTTTAACAGCTGATATAAAAACAAGAAATACCAGTCCGGCAATGGTATGTAACCGGAATCCGTAGGATCCGCCACCCGTTCTAATGGAGATGGGTGTGCTACCGTCAAACACAAATAACCGATAAGAAAAACAGCCCCTACCAGCCATTCTTTTAACAAGAAGTTCGGCCAGAAAGCTTCTGTTTTACCCGGAAACTCCGAATAGTCTTTTGGTATATTCGGTTTACGTTCGGCAGGCACGCGGGAATCCCCAACAAATTTCATACCTTTTCCACGATGCATCGGTTTCCCTCCTTATAGATTCAATCTTCAACGCTCGTACCTGCATTCCTTACAACGGCCCGGAAATACCTTGTCTTCGAATCATAATAAAGTGTGCTGCCATCAGGCCAAGCAAAGCTCCAGGCAAAAAGAATACATGAATCGCAAAGAAACGTGTTAATGTTTGCGCCCCAATGATTTCTGGGTCCCCTGCTAACAACGTCTTTGCCAGTCCTCCTATAACGGGGACACTTTCAGCAATCTGCAGACCAACTACTGTAGCAAAATATGCTTTCATATCCCATGGAAGCAGATAACCTGTGAAACCTAAACCAAGCATAACAAAAAAGATAAGTACACCTACCACCCAGTTCAATTCTCTAGGTCGTTTATATGCCCCTGTAAAGAATACACGCAAGGTATGTAAAAACATCATGACTATGACGAGACTTGCTCCCCAGTGGTGCATGCCGCGTACAATCGTTCCAAACGCTACTTCACCTTGCAAATATTTAACCGACTCGTAGGCGTTTACAATATCGGGTACATAATACATCGTCAAAAACATCCCGGACAGTATTTGGATGACTGTAATAAAAAACGTCAATCCTCCAAAGCAATAAACGAACGCTGAAAAGTGATGAGCAGGGTTTACGTGCTCCGGCACTTCATGGTCAGCGACATCGCGCCACATTGGAGTAATGTCCAGGCGTTCATCTACCCATTCATATATTTTTTGTAACATAAATGACGCCCCTCCTAGATTTGTGGTTCAGCTTTTCCAAGGTAAACCGTTCCATCCTGTACTTCCACTTCATACTTATGAAGTGGTTCAGTCGGCGGTGTACCTTCAATGTTTTTTCCGTCCTTTTCAAATCGTCCACCATGACAAGGACAGAAGAACTGGTCCGGATAATCTTCATTTGCATCCCAATTCACTGTACATCCTAAGTGAGTACAAGTCGGTGAAAGAGCGACAATTTCATCTCCTTCTTGGTAAATCCATGCAGTTTCTGTTACTTCTGATGTGTACCAGGCATCTTTTTGCTCATAAGAAAAATCAAACCGCTGCGGCTGCTCCGTCAAATCACTCACGTCCGCAACAGCTGTCATATCACCTGCTGCACCTGCTTGAAGCACCGGGTCTATAGCAAACCTTGCCATCGGCAAAATCATGCCGGCTGCCATAAATCCCCCAACTCCTGTGAGCGTATATGTTAAAAATTGACGCCTAGACACATTATGATCTTTTTCACTCACCACATATCCCCCCCTGCTATATAAGTTCGGTCCATTTGGACGTAATACACACACGTTTACACAACTAGGACATACTCATGATAGCCTAGTTTTGAATATGCTGTCAATCTTTTGCAGACCGATTTTGCGAGTTATTTCGACTTTTCATGTATCCATTTTCCACTTTTCCATGATTAACGGGATTAACTGTTTAATTTGTTCTGATACTACCTGTCTCTTATACTCCATATCCATATTTTCCAAAGGTACAAGCGGCATCCAAACCAACAGGTCTCCCAAGCTTTGTTCTGCCTTTTTCCATTCTGAATCCGCTGTAATGTAGATAATATGTGCTGTTCCTTCCTTTTTCATCTCCGCCGCCCATTCCAACAGCCGTTCTTTGCGTTGATGAATATCTTCCGTTTCTAAATAAGTAAATGGCGGAACTAATAACATTCTTCCTTTAAACTGGCGTTCCAATTCATCGGAAATAATGGAAATGAATTCGTTCATCGCTGCGCTTTGCCGTACACCGCTTCCAAACGTTACTGGCAAAAGCGGAACAAGAGCTGTATCGATGTACTTTCGTTCTTGAATAAATGAAGCAATGTCATTGGTTATCCATTTCATATCATCCCCTCTTTCTATGCATTTATTATTAATGAAACATAAAAACTCATTTTATTATAAACGTCGTAAGCATTCCTGAAAAGCAGAGATATATTTTTCCCTGTATTTTTCAAAGAAAACTGAGCCAGCACCAAGCTTTTAAGTGCCGGCAAATGCCTCGCCCAACGAATGCTGATTCTCTTAAAGTGTGAATGATGTCTATCGTTTGCCTCTACTAACGTTTTATACTTGCCAGTCAGCGAAAAAGGCTGTCCCGATAACGGACAGCCCGAACATCTGCATCACCTATAGAGTTTTTGCTGTATTATTAATAATCTCTCTGTTAACCTGTAGAATTCTTTCTTTCTTTTGTGGATTAGTGCATCATCAATCTTCTTTCGCAGTGACTCATGTTCAAAATCCCAAACGGCCTGGTTAAGAATATGTTCCGCGGCTATTTCCAACAACAATTTTTCCTGATCTTTTCCAGGTACATATGGATTATCTTCTAGCACTTCTGCATAATAGGTTAAAAATTCATCACCTTCAAACGCCAGCTGCACATAAAGGTCTTCATCTGGATGCAGCCTGATATCATGGAAAGACCGCTCTGTGTCCATGGTGACAAACTGATTTTTATGGTAAGAAAAAGGCATGGAGTTGAGAGTTTCGCTAGAAAAAATAACGGCTTTTGGACAATACTCTGCTTTTTCGACAAAGTGAACTTTTTCTAACAATTTACCGTCACTTAAAAGGTAATGTAAAATCCATGCATGTTCTCTTTGTTTGATGCGCTGTGTTTTTAAAAACCACTTTAGGAAGTCCCGCTTTTCCATCGCTGATACAACGTTACTCAACACCAATCCCTCCTTGTCACCAAGCAAAACACTCAGTTTTGATAACAGTATTATCTTTCGACAAGCACACCTTCATTCCCTTTTCATGCATTAGAATTCTTCTTCGAGGTCACGGATAAACATATCCAGCTCCTCATTTCCAGGATGAAGAGCGAGTGCTTGTTTAAAAAAGTGAAGGGCTTTATTTCTATAGCCAAGTTCTAAAAACAACTTGCCATAGTCTTCTAAGAAGTCATCGTGTTGAGACAGGGAAGGATATACTTTTTCAAACAGTTTCTCTGCCTCGTCGAACGCTTCCTTTTCCCATAGAGCCTTTGCATAGTACCAATCCATATATGCATCCTCTTCTCCAAGTTCTTTCAGATGCAAAGCAAGATCTTCAATTGCTTCATAATTTTCCTGGTCCAGCCACAGAGCAAATAATGCTTTGGCAGCCTCTTGATTCCCTGGATTAACAGCAATCGCTTCTTTTAGTCTGTCCTGGGCAACAGATTCATTGCCAAGAGCGAGCTGAAGCTTGCCTGCTTCGGTAAACAATGTATCGTTTTGTTCATCCACCGATAAACCATCTTCCGCTGCTTTTAATGCCTCTTCATACTTTTCCAGCCCTTCGTAAGCCCGAATCAAATAAGGATAGAGTGTCACATAATCAGGGTCAGTTTGTTTTAACTTCTCTAGTTGCGTCGCAGCCAGTTGGTAGTCTTCTATTTGCAGCGCTGTAAATCCGTAACCGAATAAAGAGTGCGGGTCTGTTTTGTCTTTTAACCCTTTCCGGTAGTAGGTGAGGGCCGTTTCAAATTCTCCAGTGGCACTGTATGCTTCGGCCAGCCGCAGATTCAAACCGCCTTCTGGAAATTCAAACCCTTGTGCTTGCGCCTGTTTCAAATATGGGATGCTTTTCGCAAAGTCTCCTCGGTCTAAATAATAATCGCCTAGCCCGGCTAAGAGAACCGGTTCATTTGGTTCTTTTTGGAGTGCAGCTTTTAACCGGTTTTCTGCTGCTTCATCCAATCCTTGTAATTGATAGAGGTCAGCCAGCAGCATCTGTGCCCTTACATACGCCTCATCACCTTCTTTTACCTCTAGCAGCCATTCAATCGCTTCATCCTCTTCATCTAAATCAACAGCCATTTCAGCAGCTGTCGTTAACAGTTCACCTTCATCGGGATAATAACTAATTAATTCATCCAATAGCGGTTTTGCTTTATCAAGCCTTCCCAATTCTTCATATATTTGAATAAGGTCATATTTTTCTTGATGACTGGCATTTTGTTCCACTTCCTCTAAACGCTGTAACCCTTTTTCTACATCCCCGTTTTGAATCAGTTCAAGGGACTCTTCCAAACTGCTTTTCATTTTTACAACCTCCACATCATCTACACGCGCTGAATAGAACGAAGCCTCCCTGGAAGAAAAGCATTACAGCAGCGGCCAAATCCTTTTAAGAGCTGAACTTGATGACCTGCTTTCAATACCTTTCCCCGCAATACAACAATATCGGGGGGTTGTCCTTCTGACACGTGTCTATCCACTTGATTAACTCTTTTGGATTCATAGTATAACAAATAATCCGCATCTCCTCGAGCAACTGTACCTTTAACGGGATAGAGGCCAATGGTTTGCATTTCATTTTTACTTAACAGAGCTCCATTTTCAAATGTTACAATATGAAAGTGAGAAGAAAGAGCTTTTTCCCATTTATTTTTTTCTATTTGTTCCTCTGCGGAGTCAGGCGGCGGAAAGCGAAAAATAAAACTTAACGGTTCAGGCCCGAGTGCTTGTTTAATCCAATCCCAAGCCACGTATGGACACTCCGATAAGGAAGTAAAATAAATTTCAACAACTGGAAAGTTGCGCCGCAGCAGTTGTCTCATAAAAGCAGGAGTCAGCTGTCTGCTGTGAACCGATGGCACAATCAGATAATCGATTGGTACGTTATTTAATAGATTCAATGATTGTTCTGTTACATGGTCCAGTTGACTGGCTTTTTTTACCGGCATCATAATCAGCGTTGTGGTGACCCCTTTTTTCACCAGTGTTTCCCATCTTCTTTGGCCTTTTTGGTCATTGCACTGTTGCACTGTCGGCCCAATGGCCGCCTTCGCAGGTTCAATGTGAAAACCTCCCGCATGCACATTGATTATTTTTTCATACTGATAGTAATGTCTATAGGTAATTACTTCGTCTTCAATTTTTATATGAACAGGGCCCTTATTTTCTTCTACAGCGTGATTTAGCCAATATTTCACTACATTCCCTGCCTTTCTTCCCTTTTTCTCGAAGATATGAAAGACAGCGTGGATTTATGAAACAAGGCAGAGCACCTGCGCATAAGCAGCACAAAAAAAGACCCGATTCGTAAACGCTTACAAATCGGGCCAGCACACAAGTGCTGAAACGTATTATAAGAGTATGGATAGGAGTGGAGAGAAACCATACGCTACTTTTATTATAACTAAAACGCTTTCAAAGTCAATAATATTTAAATAATTTTTAAAGGAAATTTGGCAAGTTCCCTAAAAAAGGAAAGCAGGCTAAAGGAAAGGTACTTCTGTAACGTATAACAAACGTGAAAAGAGGCTGCCCCTAAAAGATTTTTCACAGCTGAAATACACGCTCCCCTGCGGGAATAGATCAGCAGCCGCTGAAGACCCCGCAGTGAGCAGCTTTTGCTCGCAATGTTACCCTGGAAAGCAAAGCGTATTTCAGCTGATGTTTATCAAAGATAAAACCACTCCGGCTCATGGGACAGACCCATTCTTGTTATTCCATAATATACGTCTCATACAAGGCTTCTTCCAAATGGCGCCGGCCATTTTCCCTGTCGGCTTCTGTCCGAAACGTCAGCTGCAAAACCCCCATAATATCTTCACGTGTCTCAATAATGTGGATGTTTGTAATGCTAATTCCAGCCTTACCCAGGATGCCGGTTACATCCGAAATAACACCAGGATGGTCTGGAACATCAACAAATAAGTCATAAAAAGCAGGCAGGGCACCCTTTTCCCGTGACGGCAGTCCATCTCTAAACGACTTAGCAGAAGCAAAATAATGCTGAATTTCAAGAGGATCTTCTTCTTCAAGCAATTTCTCCACTCTCTTCATTTCCTCTTTCCAATCGTCCAACAGAGATAGGATAATATCTTTATTATGCAAGAGAACATCCCGCCACATTACCGGCGACGCCGAAGCAATTCTTGTAATATCACGAAAACCCCCGGCTGCCAGCCGTGCAACAATATTATCTTCTTTTGCCGTACGTTTCACCTGCTGTACGAGTCCTGCTGCAATAATATGGGGCAGATGGCTGATTAAACCTGCAAAATGATCGTGCTGTTCCGGTGTTAATTCAATAAACCTTGCTTGTGTACCTTTTAACCAGTTTTGCAGCTGAATAACCTTATTCATATCCGTGCTTTCACAAGGAGTTAAAACATAAAACGCATTTTCAAAGAGATGCGGTTTCGCAGCTTGCACACCGCTTTTGTGAGAGCCCGCCATTGGGTGGCCGCCAATAAACGTAACACCTTTTTCAAACAATCTTTTTGCCTTATGAAAGATTTTATTTTTTGTACTGCCCACGTCTGTAACAATGGCACCTTCTTTTAATGGAAAGGTTTCTAGCTCTTCAATGATTTGTTCTGTCTTCGTTACCGGCACCGCAATAACGATTAAATCAGCGTCCTGAACACCTTCTGCTAAACTTTCCACAGGTTCATCTATGACTTTTAACGACTGGGCCAGCCGTAATTGATTTTGATCAATGTCGATACCAGCAATATGTACATCATGTTCTTTCTTGATAGACAACGCAATAGATCCGCCAATCAATCCCATACCAATAATGCATATTTTCCGTTTCACCCTTTGCCCTCCTTTTGCTCTCTATGCTCTTTTCATGAAAAAAGGCAGCGGGCCACTTCTAAGGGAAGTACCAGGCCGCTGCTTTTGTTTACCCTTTCACGGAATGTTTTTGTTCATCTAAACACTCTTCTAATGCCTGCAAAAAGCATGTGTTTTGTTCACTTGTACCTGCTGTCACCCGAATCCAATCCGGATAACCTAATGCTTCGCCAGAACGGATGATAAAGCCTTTTTTTAAGAGTGCATCAAACATAACATCACCAGATACGCCAGTTTGAATCAACATAAAGTTTGTTTGAGAAGGCAAGTAGGACAAGCCCTTCTTCTCACAGTATCTTTCCAATCGATCCAGCTCTTTTCGATTTTTTATGCGGCATTCTTCAATATATTCCTCATCACCAAGTGCTGCTATAGCTGCATATTGAGCAATGGTATTCGTGTTAAATGGAGGTCTTACTGGGTCCAAAGACTGCACCAGTTTTTCTTGAGCCACCCCGTAGCCAATACGCATTGAAGCTAACCCATACGCCTTTGAAAACGTACGAAGAATCATTAAATTAGGATATTCATTTAAATAAGCCAGCGTATTAGGATAATCTTGTGCCGTTACGTATTCAATATACGCTTCGTCAGAGACGACGAGCACATTTTCTGGTACTTGGCGCATAAATGCTTGAAAAGCTTCATCATTTACATACGTACCCGTTGGATTATTTGGATTGCATACCCAAACAATTCGCGTGTTCTCATCAATTTGCTCAAGCATACCCTCTAAATCATGCACACCGTCTTTTAAAGGAACTTCTCTAATCTCCGCTCCTTCAATGACTGCGTTGTGTTTGTATTGCGAAAACGTTGGAGATGCCATGACCGTATTTGTCTCATTATTCAGCATCGCACGGCACAACATTAAAATTACTTCATCTGATCCCGCTCCGAATAATAACTGGCTCGCCTTCACTCCTATGTGGTCGGCTACAGCTTGACGAATGTCTGCAGCATACCCGTCAGGATAAATTTCCGGATAAAGTACTGCCTGTTGAACCGCTGCTTTTGCTTTTGGAGAAGCACCATACGGATTTTCATTTGAAGCTAATTTATGAACTTCCTTTAAACCGAGCTCCCTTTTGACCTCTTCCATAGGTTTTCCCGGTTTATACGGCTCCATGCCTATAATTTGCGACTTAACTTTCATGCTTTAGCACCCCGCATCAATAAATTCTCTACTATTACATGTTACGATGAAATCAGCGTGGAGACAAATGTTTTTATTTCTTGCAGTGCCTCTTTTTTCTTTTCTTCCCCTGCTGCCAGTTCATTGGCATGTTTTTCTACCAGCTTCATAATTGCACTGCCGACAATAACACCGCTGCATATTCCTGAAAGACTTTGAACATGTTCCGGCTTAGAAATGCCAAATCCTACCGCCACCGGTACAGCGCTGTGTTCTTTTACTGTATGAATGAAATCGTATGCTTCTTGCGGAAACACCTCACGTGTTCCTGTCACACCAAGGCTTGACACGCAGTATAAAAAACCTTCTGCATGGCTTGCTATTTTATGCACTCTTGTCGTTGAAGTAGGCGCAACCAGCGATATATTCGCAAGCTGATAATCTTTGGCCAACGCTGTAAAATCCTGACTCTCTTCAAATGGCAAATCAGGTACTAATACACCATCCGCCCCTTTTTCATTTGCCGTTTCTAAAAAGCTCTCCATTCCCATCTGGAACACCGGATTATAATAGGTAAATACAACAACCGGAATGGTCAATCCTCGTTTTCTCATCTCAGGAATGAGATCCATGGCACTTTTCAGGCTCATTCCTTGCTGCAATGCTCTTTTTGCGGAACGTTGTAAAACAGGGCCGTCTGCTAACGGGTCAGAATACGGAATACCAAGCTCCAAAATATGCGCACCAGCCTCTTGAAGTTGTAATGCAAGGTCAACCGTAGCAGATCGTGTCGGGTCTCCTGCCATAATAAACGGAATAAACAATGGATAGTCTGCATTGTGTGCTGCTTCATAAACCGTCAGTCTATTCATGTGAAAGGCTCTCCTTTTTCATTGCTTCTTTTATCGAGTGAACGTCTTTATCCCCCCGGCCAGATAAACATATAATCATGCTTTGCTCAGAAGTCATCTCTTTTGCTTTTTCCATCGCTAGATGCAGGGCATGAGCCGATTCGACCGCCGGCAGTATCCCTTCTGTTTTTGTCAGCAGTGACAACGCATCGAGTGCCTGCTGGTCTGTCACCCCTTCGTACATCACGCGGCCGCTTTCTGCTAAGTAGGCATGTTCCGGCCCGATTCCCGGATAGTCCAAACCTGCTGAAATAGAATACGGCTCAATGATTTGGCCATTTTCATCCTGCATGAGATATGTTAAAGAACCATGAATAATACCTTTTGTCCCTTTTGTGATAGTCGCAGCATGCTGATCTGTATCTACTCCTAAGCCAGCCGCTTCCGCACCGTACAAGCGCACATCATCCTCTAAGAATGGATAGAACATGCCCATGGCATTGCTTCCTCCGCCAACACAAGCCGTAATAGCATCAGGGAGAGCGCCGTACTGCTGTCCAAACTGCTCTTTCGTTTCATCGCCGATAATACGCTGAAAATCTCTTACCATTTTTGGATAAGGGTGAGGACCGACCACTGAACCAATTAAATAAAACGTATCGCCGACATTGGCTACCCAATACCGAATTGCCTCATTGGTAGCATCCTTTAATGTTTTGCTGCCTGAGTTTGCCGGCACCACTTCTGCTCCGAGAAGCTCCATTCTAAATACGTTCAGCGCTTGCCGGCGCATATCTTCTTCTCCCATAAACACTTTACACTCAAGCCCCAGCCGTGCACAGACTGTTGCTGTAGCGACACCATGCTGTCCCGCTCCGGTTTCCGCCACTACTTTCTGCTTGCCCATTCTTTTGGCGAGCAGTGCCTGTCCAATAGCGTTGTTTAATTTATGAGCGCCCGTGTGCAGCAAGTCTTCTCTTTTCAAATAAATGCGTGCGCCCCCTGTCTTTTCCGTTAGACGTTTTGCATATGTCAGCGGGGTAGAACGGCCGGCATATTCTGATAACGTGTGCTTATATTCTTCCATAAAGTCTGTATCTGCTTGTGCTTCTTCCAATGACTGCTCTAACTCTTCTAGTGCATACATTAGCGTTTCCGGTACAAACTTTCCGCCGAAACTTCCAAATCTTCCTCGATTATCTGGATACATGTTACTCATTGCTATTCAACCTCTTTTCCAAACAGTTCAATTTCTGCTGATCTTTTCTGCCATTTGTCTCTACTCCGCTAGAAAGGTCGACACCCCAAGGTCTAAATGCCTTCAATGCAGCAACATTTTCAGCATTAATGCCGCCGGCAATTAAAACTGGCGTGTTCTGTTTACGCCCGAACTCAACATATGCCGGAACATGGGACCAGTCAAAACGCTGGCCTGTTCCACCCCAGGCTCCTTTCACTTTAGCATCTATGACAAATGCATCGACATACGGCACGTACGCATCCATTCTTTCCAGTACAGATGCATCGTGTGCGAGAGCTTTCCAAACGTCTGTTTGACAAACTTCTTTAGTTTTTTTTACATCATCAGGGGTTTCCGCACCGTGCAATTGAACAATATCTGGTGAAAGGATATTCACAGCATCGGCAATTTCGTCTATAGGAGCATTTACAAAGAGAGCTGCTACCGACTTATCCGGCATCGGGTGCCGCTTAAGCCAGGAAGCAGCTGCGTGTGGCGTTATTTTTCGTTTACTTTCCGCCATGACAAATCCCACGTAGTCGGCTTTGGATTCACTCACTATCCGAACATCTTCTTCTGAGTGCAGTCCACATACTTTAAGATAAGGACGAATCATGCTGGTACTCTCCTTTTAACGTGCGTAAAGCTGCCTCTACATCAGGCTGCCTCATGAGCGATTCGCCGACAAGTACTGCCTGTGCTCCAAACTGCTGTACGAGCTGCAAATCCTCTGCAGTATAAATACCGCTTTCACTCACCAAGATGCTGTCCGATGGTATCAAACGGCCCAATTCTTTCGTTACATCAAGCGTCGTGTGAAAGGTACGCAAGTCTCGATTGTTGATTCCCATAACAGCCGGTTCAAATGTTTTCAGAACATCTTCTACTTCCTGCCTTGAATGACATTCTACCAATACTTCCAGGCCTTTTTCATAGGCTTCAAGATACAGCTCATGAAGCTGCTTCGGTTCGAGTGCAGCCGCAATTAATAAAACAGCATCCGCACCAATTCTAACGCTCTCTTCTATTTGTAAACGATCGATGATAAACTCTTTTCTCATTACAGGTATCGACACATTGTGTTTCACTTGTGTCAAGTATTCGCGTTTACCTTGAAAATAAGACTGGTCAGTTAAGACAGACAACGCAGCTGCTCCACCGTTTTGATAACTTTTTGCAATGCTCTCCGGCTGAAAATCAGCGCGGATTAATCCTTTAGAAGGAGACGCTTTTTTTACTTCCGCAATCACTTGGATGTTCGCTGCATTTGATGTTAGTGCCTCTTTTAATGAATATCGTTTCACATCTTGTTTTTCGGGCAGGACTAACTGCTGTATTTCTTCTTTTTTCGTTTCTAAAATTTTATTAAGCATGCTGCTGTTCCACCTTCTCATTTTTCAGACGCTGCAATTGTTGTACTATGTCACCATTTTCTAATGCTTTTGCTGCTTTTTCAACCCCGTCTTTGATAGAAGCCGTGTAATCAGCGACGTAAAGTCCAGCAGCAATATTTAACAGCAAGATATCTTTGGCACCGTCTTGAGCCTCGCCGTTAAAGATATCTTCAATAAGACGGGCACTTTCAGAAGCATTATTCACTTGAATATCCGCCATATCCGCTCGCTTTAACCCTGCCTGTTCTGGTGTAATAGTGTATTGTTCAATGGCCTCGCCGTTCAGTTCTGTTACATAGGTTTTGCCGGTAATCGTTATCTCATCGAGGCCGTCTTCGCCTGTCACAAATATTGCGCGCTTGGCACCGAGACGTTTTAGTGTCTGAGCCATTTTCATCCCATAATCTTTGTTAAACACACCAATAACTTGCCCATTTGCATTAGCAGGGTTCGTAAGCGGTCCTAACAAATTAAAAATCGTACGAAAGCCAATCTCTTTTCTAGGAGCAACGGCGTGCTTCATCGCTACGTGATACATTGGGGCAAACAAAAATGCCATGTCCTGCTTAGCAAGCGAATCCGCCGCCTCCTCTGGGGACGTTTGTACAGACAATCCTAACTTTTCAAGCACGTCAGCACTTCCGCTTTTAGAGGACACAGAGCGATTCCCATGTTTGGCTACTTTGATGCCAAAAGCAGACAAGGCAATCGCAGAAGCTGTAGATATATTATAAGTAGAGCTTTTGTCTCCACCTGTTCCGCACGTATCAATCACGTTCGTTTCACAGTGGGGAATTCGAATTACATGGTCTCGCATCGATCTTGTAAAACCTGTCATTTCATCTACCGTTTCCCCACGGAAACGAAGTACAGTAAGCAGGCTGGCAATTTGACTTTCCGTCGCTTTTCCTTGCATAATTTCATCCATGGCAGCTTTAGCTTCTTCTTCCGTTAGTGTATTTCCCTCAATACATTCGTTTAACAACTCTTTAAGCATGAATGCTCTCCTCCTCTTCTCTTTCTCTGCTAAACATTTCCTCTGCTGATTCAATGGCTTTTAACAACGCAGCTGCTTTATTTTGGGTTTCTTCGTACTCTTTTTCGGGAATAGAGTCCGCAACAATTCCAGCACCGGCCTGAATTTTTGCTTTGTTGTTTTTAACAATCATTGTTCGTATAGCGATACAAGAGTCAATGTTTCCATCAAAACCTAAATAACACACAGCCCCAGCATAAATTCCGCGTCGTTCGGGCTCTAATTCTTTCAAAATCTGCATAGCTCGAAATTTAGGTGCTCCAGACACCGTCCCCGCTGGAAATGAAGCTTCAAGTGCTGCTATCGGCTTTGTGCCATGGCTAATCGTGCCGGTCACTTTTGAGATAATGTGCATCACATGTGAAAACTTACCGATTTCAAGCAATACCGGTGTATCTACCGAACCATATTCTGCCACACGGCCTACATCGTTGCGGGCTAAGTCCACTAGCATATAATGTTCTGCTTTTTCTTTTTCATCTTGCAGTAAATCTCTGACCAGTTCATCGTCTTCCTGTTTTGTCGCCCCGCGTTTTCTTGTTCCAGCAATCGGATGAATTTCTACATGGTTGTCTTGCACTTGAATGAGCCGCTCCGGAGAACTCCCCACCACTTCCGTATCACCAAGCTTTAAATAAAACATATATGGAGAAGGATTAATCATTCGAAGCGTTCGATATATATCAAAAGCTGTTACTGTAATATGTTTTTCAAACCTCTGCGACAGCACGGCTTGGAAGATATCTCCTGCTTTTATATATTCTTTAATCGTCTCAACGTCCTGCAGAAACTTCTGCTTTGGATAGTTCGAGCTGACTTGCTTAAAATGAACATCCACTGTGGTTGTCAACGGTGATAAAAAAGCATCCGCGCCTGTCACGGCTGCCACTTGCTCCATTAATGAACCGACTGTTGCTTTCGCTTGTTCATACCGCTTTTTCGTACCACTCTCTATGTCATTATCATAATGAATAAAACTAATTTCTTTTGTATCATGGTCAAGCGCAATCAATGTCTCGCAAAACAACAGCACCACTTCATCTGCACGGTCTGTATCCTCTGATGACTTTAGCTCTGGTTCAAATTCTTCTACGGTATCATAAGGAATAACGCCGACTGCTCCTCCTTTAAAGGGGATTTGAATAGAGGGAGAACCGGGTTTGAGCCACGTAATGGATTGTTCAAACAGCTCTGCCAGGTTTTCACTCTGCAGTAAAACACGGTCATTTTTATCTGCAAACACGTACATGTTTTTATTGCTGTAAATTTTATATTGTGGAGACAATCCAATAAACGAATACCTCGACCACGGTGACGCTTCGTCTTTACTTTCAAGTAAAAATACTGCTTTATCTTTTAATTTCTGAAATACTTGGATTGGGGTTAGTGTATCTGTAAAAAAACGTCTCACATACGGGAGCATGCTGCTCGTTTTAGAAAGTTCTTGAAATGCTTGAAAAGAAGTCTCTGTCATGGGCTCACCTCTTTATAGCGACAAGAAGAGAGCATGAAGGAAGGAGATTAGGGGTAGGACGCATACGGGCAAAAAGCCTCATAAATTTATATACATAGAAAGCCTGAAACAGACAGTCTCAGGCATAGTTTAAACATTATACACTCTGCTCTGCTACTCTCTCTTCTCTTCTACCTGCACTCTGCTCGACTACTTTATTTTTGTATGGACTCATCTAAACTAAACTACTACTATCGTACACATGTCAATTCTTTTTTGTCAACACCAAGTCAGGGCGCAGCTGTTTTGCATCACGCAAGTAAACATGTTGAACGTCCTTTTGCGCCTTATCTATTTCTGCTTGCAGCATAATACGAATACACTTTGGCAGGCTGTTTTTCACATCAATTTCTTTCGCACACATGACCGGAACGAACTGCCAGCCTTCCAAAGAGCGCACTGCTTTTGCCGGGAATACAGCATCAATATCAGATGTAGCTGTAAACCAAATGTGTGATACATACTCTGGTTCCAAATCATTTTGACTAATCATTTCTTCAAGTAATAATTTGGTGCTTTTCACAATGTCTTCTTCTGTATTTTCATGGATAGTGATTGCTCCTCGAACACCTCTAATCACCGCTAGTCATCCCCCTTTTATCGTTGTTCAGCAGCTCATACAAAAGATGTTCCTCGACTGTTTTTAAAAGAGGACAGCCTGGCTTTTCTACTAAAACAAATGTTAATTGACCAGATGTTGCTTTTTTGTCTTTTTTCATTGTTTCAATGAACGTTTGTGCAGAAAAGCCTGCAGGGATATTCACCGGAAAACCGAGTGCCTCTAACCACTTGACTTCTTCTTCTACGTCCCAGTTGGACAGCCCTAAATAATTGCTGACTCTCATAGCAAACATCATTCCAGCCGCTACTGCTTCACCGTGGGTGACATCACCATTATAGCCTGCCAATTTCTCAATAGCATGGCCCAATGTGTGGCCGAAATTCAAATACGCGCGCACCCCCGCCTCTTTTTCATCTTCTTTTACAATATCTGCTTTGACAGCTATGGAGCGTTTTAAGAACGGGCGAATCTTATTTGTTTTTATGTCCTCTATCGATCGCACGTTTTCCTTTAGCCACTGTAGAAACTCTGAATCGTTAATATAAGCATGCTTGATCATTTCTGCAAATCCTGAACGCCACTCCCTGTCCGGAAGCGTCATAAGCGTTTGTGTATCGTAAAGCACAGCTGACGGCTGATGAAAAGCACCAATTAAATTTTTTCCTAACTCGTGATTAATACCTGTTTTGCCGCCTACACTGCTGTCATGCGCGAGCAAAGTTGTCGGGACCTGTACAAATGGTATGCCCCTCATATATGTGGCAGCAACAAAGCCTGCCAAATCTCCAATCACACCGCCGCCAAGTGCAAAAATAATGGACTGGCGATCCAGACCTTCTCGTATGCATGCTGTTAACAATCGTTCGTAGCTGGCTAGTGATTTCGCGGACTCACCATTTGGCACGGTTTCCACACAAACAGGCAGCATAGGGTCCAAACAAAGCCGTAAATCCTCTGCATATAACTCACCGACATTTGTGTCTGTAATAATCATTGCTTTGCTTTTACCAGCCAGCTTTTCTTTCAATAAACTCTCCGTTTGATGCAGCACGTTCTCTCCAATATATACTGGATACGATTGGGCTGATGCATGTACCGTTAATTGTTCCATTAAAATTCCCTCGACCATTTTTCGTGTTCACTCAAGTTTCGTTGAATAGCATCTACTCGGTCAGAACCGAATGTTTCTAACAGCGCATTCGCCACTTCAAATGCGACGACATTTTCCATAACAACAGATGCTGCCGGCACCGCACAGCTGTCGGACCGCTCGATGCTGGCTTTAAACGGTTCCTTTGAGTCAATATCCACACTGTAAAGGGGTTTATAGAGTGTTGGAATAGGCTTCATCACACCTTGTATGACAATAGGCATACCGGTTGTCATTCCGCCTTCAAACCCGCCAAGATTATTCGTCTTACGCTGATAGCCATTTTCTTCATCCCATACAATTTCATCATGCACTTGACTTCCCGGAAGGCCAGCTGCATCAAACCCGATACCAACTTCCACCCCTTTAAAAGCATTAATGCTTAAAACAGCACCGCCAATTTTAGCGTCGAGCTTTCGGTCATAATGCACGTGACTGCCAAGTCCAGTTGGAACCCCAGTGATAACTGCTTGAACAACCCCTCCGATGGAATCTCCCTCTTTTTTCGCATCGTCAATGGCTTGCATCATTTGTTCTTCTGCATGTTTGTCCAGGCAGCGTACTGGAGACGCTTCACTTCTTTCTTTCAAATCATAAATATCCTTATATGACGTGTCTTCTGCTTTAATACCGCCAATTTCAAGAACTTGGCCGCCAACTTCCATGCCAAATGTTTTCAGCACTTTTTTCGCCACAGCACCTGCACAAACGCGAGCTGTCGTTTCTCTTGCAGAAGAACGCTCTAACACGTTTCTCATATCCCGGTGATTATATTTAATTGCTCCATTTAAGTCTGCATGTCCAGGGCGAGGTCTCGTAATTTTACGTTTCACTTCGTTTTCTTCTTCCGGTGTCAATGGTTCAGGTCCCATAATTTTCTGCCAATGTTTAAAGTCATCGTTTTCCACGACTAGAGTCACTGGTGCCCCAGTTGTTCTGCCATGTCGCACACCGCTTAAAATTTGCACTTTATCTTTTTCTATCTGCATGCGTCTACCACGCCCGTAGCCGCCCTGCCTGCGCGCAAGTTCTGTATTAATATCTTCGCTGAGCAGCTCCATGTTAGCGGGAAGCCCCTCAATGATTGTTGTTTGCTGCGGTCCGTGTGATTCACCTGCTGTTACATATCTCATGTTCATTCCACTCCTCTTTTTACTTGCTGCCCAATACTCTTTATCGCTTTTATGCATTAAATGATAACATATTTATTTTTTTATGTGGGCACTGCATCTAAAGTTTTCAAAATTTATGTAACATCTTTAACTTTTTTATAAAAAAATGTATCTTCCGTTTCAAAGCCATATCGGGACGGGGTAAAAATTTGTTCAGTGCTTCCTACAAACAACACTCCTCCGACAGTCAAAGCTTTATTGAATTCTTTATAAATGTCATGCTTGGCAGCTTCTGTAAAATAAATTAAGACGTTGCGGCAGACAATCAAATCAAAGCCTGTCTGCACAGCTTTATTTAACAAGTTATGTTTTCTAAACGTCACCTGCCCTTGAAGAAATGGCTTCACCTTATAGTATGTGCCGTTTTGATCAAAATAGCGGGATAATGTGTGAGACGAAAGCTCTTTTAGAGCACGGTCTGAATAGAGTCCTTGCTCAGCCTGTGCTAAAACAGTTTCATCAATATCCGTTGCCAAAATAGAGTATTGGCGTTTTTTTAACAATGTATCTAAAATAATAGCAAGCGTATAAGGTTCTTCGCCGGTGGAACAAGCAGCAGACCATACGTTCAACCTCGACCTTTCCTTTTTAAGACGAGGCAAAATAACTGTTGTCAACACGTCCCAACGCTTGGGATTGCGGTAAAATTCCGAAACATTTATTGTCATCCGCTCCAAAAATTCAGACAATAATGCCCCATCTTGATTTAACCCTCGATGAAAAAAATCTTCAAAGGTGTGGTATCCGTTCTTTTCAAAAAACGAACGCAGCCGCCGTTTCATTTGTGCTTCTTTATATAACGATAAATCAATGCCTGTTTTCTTTTTCACGTTTCGAACAAAGTCACTGTAATCCTGATTATATCGCTCACCGGGTGAACCCATTGAATGTGCGGGCATAAAATATTATCCTCTCCCTGAATCATGGTTCTTATTATACCATGCTAACCGTTTACTGGCAGCTGTTCAAACACTTTTTGCGGTAAGAACACTCTATAAAGAAACGCCTTCTGCCAATAAGCAAAAGACGTTTGAAACGATTTCCTATTTACACCCATTTAGAAATTGTTTTTTCATATGAAACAAGGTCGTCTTCATTGAAAAACAAGCCAATTTCTCTTTCTGCACTTTCTGGAGAGTCGGAACCGTGAATCACGTTCATACCTACTTGTACGCCAAAGTCACCGCGAATGGTTCCTGGCTCGGCATCCTGAGGGTTTGTTGCTCCCATCATTTTACGAGCAGTTGCAATAACTCCTTCGCCTTCCCACACCATTGCAAAAACAGGGCCGGATGTAATAAATGAAACAAGCTCACCGAAAAATGGCTTATCCTTATGCTCTCCATAATGTTCTTCTGCTAGTTCTTTTGAAATGTTCATCAATTTACCTGCAGCAAGTGTGTAACCTTTGTTTTCAAAACGCTGCACAATTTCTCCTATAAGGTTGCGCTGCACACCATCTGGCTTTACCATAATAAATGTTTTTTCCATGCCTATCCCTCTTTCTTATGTAATACAATCAGACTTGTTAGATTATAACAAACTATGAAAGCGGTCGCAATGGAAAGCTGATTTATGTACGGGTTCAGCACGTATTAATGGTCCCTTCCTCCAATATAGCTAGCGATATTAGAAAGCGATTTTTTAGCAGGTATGTCTGGCAGTCCTTCTAATGATAAATAAGCTTTTTTTAGATACTTTTTGCTCAGTTCTTTAGAGTATTCGATGCCCCCGGAATTTTTGACTAATTCAATCACCGAGTCGACATCATCTTTTTTTGTTTTGCTGCCCTCTATGAAATGAGACATTTTTTGATACGCATCTTCGTTTTTATGAATAGCGTATAACGCCGGCAGCGTGATATTTCCTTGCAGCAAATCACTTCCAGCTGGTTTGCCCAGTTCTTTTTCCGTTCCGGTAAAATCTAAGATATCATCAATGATTTGGTAAGACATCCCTACATTGTATCCATAATGATAGAGCCGTGACTGCTCTTTTGGTGCTGCTCCTGCACTAACTGCCCCTAACTGGCAGCTTACCGCAATTAAAAGCGCTGTTTTGCGCTTGATACGGCGCAAATATGTCTTTAACGATTGATCCCAATTATATTGATCCCGAATCTGCTCAATTTCTCCAAGACACATTTCATGCATGGCTTGAGAAATGATACGGTGAATGTCTTCATTTTTAAAGCGTGCTGCCTTTTCAATCGCTTTAGCAAAAATGTAATCCCCTGTATACATAGCCACACGATTGTCCCACTGCGCTTTAATCGTTCGTTTTCCACGGCGAAGCTCTGCATCATCAATGACATCATCATGGACTAAAGAGGCCATATGTATTAATTCCAAAGCTACAGCAATGTGTTTAATTCGTTCAATATCATAGTTGCCAAATTTTGCACCGAGCAAAACAAAAACAGGGCGAATCCGCTTGCCGCCTGCTTGTAATAAGTGAAGGGAAGCATCTTTTAAGACGGGATGCTCTGCTGCCACGGACCTTTCCAGCTCTTTTTCGATTTTATTAATATCCGATTTTAAAAACATATATAAGTCCGCCAACTTCATTATATTCACCTTCAAAATAAGTATTGCACCTCGTTTCCAGCCAGCCACATGTCAATGTTGTGTACAGGTTTTTGAAAATAACCATATTTATACATCAACTGATAATAATATAAAAGACTTTCTTTTTCTTTTTCTTGAAAATCGTAATGCAGGTTTTTGAAATACGCTTCCCAAAATGATTGACTGCCGCCATGCTCCTTTTGTATGGAAGCGGTCATATCTTTCAAATGACGATGAAGAGTAAGCTTTTTGCTGTATAAAAACTGCTTGTACAGTTCTTTTAATATCTCAGGGTGTTCTTTTGCAGCCTGTTTTCTTACGGCAAAAACAGCATAAGTCATTGGAAGGCCGGTATGGCGGTACCACATTTCGCCTAAATCGTAACAATGCATGCTGGACGGATTTTCCCATGATGCATGGATAGCATCGTCACCAATTAAAAGAAAAGCATCAAAATTATTCTTCATTTCATGAGGGTTGGGAGCCATTGTCGTATACTTTATGCTGTTCAGATTGTAAAACTCAGCCAGCATGACTTTTAATAGGTGCACAGATGTTGCACTAGAAGATGTTAAGGCAATATCCGCCCCTTCTAATGATTCTATCGGCCGATGAGAAAATAAGAAAATTGACCCTACGCTGCCATAAGAAGATACGGACAAACCAGGCATCAACTGATAATGGTCATGTGACTTCCCAAATGCAAATGAAGAAATCCCCCCGACATCAATTTTTCCTGCTTTCATTGCTTCATTCAGGCCAGCAGGCACTTTAGGGATGAAGGTGCAACCTTTCGATTGCAGATGGTCACGATCAATATAAAAGAACATCGGCAAAATATTTGTATAAGAAATCTCTCCAATTTTTATGCTCATGTCTTACGCCCCGCTTTATACATAGGGAATGATGAATACACTTTTTCATCTTTTACCTACTATAGTTTGCTTTTGTTTTCACTACAACTTTCGCCACATGTCATAGAAAGATGGTACTTCCTACTTGTATTATAGACAACTTTCCCGATATATCATGCATAGAACACAGCTGCTCCTATCATATCAAGACATCACCAATGGTAAAGAACAGCATAACCATGCTGATAATGCCATTCATGGGAAAGAAAGCTGTTTTCACATTTGTTAAGTCATGCGGCTTTACCATCGAATGTTCATATGTCATCACCACACCTGCTATTAACACACCTGCTAAATAAATCATAGAAAGCGGCGAAACAACATGCAGAATAAGCAATGACACAAAACTTATGCTGTGAAAAGCACGGGAAATATACAATGCTTTTTTTATTCCAAACTTAGATGGGATAGAATAGAGACCTTCTTTCCGATCATAATCAGCATCTTGTGTTGCATAGATAATATCGAAGCCGGCAACCCAAAAAGCTACGGCAAAAAACAATAAAAATGCTTCTCCTTGCAGTGTGCCAGTAGTACCTACCCATCCGCCAAGCGGTGCAATCGCTATTGTTATACCTAAAAACACGTGGCATAACCACGTAAAACGTTTCGTATAAGAATAAAAGGCGAGAAGAAATACAGCAATTGGAAGCAAATACACAGACAACATATTTAACTGATACGCAGACACAAACAATAACAGAAAAGAAGCAGTGATAAACAGCATACTTTGACTAATCGAAATCAACCCGGCAGGTATAGCTCTGTCAGCGGTACGGGGGTTTTTCTTATCGATGTTTACGTCAATAACACGGTTTAGCGTCATCGCGGCACTTCTAGCACCAACCATTGCCAGTGTAATCCAGATCCACTCCGCTATAGTCGGCCATGTTCCTTCTACCATTAAACTGCCTAAGACAGCGCCTAAAAATGCAAATGGAAGTGCAAAAACTGTATGTTCAAACTTGATCATTTCTAAAATTATTTTTATCTTTCTCATCGGACTTCTTCCTCACTTTTTGCCGAGCTTGCTTTCACAGCAAAATGTGCAGCTGCTGCTCCCATAGTGTATGGGATAACACTTACCCGAGCAAACCCTGCCTGCGAAAACAGCACAGCCAGAAGGCTTTTATTCGGAAACGACATCGTTGACTCTTGCAGCCAGGAATACTGTTCATAACTTCCTGCTAAATACTTCCCTAATAACGGCATAATCTTTTTAAAGTAAAACGAGTAAATACCGCTGATTTTTTTATTATCAGGCTGAGACGTCTCGAGGCAAACAGCCAGCCCTTCTGGTTTTAACACACGATACATTTCTTTTATGACGGTTTGATAATCAGGGACATTTCTAAGTCCAAACCCAATCGTAACGTAGTCAAATGTATTATCTTCAAACGGAAGGCTCATTGCATTGCCTTCAACCAGCTCCACGTTGGAAAGCTGTTTTTTTTGTACCTTCTCCACCCCGACCGACAACATGTTTTTGCTGAAATCAAGCCCTACCACACGTCCATTTTTCCCTGCTTTTTCTGCAAGCTGAATCGTCCAGTCTGCTGTTCCGCAGCATATATCCAAGGCAGCTGCACCCTTTGCTACATTCATTCTTTTCATCGTATCATTACGCCAGCTTTTATGAAGCTGAAAGCTAATGACAGAATTCATATAGTCATACTTATCATATATGCTCTCAAAAACTTCATGTACTTTTTCCTCTTTTGAGCTATGCATCACTGTATCCTTCTCCCATTACAATCTCTCATTCACCGCTTAACCAGTTTTCCACCCTTTGATAGAGAGTATTTGTCACCTGCATCGCACAGGCATCCATTTGTGAGACGAGCGCCTCTTCTAATTCTTTTTCTTTTGCTTCTAAAAATGAGCGCGTGCGCGCCGTCGGCCAGTCTGTTACCTCGTCTTTTCTCTCTCCTTCGTGAAAGGCATAGATAGCCGATGCAAAGGCAGATAAATATTTAACGTCTCTCTCTTGTTTTTCATGTTTTATTCTTTTTAATAAAAAAAACGTTTCCGCCAGGCAGCCAACTTCTTGCTGCTGATAAAACGAAGCAATATCAAAAAGAAAGCCCCCTTCTACAACTTTCAGGCGGTTCATTAACTCTTCTTCTGACTGGCTTTCAGCAAAATGAAGACTCATCTTTTCTTCATTGATCCTTTGTATAGCGCTGCTGAACACCGGTAGTATATCATCATGTGTGTTTTTCACGAGCATGAAATAGTACAGGCTGCTAAAAAAGTCCCCTGCGAGTACCGTTAACTGGCGCGGCTTTTTCGCTGTACCATTAACCAAATTCTTGTTGTATACATTTTCGTGCGTCAAAAAGGCTGCTTGTACGAGCAGCGCTGAAAGGATTTGTTCTTGTTTGCTCACAGCATCAATCCGCGCATCCTTCATGATGTCTTGCAAAAAAAAGATAATATCAAAATCTATTTCTGCTTTTTCAATGTGTTTGGCCAGATAAGGGTGGGTCGTCATGGCTACAAATTTTTTTTCTATCTCTTTGACTTCGCCTGGTGATTGTTGTGTAGATTTCATGCAAGACGTCCCCCCGTTAAAATATAGCAAATAATATGTATGTTACCTTTGAAGCAATGCTGCAATGAATGAAACAATCTCATTATAGCATAGAAGCAAAAAACGTCGAAACTTTTGTTTTAATCGCAAACAGCTCAACTGAATGAAGGGCTGAAATAAGACGGAAAACAGCTTCCATCTTTTTCTTTTAGCCCTCTTTGTTTATTCATCCGTTTTCATTTCACCATGACTTGTTTGTACGACTGCCTTCCCTCTCACTTTGACAGCAGAAGTATGTTCTGTAAACTGAGCAATCATCACTTCCCCTTTATCCAGTTTTTCGGAATGGTGAAAGCGTGTGTCTGTGCCTCTTGTTAAACCAATGACATTTACACCATCTTCTTCTGCTTTTATTACAAAGAAATCACCTTTATCTTTCATTTTCATCACCTGCCATTAAAACTTATGATTTATTAATAAGAGACAGCACTTCTGCCCGTGCCGCTGCATCTTCTTCAAACGTGCCTCTCACAGCAGATGTTACAGTCTGTGCTCCCGGCTTTTTAATGCCGCGCATCGTCATGCACATGTGTTCAGCTTCCACCACTACAATAACACCGTGCGGTTCTAACGTTTCAACTATAGAGTCTGCAATAGTCGATGTAATCCTCTCTTGCAGCTGTGGTTTTTGTGCTACTGTTTCCACCGTACGAGCAAGCTTGCTTAAGCCAGTAACTTTTCCACCTTTTGGTATATACCCAACGTGTGCTTTCCCAAAAAACGGAACGAGATGATGTTCACACATTGAATGAAAAGGAATGTCGCGTACCAATACCAGCTCTTCATGATCTTCTCCAAATACCGTTTGTAAATGCTCTTTAGGGTCTTCATAGATACCTTGGAACACTTCTTCATACATCTTGGCCACTCGTTTCGGCGTATCTAAGAGCCCTTCTCGATCAGGGTCCTCACCGACACCTTCCAAAATCATCCGTACTGCCTGCTTAATTTTATCGTGATCAACCGTTGACAATCTTATTTTCCCCCATTCGCAGTTTAAGTAACCTTTGAAAAATTTTAGCATAAGGCTAGGTATAAAGCAAAATGTAACCCTTTTTAATTTACATAATTTTTATTATGTAAACTCATTAATGAATAGCTTCTCAACTTAACCAAAACCTTATAAAACGTCTTCATTCATCAAACGGCACACAAAAAAAGAAGCAGTTATACTGCTCCCTTTGTACCTATGAATGAAGTTTCGTTATAAAATAATAGCTATTAATCCACCTGAACCCTCATTAATGATGCGTTCTAATGTCTCTTTTAGTTTATACCTTGCATTTTCAGGCATGAGCGACAATTTCGCTTGAATCCCTTCTCGGACAATGGAATTGAGCGAACGGCCGAAAATATCTGAATTCCAAATGCTGAGCGGATTTTCCTCGAAATCCTGCATAAGATAGCGCACTAGTTCTTCGCTTTGTTTTTCCGTACCGATTATTGGCGCAAATTCCGATTCAACATCTACTTTTATCATATGAATGGAAGGCGCTACCGCTTTTAAACGCACCCCAAAACGCGATCCTTGCCGGATAATTTCTGGTTCATCCAAGCTCATATCCGTTAATGCTGGAGCAGCAATGCCATACCCTGTTTGTTTCACCATTTTCAAAGCATCACTGACTTGGTCATACTCACTTTTTGCATATGCAAAGTCTTGCATTAATTGTAGTAAGTGGTCTTTGCCGCGTATTTCAACGCCAACAACTTCTTTTAACACTTGATCATATAAACGATCAGGTGCATATAAATCAATTTCAGCGATTCCCTGCCCCATTTCAATTCCAGCCAGCCCTGCTTCTTCAATAAATTCGAATTCATTAGCAAATTGATGAACGACTCGATCGACATCACGCAGCCGCTTAATGTCTTTGACGGTGTTGCGGACAGACTCCTCATATTCTTTTCGCAGCCAGTGATTTTCACGTAATACCATAACCCAGCTTGGCAAATTCACGTTTACTTCATGCACAGGAAACTCAAACAGCACTTCTCTTAACACATTATGAATATCGTGTTCGGTCATGCTCTCAATACTTAACGCCAACACAGGAATATCATGCGTTTCTGATAACTCTTGACGGAGTGCTTCGGTTTCAGGATGGTGCGGCCTGACTGTATTGACAACCATAATAAATGGTTTCCCAACTTCTTTTAACTCTTCGACGACTCGCTCTTCCGCCTCTACATAATCCATTCGGGGGATGTCACCAATTGTACCGTCAGAGGTTACAACAACTCCCAGCGTCGAATGTTCTTGAATAACTTTGCGAGTGCCTATTTCAGCAGCTTCCTGAAACGGAATCGGCTCTTCATACCATGGAGTGTTAATCATCCGCGGTCCATTTTCATCTTCATACCCTTTTGCACCTTCTACAGCATACCCTACACAATCAACCAGTCGTACATTAACTTCTAATCCCTCATCCACTTCCAAAGACACAGCGTTATTTGGGACGAATTTGGGCTCAGTCGTCATAATCGTTTTTCCGGCAGCACTTTGTGGCAGTTCATCTTTCGTGCGAGCTTTGTCTGCTTCACTTTCCATGTTTGGAAGAACAACCAGCTCCATAAACTTTTTAATGAAAGTGGATTTACCGGTACGGACTGCCCCAACGACTCCAAGATAAATGTCTCCGCCGGTCCGCTCCGCGATATCTTTAAAGATATCAACCTTTTCCACTAGATCCCCTCCTGTCAATATGAATTCCGATACCACTCTTGCATGTATGACATTATATGTTTATGTTCATGTCTGGCGGATATGACTTGCTCATCTCTACTTATGCTTTGAGTCGGCTATCTATGCGTACCTCGGAATACATATTTCATTGAATTGGTATACAGCTTATGTCATCTCACAATGAAAAAGACCCTTTTTTCATAGAAAAAAGGGTCTATTCTTCCATCTTTTGCTTAAAGACAGGCTCATGGTTTTCATCAATCGTATACGGCACGGAATAAGCCGGAACAATTGGAGAATGTTCTGTTAGTATATTTCTAATATCATCACCTGGGCGGTAGGAATGGTCATATTCCCGGAGAAAAATATTTAAATCAATGCTGTAATCAATAAAAATATTACCATGCTCGTCCATAATAAGCGGTAAATATGTGTCATTATATGGGCTTTCCACTTGAGGATCGCGATGATAATCGAGCTTTTCCATATCAATAGAATACACATTCGGTCCAATTGGTTCTTTCACCGGAGTAAAACCATGCTCGCTTATATAACTCTGTACCGCCCTCTGCAGTTCCTGAATTTCTCTCATAATACGCAGGTCAATCACTTTGACTTCGGGTTCATCTTCAGGGTTAATCAAAACATACTGATAAAAACCGCCATTTTCAAACGAGTTTCCAGGCGGCTCCTGCAAATAGCGCGGCATCAATTCATTAAAATCGACGACATATTTCTGATAAATGGGTGTGTCTTGGTCTTTTGTCCGAATAGGAAGAACGTTGTGGTCACTCTGATATTGATCCACGGCTTGCTGAACGGAAGTAAGTTGTGTTTCATAAGGCACTTGATTTTCCGCTCTTCGCTCATCTGGAAACATACATCCTGTTAACATCAGCAGGCAAGACACACATGACAACAATAAAACCTTTCGCAATACTGCACCTCCAAACCATCCCATCATCACATGCAAAACCACTCGCACTTTACTCTGCCAACGGTCCTCTAATCACAACCATAAATACAATCAACCCTGCCACAACAAGGCATAAAAACGATATTACAAGCAAAAGCACCCGCCAAAAACTTGGCAGCTTTTGCGATAAAACGGTCAGTCCTGCTGAGACAAACATTAAAAATAGACCGAAAAACGAGAACCACATATTTTGAAGCGCTGTCATATCTTGTCTCCTCCTTTAATACCGTTCATATTATAACATAGGGCGTCTGTCATGCATGCAAGTCATTTGGTTGTTCAACAATTTGTAATACACACCTTACTGCCGAATTTTCAGTTCATCGTCTGTTATGTAAAAATACCGCATCCTTTACATACGCACCAAAAACCAGCTGAACCGGGGCTGATCCAGCTGGCTTCGCTATATTCTTTCCGTTTTTCCAACAGCCTTTATTCTATTCTTTTTACTGTATTCATAAAGAGGTCCATTGGAATGAGCATATGCCTTTGCTTCACAAAGAAAATTTAAAAAAATTTTACATTATCTTGACTGAAACCACTTATTTAAGGAAGACAAATCGAAAGGAATATTATTGTTCACAATCGCCTTGACGAGTTCATCTTCTTGCTTTTTTGACACAGATTTTCCTGCCAGTCTGCTAACATCGGAAATCACGCGGCGTACTGTCTGTTCGTCTTGAAAATCAGCTCCATTTAAAGATTGTACAAGTTTGAACAGATCTTCTTGTTTTACGTTCGTTTTCTTTTCAATTTGGTCAAAAAACGAATCGTTTTGACGATGTCGCATGTAACAGCCTCCCTTAATCACTATTCAAATTATCCTATGCATGATTAAAGAAGGCGTGCGCATGTTTCTTTTATGATTTATCATCTATCTATTCGCTGCACTCCTGCCATTTTTCGTGAAATTCATGACCTAATAGCAGCGACACATTTTCTACCTCATGTTTCTTTACCCGCCCCATCAATTGATTGGCTGCTTCTTTCGGATCTTTTCCTTCAAATAACACGTGAAACAATGCTTCTGTTATCGGCATTTCCACATCTAACTGTTTGGACAGTTCATGGACCGCTTTTGTTGTCCTGACTCCTTCAACAACCATGTTCATTTCTTCTAACACAGCATCAAGCTCTTTTCCTGTGCCGAGTTTGTAACCAGCCCGCCAGTTTCGGCTGTGTTTGCTTGTGCATGTCACAATTAAATCTCCCAACCCCGATAATCCAGTGAAAGTAAGCGGATTCGCGCCAAGTTTGATGCCTAATCGTGCAATCTCAGCCAACCCCCTTGTCATCAAGGCAGCTTTTGCATTATCTCCATAACCCAATCCATCCGTCAAACCAATTCCAAGCGCAATAACATTCTTTAATGCGCCCCCCATTTCCACGCCAATTAAATCTTCATTTGTATAGACACGAAAATGTTGGTTCATTAACAATTCTTGAACTTCTGAAGCAGCATCAATCACGTGTGATGATGCGGTAATAGTCGTCGGCTGTTTTTCGCATACTTCCTCCGCATGGCTTGGACCAGACAATACCACGGTAGCACGCCCTTGCTCGTCATTTAACTCTTCATCCATCATTTCCGATATTCGTTTCGAGGTTCCTGGCTCAATACCTTTAGATGCATGAATGAGGATGTGATGTTTTTGTATGAACGGCTTTAACCGTTTCATTGTATCTCGAATTGCTTTGGTTGGCACAACAAGAAGAATGTACTGAGTACCTTCTGCACAAACACGAATATCTGTGGATGCCTGTATCGATGACGGCAAAGAAAAACCTGGCAGATAAGCTTCATTCGTGTGAGAATGGTTGATTTCACTTGCTTGTTCCTGCCGTCTTGTCCATATCTTTACTTGATGGCCATTATCGGCTAGAACCGCGGCAAGTGCTGTGCCCCAGCTTCCCGCCCCTGCGACCATAATATTTTGTTTCATGCTAGCCCCCCTCGTACATACTCTTTATGTTATTGTTTCCTTCCAATTTTACTTTCTGTCCCATTCACTAACCTTTGTACATTGGTACGGTGTTTCCACACAGAAATGACACCTAACAGTGCTGTTAAATAAAAATACGGACCGGGATGTCCGTAATAATCTTTCGTCACCCAAATGAAAACTGGTGTGAAAACAGCAAATATTAATGATCCCAGTGACACATAACGTGTAATGACAATGACTAAAATAGCGACAATGCCCACATATACAGCAGGAAAAAACACAAGACTTCCAACCACACCAATGGCTGTTGCTACGCCTTTTCCACCTTTAAAACCATAATATACCGGCCAGTTATGCCCTAAAATGGCAGCAAGCCCTGCTGCTGCAGGAGCAAGCCCTTCCCATTCTCCTAACGGTGTAATAGCAGGTAAAAATCCCATCATTTCTAACCATTTGGCCAGCCAAACAGCAACAATCCCTTTTGCTATATCAAGGCTCAGCACTAAAATGGCCGGCCCTTTCCCCAACACCCTTAAAATATTGGTAGCCCCTGCATTGCCGCTTCCATGCTGGCGTATATCAATTTTCATAATCTTTCTTGCCACGACATAACTAAAGCTAATGGATCCTAATAAATAAGCAGCAATGACTGAAACAATTAATTCCATCTCTCCTGTTCCCCCGATTAATAGTTTATCTCTATTTTACTCGTTCTTTTGTCTAGGTATAATTTTAAGCGGTGTTCCTTCAAAATGAAAGGCTTCTCTCAGTTTATTTTCCAAATAACGCCGATAGGAAAAATGTAAAAGCTCTGGGTCGTTCACAAACAATACGATGGCCGGCGGTGCTACTGCTACTTGCGTTGCATAGTTAATTCTTAATCGCCGGTTGTTTTCTGTCGGTGTCGGATTCATCACAACAGCATCCATCACCACATCGTTTAACACATTTGTCGGAACGCGCAAATTATGGTTGTCAGCTGCTTGTTTTACTGCTGGGAGCAGATGCTGCAGCCGATGCTTTGTTGTGGCTGATAAATAAAGGACGGGAGCATAAGATAGAAACTGAAATTCATCACGAATTTTTTCAGTGAACTGAGCCATCGTTCTATCGTCTTTTTCCACCACATCCCATTTGTTTACAACAATAATCAACGCCCGTCCTGCTTCATGAGCATAACCAGCAATTCTTTTATCTTGCTCCCGAATGCCTTCCTCTCCATTGATGACCATTAATACCACGTCCGTGCGCTCCATCGCTTTTAATGCTCGCAGCACACTGTATTTTTCCGTTGTCTCATATACCTTTCCTTTTTTACGCATGCCAGCTGTATCAATAATCACATATTCCTGGCCATCCTTTTCAAAAACCGTGTCCACAGCATCACGCGTCGTTCCCGGGATATCACTGACAATCACTCTCTCTTCGCCAAGAACAGCGTTTACTAGCGAGGACTTACCTACATTAGGCCGGCCAATGACAGCCATTCGAATCGTATCTTCTTCATAACCTTCCTCCTCATCATCAGGAAAGTGGTGGACGACCTCGTCTAATAAATCCCCCAATCCTAATCCATGTGCACCGGATATACCAAACACCTCACCAGTTCCAAGTGCATAAAACTCATAAATATTATCTTTCATTTCAACGTTATCAATTTTATTAACACCTAAAACGATTGGTTTTTTTGAACGGTGCAGCATAGAAGCCACTTCTTCATCAGCTCCTGTCACTCCATCTCTTCCATTGGTGAGGAACATAATAACATCCGCTTCATCAATAGCGATCTGCGCCTGCTCTCGCATTTGTTCTAAAAGCGGCTCATTGCCGATTTCAATGCCGCCGGTGTCAATAATATAAAATTCCCGGTTTAACCATTCTGCTTTACTGTAAATACGATCCCTTGTAACACCGGGAACATCTTCTACAATTGCCTGCCTTTCTCCCACGATTCGATTAAAGATAGTAGATTTACCTACGTTAGGCCGACCTACAATTGCCACTACTGGTTTTGACATTGCTTTCTTCCTTTCTCCCTGACAAATAAACATACAGCCATGTTTTTATGTTTTTGTATTTAGAAAGAACCCGGCTCTCTTGCCGAGTTCAGTTATTTGTCACATTCATGCAACAACTTGTATATTCTAGCAGAATTGCCTCTATCCAGGCAAGTTCGAACCCGATGGTGAAACAACTCCATTAACGAAAGAAAACATTTTATATAGCAAGTGAATACCATACATCACCGCAACTAATGTCATTATATAGTTCAGAAAAAAAATTTCGCCTAAATAAATAGCTGATGAAAACGGAAACAGATGAATCTGGCAGACAATTTCCCCACAGCAAGAAGCAATAACAGCACAAATGATGCGTTCTCTCAATGAAGAGAAAAACAACCAGAAAATAAACCCAAAACAAATGACATACGTGACAAAGCGGCCAAATAAAAAAACAACGGGTTCATACCATTCAATGAAACGAAATGCAGCAAACAAAAAAGAAAAGCTCAGTGATAACAACAGGACTTTCCATTTCCTTATCAAAGACAGTGAACATAGAGCAAAAAAAGCTGCTGCCAGTAAAAAGACAAATACCGGCTTGACCGTCCAATGGGCGACAGAAAACTCCATTGGAAAGAGAATAATCATCATAAGTAAACACCAAGCTGACAAAAAACGGTGGGTATTTTGTTTTTTTACAAGAAACGTTTGAATCATCCACAAATACCAGCTAATAATTAGAAACATTACACTTCCCATTTTTTTCCTTTTTTCTACTCAGTGTACCCATCTTTACATTATGTATACCTCTTATTCTTTTTTGCGTCTACTGTAGGAAGAGACATGGATCCCTCTGTCCAAAAGCCAATCTCGTGTTCTGCCGGTAATAACGAGCGGCACACTTTGTAACTGCTGTATGCTGTCTGCCCCCAGTGCTGCCATGATGATTGTTAGTTCATGAAGACAGTGCTGAATATAGCGTTCGGCTTTTTCTTTTCCGCCATCATTTGCAGCAGCTAATACTCTGCCAGCTATCCCACAAGCATCTGCTCCTAAAGCAATGGCTTTTGCTAAATCATAGCCGTCCCTTATACCCCCAGAACCAATAACAGATAGTTCTTTTGAAGCGGAATGAACGGCTTCTGCGAGCGACACAGCCGTAGACAGCCCCCACTCATTAAAAAATGAATAAGGCTCTTCTCTCCTTTGATTTTCAATCACCGCAAAGTTGGTCCCGCCTTTCCCACCGATATCAACAGCGGCAGCACCTGTCTCTTTTAAAGCTTTCACTGCTTCAGAAGAGACTCCAAAGCCTACCTCTTTTACAATAACGGGCACTTCTAGCGATGAAGAAATATGTGCAATAGTCTCTAACGCTCCTTGAAAGTCCCTGTCTCCTTCGGGCATGACCAGCTCCTGGATAACATTCAAGTGTATTTGCAATGCGTCCGCTTCTACCATATCCACGGCACGCTTTGCCTGATCGAGCGTCAATTCACTGCCTAAATTAGCAAATATCAGTCCTTTTTGATTCACTTTCCGAACAATGCTGTACGTTCGTTTTACGGCCGGATCTTTGAAAGCCGCCATTTGCGAGCCAACAGCCATCGCTGTTCCACTATCTCTTGCACACGCAGCAAGACTTTCATTGATGCGCTCTGTTTCTTTATCACCGCCGCCTGTCATAGCATTAATAATAATCGGCGAACTTAACATAAGTTCGCCGATAGAAACAGAGAGATTGATTTGTGAAACGGAGGTCTCCGGCAAGCTGTTATGAACGAAACGGACATCATCAAAGCTATTGCTGTTTTCTGTAACGCTATTTAAAGCGTGTTGAATATGATCCTTCTTTCGTTCCGCACGAGACACGTTACAATCAAACTCCTTATTTTTTATATTTTTTTAATTGATCTCCAATCATATCTCCTAGTGAAAATCCAGAGTGATCTTCTTCTGGTGCTTCATATTCCTGCTGTACTTTTTCATCTGGTGTATCTTCTTTTTCTAACTCACGAATGCTAAGCGAAATCCGTTGTTCCGATGGATTAATATCAAGAATTTTTGCTTTTACAGACTGTCCTTCTTCTAGCACTTCACCTGGGGTGCCGATATGTCGATTAGCGATTTGGGAAATGTGAACTAATCCTTCTACACCCGGTGCTACTTCTACAAATGCTCCAAAGGAAACTAAGCGTTTTACTTGCCCTTCGATGATATCACCTGGTTCAAACTGGCCTTCAATCGTTGTCCAAGGCCCCGGAAGCGTTTCTTTAATTGATAAAGATACACGTTCGCTTTCCGTGTCAACCGCTAAAATTTTCACATCGATTTCGTCGCCTTCTTTCACAATCTCACCTGGAGATTCTACGCGGTGATGTGCCATTTGGGAAATATGAACTAGTCCGTCTACACCGCCGATGTCTACAAAAGCACCGAAATCAGTGAGGCGCTGCACAGTACCTTTGACAACGTCACCAACTTGTAAATTTTCCAGCAGCTCTTTTTTCTTTTGTTCTGCTTCTTCATCAAGCACAGCACGTTGGGAGAGAATTAATTTGTTTTCTTCTGGATCAATTTCAGCTACTTTTAATCGCAGTGTTCTCCCCTTGTAGTCGCTGAAATCTTCTACGAAATGACGCTCTACCAGTGAAGCCGGAATGAAGCCGCGTACGCCAAGGTCGACAACAAGGCCGCCTTTCACTACTTCTGCCACTTCGGCTTCAATAATTTCGCCAGACTCATACTTTTCCTGCAGTTCTCCCCATGCTTTATCAGCTAATGCGGCACGGCGAGACAATACAAGTTCGTCATCTTCTACTTTAATCACTTTTAACTCCAATTCATCTCCTACTTGCAATACATCACTGACTTTTTCTACATGCAGGCTTGACAGTTCACTGATTGGGATTACAGCATCTACTTTATATCCAGCATCTGCATAGGCCTGTTTGTCCTCTACTTTTGTAATTTTACCGGTTACAAGATCACCTGCTTGAAGGTCTTGCATACCGACCAATTCATTGTTCATTTCATCCACCATTGACATTTGCCTCCTTACTTTCTTTAGGGAACATATACCTTAAACTAAATATATAAATTCTTTAAACTAAAGAATTTACCTCACATTCAATGAAGATCTTATGATTCATTCGCTTTTTCTCTTTTACGATGTTCATCTATTAATGCACGGATACCATCCATAATTTCTTCTGTTGCATCAGCCGCGTTTGTTTTTTGATCCCGCAGTTTTTGAAAGTCAAGCGGCTTTCCATACACAATCGTGACTTTATGAAAAGGCTTATACTTACCAATAACCGCCACAGGAACAATAACAGCTTCAGATTTTAACGCAAAAAAACCAGATCCAGACAATCCTTTGCCAACTTCTCCTGTTTTACTTCTTGTACCCTCCGGAAAAAGGCATAAAACTTTTCCCTCTTTTAACATACTCAAACCTTTTTTTAAAGCTTGGCGGTCACCAGCTCCTCGTTTAACCGGAAAAGCGCCTAAAGCATTTAACAATGAGCCAATCAATTTCTTTTCGAAAAGTTCTTGCTTGGCCATAAAGTTAAGTTTTCTTTTGATAAAGCTTCCAACTAAAGGAGGGTCATAGTTGCTGATATGATTGGAGCAGAGTAAAACAGGTCCTTCTTTTGGAATATTTTCTCTGCCAATTACTTCAGCTCTGATAACAAAAGTAAAGTATAGTCTACAAATCATTTTCCCTATCCCGTAAATGCTCATAGCTTCTTAATCCTTTCCTTTGCTATTGAACATATACGCATCGCAGCTTGTTCTGCTGTTAATTCAGTTGTATCCATTTCCACAGCATCAGCTGCTTTTGTTAAAGGTGATACCAGCCGTGAGGAATCCTTTTCATCTCTTGTTTGAATATCTTGTTTAATCGTTTCAAAATTGGACTCTCTGCCGTTTTCCACATTTTCTAAATGTCTGCGCCGTGCTCTTTCCTCTACAGAAGCTGTGAGAAACACTTTCAGCTCAGCATGGGGAAGAACCGTTGTTCCAATATCTCTTCCGTCTAAAACAGTGCCTTTCGCTTTTGCGAGCTCTTGTTGTTTTTTTACCATCTGTTCCCGCACGCCGGCGTGCAGAGACACTTGTGAAACAGAAGCAGTTACTTCATTGGAACGAACCATGTTTGTCACTTCTTCATTATCAACAAAGATGCGATTGCCTTCTGCTGTATAAGACAACGTTAAATCCATAGATTCTAAAAGCGCCGACAGAGCCTCTCCGTCCTGTATATCTGCTTGTGACTGGAGAGCTTTCCACGCTAGTGCACGATACATTGCCCCTGTGTCAATATAAGTATAATCAAGATCACGGGCTACTTGTTTGGCAACCGTACTTTTGCCTGCCCCTGCAGGCCCATCAATAGCAATATTTATTTTATTCATAGTGCACCCCATTGACCATATGTATTACTGCGACGATAGCGGGCAATTATTCCCTAAAAACTAACATATTCACAGAGTATCATACCACAAAGCTATGAACAAATCTAATGATTCTGCTTTTCATTCTCATCACCTCATCTGCTTCTATGAGCAGCAAGAACAAGAAACAGGGAAAGAAGAAGCAAATGCTTCTCCTTTCCCCTTAGTGCTATGATATCGTTTGCTACATCGTGTCGTAAACAGGTTCAGCTTCTTGCATTTTCTTCACGTTTTCTTCGTCTCCGTCTTCTGCGTTAATATAAATTCTAAACGTGTCATTTTCAATCGTACCGTAAAATTCATAACAAAGAATCTCTTCATCGTCTTCATTATGAATGACAGCTAACCCCTCTTCTTGGACATCCACATTCGGATTCACTTGCGCTTTGGCTTCTTCTGCACTGATGGATGGAGATAGGTCATCTCGTTGATGATGGTTGGCGATATAATCCGATGCTTTGTAGCCGACCACTTCCCCATCATCAAGTGCTACTTCTACATAAACGGTATCAGGATAGATTTTTACATCGTCTTTTTGAGTGACGAATTGAAAAACACCAACCGTGTCATATTGCTTACCGTCTGCTAGTTCCATGTTTTCGTAACCATTTTCTTCAAGAAACGCCAGTCCCTTGTTTGACGCTTCATTCAAACTCATTTCCGGCTCGTCAATTGGCCTGGATTGTAAAAACCATAAAGGATGGCCGCCTCTTTTTGTCATATCCATGTAGATTTCATCTTCGCCTTCCGGCTCTTGAACGGTTAACGTGTAACCTTCAAACCCTAAACTTTCTTCATCAAGCTCATCAATCTCTACTTCCATTGAATCAGGGACACCTAAAAACTGTTTCGCTTTTTTTGCCGCTTCCTGTTTAGACAATGCTTTGCCTTTGACACTTTCAGCAATTTTCTTCTCAACGTCCGGGGCAAAGCCTTGACCCATTTCAGAACCAAACTCTGTTTCTTTAAAGCCTTTCACCTTATTATCAATCGTTTGAAAGCCATTGACGATGGAGTTATCCATTGGTGCATCGTTATCTGCCATTACCTGTTCTGCTTCTGTCCATTTGTATTGTTCCTTTAGTGCAGAAGCTTGCAGTTTACGCAAGTCATGACGAATTTCTCCAGCTTCTTTGTAAAACCGCTGCAATTGTTCGTATTCTTGGTCTGAAAGTGGTTTTTCGCCTAAGTCGCGAATCGTTGTTTTATAACTGAAGTCCCCAATTTTACTCAGCAAATTCTCTGTTTCGTTTAAAGCCATCAGGCCTAATGGAAGCTGGCCAAGTTCGCTTTGAGCAAGTGATGTCAAACGCCATACTTGCGCCAGCGAACTAGACAGCTGCTCTCTGGAATTCATCGCAAGAGTTGAACCAACTTCATCCTCGATTTGATCAAGGTGAAAAGACAGGTCATGAAAGGCTCGCTGATAGTTGTTTTCACTATTTATTTCTAATGCTTCTTTTTGGCTGGCCTGATTGGCTCCCCACCAGCCAGTGCCAATTACTGCTGCAGCAAGCACCCCGATTAAAACATTTTTAACCATTTTCTTTGTTCACCTCCATTATTTCGCAAATACGTGTTTACCAATCGTTTTCACTTGCGGCCGTTGTGCTACCCAATCAGATGTTGCTGTTACGGGATTATAATAATACAACGATCCCTCAGACGGGTCTTGGCCATTAATCGCATCCAGTACCGCCTTTCTTGCCTCCTCGTTTGGAGTCATATAAATCTGTCCATCCATTACTGCTGTAAACGCTCTCGGCTCAAAAATTACTCCACTTGCCGTATTAGGAAAAGTCGGGCTTTCTATTCGATTAATAATGACAGCAGCTACGGCAACCTGTCCGACATACGGTTCACCACGAGCTTCTCCGTAGACAGCATTGGACATAATTTGAATATCGTTTTCAGAGTACCCATCTGGTACGTTCATGGCCTTTTGGATATTGGCTTGATTCGATTGATCCTCGTCTACCTGCTCTTGGCCCTGTTGTTGCGGCTGTTCTTGCTGGCCTTGCTCGGCTGGAGCCTGCTCTCCTGCGCCGTCTTGCGGCTGCTCTTGTCTTCTTTGTCCTTGTCTCTGCTGACCTCCGCCCTGCTGCTCTTCTTGCTGCTTAGAAGGCGCCGGTTTTTGCTGCTGTTTATTTTTACCGCCTTTTGGACCTTTTTGAATGTGTTTCGGTGTACTTCCGTAATGTGTAAATTTCCTGCCGTTTTGCAAGGCTTCTTGAACAAATTCTTCATCATATTCTGTAGATGTTTCGAGCTTATTTTTCATTTTGTCTCCTACAAGTCCATCCGTTTCAAGCCCAAATTCTTCTTGAAAGTTTTTAACGCTCCAGTATGTCCCCCAGCCATATACGCCATCAATATTACCATTGTAAAAACCGTTATACTGCAACCGTGCCTGTAGTTCGACTACATCATCTCCTGTTGCACCTTTTTGTATAACCTGATCAGAAAAAGCTTCTGCTGATTGTATAGGAAGTGCATAATTCATAAAAAAAAGGCACAAAGAAAAAATAACACATGTTGAAAATACCTGTTTATACTGCACTGCCATATTCCCTCCTTTTACTCACCCTCATCGGTTACGCTTATTTTCTTCGTGGTTGCCTTTTTTATTCATAAAGAGTTATTTATTACATGTTTTTTTATAAAATCTGGTTAAAACAATGGAAACCATAACTTGTATATGTGTACACAAAAAAAGCACAGCTTTTTCTGCTGCGTAAAAAAACTGACTTGCTGTTAAGCCTTTCCAGCGGCAGCTGCGGTTTTAACGGCATTAAACGCCCTTCCCATACAAAAAAACCCTTTTGGCATACGGCCAAAAGGGTTTTTCCTTATAATACGCTGAAGTACCTTGCTTCTGGATGAGCAAATACCATCGCAGAAACAGAAGCCTCTGGTTCCATCATATATTCTTCTGTTAAATGGACACCTATCTTTCCAGGCTCTAACAGCCGGAATAGTTTAGCTTGATCGTTTAAATCAGGACAAGCCGGGTACCCAAACGATACTCTAATGCCTTCGTATTTTGCCGAAAACCGTTCTTCCATCGTTAACTCTGGCGAATCCGGTATGCCCCATTGATCACGCATCATTTGATGCAGCTTTTCTGCAAAGCCTTCTGCAAGCTCTAATGCTGTTGCTTGAATGAGGTGGCTGAACAAATAATCACCGTTTTCTTTTGCTTGGGCAGACATTTCCCGTACGCCTTTCCCAGCAGTCACTGCTAAAAATCCGACGTAATCCATTTCTCCGCTTTCGACTGGGCGAATGAAATCAGCCAGGCACAAATATGGTGCACGCGGCTGCCGCGGGAAAGAAAAGCGCTCAAGTATTTTCTTTTCCTCTGGATTGTTATAAATAACAATATCATTACCTTCAGATTGGGCTGGATAAAATTGATACATGCCGTGCGCTTTCAATAAGTCTTCTCGTTTTGCCTGCATCAAGAGTGCATCTACTTTTTCTTTTAAATCCAGTGCTTTTTCATTTTTTTCTTCTAATAACCGGCTTACCTTCCCTTGAAGCCCTAAGTGTTTCCCCATCAGCATCTGCAAATTCACGTACGGCTCTAAATGGGCAATGCTGAAGTCTTTTAATACATGCTTTTTTAAATCCGGCGGTGTTTGAACCGGAACGGTCAACGATACTTCTGAACGTGCAGGCATATCTTCTTCGGGTGTTCTGGCTTTTTGCTTCCGTTCTCCTTTTTCTAAACGGTTTTCAGCTTTTTCCTGTAATTCTTGCTGCAGCTTAGTACGCTCCTCTGGAACAGCAAGCTTGTTCGCTATATCGAGACCATTCATGGCATCTTTGGCATACAGTACCATGCCGTCGTATTCCGCACTAATCTTTTCTTCTGTAAATCTACGTGTTAAGGCCGCTCCCCCGACAAGAACAGGAATGGATATTTCTTGGTTCTTCAAATCCTGTGCAGTGAGCACCATTTGCTGTGCCGACTTCACGAGCAGTCCGCTTAAACCTACTGCATCGGGCTTCTCTTGATCAATAGCTTCGATGAGTTCGTTCGATGTTACTTTAATTCCTAAGTTGACAATTTTAAAACCATTATTCGACAAGATAATGTCAACTAAATTTTTGCCAATGTCATGCACGTCGCCTTTTACGGTTGCCAGCAATATTTTCCCTTTGCCAGAGTCGTCTTCTTTCTGTTCCATATGCGGTTCTAAATGGGCAACTGCGGCTTTCATAGCTTCGGCACTTTGCAGCACTTCAGCAACAATTAACTCGTTGTTGTTAAATAATTTACCGACCTTATCCATTCCCTTCATAAGGGGACCATTGATAATATCGAGTGGCTCATCGAATTTTTGCAGAGCTTTATCCAAATCATCAAATAAGCCCTCTTTGGTGCCTTCTACGATATATTCCGCGAGCCGGTCTTCAAGGGAAAGATTTTTTTCGACTTTCTTTTTTTCTGACTTTTTCCCGCGATAGTGTGCAGTGAAATCCGCAAGCGATGCATCACTTGTTTCAAACAACAACTTGCGTGCCATTTCTTTTTCTTCCTCTGGAATGCTGGCATAGCGTTCTACCTTTTCCGTGTTTACAATCGCATAGTCCAAGCCTGCTTTCGTGCAGTAATACATAAATGCTGCATTTAACACTTCACGCCCGACAGGAGGGAGGCCAAATGATACGTTACTAACCCCTAAAATAGTCAAACAGTCCGGCAAATGTTCTTTAATGAGACGAATACCTTCCACTGTTGCTTCAGCAGAACCAATATATTGTTCATCACCTGTTCCAACTGGAAACACAAGCGGGTCGAAAATAATATCTGTTGGATTCAGGCCGTACTTGTGCACGAGCAAATCATGAGAGCGTTTTGCCACTTCGAGCTTGCGTTCAGCCGTAACGGCCATCCCTGTTTCATCAATGGTCCCCACAACGACTGCAGCACCAAAACGCTTAACAATCGGTATAATATCATCAAAACGTTCTTCCCCGTCTTCTAAATTAATCGAATTAATAATTGCTTTTCCCTGAGAGTAGGTTAACGCTTTTTCAATCACCTTGGCATCTGTGGAGTCAATCATTAACGGGACTTTCACTTTATTGGTAACATAGCTTAAAAACTTTTCCATATCCTCTAATTCATCACGATCCGGGTCAGCCAGACATACATCAATGACGTGTGCTCCACGCTTTACCTGGGCACGGGCAATTTCAGAAGCTTCTTCAAATGCCTCTTCATTAATTAGCCGTTTAAATTTTCGTGAGCCGATCACATTTGTTCTTTCTCCAACAAACAACGGTCTCATATCTTCTTCATATATAAGCGGTTCAATACCAGACACAGCGTGAGCGTGTGAATCGGCCGGTACTCTCGGCTCATAGTCTTTTAATGTATCTCTCATTACTTTAATATGTTCTGGTGTAGTACCACAGCAGCCGCCTACAATATTCAACCAGCCTTTTTCGGCAAATGTTTTTAATTTTGATGCCAGTGATTCTGGTGACTCATGGTAATGACCTTCTTCATCCGGAAGACCAGCATTTGGATAACAATGCACATAAGTTGTGGCCAGCTCTGATAACGACCGCAAGTGATCGCGCATAAATTCTGGGCCTGTCGCACAGTTTAATCCGACAACCGTTGGTTTCATGTGCTCAAGGGAGATGTAAAAGGATTCAATTGTCTGTCCTGCAAGAGTTGTTCCCATCGGCTCTATCGTTCCAGACACAATCAGCGGAAGCTCGATGTTCATTTTTGTTTCTGCTTGTTTAATACCAGCATAGGCAGCTTTTACATTTCGCATATCCTGGCTCGTTTCCAGCAAAAAGATGTCTGCACCGCCCTTCATTAAACCCGTTGCCTGCTCCTGATAGGCATGCACTAAATCATCAAATGTAGCACCACCGGTAACGGACAATGACTTCGTTGTCGGCCCCATTGCTCCAGCCACGTAACGGGGAAAATCGGGAGTCGAAAAATCCTCCGCCGCTTTTTTTGCAAGTTGCGCCGCTGCAATATTTAATTCTTCTGCTCTATCTTCTAAGTCATAGTCACTAAGCACGATATCCGTTGCTCCAAACGTATTGGTTTCAATAATATCGGCACCTGCCTCCAAATAATCGCGATGGATGCGATCAACCACATGCGGAGAGGTGACATTTAAATATTCATTACATCCATCATAGTGTTCTCCGCCAAAATCTTCTGGTGACAAGTCTGCATTTTGCAGCATCGTTCCCATCGCACCATCTAGTAGTAATATGGACTGTTGTAATCTATCTTCAAATTTTATTGTTTTGGTCATCTTTCCACTCCTCTATATACTGCTCTCCACTATCTTAACGCTGCAGTGCTTGTGCACGTATATATGACGTTAATTCTGTTGTTATGTCATACCGCAAAAATGGTGTGATCAAATATATGCCTTGAAAGTACAATAACGCCTCGTCAATAAGAGATTTCGCAATGGCGATGCCTTCTTTTTGCGCTTTTTCCCGGTCTTGACCACAATCGGCCATAATTTTCCGTGTTTCATCTGTCAGCTTGATTCCCGGCACTTCATTATGCAGAAACTCTGCATTTCTGCTGCTGACAAGCGGCATAATCCCTACGTAAATAGGAGCATCTAAGTGCTTTGTTGCTTCATAAATTTCCTTAAATTGTTCTTTTCCATACACTGGCTGACTCATAAAATAATCTGCACCTGCATCTACTTTTTTCTCGAGCCTTTTCACCGCACGATCGACATTTCGAACATTAGGGTTGAATGCTGCAGCAATCGTAAAGGATGTCTTTTCTCCTAATGATTTTCCCGAAAAGGAGCGGCCCTCATTCATTTCTTTCATGAGAGAAATTAAATTCAATGAGTTCACATCATACACAGACGTTGCTCCTGGAAAGTCTCCCACTTTCGTTGGATCCCCAGTCACCGCTAAAATATCATGAATACCTAGAGCGTGGATGCCTAACAAATGGGATTGCAGTCCGATTAGGTTGCGGTCCCGGCAAGCGACATGCAAGAGAGGTCGTGCATTTGTTTGATTTTTAACCATTGCTCCCATCGCTAAATTATCAATGCGCGGAGAGGCAAGAGAGTTGTCAGCCATCGTTACCGCATCGGCTCCAGCTCGATACAGAGCAGCTGCTCCTTCTATATACTTTTGTGTTGACAGCTTCTTTGGGGGATCCAATTCAACAATCACCGTTGGCTCCGTATTTTTTTCATCGAGACGTACATGAGACTGAGCAGGCGGCGCATTGTCGAACGCATCTGACTGTACCGGTGTTACAATTGCTTTCTCACGGACAGGTGCTGTACCTTTTACAGCCTTTGCAATTTCAGCAATATGTTCGGGCGTTGTGCCGCAGCACCCTCCAATCAGCCTGACTCCTTGCTGTTTAAGATCCTGAGCTCTTTCATAAAAGTAGTCGGGATTTGATTGATAAACAAATCTCCCATCGTCTAGATCCGGCAAGCTTGCATTAGGATAGGCAGATAGAAACACATCTTCCATTAACGGAACTGTTTCCAGTGAGCGCAGAATATGGTACGGACCCATCCGGCAGTTTAAACCGACAACATCTGCCCCAGCATTTTTCAACCTTTGAAATACGTCAGAAACCGGCAAACCGCCCCGCATGACTCCTACATCACCTAAAGCAGCCTGCGCGATAATTGGCAAATCCGTTAATTCCCTGATAAGTGTTACTGTGCCCAGCAGCTCGTGGATATCATAAAATGTTTCCAGCATAAAACCGTCAACGTTTTCTGACAATAACGCTTCTGCCTGTTCTTTAAAAGCATCTAATATATCGTCATTTGTGACATCAAGCTGCTGGACTCCTTTTATTCCTCCAATTGTTCCAAACACATACGCATCATCAGCCGCTGCTTCTTTAGCCAGCTGTACACCGGCTTTATTGATTGCACCCGCTTGTTCATGAAGTCCATATTTTTCGAGTTTTATCTTGTTTGCAGCATACGTATTGGTTTGTATAACGTCAGCACCGGCTGCCACATACTCTTTATGAATCGCAGTAATTGTCTCCGCTTCTTCGATATTCAATTTCTCAAAAGATCCTCTGTAGCCTTTTTCATATAAGTAGGTGCCTATTGCCCCATCTCCAACCAGCATGCTGTGCTGTAATTTTTCTAGTACATTCACTTTTTTGTCATCCTTTCTGCCTTACTTCAGCACCTTACAGCTTAGAAAATGCCTGATCTAAATCAGCAATTAAATCTTCTGCGTGTTCAATACCAACCGAAAAACGCAGCAGTCGATTATCCACACCATTTGCCATCCTTACTTCTTCGGGGACGTCAGCATGTGTTTGTGTTGCCGGATAAGTGATAAAACTCTCTACACCGCCGAGGCTTTCAGCAAACGTAATCAAACGTAATTCCTGAAGCAATGTGTCAACCCATTCTTCGTCTTTTACCCGAAACGACAGCATGCCGCCTTTTCCAGGATAGAGCACATCTGCTATTTTATCATGGTCTTCTAAATAGGCAGCCACAGCTTTCGCATTTTCTGTATGCTTTTCCATTCTTAGCGACAATGTTTTCATTCCACGCATTAAAAGCCACGAATCAAGCGGCGCTAAAATCGTCCCCATTCCATTATGAAAAGCGGCAATTCGCTCACAAATGCTTTCGTCTTTGGCCACGATCAGACCGGCAATCACGTCATTATGGCCGCCTAGATACTTCGAAGCGCTGTGAATGACGATATCAGCTCCCATATCTAACGGCTTCTGCAGAATGGGGGTGTAAAATGTATTATCTACAATAAGCAGAAGGTTGTGTTTTCTGGCAATATCTGAAAGAGCATATAAGTCTGCTTGCTGCATTAATGGATTTGTTGGAGTTTCAATAAATAACGCTCGGGTTTTTTCTGTAACCTGTTGTTCAAATTGTTCGATATCTCTTGGGTCACCGTAGTTAATACTTACTCCCCAATGCTTCCAGCCTTCTTCAAACAAGCGGTACGTGCCGCCATATAAATCTTGTGAGGCTAGAATTTCCTCGCCGCTTTCAAAAATCGCAAACAACGTTTGAATAGCTGCCATACCTGAACTTAACGCAAATCCCTGCCGGCCGTTTTCTAACGAAGCAATTGCGTTTTCCAAAATGTCTCTTGTGGGGTTTTTGGTTCGTGAATAATCATAGCCAGTCGACTGGCCGATTCCCGCATGTCGATAAGCAGTGGAAAAATAAACGGGAGCGCTTACTGCGCCTGTTTTTTCATCTTGATTATTACCAATTTGCACTAAATTCGTTTCTATGTGATGTTTCCTACTCATCTGTCTGCACCTCTTCTGCATATGTATTTCTCCATAAAAGGAAAGCCTTCTTCTTGATAAGAAGAAGGCTTGCTTTCATTGGCAATCTATACTTCTCCTTATCTCCCAGACGAAAGCAATCGCCTGCTGGATTTAGCACCTGACCGCACGCCACGGCTGGTTGCTGAGATTTCATCGGGCCGGTCCCTCCATCTCTCTCGATAAGAATATAAGCTATTTTTGTTGTTAGTAAAACCGTACACGATTAAAAGCATAATTGCAATAACAAATTATTCCGGTGTGACATCAATGTGAAGGTTGGAATCATTGCCGCACACGCACTGCTTAAAACCAGTTTCTAATTCTCCTTTGCTGTTATAACGTCCGCGAAGGATATATTTTTCCCCGCACTTTGGGCAACGGACAATGACACGATATCTTGTCTGAACAGCCATCAATATCATCCTTTCTTATGCTATATTTTCATTCGCTTTTTTCGTTTTTGATAACGCGAACCACCATAAGAAAAACATAAACGGTACTATCGCCAGTATGACATTTTCATGGACGGCCAATAATATCAAATCGTATACACTGTGTAAAACGATCGGGACCGCCAACGACAATACCATCCAGCATATTCTCATGCTTTTTTCTACAGTCCATTGTGCACATCCTATATAATACCCCATTAGGACTCCAAATAAAGCATGACTTGAAACAGGGAGGAGTGCTCTGCCTACAGCATAATCAATACCTGCTGCCATTAAATACAAAACATTTTCTACAGAAGCAAATCCTAACGAAATGGCTGCTCCATACAAGACGCCATCATAGCGCGAAGAAAATGGAACAAATTTGTAAACAGTATAAAATAAAAGAAACCATTTAAAAAACTCTTCCAGAAAGGCAGACGCGACAAGAACGTGCTGCCAGTCAGAGGAGAAAACCCGCTCGACTTCCAAGGCATATTCCAGCACAAGAATAGGAAACACAAGCAGCGCGCCAATAATAAACGTTCGCACAACCTCAAAGAGGATGCTGGTATCATATTTGTTTTTTAAATAAAAATAACTTAAAAGAGCGACCGCTGGAGCGATGGCCGCTACTATTAGCGCTATCACTACTATCCGTACCCTTCTTCTGCTATTATCATAACATGCAATGGCTGCTCGAGAAATATGGCATATAACATGAAGACCCCGCTACGCATCTGATTTTGCCGATAAAGAAACTGCTAGACGGATACGTGCTTTTTTAGCATCCAAATCTCCTGCAAGCTTTGCACCCATTCTTTCTAAATCATAGGTACTTCCTCGATAATCATAAGCCGAAAGCACATTTCCTTCTTCTGCATTTGTCGTTAACACAACTTCGATATTTTGTTTTATTGCCCTTCTAATACTATCTGCCATCTCTACAGGAATTTGCCCGCGCCCTGCTCCTTCAACAACAATTCCTTTTGCACCAGCAGCAACAGAAGCATCAACGTGTGTGCCGTCTGCACTCACATACGCTTTGACAATATCTACTTTTGGCAGCATGTTTCCAAGAGGCAATACTTCTTGTTTAACCGGCTTTTGGTAGAGGAAAACATTGTCTGCATCAACAGTCCCTAAATAGCCAAACCCAGACGTGCCAAACCCTTGAACATTAGAAGCGTGTACTTTTTTAACGTAGCGGGCGGCATAGATGCTTTCGTTAAAAACAACAACTGTCCCAATATCAGCACAATCTTTTTCACAAGCTGTCAGCACCGCATAACGGACATTTATGTAAGCATCGCTCCCCAATGCTTCAGGTGCTCTTTGTGACCCCGTAACAACGACTGGTTTCCTGTGCGCTACTGTTATATCCAAAAAGTACGCTGTTTCTTCTAATGTATCTGTCCCGTGCGTAATAACAATGCCGTCAACCGTATCATCGTTTACATATTTGCGGACTGTTTCGTGGAGCTTGATGTAATCATCAAAATCTACGTGCATGCTCGGTTTTTGCAAAAAAGATTCGACAACAATATCAATATCACTCGGCAAATCAAACATAGCGGTCAACTCTTCTCCGCTTATTTCCCCTGCAACCAGCAAGCCAGAGTCTATATTAGGTTTACTTGCAATCGTACCGCCAGTAGTGATAATAACGATTTTTTTCATGACTGCACCCCATTTTCACGCCGTTTTTTTATGGCATTTGCAATCCGCTCTCCATGAAAACGTCCATTTTCAATAAAAATTTCATTAGCATTATTCCCTGCTGCAATCACACCTGCGATATAAATGCCTTCTACATTAGTCTCCATTGTCTCTTCGCTAAACACCGGGCGGCCAGTATCTTCTTCCATTTGCACTCCCATTTTTCGCAAAAACGCATGATCAGGGTGATACCCGGTCATAGCCAGCACAAAATCAGCTTCTTGCTGGTATGTTTTACCTTCAGTACGATAATAAACAGCAGATGAAGTAATTTTTTCAACGTGTGCTTCATACACCATTCGTATTTTATTTTGCCGGACAAGGGAATAAAAGTCAGGCAGAATCCAAGGCTTTACTGCACTTGAAAATTCACTTTTCCGATAGAGCACGGTCACATGAGCCCCTGCTTGTTCAAGCGCCAGCGCAGCGTCCACCGCAGAATTCTTCCCTCCAACAATTGTTACGTTCTTTTGAAAAAACGGGTGCGCTTCTTTAAAATAATGAAAAACATGCGGAAGGTTTTCCCCTTCTACCCCCATCATATTGGGATTATCGTAATAACCGGTTGCAACAATTACATTTTTACAGTGATAAGTTTTTTCTTCATCATGCGCTGTAGAAGTTACTACGTAAAAACCATTTGTTTCTGCTTTGCTTACTTTCTTTACTGTCTCGTAAGAGTGGATTCTCAGTTTACTTCTCTCCGCCACCTTCCGGTAATAAACGAGCGCTTCGTGGCGCTTTGGCTTTCTTTCAATGGATGGAAAAGGGTAGCCGCCAATTTCTAGTTTATCGCTGGAACTAAAAAAAGTTTGGTGAGAAGGGTAACGATAAATGGAATGGGCCACATTGTTTTTTTCTATGAAGAGCGGCTCGTATCCATTCTCTTGTAAAGCAAGGCCCGTCGAAAGACCGCACGGGCCTGCACCAATAACGATAATGTCTTCTTCCAGCATATCCTCATCTCCCTTGTTGACTGTATATAGTAAGAAAAACGCGAGCGTCCTAAAAGAAGGAACTTCGGCTACGATGAAGGCACTTCTGCATGGAGCGTCAGCCAGAGGCTTTTGAAAGATACTTCTGTTAAGTACGCACACGTTTTGTGTGCAGCGCAGCAGGCACCATCTCCTGTGAAAACACGCCTTGTATGCAGCCGCTAAGCAAACCCACGCCGCGGGCGTCCAAGCGGCTTATGCTTGCACAAGAGGAAAATAACACCGGCTTTTATGTTCTCCTAGCAAAAGAAACCCGCCACAAACAGGCGGGTCCGTCCACTATCTTTGTTTAAATCCACCCTCGAAACCTTGAAGCCTCTGCCATTTTGCGGACGCCAATCATATAGGCTGCTAGGCGCATATCAATTCTTCGCCCGTGTGCCAGCCTGTAAATGTTATCAAAAGCTTGTACCATCACTTGCTCAAGTTTGTTCTCAACTTCTTCTTCCGTCCAATAATACCCTTGGTTATTTTGTACCCACTCAAAGTAAGACACGGTTACTCCACCTGAGCTAGCCAGCACATCCGGCACTAATAAAACGCCGTTATCAGACAGAATCTTTGTTGCTTGAAGAGTTGTCGGGCCATTTGCGGCTTCGACAACAATACCGGCTTTAATAAGATCGGCATTTTTCTCTGTAATTTGATTTTCAATAGCAGCCGGTACCAATATATCACAATCAATTTCTAGCAGTTCGTCATTCGACAAACGATCTTTGAAAAGATTTGTGACCGTTCCAAACGAATCTCTTCTGTCAAGCAAGTAGTCGATATCCAAGCCATCAGAATCATACAATGCACCATATGCATCAGCTACACCGACTACTTTCGCCCCTGCATCATGCATAAACTTTGCTAAAAAGCTGCCTGCATTGCCAAAGCCTTGAATCGCTATTCTGGCATCTTTTAGATCGATTCCCTTTTTCTTTGCTGCTTCACGTATGCAAATGGTAACTCCTTTTGCCGTCGCTGACTCTCTGCCATGCGAACCTCCTAAAACAACTGGTTTCCCTGTAATAAATCCAGGAGAGTCAAACTCGCGGATTCTGCTGTATTCATCCAGCATCCACGCCATAATTTGTGAATTCGTAAAAACATCTGGAGCTGGAATATCTTTGGTTGGCCCCACAATCTGACTGATTGCTCTTACGTACCCGCGGCTTAAGCGTTCTAGTTCATGAAAAGACATATTTCTTGGATCACAAATAATCCCGCCTTTTCCTCCGCCATAAGGAAGATCAACGATTCCTGCTTTCAGAGACATCCATATAGACAACGCCTTCACTTCTTGTTCCGTAACGTTAGGATGAAAGCGGACGCCTCCTTTCGTCGGGCCAATTGCATCGTTATGCTGTGCACGGTATCCTGTGAATACTTTTGTAGAACCGTCGTCCATTTTTACCGGGATACGTACAGTCAACAACCGCATCGGCTCTTTCATAAGTTCGTACACTTCTTTTGGATATCCCAATTTATCTAAAGCTTTCTTTATTACCGTCTGCGTAGAATCAAGGACGTTCATGTTTTCTGCTGTCTTTTTTTTCTTGTCTTGATTCCCTTGTTCCTCCATTATTTTTTCACCTCTAAAACGATTGCTTAGTCATGTGTATGCCAATTACTACTATAAAGAATTAAAACAGTGATTTCCACTCATAAACAAGAAAAAGAATGACAGTTATTCAGGCGATGCTAAATACTGTAAGGCTGACCTGACGTTAATAACTTTTCCCCTTTTTTGAACGCAGCCTGGGTCGATATACGTCTTCTCCCCGTATTCTTCTAATAATGCTGTCAACAAGTACTGCTGTGTCATTTCTGAACAGGTAAACAACAAATAATCATACGGATACCAATATAAAAGAGTTCCACCTTTCAAATCATATTCAGCCGCCCTGAGCGCAAAGGCACCTAAGTTTTCTTTTGTCGCAAACCGAAATAACAGCACTTCTTCGTTTTGACTGGTTTCACAAAACAGCGGCATTTGATTGCCATGTTCATCATAAAAATGAACAAGAAGGAAAATATCCCCTGCTTCGCCTTCGTTAAATTCCACATCTAGCTGTGCATTTTCTTGCACTTGAAAATGATTGGATGCCATCCATAATAACGATACAAAAAAAGCCTCTGCCCGCTCACGATGTACGAGTCCATTACGGGGGTCCAAACCGTATCTTTTTAACTCTTGTGTATCCAAATAAACTTGTAAACGATCCTCCGGCCAAGTGTACATCTCCATTTTTCTTCCTCCTGAATATGCCATGGTGCTGTCATTGCTTGCTATACTGTATTCATTCGCCCAAGGAGGGGTGAAGAGATTTACACTTTTGATTTTAACGTTAAAAGGTGTGTCTCGGCAGGAGCCCCAAAACGCAGCGGCAGAGACGTTGTTCCATAGCCATTACTGATTAATACGTTTATCCCTCGCCGCTGTTTCCAGCCGCCGCGCTCACGAATACCAAAACGCCCAAAGCGAATTTGTCCCCCGTGCGTATGGCCCGTCAGTGCTGTATCAAACGTTGTTGGATCATTCAGTTTCGATATAACCTCTGGGTCGTGCACAACTAAAACCGGAATCGGCTGCTGCGTTTTTTCATACAGCCGCCACTCAGCCAACTTTTGATAACGGTCCATTAACCCTGCAATCTGCAGCTTATGACGGCCTATTCCCCACTGATAAATGTCATTTTCCAAACATATGACACCCTCTTCTTCCAATAAACGTCCAAGCTGTTCCTGTTCTTCTATATCGTTATTTCCCCACACAAAAATGACCGGACCGATTTCTTGTAAACGCCGTATATTTGTTCGCACCCTGTTAATCGGTACATTTTTCTCCAAAAGATCCCCACCAATAATTACAATATCTGCTTTTGACTTCGCTTTATGTACTAGCCTTCGGGAAACGCGGCGAAAATGTATGTCCGAAATGAAAAATATCCCTTTTTCATCGAAGGGAGTTGGCAAGTCATATATATAAAGATATTCTTCTTTGATATAATTCCGTTTTGCTTCCATAAACATAAACAATATCCAGAGCCCGCTGCACCAAAATAACACTTTCCACCATGCTTTCATCGTTCATCGCCTTCCCCTGTTCATGTTTGTTCTTTTACCATGTTACATCATAGCAAAACTTTTCGGGCAGATAAACAAAAACACTGTACTAATACACAAGCTTTCTCTTCCCCAAACAGATATACACAGAATATGTACTACTATCTTCTGTAATTCCTTGAAGCAAGCTTCTGTCAAAACCACTCAGAGAAGAAACGTGCGCACATTTGCGCAGCTTCCTTGTTATGTATTGCGCACTTGTTGCTTGTCTTTCTTTTCCTGACGGCAGCTTAGGCACACACCGCTTACCGAGCACGTGGATATACAATGAACACTCACGTAATAAAACTTGCCAGCCGAAGGCTCATAATAAAAAAAGAAGAACGGCTTCCCGTCCTTCCCATCATCTATAGCGCTGCTTTCCTTAAGCATTTGTCGCATTTATTCATATATGATTCATGCATTTCATCCATAACATCCCCACAATCCTCACATTGTTTCGGCGGCAAATTTCTGAAAAACTCTGTTATTTTTTTCACTTCCATTTCCCCTCCCAATTGATGTTAATAACATTGTATTATAACAGTTTTGTTTTTGTCAACTTGTTTTAAAACAAAAAACTGCCCATTTTTATACCTGTAATAAGACACACTAAATTACCAATAAATACTCGCAGATTTTTCATAGCAAGAATCTGTCACAGTAGATTATAATAATAGAGAACTCACTGACAGGGAGATGACGCGCATGGATTTGACAGTTTTTCTTATCGGAACGGGATTATTCGGGGCAGGCTTTTTTTTACTGTTGTTCCTATTGTTAACAAAAAAACGTCTAATTGTTCCTTTTATATTAATGGGGATAGGTGTCGCTATCTGTTTTATCGGATTGGTCCTCTCTTCTCCTTTAACAGAAGAGGAACAAGCCTCAACAGAAGCACGGCACACTCTATCACGTTAATACATATGTTCATTCCTCTGTACGAGGAATTTTCATTTATATGTTTGAAAATTCTAACAAATTGGCGTATACTAACAGTAGTAAACTTCATGAAACACAGGGGGAAAAGGAATATGCTTTTAAACAAATTAAAGTGCCGCTCGCTTGTCACCGATGATGATGTCCGTTATAACTTCCGGCTTGGTATTCCTGTTGAAGTTTATTGTGTGAAAGCAAAATCAACATTGGTTTTTGGCCGAATTGAACATTATAATAAACAATATATTTGTGTGGCTGGTCATTGGTTTCATCGCGATCGTTTTATCTTTTTTGGACAGCGGCACCTCGAAAAAATAAGTTCTTAAACTTATGAATGGTACAGGGTCATCCATGCCAATACCGTAACACCGGTTACAATAAGCAAAAATACAACAAGCAGCACGCGTACAAGTGTCACACTTTTAATACGTTTTTTCTTTCGATGCACTTTTTTTCGCGGCGGCAGTGATAACACATCAACCGTATCATCGTCATTGCGCTTTTTTGTCTTTTGTTCTGTTTGGTAACGAAGTGTTTCCGCCTGCTCCCTTTGTCTCGAAGCTCCTGCCATATCACATCACCTTCTTTTTCACCTATTGCACACATACACAAACATTTTATCATAATTGTCTCTCTTATGGATGCAAAAGGGAAGCCAGGCGTTCTTGCCATGTCCGCTCTCCTGCTGCTTGATCCGCATGTCCTTTTTCCTGTCTGAGCGGGGAAATTCCACAAACATCACAACACTGTTTTAGACGCTGTTTTTGTTTTTCACCAAACGCATGCAAGAGCCTTTCCCTTCTGCATGAGTCATCACTCCACAACCATTGCTCAATTTGCCTCAGCTTTCTGTACTTCCATGTTTTTCGCTTATGAATAATTTCGAGCAAATACGTTTTCACTTCCTCTATATCCACATCTTGTGACGCTGTTTCTGTTTCCTGCCACTTTTTAAAATAATAATAAATAAAGCGGGCATGCACTTCCTCTAAACCGCATTGTTGTATTAAAAAAGTCAAATCCCATTGACGGCTTTTTTCTTTCCACCATGTAAGAACAGCACTCAACTCTTCTTCTGCTGGAAACTCTTTTTCAATTAAGTGCCGCGGCAAAAACAAATCATTTTCCGTTCGGAGAATAATGGAAGTGCTTCTTTGGCCGTCACGGCCGGCACGTCCCATTTCTTGTATATATGACTCTAAATCCTTGGGATAATCATAATGGATAACAAATCGGATATTTGGCTTATTTATCCCCATACCAAAAGCATTCGTACAGCATATGACATCGACTTCACCTTGTAGAAACTGCTGTTGAATAAGGTTTCTGTCTTCTTGTGTCATACCGCCATGATAATAAAATGCCGAAACGTCGAGACGGTCTGTCATAAGCCGAGTCAGCTGTTCAGCTTTTTTCCGGCTGGACACATATACCATTCCAGGCATAGGCATGCTTTTTACATAGTTCAGCAATGTTGTTTTTTTCTCTTCTGTCGTTGGTACAGAAGCTGCTTCGATGGAAATATTTGTACGATCAATAGAATCACAAAAAAGGACGGGGCGGACACACTCTAGTTGATATAAGATGTCATCTCTCACTTCTGGCGGTGCAGAAGCTGTTAAGGCCAGGCACGGCGGTGAACCTAATGCTCTTCGCACTTTGCCTAACTGCAAATAATCGGTACGAAATTCATGCCCCCACTGTGAAATACAATGTGCTTCATCGACCGCAAACAAAGAAATTTGTTGTTTGGCTAACGCTTCACACACGTTTTCCTGCTGAATGCTTTCCGGCGAAATATACAAAATTTTATACGAATCCAGGTGCTGCATAATCCAATTTTTCTCTTGAAAGGATAAAAAACTGTTATAGGCGGCGACTTGTTTGAGACCCTTTTGTTTTAACTCCTGTACTTGATTTTCCATCAATGCTAAAAGCGGTGAAACCACTACCGTTAAACCTTCATTAATAAATGCAGGCAGTTGGTAGCAAAGCGATTTGCCAGAACCAGTTGCAAGCATTGCAAATACGTCTTGCTGATTGAGGACTGCTTGAATAATACTTTTTTGATTTTCTTTAAAAGATGTGTAGCCAAAATACTTAAACAGGTAGTCTTCGAGCATGTTTATGCGAACCTCCGAAATACGCTAATGTTAAGCGGATAGCAAAATAATCAGCAGCGATGTTGTGCCATTCAAGGTGCTCTTTTATGACTTTTAAGCGAAATGTGCCTGTTGTCTCGGCTGCTTTCATGATGTCTGATTGTAAGGAAACGGGGACATAGCTGTGAATGGCAAAAGATGGTTCTTCTGAAGCAAGCTCGACTACATGATCTTCAATTGTGCTGCGCTTTAGTCTTCGGGCTTTCGCAATTTGATCGATATCCATGCCCTTCATCAAGTACATCCGTGTTTTTCTCGCCGTTTCCGTCAACACTTGCTTCTGCGTCAGGCCAGCAGCACATTGTGACAAATAGATGGTGGTTTTTGCATGTTCAATAAGGTCATGGAGCACTGCTTGAAAACGAAACGCACTTTCATCCTCGCCAAGATGTAAGCGGTAAGCCGCTTGATGTAAGGTTTGACCCGTACATTGGTAACCGGAAAGCCGATTTGTAAATAACACAGCATCTCGTTGCGGGACATTTTTTAAAACATTGTACAACTCGTTATGAAGTTGGGAAGCAGCAGCTTTTTTTTCTGCTTTGCTTTTTGGCCAGCGTTGTTTTAACCACTGCTGAACAGATACATCATCAAAAACGGGCAAAAAAGAGCGCTCGTTATGTATAGAAAACGATAAGCATTGTACGAATAACGCCAGCCGTTTCCAAAAAACCGGGGCGGCTTGTCCATGCTTAAATCCTTGAAAATAATGAGGCCATTCATATTTACTTAGAAATGCAGTGACGACTTCTTCACCTTTTGTTGTTAAAGAAGCTTGCTTTCGAGAATTCTCTGTAAAATAATGGCCTTTCAACGCATTTGCCTCTTTCTCAAATGAGGATGCACGCCAGTTTGTAAGCATAGAAAAGAATGGAGTTACCCCGTACCATTTAACGTCTTGAATTGTCTGTGAGGAACGCTTTCCTTGTAAAATATGAAAAATAGCATTAACGCTGCGGTCTCCATTGCACTTTTGCAGTAAGTACAAAAGCACGTAATGACGAAACGTAAGCTTCACACAGGCCGCCTCCATTCAGCTTCAATATATTGCAGATGAAGCATATTGCTTCCTGATTTTCTGTTGAAAAGTTTATCATGAAAGCATACAATATGAAATAGACAAAAAAACGTCTAACAGTATTATATTTTTATGGATAGGAATAGATTTTCAGGAGGGTTACACTCATGGCAAAATATACAATTGTAGATAAAGATACGTGCATTGCGTGCGGCGCATGCGGAGCTGCTGCTCCCGATATTTATGATTACGACGATGAGGGACTGGCAGAAGTTATTTTAGATGATAATACCGGAACGGTCGAAGTTCCTGAGGAATTAGAAGAAGATATGCTGGATGCTTTCGAAGGATGCCCGACAGATTCCATTAAAATTGCTGATGAATCATTTGACAGCGATCCGTTAAAGCATGAATAGATACAGCAGCAGACACCGGTGATAAACCCGGTGTCTTTTTATTGTAAATAAAACAAAAACATTTAAAGTTGGCGTTTTTTTATCTAACACAAGCACCCGCCTGCTCAGATGCTCACGGCGTGATTTCCTTCAGCGCTGCTACAAAACATGACGCTCTTAGCTGAATTTTGTGCTTGCGCTTTTTTTGTGAAAGATTTAAATTTTTCATCTCTACACTTTCCTGCTATAATCAAAATGGTAAGTTTATACTTATACATAATAAAGGAGGCGAACGTATGGCTGCAGAAAACAAAGTAGTAGACGCGGTAATTGAAATTCCGACAGGCAGTCAAAACAAGTATGAGTTTGACAAAGAAAAAGGAGTCTTTAAGCTGGACCGAGTCCTCTTCTCTTCCATGTTTTATCCGGCAGAGTATGGCTATATCGATGAAACATTAGCTTTAGATGGAGACCCGCTCGATATTTTAGTGCTTGTGACAAATCCTACTTTCCCTGGCTGCGTCATCGAATCCCGTGTAATTGGCTACTTAAACATGATTGATGATGGCGATGAAGACCAAAAGCTGCTCGCGGTACCTACTGAAGATCCTCGTTTTAAAGATGTGTATTCCATTAATGATATTCCACAACATAAGCTGGATGAAATTGCTCACTTCTTTAAAACATACAAAGATCTTGAAAACAAAAAAACCGAAATCGGCAGCTGGGAAGATGCAAGCGCAGCAGCAGAGCTTACAGACGCCTGCATCGAACGCTATCAGCAATAATTCACAACGGACTCGTTTACCGAGTCCGTTCTTTTGTGAAATCGAAAAATGTGAGACTTTCTAACAACAGCGGCAGTGCTGTCAGCCATATTCTTGCTGAGGCCTCAAACGGAAGCGGATTTTGTCCAACGCCTGTTTCCACTGTAAACCCCGGCCGTTTAAATTCTTTTATAAACCAATCTTTGTAACCAGCCTTGCTGTCCGCTGTTTGCACTGCTCGGTACGAACTTGCACGTGCCAGCCGGTGGGCAAATTCTCTGCTGACCGGCGGTTCTTGCTGTTGATAACCCCAATATATTTCCTCTCCTTGAGAATGAAACGCTATCACCGCACTGAATTCTTCTTTCATCGTTAATGTATAGATGGCTCTGGCTTCTGGTTCGGTCAGCGGTGCTTCCCCTCCATAATGCCTGAAAAACGGCCGGCTTGGGCTCGTTTGTGCTTCTTCATGCCACCCGGCAGGCCACTGGTGATTAAGATCCACCCCGCATGCGTTCGCTGACCAATGATGAAACTGTTGATACCCGTAATTTATCTTGTTAATTTCATCATAATAAGGGTGCCCGTCATAAAGCCCTTCTTGAACAAGCTCTGCTCCATCAGGATTAACGAGTGGAACGGCATAAATACTTGTCTCTTGCAGCACATTTTCTATATTTAACCCCCGCCAGCTTTCCTTTTGTTGTATTTTTTGCTGCAATGTCTTTAAAAACTCCATGAGCAGCCACGTGTTCAGCCATTCATTTCCATGCCACGTAGCAGATAAGAAAATTTTATAAGGACCGTCTCCGGCTTTAAATAACCATAAAGGCTTGCCCATTCGCGACTGGCCGATCGTTTCACATGTAAATGCCGTCAACTGTTGTTTGTCCTCTTCCAGTTCACGAAATCCATATTCGTAGCAGCACCTGATTTTATCGAGCATGATGTCTCCAGGTCCAGGATCTGGAATCTGCAAAAACGCTCCCGGTTTAATATAATCTTGTGCGGATAATAAATCTCTGTTGCAGGCAAGCAAATCTTCTGTCCGCACTTTATTGTGATAAGCAACTTTTGCTAATGTATCACCTGGCTTTACTTGATAAGAAACCATAACACCCCTCCTGTATAGAATACACAGTAACAACACAAAATGAATCTTTGCTGTCACAAACTGAATTGACATTTACATAATCATATGATAAATTGCAAACAACTAGTATTAATGTGAAACATTTACCGTTTATAAAGAAACAACCGCACAAAAAATGCATTGAAGAAGAATGATGAAATGTATGTCATGTCAGAGAGCCGGGTCAGCTGGAAACCGGTATGATTCATTTCTGATAGCACTTCTGAGCAGCCTCTCTGAAAGCAGCAGTAGGAGCGGACGGGTAACCCGTTATCTTGGAGCAGGAGCTCCCTGAGAATCAGAATCTTGTATTCTGCAATGAGGGTGGTACCGCGGAAACTTCCGCCCCTCACGAAATTATTCGTGTGGGTGGAAGTTTTTTTACATTGCAGGTTTCCCTCAACGTCTTGTGAATAAACCGGCATATTTATATAACCTTTACAAAAGGACTCCGGTTTACATATTCTTTCATATCAACAAAGGAGTGGAGAATGAATGATTCAACAGCCAGTAGCAGAGAAAGCAGAGGAACAGGTGCTAAACAATACGTTCCGAGTTCTTGTTTCCGACAATATGAGCGAACAGGGACTAAAACCATTATTAGACAATGACAACATGGATTGCGTACAGCAAAATGTAAATGACACCGATGATTTGGACGAATACGATGCATTGCTTGTACGAAGCGGCACAACAGTAACTGCAGCCTTAATGGACCAAATGAGCCGTTTGAAAATTATCGCCCGGGCGGGTGTTGGTGTGGATAATATTGACATTGATGCCGCAACTAAACGAGGCATTGTTGTCATTAATGCCCCAGATGGAAATACAATTTCTACAGCTGAGCACACATTTGCTATGATTATATCGCTCGCACGAAAAGTTCCTCAAGCTAATGCGTCTATTAAAGGCGGAGAATGGAATAGAAAAGCGTTCCAAGGAACCGAACTGCGTGGAAAAACACTAGGCATTGTTGGTTTCGGACGTATTGGCTCTGAGCTGGCCAAGCGTGCCCGCGGCTTTGATATGTCTACCATCGTGTACGACCCATTTTTAACGAAAGAACGCGCAGAAAAAGCTGGTGTACAGTTAGCAGACTTGGATGAGTTATTGCCGGAAGCAGACATTATTACCGTGCATACTCCTTTAACAAAAGAAACTAAAGGGTTGCTTGGCATGGAAAACATCAAAAAGACGAAGGAAGGCGTATTTCTCATTAACTGCGCCCGCGGCGGGATTATTGATGAAGATGCACTCAAGCACTACTTGGAAAATGGCCACGTAGCTGGTGCGGCATTGGATGTATTTGAAGAAGAACCTGCCCAAGATAATGAATTGCTAGCCTTTGATCAAGTTATTTCTACTCCTCATATTGCAGCGTCTACAAAGGAAGCACAATTAAACGTTGCAGCACAAGTATCAGAAGAAGTGCTGCAATTCTTAAAAGGCATGCCAGCACTGAACTCTATTAACTTGCCGGCTATGTCTAAAGAAAAATTTGAAACACTGCAGCCGTACTATGAATTGTCCAAAAAAATGGGGCATATTTTATCTCAAAGCATGACAGGACCTGTACAGGATATTAACGTTCAGTACAGCGGAGAAGTAACAGAACTAGAAACATCTGTCCTCACTCGTTCATTGATTGCCGGCTTCCTGCAAACCCGTATTGACGCTCCGGTTAATGACGTTAATGCTTCATTGATTGCGAAAGAACGCGGTATTAATTATGGGGAAAAACACCAGACAAATGCCCTTGGGTATTCCAACTTGATTCAAGCAACGGTTGAAGAAGAGAACCAAACATTTACTATTCACGGCACATATGTGAAAGAATATGGTCCACGCATTGTGCGCATTAACGACTTTCATGTTGATTTTTACCCGACGGGACACCTCATCTATATTAAACACACCGACAAGCCGGGTGTAATCGGCAAAATGGGACAATTGCTCGGAAAACATGAAGTCAATATCGCAACGATGCAAGTGGGACGTAAAGAAGAAGGCGGCGACGCTATTATGATGTTAGCTGTCGACAAAGAAGCAACTGAAGACGTACTAAACGACTTAACCTCCATTGAGGAGATTACGCGTGCCGATAAAATCGAAGTGTAATAACATTGCACAGCATAAAACCCCGTTCCTGTCAGCAGGACGGGGTTTTTACATGGTAAGAATATGTAAGTACTACGGAAAATCTACACTCGATGTTAAGGCCATATGTATTGTAAAATGTTATTCCACTGCTGTTTACGCGGCTGCCTCAAAAAACGCCTGCCTGCTTTTGTGATATAAACACGCTGTTCGTCTTTATCTATCCAATGGTTATCCAGCAAAACTCGTTCTATAAACTGATAATAAAAAACATCCCTTGGCTTTGTGCTTTTTGTTAAATGGTGGCTGCAGAACGCTTTCTCCATCCCTTTCCAAAAACGCCGGTGAATATTATGATTATCATCCAATCTAATTTGTTCATGCAGTGCTATTTTTTTTAATACAAACAAAAACCTCTCCAATATCCATTCTTCATCTTCTGCGTAAGTCTGCTGGTTTAACCACATTAAAAATGAAGTATGTAGCGGCTCGAGCTGCTCGTGTGTCTTTGTCTTCATTTCATCATCTTCCTTTACCCAAAGACTTCCCTTTCATTCTATCATGCAGATGGACTCTTTTTTGTCTCTTCTTTCAACCTTTCTCTATGATATTTCTTGTTTGTTTAACACTTGTAACGGATCAACAGCAAAAATTTTATCTTCTGTCCATTCCTTCTCGTGAAACTCAAAGTGCAAATGAGGACCAGTCGAACGGCCAGTGCTTCCTATCGTGCCGATCACTTCCTTTTGCTTGACATCGTCTCCTTCACTTTTCCACCTCTCCTCTAAATGGGCATACAGCGTCTCCTCACCCGATTCGTGAAGAATAATAATTACATTTCCATAGGAAGAAGAAAAATATGATTTCACTACTTCACCAGACTGCACTGCGTGAATAGGTGTTCCCTTTTCAGCCGCTATATCAATACCATAGTGTGTGCCACCACGCGTACCAAACATATCACTTAACTCCCCCTCTACCGGCCAGACATATTCACTGGCAGCATATGACGTGGACACTCCGATAAAAATGAAGATAAGAAACAGCACGGCTGAGAAAAAACCGACAATCATAAAACGCTGAATATAATTCATACGTACCTCCTGTACGATTAGATTCCTTGTAAAGGTATGACAACGAATCACGATTATGAACAATAAACATTTATTCAATGGCACCTGACTGCAGTATTTCCAAATGGACATGAACATTTGCTTCTATATTAGGATAAACGGTGTCTTTCCATTTCGTTGGATTCCAATCTCGCGTTTGGCTGCGGTACTTTTCGCCAAAACCTAGCGGGTCAATATTTGCGTCTTGAAATTTTTGGATTAACTTTTCACATTCTGTTTTTATCGATTGTTCTATCTGCTTTTTTACTTGGTTGACTGCTTTTGAATTATTTAAATTAATGTTTCCAGTAAAACTCGTCACTTCTGCTTGAACCTTCAAATCAACATCATAAACAGGATAAGGTTCTCTCGTTTTTTCTTTGTAACGCACATCTGAAAACACGTTTTCTATCACGACATATTCTTGCTTTCCTTCATGTTTCACGCTGAATTGATTGGTGCCGCCTTGATTTCCATCACGAAGCTGGCTGAAAAAATATGTTTCGTTTAAATCAATACTGTCTACATAACGATCACTGTCAAATAATGCTAATCCCTCAATTTGTGGTATTTTCTCTGCTTTTTTAATCAGCGGCAAATAAGCATCTTTTCCATCGCTATACATGTCAAACAAGAACAAATGCATATTCGTCTCAGGGATACTTTCAAACCGAATATTTTGTTCGATAAGATCAGAAAAATACAAACCAATCCGCTTTTGTTTCTCCCCTTCGATAGACATGACTTCTTCTGTTGAAGCATCTGTCACACTTAAATAAATGCGGCTTCCAATTCTTGGATTACGGTAAATAGACTTTACATACTCTTCCAGTCCCTCTTCTGCTACACTTTTCCCAAATAGTGTAACTCTGACTTGTCCGTAACGAAGCGGCTGCTGAGCACGCTGGTTTAAAATATTACGAGCTTCTTCCGTCGTTTCTGAGACAATAGACTGAACTTCCATACTTAACGTATTTTCTTCTCCCTGCTCTAAAAAGACAGGAAAAGTAACCGTGTATTTTAATTGATCTTCATCGTGCTTATCAATGCCTATCGTCTGGATAAGCAAAATTTCATCAATGATCTGTGTATCTATGATGCATCCAGTAGTGAACACCAGCAATAAGAGTGCAAGCATACTTTTTCGCTTCATGTTTCATTCTTCCTTTTCCACTTAGAATGAATAAACTGCACGGCACATAAAAAAGGAATATATGCAATGATAACCCAAAATCCAATCTGGTTTACCCACTCATTTAACGTGTTTACCGCTTGCCGGTTATCTATGGGCGGCACAACAATAATCAGCGTTAAAACCATAAACAAAACGACATAGCGTTGTTTGATGGAAAACAACCGCTTTAATCCGCGGCTTGCCCCCCAAAAAGCTGTCACGATGTTAGGAACAACGATAATCAGCCATAAGGAGATACCTAAATATTCAAATCGCTCAATAAATGGAAATTCAATAATTTTAAGCAATGTTAACGTCGGCCAAATCGTAATTTTTAACTGACCTTCACTAAAGAATGCCAGTGTCACAATCATTAACAGCGTATAAACGACCACACTTGCCCAGTGGCCGAGCTGTGCCCATTTATGCGATCGGTAGCCATGTTTAATAAATGGGTAAAACAATAGCAGCAGCTCAAAACCGATAAATGTCAGCGTTGTATCTTTTGCTCCAGCCAGGATGTCTTTTAACGAATGCTTCCATATCGGCAGGAAATTCAAAAAATCTGCGTATTCCAGCGGCATAAGCAAAATAAAAAATAAAATGGAAGGAATAAAAACACCCGCTACGCACAATCCGACAACTGTGCGGAAACCTCCTTTAATAACGTAATAGACAAAACCTGCAGCAAGCACCGTCAGCACCCAGGTCGGCAAATCTTCAAACACCCATACTTGAATAACTTCAATGTATGTTCTTAAAACGAGAACACCGGTCATATAAAAATACAAAATGAGTGCAAGACTTAGCAGGCCTCCAAGCCATTTGCCAAATAAATTCCGATGAACTTCAATCACGTCGTTATGATTTACCTTTAAGATGTAATACATCATGCGGATCACAAGAGAAATGACAACACCGGCAATAATCACCGGGATCCAGCTGTCATAACCACTGGACTTGGCGATAATTCGCTGAAATCCGAGCATGCCTACCCCGACCTGCATCGCATGAATAATAAAAAAAACCATTGGAGGAGACACTTGAAACTTTTCTTTTACTTTTACATGCATATCTGCCTCCTCCTTTTATTCATCAATATCTTTTTCTTTATCGGCCTTTGCCATGCTCATTCTTTTTTTCGATTCCGGCCGCATCTGTGTCGGACGCTTTGTGAATGTGCTGTACGGAAGGCGCACAAATGTATCTTTCCAATCTGCCAGACGAAGCGGATAAAATGGAGAAAGATACGGACGTCCTATCGATTCTAAGCGAATTAAATGCGCGAGAAAAAAAGCAAGTGTTAAAGCGATACCTACCGCTCCAAACAGAGCAGCAAAAATAATAAATGGAAAACGAATGACACGAACAGTATTGCCCATTTGATACACCGGCGCCGTAAAAGAGGCCAGCGCCGCTAATGCAACTACAATTAACAAAATATTGCTCGTCAATCCCGCTTCCACTGATGCCTGCCCGATAACAATACCGCCAACGATACCAATAGTCTGGCCGACTTTTGTCGGCAGTCGCGCCCCGGCTTCTCGTAACAGTTCAATGGTAAATTCTAAAAACAACGCTTCAAGGACCGGTGGAAATGGAATATTGCTTCGTGATGCAATAATTGTTGCCAATAAATCTTTTGGAATTAATTCATAGTGGTAAGTCAAAACAGCTACATACACCGGTGTTGCAAATACAGAAAACACGAATGAAAACAATCGGAGCACACGCACAAAGGAAGCAATGTACCACGGCAAATAGTAGTCTTCTAGTGATGTAAAAAACTCTACTAACGTCGATGGAGTTACAATCGCTTCCGGAGATCCATTTGTCATAAAAATAACTTTTCCTTCTGCTAGTGAAGCAGCAACACGGTCAGGGCGTTCCGTGTTGACAAACTGCGGAAATACCGTCATAGAGTGGTCTTGTATCATTTGTGCGAGCGCATTTGTACCGAGCACCTCATCAAATTGTACTTCCTTAATACGCTGCTCAACCGTTTGAACGTTTTCATCATCTGCAATACCATCAATATATAAAATCGCTGTCTCTGTCTTTGACAGCGTTCCAACTCCAATTTTGCGGATTCGCAAATCTTCAATCGGCAGTCTTTTGCGTACAAGAAAAATGTTTGTTTCCAGCTTTTCGACAAACGACTCCTGTGGGCCGATGACACTGAATTCGGTCTCAGGAACACTGACTTCACGCTGCACATCAGCGGGTGCATTAATAAACAGCACTTCGTTTTTATTATCTGGGAGCTGGCAAGCAGCAAACCCAGACAATAATTTATCATTGGCAACGGTAATATCACTTGTTACCTCCGTATTATCCACATAAACAGCTCGTTCAACATCACCTGCCGTTTTCCACGGCTGCGACTTTAATGGTTTACATATATCTACATTAAGACGCTCATGATCAATCAGGGAGTTATAATACCAAAACGTAAGATTGCCAAAAGGTGTTTGCAGCACCTTTTTAATAAAATCTTCATTGTTCTGAGAAAGAGCAGCCAGCCACTCCGACACGTTTTTTGACCGCGGTGAAGCTGCGTAAAACTGTTGCTTTCGTCGAAGAAATTTCATTGTCTGCTCCTTTCTGCCGAAGATGGAAGTCATTGTTAGTATGGAACATAACCATGCAATTATTCTTCCTCTGTTTTTAGGCAAACAAAAAGAGACTGGATCAAATCTAAAACAGGTTACTTAAAAGCCGAACAATAAGATATGAAAGCATATTTTAAGCAAGTGCCGTCAACATACGAAGACTCCCTCCGGAAAGCCGGCTAAGACCAGCCACATCGTGTGGCCAACGCCGACACCAGCACGTCCTGTGCATCGAAGTACGAGCTGAAGATCCACTTGGTAAAGGCCTGTTCGTTACCAAATCAGCTGAGGCCGTGCCCGCGGAACGCGACGTATGTCGACGGAGCAGCAACAGAAATTCCTGTGATAAATAAATAATCCGAACTGATTTATTAATAAATCAGCTCGGATTATTAGATGGTTCCTATACTTGTGTTCCAGCCTCTTTTTGTTTAGTCATTTTTCTTTTTTTTTGATCGAAACACAATCGCACTTCGCTCATATTCTACATCTTTAACGTGCAGGCGGTGATTGGCAACTCGTGCTGCCGCAAAAAAGTAGTCCGATAATCGATTTAAATATTTGAACACTTCATTGTTTATCTCTTCTTCTTTCATAAGGGCTGCAGTTGTACGCTCTGCTCTTCTTGTGATAGTCCGGCAGATGTGTAAATCAGCTGCTTCTTTTGAACCTCCAGGAAGAATAAAACGTTCTAGTTCTGGCGCTTCCTTGATATATACATCAATGCGCTCTTCGAGAAACGTAATCATTTCCGCATTCACTTTATAGGCAGCATCACTTTTTACATTCGCTAAATCACTGCCGCAGTCAAACAATTCGTGCTGAATTTTAATGAGCTCGGGTTGTATATCTGAAAAAATACTTTCGTCAAGTCCAGCAGCTGCTTTTGCTACAAACGCATTTAATTCATCACATGTACCGTATGCTTCAACTCGGATATGATCTTTATCTCTTCTGCCTCCGATAATGCTTGTTTTGCCTTTGTCACCGCTTCTTGTGTATAACCTCAACGTGACTCCCCCTCTTATAAAAGTTTTTTAGCAATTCCAAACCAAATCATATACATGTCATTAGCATGCTGGGATAAATACTGAAACAGCCGGCCTGTTTCATCACGGAACCGCCGGGTTTCCTGCTCCATCGGTACAACGCCTTTTGTCACATCGGTGCCAATAATAATCAATGTCCGTCCCGCACATGCTTTTTCCCAGTGCCGCAAAGGCTGCACAAACGTTTCATAAAATAGTGCGCCGCTGCGTCCGCTGCCTTCACTTGCATATGCTTTTAAACAATGCTCTATGCCTTCAATGACCACTGTATCCGCTTCTGTGTGCTGTAATTCTAAAATATCTGTCCAATCTTCTTGATAGCCGCAATACCAGCGGCAGCTATTCTGTATTTTTTCGTTAAAATTTGTAACTACCCACTGTTTTTTTCCGTTACATGCACCTCCTGTAATGAAATACATTTCCACTCTCCCCCTTCGATACGAAAAGTTATGGCCAGTCCGCCTCCATACGGGATGTGCCAGCGTCTATCTGCTTCTCGTTTGGATAAATACATTCTGCACCATTCTCGAATCCAGCCGCTGTGTGTCACCACCGCCATATTGGAACGGCTTTTCGTTGTCATTTCTGTCCAGCTTGCGTGAATGCGCTGCCTAAATGCTGCTAAGCTTTCTCCGCCCAAAGGAGTTTGGTGCTCAAAATCTTCTATCCAGCGACGATAAGCCGGAGACGATTTTAATTCTTCATACGTTTTTCCTTCGAAATGGCCAAAATACAGCTCGCGCAAATCTTTGTGAATGTTCATCACGGCATGAGGAAACAACAATGCTGCTGTTTGCACAGCACGCTGCAAATCGCTTGTCCACACTTCTTCTGCACACAGACAGCCGGCCCTTTCAGATAAAAGCTGCCGCTGTGAATGTAATAGAGGCGTGTCGAGCCAGCCGCAATACTGTTTTTTTTGATTGCTTTCTGTCATGCCATGACGTAAGAAATATACAGTACGCTCGTGAACCATATTACTGTTTCCACTCCTTCACATAACGCTCCAGCCATGTCTCCGTTAATTCCGCCAAACCATTTTATAAACAAATAACGTCCCAGCCAATATACGGCAGCCACTATCATGCCGATAAACATACCTGCCCCTATATATGATGGAGCCAGCAAAAATAAAAACAGAAGCCAGCAGCTAGAAATCAGAAGCAGCATCCATGCATCGTATTGTTTAGAGTCAGCCCGAAACCAAGCAGCTAACCCATCTTTTTTTGCCAGCGGAGCAGAAATGAGCAAGTGTCCCATCGCTGTACGTGCTAAAACCGGGGCGGTAAGGAGTACAAACCATATTGGCAAAACGTCGGTTTCTAATACATACATAACAAATAAAAGACGCCCCGCAAGCAAAAAGATCGTCGTCCAAACAGCTGCTGCACCTGTTCGGCTGTCTTTCATAATCTCTAATTTTTGCTCTTTGTCCCGCCAGGAAAACGCCGCGTCACTCACATCCATCCATCCGTCTAAATGTAAGCCGCCATGCAAGACGACAGACAGCAATACAATAAAAAAGGCCAAGATGTAAGCCGGCAAATACAGTGATTCCAGCACTATATACGCTGCCCATGTCACCAAACCAATAAGTGCTCCGCAAATGGGGAAGAAGAACACAGCATACCGGGCGGTTTTTGTATCCCACACAGCATTTTTGGCAGGAAATATACTAAGAAAAGCAGCCGCCATTTGAAATCCTTGCCAAAGCAATCGTTGTGTTTCTTTCATATTCATCTCTTTTCCATCATAGTTATCAAGTTATCTATATTTAAATGCTCTTCCAAAGCATCCGCCAGCTCATTTAAACGTTTTTCTTTATTAGCACTGTAAGGGACCAGGGCCTGCAGCTGTTTTCCTTGTGACTGCCTTAATTGATTTAACCACCAGTGCCGAAACGAATCATTATGAAAGAGATGGTGAATATACGTGCCGATAGTGGATGCATCACGGGACATCATGCCTTCCGGCTGTTTTTCTTCACTATAAAACAATGGTTTCCATTCGCTACCTTTGTCATCGATGTGTGCTAACCCGCTATGTATTTCAAAACCCGAAACGGCCATTGTTTTGCTTTCATCAAAGAACCTGCCTTGCCACTGATTGGTCTGTTTACTCGTCTCAAACGTCGTATAAAGTGGAAAAATCCCCATGCCTTCTGCAGTTTTGCCTGCGACTCCTGTATCTGCTCCATGTGCGTCAATCAACTGCTTTCCTAACATTTGAAAGCCGCCGCATATCCCCACAAGAAAGCGCCCTTGTTGATAATGTTCGATGATTTTCTCTGTTAACCCCGCAGCCGCTAAGTGATGGTAATCATGAATCGTGCTCCGTGTACCGGGAAGAATCACTGCATCAGGACAGCCAAATTGATTGGCTTCACGCACAATGCGAACCGCCACATCACGTTCAGCTAAAAATGGCTCCACATCCGTATAATTGGATACATACGGCATAGCGATAACAGCAACATCCAAGGCAGAAGACGTTTCAGCCTTCGTGTGAAGCGTAGAAAATGATAGTGAATCCTCCTGCTCGATGCGAATATCCATAGCGGGCAGCACGCCTTGCACAGGAATGCCTGTATGCTGCTCGAGCCAAGTGATGCCGCTTTTGAAAAGTGCCGGGTCTCCCCGGAACTTATTGACAATCACACCTTGGACTCGGTCGCGATAGTGTTTTGGCAAGAGCTGCAAGGTGCCGGTAATACTTGCAAACACCCCGCCTCTTTCGATGTTGCCCGCTAATAAAGCTGGTACATCCGCAATCGCTGCTGTTTCTAAATTAGCGAGATCTTTATCCATTAAATTAACTTCAGCTGGGCTCCCGGCCCCTTCCATTAACACCACATCATAGTTTGCTGATAATGTTTGCAACGAGTCAGCAACTGCTTGTTTGGCGATGGTGAAAAAATCACTGCGATATCTGGCCGCATCAGGACTTCCAAGTGATTTCCCTCGTACAATTACTTCGGATTTTCTGTCGCTTCTAGGCTTTAACAGAACAGGGTTCATATCTACAGTAGGAACAACGTTTGCAGCTTCGGCTTGCAATCCTTGAGAACGCCCGATTTCATGACCGGTTGCTGTCACATAAGAATTATTTGACATATTTTGACCTTTAAACGGAGCAACGTTTATTCCCCTGTTATAGAGCGCACGGCACAATCCCGTCACAATATAGCTCTTTCCGGCATCAGATGTTGTTCCCCAAACCATCAATCCTTTCAATTCAAAATCCCTCCTTTCATCACGACATGGTTTCCGCATTCCATTCTTACAGCAGTATCTGCTTTCAAAACAATATATTGATGCAGCTCTCCCAATACTTTTACATAACGAAACAACTGCGGATGAAAAGATACAGGCTCATGAAATATGTCATTACTTACAATAACGACGTGTTTTGCTGCAGCCTCTAATGCATGTACAGCGCATATCATTTTGCTTTTCAGTGCTTTTTCAGACGGCATTTCACCACTTTCTTGAAACATTTCGTTACTAAGCCACGTCGTTACACAGTCCAAAAATACCACATCATCTGTTGTAAGGTGCTTGGCAGCCTCTTCTAACTGCATAGACCACTCCAGCGTTTCCCATTGTTTTTGTTTAGCGCACCGGTCTTGCTGGTGTTTTTTTACCCGCTGCTGCATTTCTTCGTCTGTTGTCACGGCGGTTGCCAAATAAATTAACCTGCCGCTGTCTGTTTGCAGCTGCTCTGCCATCTGTTCTCCAAAACTGCTTTTCCCGCTGCGTACTCCTCCGCACACAAATATCAGCACGTGTGATTCCACCTTGTTAAACAGCAAAGCAGCTGATTATTTTCTTTTTCTGTTTTCACAGCCAAACGTATGTATCTTCCTTCTAACCCTGGAAAATGATACGTATGTCGTGCGTGCAGCCCTTCTTTCGCCATATATGTTAATAATGGCTTTACATCACGCTTGTCTTGCTGACGCAGTAAATAAAAGTTCACAGCCGATGGAAAGACTTTCAATCGGTCTAGTTGCTGCAGCTCGTTGATGACACGCTGCTTTTCCTTCTCTATCTGCTGCACCGTGTTTTTTACGAAATCCTCTTGTTCCAATAAGTACAGCATCGCTTTCTCTGCGATGCTATTCATATTCCACGGAGGAAGAAAAGATGCCAGCGTATGAATAACGTCTTCTGCTGCCAATATGTAGCCAAGCCGCAAACCCGGTACAGCATACATCTTCGTCATCGATCGCAGCAGCAGTAAATAGCGGTTGTCTCGCAGCTTATGGTGATAGGACACCGGCTCTTCCTGAAAATCATAAAACGCCTCGTCTATCACCACCCACTTCTTCTGTTGCTGTCCATAGTCTATAAGTTGTTGAAGTTCTTCTTGCCAGACAGCCGTTCCAGTCGGATTATTTGGGTGGCATAACCATATGCCATCTGCTTTCGAAATATATGGTTCTATTTGCTCAAATGTCCACTGCCAGTTTGTTTGTTCCGTCGTTTGAAAAGAAATGACATCAGCCCCGTTAGCCTGAAGCGCTTGTTTATATTCCGTAAAGGTTGGTTCCATAAGAACGACCTTTTTATTCGCAAATAACCGCGCCGCAGCAAAGATTAGTTCCGCCCCGCCATTTCCCGGAAGGACATTATTTTGATAGATGTCTAACTTTTCTGCTAGATGCTGCCGTACCTGCTGATGATTTGGATCCGAATAATAAAATACTGTCTTCGTCCATTCCATAAGCTGCTGCTGTAATCCAGGCGGCGGACCGTATGGATTTGTGTTTACACTGAAATCACTAACAGGGGGGGCATGGTCTTGCTGCAGCTGCTGATTGAGTGCACGCGGCATTGCCCCATGTTCAGGCCATGACATGTATTACACCTCCTATCATCCATAATAAACTGATAAAAAGAAGAATCGTTACGTGCCAAACCGTAATGCCTTCTGCAATAAGCACGTGCTGCACAGGACGTTTCCCTACACCGAAATACGGGCGTTGAACGAGCTTATCCGGATAAGGTGTCGGACCGCCTAATCTGATGGCTAGCACTCCTGCCATAGCTGCTTCCCCATATCCGCTGTTTGGGCTTTCATGTAAATGGGCAAAGTGTTTAATCACATACACCGCTTCTTGCCACGTGGCGGCTTTAATTTTCCAAACAGAGACGGTCATGACCGCTGCCGTAATACGAGCAGGAATTAGATTTAATACATCATCGAAACGCGCACTTGCCCAGCCAAATTGTTTTAACCGCTGCGATGTATATCCTAACATGGCATCAGATGTGTTAATATAACGATACAATACAGCCAGTGGTGCTCCACCTATCAGTGCATAAAATAATGGTGCCGTCACACTGTCCGAAATGTTTTCGCCAATACTCTCCAGAACTGCTCGGATAATGCCGGATTCTTCCATTTGGCTAGTATCTCTAGAAACAATCATCCCCGTTTGGGTACGAGCGTTTGACAGATTGCTATTTGACAGGCTTTCATAGATAGAGACTGCTTGTTTGACCATACTTTCCCCGCCAATCATCAGCCAAATAATGACCGCTTCAAACAACACGCCAAGCCAAATGGAAACAGAATAAGCACCGTACGTGAATGCAATGGCAGCGGCTAATAAAAAAGCAGCGGATATTAGGCAAAAAACAATACCTTTCCCTTTTCGAAATCGTCCTTGATTCAACCTTGTTTCCCCAAACTGAATGAGCTTCCCCATCAACACAACAGGATGCACCGCTGTTTTGGGATCACCAAATAAACGATCCATTACATACGCTGCTGTAACAGCTAGAAGATGCAGTATTACCCAGCTCATATTTCATTCCCAGACCTTCGTTTTAAATAGTGGTTTAATGTACGAGACACCGCGTCATACACAGCTTTTCCGATTGTTTTGCCAACAGGGGTGATGGTACCGCCGTATTCTATTTCCTCTCCTTCACTTAACGCCGCAACAAGCACGCTGTCTGTCGATGTCCCCGTAGCAAGTGTTTTCGTTTTTGGATCGTAAATACGATAGTCCATCAGCGCTTTTGTTTTTGCTTCGGTTGCTGTCATCATAATTTGTGCATATGCTGCTTCACTCAACCTGTGAGCAACAAATATCCAAAGGTTAATCGTTCCAGCCGTATGGTTCATGGAATAATATTCATATGACTTGGACACATCCACAGCATTAGACGTACCGGCTGTAGCGTACACAAATACATCATGATTGTCCCCTGCCATCCTGACAAAAGCGCCATCGTCAAGCCGGGCTGCTGTCATCATCGCTGCTGTATCATCTATATCTAATCCTATTTTTTTTAAATAGGCAGTATACTCTTGTTTCGGCTGATCACAGGCATAATCTTTATCGACGTGTCTGTTCACAAAATAACGATGCCAGCCAAACCCTGCCCCTACTACCGCTGATGAAAAGGTTTTCCAATGAAAAGGTGACATCAGACACACATGCCCAGGTGTTTTTTCTATGGAGAGAGAATCTAATACGTTCTCTCTTTTTCTTTCCAATGTGTCCGAAGACGGCTCTAGTGTAATAAGCGGACTTGGAACGGAAGGGTGTTCTTTTCTTTCTAAATGAGCCTGGTATACATGTTCTAATCTGTTTTTCTCCATTACAACAGATGGCTTATCTAATGCCTTTTGCCTGCCATCTTCTAGCAGCAGAACACGGTGGCTGTACATTGCTGCCATGTTTAAATCGTGAAGAACAGCAATAACCGTTAACTGCTTTGTTTTAGACCAGTCTTTTAATGTGTCCAGTAAATTTAATTGATAAGAAATATCTAAATGATTGGTTGGTTCATCCAGAAGTAAAATATCAGGCTCTTGTGCCAAAGCGCGTGCTAATAGTACTCTTTGTTTTTCACCGCCGCTTAAGCTGTCCATAGGGTGGTTGCTAAATGATAACACTCCCGTCTCTTGCAAGGCTTTATCAACGATGTGTTCATCTTGTTTTTGCTGAAAGGAAAACCAGCCTTTTTGATGAGGATATCTTCCTAATTCAACTACTTGCCGGACCGTATAGGAAAACGCAACGTCTGTCTGTTGTGGAAGAACAGCTATCTTTTTAGCTATATTTTTTTGCGTATAGGCGCCAAGACGCTTGTTGTCCACGATGATTTCCCCATCGTCAGGTTTTAGTGCTCCATACATACATTTTAATAATGTTGACTTTCCACTGCCATTTGGACCAATCACACCAAGTATTTCTCCAGCTTCCATATCAAAGCTAATATTTTCAACAACTGGCTTCATCCCGTACCCAGCTGTTACATTTTTCACCTGTATCACTGAATCATCTCCCGCTTATACCTCATGTTATCTTGTTTTTGTACGCCGTTGCTGAAATAGCAGCATGCCAAAAACCGGTGCACCAATAACTGCTGTAATGACTCCAATAGGCAGTTCCGTTGGTGCAATGATTGTCCTGGCAGCTAGATCTGTCAAAACGAGAAAGCCGCTTCCTGCAAACATAGACATCGGCAAAAGCAACTGGTGATTGGGACCGACTAACAATCGAACTAAGTGAGGAACCACCAGCCCAACAAATCCTATCGTTCCAGATACAGATACAGCCGCACCTGTTAAAAGTGAGGCACCTGCTAAAATGATTATCCGCCGCTTGTCGGTGTCTACGCCTAATGTTTTGGCTGTCTCTTCTCCAAACACTAGTGCATTTAATTCTTTTCGATTAGCAAATAAAAGGACAGCCCCAACGATAAAAAATGGGAGAATCAACCATATGTAATCCCAGCCGCGCATACTCACACTGCCCATCAGCCACGATATAATCTGCCGCAGTTCATCTCCTGTTAAAGCAATAACCAAAGAAATAAGTGAACCTAAAAACGAGCTCACAATAATCCCTGCTAAAATAATTGTTTCTGTGGACAATGTTTTTTCAATAAATCGTACAAATCCTAATAAGCCAAGTAACGTGAGAAATCCTGAAAAAATACTAATCACCGGGAGGGTAAAACTTCCTAACAACGGAAGCGACAGCCCAAAAAATAGAACGATTACTGCTCCCAATGCGGAACCCGAGGAGACTCCCAGCGTATAAGGATCAGCTAACGGATTTTTTAGTAATCCTTGAAAAGCCGCCCCGGCAAGAGCTAAAGAAGCTCCAACAAGGGCAGCCAACAACACACGGGGAAGGCGTATATCCAAAATGATTGCAGCATGCGTAGGAGAAATATCAGCTGGCATCTCTTTGGGCCAAACCGCCGTCCATAAAACGTTCATACTGCTGTGAAAGGGGATTGATAAGCTGCCGACGGATATGCCAACGACCACACTAACAAGCAGGAATATACAGCCGCACGCCAGCCACAAAAGCCAACTACTCTTCTTTAAATACATCCGGATACACCAGCTCTGCCAGTTGCTGCATGCCTTCTGTCAAACGCGGCCCTGGGCGGCTTACCATGTCATTGTGAATGTCATAAACCTCCCCGTTTGCAACAGCCGGTACTTCCTGCCAAGCCGCCCGCTCTTTAATTTCAGCAGATGGATTATCCACATAATAACCATACGTGGTGACAATCACATCAGACTGCAGGTTAACCGCTTCTTCTTCACTATAGGGAATCCAGCCTTCTTCACTGCCTGCAGCATTTTTGGCATTAATTGTTTCAAGCATTTCGTGAATAAATGTGCCTTGACCAGTTGTGTAGATTTCTGGCGGCGGCTGAATTTCTACCCATACGCTTTTTTGTTCCTCAGTGTCAATATTTTCGGCCTTTTCTTCTATTTCAGCAGCGTCTTTTTTCATATCAGCAATGATTTCCTCTGCTTTTTGTTCTGTCCCCGTCGCTTTTCCAATCATTTTCATTGAGTCATAGGCATCATCAAAAGATGCTGCGTCATTTACGACCAGGACATCAATACCGGCTTCTTTTATTTGTTCAAATCCTTCTTCACCTGCATGTCCAGAAGAAGCATGGGCAAGAACTAAATCAGGTTCTAAAGCCAAAAGTGTTTCCATATCAAAGTCCATGCCTCCAACACTCTGTTTTTCTGCTGCTTCCTCTGGATAATTGCAATAATCGGTTACTCCTACTATTTCATCATTTAACCCTAATGCAAAAGCAATCTCTGTATTACTAGGTATTAAACTGACAATGCGTTCGGGCTTTTCTTCGATAACGAGCTCTTCTCCAAGACCATCTGTTAGCGTGACGGGAAAAGCACCCTCTGTCTGTTCTTTTGATACATCTTCTTGTGCTGGTGTATTTTCTGCCTGTTCTGTTTCTTCTCCTGTTGCACATGCTGTGACATACAGAAAAGACAAAAGTGCAACAAGCACCAAGGAAAGCCTTTTTTTCATGTGTATGTCTCCTTTCATTATGTATATAGAAATGAATGAGCTTGTCTGTTAAACAGCTGTTCCGTGTGTTCCTCAAACTAGAAAAACGGCTCGTGCTGCCAAGACCAAATGACAAAAGGTATCGTTTTTAGATTGGCACACGGTTGAGGTGCATTGATAGAAGCTTTTTGCACATCAGGAAAGGTTTTCTCTGTTAAAGTGATGAAAGTTTAAGAAAGATGCAAACGCCCTAAAAGGATGACCCGGTTGATGGCGGTTAAAGGAGGCATCTGCGGGAAAGCTGCAGCGAAAAATTCATAGAGGATATATTCCCTAATGAGCTCAAAGCACTGTCCGCGGCAAATGAGCCGCGAGGACCATCCAACCAGAAATATCGTCATCCCAGCAAACTTCACAGAACCTATTTTTCGGGTATAAAAAAAGCTCCCCTTCATAAAGGAGAGCGAATGAACTGCTTTGTGATGTAAACGTACCTCTATCACAGACAAGTCATTCGGCTACCCTTTTCCTCGAAAGGTAAACACCGCACTACAGGCAGGTCTCCTGACTTGCGCTATATTGTTCGCCTTCCCGTCCTTCCTTTGACAGTGGCGTCATGAACAATATCCTTGCTGCGCTTACAGTGGCGGGACCGTGCCGGACTTTCACCGGACTTCCCTTTTAACATGCATGACCACCATGCATGACCTCTAGTAATCTCATTATTCATTTCTTCTTTCATTATACATAAAATCTCTTTACATGAAAGAGATTCGTATTATTTTTTCTGGCAAATAAAAATCTGGCGGGGCGATTCCTCTTTTTCATAACGGGAAGCGTCATAATCGCCAAAAACATGTAACACGTCGAATTGATTGCGCTTCAGCATCTCCATAAGCTGCGGCTGTTCATATAACTTCACGCGCTCTTGATACTCGCGTTTCATATCATTTTCTTGGATAGTAATTTTTTTGTACACAAAATCAGGTGACATTTCCCGCTTTTGCGTAATATGAAGACCGTCTTTCACTGATTCATCCTCTGGAACAAGATGATTGCGCACATAAGATGGATTTAAATAATCAAAGCAAAACCAGCCTCCGCTCCTTAATGCTTCCGTCGCGCGCGTGAACACCAGTTCATTTTCTGCATCATCGGTAAAATAACCAAAACTCGTAAACAAGTTAAACGCCACATCATACTCTGAAAGCAGAGGCACATCCCGTATATCCGACCGCTGATACTGAACAGGGAGATTAGAAGTTAAATCAATGGCTTTTTTTAAAAGCGCTGGTGATAAATCCACACCAGTGACGTGGAGGCCTTTTCGAGCAAGCCACCTGGCGTGTCTTCCATTCCCGCAGCATAAATCAATTGCCTTCATTCCAGCTTCTAGCGGGAGATAACTCATTATTTGCGATAACTCACTGGCTGCTTTTTCTTCATCTCGATGATCATAGATTCGTAAATAATCTTCTTGAAAATGTTCTTCAAACCATGCTTTCATCCTGCTTCCCCCAAACACATCACGCTGTTATCAGCCTTTATCTTTTTCCAAAGGCAAGTAAAAACGAAAGGTAGTGCCTTCATTTTGTTTACTATGGACTGTAATATCACCATTGTGGCTATCGACAATATTCTTAGCAATGGCCAAACCTAAGCCTGTACCACCTTTTTCACGTGTCCGTGCCTTATCGGCCTTATAAAAACGCTCAAATACATACGGTAAATCTTCTTCTGGTATGCCTGAACCGGAATCTTCCACTTCTATGGTTAGCTGCTTTTCGGTATTGGACACGATTATTTTCACATGTCCATCCACGCTAGTATGGCGAATAGCGTTGTGAATAAGGTTGGTTAACACTTGTTCAATACGATCAGGATCGAAGTATGCTTGACTATACTGATGTTTCTGTTCTAGCTCCAAGTCTACTGCCGCATCGTTCGCTAAACCTTGAAACTTTTTATATACTTTTTCCAGGAAGCTGGACACATCTACCCATTGTTTTTCAAGCTGAATATGACCAGCTTCCATTCTAGCTAAATCAAGCAACTCATTAACGAGCCTTCCCATCCGTCTCGACTCATCATAAATAATTCTCCCAATTTCTTGTGTTTCTTCCTTACTTTGCGCAATATCATCAATAATTGCTTCGCTGTAGCCTTGTAACATCGAAATCGGCGTTCGCAGTTCATGAGAAACGTTGGCAATAAAATCTTTGCGCAGCTTATCGTGCTGCCTCTCTTCTGTCATGTCACGTATAACAGCTACCGTTCCTCGAACAAACTGTTTATCATAGAGCGGTGTCATTAATACAACATACACCCGGCCTTGCACATCCATTTCAATCATTTGTTCTTTTTCCAAGGTCACTACTCGCTGAAACAATTTTTTTACTTCTTTTGGCAGGTGTTCGATTTCTGAATGGGTATCCGGTGCATGTTCATACGAATAAGCCTGTAAAAACCGATTGGCCGGGGGATTTGTAACAACCATCGTGCCTTTTCTATCCATTGTAATAACACCGTCAGCCATGCTTGTTAAAATCCGGCTTAATTGCTCTTTTTCTTGATTTAGAGCCATGATGTTTTGGTTTAACTCACGTCTCATTTTGTTAAATGCTATTCCTAGTTGTCCAATTTCATCATTGGTTACTACAGGAACTTTGGTTTCAAAATTACCTTTAGTCACTTCTAAAGCGAGCTCCCGCATTTTTCGAAGTGGTGCTGTTATTCTAGATGACAAAAAGACCGCAAAAAACGCAGTTAGTACAATAGCAATTCCTGCTGAAAATAAGATAATTTGCTTTGTTTCACCCGTTGTATCTTCAATAATAGACAACGATTGGTAAAGAAAAACAGATCCCGTTTCTCCTACTGCCGTCTCAAAAGGCATTCCAACGATAAATATTTCGTTATGAATCTCTTCCCCATTTTCATACGTCGGAAAATCACCATGTGTAATCACCGCTTCATTGTTGGCAACACGCGACAAGCGTTCGTCTTCTCTAAACAGTGAAAGCGGGAGGTGAACACCGGCATTGGGGCTTTCGGACTCCCACTCGCTTCCATTTTGAAACACAACGACCGTTGTATTATATGAATCTGCGATATGCTCGACAATATTTAATGCTTCCGATGAACTGTCGTATTCTTCTAGAATGTTAACAATTCCATTAGCGTGATTGGTTAATTGTTCTTCTGCTTCCGTGATGTGAAACCTTTCAAAAAACTGAAGCAGCAATATCGTTAACACGAGCAGAACAACGAGCACCAATAACAAAATCGTCACCGATAACTTCCCGACAACACTGCGCCAGATCATTATTCTTTCACAGCCTCAAATTTATACCCAACACCCCATACCGTTTTAATCATATCCGCCGCTTCCTGCGACACTTTGCTTAACTTTTCTCTTAAACGTTTAATGTGTGTATCAACCGTTCTCAAGTCACCAAAGAAGTCGTAATTCCATACATCTTTTAACAATTGTTCTCGTGAAAATACTTTATCCGGGGCTTGGGCTAGATAAAGGAGAAGCTCGTACTCTTTTGGTGTTAAACTAATCACTTCATCATTGGCTGTCACCCGGTGGGCATCATTGTCAATTGTAAGGTATGGAAAGACGAGCACATCTTTTGTTTGTGTGTCGGTTTGCAGGAATTTCGTCGACGAAGAGCGTCTTAACAAAGCTTTCACCCGCAAAATGACTTCTCTTGGAGAAAACGGTTTGACGATATAATCATCGGTCCCTACTTCAAACCCTTGAACTCGATTTGCTTCTTCTCCCTTTGCCGTCAACATAATGACAGGTGTCGCTTTTGATTTTCTCAACTCCTGGCACACTTCAATACCATCCATCCCAGGCATCATTAAATCAAGCAAAATGACATCATAGTCTTTATTTAACGCTAAATCAAGTGCTTTCTCACCGTTTTCTGCTTCTTCTACGATGTATTCTTCCCGCTCTAAATACATTTTTAATAGTCTGCGGATACGCTCTTCATCATCAACCACTAAAACCGTTGCGTTCTCACTCATCATTTATTCCTCCTGCTGATTACTCATTTTTCACTTATAAAACAGCTGCTCCTTACCACAATGAGGAACAGCTATTCATGTCATCGTTAAGCATAGGAGTGTAGACCGGCGATAACGAGATTTACAAATATTAAGTTAAACATAATGATAGCAAATCCAATCACACACAGCCAAGCAGAACGTTCACCGTGCCAGCCTTTGGATAGACGTAAGTGCAGATAAGCAGCATAAAACAAGAACGTCACCAATGCCCATACTTCTTTTGGATCCCATCCCCAAAATCTCGTCCACGCAATCTGTGCCCAAATCATCGCAAAAATCAAACCGCCTAGTGTAAACACTGGAAAGCCTATCGCAATCGCACGATAGCTTACTTCATCCACTGTTTCGGGATGGATGCCTTTTAGCAGCGGTTGAATCGCTCCACCAATCGGCTTGCGCAAAATCAGGCGAAGTAATGCATACAATACAATACCTGCAAGTAATGACCAGAGAACCGTATTGGCATCGTCACTTCTCAGCCAAGCCGGCATGGACAGCAGCGGCTGCATTGCTCCATCCGTTAAAAGCTCTCCTTCATTAGGACCCAGTATTGGAGGGAGGTTGTACGTCATTTCTGCATCATTGCCGTTTTCATCCACATATTGAAAAGACGCCTCATAATTTGCGATAGCAAAAATATAGCGGATAAGTACAAAGCTGACCACACTGACCAAACTATACATAATGAACTCAAGCCAAAAAACTTTTTTCCCTCTGGCGGTAAAGTCCAGAGTGCGTACAAGGTAAATTAAGCCAGCCGCAAAACCAATTGATAAGATACCTTGACCAATGGCCGTAGTGGTAACATGTATCTTTAACCAATTACTCTGCAAAGCCGGAATCAGCGGCTCTACTTCTGATGGGAAGACCGAAGCATACGCAATAATCAGCATGACAATCGGCATGGTAAACATACCTAATACATTCGTTTTGTAAATGCCATACAAAATGATAAATGCAAAGCTAAGAGCTATGCCTAAAAATGTCGTATATTCAAACATATTACTGACCGGAGCGTGTCCAGCTGCCATCCACCTCGTCACAAAATAACCGACAGCAGACACAAAGCCGATAATGGTTGTAATAAAACCGAAGGTGCCCCAGCGGTTGCCAGACATATCTCCTTGTTTGTTACGCCACTTTTTCCCTGTTACAGAAACAGTAAAAAAAATCGTTGCTAGTAAATACATAAAGAAGGTGATTAGTAATAAGTTTCCGCTCAGCGTTTCCATACCTCGTCATCCCTTTCCTTCGCTTTCCTTATCGTTCTTTTGTTTCAACTTATCTTCTGGCATGACTAACCCAGTTTCGTCAGATAAGGATTGGAAGTCTTTCCTTAAAGATTCCCAATGTTTATTGGCATGGCCAGCTATCCACACGTCCTTGTCTTTTTGTTTTATCCAAATACGACGGTGTGACCAATAGGAACCTTGAATCAAACCAATCATAAAGATAGAGGCCCCTACAATAATAAACGGCAGCGTTAAATCTTTTCGAACCGTCAAGGCAGTTACATTCTTCGTATTCACATCACGAAAGCTCATTTGATAGTCATTTTCTTTGAACACGTCTTCGTTTCTCTGAATACCTACAAAGCTGTATTCTCCATCAGGATGCTCTGGTGAAAACATTTGAAAAATAAACGCAGGGTTGTCCGGTATGCTTGAGGTAGTTGATGGCTCCCCATCATCATTGAATTCAAAATTTGGAAAATACGAATCAATGACCACCTTATAACCATCACCAAGGTCATACTCATCTTTTGGATCAAACAAATCTATTTCAATGGTGTCAATGCTCTCACCTGTTTCACGATTATCGAGCGAAAAAGTCATAGTATTTAATTCATTTAATTTATAATCAAGCTGATACAAAGCAAAGTTATCAAAACGAAGCGGGTGGTTGACACGTATGTCTTCTTCCTTTACTTCCTCTAATTCTGGCGTTGTCCCTACTACGCTTGTGTCCGCTCTTTTATATAATACAGCATCCGTTTGGAAATTTTTCACTGTCGGGCCGCCTGCTCGTTCTAAAGCTTCTTGAAACGTTTCATCATTTTCATCATACAACTCTACGATAAACCGTTCATTTTCAATAAAGTATTGGCCATCCGTTCCAGGAATAACTTCGGTTTCTCCTTCTCTTACCCAAACAATGTCATCCACATACATCCCTGGGAAAAACCGAAGCATAGCCCCGGTTAAAAAGATAACCAAGCCTAAATGATTAACATAAGGCCCCCATCTGGAAAAGCGTCCTTTTTCCGCTAACAGGCTGCCGTTTTCTTCCCGGATATTGTAACGTTTCCCTTTAAGCACCGCTTTCGCTTTATCAAGCGTATTGTCTGCATCCCGAACAGTCGTATGGCCAAATAAACGCTGCCTTTTTAAAAATGCTTCGTTTCGCGGTACCCGCTGATTTTTTAATGCTTTATAAAGCGGCACCACACGGTCAATACTGGCAATGATTAAAGAAATACCGAGAGACGCAATCAGTGCCATATACCACCATGAACCATATAAATTATGAAAACCTAACGTATAATAAATTTGACCAGCAATGCCGTATTCGTCTTTGTAGTGCTCGGCCGGATCTACCGTGTTGGGTATGTACATTTCTTGTGGAAATATAGTGCCAATGGACGAGGCAACTAATGTTAGTACAATAATCCATATTCCTACTTTTACCGAAGAGAAAAAATTCCATATCTTATCCACCATTGATTTGTTGTACGTTTGCGATCTTCTTGCAGCACCTTCATAACGCATGTCTACCATGGACGCATTTTTTCCCTTTTCTTCCAACGGCTTGCCGCAATTCTGGCATAACTGGGTACCATACGGATTAACGTGTCCGCAGTCACATTTTATTTCGTTCATAAGAACACCTCGATAAGACAAAGCAATGACAATTTCCAGCAGCAGCCCAAATTTCTCTCCTATATTTAAAAATACTTACAGCTGTGCCGCTCTCGCATTGTTTTAAATGTCATTTTTCGATTGTAAATTGTATGAGCCTCTCATTTTTGTCCTAAATAAGAATCCGCTCATCACTTATTATAACGCCATGATACCGGTTCATATAGATGTCGTTTTATGAAACTTATGTGACAGCACTTTCTTTCAGTTTCTTCACTTCAAAAGGTTTTAGTACGCGCTTTTCTCCTGGCTTTAAATGACCCAGTGTCAAATAGCCGTACTTTTCACGCTTCAGCTTCTTTACAGGATGACCAGCTGCTTCAAACATTTTTCGAACCTGCTGGTTTCGCCCTTCGTGGATAACGATTTCGATAATAGAAGCGTCCGCTTTTTTATTCGCTGATTTTACCCTTACTTGTGCTGGAGCTGTCTTTTTGCCATCGATATGAATGCCGCGCTGTAATTTTTGCAGCGTTTCTTTACTAGGTTTTCCTTTAACTTTTGCGATGTACGTTTTAAGAACTTTACTTTTTGGATGCATCATCACATTTGCAAACTCACCGTCATTTGTAAGCAGCAAAAGTCCAGAAGTGTCGTAATCGAGACGTCCAACTGGAAATATTCTTTCCTCGACTTCTTCAAAAAAGTCAGTTACTACTTTCCTGCCTTTATCATCTTTAACAGCAGAAATGACTTGCTTTGGTTTGTAAAACAAAAAATACACTGGTTCCTCTTTATCAATCGGAACACCATCCACCTCAATCGTGTCTTTTTGAGGCGAGACTTTCGTTCCCAGCTCCCTTACCGTTTCCTTGTTTACTGTCACTCTGCCTTCTTCAATTAACTTTTCTGCTTTGCGCCTGGATGTCACTCCAGCATGTGCAATCACTTTTTGTAGTCGTTCCAATGCTTTTCACCTCATTGTCCATCATACCCATCCACGTCTGTTTTCACAAGCGTTTAACCAGGAGAAGTTGGTATAGAAAAAATTCAGATATTTTATGCAAACAAAGCGCAGGCATCTTGCTCACGAACCGAAGGAATCTCAAGCGAGCAGGCGCTTGCACTAGACCATGCAAACGCCACACTTTTACCCTTTCTCCCGCTGTAAGAAAAACGGTGGTTGAGAACCTACTCAACCACCGTCCTTGTCACCGTAGAAGTTGCTGTTTGAAACGCATCTGCTGCAGACGGGGCGCTTTCCGCGGACGTGCCCGCGGAACGTGACGTATGTTGACGGAGCAACGATAGACATTCCTGTGATAAATAAATAATCCGAACTGATTTTTCATAAATCGTTCGGATTATTATATAGTTCCTATACTTGTGTCCCAGCCTCTTTACATACCAAAAACAATCGTTACGATTACAATAGAAGCCGCAATCCCTGCTGCATCCGCCAAAAGTCCAACCTTCAACGCGTCTCCCATATACTTAATACCCGCCGCCCCGAAATAAACCGTTAAGACGTACAATGTCGTATCCGTACTTCCCTGCATCGTCGAAGCTAACCTGCCAATAAAAGAATCGGGGCCGTGTTCGCGAATTAAATCTGTTGTCATTCCTAATGCACCTGCACCAGAAATGGGACGAATAACAGCAAGTGGAACGATATCTGCCGGCACACCAATTAAAATAAGGAACGGTTTTAATGCTTCCAGCAAAAGTTCCATTGCACCAGAAGCACGGAAAACCGAAATAGCAACCATCATTCCTACTAAATACGGTATTAATGATACAGCAAGCTGAAATCCATCTTTTCCGCCTTCTACAAAACTATCATATGCAGGCACCCTTTTCACCGAAGCATGAAGCAGGATGATTAACAACAAAACTGGCAGAATCCATAACGACACTGTGCTCATCCAACTCATTTTTATCCTTTCCTTTTCTTTTGTTTTCGATAATAAAAATAACGGTCTATGCATATCGCTGCAATCGTCGAACAAGCTGTAGCTGCAATAGTTGTCCCAACAATTTCGGCTGGATTGGCGGAGTTATAGTTCATTCTAATAGCAATAACAGTCGTCGGAATAAGCGTTAAACTCGCTGTATTTAAAGCCATAAGTGTAACCATCGGCCTGCTTGCTTCCTCGCTGTCGTTGTTCAGCTGCCTTAATTCCTTCATCGCTTTAATTCCCATTGGTGTCGCAGCATTTCCCAGTCCCATCAAATTGGCTGTCATATTTGACATAATATAGCCCATGGCCGGATGTTTAGGAGGAACATCTGGAAAGAGCCGTACAGCTACTGGCTTTAACAGTCGTGTAAATATATCCATCAACCCGCTTTTTTTTGCAATATTCATCATGCCCAGCCAAAACACCATAATACTGATAAGACCAAAACACAGCGCCACTGCTTCTTCTGCTCCATTAAAAATCGCTTCAGACACGTCTTCCATGCGTCCGTTAAACATCGCCGTAATGATACCGGCTGTTAACATGATTATCCAAATAGCATGGACCATTTATACGGACCCTCCTGTCAATGTCCGTATGAATTCTCCCATCTTATGAAAAAAGCCTTCCTTTGCCGCTTGTTCTCTTTCATACATGAGGGGCATGCTGTAAATATGTTCATCTCCGATATACCACTCTATCTTTCCAGCTGCTGTTACATTAGCGGTACCATGAAAAAAGCGATCATTTAATATGACTTTTTTTCTTATTTGCTGCTTTTCTTCTTCTTGCAGTGGGTAATACAGGGTATATGGTAAATAAAATGTGCCATCTTCAACACTTTCCACCGTAACTTCTTCCCGTTTATCTGCTAACTGTTCTTGATGAAAACTAGAAAAGCCCCATTCATACATCGTGATATGATCGTTCCAGTCTGATGGCGCATCTAAGGTAACAGCAACAAGTGACATCCCATCCTTTTCAGCAGTAGTAACAAGTGTTCTTCCAGCTGCTTTAGTATAACCGGTTTTTCCTCCTGTACAATGTTTGTACATCGACGTTAACAGCTTGTTTTTGTTTGTCCAAATCCGATCCCATCTTTCCCCTTCTTGCGGGGCGCGATACTTTTTTGTTTGTGATATCTCTTGAAACTGTTCATTTTTCATTGCATACTGCATTAACAGTGCCATATCATAAGCAGTTGAATAATGCGAATCTCCGTCATCCAAACCATGAGGGTTCGTAAATTGCGTATTTTCCATGCCAATTTGTTCTGCTTTTTCATTCATTAAATACACAAATCCATCCACACTGCCTCCAACATGTTCAGCAATAGCTACAGCAGCGTCATTTCCAGATCTCATCATTAAGCCATACGTTAAATCTTTTAACGTAATGTTCTCACCGGGTTTTAAGTAGAGCGAAGACCCTTCAACACCAGCGGCATTGCTGCTAACTTTTACTGTTTCTTCGAACTGCCTGGATTCAACTGCCAAAATGGCGGTCATGATTTTTGTAATACTTGCTATCTTTCGTGGTTCATGTTCTTCCTTTCCAAATAATACCCGCCCGCTGTCTTGTTCAAGTAAAACTGCCGTTCGGCCTGATACACTTAGGTGGTGATCAGCATTCACTGAAGGAGGAGTGCCTGCGATAATGATAATACTTAAAACGATAAGAATGATAAGTTTTTTCATGCGCCACCCAGCTTCCTTGTACGTATTTCTTTTCTCTAAGCTTGTTTACATTGTATGAATCCTGTTAAAGAATATGCTCGTACACACTTGCAAAATAAAACGCCTTCCTCATGTGTCAAAGGAAGACGCGGCGTGATTCGCTTTTATTATCCTTTTGGCTTGAAAATGAGTGCTGCTAAAAATGAAAATATGATCGCTGCTGAGATACCAGCACTTGTTACTTCAAATATCCCTGTAATAATCCCAACAATGCCGTGCTGCTCCGCTTCTGCCATCGCACCATGTACAAGCGAGTTACCAAAGCTTGTGATTGGAACCGTTGCACCGGCTCCGGCAAAGTCAATTAATGGCTCATACCAGCCAATACCGTCTAAGACCGCTCCTCCCACAACTAGTGCACTTAACGTGTGACCAGGCGGAAGTTTCGCTACATCTATTAATAATTGACCAATTACACAAATCAGCCCTCCAACAACAAACGCCCAAAAGTACATCATTCCCAATCGCCCCTTTCAATTGAAACTGCATGGGCGATGCATGGAATAGACTCTTTCTGCTGATAAGACAATGGACTTAACAAGGCTCCGGTCGCAACTACTAACATCTTGTTGATTTCTTTCTTTTTCATTCGATTTAATAAATGTCCGTACACAACAGCTGCGGAACAACCAGAACCGCTTGCTCCTGCCTGTACTTTTTGGTCTTCATTATAAATAAGCAGCCCGCAGTCGATGCATTGCTCATCGGTTACCTGGACTCCTCTTTGCTGCAGCAATTCTTTCATGAGTGGATGTCCGACGCTGCCTAAATCTCCAGTCACAATGTAGTCATAATAAGAAGGGTCTCGATTGAAATCTGTAAAATGAGCTTCAATCGTGTCAGCAGCAGCTGGCGCCATCGCTCCTCCCATATTAAAAGGGTCTTTTAATCCCATATCTACAACTTTTCCAATGGTAGCCGATGTCACCATTGGTCCATTTCCTGTTTTTCCAACAACAGCAGCTCCCGAAGCAGTAGCCGTCCACTGTGCTGTCGGCGGCTTTTGCGCTCCATATTCGGTAGGATAGCGAAATTGTTTCTCTACAGCCGCGTTATGGCTTGCTGTGCCGGTCAGCACGTAATTGCCTCCGTTATTATCAACGATAAAACTAGCCAGCGCTAGTCCTTCCATTGATGTCGAACATGCTCCAAATAAGCCAATGTAGGGAATCGATAACGTTCGGCAAGCAAAGCTGGTTGCGGTAATTTGATTGATTAAATCACCCGCTAACACAAATTGCATGTCTTCTGGTTTTTTATTGATTTTTGCCAGAGATGCATTGGCTGCTTCTTCCATTAGTTTCGTCTGTGCTTTTTCAAATGATGCTTCTGACATCCAAAGGTCAGAAAACAAATGGTCAAAATCTCTGCTTAAATTGCCTTTTGCTTCAAACGGGCCCCCGACGACACCTGTAGATAAAATGACGGGTGAATTAGCAAAAGTCCATGACTGACTGCCTTGCAGCATATTTTCACCCTCCTAGTTGAATGATAATCGTTTTAACCAGTGCGACGATAAATGCCGCTGTTGTCCCAAATACGATGACCGGGCCTGCTAATTTAAACATATTCGAGCCAATCCCAAACACCGGTCCTTCTGTTCGATGTTCAATTGCTGCACTGGCCATTGCATTTGCAAATCCAGTTACAGGAACAGCTGTGCCGGCCCCAGCATACTGCGCAAATTTGTCATACACCCCAAACCCCGTCAGCAGTACTGCAATCAAAATAACCGTTGCTACAGTAGGATCACTTGCGGTTTGTTCATTAAAATCGAAGTTATATAAATAAAAGTTTTGAATCGCCTGACCAATCACACAAATGAGCCCGCCTATGATAAAAGCTTTAATGCAATTCATGATAACCGGACGTTTGGGCTCGTCTTTTGAAGCAAACTGCTGATATGTTTTTTGGATATCTTCTTGACTGGATTGACCCATATCTACCACCTGCTATCCTTTCATAAATTCTTCAATTTTAGTTAGACGTTTTTCCTGGTCTTTTTTTCCAACCTTCTTCTCTCCCATGTCATTGTTTAACTTTTGCAGTTCCATTAGTGCTTTTTTGTCTGTTGAAAAGTGAATATTATGATCGGGCCAGCGTTTCGACAGCCGGTTGTACCCTTGTTTTCTAATGGATTCAAGTTGAAAACGATTCATATGTTTAACCTCAGCAGCAGCATACATTTTATCATCATTTGTAATGACGACAGCCGATGTAATAGGATCCATGTCTTTTAACAATTCTTCCGCTTCATTTGTTTCTTCATTTATGACATGTTGCGGAAGCTCCGACGCCTGCTGATTACATCCTGCTGCCAGCAATATTAAAAAAACAACGTTCATACCAATTATGATACGAAAATTTTTTCGCATATCTTTCCCTCCATAACAAACTGCATTTATAGTATGAAAAACCGCAGTCGTTTTTATGAACAAAAACAATATGTAAAAATATGGATCAAAGAACAGCGTAGCTTCCTCAAGGGTATTTTTTAAAAAACAGACCATACTAAAAAAAGCATAACTGACAACAGGAGGCCAGCTATGCAGTCCACTAATTTTTTGCATTTAACAATTGAGCTTATTGTTGGTTTTTTCGCTTTATTAGTTATTACGAAAATACTTGGAAAAACCCAAATCAATCAACTGACACCATTTGACTTTATTTCCGCACTAGTCCTTGGTGAACTAGTCGGTAATGCTATATATGACAACGAAATTGGTTTGCATTACGTACTGTATGCCATCGTTTTATGGGCGATACTCATCAGCACGATTGAAAAGGTCACCCAAAAGAAAAAAGGGACAAGAAGCCTGCTTGAAGGCAAGCCTGCCATTGTTATTCGAGAAGGTCAACTTGATTATGAAGCCATGAAAAAAAACAAGCTGGATTTAAACCAGCTGCAGCATTTATTACGTGACCGTGATGTCTTTAGTATTCAAGATGTCCACTATGCCATTTTAGAAGCAAACGGCACCATTAATGTGCTTAAAACAGCTGCAGCTTCCACACCCAAAAATAAAGAATGGCTGCCAGAGCTTCCAGCTGAGCCTGCACTGCCATTCTCCATTATTTTAGACGGAGAATGGGTGGAAGACAATTTAACGGAAGCAAATGTCTCCAAAAAACAAATTCTTCAACACCTTCAATCAAGAAACATCCCTGATATAAACCGGGTGTTATACGCTGAATGGGACGGGGCATTTCCACTATATATTCAAACATATAATGACAAACCGTAAAAAAACTCGGCTGGATGCCGAGTTTTTTAGTGATAGCCAATGTTTTCTCTCTTATACCTAATATTTCTCCTGATCGGTGAGTGAACAAATTACGTCAGCCGGTCAAAAAATAGATCGGCTTCTTTTGTTGATGCAGAATCATTCTCTTTTAATTCTGGCAGCTCTTCTAACGAGGACAGCCCAAAGTGTTCCAAAAAACGATTCGTTGTTTGATATAACTTTGGCCTGCCAATACTTTGCGCTCTGCCTGACTCTGTAATCAACGCTTTATTCATTAACGTCTGTACTGACTTTTCTGATTTCACCCCGCGGATATCATCAATTTCAATTCGCGTGATGGGTTGATTATAAGCAATAATAGCCAGCGTCTCTAACGCTGCTTGTGACAATTTCCCTTTTTCCGGAACATGAGCGTATGTTTCAATATAAGAAGCAATATCAGATACAGTAACAAGCTGATACGTATCACCTGTTTGCTTTATCTCTAATCCATCAAGACATTGGTGTAATTTTTCTTGCACGCGGTATAGTGCGTTCATCGCTTCTTCTTCTGTCACCTCTAACACGTTTGCCAGCTCTTTTACTGTTATTCCTTGGTCGCCTGCAACGTATAAAAGGCCCTCTATTGCAGCTTCTTGCTCTTTCACGAAGCAGTATCCCCCTTATATTCAACCATTATCTCGTCAAAGTTTTCTTTTTGCTTGCAGCGTATTTCATTGTGCTTGACCAGCTCTAATACAGCAAGAAATGTCGTCACAATGTACGGCTTTTCCTGTATAGGAAACAAATCTCCAAACCTTGCTGGCTCTGCACGCTTTTTTAAAGTGCTTACAATATCATTCATGCGCTCTTCCATGGAAATTTCCTGTGCCTTTACGGTTGTTTCAGCCGAAGGAGCGTGGACACGTTTCTTTAACTGCTGGTATGCTTCAAGCATATGATACAATGTCACCTCTTCCGATACGTCATTCACGTCGTCGTTTTCCTGCTCATCCACTGCCGTTGGTGATTTAGCATAATGCATACCGGCAGACTGCTCTTTTTCCTTTAGATGAGATGCAGCCTCTTTATATTTTTTATACTCCACAAGCCTGTCTAATAATTCTTCACGAGGGTCTTCCTCTTCCCATTCATCGGTCCTCTCAAGTACTTCCTCCGTATGGTTAGGCAGCAGCATTTGGCTTTTAATCTCAAGCAATGTGGCTGCCATAACAAGATATTCGCTGGCGATATCTAATTCTAACTCCTGCATCGCGTGTACATACTGGAAGTATTGATCTGTAATCGCTGCTAGTGGAATATGATAAATATCGACTTCTGCTTGCTGTATTAAATGCAGCAATAAATCAAGCGGTCCTTCAAAACTGTCGATTTTTACATTGTAACGTTTCATATACATCTCCACCGTTTCTCCAACCTAAAATACATTCTCTATCAATAATATCACGGAAACAGCTGATAAACAGAACCAAATTGCAGCAAACACCATATTATACATTACTTTCTATATATGTTACACTAAAAATTGTTATTGCAACGAACTTGGTGAGGAAGAAAGTAGGATGTTTGATGCATTATCCAGAGGCATACGTTCAGTATTTAGTACAATTTCATGGACATAGAGATTTTTTTGAATGTCACGAAATACTAGAAGAACATTGGAAAGAAAAACCTTCAGGTTATCGTGATAAACATTGGGTTGGGCTGATTCAGATTGCTGTTGGCCTTTATCATCACCGCCGAGCAAATTGGCGAGGGGCACAGAAAACGTTTCGCAACGCCCGCCGTATTGTTCAAGAATATTCAGCATCCTTAGAAGAGTTAGCACTTGATACAGACCAACTTCTTTTTCTTATGGACCAAAGACTTTCTGATATTTTATTGCAACGAACCTATACAGATATGAATTTACCCATTACAGATACTTCTTTGACAGATCAATGTTTTCGAATGTGCGAGAAAGAAAACGTTGACTGGCTGGGTGAAAGCGATATGTTTAATGATCACCTTGTACACCGTCATATTTTACGAGACCGTACAGATATTACTGAAGAACGCATACAACAAAAATGGCTGCGCGAACAAAAAAAGCTGTCCCGGACTTAAAAAGTCGGAACAGCTTTTTCATTTATATAGACGAGATGTGCAGAATGAAAATGAACTATCCGCTCACTTCTCTTTTAGTTTTTATCCCTTCTTTACAAACATCCAGAAACTCGATGGTCTCCTCACGGCCCACCAGTTCCCTGTCTATTTTTTCTTGTATCGTGCGTACCATCTTTTTCCCTATGCCTTCATCACGGTATGATGGGTTGACACATACATGTTCTAACCTAGCCATATGGTCATCGGGAAAAGACAAACCGAGAACACCAACAATATCATCGTCTTCTTTCCATAAATAAAGCTGCCAGTTCTCATTTTCCTCATACACTTTAATGGTTTCTTGCAGTTTTTTCACATCTTTTTCTTCCGGCATGTAAGAAAGCAATCCCATGGCAATTTTTTTGTAGGCTGATTTAAATTTAATGAACATAGTCATCATCCCTTACTCCTGAGAGAATTGATTGCCACTAAGCAACTTGCTGTTAATTGCTATTCTCTCTCATTATACTTCAAATTTTTGGTATGAAAAGAGGGTGCGCAACATTTTATTTTACTTTTTTTGTTAATCATTATATCTACATTCTATACAAATTGTCCGCCAACTTTCGCCCATTTTACTTCCATGGACTACACGCCTGCTTGAACACAAAAATATTGACAAACGTAAACACGTAGGCAAGAAGAAACATGACGGTATATACCGTCATGTTTATATCACCTTCATTAGTTTACTCTTTTTTGATGCTTTTATCAAGGTTTGCCATTTCAATAGCTGCTGCAGCGGCCTCTGCACCTTTATTTCCTGCTTTGGTCCCCGCTCTTTCAATGGCTTGTTCAATAGTATTCGTCGTAACCACACCGAATATAACCGGAAGTCCTTTTTCTAAAGATAAATTTCCAACACCTTTCGTGACTTCACTGCAAACATAATCAAAATGAGGTGTGGAACCTTTTATGACCGTTCCTAATGTAATGATGGCATCATATTTACCTGTTTCCGCCATTTTTTTTGCTGCAAATGGAATTTCAAAAGCCCCTGGGACCCAAGCTACGTCCACATCACTTTCAGAAACGCCATGCCGCTTTAATGTATCCTCTGCACCGCCCAAAAGCTTACTCGTAATAAATTCATTAAACCTTCCCGCTACAATACCGATTTTCAATCCTGTCCCAACTAAATTCCCTTCAAATACATTTGCCATTATTCGTCTTCCTTTCTTTCCTTCGTTGATATTTTTATTTTTTACGATATTTAAAAGTGCAGCATATGTCCCAATTTGGCATACTTTGTACGCATGTACTTTTCATTGTCTTTGTTATATGGAAGTTGTAATGGAACACGCTCTACCACTTCCAGGCCATACCCTTTAAGTCCTGTAATTTTTCTTGGATTATTTGTTAATAACCGCATTTTTGTAACGCCAAGTTCTCTTAGCACTTGGGCGCCAATCCCGTAATCCCTTAAATCCGGCTTAAATCCTAGTTTTTCATTTGCTTCTACTGTGTCATAACCTTCTTCTTGAAGCTGATAGGCTTTCATTTTGTTAATAAGGCCAATCCCTCGTCCTTCCTGCCTCATGTACAATAAGACGCCTTTGCCTTCTTTTTCAATCTGCTGCAGTGCTGCCTGAAGCTGAGGCCCGCAATCGCAGCGGTGTGACCCAAACACATCGCCTGTCAGACATTCAGAATGTACTCTCACTAGTGTTGGCTCACCGGGGTTAATTTGTCCTTTCACAAGGGCAACACTTTCTTTGTCATCCACTACAGACGTATAGCCAATCGCTTTAAATTCACCAATATCTGTCGGCAGTTTGATTTCTGCTTCTCGTTTGACTAATTTATCTTTTTTATGGCGATATTGAATAAGATCTTTAATAGTAATCATTTTTAAGTCATGCTCATCGGCAATCATTCTTAAATCAGGGACACGTGCCATTTCCCCATTGTCTTTAATAATTTCGCAAATGACTCCTGCCGGTTCTGCTCCTGCGAGCCTGGCTAAGTCAATCGAAGCCTCTGTATGTCCAGCACGGCGTAAAACTCCGCCATTTTTAGCGATTAAAGGGAATACATGGCCCGGGCGTTTAAAATCATGACTTTTGCTGTTGGGATCCAGCATGGCTTTTATCGTATCCGCACGCTCATGTGCTGATATTCCCGTTGTCGTCGAGCGGTGATCAATACTAACTGTAAAGGCCGTACCGTGCGGATCCGTATTATGATCAACCATCGGAACCAATTCCAGCTGCTGAGCCCGGTCTTCTAGAATCGGCGCACATACTAATCCACGTCCGTGAGTAATCATAAAATTAATTGTCTCCGGTGTTACTTTTTCAGAAAGTGCGACAAAATCTCCTTCATTTTCGCGGTCTTCATCATCGCACACAATAACTACTTTTCCTTGAATCAAATCATAAATAGCTTCTTCAATTGGATCAAAAATTCGCTCTGTCTGTGCCATTTTCTACCCCTCTTTTCCGATTAGTCCGTTTATATAAAGCCATTTTCTTTTAATGTGGATGTTGTAATGGATGACTCGTTTTTCTTATCCGCCCGCAGCAGATGCTCTGTGTATTTCATCAACATGTCCGTTTCGATATTTACAGGATCACCTGCATGCTTATCACTCAACACTGTTTCCTGCCATGTGTGCGGAATAATAGAAATTGTCAAAAGATTGTTCTCTGCATCTGCGCCAAACACAGTCAAGCTGATTCCATCAACTGTTACAGAGCCTTTCACCATCATATAAGGCATAATATTTTTTGGCAATTCAATCGTGATGTAATAAGCATTTTCAACGGGAGTAATCGTGCGAATGGTCCCGGTTGCATCAACATGCCCTGAAACAAAATGGCCGCCAAACCGGCCGTCAGCAGGCATCGCCCGTTCAACATTTACCGCTGCGCCTTGTTTTAACATTCGTAAACTCGTATCTTTCATCGTCTCCGGCATGACATCCACCGTAAAACAATGACCATCGATGGAAGTAACGGTTAAACACACGCCATTTACAGAGATGCTATCCCCAAGATGGATGTCTTTCATAATAGTATTTGCCTGAATCGTCAATACCATTGCATTATTTGTTTGTTCCATTTTTTCGATAACAGCTTTTTCTTCAATAATGCCTGTAAACAATTGCCTCACTCCTATTTCTTTGGCACCGCAACGATTTTAATATCTGAACCTAACTGCTCTAATGTGACTATCTCCAGTTCACTGACATCGGACATAGCCCGGATGCCGTTTCCTGCAATAACAGAAGGAGCAGAATGCCCGCCAATCAATTTTGGCGCAAGATAACTAACAACTTCCTGAAAAGCACCAGCTTCTAAAAAACTTCCATGAACAGAAGCTCCGCCTTCTACATACAGTGATTGAATCTTCAAGCTGCCTAACAGCTGCAGTACTTCATGTATATCAATAGCGGCAGAAACCGGGAACAGCTTGGCTCCTGCTTGTTCTAACTGCTTTCGTCTAGAACTTTCTGCTTCCGGCGAACAGATAATCCAAACCGGTGCTTTTTTGTCACGTAACATATTAGCATGAACAGGCGTTTTTAAATGGTGATCTAAAATAATTCGCACCGGATGAATGCCTCCATTATAAGCTCTTGCTGTCAGCGAAGGATCATCTTCTAGGACAGTATTCACACCAACTAATATCGCATCATGTTCATGACGCAGAATGTGGCCGTCATCGCGTGCCTGCTCTCCAGTAATCCATTTGCTTTCGCCCGTTTTGGTCGCTGTTTTGCCATCCAAAGATGCTGCTGTTTTTAAGGTGACATACGGGATGTTCGTTCGGATATAGTGAAAAAAATACCGATTTAACCAATTAGCAGCTTCCCGCTCTATCCCTACGCTCACCTCTATACCTGCGTCTTTTAGTTTTTGAATGCCGGTCCCTGCCACTTCAGGATTAGGATCTTCTGTTGCAATAACAGCTCGTTTAATGTTTTTTTCAATAATCAAATCAGCACAAGGAGGGGTTTTTCCGTAGTGGCTGCACGGCTCTAGTGTGACATAAATGGTTGCTCCGTCTGCTTCATCTCCAGCCATGTTTAAAGCGTGAACTTCCGCATGCTCTTCACCTGCTCTTAAGTGCGCTCCAAATCCGCAAACTCTTCCGTTTTTTACAACAACTGCTCCAACAACAGGGTTAGGGGATGTTTGGCCTTTGGTTTGTCGAGCCATCTGCAGAGCCAATCGCATATGTTCTTTATCTATCATCAGCAAAACGCCTCTTTTCTTCCAGCAACGATACATATATTAGAAGAATTTTCTTGTCTGTCCATAATAAAAACCCTCAAGAAAACAAGGTTTCTTCAGGGTCAACATACGTGCTCAAATAAACCTTTACATGTGAAAGGATTGCCATCTACTTTTATGCTACCGACACGTAAAAAGATACACGTGTCCCTAGGCTTTTGTATGACTAAGCTTGAACACGGCTGTCCTTCTCCCATCCAGACTGTCACTGTCGGCTCCGGAATTGCACCGGATCCACCGTAAAGGAAAAACCGATACGGGTCACGGACTGAAAAGCTGCTTCTTGCTTTATCACCGCCGGTTGGGACTTTCACCCGACCCCGAAGGCACCGTTTTTTTATCATCATTATATAAATATTCTATCGTATAAACTGATTTTATCCTTTTCTACATAAATCGTCAACTCCCATGTTCGTTATGGCTTTTTTCGTTCAGCACAATCAAAGCAATACAGGTTTTTATGATCGTCTACCACACCATGTAAAAAGCCATTTAAACAAAAAATCTCTTTATGACAATCACAGCAATGTCCGACCTTTTCTTCCATAGCCACCACCTTCCGAAAGAATAACTGCACACAAAAATCAATTTGTTCATATTATTTCTTAACTTGCAAGCAAAAACTATTACTACTCTGTATATTCTGTTTTTTTAGATGTTAATTATCTGTATTTAAACACATGCTTGTCAATCTATCGATGCTTTAGCAAAGGTTTCAGTATCAACGTCTGATACAGCTGCCAATTCATAAAACGTCAACACCCCAGCCCATCATATTAATCGTTCCAGAGAAGGTGTTCTGCCGGGGGAGGTTGAACAAATTTTAGAAAAATGCCTGAAGAAATGTGCGTCGCCGCTGTTGTTTGCATACCGATTTATTTGGAAACACCTGCACCATAACACATTACTTAGACCAGCCTTCCTGTTCATGCTAAAAACCTGACCTAATAAAAATTAGGTCAGGTTGTCCATGCTAAAGACACAATGTTATTCGTCAAACACTCTTACTTCCTTCATCGTATCATTTGGCTTGATATTTAATACTTCTTCCATACCGCTCGTTACTTTCCCAAAAACAGTATGAACACCGTCTAAATGAGGCTGCGGTTCATGCACAATAAAGAACTGGGAAGAACCCGTATCCTTTCCGGCATGAGCCATCGATAATGAACCTGCTTCATGTTTATGCGGATTACCTTCTGTTTCACATTTAATGGTATAACCAGCTCCACCCGTTCCTGTTCCTGTTGGGTCTCCCCCTTGAGCAACAAAGCCGGGAATCACGCGGTGGAAAATCACTCCATCATAAAACCTGTCATTTGCCAGTTTTTCAAAATTGGCCACTGTGTTCGGGGCCTCATTCGGATAAAATTCCATTTCTATTTTATCTCCATTTTCCATTTGAATGTAACCACGTTTGCTCATTCTACTCTCACACTCTTTTCTTCCAAAATTTCTTTCGCCGCTATGTTACCAGCATAGGTGTCTTTAAACTTGATTATACACGTTCTTTTGACCGAAAGGGAAGGTCATTTTTTGTAATATCTTCTAATGACTCTCCTTTCACAACGAGATCTGCTTGGCTGTCTTCTACAAAAACGACCGGGGGTCTTGTAATGCGGTTATAATTATTTGCCATCGAATATCCATACGCACCTGTACAAAATACCGCTAAAATATCACGGTGCTCTACTTCTGGAAGCGGTAATTTCCACATTAACATATCGCCGCTTTCACAGCACTTTCCTGCTACCGCAAACGTGTCAGCAGCTGTTTCATTAGCACGGTTGGCAAGTACCCCTTCATATTCCGCCTGATATAAAGCAGGACGAATATTATCCGTCATGCCGCCATCAACAGATAAATACCTTCTCACTCCTGGTATGTCCTTTGTGGACCCAACCGTGTACAGTGTCGTACCGGCATCACCTGTAATAGACCGGCCCGGCTCAATCCAAATCTCAGGCACAGCCATGTCTGCTTTTGCTGCCTCTTTCTTAACAGCTTTTACTAAATCGGCCACGTAATGTTCAGGAGGAAGTGGTTCATCACCTTCCACATACCGAATACCAAAGCCGCCGCCCGCGTTTAAAATTTCCGGCACAAAATCATATTCCTCTTTCCAGCGTGTGAATTGGGAAAACAGCTTTTCAACCGTTAGTACAAAGCCGTTTGTGTCAAAAATTTGCGAGCCGATATGGCTGTGGACCCCGCGCAGCTGAATATAAGCATCATCTTTTAGCATTTTTATCACTTTATCTGCTTGACCGCTCGCTAAGTCGAATCCAAATTTTGAATCTTCCTGGCCAGTGGAAATATATTCATGCGTATGTGCTTCAACCCCTGGTGTCGTGCGAATTAGTGCATCTACTTTTTGATTTTTGGACAATGTTTTTTCCTGCAGCAGCGACACTTCATAAAAATTATCCAAAACGAAGCATCCGACGCCAAAATCCAGGGCCAAATCTATTTCCTCAGGGCTTTTATTATTGCCATGAAAATGGACTCTCTCCATCGGAAAGCCAGCTTTCTTAGCAGTCATAAGTTCACCGCTTGATACTATATCTAAACTCATCCCCATTTCATCAGCCAGCTGCACCATCGCAATGCAGCTAAACGCTTTACTGGCATAAGCTACTTGATACTTTACATCTGCTTGTTCAAATGCTCGCTGAAAGCCGCGGGCGCGTTCGCGAATCAATGCAACATCATATACATATACCGGTGTTCCAAACCGGCCAGCTATGTCTACTGTATCAACTCCGCCTATTTCCAAGTGGCCGAGCTGATTAATTGTACTTGTTCCGTGTAAATACATGGCATGTTCTCTCCTTATCTGCGACAAATCAATGTATACATTTTAGCATCATTTCTTCTCTATAAAAAGGAGGAAAACACGAAAAGAAAAGTGTTGAACACAACACGTTCAACACTTTACTCTGATACCTGCTTGACTGTATCCTGCGGATCAACAATGGCTGGCCGCTTTCGTAAATTTGGAACCGTTGTCCGAATCGCAATCTGCCATAATTCGCGTACGTCAAAAGGCAGGAACGGCCACAGGTACGGCTTGTTAAGCGAACGAATACGGGCAAGCATCAGAAAAATCACCGTACATGCTATCACAAATCCAATGCTTCCAAAGCTTACAACCACCACTAGTAAAAACAACCGTATCATTTTAAAAGCAATGCCTAGTTCATAACTAGGGTTAGCATATGAACCAATGGCAGATAATGCGACATACAATACAACTTCAGACGTGAACAATCCTACTTCAATAGCAATTTCACCAATCAACAGTGCTGCTACCAGCCCAAGTGCGGTTGTCAGAGCTGATGGCGTATGAATAGCGGCCATTCGTAATAATTCAAGACCGACATCTGCCAAAAAAATCTGCATAAACTCTGACACATTCGCATCTTCACTTGGTCCGATGTATGCTAACTCATCCGGCAGTAAATTTGGTTCTAAAACCATAAGAAGCCACAACGGCAGAATAAAGATAGATGCAAACATCCCAAAAAAACGAATCCACTTGACAAATGTCCCAATAAACGGAGCCTGCCGGTATTCTTCTGCATGTTGAACATGGTGAAACAACGTCGTTGGAGTAATAATCACACTCGGTGATGCATCCACCATAACTACAACGTGTCCTTCAAACAAATGGACGGCGGCGACATCCGGACGCTCGGTGTACCGAACGAGCGGAAATGGGTTGCCCCCTTGATTAACCATATATTCTTCCACTACTTTTTCCGCCATCGGCAGACCATCCACTTCAATGTTTTCAAGTTCTTTTTTTATAATATCGACCAACTTGGGATCGGCAATTCCGTCAATATAAGCTATACAAATGTCCGTTTTTGAGCGGACGCCTACACGCATAATTTCATGACGCAGCCGCTCATCTCTAATTCTCCTTCTCGTCAGCCCTGTATTTTCAATAATGTTTTCTGTATACCCATCCCTTGCCCCGCGAATCACTTTTTCATTATCCGGCTCTTCTGGCCCTCGTCCCGGATAGTTGCGCACATCGATAACAAATGCTTCGTCTTCATCCTCTACTAAAATAAATATAAGCCCCGATAACATTTCGACGATACAATCTTCTAATGTTTCTTTGTATTCGACCTGCACATGAGTTAGATGATTTTCAATCGCTTCTTTGACATTATCGGTTCTCCTGCGTCTTGCTTCCAAATCCATGAGCTCTTTTAAAATTTCAATGATGTATTCAATATCACAAAGGCCGGTGACAAAATATATTTGAATCTCTTTTCCTAAAATATCCAGCTTTCTAACACCAACATCAAAGCTTGTTCCAATACCAAGCCGCTCTTTTAAAATTTTTTCATTAAGTTCAATATCCTTTGAAATCGGTGTTTCACCTTGACCTTCGGCTTGGTTATTTTTGTGATGATTAGGTTGAAGACTTCGGAGTCTCCATTTCATACGTCGAATCATATACCAAATCTCCAATCCATACATTGTTTTCTTTTGCGCTCAGTACGTGACAAAAAAGATCCAATGAAACAGCGAACCTAAAATCTTACCAGCAACAATTGCCATCACAAGTACCATAATGTTTTTCTCCATCCCTATCCGTCGTGCCAATATAGGGAATACATTGAGCACTTCCGTTAAAGCTGCTGCCAGCATTCCGACAAACATTCCCGCAAACAGGCCTACTGGAATGGTGAATATTTCTGGAAACGCTCCTTTGATGTCATGCAGCGTAGCAATTGAACCGATGACAGCACCAGTAATGACTGCTGTCTCATATGCTTGAATTGCTTTATCTGTTCTTGTCAGCTGCACCAATCGAGGTATGATACCTAAAACAGAAATAAAAGCCACAAACCCGCTTCCAACAGCCAGTCCCCCGCTTAGTCCGATGAAGACTGCGAATAATGCTTCGACTGCCAAGACTTTGAACTCCGGTCGGATTCTGTATCACTGATGTACTTTTCAATGTCTTTCTGGTAGTGAAACATCTCAATTTCAAGCGGGCTGGGCTCTTCATTAATTCTCTTTTTGAACACATGGTTAAAAAATAATATCATTCCAAGACCAAGACCAATCGAATACGGTATTTGCAAAAGCAGGGGCTGTTCAAGCTCTGTACCGGTAATAAGCGCGTATAATTTTTGGTGTACTTGCAGCATGCTGACATCCTCGTGAAAGTTCATAATAGCAAGTGCTGCCCCAATAAACAGCAAAAACCACACAAATACCAGCATAAGTGGAGATATTACTTTCTTTTTTATTTCTATTTCAACAACCGTTTGCTCGGGTCCAATAACGACAAGGTCTATATCCGGATATTCTGTATGAATTTCTCTTAAGATTGTTAATAAATCTAAAACAACATGGGTTTTATCTTTCCGGCTGAGACGATAAAGGCGCAAGTTCATCAACGATGCTAATTCATTCTCTTCTCCCTCAAGCCGGGCAACATCTTTTAAGTATATATCCTGACCTTCTTGAGCCGTGATTCCAGCATATAACTGCATATATATTTTTTGAGGCATCGTGTGACCCTCCTCTTTCGTTTAGTATGAACGAAATGAAAGGAATCATACTTCACCTTGCTGAGCAGGAAAGATGAACGCACAAAAAGCCAGCTGTCTATTCAGACAGCTGGCTTTTCATCTTATGCAGAATCCGCTTTTCGAGCCGGGAGACTTGGACTTGTGATATTCCCAGCCTTTTTGCCACTTCTGATTGTGTTTTATCTTTGTAGTATCGTAAATACACAATCAAACGTTCTCGTTCCTCGAGCTGTTCGACCACTTCTTTTAAAGCGATTTGATCAAACCACTTCGTATCTCCTTGGTCAGCGATTTGGTCCATTAGCGTAATTGGATCGCCATCATTTTCATAAACCGTTTCATGCAGGGAAGACAAACTGCGCGTTGCTTCTGTGGCAAACACAATTTCTTCCACCGGCAGATCCATTGCTTCAGCAATTTCTTGCAGAGCCGGAACTCTTCCTAATGATTTTGTTAAGTCCTCTTTTACTTTACGTACTTTATTGTTTAATTCTTTTAACGAACGACTAACTTTTACCGTACCGTCGTCACGGATAAAACGCTGGATTTCTCCGATAATCATGGGAACGGCGTACGTAGAAAACTTCACATCATATGATAAATCAAATTTGTCGACGGACTTAATTAAACCGATAACGCCGATTTGAAACAGATCTTCGGCTTCATACCCACGATTAATAAACCGTTGTACCACCGACCAGACCAGCCTGGTGTTGCTGTGAACGATCTCTTCTCTAGCCAGCTCATCTCCTTGCTGGCTTTTTTTAATAAGTTCACGTACTTTGTCATCTTGAAGAGGCTGGTGCTTTTTTAATTTTACATCCATACAGACTCTCCTTAATTACAAAGTGATCTGCTTTTAGCAAGACGTTTTTTTAAGTACACCGTTGTGCCTGTACCAGGATTTGAAATGACTTCTACTTCGTCCATAAAGTTTTCCATAATCGTAAAACCCATGCCAGAACGTTCTAATTCCGGTTTTGACGTATACAATGGCTCTTTGGCTTTATCGATATCTTCCATTCCAATACCATTATCTTTTACGGTTAACTCAATCATTTCTGCATCCAGTTTCACCATAATGGTAATGGTCCCATTCGGATTTTCGTTATATCCGTGTATAATCGAATTAGTCACTGCTTCGGATACTACAGTTTTCAGCTCTGTCAACTCATCCATGTTTGGGTCAACCTGCGCGGCAAAGGCTCCAACACTCACTCTTGCAAATGATTCATTCTCACTCACCGCGGAGAATTCCAATTTCATCTCATTTTTCATGATTACGCCACCCCCAGTTTTCGTAATGCATCGGCCTCTTGGCTTTCCAAACGCAAAATCTTAAACAGACCCGACAGCTCAAATAAACGCTTGACTGGTGTGGATATGGAACACACGACCATTTCTCCTCCCATTTTGCTCACTTGTTTATACCGTCCTAAGATAACTCCAATCCCTGAACTGTCCATAAACACAAGCTCTTCTAAATTTAATACAATATGCTGCGCATGATGACTTTCTAAATGATTATCCACTTGGCTGCGCAGCTGTCTAGCGGAGTGATGATCAAGCTCTCCTTTCAACCGTATACATAACACCTCATCAATTTGTTCAAGATTCACCACTAAACTCATCGTAACTTCCCCCCTCAACAGTAGTTATCGATTGGTTAATGAAAGATTCGCTCTGTTTTATTATTTTCCTTTACGGATGACAAAACTAGTGTTCATTCGGTAAAAGAAGCATGATTTTGCTACAGCTGGCATGTTTACGACAACTGGCCGGTTAAGCGAGACAGTGTTCGTTTAAACAACACATACCAGCTGGCGGATGGGGCATCTTCTGCTAACACAAGTTCTATTTCAGCCAGCTTCCTATCTCCATCATAAAATTCCATTACACCTGCTTTTGTTCCTTTGTCGGCAGGAGCTGTGATCTTCTCCATGGTCTTTGGCCGTTGCTCAATATTTTTGATGTCTTGTCCTTTTGGCAGCACCACTGCTGCATCTTTATCAATCGTAACCGCTGCATCATTGTTTTTCCCCTTTTCTACAGGAAGCATTGCCAGCTGATCACCTTTTTTGGCTAATACGTGTTTATTGTAATGAGAAAAGCTATAATCCAGCATTTTCGTGGTGATTCGATTTCTTTCTTTTGGTGTTTCTGCTCCCATCACGACTGTAATCACCCGCATACCATCTCGCTTGGCAGTAGCAGTTAAATTGTATTTCGCTTCAGAGGTATACCCTGTTTTTAAACCATCTACTCCCTTATAATGTTTGACTAAACGATTGGTGTTAACGAGCCAAAATTCATTATCTGTACCTTGACGCAAATAATCCTCGTAAATGCTCGTATATTCTAAGACTTTTTCGTGTTCCAGCAATGCTTGGCTGATAACCGCCAAGTCCTTCGCTGTTGTATAATGATTATCAGTAGACAACCCCGTCGTATTGGAGAAGTGGGTGTGTTTCAGTTCCAATTCTTTTGCTTTCTCGTTCATTTGCTTAATAAACTTTTCTTCTGATCCGGATATGTGTTCAGCAAGTGCCACGGACGCATCATTTCCAGAAGCCACCGCAACACCTTTCAGCAGCTCATGAACGGTCATTTGTTCGCCTTCTTCTAAAAAGATTTGCGAACCGCCCATCGACGCGGCATGCTCACTCGCTGTTACCTGCTCATCTAATGTAATGTCTTCTCGTTCTAACGCCTCCATGACAAGAAGCATCGTCATGATTTTGGTCATACTCGCTGGAGGCAGTTTCTCATTTTCATTTTTTTTGTATAATACCTCTCCTGTGTCCATTTCCATAATAATTGCTGACTTTGCCTCTTCACCGACATCAGTTTCCTCTTTCTGTTCGTTCGCAGACACAGACTGTACATGTATCAATAGAATCAGCGACATTGCCCAAATTAAACTGGTTTTTATTCCCGCTGTCATATTTACCAATACCAGACACCTCCCATGATGATAATTATATTTTTTCCATTATTTTCTTTGTATATACCATTATTTTCTAACCGTGTTCTCTCACTAAAAAAACTTGGCTGATCATCAAGGGGTAACGGGAATATCATAATTTTTCTGATACACTCACTCATAGAAAATATAAATGTCCAAAAGTTCTAGAGACATTCAGCTTTATTACTGACCCTTTAGCGTTTTTTGTATATGCTTAACAGAACTATGTACACGTCTCTAACCATAAGTGTTCTATGACATGCTGTTGTTGTTTTGCCAGCGGTCCCTTTGAAAAATGTTTGTCACAGCAACTTTTTTTGAGATGTAATAAGCTGTATGCCTCGCTTGTTTACTGGTTCATGCTTTTCCCACAGGTACTGCCGCTTGTCGCACCGATAACTATATCGTTAAGTACATAACGTCCATTTGTAACAGGTGACAAACAAAAAACCCGGCCGTGGCCGGGCTTTTTGGGATATAATGATTGAACGTTTTCTATCGAATAGTATCATAAATCAACGTTGGTGCCGTTATCGAATTTTCTCCAATAGTGTAGGCGTTTTGTACCATCTGTTCTACTGCTGCTGTTTCCTTATTACTCGTGTACAGCGTGGCAATGGTTTCATTTTTTTCCACATGGCTGCCGACTTTTTTGTGGAGCTCTATGCCCGCTGTATGATCAATGACGTCTTCTTTTGTCGTCCGGCCTGCTCCTAACATCATCGCCGCCTTTCCAATATCAGCTGCATGAATTGCTTGGACGTATCCTGCTTTGTCTGCTGTCACGTCCTGCTTTACCGCTGCTGTTTGGAGCATTTCGGGATGATCTACTGCGCTTGCGTCGCCGCCTTGGCTTTGTACAAATTGTTTCATTTTTTGAACCGCGCTGCCATCAGCAATCACTTTTTCAAGCATTCGTCCTGCTTCCTTTTCGTTTGCTGCCTTTCCGGCTGATACAGCCATGTGCGCGGCCAGCGTTACACTTAATTCATGCAGGTCTTTCGGTCCATTTCCTTTTAACGTTTCCACCGCCTCTTTCACTTCCAAGGCATTCCCTACATAACGGCCGAGAGGCTCATCCATATTAGAAATAATCGCCATCGTCTTTCGGTCAAGTGAGTTTCCTATCCTCACCATAGCCTCAGCTAACTTCTTTGCATCTTGTACATTGTCCATAAAAGCACCAGAACCTGCTTTTACGTCTAAGACAATCGCATCTGCTCCCGCAGCAATTTTTTTACTCATCACAGAACTGGCGATAAGAGGAATAGAATCTACCGTTGCAGTAACATCGCGCAATGCATACAATTTTTTATCAGCAGGAGTGAGATTGCCGCTTTGACCAGCCACAGCAATTTTATTTTCGTTGACTAACCGAATAAATTCTTGCTGTGACAGTTCGGTTTTTAAACCTTGAAACGATTCCAATTTATCAATCGTTCCTCCCGTATGACCGAGTCCTCGTCCAGACATCTTAGCTACCGGGACACCAATAGACGCCACTAAAGGGCCTAAAATCAATGTCGTTTTATCACCTACGCCACCCGTAGAGTGCTTGTCCACCTTCACTCCTTCTACTTTCGATAAATCCAGCTGATCGCCTGAAGCAGCCATTGCAAATGTCAATGCTGCAGCTTCCTCTTGTGTCATGCCTTGAAAATATAATGCCATCGCAAAGGCAGAAGCTTGATAATCGGGAATATCATCGTTTGTATAACCTTCCACAAACCATTGAATTTCTTCTTTTGAGAGAATGTGTCCGTCTCGTTTTTTGGCGATAATATCTACCATTCTCATGCGGGCGTATGCTCCTTTCCAATTTTTGCTGTGCACCCCTATTCATGACGTAAGAAAACAGGGCAAACAAGCACTGCTGTCACGTTCAGCAGTGCTTTCTCCGCTATCATTCCATTGTTTCTAAAATTTGTTTAACGAGTGCCATAAAACGCGGCTTTGTTTTGCTGGCCGTTTCCATCACTTCTTCGTGTGAAATTCCTTCTATCTCCTCACCAACTGCCATATCTGTAATGCAAGAGATACCAAGCACATTTAAACCAGCGTGACGAGCTGTAATAACTTCCGGAACGGTTGACATTCCGACAACATCTCCTCCTAAACGACGCAGCATGACTAATTCAGCAGCACTTGAAAAGGACGGCCCAGAAATACCAGTGTAGACCCCTTTTTGCAAAGAAAATCCTAATGTTTTCGCTGCATTCAACGCCGTTTGCTGCAAGGTCCTGTCGTATGCCTGGCTCATATCGGGAAAGCGCGGGCCCAGTTTTTCATCATTTTTTCCAATTAACGGATTAGCGCCCGTCATATTAATGTGATCGTCAATAATCATTAAATCTCCCGGCTGAAAAGATGTTGTCAGACTGCCGCAAGCATTTGTCACCACTAACGTTTCAATACCAAGTTCTTTCATGACCCGAACCGGAAATGTTACTTCTTGCATCGAATACCCTTCGTAGTAATGAAAACGGCCTTGCATCGCCACAACGCTTTTTCCTTTAAGTTTCCCCATAACTAATCTGCCCGCATGGCCTTCAACAGTCGAAACAGGAAAATGAGGAATGGCACTGTATTCGACCTTGACTGCCCCTTCCACTTCCTCCGCCAGATCTCCCAAACCAGATCCTAAAATCAGCCCTATTTGCGGCTTCTCCGTTATTTTTTCTTCTAAATATCCAGCTGCTTCTGCTGTCTTCACTCCAATACTTTCCATTTCTATGCCTCCCCCTTGCCAATGACAAGTAAAATTTCTTTCATAAGCGCTAAAAAGTCTTCTTTTACTTTATTTGTTGTTTCTATTACTTCATCATGACTTAACGGTTGATCCAAAATTCCTGCAGCCATATTAGACAAACAGGAAATACCGAGTACCTTCATGCCGCCATGCACAGCTGTTACTACTTCCGGAACCGTTGACATCCCAACAGCATCAGCACCCATCGTACGAATCATCTTCACCTCTGCAGGTGTTTCATAATTAGGTCCAGTATTGGCTGCATATACGCCTTCTTGAAGAGATATATTTTGTTTTTTAGCAGCTTCTCTTGCTTTTTCCATTAACGCAGGAGTATAAGCAGAAGACATATCAGGAAAACGCGGCCCTGTCCTTTCATCATTTTTTCCGATAAGCGGATTGTCTCCCTGTAAATTAATATGGTCTTTAATAAGCATTAATTGCCCAGGCGCAAATGATTCATTTACACTGCCTGCAGCATTAGTTACCAATAACGTATCGACTCCCAATGCTTTCATCACTCGAATTGGAAAAGTTACCTCTTGTAATGTATATCCTTCATAATAATGAAACCTGCCTTGCATGCTGACAACAGGCACTCCCTGGAGGCGTCCGAAAACAAGCTGGCCTGCATGCCCCTCAACTGTAGATACAGGAAATCCTGGAATATCTTCATAGCGCACTTTTACAGCGTCTTCGATATCTTCTGCCAGGACGCCTAAACCAGACCCTAACACCAAACCTGCTTTTGGCTTCTCGTTAATTTTTTCTTCTAGCATCTCTTTTGCGTCATCGATTAGATGTTCTGTTGTCACGGCGTATCATCCCTCTTTTATAATATCTTTCAAAAAACTTATTCCGTTATCTGGAAGATTCACACTAAAATTATCCGCTACAGTCGCACCAATATCTGCAAATGTCTGCCTTTTCCCTAAATCACTGCCCGGTTGATAACGAGGCGTATAAACGAACAAAGGCACCAGCTCTCTTGTATGATCAGTACCATGATGAACCGGGTCATTGCCGTGATCAGCTGTAATAATCAACGCATCATCATCTGTTAACTCCTGCAGCAATTCAGGCAGCCTTTCATCAAATGCTTCTAATGCTTTGCCATAACCAATAGGATCTCTTCGGTGGCCAAACTTTGCATCAAAATCAACTAAATTTAAAAAACATGTCCCTGTAAAATGTTTGCGTGCCGTTTGGACAATTTTATCCATACCATCATCATTCGAACTCGTTCTTAGTGATTCCGTAATACCTTCACCGTCATAAATATCACTAATCTTCCCAATCGAGATGCTGTCAAGGCCAGCATCTTGAATATTATTCATCACTGTGCGTCCAAACGGCTTTAGTGCATAATCGTGGCGGTTTGCTGTTCTTTCAAACGCACCTGGCTCCCCGATAAACGGCCGGGCTATCACTCTGCCTATCATGTATGGAGCTTCATATGTCATTTCCCGTGCTTTCTTACATATATCATACAGCTCTTCAACAGGAACAACATCTTCATGAGCAGCAATTTGAAGAACAGAATCTGCGGATGTATAAACAATGATGTCTCCTGTTTCCATATGTTGCGGCCCAAGCTCTTTAATAATTTCTGTACCAGATGCCACCTTATTACCAATCACGCTGCGTCCAGCCGCTTCTTCTAACTTTGTTATTAATTCATCTGGAAATCCATTTGGAAATGTACGGAAAGGCTCTTTAATGTGAAGGCCCATGATTTCCCAGTGCCCTGTCATAGTATCTTTACTGTGCGAGGCTTCTTGCATCACTCCGGTATGAGCAGACGGCCTTTCTGCAGGATGTATACCTTTCGCCCGTTTAATGTTGCCAAGCCCCAGCTTTTCCATATTTGGCATCGTCAATCCATTCATTTCTTCAGCAATGTGTCCTAATGTGTCGGCTCCTTTATCACCGTATTCTTCTGCATCAGGGGCTTCGCCGATACCAACCGAATCCATGACAATAATAAACATACGCTTAAACGGATAGTCTGGCATGTTATAACACCTTCCTCTTTATTATTTAGTATTGTTACGCTCTTGGATGAAACTGAAGGTAAACATCTTTTAGTTTGTGATTAGACACGTGCGTATATATTTGTGTCGTAGAAATATCTGCATGCCCTAACATTTCTTGTACAGCCCTTAAATCAGCACCATTTTCCAACAGGTGAGTAGCAAATGAATGGCGGAGAGTATGAGGAGTTAATTTCTTATGAATATTAGCTTTTGCAGAAGCGGTCTTTAATATTTTCCAAAATCCTTGTCTGGACAGTTGATTGCCATGATGATTCACAAACAAAATGTCATGTTGTTTCTTTTTCAATAATTGCGGGCGTCCTTTTTGTATGTATCGCTCCAGCGCTTCTTGTGCAATATTTCCTAACGGGATAATTCTTTCTTTATTACCTTTTCCTAAACAATGGACAAATCCCATTTGCAAATGAATATCTCCAACTTTTAATTCACAAAGTTCTGTTACTCTTAAACCGGTAGCATACATTAATTCCAACATTGCTTTATTTCGAAGTGCAAAAGCAGTCGTGCCATCAGCAGCAGTTAACAGTTTTTCGATTTCCTTCATGGAAAGGACATCAGGAAGCTTTTTTTCCCCTTTTGGCATTTCAATGAGCTCAGAAGGGTCTTTTACGACCCGCTGTTCTCTTAACAAAAATTGGTGAAATGCTCTTATGGAAGAAATCATTCTTGCAATAGTTGCCGGCTGGCGTCCTTGCTCTTTCAGGTAGTAGAGAAAGTCGATAATGACCGGCCGCTCAATCTGAGCACTGTCGGTTATGTCTTTTTCCTCTAAATAAAAAGCATAGTGAGACAAATCCCGCTTGTACGAATGAATAGTGTTATCTGATAAACCTTTTTCTACTTGGCAATAATGCAGGAAGTCAGATATGTCATTGTACAAAACCCTTCCCCCTTTTAAGTTCCCTCTAAACGAAGAGTACCCTGTACTTCTTCAAAATTCTTCTCTGGCTGATTCAAACGTTCATCAGCTTCATAACTGTCACTTAACCATAGAATACCATAATAAAATGCGAAAAGGCACACGATAAACACAATAAATATTTTCATCGTTTCTATGCTGTACATTACCCATTTTTCCACCGCATAACGCTCCTTTGATTCATGATAACTATCCATTATCTATGACAAAATTGGTTGATTATATACGCCATCAGCGGTATTCTCTGGCAGAAGTATTCAGCTGTATAACGGATGAACGATGCACCTGCCAGCTTTTTTGCTTTTACCGGGCATATCTTCCTCCTTCTTGGATATATGTTCTTATGATCACATGTACACTACTGCTCTTTCACCGCAATAGAAACAGTACGTGAATCCAAACAAAAAAACCTCTTCTAACGAAAAGGTTTTAACGTACATGTTGATTTGATTCTTTATGTTCTTTGTTATTGGAGCCACTTTCTTCTTGGCAGCGGTGGCAGATTCCATGGAACGTTAAACGATGGTCTTTAATTTTAAAATTCCAGTCTTTTTCTACTACCTTTTCTACATCACCTAATAAATCCTCTTGAATCTCGTCTACCGAACCACACTCGATGCATACAAGATGATGATGAAAGTGATCGGCTCCTTCTTTTCTCAAATCATACCGAGAAACGCCGTCTCCAAAATTGATTTTATCTACAACTTCTAGTTCGTTCAGAAGTTCCAATGTTCGATAAACCGTTGCTAATCCAATTTCAGGAGCTTTTTCTTTCACAAGCAAATAAACGTCTTCTGCGCTTAAATGGTCTTCTTCATGTTCTAATAACACTCTCACAGTCGCTTCCCGCTGGGGTGTAAGTTTGTAACTTTGAGAATGAAGTTGTTTTTTAATACGTTCAATTCGTTGCTCCATCATGACCCTCCCCCTGATAAGCGGCTACGTTTTTATTATAATGACAGTTGGGAGCAGTGTCAAATAATAATAATAATAAAAATCAAATTAGAATTATTATAAATTGATAATATCAAGTGGTCCATTCAAGAACATTTTTCATCATCACCGGAGACAAAAATCCCTCAATGGCCGCTGCTGCGCCAAGCAATAACAAAATAGCTCCTGATATAACCAGGGACCGTAATATGACAGCAGGCACAGGTGTTGTGCGCGTTTGTTTAAATAAATGTTTAATGATACTCAATGAAATTCCAACTGATGTGACAGCCATTATTATATACGCTGGAATAACGATAATATTTTGCGGCAAAATGGAGGCAAACGCTAGAAAAAAACCGCTGCTTCCCATTTGCTGCACTAAAAATCCAATCGTAAAACCAGCTACCACGCCTTTTAAAAACAATAAAATCAAAATAAACGGCACACCGGCAACCGATAAACCAAGCACCCACATTAAACCAACATAGCCGGCATGATGAGAGATGCTTTGCAAAAAGATGTGCTTAGGCGTAATATCTGTTCCTGATTGAAATTGTGTGAGAAACTGCTGCAAATAGTGATAAAGATCATTTTTCAAGCCGAGTGATAAACTGTTTACCATCACGGCACCAAAAACAATTCCCATAAATAATAAAATAAGCGAAAACCAATAGAAAGAGCGATATTCAAACCAATGTTTCTGTATTAGCAAAGACATCGTTTGAAACATGGCACACTTGCCTCCCTCATAAGTAGGACATGTTATACTCTATGAAAAGAGAGGCTGTTCTATTACTCCATCAAACAAACTGTCCATTAACGTGTGCTAGACAGCTTCTGCTTTATGTACTGCACAGCAAACATCGTTTTTGCATCATGAATCTCCTCTGTTTCTATCATTTTCTCTGCCTCTTCTATTGTTGCTTCTATCACTTCCACGAACTCGTCTTCATCGGTTGCAGCCTTGCCTTCTGTCAGCGTTCCAGTTTCAAAAAGATGTACTAACTCATCAGCAAATCCTGGAGATGTATAAAAGGAGGCAACCTTCTTTAAATAATCTGTTTGATAACCTGTTTCTTCTTCGAGCTCTCTTTTTGCCGTGTCTTCTGGGTCTTCTCCTTTTTCTAATTTGCCTGCTGGTATTTCAACAATTTCTTTTTCCAACGCTTTGCGGTACTGTCTTACCATGACAAGCTTCTTCTCCTCTGTCACACAAATTAAAGCCACAGCGCCTGGATGGTTTACAATTTCACGCTTACTCGTTTTTCCATTTGGAAGTGTTACATCATGAAGATTGACATCAATGATTTTGCCTTGGTACAAAGATTGTTTATTTATTGTTTTTTCCGTAAAATCCATCGCGATTCCTCCATATCTTTCATTACTGTTGACAGGTGTCTGTTTGACTATATTTCACAGCGGAAAGAATCCCTTTCACAAATTCAAGATTTTTATCAACATTCATCCCCATCGTGCGGATTACGTGTTTTTCTGTTTTATACCGTTGCAGCCACAGTGCTGTCAGTGCCTCTACATCTAGTGAAACCATGTGGAAATGATTCAAACATTGAAGCGGCATGGTTTGACAGTGCAGTTTTTCCATATATTGCGGGTGTAACAATGGCAGTACAAGAGTAGATGGAGCGTATGTGAAACGCTGTAAAGGGGTAATCGTGTGATGGCTGAGCCCTTGGTGGCGCTGTCTTCGTTCATGAAACGAAATTCTTGGTATCCACACAGGTTCTCCTTCTAGAGCACCTACTGTATTTGCCCAGCTTGCCAGTGCCATTCCGCTAAACCCATAAGGTGTATTCGTGCCAACGGTTCCGTGCCCCATCGAAATAATGAGCACATCGACATCCTTTTTTAAGACGAGCCACTGCAAAGCATTCGGAATTGTTACAGCTTCCTCGGTGCCGCCAAACGCTTGTCCAGTCGTCACAACGTGTACTCTGGAGTCATCTTTCCACCTTCTCATATGATCGCTTAAACCAGCTGGCAAAGCTGCTTCATCAGATAATACAATACCTACTTGCTGGTTTTCATTTTGTAAAAACAACGCACCTAACAATACTGGCAGCATACTGTGCAGCTCCGCCAGCAGCACGCTCCGGCGGTGAAGTGTGAAAGGGCGCTGAAAAATAGAATGATCGGGATGCATAGGGTCATCGACAGCATACACGCTATGCTGACTGGAAGTGTAGCGCGCTTTCATAATATGTCCATCTCCCGCTTGCTTTCCCTCTGTTTCAAGGGAAGAAACAACAATATCCCATCCGCCTGTTCCTAACTTTAATTTATCTGCCGTTGTATTGACTTTAATTTTTTCCGTTTCGTTGACCCGCATATTGCAGGATTTGTATAAAACAGCCCGCTGCGCTCCTCCATCGGTCTCTAATTTTTGTATCCAAGCATCTTCTGCGATGATTTTTTTTACTTGCACTGTTTTCTCTTCATACACGTGTTTTGTCACCTCTTTTGGCATGACTGGCACTCTATTGACGATTACAAATAGTCTTGCACGATAGTTTCCAAACGTTCGAAATCAACCTCACCGGCAACTTTTCTAGCAATGGTTCCATCTCTATCAATAATAAATGTTGTCGGCAAATATTGTATACTATACATTTCTGCTATGTCGCCTTCTTCATCAATCATGGCCGGAGTTTGTGTCATATTGAACTCCTCTACAAATTGTTTCGCGTCTTTTTGATCGGTTTCATATGAATTCATGTTAATGGTAAGCACGACCACACCTTTATTACGATAAGCATGATGAAAGTCTATTAAAGCAGGAATCTCGTCTGTGCATGGCTCACACCACGAAGCCCACATATTCATAATAACAACATTTCCTTCATAGGAAGAAAGAGTAAGGTCTTCTCCATTATATGAAGGCAGAGTAAAATCAATTGCTGTATCTCCTTCTTCATTGCCCGCATTTTCGCTGGCGAAGTTGGAATAAACAATGTAGCCAATCACAACGAGTGCAATACACACAGCGGTGATTGTGATATGTTTTTGTTTCATCGAATAGTCACCTCCCGTTCGTTAAAAAAACTGCCTATTTTCCATTGTACGCGTTTATCCTAGCAGCTTCTGTCATAATTTGTGAACGCTTTTTGAGACATGCGTATGTGTGACAAAATTTTCTTTCCAGACTCTGACGGTTTTGCTACACTTACTAGAGGCATTTAAAAGTATGATTGTCATTATGTACGAGGAGTGAAAACATATGAGTATTGTCGAAGCTTTTATCTTTGGAGTAGTCCAGGGAATTGCTGAATTTCTGCCCATTTCTAGTACCGCACATATCGTTATTGCTCAGCTGTTATTCGGCTATTCATTTCCTGGCCTTTCCTTTGAAGTTATTCTTCATATAGGATCGATTGTTGCCGTTGTATTGTATTTCCGCCGCGATATTATTCAATTGATTCAAGCATTTTTCCGCTATATTACACAAAAGCGCCGGGAAGACCGCCCCGAATTCTTTTTCGCTATTTATATTGTCATTGCTACCATTATTACCGGATTGTTAGGAATTATGTTAGAGGACGTGCTGGCAGAAACAATTAAAACACCTGCTTTTATCGCTGCGTCTCTTACTGTTACCGGGTTCTTTTTAATTTTAATTGAGCGCTACCATAAAATTGGAGACCGAACCGAAAAAGAAATGAACGTATTCGATGCTGTTATTGTCGGATTAGCGCAAACATTGGCGGTTCTCCCGGGCATCTCACGTTCAGGCAGCACATTGATTGCCGCATTATATGCAGGCTTAAACAGACCAACAGCAGTCCGCTTTTCATTTTTACTATCCATTCCTGTTATCCTAGGTTCATCTGTCCTTGCTTTTGATGACCTACGTACTGGATCTCTCGCTTCAATAGGAACAATGCCGCTTATTATTGCTCTTGTTGCTTCTTTTATTACATCGTGGATTGGTATTGTCTGGTTGATTAACTTTTTAAACAAAGGCCGTTTAATCTATTTTGCTCTATACTGTTTTTTGCTGGCTATTCTTGTTGTGACATTAGTTGATCCGGCTGCGACGATACAAACAGAATAAATGATTGGATAGCAAAAAGTGCCCGAACCAGTTTATACACACACTGGCGGTGGGCACTTTTTCTTACTCAAGCATCTTTTTGACTTCGGCTACGTCTTTATCTCCACGTCCAGAAAGATTAACAACAATAATATCATTTTCACCTAACGCCGGCGCCAATTTCACTGTATGTGCCACTGCATGAGCACTTTCAAGTGCCGGTATAATCCCTTCCGTTTTCGATAACTCTTGAAATGCATCCAGCACTTGCTGTTTCGTTATGGTAACGTATTCCGCTCGACCGGTTTGTTTTAAATAACTATGCTCTGGACCAACACCAGGGTAATCAAGTCCTGCCGCAATAGAATCAGTCGGAAGCGGGTTCCCTTCTTCATCCTGCAGACACAAACTTTGAAATCCGTGCAACACAGCAGGTTTTCCTTTAGTCAGCGTCGCTGCTTCGACTGGCTCTACCCCAATTAGACGTACGCTTTCATCATTGACGTATGCCGAAAACGCCCCAATCGCATTGCTTCCCCCGCCTACACAAGCAACAACTGCGTCAGGCAGACGCCCTTCTCTTTCCATCACCTGTCTCTTTGACTCTTCACTAATTACGGATTGAAAGTGATGAACAATTGTTGGATAAGGGTGCGGCCCAACCGCAGAACCTAAAAGATAGAAAGTTGATTCATAATTTTTTACTAAATCATTCAACGCTTCGTCCACTGCTGCTTTCAGCCGTCCGCCGCCAGTGGCAACAGAAACAACCTTCGCACCTAGAAGCTCCATGCGAAAGACATTCAGCTCCTGTCTTCTAACGTCCTCCGCTCCCATGTAAATCGTACATTCCATGTTCATCATCGCACAAGCTGTCGCCGTCGCTACCCCGTGCTGCCCAGCACCAGTTTCAGCAATCACCCGATGTGCTCCCATTTTTTTAGCCAGGAGAATTTGGCCAACTGTATTATTAATTTTGTGAGCGCCCGTATGATTTAAATCTTCTCTTTTCAAATAAATTCGCGCTCCGCCTAACTTTTTGGTTAAACGTTCCGCATAAGTAAGTGGATTTTCTCTTCCTACATATTCTCGTAAATAGTATTGATACTCCTCTATAAAAGAAGGATCATCTTTATACGTATAAAATGCGTCTTCAAGGCGCTTGAGTACAGACTGCAATTGTTCGGGAACAAAAGAGCCGCCGAATTCTCCAAAATAGCCTGGCTTGTTTGGTTGAGTAAATTCTTGTGTCATGTTTATTTCCCGCCCTTTTGATTAGTGATTTTTTACACCTGCATTAGGTATAGAAGCTATCGGCTCTGCACGTTTGAGCTGATGTTGCTGTTTCATAAAATAATACCGAATGCTGTCCACTAACGCATGCCAGCTGGCTTCAATGATATTTCCTGATACCCCGATTGTGCTCCATGTATCTTTTCCATCCGAAGACTCAATTAACACTCTGACTTTTGATGCTGTAGCCTCCGCTTCATCTAACACACGAACTTTATAATCCGACAAATACATCTCTTGGATAAGTGGATAGTATTCTCCAATCGTTTTACGCAAAGCATGGTCTAATGCATTGACTGGTCCGTTCCCTTCTGCCGCTGTCATCACACTTTGGCCTTGAATATTAACTTTCACCACAGCTTCTGTCGTAAAATCCCCGTCTTTTTCTTTATGCGTAATAATTTTGAAATGATCAAGCTGAAAATAGTCGTGATCTTCTCCCATGCCGTTGCGAATCAGCAGCTCAAACGACGCTTCTGCTGCCTCATACTGATATCCTTTGTGCTCCATTGCTTTCATTTTTTCGATCGTTTCTTTCACTGCTGGGTCTTTCTTATCAAGAGAAAGGCCTAGTTCTTCTGCTTTAAATAACAAGTTGCTTTGACCTGCTAATTCAGAGACAAGCACACGCCGTTCATTGCCTATTTGTTCAGGCTCAATATGCTCGTAGGTTTCAGGATGTTTCAGCACAGCACTAACATGCATCCCGCCTTTATGCGCAAATGCACTCTTCCCGGTAAATGGCTGACTGTTCGGTGGAATTTGGTTCGCCAATTCGTGAATATATTTGGACGCTTCTGTTAATTGTTTTAATTGATTGTCTGTTACACATTGTATCCCCATTTTCAACTGCAAATTAGGAATTACAGAAATCAGATTGGCATTACCGCAGCGTTCACCATAACCATTGATGGTACCTTGTATATGTACTGCACCTGCATTGACAGCTTCTAGCGTATTTGCCACTCCAAGTTCCCCGTCATTATGGCAGTGAATACCGACTTCAATTGTAACATGCTTTTTTACTTCCTTTACAATCGAAGCAATTTCACCAGGCAATGAGCCGCCATTTGTATCACATAACGCTACACAGTCAGCTCCGGCTTCTTCCGCCGCTTTAATCGTCTCTATGGCATATCTGGCATTATGTTTATAGCCGTCAAAAAAATGTTCTGCATCAAAAATGACTTCTATTCCGTTCTCTTTTAGAAAATAGACAGAATCATAAATCATGTTGACGTTTTCTTCTAGTGTTGTCTGAAGTGCTTCTGTTACATGAAAGTCCCATGTTTTTCCAAAAATTGCCGCTGCCTTTACACCGCTGTCTAGAATACGCTGCAAGTTAGGGTCATTTTCGGCTTTAAAATCAGGTCTTCGTGTACTTCCAAATGCTGTAATGACAGCTTGCTGCAACGATAAGTCTTTGGCACGTTCAAAAAAATTCATATCTTTTGGGTTGCTTCCCGGCCAACCGCCTTCAATATAATGAACACCCATCTGGTCTAGCTTTTCGGCGATTTTCAATTTATCATCAACTGAAAGGCTGATCCCCTCTCCTTGTGTTCCATCACGTAATGTTGTATCATACAACTTCACTTGCGCTGCCACTGCCATTCCCCCACTTTACGTTCTGTAATTTCTATTATTTATTGTCTATTATCACACAACATACTACTCTGTTCGTTTAAAATGATGACACATAGTATAGCACATGAAAACACATTTGACCACTGTACATAGACACGGCTATTCGTTCTATACCTCATTGTATCAGGCGTTGCACGTGCATGGCTATATAAATGGATTCGCTTTTTGGTATCAATACATGATAACGCTTTTTTACATCGGCTAAAGCAGTTCTAATCACATCTAGAGTATCCGGGTAGTTGTCTTCAAACAAAGCAACAAGATCGCTTGGAGGTTTACGGAGGCTTTCTTTTCTCATCGCTGCGCGTATGCTAACACGCACATGTTGAATAAGCCCTTCATAGGCCATGGATTGTTTTTGAAACTCAGTTTGCAGTTTTTCTTCCATTGTTTGAACAAGATGCTTTACAGCTTCGGTTTCATCTTTGATTGCTTGTGGATCGACATCGATTTCGGCACAAGCATACAAATGTATCGCCAAAAACCCTACTTCTTCGGCTGGAACATCTTTATCGATAAATGTTTCGATTTTTTCGGCGGCTTTTTGTGCAAGCTCGTATACTTCCGGATAAAGTGTACGGATTTCATGCAATAAATGATTTTGAATTCTCTTTCCCTGTTTCAATCGCGTCATTGCATGCACAACATGATCAAAAAACAGCGCATAGGAAGCATCATCAAACTGTTTATTATGATCAGACGCAAGCCATGACATCAATTCTTGCACAAAATGTGTGTCTTCTTCATCAGTTACCGTCAGCAATTCAGCAAACGAGGAGCCGCTCTGCTTATCTCCAAAAAGCTTTTCCACCTTTTCGATATTAATCACGTCATTTTTCTTTTTTTGAAAAGCCACACCAGGACCAATTGCCACTTTTTCTTCTTGATTATCCATGACAATTGCCGCATTATGATTTAAGACTTTTTTTATAATCATGCCGTCTCTCCACCATTCGTAAATCAGCTGTTCATCATTCATATTGTAATGAAAACTGCTCGTTTTGTGAAGAAAAAAGCTGCAAGTGTTTGCCCTATTTCAAAAACACTTGCAGCTCCTGTGTGGTGGCTATTTTTTAGAGACAACTGTAACGGTACACATTTCTGTTTCGCCAGCTGTTACGTCTTGCACCTCTTTGTTAGTGATGTTCTCAATTTGATCGCCTTCTGTGAAAACGACCGGAGTAACGGTGCTTTTTGCTTGACTTTTAACATCTTCTAAAGAAAACTCGATAAGCACGTCTCCTTGATTTACTTTATCTCCTTCTTTCACGTGCTCTGTAAACCCTTCTCCGTTCATTGATACGGTTTCTAAACCAATGTGAACCAAAATATCTAAACCTTCCTCAGATTTAATGCCAACAGCATGTTTTGTCGGAAAAACTTGTACCACTTTTCCTTGTACGGGCGAAACAATTTTCCCTTCCGAAGGTTCGACAGCAAAGCCATCTCCCATCATTTTCTCTGAAAACGTTGGATCAGGCACATCGCGTAAATCAACATATTTCCCGGTAGCCGGCGTGAGAACGTTCACTTCTTTATGTTCTTGTTTATTACCAAATAGCTTTTTTAGCATTTGTTTCACCTCTTCTTCATATATTGCCGAAAACAGTCGTTTTCAAACACGTGGATATCGTAATATACATTACTCTTTCCTCTCAACTAATTTGTACATTTTTGTTTTACAAACATATACCGATACCCCCAAAGCACCAATAACACCCAAACAACACCAATCATATATCCGCTGAGCACATCGCTGGCATAGTGAACACCTAAATACACTCTGCTTACACCAATACCAGCAATCACTAGTCCAAAAAACAACGCAGTGACCACTTTTAGCGAAAGCGCTCTGATCATATGGGACAACAAGACAGCGGTCATACCATACAATGTTACTGCATTCATCGCATGTCCACTTGGGAAACTAAATCCCGATACCTCAATTAACTGATTGGAGGCAGGCCGTTCTCTTTCATAAAATGCTTTCAGCAAGTAATTGCAAAGTCCTCCTCCGCTGACGGAGACAATTAAGAACAGGCCTTCCCGTATCTTGCGAAAAGCAAAAAACACCATGCTTATAACAGCTGTTAATATGGTTGTGAATGGAACAGATGCTAAAGACGTCACAAAAGAAAAAAGAGATGTTAAAAAACCTGTCTGCACTGTAAGCGAATAGTCTCTTACTCGTTTATCCAGAGGAGTGAGCTCATATACTTGTATGTAGCGGGCAGCTTCTAAAAAAATATGTAAAGCGCCTGTGATAACTAACACAAATATAATATTCCTTATAGCTTTCCTTTTTGTCATGACTAGTAATCCGTCCCCCTTTATTTGCATTTGACCTCCTCTTTTATTTTCACACACGTGCGGATGTGGTGTTAACCATTTTCCTTGCCGTTTGATCAAAACTAAAAAAACAGCTGATATAAAAAATGGCTGGGTTAAAACCAAATATTGTTCCATCGTTGGTTGAATACAAAGCAGCTGTGTTAGACAAGACGCGCACAAACCTAAAACGTAGAAATAAAGAAAGAAAACCAGGTTAGTGCCAAGCCTTTACATACAGGCGACAGCCTAGTTACACTTATACTGATTTCCTCAAAATGTGAACGACGTCAATCATGCATCCGCGCTGAAATGTTAAACTTTTGTATCAGCATAAATAAGGACTGCCAGTAACGACAGTCCTTAAACGAATATTAATAGCCTCCATAACCCCAAGCTGCTCCAACGATCACTAACAAAATGAACAGCACAACAATTAACGCAAAACCGCCTCCGTATCCATATCCTCCGGACATTCGTTTTTCCCCCTTTTTGCATTTTCAAGATTACTATATGTATTGGTCTAGAAATGTGACAGGGCAGATATGGAAAAGTTTCTGCTCTTTTTGCAATCTGTAACGACAACAGCCTCACCGCTTTTATCACAGCAGTTTTTTTATGTATATGCAGGCAGCTGCAGCATTGATTTGTTTTAAAAGTAAGTATTTAAACATTCTTACTGGCAGTTCTGCATTTCTTCCATGAAGTGGAACATTTAAAATGACAATCAAAATATATATTTTCCTGCCTTCCGAGAAAAGTTATTCTGCAGAGCTTTTATACAAACAGCACAAGCCAAAAGTCTGCTTCATCAAGTCCGCGGAACACAGGATATATGGACGCAGCCATATTAGAAATGGCAAAAATAAACAAATAACCTGAACGAATGATAAAGATTCGTCCAGATTATTCTGCGGCTGCTATACGTCTGTATCAGCTTTTTTACCTAATTTGAACGTTGTATGCTGTCAGCCAGTAATGAACCTGCCATAAATAAGCGAGCAGCTGTGGACCTGTCATTAACTGGCCAAACCAAGGAACTTGAAAAGAATCACCTTTCGACTCAACGAGCTTCTTTAATTCATTTCGGTCCAGGATGTCATATAACGGGGTGTCTTTTTGAGCTAATACGTTTTCCATACGCTCGGTCATTAATTGTGTATACGTTGGATGATGTGTTTTTGGATATGGGTTTTTCTTGCGATACAGCACGTCTGCTGGCACCACTCCTTCTAGAGCTTTTCGCAAAATCCCTTTCTCCTGCCCTCCCCACCGCTTCCATTCAGCTGGCACATTCCATACATACTCTACCAGCTCATGGTCTGCAAATGGCACCCGAACTTCCAAACTAGCGCGCATACTCATTCTGTCTTTTCGTTCTAAAAGGGTTGCCATAAACCAATGCATATTAAGATATAACATTTCTTTATGACGCTGTTCTGTTTCATTATCGTTTTTTCCATACGGGGTGTTGGCAATCGTCTCTTGATACCGCTTTTTGGCATACTCTTCTAAATGAAGGTTTTTGCGATATTTATCATGCAGAAGCTGCTGGCGCCGGCTGAGTGAAAATATCCATGGAAAACTGTCTTTTTGCAATAAATGAGTCTTATAAAACCAAGGATAACCGCCAAATATCTCGTCAGCGCACTCACCAGATAATGAAACCACCGTCTTCTTTTTGATTTTTTTACAAAACCATAGCAATGAGGAATCAATATCTGCCATGCCCGGCAAATCTCTGGCCAGCACTGCTTCTTCTAGCATATCCGCTAATGTTTCCACTTTTATGCGTTCATCATGATGCGTTGTTTGACAAGCTTGTATCATTTTGTGAATATACGCTTGGTCACTATCCGGCTGATAATCATTTGATGTGAAGTATTGTTCATTACCTTCATAGTCAATTGAATAGGTGGGCAAATTGTCACCATATTCTTTGGATGCAATAGCCGTTAACGCACTTGAATCTAATCCACCTGATAAAAACGTACTAATGGGTTTATCTGAGATAAGCTGCCGCTTGGCTGCTTGATATAGCTTTTCTCGTATTGATTCTGCCGTTTCTTCTAATGTATGGCCATGTTGGACGCTCTCCACGTTCCAATACCGGCGTATTTTCACACCTCTTTTTGAGACCATCATCACATGAGCAGGCTCTAATTCCTTTATACCATCATATATGCCGTGCCCTGGCGTACGAGAAGGACCCAGACTGAATAACTCGAGCAGACCTTCTTCTTTTACGACAGGCTGAACGCTTCTGTGTGCAAGTAATGCTTTGATTTCCGAGCCAAATAAAAAACCATCTTTCGCTTCGGTATAAAACAATGGTTTTACCCCTAAACGATCTCGGGCCAAAAACAGCTTTTCCTTTTTTTCATCCCACACGGCAAAAGCAAAAATGCCGTTCATCTTTTCGACACAGCTTTCTTTCCATTCCATGTATGCTGTTAAAACAACCTCTGTGTCAGAGTGAGAAGAAAACGAATAACCTCTTCTTTGCAGCTCCGAGCGTAATGGTTGTGTATTATACAGTTCTCCATTGTACACAAGCACATAGCGATGTCGCTTATGCGTTTTGACCATAGGCTGAGTGCCGCCTTCTGGGTCAATGACAATTAATCGCGTGTGCCCCAAAATAATGTGGCGGCCGCTATACGTATTTTGTTGATCAGGTCCGCGCTGATACAACGTTTTGACCATTCGATTAATCTCATACTGCTCTTCTTTCATGTTTTTATGAAACTGCAGCCATCCCGTAATCCCGCACATGCACAACCCCTCTTTCCCAACGTGAATAATGTAGCATACTAATCTATGCTATTCACCAAAAGGGGAAATGTGCCTATTCACGTTTTTGCATACCTTTTTAAAATACGGTCCACTGCCCCGCCATAACTTTCACCAAACATATTTAAATGTACCAGTAAATAATACAGCTGATAGAGCGGCTTTCGGTCCTTAAACAATGCGTCTATTGGTTTGATTTCCTCATACGCGTGGAAAACAGCAGACGTAAACCCTCCAAACAATTGCATAAATGCTAATTCAAATTCATGATCTCCATAAAATACAGCCGGATCAATCAAACACGGCACTCCATTTTCACCACTTATCCAATTTCCTCCCCACAAGTCACCGTGCAATTTCACCGGGTGGCGGTGGTCAGGAATATAATCATGCAAATGATCAAGCAGCGAGTACGCCTTTTTTTCGCGTTTTAACGGCAGACGTCCTAATGATTTAGCCAGCTCTATTTGCGGCTTCAAACGTTTGTCACGAAGAAACCGGGTCCATGAACCTTCCCATCCATTCACCTGAGGAAGCTCCCCAATGAAGTTATCTTCTTCTAATCCAAAAAACGTTCCTTTCGTGTCATGCAGTTGCGCAATGCCACGGCCTAATTCTTCTTCTGTCTGCGGTGCAGCACTTCCACGGACTGCCTCCATCACAATCCACGTGTCTCCCCATCCATACACAGCAGGAACTTTTAACAGACGTTCTTCTCCTAAAAAACAGAGTCCAGCAGCTTCTTGACGAAAAAAATCACGAGGAGCTTCATCGTGATGTTTAACAAAATATACATGTTTTTTTGTATGTACGAGATACGCTGCGCTGATATCTCCTCCTGCTACTGGCTCAACTTGGCCAATCTCTTCATGAATTTCTGCTTGGCGGAAAATTTCTTCTATTACTGCATTCATAGGCTTTCTCTTCTTTGGATCCATTGTAAGAGATGGTCACAGCTCGTTTCGACCATATCATATACTTCATTAAAGTTCCCAGTAAAATAAGGATCTGGCACATCTTCTCCTCGTAAATTTGGGTGAAAATCAAGCAGCTTGCCAATAAATGCAGAAGACGAAGTGTTTGCAAACAGCTGCTTTATATCACGTTGATTTGCTTTATCCATTGCAATGATATATGCAAAATGGGTATTATCTTCTTCTGTTAAAAGCCGTGCTTTCAATCCTTCACAGGGTATGTTCTTTTCTTTTAATAACTGTTGCGTTCCTTCGTGAGGGGCCTTTCCAATATGCCAATGCCCCGTTCCAGCTGAATCAGCCACAATCACATCTTCTAAGCCATCCTCTTTGACTTTTTGCCGAAATACTGCTTCAGCCATCGGCGAACGGCAAATGTTTCCTAAACATACAAACAACACGTTTATTGTCATAGACCTTTCTACCTCCTTTTGTTCATTATACGTTGCCGATAATTTTCCGACAAGGTTCGACTGTCCGGCTGTTCTATTTTTAAACACTTGCCCACCGCCAAATATAAAGGGATGAGAAAGACGATCTGCATTGGTGTCCGAATCAGCGAAAAGTCACGTTCCGCCACTACCGCCGCCGTACAGACAAGTACGGATACACCTGGGACGTTAAAATCTAAGAATGTGAATTCTGTAATGGTTGCCCATTCAAAGCGGACTGCACCACCGCCAAAAGCAGCCGGAAAGTCTATTACAATCCGGTCTACGATGAAATCAAAGTCAAAGAAGCAATCAAACTGCA